>NZ_MTSZ01000019.1 GCF_002118315.1 Kiloniella majae
TTTACAGGAAGACAACGAATAACTAGGAAAAGATGGCAATAATTAATAGTTAGTTATCTTTAGTGTGAAGCATTTTAACGCGAAGATTGTTTTATGTGCCTAATGCGAAGCATTGAGCGTATTAAGTATTTTGCAATCTTCTATTTTATTGCTGGTGCAGCACTTTGCTAGTTTCGCTAATGAGCGTTCCAATTTTTGTAGTTCTTTTTGGGCTTTTCGAACGTTATCGAGTTGTTGAGCAATCATCGAATCGACCGTATCACAAGAAATATTTGGCTGACGCTGTACTTGCACTAACGTTTTAATCTCGTCGAGTGACATATTTAACTCTCGGCAACGACGAATAAAAATAAGTAATTGAACATC
>NZ_MTSZ01000020.1 GCF_002118315.1 Kiloniella majae
GATTGCGGAACGGAGTCCGCTCGTGCGACCCGGCTCCGTTCGGGGAAGCGGTGCTCTCATCGCGGGATGTAACCCGCTCGTACACGGGGTAAAATACCCCTCCAACAAAAGCTGGTCGCGGAATTGAGTCCGCTCGTACGACCCGGCTCCGTCCGGGGAGGCGATACTTCAATCCCGAGGTACAACCCGCTCTTACATAGGAGCATTTACCTTGCACAGCGAGGTTCTACAATTGGTTGTGCATAGCAGAAACAAAAAAAGGCGAATCCGAGGATTCGCCTTTTTGATATCTAAAATAATAGTTGATTAGCCTTGGTAGCTTTCTACTGGTAGAAACTCACAGAATAAGTTACGTTC
>NZ_MTSZ01000021.1 GCF_002118315.1 Kiloniella majae
GCGGAGAGGCGGGGGGTGAGGCTGGGAGATAGAGACGAGAGCAGAGGGGAGGGTAAGGTGAAAGCGAGAAGAAAAGAGAGAGGCAGAAGATGGCTGAAGACAAGGACAGGGAAGAGACAGAGGGAGGAAGAGGAGAAAGAAAAAGATCAGAGGCGGAGGAGGGGAGGGAAGTAAGGGAGGAAAAGGAAGGGGAGATTGGAGTCTGGAGTAGGGGGGAGGAGAGGGGAAAGGAGAGGGAAGAGGGGGAAAAAGCAGGAGGGGAGCAGGGGGGAAGCCGCAAGGGAAGGAGAACCGAGAGGAGCCAAAAGAACAGAGGGGAGAGGGAAAAACGGGAGAGAGGAGGGGGAGAAG
>NZ_MTSZ01000022.1 GCF_002118315.1 Kiloniella majae
TGTCGCCTAGGTTGTACATGCCAAATACGTCGGCACCGCCCCAAGTCCAAGAACCTTCAAGTGGGTAGATAACCCCTGTCATCACTACCGCAAAGGCTAGGAATGACCACAGTTTCATACGCTCAGCGACCGCACCCGAAACGATAGACATTGCCGTTGCAACGAATACCACTTGGAAGAAGAAGTCAGAAGCGCCAGAGTAGATAGAACCACCTTCGAAGCCACCTTCACGGCCAGCGAAGTCAGTTAGAGTAGAAGAGACGTCTACGTCTTGGATACCAGATAGGAACCAAGTGCCGCCGTACATGATGGCGTAACCGCACACCAAGTACATGATACAAGAGATC
>NZ_MTSZ01000023.1 GCF_002118315.1 Kiloniella majae
CCGGGTCTGGGTGGTGAAGTGCTGCGCCGTATTGGTGCTGCGGCTGTAACCCTGCCGGGTGGTGAGATTTTCCCATCCCTCGAATCAGGCGCGATTGATGCGACCGAGTGGGTTGGCCCTTGGAACGATCTGGCCTTTGGCTTCTACAAAGTAACCAAATACTACTACCAGCCAGGTTTCCACGAGCCAGGTTCTGGCCTTGCGTGCGGCATGAACAAAGACGTTTGGGAAAGCTTCTCTCCGGATGAGCAAGCCTTGATCCAGTCAGCTTGTGCTGCCGAGAACAACGTCATGCTGTCAGAGTACAATGCCAAAAACGGTGACTCTCTGGATGTTCTGTTGAACAA
>NZ_MTSZ01000024.1 GCF_002118315.1 Kiloniella majae
GTTGGGAGAGCGGTAGCTTTGCAAGCTTCAGGTCGTGGGTTCGATCCCCTCTGCCTCCACCACTTACTTCGTAAGATGTAAATGAGTGCCAACCGAACGTAGTGAGGCAAGGCCAAGTGGCCGTCCTTGCTAATGCGAGGTAGCAAGTGCGGAGCACGAAGCATCGTAAAAGTCTAATTTAAACTATATATATTATTTGGAAAGTTCCTGAATTCTCTAATTTATTAGAGAGTACCCGCTCTAGCGGGTTGTTGTTTGACATTGTTGATAAGTATGAATTTGGTCTTGAATACGATCTGATCTTTAGCGCGTGTGGTTATAAATCA
>NZ_MTSZ01000025.1 GCF_002118315.1 Kiloniella majae
GGGCCGAGGCGTGGCGGTGGAGAAAGCGAGGAGGAGGAAGGGGAGAAGACGGGGGCGGGGAAGACGAGGGCCCCCTTGCGCATGGGTGAGAAGTTTATGGAAAAGGGAGCTGGCAGGGAGCGGAAGAGGAGGGGGAAGGGGGAAGACAAAGGGAGGCGGGAGAACCAGAGGGAAAAAGACGGAAAACGGCAAGGATTGAGAGATGAGGGCCAAGGGGAAAAGAGGCAGAAAAAGAAGGGAGGAAAAAGATTTTTTTTTTTTTTTTTTTTTTGTGAGAAGGAGAAAAGGATGGGGCGGGGGTTGGTTTTAAAA
>NZ_MTSZ01000026.1 GCF_002118315.1 Kiloniella majae
CGTCGTTGTGTTGTCGGTTGGGCGCTCTCACCAAAGCCTGATGCAGAGCTTGTCATTAAGGCTTTAGACATGGCCTATGAACAACGTGGACGACCAAATAATGTGATGTTCCATTCAGACCAAGGCAGCCAATATTCAAGCCGTAAATTTAGGCAACGATTATGGCGCTATCGCATGAAACAGAGCATGAGTCGTCGTGGTAATTGTTGGGATAACGCCCCGATGGAAAGAGTCTTCAGAAGCTTAAAGACGGAGTGGGTACCAGCAACTGGATACATGACTC
>NZ_MTSZ01000027.1 GCF_002118315.1 Kiloniella majae
TCCTCTTCCATTTCCACGTCCACCTCACCCTCCTCTTCTCCCACTTCCCCCCCTTCTTCTCCTCCTTTCCGGCTTCAATCCTCCCCCCTTTCTCCCCCCCCTTCCCCCTCTTCCTCCTCTTCTCATATTTTTTTCCTTTCTTTTCCTCTCTCCGTGTTCCCTCTGGTTTTCCCTTCCCCCAGGGCTTTCCTCTCTCGGCCCCGGCTCCTCGGTTCTTTTGCCTTTTGTCCCCTTTCTTTCTTTTGCTTCCCCTCCCTGCTCTCTTTTTTTTTGCTTT
>NZ_MTSZ01000028.1 GCF_002118315.1 Kiloniella majae
CGTTCCTGCCGTGCCCCTTCTTTTTGTCTCCCTCCCTTCCGCTCTGCGTGCTCTGGTTTCTTCTTGTTCTCCTCTCCCCTCTCTCCTCGTTTTTCCTTCCTGGTCGCCTTCCCCTTTTTCTTTCCCTCTTTTTTCTTCCTCCTCCTTTCGCTTGTCCCCCCCCTTTCCCCCTTTGTCCCTTCCCCCTCCTCCCTGCTCCTTGTTCTCTTTCCATTTTTCCCCCTTCCCCCTTCCTTTTCTCTCTCCCCCCCCCTCCCTCTTCTCCCTTTTCCTTCCC
>NZ_MTSZ01000003.1 GCF_002118315.1 Kiloniella majae
GACTACGCTTTACTCGCTCTTTCTTTGAAGGTCCCATCATAAGTCTCCAATATGTAAACTTATTTCAGGACGCGACAGAGCTTAGAAAAAAGCCAAATTATTTCTTCTCTCCTTTTAATCGTCTCTATGATTCTTTAGAGAGAGAAGGCAAGATAATAGATCAGCCATGTAACTTTTCCCGATACACTAAAACTTCAGATAGCTCGGAAATAACGGCATCATTTTTTCTGATCAATTTGAATTCGAGTAACCACGTGATAGGGAATTGTTTTTATCAATTTCTTGTTGTGACACTGGGACTCCTTCGGGTTCGGGAAATTGATGTTGATAGTGGTGTTTATTTTCATGCTAAAGATTTGGAAGCTCTTAACGTGCTCTATGATAAACGATTGCCTATTGGTGCAAACCTAGATGAGGTGGAATTATTTCTTCAAGAGTTCTACGCGAATTGAACCAAAAAGATCTGAAAAATAGCTACAAATCCCGTCCCATAGAATAGAACTCATCGTTGGGGCGCATGGAGGTGAACTTGGCCATGCGGTTGCTTAGGCCGAAGAGAGCGGTTATGGCGGCGATGTTCCAGATATCTTCATCCGTGAAGCCATGGGCTTGGAGCTTTTCAAAATCCTCGTCGTTTGTTGCCAGGGCATTGCCATTTCCCTCATTGACAGTATATGGCGAGAGTACGTATTCAATTTCCCTGAGAAGCCCTGGAAATATTTTGTACGCCATTGCAAACTCATCATCGAAACTACATCTTAAAGTTAAGATTAATTGATCTAGCACTATCGGAGAGATGTGTTATGAGACTTAATGCAGCCGTGTGGGTATCGGGCCTCGTCACCATCGCCGTAATCGTATTCACTTACTTAATCATGACAGGGGAGAGAGGCCTTTCCAGGTCATCTGCACCAATGCGTGTTCTTGACATAACGCGTCTCAGTGATGAAAGAGTTCAACGTTTGGGCTGGTCTCCAGATAAGCTTACTACCGTCTTTGATCATGTCGCAACACTCAGTACCGATAGTTTCGTCATTGTTACGAACAATGAAGTCGTAGGTGCATTCGGTGATCTCTCAAAACCATATGCCACCCACTCAATGCGTAAGTCTTTCCTCAGCGCTCTTGTTAGTCAGCACCTTGGCAAGGAACAAGGGTATATTAACTTAGACGCTACACTGCAGGAGTTGGAGATTGATGATACCCCCTCGCCACTTACGCCCCTTCAGAAGAAAGCTACAGTATTAAATCTACTCAGAAGCGTTTCAGGCATCAATCACCCTGCGGCGGCCTCGGGTGGATTGCAAGCTGACATAAACAAACGATTGGGCCATTCAGAGAACAAACCTGGTACAGTATGGGCTTATAATAACTGGGATTATAATGCCTTAACGACGATTTTTGAAGATAGCACTGGCTTAGGAATAGCAACGGCTTTCAAAGAGGGTATTGCCAAACCTACAGGGATGAAGGACTTCGATGTTTCGGCAGTATCTTATGTCGTTGATACAGACATATCTATGCATAAGGCTGCAGCTTTCCGTATGTCGGCCCGGGACCTTGTTAAGTTTGGGCGGCTTTTCCTCAACAATGGTCGGGTGAATGATCGACAGATTTTACCAGCAAGCTGGGTAGATCGCGCAACAAAAGACTACACCGTCACTGGAATGAGCGGCCTGAGATGGGCGCATGGGTATTTATGGTGGGTTCCTGGTCCTGAAACAGACTTGCCAGAAGGATCGTTTTGGGCTTGGGGGCTTGGAAATCAGGCTCTTTTTGTTGTGCCTGCATGGGACACGGTAATCGTTCATCAATCAGATTCTACCGAATTTTTAAAACGCTTCCTGCCAATGATCGAGGCTGGTGGTCATGAAGGAGAAAAAGCTCTCGAGAAGCTCATTCTGTCATGCCGGGATAGCGACAACAGCAAGAGCGAATATTGCATCGAACATCGTTTTATCACTCGGCGTGAGTTTAACACGCTTATTTCTCTCATTGTACAGGCACATACTTAACCCTTTTTCATGATGGAGGAATATGCACAGGAGCCTGTATAAGATAAAGAGTTTCTAAACAATGTCTTGTTTTAGCTAATCTCCCTAGCTGTGAGCATCTTTCCGTACATTTAGCTCTAGAGCGGGAAAGCTATATATCCCGCCCCATAGCATAGAACTCGTCATTCGGGCGCATGGAGGCGAAATTGGCCATGCGGTTGCTCAGGCCGAAGAGGGCGGTTATGGCGGCGATATCCCAGATGTCTTCATCGGTGAAGCCGTGGGCTTGAAGCTTTTCAAAATCCTCGTCGTTGGTTGACTGGGCATTGTTGGAGACCTTGAGGGCAAAATTCAGCATTGCCATTTCTCTTGGGGAGATATCAGCTTTGCGATAGTTGGTGGCGATTTGGTCGGCAATCAGGGAGTTTTTCGCCCGAATACGTAGAACCGCGCCATGGGCGACAACACAGTATTGGCAGGCATTGTCGCTGGAGGTTGCGACGATGATCATCTCTCGATCTGCTTGGCTCAGGTTGCTCTCTTTATTCATCAAGGCATCATGATAGGCAAAGAAGGCGCGGAATTCTTCCGGTCGGTGGGCGAGCACCAGAAATACGTTGGGAATAAAGCCTGCTTTTTCCTGAACGGCCAAAATCTTCTCTTTGATATCATCAGGAAGCGCATTCAATTCTGGCACGGGATAGCGGCTAATCGGGTGAGAAGACATTGATCTGTTTCCTTATTGAAGTGTGCGTTCGAGCAGAGAAGAGAGGATTGAGAGTGAAGAAGTGCGTGCTGTTGGTATCAGCTAAAAAAGCCCGACATGAATGCCGGGCTTTCGTAACTTTAGCTAGGCCTCAGTCTTAATCTCTGAAGTTTTCGAATTGTAGGGGCTGTTCGATGTTCAGTTCCTTAAGCATGGCGATGGCACCCTGAAGGTCGTCGCGTTTTTTACCGGTTATGCGGACTTCATCGCCCTGAACGGCCGCTTGTACTTTGAGTTTGGACTGTTTAACGGCAGTGGTGATCTTTTTGGCCAGTTCGCGGTCAATGCCTTGTTTCAGCGTGATGTGCTGACGAACCATGTTACCGGATGCAGCTTCTTCTTTGCCAAAGTCCAGTGCCGCGGCGTCGATACCGCGGCGGGTAACATGACCTTTCAGCAGTTCTTGCATTTGGGTCAGTTTCAAATCGTCATCGGCCAGAATGGTGATGACCTCGCCTTCAATGGTGATTTCACAGCTAGAGCCTTTGAAATCGTAGCGTTGGGTGACTTCCCGACGCACACCATCAAGCGCGTTGTTGACTTCTGGCATATCGGTTTTGGAGACGATATCAAATGATGGCATCGTGAATTCTTCCTTATTTATTGCTGTCAGTATTTACTGATATTTGACGTTATAGTGTGTTTTAAAGCGCGAGCAGTGGGGCAAAACAAATCCCCGTACCGTCGGCATGCTATGTGTGATCACAAAGCAGAATAGCCGAACTGTACGGGGGTTAAAATATAAAAGTCTTCACTTTAACAGCTTGGATCGTTTGTTAGATAACGGCCCGGACGGATGAAAGGAAACTGTTTACCTCGGTGTTGAGAACCTCGCCCTGCTTTGCAAGCTCGGCAGAGGCGGTTAAGACGTCTTTTGATGCATGACCAGTTTCGACAGCACCTTGGGTTACCTTTTGGATATTGCTGGTGACTTCTGTCGTTCCGGCAGAGGCTTCGTCTACGTTGCGAGCGATTTCTCGTGTCGCGGCTCCCTGTTCTTCGATAGCGGCGGAAATGGCGGTGAAGCTTTCATTGATCTGCTCAATAACCGATTTGATTTTATCCACGGCAGCAACTGCATTGTTGGTGGCGTCCTGTACGCCTGAAATCTGTTGTGCGATTTCTTCGGTAGCTTTGGCCGACTGGTTAGCGAGGTTCTTTACCTCTGAAGCGACCACCGCAAAACCTTTCCCTGCCTCGCCGGCGCGTGCGGCTTCGATGGTTGCGTTGAGGGCAAGCAGGTTGGTTTGCTCGGCAATATCCTTGATCAGGTGCATCACTTCACCAATTTTTTGTGATGAATCTGACAGTGTTGAAATCATGGTCGCAGTTGCCTGTGCCTCTTTGACAGCCTCAATCGACACGCCAGAAGATTGAAGAACCTGCTGGTTGATTTCATTGATAGCACCGGACAGCTGATCCGCGGCCGAGGCAACGGTCTGGACGTTAACCGAAGCTTCTTCGGCTGCGGCGGCAACCACCGTGGCCTGTTCGCTTGTTTGGCTGGCTGTGCTGGTCATGGTCTCTGACGTGGCATTTAGCTCTGTCGAGGCTGAGGAGACAGTAGATACAATCGATCCCATCGAGGTTTGGAATTGATCGATAATATCAGAGAAAGTAGTGACCCTGGTCTCCATAGAATCCATAGCCTGATTGATGGTTCTACTGGCGACACCAAAGGATCCGACCATGCCCTTTTCGGCAATACGGCGATAGTATTTATTCTGACTGGCATATTCCAGCGAAGCCGTTGCTTCGCGCATAAAAGCATCTGTACGGTCAATCATCAGGTTGACTGCGTGCATGACTTCTGCGGTTTTACCTTTTGATTTTATGTTGGTAATTCTGGCTTCGAAATCACCGTTGGAAACGGCGGTGCATACATCCAGTATTTGCTGCAGCTCTTTGTCGGAACATTTTCCAAACATAACCTTACCCCGCTTTCCGCATGATTTTTGCAATAAATTCGTTATAGGCCAGCCCTTGATCCTGCAGGACACTGGCCAATTTGTTATAGGAATTTTCCAACCCGGTTTTTCTGTCCGATTTTTGTTCAATCGCCAGAAGTTCCCGGTATAGGGGGATAATTGTTTCATCCAGAATGGATCGATCCGGGACCCGCCGGTTGGAATGATATCCTGTAATTTTCCCTTGGGCATTCCTGCTGGGGGTAACATGGGCTATGACCCAGTAATGATCACCGTTTTTGGCACGGTTTTTTACGTAGGCGAATATCTCTTGCTGATTCTGCAAGGTATCCCACAAGAGCTTGAAAACTGATCGCGGCATATCAGGGTGACGAATTAGGCTGTGAGGCTGACCCAAGACGTCTTGTTCCTTGTAATCAGCGATGGCCAGGAAAGTTTGATTGGCATAGGTGATGCGGCCTTTCAGGTCGGTTTTGCTGACGATTATGTCATCATCGGCAAAAAAACGTTCCTTATTTGTAATGGGCAAATTCTTCATTTGGACCTCGGCAAAGGGGTGGCAAAAATAGTGTAAGATCCAGTCGTACTGCGAGCACTAAAGTGAACGATTCGTTACGTTCAGTTTTCCTGGTTTAACGCACTTAGGTTTTGGTACCGCACATGTTAAGATTTTATGAAAAAAAGTCATGATTTCACATATATTTTTATGTATAAAAAGGTATATGTGAAATATGGGTTTTCTGCGATTTTCGACCCTTCTTTTCCACGAAAAGAATAGCCTGTAATCCCTTAATAAATAACTACTTAAGGGAGAAATGTTATTGTTACAATCCCTTTTTAATTGTTTTTCGCGTTTTGCGGGTGCAGATTTTTACACAGAAATCTGATAGGGTTCTCAAAACTCGAAAAGGGGCTGATTTTGTTTAGGTGTTTTTTTCTCGTAAAGCGTTCTTTAAAACTGATTGCTTTTCTTGGTTCTCTTGTTCTGTTTTTTCCAGATGCGCCGTCTGCGGCCCCGAGCCTTTTGATTGAATCCGGTGATAATTATGTGGGGGATCTGGATGCGTTAGTTGAAAAGCGTACTATCCGTGTTCTGGTAAATTACAGCCCGACAAACTTCTTTATAGCTGACGGAAAACCACGCGGATTTGAATATGATTTGATGGAAGAGTTCCGTCAGTCGCTTCAAAAGCAAATCCCCAAAGATAAGTGGCCCATCGTTTTCATCTATAAACCTGTGGCTTTTGGCGATCTTCTTCCATTACTCGAAGCAGGTTACGGTGACATTGCTGTTGGAGGCCTGACCATTACCAAAGAGCGCAGGGAAAGTATCGACTTTACCAAGCCCTATTTGCAAAATGTTGCCGAAATTATTGTTGGAAGAGCTGATTTTCCTGCGATTGATAAGCTGGAAGATCTGTCCGGAAATGCCATTTTTATCAACCCGGAGAGTAGCTTTGCCGAGCATCTCGCGTTGATTAACCAAGATTTTGACAAGCGCGGTCTTTCACCTATCAAGATGATTCCTGCGAATACAAAATTAACCGATGAAGACATTTTACAGATGGTGAATTCGGGGATTGTTGATTTTACCATTGCCGACCTGCATGTTGCTCAAAATTGGGCGGAAATTCTGCCAAATTTGAGAGTTTATGAAGACATCACGATCCGAGACGACGGTAAACTTGCATGGGCCATTCGCAAAGATAGCCCACAATTGATGACGGCGATAAACAAATCAATGAAATCTGTGAAGAAGGGGAGCTTGCTCGGAAATATTTACTTCAAAAAATATTTTGAGCAAACAAAGTGGATCGAGAATCCTCTTCATAGCGGGGAGAGTAAAAAGCTGAAAACCAAGCGGAAGCTTTTTGAAAAATACGGTCTGGAGTACGGTATAGATTGGCTTGCACTTGCCGCACTCGGTTATCAGGAATCAAGGCTGGATCAATCCGTCAAAAGCGATGCCGGGGCGATTGGTATAATGCAGGTTTTGCCAACAACGGCAGCCGGGAACCCGATTAATATCACGAATGTTGATGATATTGACGGTAATATTCATGCTGGTGCAAAATATCTTGCTCATCTGCGTGATGTTTATTTTGATGATCCTGATATTGCTGACGATGACCGTCTGGACTTTATGCTCGCGGCTTATAATGCGGGGCCAAACAAGGTTCAGTCCATGCGGGAGCAGGCTGCAAAAGAAGGGTTAAACCCTAACAAGTGGTTTTCCAATGTCGAGCAAATTGCGCGTAAGATTATCGGGCGCGAAACCGTAGATTATGTGGCGAATATTACAAAATACTACAGCGCCTATCGGCTTGCCTTTGACTATCATGTCAGTGATCTGGCCAAAGATTAGACGTTTGTGCGCTATTAGAATTCTAGTCGTTTAAAACCGTGGGCCAGTTATTGTCGCCTTTTTGGATGTTGCCCGTAATATCTCGTTCCCATCGACTTTGAATATCAGCGCTATAGTTTAAATAGAGTTTATTATCGACAATTTTCCAGGCATGGGGATCTGTCGAGGCTGTATCTCCCTGTGCCACTGCCCAAGCGCAATAGCCGCCGTACTGTGGGGCAAAGGTCTCTGGCATTGCGATAAAGGTATCCAGATTTTCCTTGCTGGAGAAGTACCAGGTTGCCCCCATCCACTCAGTTTTGTGATCTTTGGATCCTTCTACCGGCTTGCCCGCTTTAAAATAGGCGACGGGATCATAGCCATTAATCGCAACAGAAGAGAGAAAGCTGGTGTAAACCGGGTCCTGCGCGGCATAGGACCTTGTCGGCACCGACATAAGAAAGGCCGCAGCAAACCCTGAACCTGTGACTTTCAGGAAATGGCGTCTGTTTATATCGTGGGAACGAGGCATTGTTTCTTCTCCTATTATCTTTGCTAACAAGATAAGTGGTGTCTGGATAAAGTACATATCACATTTCGTTGAGTAGCGGCTGTCGTGTGAGGATTTTTGGGACAAGATATTGTGTAGGGTATTCCCGATAATCTGTTCATGTACATCAATTTTTTTAATCCTGCTCTCTATACGGATCAGTCCGATTTGATTTAATGTCGGGGATCATAATTGGGCAGAAAGATTTAAGAATGACAAATCAGAGAAAACGGTTACGTGATCTAGGGATAACAGTTGGTGATTTGCCTGTTGGTTCCCTGAATGCAATCACCGATGTTCCTGGTCTTGAAGTCGGGCACTGTTCCGTTCTGAAAGATAGCCCATCAATCTTGCGCACGGGCGTAACGGCGATCTTGCCGCTGGGGAAAGAAAAGCTCTGGAGTCATGGTGTCTTTGCCGGATCAAGTGTCTTTAATGGTTATGGGGAAATGACGGGACGGGGTTGGTTGGAAGAAGCCGGACAACTGTCGTCTCCTATTCTTTTGACGTCTTATTACGGGGTCGGCGCGGTTCACCGGGGAATCAGTCAGCTTTGTGATGACAAGGACACGCATAGTGGTACGCACCCGATTGTAGCTGAGACCTGGGATGGGTGGTTGAGTGATCCCAACGCCTTTGCTTTGACCACCCAGCATGTTGCCCATGCCATGGATGATGCTCATTCTGGTTCTGTGGAAGAGGGGTGTGTCGGTGGTGGAACGGGTATGGTTTGTCATGATTTCAAGGCGGGGATAGGGACGTCTTCTCGAAAGGTGAACATCTTGGGCGAAACCTATACCGTTGGTGTGCTGGTACAGGCGAATTATGGCGACCGTAAAGATTTTCGTGTTAACGGTGTTCCGGTTGGCGAGCAAATACCGAGCTCGGAAGTTCCTGTGCCAGATCATAAAAGAGTTCCCCATGTCGAAGATGGGTCAATCATTATCGTTGTCGCAACCGATGCGCCACTTTCATCCAAACAGTGTGATCGTCTTGCCCGACGAGCTACATTGGGATTAGGGCGAACAGGCGGTTTTGGTCATAACGGCAGTGGCGATTATGCCATCGCTTTCTCTACGGGGAATATTTTAAAGTTGCGCGAAGAGGGGATGCACGAAGGTTTAAAGATTATTCCAGAGAAAGACACCAATGTGCTTTTCCACGGCGTGGTTGAGGCCACCGAGGAAGCTATCGTTAATTCTCTATGCAAGGCGACAACGACCATTGGCTATAAAGGGCGAGTTGTTCATGAGCTACCGCTAGAGCGACTTGCAGAGATTTTGAAATGATTTTTACGCTATAAGTATATGGTTAAAAAGATAATTTATAGAAATAGGGTCATTAAAAGTCAGTAAAACTGTCATCATCAGTTGATATCGATTCTCACCATGAAAAAGTAAATATTTTGATTACATTGTGAGAGTATTATGTTTACCGCTATAAAATCCCGAATTGATATCAAACTGATTATCGCTTTGATCACGGTGCTTGTGCCCTTGATGGCTGGACTGCTTTTCGGTTTTGAGCTTCTGATGAAAACCATCATGCAGAAAGAAGAGGCCCGTACCCAGCTTTTACGTGAAATGAATCAGACATTGCGGGCAGAAATTACAGACCTGCAAACAAGTTATCTTTCCATCGGGACCCATCTTGAAGTTAATGCCTCGAAAGAAATCGAAAACTGGGCTCTGTCTCAAGGGGCAAGCGTAACAATTCATGATGGACGTAATGGCATTAAGGCGCGTTATAAAAAAAGAAATCAGCGCAGAGATCTGTCCAAGAACGGTTTCTTTGTTATTGATGAAGGCGTAGGGAAACCTGCCGTGTCTCTGGGTGTTTTCGCCAGCAATAAATATCAGGACAAGGTAAAGGAATTTCGTTTTGACAGCCTTTCTGTTGCAGATATTGAGGGGGAAGTAGCGAGAATTTCTCAGGAAAATTCCGGTGACGATGCTTTGGGGCGCAAGGTTTTGTCCCTCAAGGGAATATTGGCGGATGCGACATTAGAAGCGGAACAGAAACGGATTGCTATTCTTGAGCATGTCGATGTTATTCGTGAAAAAGACGAAGAAGTAAAAGCTTTTGCTGATTTGGCATTTTTCATCTCAATTGGCCTCGGTAGTGTGGCGGTTATTTTGATTCTCGGTGTTATCTTTGGCGTAAATCGTAGTCTGGTAACCAAATCTCTGGTTCGCTTGCAAACAGCGGCTCGGGAAGTTGCTGATGGTGGAGATGTGAACTTACGCGAGACTGGCCGTGTTGATGAAATCGGCTCTCTTGCTCGCGGGATTGAACGTTTTCAACAGGCTAGAGAGGAAGCTGCTGTTCTGCGTGAAGAAAATGAGAGAGAGCGTTTACGTAATCAAAAGGCTGTTGAAGACAGACTTATCAATGTGGCATCACAACTTGAAAGTGGTATGAACTCCAGCGTGAAAAGCGTTACTTTGCATGCGGATGATCTTGCCGTTATGTCCGATCAGCTACAAAACTTTGCGACGAACACCAACCAACAAGCCGGTGAAACAATCGAACTGGCAGATATCAATGCCAAAATGGCTGGTGAAATCAGGGAGCTTTCCGAAGATCTCATATCCTGTAGCTCGGAAATGTCGGAAGCTGTTGATCAGCAGATCAAGCTGACATCTTTGGCAACGAGAGATACTAAAGAGGCACATTCCACCGTTGAAGATCTTTATGAAACGGCTAATCAGGTGGAAGAAATTATTGAGATGATTCAAAAGATTGCCGGACAAACACACTTGTTGGCTTTGAACGCAACCATTGAAGCCTCGCGCGCCGGGGTGGCGGGGGCGGGTTTTGCTGTAGTGGCTGAAGAAGTCAAAAAGTTGTCTGCAGAAACATCACAGGCCACAGATGCAATTGCTGTCAGGGTTAAATCTATTCGTGATGTATCCGAGCAAGCCGCACAGGGCATTACCACTATCGAAGGGCGTATCAATCAGGTGGATCAATCAATGCGTGGCCTGGTGCAACTGTTTGAAGCGCAGTCAAATGCATCGAACGGGATCGCCCGCTTTGTTAAGGACTCTGTGGAAAATGCCAACAAAGTATCCGGCAGTACGGCAGCCATGCGGGATGCTTCTCGAACCACTGGGGATGCAACTGATAAATTGATGAAGACTTCTGATATGATCAAGTCAGCCTTAGGTCATATGCAGAACGACCTAAGGCTTATTCTAAACGCGGCATCATCGCCTGTTTAGAGATTTTGTTTGCACTAAATTCAACTTAATGTGGAATAGGTTATTGGCGTCATATATCCTCTCTAAATAATCATAAAATTTAGGGAGCGATATCATGGACCTCAAACTTGGACCTATTTTGAATTTGAGAACAGCAGAGGACGACTTTTGGGATCTGTCGATATTGGTTGTTTCTAAGACATCGACCGCAGACTTGGTCTTCAATCTGGAAAAAGGGAAATGTGTATCTCGTTCTACATTGTATGAAACAAAAGGCTTTGTTGCATCGCGGTTTGATATTCGTGTGCTACGCGAAAATGATCCTATAGAGGTTAAGTATTTTATTGGGTTTGATTTTTGGATGTTCAGTGTTCCTGCCCGCGATACTGATCCTCAAATGACCTTTCTTTCCTGTAATGGTTTTTCTTCCCCGAGTGAAATCAAAAAAGTGGATGATAAAAATGCTATGTGGAAGACCCTGCTCTTTCAGCATCGGGTGACGCCTTATAATTTGATGATTATGGGCGGTGATCAGGTCTATGCCGATGAAATCTGGGAACGGTGTTCCGAGATTAAAAAGTGGGTTGAATTACCGAGGGGTGAACGCAGAAAACGTAAATTTACCGCTGTGATGCGGGATCAGGTCGATCGTTTCTATTTTGATCTCTATTGTCAGCGGTGGAAACAGCCTGTTGTGGCTGAGGCGCTCGCCTCTATCCCCACCATTATGATGTGGGACGATCATGATATCTTCGATGGTTGGGGGTCCTATGCTGTCGAAGATCAGGAGTGCGAGGTTTATCAGGGAATCTTTAGTATAGCGCGTAAGTATTTTGGCCTGTTCCAACAGCAACTATCAATATCAGAGAACGAAAAGCATCCCGCATCTTTGCCGACCAAAGGTTTTTCGACGATCCACCAGACTGGAAATTATCTGGTGCTTGCATTGGATGCTCGAACGGAAAGAACACAAAAGCAAGTTCTCTCTCGGGAAAGTTGGGATTTGATTTGGCAATATCTTGATGGCTTGAAGTCTGTTGGCGAGGGGGGACCAAGGCATTTGCTCTTTGTCTCTCCAGTGCCTGTCGTACACGCGGATTTTGGGTCTATTGAAAGTCTCATGGGGTGGTTGCCGGGTGAGCAAGAACTGGAAGATGATTTAAGAGATCACTGGCAAAGCCCTAATCATCGTGCAGAGCGTTTGCGGATGATTCATCGATTACTTGGACTCATGACTGATAAGTCTTGTCGTGTGACCATTCTTTCTGGCGATGTGCACGTTGCTTGTCTGGGCGTTATTGAAAGCGAGCGGGGAGAACCTGCCTCTGGGCGATCAAAGGTTATAAACCAGCTCACAGCCTCTGGAATTGTTCATCCTTCCCCACCAAAGCTGATGGGGTGGTTGTTAACGCAATTAAGCGATGAAGTTGAGCCGATTGAGCAAGGCATTACAGCACGGATGATGGAGTTACCAACACAGCGAAGAAAATATATGCTTGCCCGGAATTTCCTGAGCCTGGAACCGGATAAGGAAAATCGCTTGTGGGCGAACTGGTATGTCGAAGGCTTGGATACCCCTGTTACAAAAGTAATCCATGCTATTGAGTGATATGTATTTAACTGATTGGCCTACAGGTTTTAAACTGTGCGAGTGACGTACTCTTCGATCATGGGATGAGCTGGACGTTTTTGATAACCTTGCTCAGTAATGCCTCGAAGGATGAAATCAGCTGTTGTCCGGTTACAGGCAACAGGTGTCTCATAAAGGGTAGAAATTCTAATCAGGGCTTTGACATCAACATCGTGTGGCTGTGGAGTCATGGGGTCGACAAGAAAGAATAGCGCATCCAGTTCGTCGTTGGAAATGAGCGCACCAATTTGCAGATCGCCGCCAAGTGGCCCGCTTTTAAAGGCCGTTATGTCATGCTCAGGAAGGTTTTCTGCCAACAAGCGGCCTGTTGTTCCCGTTGCAACAATGCGAAACTCTTTAAGCTGTTCTTGGTTTTCGTCGGCCCATTCTAAAAGAATTGGTTTCATTCGGTCGTGGGCAACCATTGCAATTGTGCGTTTGGGACTGTTGGCGGAACTGCTGGACATTATTATCTCCTTGTTTGTTGGGGATAATATCGCGTTAATAGAGACCATTGTCCAAGGAATTTTGCGAAGAAGTCAACCAGTCTCGCACACGTTCCGCCTGTGGGCTTAGCGGTTTATGGTTCGGCCATAAAACCCAAAAGTCTCCACCAAAGTGAACTGGCTTATCATCCAGCTTTACCAACAGACCGTGTTCTACGAGATGGTCAACCAGATGCCACCAACCCAGGGCAATACCACCACCAGCCAGTGCTGCTTGGATAACTAGGGCGTAGTCATTCAGGCGTAAACCCTCGCCGTAATCTTTCCAGACCAACCCCTTTGCCTGAAACCATGTGTTCCAGTTTGGGCGGTCACGGTAAGGTTCTTCAAGATATATCAAGCGCCGTGCAGCTAACTCAACCGCGTCTTTCGGACGCCCGTTTTCAGAAAGATACCGAGGGCTGGCAACAGGGTATACTTCTTCACTGGCGATTTGAATGGCATCGTGACCGGGCCAATCGCCTGTGCCGCGTCGTATGCCCAGTGGAATCCCTTCGATTGCTGGGTCTATGTCCTTATCAGTGGTTTGTAATCGCAGATCAATTTCAGGGTTCTTGGCCCGGAGTGTGCCTAGTCTTGGCACGATCCAATAGTTGGCAAAGGCCGTTGAGCAAGAAAGCGTTATGCTGCCTTCACTATCCGAACGCGAGAGCTCTTCGGCAGAACGGTGAATATGGCCAAGACCCATGGTCACATCGTTGTGAAAGCGTTTACCCGCATTTGTCAGTTCAACCGAGCGATGCCCACGATAAAAAAGCTGCACATTCAATGCACTTTCAAGCTGTTTGATCGCGTAGCTTATCGCGGCTTGGCTGACATTGAGTTCTTCTGCAGCCCGGGCAAAGGATAAGTGCCTGCCTGCTGCTTCAAACGAGAAGAGGGACGCTGGAGATTGGATAAGTGATTTTAATTTTCGCATAAATTAAACTTAGCCTAAGAATAAGATTTTTAGTCAGTCACAACTATATTGCATAAGTATACCATATGCCTATTCCTATTATTCTCGGAAGAAAGTAAGGCAATGGAACAGTCGGTTGATCGTGTTGATAGTAATGAGCATCGCGTAGGAAGAGCTCGAAATCGCGGACGTGCTGCCAGACAAGCAAGTCGAATGGATGGGGCAGGGCAGAATTCGCATCTGCAGACTCCCTTCATAAGTCGTAACATTCCAACCTATGATCTGCTCAATGAAGAGAATCTGATAAAAATCGAGAAAGCCGCAGATACTATTCTGGCAGAGATAGGTATTGAGTTTCGAGAAGATCCCGAAACAGTAGAGCTATTTCGAAAAGCGGGCGGACAAGTCACAGATATTTCTGCGGACGCCTGGAATATCAAATTCGAACCCGGCATGATCCGCGAGCTTCTCAAAACGGCCCCCGAGCGTTTTACACAACATGCGAGAAATCCGGCGCAATCAGTGGAAATCGGTGGTGATGCAATGGTTTTTGCCCCGGCATATGGTTCACCTTTTGTGATGGATATGGATAAGGGGCGGCGTTATGGAACCCTTGATGATTTTGAAAATTTTGTGAAATTGGCACAATCCAGCCCATGGCTTCACCATTCCGGAGGAACGATCTGTGAGCCAACGGACATCCCCGTGAACAAACGGCATTTGGATATGGTTTATGCGCATATTCGCTATTCTGATCGACCGTTTCTGGGGTCGATCACGGCCCCTGAACGCGCTGAAGATAGCATTGAAATGTGCCGCATTCTGTTTGGCCCCGAGTTTGTTGATCAGAACTGTGTGATCATGGGGAACTTTAACTCTACATCGCCCTTGGTTTGGGATGGAATTTCAACCCAAGGCATTCGGGCTTACGCCGCCGCTGGCCAAGGCTCCATCCATTTGCCGTTTTTGCTTGGTGGGGCTGTCTGCCCGGTGACAATGCCAGGCGCGGTGGCGCAAGGCTTGGCTGAGTCCATGGTCGGATGCGCTTTGACACAACTTGTCAGACCCGGTGCCCCGGCCATTTTGGCTTCTTTCTTGTCGTCCATGTCTCTGAGATCCGGTAGCCCGACTTTTGGAACGCCAGAACCGGCGCTGGGGAGCCTGGTCATGGGACAGTTGGCGCGTCGATTGAAATTACCTTTGCGTTGTGCGGGTAATTTCGCGACGTCAAAACTACCCGATGGTCAGGCTATGGTACAGGCCATGATGTCGATGATGTCTGCGGTACAGGGCGGGGTGAATTACGTATTGCATTCTGCGGGATTCCTCGATGGTTTGCTTTCAATGTCCTATGAGAAGTTCATTATGGATACCGATCTTTGCGGGGCATTACACGCTTACCTCAAAGGCCTTGAAATCAATGATGACACCTTGGGGATCTCTTCTTTGCGTGAAGGGGGGCCGGGACAGCATATGTTTGGCACGGCGCATACGCTTTCTCATTATGAAACGGCATACTGGGATACAGAGCTCAACGATGATCAGCCATTCGAAAGCTGGAGCGAGCAGGGCGGGGATGATGCAATGGTCCGCGCCAATCGCAGATGGAAAAAGATATTGGCAGATTATCAGGCGCCGCATTTGGCCGAAGATACAGACAAAGCACTGCTTGATTTTATGAACCGACGGAAAACTGAAATGAAAGATGCCTGGTATTAGAGGTTACTTTGTCAAATTGGATGGAAGTTGGGGAATTGATAAGGCCTGGTCATGAAAATCACAGATATTAAAGTCACTCATGTAAATGTACCTTTTGATGCGCCTTTCTGGTGGACAGCGGGGCTTTATCCCGGGGCATCAAAATCGATCATCGAAGTTTTCACCGACGAAGGTGTTGTCGGGCTGGGCGAAGCACCGTGGTGGCATTTTGGTGAGATTATCAAGGAAGAGATTGCCCCAGCTCTTATCGGCGCTGATCCATTGGATATTGCCAATTGTGAAGCGCGTTGTGTGCCGCCGTGGCAGATAACGGCAAATACAGGCGAAAACGCAATCTCAATTGCTTTTGGTGCGTTGGAACTGGCACTTTGGGATATTCGCGGAAAAGTCATGAATATGCCGCTCTATAAATTATTAGGTGGGGCAATCCGGAAAGAAATTCCCTTCACCGAGTATTTTGCTTTTCGGCCAGAAAATAATAGTGCTGGAGGGGAAATGACCCCCGAGGCCATTGTTGATTACTGTCTGAAGATGAAGGAAGAACACGGTTCTAGTTATTTTGAGGGTAAGCTTATTCAGGGAGATCCCGAGCTTGAAATCAAGACTGTGCGTCTTTTGAGAGAAGCACTTGGGGCTGATGCCATGTTGCGTCTTGATTCGAATATGCAATGGTCGTTAACAACGGCACGTTGGGTCTTGAGAGAGCTTGAGCCCTATAACATCCGGAACTATGAAGACCCCGTTGCGACCTTTGAGGAAATGGCCGAATTGCGTCGTCATTCGATTATTCCGTTTTCGACTCACGTGCCGGATTTGCGGCGTGCAGTTGCTCTGGGCGCACCTGATTATTTTGTTTGTAATTTTGCTGCGCTTGGTGGCATTGGGAAAACAATGAAGTTCATTGCAGCCTGCGAAGCAATGGGCAAAGGCTTTTGGTGTTATTCAAATGATTTGGGTATTATGACTGCGGCCTATCTGCATGTTGTTGCCGCAACACCGTGGATCACAGAACCTTCTCAATCGCTGTTTCGCTGGCAAATTGGAGATGTTATTGAAAATGGCCCCTTCCGACAGACAAATAACACCATAGCAGTACCGGAAGGACTTGGCTTGGGCGTAGAGCTGGATCCAGAAGCGATGAAGCGCTGGCATGGGCACTTTGTTGAACATGGCCCCATGAGCCATTTTAACGATCCAGATAATCCCGGTCTGTTTCGTCAATTGCCGCTTAATTAACCAATTGAGCTGGGTAAAAAACGTCTGCCAAGCTTCAGCTTTGATATAACCTTAATGAAAACTCCGGACAGAAAAACAGGTAAAAGCCAGATAAAACTGAACCGGAACAAGAATAAACAGGAGAGAGAAATGGCCAGTAATGATCCTTTGTTGCAGCCCTACAAGCTGAAGCATTTGACAATCAAAAACCGGATCATGACCACAAGCCATGAACCAGCTTACCCCGAAGACGGAATGCCCAAGGACCGTTACCGTGCCTATCATGAAGAGCGGGCAAAAGCAGGAGTTGGTATGACCATGACTGCGGGGTCGGCCGCCGTATCCCGTGATAGTCCGCCTGTGTTCAATAATGTGTTGGCTTACAAGGACGAGGTTGTCCCCTGGATGAAAAAAGTTACGGATGCATGTCATGAACATGGATGTGCCGTGATGATCCAGCTGACGCATTTGGGACGTAGAACAGGATGGAACAAAGGGGATTGGTTACCAGCCGTTGCACCATCGCACCACCGTGAAGCTTCGCACCGAGCTTTCCCGAAACAGATGGAAGACTGGGATATCCTTCGAATTATTGAGGATTATGCAGATGCGGCAGAACGAATGAAAGCTGCCGGACTGGATGGCATTGAACTGGAAGCCTATGGTCATCTGATGGATCAGTTCTGGTCGCCGCGCACCAATACACTGGATGGTGAGTATGGCGGATCGCTGGAAAACAGAATGCGGTTTTCGCTCAATGTGCTTGAAGCTATTCGAAAGCGTGTAGGCGACAAGTTTATTGTTGGTATTCGTTATACCGCGGATGAAGCGGACAAGGATGGAATATCTGTTGTAGAAGGAATTGAAATTTCAAAGCGTTTACAGCGTTCTGGGATGGTCGATTTTCTCAACGTTATTCGCGGGCATATTGATACAGATCCCGGCCTAACAGATGTCATTCCCGTACAGGGAATGAAATCAGCACCTCATCTGGATTTTGCCGGGGAAGTTAAAAAAGCCACAGGCATGCCAACCTTTCATGCTGCCCGTATTCCCGATGTTGCGACAGCGCGTTATGCAGTTGCCGAAGGGCTTTTGGATATGGTTGGCATGACCCGTGCTCACATGGCTGATCCACATATTGTAAAAAAAATCATGGCGGGTCGCGAAGATGATATTCGCCCATGTGTTGGGGCGACCTATTGTCTGGATCGCATTTATCAAGGCGGAGATGCCTTGTGCATACACAACGCGGCGACGGGTCGGGAGCTGACAATGCCCCACGATATTCCGCCCGCTGATCAAAAACGTAAAGTTGTCATCGTCGGGGCAGGGCCTGCGGGGCTAGAGGCTGCGCGTGTTTCTGCTGAACGTGGGCATGACGTCGTTGTCTTTGAAGCTGCCCCGGAACCGGGAGGGCAAATTCGTTTGTCTGCGCAAAGTCAACGGCGGGCCGAGATGATTTCGATCATTGATTGGCGCATGGCGCAATGTGCTGCGCGGGATGTCGAGTTTCGATTTAACACTTGGGCAGAGGCTATAGATATTGAGGCGGAAAATCCGGACGTTGTCATTATTGCAACGGGTGGCTTACCCCATACAGAAGTTTTGAAAAGTGGTAATGAATTGGTGGTTTCCAGCTGGGATATCATTGCCGGTGATGTTAAGCCGGGACAGGATGTGTTGGTCTATGACGATGCTGGGGATCATGCTGGATTGCAGGCCGCGGAAGTCATTGCAAATACGGGTGCAAAAGTTGAAATTATGACACCGGACCGTAGTTTTGCACCTGATGTGATGGCAATGAATCTGGTCCCTTATATGCGGTCGATGCAAGAAAAGGACGTGACCTTTACCGTTACCTATCGCTTGAAGGATGTCGAGCGGAATGGCAACCGACTACGGGCCAAAATTGGTACTGATTATAGCGATCTAATCAAAGAAAAAAACTATGACCAGATTGTTGTCAATCATGGAACTATTCCGATGGATGAGATCTATTTTGATCTTAAACCTCGGTCAGTAAATCTTGGTGAGCTTGACCACAAAGCCTTTATTTATGGGCACCCACAAAGAATTGCCACCAATGCGGATGGCAAGTTTCAGCTGTTCAGAATTGGTGATGCGGTTGCCGCGCGAAATACCCATGCGGCGATCTACGATGCGCTCAGGCTCGCAAAAGATTTATAAGGAAAATTATACGCTTAGGGATCTACCGATTTATCCTGTTTGAGCTTCTCGTGGATAACATTTTGGGCTGATTCCAAGTGTTTTACGAGGAGCTCTTTTGCCTTGTCTCCATCGCGGTCGATACAAGCTGTAATCAGTTGTTGGTGTTCTGCATTGCTTCGGGTTTGAGATGATGGTTCTTTTAGGCTCAATCTCAAATAGCGTTCTGATGTTGTAAAGAGAATGGTTTGAAATTTATACCCGATGGTTTCTTTGGCGCCAGATAGAATGATTTCGTGAAACTGACGGTTAAGCTCGCCCAGTTCTTTCTGGTTTGTTGACTGAGCTTCGCGGGTAATCAGATTTTGCGCGCCACTTAAATCTTCATCCGTAAGGTTCGGGATTGATAGCTGTAACAAATGCGGCTCGATCACTTTTCTAAGTTCAAAGATTTCAATCATTTCCCGAATTGAACCGGGAAGAACCCGTGCGCCTCTGTTCCGCTCAAAGCTAATAAGGTTTTCACCTTCCAATGTTCGTAAAGCTTCTCTGACCGGGATTTTGCTGACGCCCATTGAATCGGCGGCTGTATCTTGCCGGACGAGGCTGTGCGGGGGCAGGGTGCCTGAGATAATCGCTTCACGTAGGACGTTGGCGACAAAAACAGGAGTCGATACCTGCTCATCAGTAAAACGAGAGACGATGCTTTTTAAGTCGCTGTGATCACTAGTCATAGAGTGTTTTTATCAAACCTTCTCGTTTGAAATGCTTTGGTAGCCTTATCGGACTATAATACACAAAATCTGAAGATTAATATCTCACGAAGATTGCGGAAGCCTTTTACGATAGATGCCCATCCCAATCAAACAGCCCGTGATAATGATGATCGCGCCGAGCGCAGTGTACCAGCTCAAGTGTTCGCCAAAGAGCAGAAAGCCTAACAGAGCAGAGAACAAGATCGAGCTATAGGTTAAAGGTGTCAGCAGAATCACATCTGCTTTTCTGAAGGCAAACAGATTAAGCGCTTGTCCGAGAATGGCAATTGGTCCCATAAGAAGAACGGGCCACCAGCTATCCAAACCTTGCCATTGTCCCCATATGAGGGACGGGGTCAACAACAAGAGACTTGCAAGGCCGTTTACGTACAACAGAGTTACGGGGATAGCTTCGCGTTCACTGACAAATTTTATAACGATTATCTCAACGGCCATACAACATGCGGCAAGTAATGCAATAAGAGCCGCAGAGCTAAAGAAGGAACTTTGCCCTCCTTCCGCGCTTTGAGAGGCAACAAGGCTTGCTCCGAAAATCGTGATGATGATCGACGCCCAATGGCGGGGAAGAACCCGTTCACCTAATATTATCCCTGCAAGAACAAGGACGATGGCCCCATTGGAGAAGCTGATAGTTATGACATCAGCAAGGGGGATTTGTGAGGCGGCAATGACGACACAGGCAACAGAGCCAATGCCTGCAATTGATCGTCCGATGTGTAAAAGGCCGAAACTACTTTTGAGACTGTTTCCTTTGTAGTGCCACCGCCATACCGTCGGCAGCAGAAAGATTAATCCCCCTGTATAGCGGATAAAAACGATCTGGAACCATTGCAGGTCTGTGGCGGCGCCTTTGGGAAGAGCAAACATGGCTGAGAAAAGAAAGGCAGCAAACAGCACGGCCAACATCGCCTGAAAGTTTGTTTTATTCTGGTTTGCGTGCGCGAACATTTGTCTTTCCTATAGTTCTTCGGCCTATAGTTCTTTGGCCTTAGCTCGTGTGATTTCTCGTATTTCTATAAATAGATCTATTCATATATGTATGATATAAAAATTATTGTAATTATGATGTTCATTATTGAATAGGTGTGTAATGCTTAAATCCCCTTATGATTGGGATGATATAAGGGTCTTTCTTTCTGTTTATGAAATGAGGTCCTTTTCTGCTGCGGCAAGAGAATTGGGCATTAGCCAACCTACTGTAGGGCGCAGAATAAAATCATTGGAAGATGGATTGAAGAATCGTCTGTTCGAGCGATTGTCCGAAGGTCTATCCCCTACCGAAGCCGGTGTGATGTTGGCGTCAAAAGCCTTTCCCATGGCTGAGGCCGCTGAAACATTAAATCGCCAAAGCACACTTTTGGCGGCTGATTCTGTTGGCACCGTCAGAGTTTCGATGAATGAACAGGCCGGGATGTTACTGTCGAAGCATGTCCATCACATTAGAAAAACACTGCCCGGGATCGAACTGGAACTAATCACGACGCACGTGGAGGCGAGTCTTTCAAGGCGCGAAGCGGATTTGCTCATTCGTTTTTGCAAACCCAAGCAAGGCAATCTCTATACGCAGAAGTTAACAGAGATGCCCTTTGCTGTCTTTGCCTCCAGGGCAAGTGACGTTGCTCCTCTGCCCCAAGAGGAAGATTTGGGGGCATGGCTTTGGCAAAAAGATTTACCATGGGTCGGATGGGATGAAGAACATGCCTATCAACCCGATGCAACATGGATGCGGTCAACGCTTAAAATGGTGACGCCTGTTATTCGGATTAATCATGCGATGATGATGCAAACAATGCTGAGGGAAAATCTAGGTGTTGGATTGTTACCTTCCGCGGCTGGTGATCATGACATTCAACTGAAAAGATTAACGCCAGATATTCCGGGGTTGGTTTCAAACCTTTACCTGATCGTGCATGGTGATTTGCGCTTTGTTCCCGCCATTAGATCGGTCATGAATGAGCTTCTGAAAATCTTTAAGACCGCACACGTTATAAACTAGTGGAATAAATCATTCTTGAAGTCGTTTGGTGACAGGAATTCATAAATAGGTCACATGCCTTTCATCCTGTTGATATTTTTCTGACGTATCTATCCCCGTGATATGAAACACGATCATATAGATCCAGAAATATAAAACCGGACACACAAATCCTATCATCCTTAAACAGATAGTTGTTCACAAAGGCTTTGAATAATGGCGCAAAAACCAGTTCATATACTTTTTCTAAGTACGGCTAATTCCGCTAGAAGTTTAATTGCAGAGACGCTTCTGAGGGATTTTGGGGGCGGGCGTGTTCGATCTTTTAGCGCGGGAACGCAGCCTGATGGACAAATGTTGCCAATGGTCGATCAGTTTCTTGAAGCCAAAGGATATGACACTGCAGGTCTTTTCTCAAAGACACATAAACTTTTTATGGAAGATGGGGCCCCGGATATTGATCTTGTTATTAGCATTAGCGCGCCGGATGAAAATCAACCTGTTCTAGGTCCGTTGGGTGCTTTGAGAGTACACTGGCAAATGCCGAGTATTCACGCGCTGAAAGCATCTTCGGATCAAAAAAACTTTATTAGAACTATTTATAAGCAGTTGGAAGATTCTATCTGTCAGGCATTACAGCCGTCATGGGATGGTTTGTCCGTACGCGATGTCCAACGCCTTTTTGAACAGGTTGGGCCGGTCACTCAGAATAGTGATAAGTCCTATGACGCGATTGTTCCTGAGCGCTACTTTGGGGATTTTGCGGGTACAGAATTGGCCTTGGCTTAATATTAGTTCCTATTAAATCATAACGGTCAGTCCTCTGTCAGAAAGCCCTTGTATAACCACGATATATTTTCGTTGTTTAATGAGGGACTCATGCTTAGGCACCGCTCTATATTTTTTTATATGTCTTCATCTGTAGCTAGAGGCACAGGTGTTAAGGCAATCAATGTTATTCAAACCAAGCTGACAAAGTTTGTACTGTTCACGTCTGTTGTGTTTTTGAGCCTTGCCTCGCCGACCAAAGCTGATGATCAAGCTGGAGCAGGTAGTACAAAACTAGATAACTTCGTGGATGCAGCACTAAGTGACTGGGATTTTACTATTGGTGCGGGGGCCGGGTTTGGACCTGATTATGAAGGTTCAGACGATTATGGTGTCGGGGCAATGCCCGTTCTTGAAGCATCCTGGCGAGACGACACGTTTTTTGTCTCGGTTGATCGTGGCATTGGTGCAACTTTACTGCGTTCAGAGCATTTTAGCGGTGGCGTTTCCTTGAATTACGATTGGGGCCGGGATGAAGGTGATAACTCTGCTCTTAGAGGGTTAGGAGATGTTGAAGCCGGGCTTGAGGGGACTGCGTTTGCTGAAATTGATCTGGGAACGTATGCGTTCGAGTTAGATATTACGCAGGATCTAAGCGGTGAAGACAAAGGTCTTTTGGCTAATTTTAGTGCCGAATATCGTCATAGCTTTTTTGATGAGCGTCTTTGGATCTCAGCGGGGCCATCTGTTAGCTGGGCATCAGAAGATTATATGCAATCCTATTTTGGCGTGAACAATAAGCAAGCTTCCAGAAGTAGATATAGCCAACACGATACCGATGCGGGCTTCAAGGATGTCGGATTAAATTTGGGTGCCATGTATAGCTTTGATGAGAACTGGGCCATGATCGGGTCCGTGGGCTATGCGCGTTTGTTGGGTGATGCAGCCGATAGTCCTTTCGTTGAAAGTGAGAACCAGTTCTCTGGTGGCCTTGCGATTACCTATAATTTCTAACGCACTTATTTTGGAACAGGATTTTCGATCCGCCAACTGTCCCGGAAGTTTTTTGATTAGAGCTTCCGGGAACTTTTTTGAAACAAAAGTTATGTCCTAAAATTCTTGTGCTATACTTTAAAGACAGCAGAACACAAGGAGGATGATAAATGCTATTTTCCGGTGATTTCAGGGGCGCAGTTTATCAAAGTGATAGCGGTTCTGGCTCAGGGCAAACAGGGGGATCTTCTGGGGGAACTTCCGGCGGGGCGGTTAAGGATATTCTAGCCGATAAAGGTGGCGAAATTCATACAATCACGACAGGTCACACTGTTCAGGAGGTCATCGACACCCTGAATTCTTTTAAAATTGGTGCTTTAGTCGTTGCGGATGATGATAAGCGTCCAATTGGTATTGTATCCGAGCGTGATGTTGTAGTTGGAATCGGGCAAAAAGGAAAAGAACTTTTTGCGGATAAGGTTGATACAATTATGACAGCCAATCCTGTGTGCTGTGCACCGGATGCGCGTGTACACGAGGTAATGCAAAAAATGACCGATGGCCGTTTTCGCCACATGCCTGTTGTCTCTGATGGCAAGTTATGCGGTATGATTTCTATCGGCGATGTGGTGCGTAAACGCCTTCTAGAGCTAGAGTATGAAAATGAACAGATGATGGCTTATATGTCGGGCTAAATCTGTTATGATAAACATCTGGTTGGGTTTTATAAATAAGCGGTGGACTCTATAGCTGAGCCCACCGCTTTGTTGCTTTATTGCCTGCTGTTTTTGCAAGGCTGATTTTCAGGATATGGTCCTTTAATCAGGTGTGTTTACTGTGGCATGTCTTGGGTATGAACCCAAATCAATCCACCTTCTTCGACCTGTGCTTCTGACCCATCCGGTGCTGGTAATGTTTTGCCGTTATCAACTAAAGCAGCAAAACCCCACCACCCTGCTTTTGGCATTGCGTAGTTAAAGACACCGTTTTTGTCGGCACGAACAACCTGGGTAATAAAAGGTGTCGCAGGAACATCAACCTTTCCTTCACCCCGATACTCGATTTCTATGAGCGCGTGGGGTTCCGGTTGTCCGTTATTGAGGACCTGACCGGAAAAAAGATTATTGGTCCACAGGCCATAGGGTCTGCTCAGGGGAATAATTTCAACAGGTAATCCGACAGGATCTTCCCATCCATTTTCCAGACCATGGGCATTCACAACAACTTTTGTGTAGTGGATAATCATCGCCTGTTCTTCAGGTTCCCAATAAGGTTTGGGAACGAGGTAAAAACTGTAATCTCCGGCACGTTTTATTTTGTGGTCTGCCTTATAGGACGTGGCATTCGCAGGATTGAGTTTTCCCTCTAATTTTGTGGCTTGAAGAGATTTGGTTAAGTCGTATTTTTTGCCAGCGATTTGAACGCCAAATAAATCAGGACGTTCCATCTCCATAAGTGGTGCTCCCTCCATAGGATGCGTAAAACGTATATCAAATGAAAAGTCATTTTCAGCACTCTTGGTTATCAGGGGAGAAGAGGGAATTAACTCGATGAAATGAGCGATGGCCTTCTGAGAGAAAAGTGTTGTTAAGGAAATAGTTAAGAGAAGAACTCGCGAGAGTCTTTTTTCTTTAGATCGTATAAACATGGTACGCGCCTTGTCTAAAAAAGTTATGACAATGACAGTGCACATTTAGGTACTGATTTTTAAATCAGCATAAACGCGCCTTGCCAGTATCGACAGGCACGTCACTCGACGGAAAACCGCCCCAATGAACACCCCGTTCATCAGACAGGTGACGTTAAATCGGCAGGTCTCCTGGCTTACAACATAAGAGCATTGTCCCTTCCCGATATGAACATCTAGAGATTTGAATGCCTCTAAAAAATACCAGTGGTTATAACAAGCTTTAAGCTGTTTACAGTTGCGGGGGCAGCCACGGTTCAAGATCCCCTGATGGGTAAATCTCTCCGTGTTCCCTATTATCTTCGGATCAAATTTTCATCCGAAGAACCGATTCCGGCGCAGTGTGTCTTTTTCGTACAGGCAGATCAATTTAATTGTGCCTCGATAGACAGGATTAAATTTTACCACCGGTCATTTTACTGTCTGCAAGAAGAGATCTTGTTTGGATAGAAGCCAGATCACGCGCCCAGCTATCCGGTGCATCGGGAAACAGGCTATAGAATCCGATGTAGCCTGTGTAATCGATGACAGCGTAATTACGGGCCGCGTCCTCAGACAGATCAGAAGCTTTTTGATACATATCGGCCAGAATGTTAATGCGCATTTCATCGACTTTAGAGACGACGTCTCTGACTTGATTATCGGCCTGTGCCCACGAACGTATAGCGAGATCTACGGCAAGATCTTTTTCAAAGGCGAGGTTGAAGAGCATTTCATATTTGGCCTCGGGATCTTCGACGCTATTAATTTCTTCAAAGATGTCTTTCGTGAAATCCTTTTCCCAAAAGGCAAGTAACTCTTGTTTGAAGGCCGCAAAATTTTTGAAGTGGTGATAAAAGCTGCCTTTGGTTAACTGAAGTTTCTGACATAACCGGGGAATATTAAGTGTCTGAAAGCCTTCTTTGGACAAAATTTCCATGGCGGCATTAAGCCAGCTTTGACCGCTGGGGATCGTTTTTGACATGGCTTGTGAAGAAGTCATTACTTGTACTCGCATCGAAGTCATTTAAAGGCATACTCATAAGTATGCCGATTGGGGGGAGATGCCAAGTGAATTACCAAGTTAAATTCTTTATTAAGCCCCAAATCGATGATTGGATTCTGCCTGATCTTTTGAAATCTTGGGCTTGCAGGATTTTCTTTCTCCGCATAAACTCGCTGCATGCATGGTTCCCCATGGATGAAGTCGTCCGGGGATTAAAAGGGAACACGGAGAGATTTACCCATCAGGGGATCTTGAACCGTGGCTGCCCCCGCAACTGTAAACGGTGAGTTCTTACCAATTATGACCACTGGTATGGCCGAAAAGGTTTGGTACCGGGAAGGTTTGGTGATTGAGCAACGATCCGTGAGCCAGGAGACCTGCCGGCATAATGTCACTAAACCAAAGGGCGGGGAGTACCATTGGTGACGGACATCCGTTTGTGGCGTGCCTTTGAGCCGAGCTGCTGGAATAAGTGTAATCAGTAATACCTGTTTATGCTTTGACGAGATGTCTTACGTATCTCTCGCAATCCAATCAGCTTAATTTAGGAACGTTGTCTTCAGTGTGTACATTGAAGATAGGGGATAGTTAGAACGTGATGAAAAAAGTTCTTTTTTGTGGGGTTGTTGCCGCTGGATTGGCAACATTTATTTCTGGGGCGCAGGCACATTTCCAGTTGATCTTTACGCCTGAAACAATGCTTGAAAAAGGTGGGGAATTAACGCTGAAGATGCCGTTCACACACCCGGCAGAATCTGGCCATGTGATGGAAATGGGTACACCAGAAGAGTTTTATGTTATTCGCAAGGGGAAAAAGAAAGATCTGATGGATAGCTTGAATGTTATCGAATGGACCAGCAGCGAAAATACAGGCAAGGCCTACGAAGCCTCTGTGAAATTACGCGGTCTTGGTGATAACGTTTTTGTTCTGAAGCCAACGCCATTTTATGAGGCAAGCGAAGATATTTTTATCCAGCAAATTACAAAGTCTTATGTAAATGTCGGTGATCTGCCAACTGATTGGGCAGAACCTCAGGGGTTAAAAACAGAAATTCGTCCTCTGACAAAGCCTTATAATGTTATTTCCGGGGGAACTTTTTCCGGGGTGGTGTTGTCCGAGGGAAAACCTGTTCCTTTTGCCGAGATCGAAATTGAATATCTCAACTATCCGGCGGATCCGGAAAACAATCGCTTTGAAAGCGAAGGCAAGATTTCTTCACCTGTTCATGCAATTTTAGCGGATGCATCCGGCACTTTCACCTTTGGTATTCCCGAAGAAGGGTTTTGGGGCTTTGCAGCTCTTGGTGTGGGGCCGGATAAAGAGCATGAAGGCAAAGAGCTTTCACAGGATGCAGTTATCTGGGTTCAGGCCAGAGATATTGATTAGGGATAAGTAACGATGCACATCGTTGATGGTGCCTTATCAAATCCAGTTCTCATCGGTGGCGGTGTTATTGCCGCTGCCGGTGTGGCCTATAGCCTGAAAAAGCTGGAACCGGAAGATTTACCCCGCGTTGGGGTCCTATCTGCTGTTTTTTTCGTGGTTTCCTTGATTCATGTGCCGCTTGGATTTTCTTCTGTTCATCTTATCTTAAACGGGCTGTTAGGTATTATTCTGGGATGGGCGGCTTTTCCTGCACTCGTCGTTGCCTTGCTGCTGCAGGCCGTTTTCTTTGGCTTTGGCGGATTGACCGTATTGGGCGTGAATGCTGTGAATATCGCTTTTCCCGCCGTAATGGTCTTCTTTATCTGTCGGTGGGGGATTACCGCTCAACAACAGAACCTAGCCAAGCTTGTGGCTGATGTGCTGTTTGCTATTTTCTTTATTCTGTCTATTTGGGCGGGTGTTTCTCTTTATGAAGCCTACCAAACCGAAGGGGCAACATGGCGTGTTTCTGTCAATAGTATCTCCTTGGCACTTTTTGCTCTGGTGATGATTTATGGTTATATCCTGTATCGCCGGAAAACCTTGTCTGTTGCCGGGTTTTGGGGGTTTTTGGGTGGATCTTTATCGATCTTCTTTACCGCTGTTATGGTTGCGATTTCGCTGGCTCTGTCCGGAGATGAATTTGCCAAGGCGGCGGAATTTGTCATTGTGGCGCACTTCCCGGTTATGGCGGTGGAAGGCATTTTGACAGCTGCGACTATTCAATTAATTACAAAAGTTAAACCGGAGCTGATCAATGCTGTGCGGTAAATTAAGATTTGCAGCATGTATGCTTGCATCATTTCTTTTGCTTGGCCTTTATTCCAATGCATGGGCACACAAAGTTATTTCTGCGGCTTATCCAGATGGAAATCTGATTGAAGGTGAAATCGGGTTCTCCAATGGGGATATGGCGAAAAACCTTCTTGTCGAAGTCTTTGACCCTGAAGATAACAAGCTGGGTGAAACGACAACGGATGAAGAAGGTTTCTTTGTCTTCACAGCTACAAAAAAGGTTGATCATATTTTTCGCGCAAATTTAAGTGCGGGGCATATTGCGACGCTCACAGTAACTGCAGACGAGCTGCCTGATAATCTCGAAGGTGGTGGTGTTGCTGAGACCTCATCGAGCCAAGAAGCTGTATCTTCTGAAGAAGATGCAGCCGTTCCGTCGAATTTATCTGATACAAATGCTCAACTCGTGGTGATTAATCAGGTTGCGTTAGAGCAGCTCGTTTCAAAAACCTCAAAAGAAGTTCGGTCTTTACGAAAAGAGCTGGCGCAATATAAAGAAGAACGTCGCATGCAGGATATCCTGGGGGGCATAGGCTATATCCTTGGGATCTTTGGTATAGCATCTTTCCTTCTCGGTCGCTTCAAGACAACTAAGGGCGCGTAACATGACACAGGTTTTGGGCGAAGTTTCGCAATCCTGGACTGTTAAGAATGATCAGAGCAGATCTGAAGCATTTTTGAAGAGTCTGGACCCACGCGTTCGCCTTGTTTCCTGTGTATCCTTTGCGTTTCTTATTTCAGCAATGCACGATTTGGGTGCCCTTACCCTTGCACTTGGTATCGGGTTGGGGCTTTCTCTATCATCACGCTTGCCGCTATGGACAACAATCCGCAAGGTTATTGTTGTCGACTCATTCATTGTTGTTTTGATGCTGACACTCCCCTTTACGATGCCAGGGGAAACCCTTTTCTCTGTCTGGGGATGGGATGCCAGCAAAGAAGGCCTCTATCGCGCAGCAGAGGTTGGGCTCAAAGCCAATGCGATCTTGTTTTCCCTGATGGGATTAGTTGGCATTATGGAACCATCTGTCCTGGGGCATGCACTCTATCGCCTTAAAGTGCCAGCAAAGCTGGTACATCTTTTCCTTTTTACGGTGCGTTACATCGATGTGTTCTACAAAGAATACAAAACGATGCGTATGGCGATGAAAGCCCGTGGCTTTGTTCCCCGGACGAATATCCATACACTCAGATCCATTGGATATTTGATCGGTATGATGTTGGTCCGAAGCCTTGAGAGATCGGATCGTATTATGGAAGCAATGAAATGTCGGGGCTTCGACGGACGGTTCCATATTCTTAATAATATGAAGATAGAAACACGCGACCGTATTTTTGCCGGTTGTGCGGCGGCGGTTATTTTGAGCCTGATGGCTGTGGAGTATTTTTGATGGCGTCGCTAATTTCGCTACGTGGTCTGCATTTTTCCTATGCAAGTGGATTGGATGTCCTCAAGGGAGTGGATTTTGAACTCAATGCAGGGGATCGTGTGGCCTTAACAGGTAGTAATGGCGCTGGTAAGAGCACCCTCCTTCGCTTGATAAATGGTTTGGAAACTCCCAATAGTGGTGAAATTCATGCTTTTGGTGCGGTAAGGCGACAAGAAAAAGATTTCCGTGATGTCCGGGTGCGTGCCGGACTGGTTTTCCAAGATCCCGATGATCAGCTTTTCTGCCCAACGGTTGCCGAAGATCTTGCCTTTGGTCCCTTGAATTTGGGGAAATCATCCGAAGAAGTCGGCGAGATCGTTGGGCGCACACTGGAACTTTTGAGGCTGGAACATCTGGCGGATAGAATTACGCACAAGCTGTCTGGTGGTCAAAAGCGTCTTGTTGCCCTAGCAACTGTTATGGCCTTGGAGCCTGAAGTTCTTTTGCTAGATGAGCCGACAAATGATTTGGATAGGGATACGAAACAGCATTTGATCTCGCTTCTGACAGAGCTTCCACAAGCCATGATCATTGTGTCGCACAACCATCATTTCCTGAACAGGGTTGCGACCCGGCAGGTTGAACTTTCAGATGGTGTTCTTATGGAACAGGCGGCCTGATTATCTCGGTTTACCAATTACTGCCATAATTATACCTACTCCTTGTCATTATTGATTGCTATCTTCTGGTAGGCAGTAAAAGTCGTGTGAAAAATAGTCTTATTTTAATGCGGCTTGATCTTATCAGTTGATATCTTGTAGTGCTGGATTTTTGGGTAATAAAAAAATCGTTAGTGACGCAAGGTTATAATTAACTTTTAACTAGTTATGTCGTAGGATAAGAAAAGCTTCCCAGCGACTAATCTGTTATAAGAGAAAGGCAGTCGGTTGTTTTCGACGTCCTCAGAGTACCGTTCCTTTTTAAAGAACTTTCAAAAATTCGTTTTTGTCGCTTTCACTTTATGTTTATCCATCTTCTCGAGTATAAGTTTTGCTCAAGATACACCTGTATTTCGAATAGGAACCGGGGCCACCATTGGAAATTATTTTCCATTGGGAGGTATTATTGCCAGTTCTATTAGCAAACCTGTTGGATCCCGAGCATGTGAAAAAGGCGGTAGCTGTGGTGTTGATGGCCTTTTGTCCGTCAGTGTCTCGACACAGGGATCTGTCTCTAATGTCATTGGTATCTCGAATGGCACGCTTGAAGGGGGTTTTGCACAAGCTGATGTCGTCTTCTGGGCACTTCGGGGCGAACATGTTTTTCGGACACGCGGGGCGATTGGCAACCTGCGAAGTGTTGCTAATCTTTACCCGGAAGCAATGCATCTTGTTGTTGGTATCAACAGTGGTATTCGTACGCTCGAAGATCTTGCTGAGAAAAAGATCTCTATCGGACCAGCTGGGTCCGGTACAAATGCTGCGGCTCAGTTGTTGCTGGAAACCCGGGGTGTCAGAGTTCCGAAGGACAATATGTTCACCTTGTCTGATAGCGAATCATACGAAGCAATAACAAGCGGTGAAATTGACGCTTTCTTTATTATTGCGGGTACACCAGCCCGGTTGGTGACGGTTCTGACTGAACGACACAAGGCAAGGCTTCTCTCCCTCAGTAAAACAGATGTAGAAATTTTGGAAGAAATCTATCCTTTCTTTTCCGGTGGGACGATTGGCGTGGGAACCTATAAGAATACATCTGATACTTTGGCATTGATGGTTCCGGCGCAGTTTTTGGTGCGTGAGGATTTGGATGCAGATTTGATTTATGGGATAACCAAAGCATTATGGCATGAATCAACCGCTGCAAACCTTGCTAAAGGCCATTCGCTGGGACGTTTCATTACCAAAGAAACTGCATTGGATGGATTGATCCTGCCTTTGCATCCGGGGGCAAAAAGATTTTATCAAGAAATAGGTATGATCCCGGAAGAGGAAGAAACCTTTGAAGATGAAATTTTAGATGAAGAGTCGGAGGGGGCTGTCGAAGATAATCAGGCAGTGGATATCAACGGTACATCAACAGGTAATGAGCTAGTCGATAATGAAGAGGCCGTTGACGAATAACTCATATCAGCAGCTTTTGTTTCTGAGCTAATCAAGAAACTCTGGACCCAAACAGTTCTAATTTGGTTACGTCGATTAAGCCTTCGGGATTTTTCAAGAATTTTGTCACAGATTTATAGCGTCTCGATTATCATGCCTTGAGGGGTAAAAAAAACTGTGCACTCACCCCATCTGACTGTAATATCTACGGCATTCTTTTCTATGTGAGCGTCATCTTGCTACTCACTATCCGGTAATTTATAGGTAAAATATGAGTTTTCAGCTGACTGATTCTGCATCAAAGCAGACTATTCCTTTAGTATTTTTGAATAAAAAGAAATTTGACGAACAACGCCAAGATGGTGTCGACGGAACATCGTGGATGGCGGCCAATGGATTTAAGGCAGATGAAGGGGCCGTTTGTTCTCTTCCAGATCAAAAGGGTGATATCAAAGCTGTTGTCGTCGGACTTGGGGATCGTGATGTTCCCGGCATCTGGACGGTCGCAGGTTTGAACCATAACCTGCCGGAAGGCAGCTATTGTCTTAAAGATGATCTTCCTGCCGATATTGCAACAGAGGTTGCGTTGGGCTGGGCGATCGGGACGTACCAATTCACGCGCTATAAAGAGAGCAATAAAATCCTGTCGACACTGGTTTGGCCAAAGGGGGCGGATCAGACGCAGGTTAATGCCCTTGCCAGTGGTGTCCATCTGACACGGGATCTTATCAACACACCGAGTAACGATATGGGGCCGGAAGAGCTTGCTACAGCAGCATCTCAACTGGCTGGTGAGTACGAAGCTGATTGTAATGTTATTGTTGGTGACAACCTCATAGAGGCAAATTACCCGGCGATTTACGAAGTCGGTAAAGCTTCTGTGCGGGCGCCTCGGTTGATTGATTTCAGATGGGGGGATACAGGACCCAAGGTGACATTGGTGGGTAAAGGCGTTTGCTTTGATACCGGTGGTCTGGATCTGAAATCGCCCGCTGGTATGCTGTTAATGAAAAAGGACATGGGCGGTGCCGCACATGTGTTGGGGATTGCCGCAGCTATCATGCAAAGTGATCTGCGGTGCCAGTTACGTGTTCTTATTCCTGCTGTTGAAAATGCTGTTGCGGGGAATGCTTTCAGACCATCTGACATCATTAAAACACGGAAAGGTCTAACTGTTGAGGTCGGGAACACCGATGCCGAGGGGCGTTTGGTTCTATGTGATGCTCTTGCTGAAGCAAGTCGTGCCAAGCCAGATCTGATTATTGATTTTGCCACCTTAACAGGTGCGGCGCGAGTGGCGCTGGGCACTGATCTACCCGCGATGTTCTGTAACGATGATGCGACCGCAGAAAAGCTACGCCAGCATTCTGTCGAGACTGGGGATGAAGTTTGGCGTATGCCGTTGCATCAACCTTACCGTAAAATGCTGGATAGCAAGATTGCTGATCTGAACAATGTTGCCACAGGTCCCTACGCAGGTGCGATTACGGCGGCTTTGTATCTGCAGGAATTTGTTGAGAAAGATATTCCGTGGGCACACTTTGATGTCATGGCCTATAACAATGCATCCTCACCCGGCAAGCCGGAAGGTGGAGAAGCTCTTGGTCTGAGAGCTGTTTATGCCATGATCAAAGAAATGGTTGGGAAATAAATCACGAATGGCACAGATACTTTTTTGCATCTCTTTTATGCACTTCTGGGTTGCTTATTGAGATTGGGAAAATTCTCTTATTTTGTGCTAATGTTCTTTTGAATTTGGTTTTAATAACTGTCTTACAGATGGAGTATGACAATGTTCAATAAAATCCTTTGTGCGGTTGATGGTTCCGAGCACAGCATGCGTGCTGTCTCAAAAGCTGCAGCCCTGGCCCTTAAGTTCGAAGGCGAGCTTGTTTTCCTAACAGTTGCAAAGGCTGTGAAAATGAATGAAGGGCTGCGTCGCTTTATGGAGGTTGAGCATGTGTCTGGTCAGGACGCGCAATATGTTCTTGATTCCTTTAGTCAGGAAGTCCTTAGCGAAGCAAAGGAAATTGCGAAAAAGGTTGGGGTGGAGAACATCAAGACCGAAGTCAAAGTTGGCCCGCCTGCCCGAACGATTGTTGAGTTTGCCGATAAGAATAAAATTGATGCGATTGTGATGGGAAGCCGTGGGCACGGAGATCTTGAATCTCTTCTTCTCGGATCTGTGTCTCATAAAGTTGCAAGTTTGAGTAAAGTGACCTGCGTTACTGTTCGGTAAGGTAGCTTTCATAGAAGCTTTTTGCAGGAATGTCTTGAGTTCGATCAGGATTGTGTTCTAGAATCATTGCGATTGCGGAACGTTTGGGAACGATCGTGGACATACCAGCGAAACAGGCTTTAGAATTATGGCGAGGCGTAATGGTCACAGCTCTGCAAAAGGGGCTACCGGACCTGACGTCTCGCCAATTTACTTTATTGCTCCATGTCTATCTCAAAGATCAGGCGCATACAGTCCGCGGCTTGGCCGAAGAGCTCAATATGTCAAAACCGGCCGTAACGCGCGCTTTGGATCGTTTGGGGAAATATGATTTTGTTCGCCGTAAAACAGATGAGAATGATCGGCGGTCAATTCTTGTTCAGCGGACGATCAAAGGATCTGTTTATCTACGCGAGTTTGGCGATATGGTCGAAGATTACGCAGAAGAAGTTTAAGTCTTACGAAGTTTGAGTTTGGGAAGTCTGGACTTAGAACATTTAAACAGAGATTTTCCGGTGACTCAAAACGATGTACTCGAAGATCGGGCATAACTAGATTTAATATCCTCGTTTCATATCCACAACGTTCAATAAATCTTCCCCGCTTTCAAAGCGCCGGATACCGTCAGCGACATTTCGTGCGCTAGAGCTTGGATGTGTCGTGCTGGCGGCATGGGGTGTGATGGTGATTTTAGGGTGTTCCCAAAAGGGGTGATTTTTATCCAGTGGTTCTGATTTGAACACATCGAGAGTTGCTTCTGACAGATGGTCTGAATCCAGTGCTTCTATCAAGTCTTCTTCCACTAGATGACCGCCTCTTGCTGCGTTTATAACGCTCGCTTCTTTGGGGAGCATGGCAAAAAGATCTTTATTGAGGATATCTTCTGTTTCGTCCGTAAGAGGCAACAAGCAAACCAATATTTCGGTTGTTTTTAGGAAGTCTTCAAGTTGTTCTGCCCCAGCATAGGTTTTTATCCCCGGCCGTTCACGGTGTGTCCTGCTCCATCCTGCGACGTCAAAGCCGAGATAACTGAGCTTTCCTGCTACATCTGATCCCAAGACGCCCATGCCCATAATGCCAACCCGTCTATCCCAGGTTACAGGTGGTTCATGTAACGTCCACTCTTTACGGTTTTGCTGTTCACGATACAGCCGCATGCTTTTGTGGTGATTGAGAACAGTCATGACGACGTACTCTGTCATGCCCGACGTCAAAGACGAATCAACCATCCGCACAACGGGGACGTTTACCGGTAAATCCGGATCCGAGGCGAGATGATCAATGCCGGCCCCCAGCGAGAAAATAACTTTCAGATTGGGAAGAGTTTTGAGCAGCCCTGCGGGGGGGCGCCAGACAAGGGCGTATTCAATATCTTCTTTATTTCCAATTTCTGACAACAGACGCATATCAAGATCTGGAATTTCAGCGAGTAGATACTTACGCCATAAGTCCAGCCTGTCTGTCTCGGAAATAAAAAGCAGTGCCATTAAAAGCCTCTAATAATCAGTCTGTTGAATAGACAGTGTAGGGGATGGGGGAAAGGGATGGCAATCCGGCAACAAAAGTTTTTTATTTCGCAGGGGGTTATCTCCAGAAAATATCTCTCTGGAGTCCTGTGAAACTTTATCGTGACGTAGAGTGTTTTCTAAGCACTTATCGCTTCTTGATTGACAACCTCCAGATCAAAAGCGGCTTTGATCAAGGCCTGAGTATAGGCGGTTTGTGGAGCTTCAAAAATTTCCTTTGCCGTACCGGTCTCGACTGCTTTGCCATCTTTCATGACGATGACATTATCTGCCAGTGTGCGGACCACCTTTAAATCGTGGCTTATGAAAAGATAGGTGAGGTTATGTTTGACTTGTAGGCTGCGCAGTAGGTCGACGATCTGTGCCTGAACAGACATATCAAGCGCCGAAGTGGGTTCGTCCAGCACTAGAAAACGAGGTTTCAGGACCATGGCACGAGCGATCGCAATTCTTTGGCGTTGCCCCCCTGAAAACTCATGAGGATAACGGTGGCGATTTTCCGGATTAAGACCAACTTCGTTTAAGGCCTCTACAATCAACGCTTCTCTTTCTTTGGCGTTGCCGCCCAGTCGGTGAACCTTCAGCCCTTCTTCTATAATTTGTCCTATAGAGAGACGAGGACTGAGTGATCCGTAAGGGTCCTGGAAAACAATTTGCATTTCCTGCCGAAGTGATCTGAGTTGTGATCCCTTGGTCTTGGCAATGGACTTTCCGTCAAAACGGATTGCGCCTTTACTTGATATCAAACGCAAGAGGGCAAGGCCTAAAGTTGTCTTTCCAGATCCTGATTCGCCGACAATGCCAATTGTATGCCCCTGTTGCAGGGTGAGGGATATGCCATCAACAGCCTTGATGTAACTGACGGTTCTTCGCAATATTCCTCGCTTAACCGGGAAGTGAACCTTGATATCTTCACAGGCCATTATTTCTGGAGCTTCAGAATTGGCTTCGACAGGTTTTCCCTGAGGTTCTGCCGCGAGTAATTCCTGGGTATAAGCATGTTCTGGCTGCGAGAAGATTTTTTCTGTCGGGCCTTGCTCGACAATTTGCCCCTCTGTCATGACGCAAACACGGTCAGCCATTTTTCTGACAATACCAAGGTCATGGGTAATCAACAGAATAGACATGCCCAGCTTGTCTTGGAGCTCTTTCAATAGTTCAAGAATTTGCGCCTGAATGGTGACGTCCAGCGCCGTTGTTGGTTCATCTGCAATCAAAAGATCCGGTTCATTGGCGAGTGCCATGGCGATCATGACACGTTGGCGCTGTCCTCCAGACAGCTCGTGTGGATAGGATTTGAGACGTCCGGCCGGGTTTTTGATGCCGACCAGTTTCAGAAGCTCGAGAGTACGTTTCCGTGCTTCTATCTTACTCATGCCCTTATGCACAAAAAGGACTTCGTTGATTTGCTTCTCGATTGTATGTAGCGGGTTCAACGATGTCATGGGTTCCTGAAAGATAATCGAAATCTTGTTCCCACGGATATCCCGCATGGTGGCATCATCAGCACCAATGATTTCCTTGCCCCTGTACTTTATAGAGCTTCCTTGTGGATGCTGGGCCTGAGGGTAAGGCAGTAATTGCAATATGGACAGTGCGCTGACGGATTTTCCTGATCCGGACTCTCCCACAAGAGCAACCGTTTGCCCTTCCATTAACTTGTAAGTAATGCCTGCGACAGCATCGACAGTTTCTTCTTCCCCGTGAAACTGTACCGAAAGGCTGGTGATGTCCAAGAGAGCTTGTTCTTCTTCGGTGGAATTATCAACGAGAACACTCATGAGCGATCTCCATTAAAAAGCTTTCTGGGGTCAAAGGCATCACGGACCGCTTCACCAATAAACACCAAGAGGCTGAGCATTATCGCGAGCGAGACAAAGGCGGTTAAGCCTAACCACGGTGCTTGAAGGTTTGCCTTCCCTTGAGCGAGGAGTTCGCCCAGAGATGCTGATCCTGCTGGAAGACCTAGCCCAAGAAAATCAAGAGAAGTTAGCCCCGTAATTGCTGCCGTTAACGTGAAGGGGAGAAAGGTAAGTGTCGCAACAATAGCATTGGGGAGAATATGGCGGTACATGATCATTCTATCGCTAACCCCCAGCGCTTTTGCCGACCTGATGTAGTCATAGTTTCGTACTTTGAGAAACTCGGCCCTGACGACACCAACAAAGCCGACCCAACTAAAGAGCATTAAGATACCCAGAAGCGTCCAGAAACTTGGCACGAGAACGGAGCTGACAATAATGAGAATATAGAGGGTTGGAAGACCGCTCCAAATTTCAATAAAACGCTGGGCAATGAGATCAAGAACACCCCCAAAGTAACCTTGGATAGCGCCAGCTGTTACACCGATAACGGCGCTGATTGCTGTTAATAACAGGCCAAATAAAATTGATATACGCATACCGTAGAGAAGACGAGCAACAACATCCCGAGCCTGATCGTCTGTCCCGAGCCAATGATCAAAATCAGGGGCAGAAGGCGCGGGCGTGGGGAGCTTGTAGGCCACAGTTTTGTAGTTGTATTGAATTAGCGGCCAGATCATCCATCCCTTAGCTGAAATCAGGTTTTGAACATAGGGATCGTGATAATCCGTTTCTGTTTTGAATTCTCCACCAAAATGAGTTTCAGGTAGAGCTTGCACAATCGGGAAATATGCTTGGTCGTCATAGAAAACGATAATCGGTTTATCATTGGCAATGATTTCTGCGAGCAGGCTCAATCCGAAAAGAACAATAAAAATCCAAAGAGACCAATATCCACGGCGATTTTTTTTGAAATTCTGCAACCGCCTTTGATTCATCGGGGCGAGTGTTATGCCAAATAATTTTTGTGAATCACCTCGCATCAATCATCCCTCTCTACTTTCAAAGTCAATTCTGGGATCGACAAGCATGTAAGCAAGATCACCAATGATATTCATAAGCAGCCCAACAAGGGTGAAGAAGTAAAGTGTGCCAAAAATAATAGGATAATCACGATTGAAAACCGCTTCAAAGCCTAGGCGACCTAGACCATCCAGAGAGAAGATAACTTCGATTAATACTGATCCCGTAAAGAGAACACCAATGAAGCTTGCGGGGAAGGCTGCAATGACGATGAGCATGGCATTTCGGAAGACATGACCGTAAAGAACGCGGCTTTCCGTCAGGCCTTTTGCCCGTGCCGTTGTGACGTATTGCTGACCAATCTGATCCAGAAACGAATTCTTGGTCAGCATTGTCAAACTGGCGAAACCACCGATCACCATAGCTGTGACAGGCAGAATGATGTGATGCAGATAGTCAAGTATCTTATTGGGTGTCGAAAGCTCATCCCAGTTATCTGATGTCAATCCACTAAGAGGGAAGATTGTAAGGTAACTGCCCCCGGCAAACACAACGAGTAGAAGAACTGCAAAGATAAATCCGGGAATGGCATAGCCAACGATAATGATGCCACTGGTCCAGATATCAAAAGAAGATCCATCGCGAATGGCCTTCTTTATGCCAAGAGGAATAGAGATCAGATATACAAGTAATGTGGTCCAGAGTCCCAGAGAAATAGAAACAGGCATTTTGTCGATAACAAGGTCAATAACTTGCCGATCCCGAAAGAAACTCTCGCCAAAATCGAAGGTTAAATAGTTACCCATCATGACGATAAACTGTTCATGTAAGGGCTTATCCAGGCCAAATTGTGCTTCGAGTTCTTTGATTAGTTCTGGGTCCAGCCCTTGTGCGCCTTTATACTTGCTGGTGTTCGCGGCTTCCGTATCACTGACCGGGGCCAGATCATCTTTGTTTTGAGTTATGCGTTCTGATATTTCTGCGCCTTGGCCTGACAGCTTGGCGAGAACCTGCTCTACTGGTCCACCTGGAGCAAGCTGAATGATGGCGAAATTCAAAATCATGATTCCCAGAAGTGTTGGGATCATCAGTAAAAGTCTGCGAACAATATAGGCCAGCATTAGATTTGCCCCCTGTTACGTCGACGTCTTCGAATAAGCCAGCGACCAATAATCAACAGGCTGATGCCGAGTGCATAGGGCCGCCAGTTATCTTTTTTGAAAAAAGCATTGGGATCGGCGAAGATCTGAAAGGTGAAAAGATCTTTCAGTGTTTTGGGGTTCAGGCCCAGTTTTTCGAAGTTATTCAAAAAGGTATCAACAATTAACGGATCAAAAAATGGCTCATTAGTTTCTGATGTTTCGGTAACGGGTGGTTCATTAGTTTTAGTCGCGTCAGCTTCTTGTGTAAGTTCGTTCTTTGCCATTGAGGTCATCAATGCAGCTTCTTTATCGCTATCAAACCACCAATAAGATGTACTGGTTCCACGCCAGGGCGTTACTTCAGGGTGTGAAAATTTATCCCAGTAAAGCACACGATCATCTTCGGTATGGAACTGTGGAATAACGTAATAACCCCAGAGTAAAACCCTGTCGAGGGCTCTAACGGTTGCGACCAATTCCTTACGATCATCAGCATTCGCGATGGCTTCTACCAGTTCATCGATAACAGGATCTTTGATGCCTGCAAAATTGCCGCTTCCCTTTTTATCTGCGGTTTCGCTTGTCCAAAATCCACGCTGCTCTGTGCCGGGGGTGATGCTGGCAGAAAGTTTAATAATAACGATATCGTAGTCAAAATCTCTGATACGGTTTATGTATTGGGATCGATCAACAAGCCGAATTCTGGCATCGATACCAAGCTTGCTTAAACTTGTTACGAAGGGAAGTATGGTTCTTTCCATGCCTTTGGATGAAACGAGCATTTCAAAGGCCATCTGCTCGCCGGTTTTATTATTTACCAGTTTCAGGTCCTTTACGACCCAACCTGCTTCGGCGAGAAGTTCGAAAGCTTTGCGATAGTTATGCCGGGGCCATCCATTTCCATCAGATGTGGGGACATGAAATGTTTCGGTAAAAAGGCTATCAGGTATTTTGCCGCGATACTGTTCGAGTATTTCCAACTCGCGACCCTTGGGAATTCCTGTTGAAGATAATTCTGAGTTTCCAAAATAATTTGTTGTGCGTGTTAACAGACCGAAAGATAAATTCTTATTGGACCATTCAAAGTCATAGACATATCCGATGGCTTCTCTGACTTTAGGATCTTTGAAAATGTCCCGACGCGTGTTGTAGAAAAAACCCTGAATTCCCTGAGGGCGTTTATGAGGGATTGATTCTTTTTTAAGCCAGCCCTTCGTTATAGCAGGGACATCATAATCTTGTGCCCAGGCGCTAGATGAACGTTCGTTCCGATAGTCTATTTCCCCTGATTTGATCGCAAGCTTGATGACATCATCATCATGATAGTAGGTGGACTTTATCTTATCGAAATTATCCTGCCCTTTGTTTACAGGTAGATCTTTTCCCCAGTAATCTTTTACGCGTTCTTGGACTACATATCGGCCAGCTTCAAAGTCGGTTATTTTATAGGGGCCACTTCCCAGAGGTGGTTCGAGCGTGCTTTTGGAAAAATCTCTGCTTTCCCAATAATGCTTGGCAAGGATTGGTAAAGATCCGGCACGAATGGGGAATTCTCTGTTCCCCGGTTCACCCGAAGTAAACTTAACCTGATTATCTCCGACCTTTTCGACATTCTTTAGGATGGCGTAATAGTTTTTTACGTAAGGTCCGGCGTCATTGCGTATCGTTTCCCATGAAAAGATAACATCGTCGACTGTTATGGGAACGCCGTCGTGCCATTTTGCTTCTGGGCGCAGGGTGAAGATGACCCAGGATCTGTCTTCCGGCCATTCAAGACTTTCAGCGATTAATCCATATGCGCTGGCTGCTTCATCAGCACTCGAGACTAAGAGGCTTTCTGGCGTAAAGCCTGGACCAGGGACCCCCTTAATAATGTAGGGGTTAAAGCTGTCAAAGGTGCCTTCGCTGGCAATACGAATCTCACCACCTTTTGGCGCATCAGGATTTACATAATTAAAATGGGTGAAGTCAGCGGGGTAACTTGGTTCCCCATGAATCGCGATGCCGTGGGATTTTGTCGTTTGTGCGGTAGCTGAAAACGGCAAGAAGACGCAGAGGACAAAGTTGACCAGAAAGAGTGCGCGCATCGTCTTGTCATAACCCCCGGAATATTTGTTTAGAGGGCGAAGGCCCCTAGGTGGACAGTCTGAGGTGTTTTGGTTTTATGATCAAGGACTTCGTTAACCATTTTTCGTACCTCAAACAAAGTTGAACGAGGATATTGGCAGGTGAGTAATGAAAAATGGTTAACAAAACTAAATTCAATTTTAGGGTGAGGTGACCATAAAGGCTGATAGAACCTCTATGATTAAGCTTCAGGTCGTTCTGCTGGAGTAGAGGAAAAAGGCAAAGACAGGACATAAATACTCAGTGCTGCGATAATGCCAGGAAAGCCTTCATACACAGTTGCATTCAACCCGGTTTCCCGCCATAGGAGGGCAACGCCCATCCCTACGGCCATCATAACCAATGTAGTGGCTTGAGAAGGACGTCCGCCAAGTGCCAAGACAATGACAACAGGCCCAATAGAGCAGGCAAGAGCAGACCAGGCAAAAATAACAAGGGTAAAAACATTAGCAGATGCGACAAGCCCCAAAACCAAGGCCAGGATAACGACTATGGCTGTTGCAATTCGACGGGCACCGATACCACGACCAACAATTTTGAAGTCTTCGCTCAAAACAGCGGAGCAGCTTAAAATTTGACTATCAGCTGTGGACATTGCAGCTGCGAAGACGCCACCAATGATGATCCCTACGGCAAATCCGGGTAACAGAACGTCAGCTAACATAGGTAAAACCAGCTCGGCATCCAAAGAGCCTGTATCTGGTATATATAACCTCGCAGCTAAACCTACTGTTATTGAAACCAATAGGAAGATACCGCTCCAGGTAAAATAAATTACACCGGTTTTGCGAATGTGGTCGGGGTTATCCAACGCCATAAATCGCACCATAACGTGGGGTTGCCCCACAACGCCAATCCCATTGAAAAGCCATCCAAAACCAAAAAGTGCCATTGCTTCTAAAGACCCGAAGCGCTCACTTCCCAAGTCCAAGAAAGAAGGCGACACATTATTAAGGGCCTCATGAAAAGGAACGAGACCTCCATTGGCGACAATGGCGGAAACCAAAAGCAAAGCCATTGCAAACATCATTAGAATGGATTGCCCCGCATCAGTCCAAATCGAAGCTCTTAATCCGCCTGTAAAGCAATAGGTAAGTATGACGCCGGCACCGACAATCGATCCGACATAATACTCCCATCCAAAGAGGACATGAAGAGCTTTACTACCAGCATTGAATTGTGCGGCTGCGTAGGTCAGAAGGAAGACGAGCGTGATAAGGGCTACAGTAACGCGAAGGATGCGATAATTTCCCCCAGGCCAAAGGGAGATAAGTTCTGCAAAGCTTAAAGCGCCTGTTCGGGCTGTGGCTTCACTGACCTTCTTGTGAACAAAAAAGAAGGCCAGAAGATCGCCAAAAAAGAAACCAAAGGCAATCCATATCGCAGAAAGACCGTGGGTATAAACATATCCCATCAGCCCAATAAATATATATCCGCTATATTTGGTCGCGGCAGCAGAAAGCGCTGTTAGAAGGGGAGAAACATCCCTTTCCGCCAGTAGATAATCTTGTTTTGTTGGAGAGGACCATCTTGAGGACCAAATGCCGATAATGGCAAACAAGCCAAGACAAAGCACAAAACTTATAATGTCCATCAAGAGATCCCCGTAAAAACTCAATCATCCAATGTGCGTAAATATGTACAATAAATGTTATTGTTGCAAAGAACTTGCACAGGACACAGAGGCTAGAGAATACATATCCAGATTATCTTGCTGCTATGCGTTGATCAGTTTGCAAACTTCTTGATGCACACGAACATCGCCAGCTGCGATGACTTTACCATCAGAATGCATGCCAAGGGCATTGCCTTCCCAATCCGTCATGATCCCCCCCGCACCAGTGAGGATAGGGACTTGCGCCAGAAAATCATAGACCCCCATACCAGCCTCAACCGTTAGATCAATCAAACCACTACTAACGAGGCCATAGTTATAACAATCTCCTCCGAAGAGAGACATTTTGGTATTTTTGCGAACCCTGTCGAACTTTGGAAACTCATCTTCTTTGAATAGATGGGGCGAGGTGGTTGCAATTGTGGCGTCAGATAGTTTGGCACAATCGCGTGTGGTTGCCTCAGTGATACCCCTGAAATCCTTAAAAAGGGTTTTGTGTCCTGTTGCACCGACCCAGCGTTCCCCCAGAACAGGCATTGCCAGAATACCCATGATAGGCTGGTTGTTACGCAAAAGAGCAACAAGGGTACCAAAAATAGCATGCCCGGAAATAAAACTCCGAGTGCCGTCTATTGGATCCAGTGCCCAGACAAATTCTGCATCCAGTTTTTCCGATCCATGTTCCTCGCCAACAATCCCATGATCTGGATAGGCAGTGTTGATGAGGTCACGCATGGCGCTTTCTGCATTTCTGTCTGCGATCGTAACCGGTGAGTCATCGCTTTTCCCCTCAATATCAAGTGGCTGCCTGAAATGTTTGAGGATAACGTCCTGCGCTGCGTCGCAAAGCTTTTCGCCAAGCTGTATAAATTCATTGGGACAAAGGAAATCGGAACTCATTGTATGGGGATCCTGTTTGAAATCTGATTTAGCTCGTCGTAATCAAATTTTTCTTTTAGTTGCGGGACATAAAAAAGGCGACCCGTTGGGCCGCCTTTTCGAAGACTTAAATTCTCAGCTTACTCAGGTAGAGCCGCCGGATTGTCACTTTGCTCACGCATGTAGGCGATCAGGTTCGCACGGGCATCAACTTTTTTGAGGCCTGCAAAACCCATCTTTGTTCCCGGTGCAAAAGCTTTTGGCTTGGTCAGGAATTCGTTGAGAGCTTCATAGTCCCATGTTTCAGTATTCATTGCAGTTAGGGCATCAGAGTAAGAATAACCATCTACCGCAGCACGTTGTGCGCCAACAATACCCCAAAGCGCAGGGCCAACTTTGTTTGCTCCCCCACTTTCAATCGTGTGGCAGGAAGCACATTTCTTAAATCCTTTTGCGCCTGCAGCAACATCAGCAGAAGCAAGAAGGGCGCTTACAGGTTCAATAACCGGGCCAGCAGGGGCTGTAGATGCTACTTCAGCACCGCTATCAGCGACTTCAACCTTATAGGCATTTTCTTCCAAATCTTTTGGTTGGTAGAGCATATTTGCTGCAAAACCAGATGCCATTAAGATGATGCCGGCAGTTAGTACTGAGGCAAAAGCCTTATTATTCTCTAAAGACATTCTTCCTGACCCTTTGGGCTTATATTTGAATTTCCGGCAGACAATAGCGTTCTGAAGCCAAGCATTCAATAGTTTCAATTGATTTTTGCCAAGCTTAAGCAGATTTTTTGAATAGTTATAGTGAAAAAAGCGCAAAGCACTTTGTTTCGAAGCTTTTTCTTAACTATGTTAGCGCGAAGAAAAGGATTCTCTCCGTAAACAAAGCAGAGATGAATCCACGCGTTAAATTCAATTGTTAAAGGCCTTTCATGTCCTGTCCGCAAAATCCTGTTGTTCTTATCCCTGCCCGTATGGCTTCTTCGCGCCTGCCAAATAAACCTTTGGCTGATATTGCTGGCTTGCCGATGATTGCCCAGTGTTATAACCGCGCGGTTGAAGCTGAACTCGGACCTGTTGTGGTTGCTTGCGCAGAACAGGAGATTGCGGACGCAATTGAAAAAATCGGCGGATATGCTGTTTTAACAGACCCTGATCATCCTTCTGGCTCAGATCGGATTCACGAGGCCCTGCAAAAGTTTGACCCGGAAAAAAAATACGATGCAATCATCAATGTGCAGGGGGATTTACCCACTGTTGAGCCGAGGTTGATCAGGCAAACGTTTGAGCTTTTGGCAACGAAGGGCGTCGATATCGGCACCTTGGCAGTTGAAATTTCTGAATTGGCTGAGCGAGATAACCCAAACGTTGTAAAGGCTGTCGCTGGCTTTGAAGAGGGGCAAACGGTCTCGCGCGCCCTTTATTTTACAAGAAGCAAGTCGCCTTGGGATGAGGGGAATGATGATCAACCTCTCTATCATCATATTGGTATGTATGCCTATCGCCGGGAAGCTTTGGAAAAGTTTGTTACCCTGCCTGCATCGCCTTTGGAAAAACGTGAAAGATTAGAACAGCTTCGAGCACTGGAATCCGGTATGCGTATTGATGTTGCTCTCGTTGACACTGTTCCTCTCGGGGTTGATACTCCTGCGGATCTTGAGAAGGCGAGGCAGATTCTCGCAGGATCTTGAGAGCTTTGAAGATCCAGGTGGTGGTATAACCAACGACCTGATTGAGCTGAGAAGCCAAAAACGATTAACAATATTATTAAGGCCTAAACCAATGACCGATGCTGATAATCTGATCGCCTTTCAAGGCGTTAAAGGTGCAAACTCTGACATAGCCTGTCGTGCGGTATTTCCAGATATGGAAACACTGCCGTGCTACTCGTTTGAGGACACCTTTGCAGCAGTTCGGAATGGGAAAGCCCGCCTTGCAATGATTCCGATTGAAAATTCCAGTGCGGGACGCGTGGCCGATAATCACCATTTGATGCCAGAATCGGGATTACACATTATCGGTGAACACTATCAGAAAATTGAACATCAATTGCTTGCCCCTAAAGGCGCGACCCTGGAAGGCTTACGTCAGGTTCACTCTCATGTTCAGGCTTTGGCGCAGTGTCGTGAGTTCCTGCGAGAACACGATATAGAGCCGATTGTTGCCGCTGATACAGCAGGGGCTGCCGAGCAGGTTTCGTTGTGGAACAACAAGGATGTTGGTGCTATCGCAACCTCTATGGCTGGCGAAATATACGGCCTCGAAACATTGGGCACGGATGTAAACGATAACGCAGATAACACCACCCGCTTTTTGATTATGGCGCGGGACCCGATTGATCCCGATCCTAAGGGCGGTATGGTTGTGACGACCTTCGTTTTTAAAGTACGATCAGTTCCTGCGGCGCTTTACAAAGCTTTGGGTGGCTTTGCAACGAATGGTGTCAATATTACCAAGCTTGAAAGCTATATTACGGATGGAAGCTTTTCTGTGGCGCAGTTTTATGCGGATGTGGAGGGGCACCCATCAGAACGTCTGGTACGATTGGCGCTGGAAGAACTGAGCTTTTTCTCGAAAGAAGTTAAAATACTGGGGGTTTACCCTGCCAATTCTTTCAGGACACCATCTTGATATTTAAAGCTTCACTGAGATTGAAGACAAAAGAAAAACTGGGTTTTAAAGCCCAGTTTTTTAATTTGAGTTGAAGTTATTTCTCTTTCAACCAGTCATCAACAAGAACGCGGGAAATAGAGTCCTTACGTGGAAGGTTGAAGGTTTCGTCTTCGGGAGAAGCAAGTAGTTCGTCGCGGTGAAACCATCTGGCTGCTTCAATTTCATTTGAATCCAGAACCAGGGGATCGTGCCGCGATCCTTCTGCAGTAAAGCCTACCATTAAAGAAGCGGGGAAAGGCCAAGGTTGGGACGAATGGTATTGAACATTCCTGACTGGGATGCCAACTTCTTCTTTTACTTCCCGAATAACGGTCTGTTCGAGGCTTTCGCCAATCTCAAGGAAGCCAGCTAAAACAGAGTGCCCTCCCGGACGCCACCCAGCATTGCGGGCAAGCAGGCACCAGTCGCCGTCGGTGACACGCATAATAACGGCAGGGTCGGTGCGCGGATAGTGGAGCTTGCCACAGTTGCTGCCCGTGCATTCCAGAACGTGTCCCCCTTCTGTCGATCGGGTTGGGTTGCCGCAATGGCCGCAAAAACGATGATGTTTGTGCCAATGGTTAAGGCCACGTGCATAGGCCATGATTGCGGCGTCTTCTTTGTTTAGAAGTGACCAATGGTCCCGTAAATCAAGAAAAGTGCCTTGCGAAAATTCCAGAGGCGAAAGCTTCGGGGGTGATTCACCGTGGGGCAACATGGCAGCCAGAACAGGCCTGTTGTCACGAAGACCCAGAAAAACGATCTCTTCCGCCTGATCAAAAATTTCCCCGGCATGACTGGCGGGAATAAAATAGGGCTCGATACTATCGCTGGAAGTAAATAGCCCCATATGACGCCAGACAATGGCCACGAGACTGTCAGGAGAGCTTCGATAGCTTTGTAGAGTGTCGGGATGAACGCGCAGATGAGCAGCACGGTCAAGCTCGGACGAAGAATAGATATGTAATTTTGTGGTCATGATCAGAGGGTGTACCAGAGACGCCGATCTGTAAACATTTAGAACCATCTAAAATTAATTTCCTGCAAAAGGGCTTGCGTTCGCGGCGGAGAAGTCCGATATAGGGGGCGAGAGGTTGGCTATGGGCGTAGCGCTCGCCAACCCGGTCAGGTCCGGAAGGAAGCAGCCGTAACGAGTTAGCCGCGGGTCGTGGTTCAGCCTCTCACCTTCTATGCTTATGATAAGTAGCTGTATTAACGAGCTTTTGGCTCGTTTTTTTATGTCCAGTTTCCTCTTTTTCAAGAACTTTGCTGTGGATGATTGCCTTGATGCTTCAATGGGGTAAAGTGGGGCTAATCGAGATAAATCTAGCAGTGGTATGAGCGATATTTCTACAGAATCAGGGGACTCGGAAAACGAATCCAACGCGGCTTATCAGGTCTTGGCGCGAAAGTATCGACCTGCCTCTTTCAGTGACCTCTACGGACAGGATGCCCTTGTTCAAACAATAACAAATGCGATTGTTACAGATCGTCTGGCCCATGCGTTCATTTTGACCGGTGTTCGTGGTGTTGGGAAGACGACATCAGCCCGTATCATCGCCAAAGCGCTCAACTGTATAGGTGCTGATGGACAAGGTGGCCCGACGGCTGATCCTTGCGGTGTGTGCGAGAGCTGTACATCTATTGCCCAAGATCGCCATGTCGATGTGATGGAAATGGATGCGGCGAGCCGTACAGGCGTGGGTGACATCCGTGAGTTGATTGAATCTGTTCGCTATCGCCCGGTTTCTGCCCGCAAGAAAGTATACATCATCGATGAGGTTCACATGCTTTCTAACAGTGCCTTTAACGCGCTGTTGAAAACACTGGAAGAACCACCAGAGCACGTTGTTTTTATTTTTGCGACGACAGAAATTCGTAAAGTACCTGTAACGGTTCTCTCACGCTGTCAGCGCTTTGATCTCAGACGTTTGGAACATGAGGAGCTCATCAAGCTTTTCATAATGATCCTTGGGAAAGAGAAAATCGGATTTGAGGAAGAAGCCATTGGCCTTCTTGCTCGTGCGGCTGATGGTTCTGCGCGTGATGGCTTGTCTCTTTTGGATCAAGCTATTGCCTTGGGTGGCGGTGAAAAAATAGAAAGCGAACCTATTCGCCATATGCTTGGTATGGCGGATCGAACCCGTATTTTCGATCTTTATGATGCTTTGATGCAGGGCGACTGCCCGGAATCCCTGAATATTTTGTCTGATCTCTACAACGGGGGGGCTGAACCTCTTGTTGTCATGAAAGATCTTTTGGAACTGAGCCATCTTTTGACGCGTGCCAAACTGGTTCCCCAAACTCTGGAGGCACCGGGTATACCCGAGGCCGAGCGCGTTCGAGGTGGCGAGATGTGTGCAAAACTCTCGATGCCGCTTTTGGCGCGAACCTGGCAAATGCTGTTGAAGGGATTGGGTGAAATTCAAATTGCGCCCCATCCTTTGCAGGCAACTGAGATGGTCATTATCCGTCTGGCTTATGCGAGTAATCTTCCTACGCCGGGGGACCTCATAAAAAAGCTCCAGGACGCTCCAGCGGGTAACGCCCCTGCTGGCGGCGTCCAAAACAGAGTTGGCGGTGAAGGCACAAGAATAACAACGGGCTCACAAATATCGGCCCGTGGAATGGTAAGTGGTGGTCAGGCTGTCGCGGTAGATCCCGGTGTTGCTGTTTCATCTGGAACTGTAACAAAACCAGAACTAGTGGTGGATAATACTTCTTCGAATGTGGAATTTGAAGAAGAGGTTTATGCCTCGCCGCAAACCTTCCGGGATGTCATTAATCTTGCACGGGATAGGGGCGAGAGAATTCTATCTGCCTATCTTGGGAATGATGTTCATCTAATTCGCTTTAACCCCGGCGAAATAGAATATAAACCTGCTGAGAATGCGCCTCGTGATTTATCCGCAAAAATTCAACGTCATCTGAGTGAGTGGACGGGCGATAAGTGGAAAGTTACTGAGACTGCGAAAGAGGGTGTTGATACCATTCGAGCGCAGGAAAAGCAGATCAATCAGGCGCTTGACGATAAGGCGATGCAAGATCCGCTTGTTTTATCTGTTCTCAAATTATTCCCAGGTACAAAATTAATCAGCCGAAAAGGCTTGATGCCTGACAACTATGTAGTAGAAGGCGTGGATGAAAAGTCCTTGATTGATCAGATCATGGACCCAGATATGGAAGATCCGGATCTTGATGATGCGGAGTTGCTACAGCGTCTTAATAATGGAGATGAAATCTGATGAAAAATTTGGCCGGCTTAATGAAGCAAGCTCAGCAAATGCAGAGCAAAATGGCAGAAATGCAAGAAGCGTTGGCTGACTTGGAAATCGAAGGTGCTGCTGGCGCAGGTATGGTCAAAGTGGTTATGAGCGGCAAATATAACCTGCGTTCTATCAAAATCGATCCATCGCTTGTTAATGCTGATGATGTTGAAGTTCTCGAAGACTTGATCCTGGCAGCAGTGAATGACGCAAGTTCAAAAGTTGAAGTGACCACACAGGAAAAAATGCAAGACGTGACCGGCGGTCTTAATCTTCCTGCAGGCATGAAACTACCTTTCTAGGTCTGCATGCATGGCTAAAACCGAGATTGATCGCCTGACACAACTTCTTTCGCGCTTACCCGGACTTGGACCTAGGTCAGCGCGAAGGGCAGTGCTTTTTTTAATGAAGAAGCGCGAAAGTCTGATGTTGCCTTTGGCCAAGGCAATGACTGATGCGGCTTCAAGCATTACAAACTGTCAGACATGCGGAAATCTCGATACTGAAAACCCCTGCGCCATTTGTCAAAGCCCCAAAAGAGACCACAGTAAGATCTGTGTCGTTGAAGAAGTTGGTGACCTCTGGGCTTTGGAGCGAAGTGGTGCTTTTAAGGGGATGTACCATGTCTTGGGGGGAACACTGTCCGCGCTTGATGGGCGTGGCCCAGCGCAACTTAATGTTAACCAGTTGTTGGATCGTGCTGGCGAAATACATGTGCAGGAAATCATTCTTGCCCTGAGTGCGACAGTAGATGGGCAAACAACAGGGCATTATCTCACAGAATGTCTGGCCGGATACGAAGTTGATGTTTCCAAACTTGCCCATGGTGTTCCCGTAGGGGGAAGTCTGGATTATCTTGATGACGGAACTCTCACTGCAGCATTAAAAGCACGGCGATCAACCGGCTAAGTTATTGATCAAGATATGTGCTGCTGAGTTATTCTTCAATTAGTAATTGCAAGTAGATATAATTCTCAATACGTAATAGATGCCGAAGCTTATCTATTGCATTATATTTGTGGGGAAATATGTCTAAGTTTGCGTTATCTGTATCAGCAGCTTCGTTGTTGATCTTAAGTGCTTGTCAAACAACAACTGGTGGCTGGACAGATTGGGAGGGAATTCCGAAAAATGAAGCTGTGCTTAGCTGGAATCAAACCAAAAATGCTTCTCTTTATGCTCGAAAAGTGACCCATAGTGGTACCTATCAGGAAGAATGGATTTGGGATGATGGTAGTATGTTGGTTACAAAAGCGGGGCATGCTCGCCATTATAGAATTAAGATAGATCAAAAAGAGTTTGGTAAACTGATGTCAGATTGGAATGATTTTGAGAAAAGCGCCCCAAAACTCAATCCCTCCGAAGTAAAAATCCTGACTAATCAGTATGGCAGGTTTTACTATGCTGAATTAGAAAATGATAAAAACGCAGAGTGTATTACTTTTATGCAGACAATAAAATCACCGACACCAGCGGGCTATAATCACACTCCTCACCCTACAGGTTTCTTTATGGGGTTTGACTGTGGCGATGGGCGTTTTACTGTTTCTGATGTCGCAAATTTTGCGAATACTCTGAGTTACAAAAAAGGTCATATCAAAACTTTAAATTAATTTTCTTCGGATTAAAGGCGATGTTTTGTATCTTATTGTTGACATGCTTTTGTCGTAATCAAACAGCATCTTGGCAATCAATCGAAATAACTTCAAAGCTGAGGAGCTAACATAATGACCCCCTCAAGATTATTTTCTGCTACCTGTTTTGCAGGTGCTTTATTGGGTGTTTTCTCTTTGAGCACTCTTGCCAGTGCTCAAGAGACTCCAATCGGTGCAGATACTAATCAATCTACGGAGTTGGTTTTCTACAGTAATAACCTTGGGCAAGTGAGTCAGACGCGTCGCAGTAAGCTGTCAGCAGGCGGCAGTACTTTGGCGCTGGAAGATGTTAGTCCTCACCTTTTACTTGATAGTCTTTTTATCGCGGGAGAGGGGCTTCGTGTTCGAGAACAGCGTCTCGATCAACAAATCCTCTCTCCGCAGCGGCTCTTGGAAGCTTCTTTAGGTAAAACCGTCACCTTGATTCGTACCAATCCGGAAACAGGTGAGGAACGTGAATTAAAAGCCGATGTTTTGGCTGTTCGTGAGGGCGTCGTTCTCAGAGTTGAAGATAAAATTGAAACCGGTGTTTCTGGACGCCTTGTATATGATTCAATTCCAGAAGGTTTAAGGTCAGGACCAACTCTTCTTGCTGTCGTCGAGAGTGCAGAAGCTGGCAACAAAGATCTCAAATTGACTTATTTGACCGGTGGTTTGGATTGGCGGGTAACCTATGTTGCTGATCTGGACCCCAGTGGTGAAAAATTATCATTGAAGGCAATGGCGACTTTAACAAATCAAACTGGTGTTGAGTTCGTAGATGCTGATGTCCGGCTGGTAGCAGGTAATGTAAAACGTGTTCAATCTGCACCTGCGCCGAGGATGGCCATGATGGGGGCGGAGAGCGATATGATGTACTCAGAGGCAAAAACAGCAATGCCTCAGCGTCAATCCGTAGCTGATCGGGATGTCTATCGACTGCCGGGTAAGATTGATATTGGTGGCATCGAAACGAAACAGGTGACGTTACTTGAAAATGATGCTGTTGAAATTGAAAAACGATATCGTTTTCAACAATTGATCCAGCCCTATCCAGGTGCTGATGAAACTGGTCGTCAGCAAGCAGACATCGTTTTAAAAACAGAAAACACGGAAGACAAAGGACTTGGACAACCTCTTCCCGGAGGCACAATCCGTGTTTATCAACAGGTTAAAGATGCAAATTTATCCATTTTTATGGGCGAAGAACATATGCGGGCAGTTCCCAAGGGCGAAGAAGTTGAACTGGTCATCGGCTCTGCCAATCAAGTGACTGGAAGCGGCAAGCAACTCTCCTATGAAAATCTCTCTCGTAATAGCTACCAGTTGACGCAGGAAATTACTCTGAGAAATAGCGGTGACAAAGCAGTGTCCGTTGACGTTGTAGGAAACATGCCACGAAACTGGAAGATTTTGAACGAAAGCGTCAAACACGAGAAAAAGTCAGCGAACAAGGTTATCTGGACGCTTGATATCCCGGCTGAAGGTAAAGTTTCTTTTGACTACAAACTAAGAGTTTCTAACGAGTAAGCTTTATTTAAGATTTTAGGTTATAGATCTATCGATCAGAAAGATCATCAGCAAGAAGTGTTGGTTCTTCTTGCTGAACGTCTTCTGTATCTTCGCTTTCCAGAAACTCTGTCAGGCTACCTGGCAGAGTTTTATTGGTTTTTGCGCCCATTTTTTGAAGTTGATCGACCTGCTTGACGATGTTGCCCCTACCATTGGACAGCTTTTTGAAGGCTTCATCGTGGCTATGCTGTGCTTTGGTCAGGAAGTCTCCAACCTTGTTCAAATCTTCTGCAAAGCCCACAAACTTGTCATAGAGTTTTCCTGCTCTTTCGGCAATTTTCTGGGCATTTTGATTTTGGTCTTCATAACGCCAGATATTTTCGACTGTTCTCAAGGCGAGCAAGAGCGTTGAGGGGGTTACAATGACAACATTCTTTTCCAAGGCTTGCCCTACGAGATCGGGCTGATGCTGGACAGCTGCACTGAAGGCGCCTTCAATGGGCATGAAGAGCAGAACGTAATCAAGCGAACGTATAGTTTCCAGATCGTGGTAGGATTTTTGTGACAGGTCTTTTACGTGATTTTGGATCGATGTGACATGTTCGGAAAGAGCGATGCTTTTTTGATCTTCTTCTTCAAAAGAATGAAAACGTTCATAAGCCGTTAGGGATACTTTTGAATCAATCACAATGTCTTTGCCATTGGGCAGATGAACAATGACGTCAGGGCGGTAGCGTTTTCCTTCTTCCGTATTCATTGATTGTTGAACGTCGTATTCCCGCCCTTTACTCAAGCCGGATTTCTCAAGAACCATTTCCAGGATCATTTCCCCCCAGGCTCCCTGGGTTTGACTTTGTCCTTTGAGTGCTTTTGTCAGGTTATTGGTATCTTCGCTGACCTGTTTGTTGAGATCCGCCAACCTTTGTACTTCTTTATGAAGAGAGAAGCGTTCTTTTGATTCCTTGTCATAGGTTTCTTCAACACGTTTTTGGAAACCCTGAATGTTTTCTTTCAAAGGATTCAAAAGTGTTTCCAGACCTTTTTTGTTTTGCTCGGTAAACTTCTGTGATTTTTCATCTAGAATACGGTTCGCGAGGTTCTCAAACTGTTCGGTAAGCTTTATCCGAGCTTCGTCCAGAATTTGTAACTTCTCCGTTTGCGCTTCACGTTCTTTGGCGAGTGTTGTTCGCATTTCAGCTTTTTCGGCTTCTAAGCGTGCCATGAGGTTTCGTAAACTCAGATTGTCCTGTTCAAGTGTTTTTATTTGGTTGGTCAATTCCGGAATACGTGATGCTTTTTGTTCTTCAGTGGCTGCGCGAGTTGTGGCATCGCTGTAGGCTTCATGCAGTTCTTCTCGCTCAGTGCGTAGTTTTATGTACTCTACCTGCTGCTTTTCAAGCTCCTGAGATAGCTCTTGTTTCCTGTCTGCAAGGCTTTGGTTTAGGGCGCCTAATTCGGAAACCTGCCCCCTTGTTTTGAGATTAAAAAGAAGGCCGATGATAAGAGCGATACCGAAACCAGCGGTGCCGCCAGTCAGGAGAACAGTGAGATCCATAGGTTATCCAGTTGAGTGTAAAAAGAGCATTTCGCGATTCGAAGGTAAGTCTAGCATGGGCTTGTGGGCTTCGTCAGTAAGGGCTTTTGATCAAGGCTTTGCTTGACCTGACGGCTATGAGGCAATACCTAAGAGAAAAGGGCTGAAGCTTCTCAATTTAGGGGCATCAGCATATCAACTTCAATATGTGAAAATAGCGAGTAATCATGGCTATTCTTGATATCGTCATTGCCCCGGATCCGGTTCTTAAGGTCGTTTGTGAACCAGTCAAAGAAGTGAACGATGAAATTAGTGAGCTGCTGACCAATATGCTTGAGACAATGTATAAAGCACCGGGGATCGGCCTCGCTGCCTGTCAGGTTGGTGTGACCAAGCGGGTTATTGTTGTCGATGTCAGCGATGATAAAGAAGAAAATCAGCCTTATTGTATGGTAAACCCTGAAATCACTTGGGAATCAGACGAGTATTCGGTTTATCAGGAAGGTTGTCTTTCTTTACCTGAACAGTATGCAGATGTGGAGCGTCCGGCTGCGATCAAGATGACTTATCTTGATGAGACAGGGAAGAAGGTCGAGCTTGAAGCTGATGGATTGTTGGCAACCTGTATCCAGCATGAAATTGATCATCTTGATGGTGTACTTTTTGTCGATCATATCTCAAAGCTAAAGCGCGGCATGATTATGAAGAAGCTGAAGAAAGTCGTCGCGGCAAAGGAAGCGGGATAATCGCTTGGTTTGCCTGCGGCTCGTAGCGCGGATTTAAGCAAACAACATGATAAAGAACGAAACAAGGAACATGGGATGAAACCGTTACGTATCGTTTTTATGGGAACCCCGGATTTTTCCGTTCCTTGTTTGCAGTCCCTGGCGGAAAAAGGGCACGAGATTGTCGCTGTCTATAGCCAGCCACCGCGCCCAGCTGGACGAGGGCAGAAAGAAAAGCTGTCCCCTGTTCACGCCTATGCCGCCGATCAGGGCTGGCCTGCCTTTACACCCAAGACATTCCGGAGTTCTGATGTTCAAGATGCTTTCAGAGAACACAATGCTGATGTGGCTGTGGTGGTTGCCTATGGCCTTATCTTGCCGACAGAAGCCTTATATGCACCGAAAATGGGATGCGTAAATGTGCATGCTTCACTGTTGCCCCGTTGGCGCGGGGCGGCACCTATCCAGCGGGCGATTGAAGCGGGTGATGCTGAAAGTGGTGTTTGCATTATGCAGATGGTTGAAGAGCTTGACGCGGGTGATGTCATTCTCGAAGGTCGCATCGATATTACAGCAACAACAACGGCATCTACGTTGCATGATGCACTTTCGGTGCTTGGTGGAAAGTTGATTGTTGAAGCTCTTGATGGTCTTGAGAACGGTGCTTTGCTGCCAACAGCACAACCCGAAGAAGGTGTGACCTACGCCAAAAAATTATCCCGTGATGAAAGCGAATTGGACTGGACGCAACCAGCCCAAAGCCTTGAACGGAAAGTACGTGCCTTGACCCCTTGGCCGGGAGTGCATTTCACCTATCAAGGGGATCGTTTTAAGGTTCAGCAAGTTTCTTTTGTTGAGAAGGCTCAAACCGCGGTGCCGGGAACCTTACTCGATGATGATCTATTGGTTGCTTGTGGAGAGAACGCACTTCGAATTGAGCGATTGCAGCGTCCCGGCAAAGGCGTGATGGATCGCAAAGCATTCCTGAACGGGTTTCCTCTCAAAAGGGGAACAGATTTGACGCAGGCGAATGAGGGTAAAGGCAGATAATGCCTCGTTATAAACTGACTATTGAATATGACGGAACAGATTTTTTTGGCTGGCAGCGCCAAAAGGAACAAATCTCTGTTCAGGAAGTTTTGGAAGAAGCTATTTTCAAGTTCAGTGGTGAGCGAATACAAGTTTTTGCCTCGGGACGGACGGATAGTGGGGTGCATGCCCTTGGGCAAGTTGCATCTATGGACCTGGAAAAGAATTTTCCTGCTCACAAAGTCAGAGAAGCCATTAATTTTCATATCCGCCCGGCTAAGGTAGCCGTGCTGAATGTGGAAATTGTCGATGGTGATTTTCATGCAAGGTTTTCCGCAACGGAACGAAGTTACCTCTATCGTATCATTAACCGTCGGGCACACCTTGTTCTTGATCATAATAAAGCGTGGTTTGTTCCCCAGAAATTGGACGTGAACGCGATGCATGAGGCGGCACAGGTTCTGGTTGGGGTTCACGATTTTACGTCTTTTCGCGCCAAGGATTGTCAGGCGAAGTCTCCGGTTAAATCCATTAACCAGATTTCAGTCACCCGGCATGGCGAAGAAATTCGTATCGAACTATCTGCTCGTTCATTCCTCTATCACCAAGTGCGAAACATCACGGGGTCTTTAAAGAAGGTCGGGATAGGAAAGTGGACAAAAGAAGATCTTAAACGGGTCTTGGAAGCAAAAGATCGCGGTCAGGCTGGGGAGATGGCTCCGGCTTGGGGGCTGTATTTTGTATCGGTTGGTTTTGATCCTCTATCTGAAGATGATGTTGCTCATGATCCGACTGTTGGGAAAAATTCTACGGTGCAGTGATTCAACTCCGACAAACTAAGTTCATACATATACTCTTTTTGAAATTTTACCTGTTGTTTCTTTCAACCACGCCAAAGCTTATTTTCTATCCGGTTTCATCTTTCTCGATGTGATCATATTCAACTCATTTGCTGATTATTTAAATATATGAATTTAGATGAATTTCTTCAGGATATTGTTTTATTTATATAAATCCAAAAGGCAGGATTAATGAAAGTTAGTTTTATCAAAGCTTTTATCATCTTTTTAAATATCATTTTTATTGAAGGGACTCATGCTCAGGATTCAAGGTCCTTCGAAATACCGCGCTCAGGAATTCATGAAATAAAGTCAGAGGTTTTAGGGCGAGCCTATGATGTCTTCATCCAGTTACCACGAGGATATCATGAAAATATCCAGCAATATTACCCTGTAATATATAGCAACGACGGGCCCTATCCTTTTCAAATCGCTGCTGGTGTTATGCGTCTGGCTGCGCCGGGTAAAGCAATTCTTGTTGGTGTTTCGTTTGCTAAAAATGAAGATGGCATGTCCAGTCGGGTAAGAGATTTGACACCTGTTCAAAATAAAAGTTGGGTTAAGTACCAAACAGGTGGGGCAAAAAAGTACTTCCAATTCTTAGAAGCTGAAGTGATTTCTTTTGTAGAAGAGAATTACAGAACGAATAGCACCCGAATATTTACAGGGCAATCTCTGGGAGGTTCCTTTGGCACGTGGGTTTTACTCACAAAACCAGAATTGTTTTCTCATTACATTCTGACAAGTCCTTCGCTCTGGTTTAAGGACAATATGATCTTTGACATAGAAAAAAGTTATGCAAAAGAAAACAAAGATCTGGCCGCCAAGGTATATTTTGCAGTTGGGGAGTTTGAGACCAGAGAAAAAGGGATGCGGAATGATATGGTTCAGGATTTGCACAACTTTACAGAGCGACAAATTTCGAGGAATTATGAAAGCTTCGAAATGAGGAGTGAGGTTATTAAAGGCACAACACATGAGACGACCTATCCTGTGGGTTTTATCAAAGGCCTGTTATGGTTTTTAGATGATCTTTAGCTCAAAATAATATTGAAAAATTAAATTCTGAGGTAGTATTACAAATACATCATGCCCTGATTAAGAGCGAGTATCGCCTGTGCCAGAACAATATTGAAAAAGACAAAGGCTGTGGCAGAAAACCAGCCTGTTTCGAGTGTTATTTTGGTCATATAGGCTTGTGCCGCCAGAATATATAACAGGCTCATCAAAGAGAGAAAGCTTGCTAAAGCATCAGGTAAAATATGGCTTTGTATGAGAATAACCAAGAGAAAGAAAATTAGAGATTGCCATACTTGAAGCCAATTATAATGGACTATAAAAATACCAAACTGTTTCTCTTTTTTGTGTAGAACTAACAGCAGATGCATCATGACTGGATAGGCAACCCAGCTAATGATGTAGAAAAGTGAATCGATAAGAAGCAGAGCAAAGAGATCTATTGTTGGCGGTGTTTCCAGTGGCTGAGCAATGCTTATATAAATTGTACTGGGTAAGCAGAGAACAGCGGCAAAAAAGGATTTCCAGAAGAGCCCTGGAGTGACAGTTTTTGGCGTTATTTGCGCGCTGTTGAAGCGCATATACTGCAGGGCGATGCCAAGATTGAGTTTTATTTCTGCGAGAGTTGGGATCACGCTTTGAAATATCCCTTCAGCATTGTTTCATAGATTCTGGATAAATCTTCCAGTTCCTGAACTGTACAGTGTTCATCCACTTTATGAGCAGTATCGTTTAAGAGGCCAAATTCAGCAACTGTCGCGTAATCTTTGATAAAACGCGCATCTGATGTACCACCGGATGTGCCTAATTCAGTTTCCACGCCGGTTACATCCAAAATTGAGCTGCTTATCAGATCGCTGAGGGGACCAGGGGGGCATAAAAATGACTCTCCCGACACGCGAATTTTCAGGTCGTAGTCAAAATCGGCCCGGTGCAGACGTTCTCGTACCCAATCTTCAACTTGTTGAGAAGTATAGAGATCATTAAAACGCACGTTGAAGTTGGCGGCAATCTCTGCCGGGATAACGTTTGTTGCCGGATTCCCCACATCAACACTTGTCAACTGAAGACTGGAAGGAGGGAAGTGTTCTGTACCGCTATCCAAAGGCTCCTGCAGCAAGTTGTGCAGCATGTTGATAGCGGGGTGTAATGGGTTGTTGGCCAATTGTGGATAGGCCGTATGTCCTTGAATGCCGCGGACGGTGAGCGCGAAATTCATTGATCCACGGCGGCCAATTTTGACCATATCGCCGAGAATAGTATTACTGGTTGGTTCGCCGACGAGACAAACGTCCATCTTCTCGCCTTTGTCAGTCATCCAGTCGAGAACTTTGCGGGTACCGTTCAGACCAAGACCTTCTTCATCCCCTGTTATAATCAGGTTCAGTGAACCATTCAGGTTTTGGCCTTCAGGCGAATTCAAGAAGCGGGTTAAAGCTGCAACGTAGGCTCCGATTGAGCCCTTCATATCTACGGTGCCGCGACCAATTAGTTTACCATTAACGACACTTCCACCAAAGGGATCAACGCTCCAGGCATTTGCATCGCCAACGGGAACCACATCGGTGTGCCCTCCATAGCCAAATACAGGTCCACTCTTTCCCAATCGGGCATAGAGATTATCGACGCCATATGTTTCTTCACAGCTAAAGGGAAGACGATGGCACTCAAACCCAAGGGGATTGAGAAGTGATTCCATGAGGTCGAGAGCCCCGCCTTCCTCTGGGGTGACAGAGGGGCATTGGATAAGTGCCCGGCTGACTTCTAAGGCAGAGGCAGGGTTCTCGACAGTCATTTATTTTGCTCCGGTCTTATTTAGTCGCGCAAGAGATCGTTGATTGATGTTTTCGAGCGCGTGCGCTCATCAACACGCTTTACAATAACAGCACAGTAAAGGTTTGGCCCGGGTGTTCCATCCGCAAGAGGTTTACCGGGCAGTGTCCCGGAAACAACCACGGAATAAGCGGGAACGCGACCCATGAAAATTTCACCAGTTTCACGATCAATAATTTTAGTGGATGCGCCGATATAAACCCCCATGGAGAGGACGGAACCCTCTTCGACAATAACGCCTTCAGCAACTTCAGCGCGGGCACCAATGAAGCAGTTATCTTCAATAATGACCGGGCCAGCCTGTAGAGGTTCCAAAACGCCCCCGATACCTGTTCCGCCGGACAGGTGAACGTTTTTACCAATTTGTGCGCAAGAACCAACGGTTGCCCAAGTATCAACCATGGTGCCGCTATCAACATAGGCACCCAGATTGACAAAGCTTGGCATCAGGACAGCACCAGGGGCAATATAGGCAGAACGGCGTACGATACTGCCGGGGACAGCACGGAAGCCCGCAGATGCAAACTGTTCGCCTGACCAGCCTTCAAATTTTGACGGTACTTTATCCCACCAGTTTGTTGCTTCACCAGGGCCGCCAGCAATAAGCGACATGTCGTTGAGACGGAATGACAAGAGGACGGCTTTTTTTAGCCATTGATTGACGATCCAACCGTCAGGACCTTTCTCTGCTACGCGACGCTGACCTGAATCCATAAGCATAAGAGCTTCGTCTACGGCTTCGCGAACTTCACCTGTTGTTGTGGCGTTTACCTGGTCTCTATTTTCCCAGGCACTTTCAATGGTATTCTGGATATCAGCGTTCATAATGATATGTCCCATCGTCGACTATTATTTGATTGAGCCCTCACGGCTTTGGGGGGACAATGCGGCAGAGGTTATTCCCTTGTCAAACGCTTACAGGCCTAGAAGCGGATGTTATACGATTCACCTCTTCTCAGGTGCGGTATTTAAGTCGTTTTTATGGATCGTTTGATGTCGTACAGTTTCAGAATTTATAAGGCATTTAGCCATTTAACCAGATCATCAGTATGATGATGGATGAAATCGGCAACCTCTCCTTCTTCATTTGTAGCACCAACCGATGCCCAATCTGTATCCGTTTTAATCCATACTGTCGTCATTCCCATCTCGGCGGCAGGCTTTAGATTTTTGGCAGAGTCTTCAAAAAACACTGATCGCTTTGGGTCTATCCCGTGTTTCTTTATGATGTCGTCATAAGGGAATTGCGCCGGCTTCGGAATGTAGTCTGCATCTGCAATATCGTAAATGCCTTCGAAATGGTGGCTAACGCCCAAGCGATCCATCACGTTAGAGGCATGAATGTTGGATGCATTGGTAAAGATAAGTTTTCTGCCCGGTAGATTGGTTAATGCTTTACTGAGAGCCTCGTTCGGAGAAATTACGCCAAAATCAATATCGTGTACATAGTTCAGATAGCGATCAGGTGTAAGATCATGATTGACCATGAGGCCTTTGAGTGTGGTGCCATATCGGTGGAAATAATCTTTTTGAACTTTTTTTGCTTCAACAGGATCCAGGCTAAGAAACTCCTGAATAAAACTTCCCATACGTTGTTCAATTTGTCCGAACAAATTGGACGAGGCAGGATAGAGCGTATTATCCAGATCAAATAACCAAACATCTCTGTCGTCTAAACTTGCCATTTTGTTACTTCCAACTGTCAAACGTTTCATTGCTTACTACAGAATCCCTAGTCAGATTTTTGCGATTAGCCAAGCGAGAATCGTCTTTGCAGATTTAAATATGCAAAATTAGAAGTTTAAGTCGGTGTTAACTGTGCTGATTTAGACTTGGGCAGGAATAACTTCTGCGAGCTGCTGTGAAAGCATCACCAGGAAAAGAATAACATGAACAAGAGTGGTAATTTGCCGAATAAAACCGATAAGGAACAGTGGGGTGTTACAATTCCTGGCGGGCCCTTTTCAGACTTTCCTGGGGCTGTACTTTTTGTTGAAAGAAATGGCACCGTTTCCAGCGCGAATGAGCAAGCTGATTTGCTTTGCACCTTTATCAAACGTGGTGGATCAGAAGAGTATCACGACGCCCTGCAATCAGCACTGAGCGGACGAGCGGCTCAAGTGAATCCTTTGCTGGTTCGTGCAGGACGTGATGAGGCAAGTAGGGTTCTGGGTGCCTTTGATCTTGCTCTGTTGCCTTGGTCCGATGGCGCATCAGCTCTTCTACTTGGCCGTAATATTTCTCTGGAACGAAACCTTCGTGCTGCACTTATTGAATCCAGACAACGCTACCGTGATCTTTTGGAAGCCGCCTGCGACTTTGCCTGGGAAACAGATAAAGAAGGGAAGATTAGCTTTATCACGCCCGAAGGGGGCGTGGGGTTCTCAGCTGCAGAGCTATCAGGATCAGATGCTGTAGGTCTTTTTGCTGACCCGTCATCAATTATCACTAATCCCTTTTCTTGCAGAGTCCCTTGCGAGGAAGAAGAGATATGGCTCAAAGACAGCTTTGGTGACGAACGTTGTTTACTCGTGACGTCGATGCCCCTTTGGGGAGATTATGAGACATGGCATGGGAACCGGGGCTTTTGTCGTGATATCACTAAGTTACGTCATGACGAACTATTACAGGCAAACGAAATTCATCGGGAGCGGGTGTATAATCGAATCCTGGAAATTGCCCGTAGCGAAATGGTGCCGATGCGTATGTTGGTATCTGTTGCATCTTGTTTGATCCCGGCACTACCGGTTGATGCCGTTATGATTAGCCATTTTGATGGGGAAATCTGGCAAAGCGTTGCGGAAGAAGGCGAAGCCCTGCAACTGGACGCGATTGCCCGGGTACAGGCTGCGTTGCAAATGGGCGAAACCGTTTATCAGGAAACCAGCTCTGACGGTGTTCTGGTTGCTGTAAGCACAAAATTCCGTGGTCAAGTAAACGGTTCTATATGTCTGTGGCGTAAAGGTGGGCGGGTGTCCTGGTCACCGGGTGAAGGTGAACTTCTTGAACGGATTCAGGTTCAGATTGGTATTTCTTTACAGCAATTTGGCCACCACAAAGAACTGCAGGCCCTTTCCAGTACAGATCCGTTAACGGGACTTTTGAATCGACGTCATTTTGAGCATCTGCTGAATGGCTTTGTCGAAGATAACCTAGGAGATGAAAGAACACATTTATTACTCTATCTTGATCTGGATAATTTCAAGTATGTAAATGATGCTTATGGGCATCAGGAGGGCGATAAGGTTCTCAAAGATTTTGCTGAGGTTTTAAAAGGCAAAACAAGGCGCAACGACTGGATTTCCCGTCTGGGTGGGGATGAATTTGTTTTGTTTTTACCTGCAGTTCCTGAAAATGAGGCAACAGGAAAGGCGCAGGACCTTCTTGAGGCATTGATCCCGGCCTTTTCAAGGGATGATGATCCCGAGTGGTCATTGAGTGCTTCAGTTGGAGGGTATCTGTTCACTGCACGGGAAGGGGTGGATTTAGCTGATTTGCTGCTTCATGCGGATGAAGCTATGTATCGTGTAAAGAGATCTGGTAAAAACGGCGTTTATGTCGTGAAAGAACAAAATGATGAGGTTGGAGCATGACGAAACCAACTGATTCATCAAAGGGTGGTAAGGGAATGCAAGTAGCACTGGCGTATGAAGACGCAAAGGAAATGGCTGAAAGCAAGGATAATGAGGTTAGATTATCCTTGGCTAGTCGTAAGGATATTCAGCCGGAAATTCTCTATTATCTGGCTGATGACGATGATGCGAATGTACGCCAGGCCATTGCGTCTAATGAATTAACGCCTAAACAGGCTGACTTGTTACTTGCCAAGGATAACGATAGCAAAGTACGGATGGAGCTTGCCGAAAAGATCGGCAAATTGGCACCTGATCTTGATCAGAAAACACAACGAAAGGCCCATGATTTTGTTGTTAAAACGCTCGAAATCTTAGTTGAAGATCAGCAAGATAAGGTGCGAGAAATCATTTCTGAATCAGTCAAAGAGTTAGACACAATACCCGTGTCTATTGTCCGTACACTGGCATCTGATGACGTGGATAGTGTGGCAACCCCGGTGTTGCAATCATCCCCGATCTTGACTGATGAAGATTTGTTGAAAATTATCTGGGATGGCGTGAGAGGATCACGCTTGAAGGCGATCTCCCGACGTTCCAATCTCGGTGAAAAAATTACAGATGCGATTGTTGAAACCAATGATCATGATGCAATTGCATCTATGCTGGATAATCAATCCGCACAAATCCGCGAAGAAACCCTGGACCAGTTGGTAGAACAAGCACCAGGAATTCAAGTTTGGCACGAACCACTCGTGAAGCGCCCAAAACTTTCACCCCTTTCGCTGAAACGATTGGCTGGTTTTGTTGCAGAAACTTTGCTGGAAAACCTCTTGGACAGGCCGGATATGGATCCGGAAGTTTCTACGGCCATAGGTTTGGAAGTTCGCAAGCGGATGGAAGTTGATAACGTTCTGGAAGAAAATGTCAGTTCCGAAGATGAAAAGGCGGTAGAGGCCGAAGTTGAGAAGCTGTATAAATCGGGAAAACTGACTGAAGACCGTATTACGACGCGGTTACATTGTGGCGACCGGGAATTTGCTATTCAGGCTCTTGCGAGGGTTGCCGATCTTCCTTCGCTTGTTGCGCGTCGAATGGTGCTCTCAAGAGCCGCTAAAACGGTCGTCGCGTTGGTTTGGAAGGCAGGATTTTCCATGGAGCTTGCGAATATTGTTCAGCTACGCCTTGCGGGAATTCCGCCACAACAGTCCATTAAAGCGGATGAAAATGGCGAGGTTCCGATTTCGGACAAGGAACTGGACTGGCAAGTTACTCTGTACATTGATGATGCAGAGTAACTCATCGATTCCGATTGTATCTAGCTAAATGTTTTATCTCAGGCTTGTTTGATCATTGTACCGATTCCGCAATCGGTAAAGATTTCGAGTAGCATGGAATGAGCAATGCGGCCATCCAGAATAACGGCTGCATCGACACCACCACGAACGCTTTCAAGGCAAGTTTCAAGCTTGGGAATCATCCCGCCGCTAATCGTACCATCCTGTGTCAGTTCTTCTGCTTTTGGAATGGTCAGTTCTGAGATCAGGGTTCCCTGTTTATCCAGAACGCCGGCAACATCCGTCATTAACAACAGGCGGGAAGCTCCAACAGCTGCGGCAATGGCGCCAGCGGCTGTGTCGGCATTAATGTTGTAGGTCTCTCCATTGGGGCCGTAGCCAATTGGCGCAATAACCGGAATCATGCCTGATTTGTCAAGCTCGAGCAGGAAGTCAGGATTAATTTCTTCCGGCTCGCCGACAAAGCCAAGATCAAGAACCTTTTCTATATTTGAATCCTGATCTTTAACTGTGCGTTGTAGTTTACGTGCCTTGATAAGGCTCCCGTCTTTTCCGGAAACGCCAACGGCGGTGCCACCAGCCTTGTTAATCGCAGCCGTAATACTTTTGTTGATCTTGCCTGAGAGAACCATCTCAACGATTTCAACAGTCTCGGCATCTGTCACGCGTAAGCCGTCAACAAACTCGCTGTTCACAGCAAGTCTTTTCAACATCTCACCAATTTGCGGGCCACCACCATGAACCACAATGGGGCTTATGCCAACTTGCTTTAACAGAACAATGTCGTGGGCAAACTTGTCTGCAAGATCTGCGTCGCCCATGGCATGGCCACCGTACTTGATGACAACTTTTCTGCCGGAATAACGTCGCATGAATGGCAAGGCCTCTGAAATTGTCTGAGCTGTTCTAAGCCACTTTCTGGGGTCCTTGGCATGTTTGCTTGTCATCTTGGTGACCTTTGAATTCGTTATCTTGGTTGTGGAATTAGGTACTTGGTAGGTATGCGATTGTTATCGTGTTAACAGCTTATAGCGAAATATTTCGCGAGTGAAAACACGGACGTTTATCCGTTTGGTTCTGTAAGGGCGGCGATGCTTGCCCTAAGCTCGGCGATGCCCAATGATTTTGCGGATGAGGTTTTCATGATCTGCGGATGTGCTGCGGGACGTTTGGCAAGCTCTGCAGCGAGCTTTTTCTCGACTTCAGCAAGCGGTGTTGGTTTGATTTTGTCGGTCTTTGTCATGACTACCTGATAGGAAACAGCTGAGGTATCGAGTTCGTCCATGATTTGACGGTCACTGTCTTTTGCGCCATGCCGTGAATCGATCAAAAGCAAAATTCGTTTTAGCTCTGCCCGGCCACGTAGATAGTTGCGAGTCAGATTTGTCCAATAGGCAATGTCAGATTTTGAGGCCTGCGCATAACCGTACCCTGGTAGGTCAACCAGAATCAGTTTTTGACCGAGGTCAAAGAAGTTCAATTGACGGGTGCGACCGGGCGTGTTTGATGTGCGCGCCAGTGTTTTTTGGCCTGTCAGCGCGTTTACCAGACTTGATTTTCCGACATTGGAACGTCCGGCAAAGGCGATCTCTGGTAGTCCGTAATTCCCGATATGTTCATCTTTTGTCGCGCCGAGAATAAAGTCACAGGACTTCGCAAAAAGCAATCGACCAGCTTCCAGCATCGCGGGATCGTCTTCGGGATTGTCGAAGCGAGTGCCAGAATCTTGAATATCGTCAGTCATTTTTCTCTCCTTTGACCCTGCATCTCAGTCCAGCATTTCAGTGTGGGCAATATACTATTACATTTGAGAGCGGGATGATGAATAGTCTTTGTTCCGGCTTTCAGCAAGGATTAACACAAAAGGCCCTGACATCAACGTCAGGGCCTTCTGAAAGTGTGGAGCAGAAACGTTTGATTAGCTTTTGGTTTCTGCAGCTGCTCGTCCCAAAGGAACGCCAGCTTTTTTCATAATCACAGCTTGCTGAATAATGGAAAGCAGGTTGTTCCATGTCCAGTAAATCACAAGTCCAGCCGGGAATGTTCCGAGAAGGAAAGTGAAGAACAGTGGCATGAACAAGAACACTTTTGCCTGTACAGGATCTGTCGGCTGTGGGTTCAACTGCTGCTGCAGGAACATGGAAATACCCATCAGCACAGGCCAGATACCAATGTTCAGGAAAGCAATCAGCGTGTCTGCTTCTGGAATTCCCCATGGGAAGAGACCAAAGCCGTTTACCAAAGATGTTGGGTCAGGAACAGATAGATCATGAATCCAGCCGTAGAATGGTGCCTGACGCATCTCCAAGGTCACAAAGAGAACTTTGTAGAGAGAGAAGAAGATCGGGATCTGGATAATGATAGGCAAACAACCAGCCATCGGGTTGACCTTCTCTTGCTTGTAGAGGGTCATCATTTCCTGATTGAGCTTCTGACGATCATCACCAAATTTTTCGCGTAAGGTGACCAACTTTGGTTGAAGCTTACGCATTTTGGCCATGGAAACATATGATTTGTTAGCCAAGGGAAAGAGGAAAAGTTTGATGATAACGGTCAGGGCCATGATTGACAGACCAACATTACCAACAATTCCTGTTAACCAGTGCAGGGCATAGAAGAATGGTTTGGTAATGTAATAGAACCAACCAAAATCCACAGCAAGATCAAGGTCCTGAATACCAAGGTTGTCAGTATACTGGTCGATCAGAGGAACTTCTTTTGCACCAGCAAAGAGGTTACTGCTGAATTCCAGCGTTCCACCAGCTGGAACAGCCTCTACATTGTAAAAGTAATCAGTTTGATACCGATCTGGACCATTTTTACCGCTATAGATGAAACGTGTGCTGACTTCTTTGCTTTGATCCGGGATCAATGCTGTGAGCCAGTACTTATCTGTGATGCCGAGCCATCCACCTGTGCTTGGAAGGGCAACGTTGCCATCTTCTTTCAGGTCAGAATAATCAACTTCGGTCAGACTGCCACCAAGAACACCGATTGGACCTTCGTGTAGAATGTAGTATCCAAGCGTGTCGGGCGTGTTGGTCCGAGAAACAAGACTGTAAGGAGCCAGATCGACGCGGTCGCTAGATGTATTCACAACGCGTTGCTTGATGCTGATCATATAGCCATCATCAATAGACAGTTCACGTTCGAATTCTAGGCCAGAACCATTATTCCATGTCAGAGTGACAGGGCTTTCTGGTGTGAGGTTTGTATCTGTTGTGTTCCAGATAGTCTTGTTATCAGGAACAGCCAGTTGTCTGTCAGAAGAGATCCAGCCAAAATCCGCATAATAAGGATTCTTGGTCTGTGCTGGCGATAGAAGAACAACGTTCGGGCTGCCTTCTTCAAGACTTGTTTGATAGTTCTTGAGAACCAGATCATCGATCCGACCACCTGTGAGGGAGATACTGCCTTCAACCGTTGGTGTGTCGATTGTTATCCGCTTTGCATCGGCCAGAGCTTCGTCTCTGGGGCGACCTTCGATGAGTTTCAGAAGGTTATTCGTCCCGCCCGGTACTTCCGGGATAGAACTATCAGAAGCAAGGTTTGCTTGTGACTGTTGCTGTTGTTGCGCAGCTTCTCTGGCAGCAATCTGTTCCGGACTTGGTGGGAAGAAGTATTCTTGCGCAAAGGTCCAGCCAAAAAGAATGACGGCGGACAAGACGACAGCAAGAAGAATATTACGTTGATCTTCGTTTTGCATCAGTGATCGGCTCAACGGTTGTTCGTGACATGGCAATCATGAGAATGATTGTCGTCAGATGGTTCTGGTACAGGGTCATATCCGTAACCACCCCAGGGGTGGCAACGAGAAAGACGTTTCAGGGCTAACCAACCACCCCGTAATGCACCATGCGTGACAATTGCCTCGCTTGCATATTCAGAGCATGTGGGATGGTAACGGCAGCTTGCGGGAGTATAGGGAGAGATTCCGTATTGGTACAGCTTTACGAACCCTAAAAGGAGTGCACGTAATATTTTCAATACTGTGTCCTCTCGTTAATCGGGTATCAGCTCTGTGGTCTTTTGGGACCTGATGCTTTCTTTCGATCTGTTTTAACCCGTTGCAGGGCTACTTTAAGATCGTTTTTAAGATCATCATATGGACGAAAAAGTGTTGTTTTTCGTCCTATCAGAACATAGTCGTGTTCGGCTTTCCCAAATTCGGAAAGTATTTCTGCTGCAGCAGCACGTAAACGGCGCTTCACCCGATTTCTAATCACAGCGTTACCAACTTTTTTGGTAACTGTGAAACCAATGCGAATAGCGCCAGACCTATAAAGCTCTTCTGAGTTAGAAGAGCTTTCAGGTTGACGCCGCATGGCTTGAAGAATCAAGCCGGGTGTGACCCATTTGTTATGCGTCGCTGCTACCCGAAGAAATTCGGATCGCCTTTTGAGCTTTCCGATTTCGAGCATCATAGTCTTAAGCGGATAGACGCTTACGACCTCTTGAGCGACGGTTAGCTAGGACGCGGCGACCGCCGACGGTAGCTTTACGGGCGCGAAAGCCATGGCGGCGTTTACGAACCAATACGCTCGGCTGAAAAGTGCGCTTCACTTTAATTCTCCGTTATCCGGAAGGTTGTCGAAAATAGTGGTCGGTGTATAAGCGGGCACTGAGCATCTGTCAACGCCTGTCAGCCAGATTCAATGGATTCCCTCGAAAAACAGAAGTTTTTTCCTGAATTTTCACTGGAAACATAATGAACGAAGACTGTTACTAACCACCGTTGGGCAGGTTCTATCAATGTTTTAAGGTAATTCACAGCACTTTTTACTGTTATAAAGATAAAAGTAGGAAGTTTCGTTCTAAACTCGGGGTTTAACCCCTCTCGTTTGATCACATCCCTGTGTGATTGGCTTGATAGACTTGTATTTTAAGTTATTACGTCAAAAATGTATTCTCATGATAGATACCGATACCAGTATGACTGAAACAAATAACGATAATAAACAACAGGCTTCCTTGCTGAAGCGTATGTTGCCCCTGCTTATATTAGTTGTAGGCTTGGTTATCGTATATTCATTGGGATGGCATCAATATCTTAGTTTTGATGCGCTGAGAGAGAACAGAGAAGCCCTGAACGGATTCGTGGAAGACCGTGCGTTTGTCGCAATCGTGTCTTTTGTTGTTCTTTATACAGTGGCGATTGCCTTCTCTATTCCAGGTGGATCTTTCTTGACCATCGCTGGCGGGTTTCTCTTTGGGACCTGGTTCGGCGGCACCTATGCGGTTATTGCGGCGACTATTGGTTCAACCTTGGTATTCTTGGCTGCTAAAACTGCATTCCGGGATATTCTGCGTGAGAAAGCACAGGGGTACCTGAAGAAAATGGAAGAGGGATTCCATGAGAATGAGTTGAGTTATCTTCTGGTTCTTAGATTGGTACCTTTGTTCCCGTTTTGGCTGGTCAATCTGGTTCCTGCATTTGTGGGCGTTTCACTGCGGAATTATATTGTTGCGACATTTATTGGTATTATTCCCGGAACCTTTGTCTATGCATCTGTCGGGAATGGTCTGGACGCTTTGTTCCGGAGTGGTGGCACGCCAGATTTGGGCATTATCCTAAAACCAGAGATACTTTTGCCAATTCTAGGGCTGGCGTTACTGTCTCTCATTCCTGTCCTTTACAAAAAATTCTACAAAAAGAAACAGACCTAAATTTCGACGCTAACGGGTCATTGAAGTTGCTTGGTAAATTTCAGGTAAGTTGTTTGGGGTGTTGCTGATCAACTTATTTGGGGTAGAGAGCGGCGTGTTGTGTATAGTTTGCAAAAAGACGCACATATGGGGAATAACATGATCAAAACAGATATCTGCGTTATCGGTGGCGGATCGGCAGGTTTATCTATAGCCGCTGGCGCTGTTCAAATGGGTGCTGATACGGTTCTTGTTGAAGCGGGCAAAATGGGTGGTGATTGCCTGAATTACGGCTGTGTTCCCTCTAAAGCTTTGCTCACAGCTGGAAAGGTTGCGCGGAGTTGGAAAAAATCACCTGAATTCGGCGTTAATTACGAAGCTCCAGCGGTGGATTTTCAGAAAGTCCATGATCATGTGAAAGCAGTAATTGCAGATATAGAGCCACATGATTCGGTGGAACGTTTTGAATCGCTGGGTGTCAAAGTTATCCAAGCGCCAGGACAGTTTGTCGATGCCAAAACTTTAAAGGCTGGCGATGCGACAATTCAAGCACGGCGCTTTGTTATCGCAACGGGCTCTCGTGCAATGGTGCCGCCAATTGAGGGAATTGAGAATGTCCCGTTCCTGACCAACGAATCAGTTTTTGATCTAACAGATCTGCCAAAAAAAATCATCGTTGTTGGTGGCGGTCCAATTGGGTGCGAATTGGGGCAAGCCTTTCGTAATCTGGGAAGCGATGTCTCTATTGTTGAGATGGCAAGCATCATGCCCAAGGATGATCCTGATCTGATCTCTGTTATTCGTGATCGTCTAGAGGGTGATGGTATCTCTCTCTTGGAGCAAACCAAGGTTCTTTCTGCAAGTAAGACCGTAGAGGGTGTCAGTCTTCGTGTCGAAACCAATGGCGAACAACGCGAAATCAACGGAACACATCTTCTGTTGGCTGCAGGGCGCATTCCAAATCTTGAAAAGCTTGGCCTTGAGGCTGCTGGGGTCAACTATGAGCGGCAGGGTATAACTGTTGATAAAGGCCTTCGAACGTCCAACAGGAAGATCTATGCCGCAGGAGATGTAACAGGTGGATATCAGTTTACGCATATGGCGGCCTATGATGCGGGTATTATTATCCGAAGCGCTTTGTTTCGATTGCCAGCAAAGGTTTCATACAACGCGGTACCGTGGGTAACTTATACAGATCCTGAACTGGCCCACGTTGGACTATCTGAAACGGATGCGAAAAAGCAGGGTGTTCAGTACAAGGTTCTTAACTGGTCTTTTGCGGATAATGACCGCGCCCGGGCAGAACGTCGAACTGAGGGCAAGATCAAAGTGATTACAAGTCAGAAAGGTAAAATTCTGGGGGCATCTATTGTAGGGCTTCAGGCTGGCGAATTGATATTGCCTTGGGGGCTTGCCTTGTCCAAAGGAATGAAAATTGGCGACATGGCAAATGTGATTGCTCCTTATCCAACCCTTTCTGAAGTGAGCAAGCGCGTGGCAGGAAGCTACTATACAGAATCGCTCTTTAGTGATCGTGTGAAGAAGGTTGTTCGTTTCCTTGCCAAATTTGGATAAGCTTCACTTAATCTTTAAATGAGATAGTGATCCCATGGCCGGAAAAATTCAACTGCCTCCCTTTATTACCAGTTTGTCGGCAAAGCTTCTGGTTTTGACAGCGATCTTTGTTCTATTGGCTGAAATCCTTATTTTTGCGCCATCCATTGCCCGGTTTCGCCTGGTTTATCTTCAAGAGCATCTGGCGGATGCGCACCTTGCCATTCTTGCATTGGACGCAACCGATGACATGATGGTGAGCGAAGATCTGGAAAAAGAACTTCTGAGTCACGTGAATGCCTTGGCGGTAGCTTTGCAGAGGCCAGGACAGGGAAAACTCAAACTGATGAGCAGCGCGGAAGTCGAAATTGATGCAACTTATGATCTAAGGGAAGAGAGTTTCTTTGGTTTGATCAAGGATGCTTTTGTTGCGCTGGGCCAGACGCGCCATAGAGTCTTGCGAATCGTAGGTCCTTCGCCAAAGAATGGTGATGTCCTTGTCGAAGTGGTGATGAGTGAAACACCCATGCGTTGGGATATGTATGAATATTCCTGGCGTATTTTGGCACTTTCTCTCGGCATTGCGTTGATGACTGCAGCGCTTGTTTTTATCAGCCTGCATTGGCTAATGGTGCAGCCTTTACGGCGAATTACCCGTAGTATGATCCGCTTTCGTGATGCGCCGGAAGATGCAACGCAAATTATCAGGCCTTCGACACGTACAGATGAAGTGGGGGTTGCCGAATCCGAATTGGCATCCATGCAGGTGTCTTTGCAGTCTTCTTTGGGGCAGAAAACCAGATTGGCGGCGATTGGGACGGCTGCGGCCAAGATAAATCACGATTTGAGAAATGGTTTGGCAACCGCTCGCCTTATTTCTGATCGCTTGAATAGGAGTGAAGATCCCGAGGTTCGTGAAGTCGCACCGGTTTTACTCGCGGCAATTGATCGGGCCGTGCATATTTGTGGGCAGATGCTGAATTTCTCCAAAGAGGGGTCGCCTCAGCTTGATATTGTGAATTTTGATCTTCATGAATTGGCTGGTGAGGTTGCTGATACACTCCAAGTTGCCGAATCCGTTGATATCAAAGTGCAAAATCATATTCCTCCGGGAACAAGTGTTTCCGGTGACTGGGAACAGCTTTATCGAGTTTTCGAGAATCTTGCCCGGAATGCAGAGCAAGCCGGGGCTAAAACCGCTGAAATTCGATTACAGACTGAGTTGGATTGCTTGATTGTCTCAATTGCGGATGATGGCCCCGGAATTCCGCCGGAAATTAGATCTAACCTTTTCAAACCTTTCAAAGGTTCTACGCGTAAAAATGGGTCCGGCTTAGGTCTTGCTATTACCCGTGATTTAATGCGCGCACACGGCGGGGATATCTGGCTCGATGTTTCCGAGTTGGGCGGAGCCTGCTTCTGTTTAGAGCTTCCCATCAAGTCCAGTGTCTCGAGCTCTAAGTCACAGATGTTCGGCTAATTTTTAACTATGAGAGTTCGATATTCATAAGAAACTGATTATCACCAAACGTTTCTATAATTTTCCAATTCATTGCTCGGTATATTTCGGGTGTAAGAGTGTATAGGAATAGTTGCTTCTCGCCTCGATCACGTGCGGTTTTTTCGGCAAATTTTACTAACTGTCGAGCAACGCCTTTGCGTCGATGGCAAGGATCAACATATACAGCAGCCAACCATGGACGGTGTCGTTTGTAATCTTCGTGATCGTTTTCAATCAAGAGGGCTGTCCCGACAGCCTTGTTCCCCGATAAAGCGGACAAAAGCTTGTTCAATATTATTGTCCTCGGTCATCGCGTGATAGCTTTTGAGAACGGTTTCCTTCGTCCAGCCGTAACTCTTTCCCCAGGTTATGTATTCCCAATCAGCACAGATCTCGACGCAATCTGGATGATTGCGAAGGAAATCTATGCTGACTGTCTCGGGGGGTGTCCCTGGAATTGTCCCTGGAATTGTCCCTGGAATTGTCATGAGGGTTAATCCAGTGTGTAGAGTTGAAGTTTTAGATATTCAGATTCGGGCAAAAAGGGATGCACGGGATGATCTGGTCCGGCACCCCTAGTGAAGAGCAGACGAGATTTTCTGTTTGCATCCAGAAGTCCTTTGCGTGTTTGATCCGCAAAGTTGTCGATATCCATGTGGTGAGAACATGACGCAACAACCAAATATCCACCAGACTTAACAAGCTTTGCAGCCAGTCTGGCAAGCTTTCTATAACCTTTCGACCCCTGCTGGATATCTTTTTTACTTTTCACAAAAGCCGGGGGATCGACAATAACAAGGTCAAAGCTTTCTCCATCATTTGCCAGTTTGGCAAGATGATTGAAGACTTCGGCTTTTACAAAGGTGCACTTATCAGCAACGCCGTTTTCGGCTGCTGCTTTGGCAGCCAAGTCCAGTGCCGTTTGGCTGCGATCGACTGTTGTGACTGATTTTGCGCCTGCCAATGCGGATTGGACTGTGAAGCCACCAGCAAAGGAATAACAATCGAGGACATCCGCGTCCTTGGCAAAGCGGGCGGCGAGCTTTCTGTTATCACGCTGATCAAAGAACCATCCGGTTTTCTGACCTTCCTGAAGCTCTGCAAAGAATGTGGCATCGTGCTCAATAACTTTGATCGGACCATTTAATTCGCCTTTGACCACTTTGTCATAGCACTCGAGTCCTTCCAGTAAGCGGGAAGGGGTATCGTTGCGAAGAACAACTGTTTTGGGCTCCAGTACACGATCAAGAGCAGTAAGCAATGCAGTGAGTAAATTTTCTATACCTGCTGTATTTACCTGTAAGACAAGTGTATCCCCATAACGGTCAATAATTGTTCCCGGAATGCCATCCGCTTCGGCGTGTATCAGGCGATAGTAAGGGACATTAAACAGGGTTTCGCGAAGCGAGAGCGCTTTTTGCAGAATTTCTGTGAAGAAGTCTTCATCGATAATCGTTTTAGCGCTAGGGCTAAGCAAGCGGGCAGAAATCAGTGGCTGACGATTATAGATTGCTGTGCCCAGTGGTTGCCCGTCATTGGCTTCAATTCTGACGATTGTGCCGGCCGGGATCTGTTTTGTTTCTGCACTGACCTCAATTTCGTTGGAAAAAACCCAGGGGTAACCATTCAACAGTCGCTTCTGTGCCTTTGGTCTCAGGCGAATGGTGGGACGTTGTTTGAGATCGAGAGCAGCGCTCATAATAATACTTTCTTTCGTGTGTGAATTTCACGGCAGTCTAGTCAAATCTGCCGTACCTGCAAGCTAAGGCTTATAAGTCAGTATAGCGGATGGTGGGGAATAGGTGGAATTGTTGCGGTGCAATAAGTGCTTTGTTAGGATTTACGGCAAAGCTGTTTGTGTCGCGATTGACGTTTGTTTATAAGGTCGCGCAAGTATTTCGTTTTAAGGTAATGCCCCCTTATCAGGGTTTAATGGGAAGAGTAATGCGTATTGTAAAGTCCAAACGGGATCTTCGCGCTCTGGTTTCTGGCTGGAAGACTGATAAACAGGAAATTGGCGTGGTGATGACCATGGGGGCACTGCATGAGGGGCACCTCTCTCTCGTTGATGCTGCAAAAACGGATAATGATCGCGTTATCGCTACGATTTTTATTAATCCAAGACAGTTTGATAATAAGGCGGATCTGGATACCTATCCTGTGGATACTGATGCTGATCTTAAAAAGCTTGAAGATGCGGGTGTAGACTTGGTCTACTTGCCGCAGGTTGATGAAATTTACCCCAAAGGTTACAGCACGACAGTTGCAGTTGGCAGCATGCAGGACTGCCTTTGTGGAGCAACGCGTCCCGGCCATATGGACGGGGTTACAACAGTTGTCTCAAAGCTGCTTATTCAGACATCGCCTGATCGGGCCTATTTTGGGCAAAAGGATTTTCAGCAGTATCTATTGATTCAACGTGTCGCCAGTGATCTCGACTTGAACGTTGATGTGATCGGTGTACCGACAGTGCGTGAAGACGATAATCTGGCCCTGTCTTCCCGGAATCGCAGATTATCAGAAGAACAGCGCATTATTGCACCAACCCTATATAAAGTAGAGAGCACCATAGCGGATTTGATTCGTCAGGGCGAAGCCGTTGACCATGTCCTGGAGTGGGGGCGAAAGGTTATTCTGGATAGCGGATTTGATCGAATCGATTATCTCGAGATCAGATCAGAAGAGGATCTTGAGCTTTTGGGTGATGTTACCGATAGGGATAATCTTTTGGGCGGACGTGTTTTTGTCGCTGCCTGGCTTGGCAATACCCGGCTGATTGATAACTATCCAATCAGCCGGTAGAGCCGAATATTTTACCACCCAGGAATCTACGCTGAAATTTAGTCGTATTTACCCTGAACCAGTGGTGGAACAGTCTGTAGGGCAAGGTCCCAAGGAAAGTAAATCCAGGTATCTTGGCTGACTTCTGTAATGAAGCTATCAACGATATCACGACCGGCAGGTTTGGCGTAGAGGGTCGCGAAGTGAGCATCTGGCATCATCTCCCGCACGGCGCGAGCCGTTTTCCCTGTGTCCACCAAGTCATCAACAATCAACCAGCCTTTGCTTTCTTTTGGCGAGTCTTTCAGAACTTTAAGCTCTCCCTGTTTGTTGTCGCTGGAATAGCTTACGATACAAACGGTGTCGATAAGACGAATATCCAGTTCGCGTGCGATAATAGCCGCAGGAACCAGCCCGCCACGGGTAACAGCAAGAATGCCTTCAAAAGGTCCTTCGTTCATCAGACGCCATGACAAGGCTTTGGCATCACGGTGTAATTGCTCCCAAGATACGGGAAAAGTTTTTGGTTGTTCGGACACGGTTTTCGACTCCAATTTCAAATGATGCCGGAATAAAGCAGAACTGGCGAAAAATCTCAACCTTTAGAAGGGCAAACCTCGTCTACCCAGGCTGCAATGCTAGAAAATTAGTGTAACAGAGGTGCTGCAATGGATGAAAGAGAGCTTATGGCAAGGATTGAAAAGGCAATTGTCCGCAGTTTTTCCGGGGAAAAAGCATGGCCCAGTTTGACGCCTAAATGAGAGCCCAGCGCGATCAAGGGAGAGAAAGCTAGGCCGTAAAACATAGGGGAAAAGACGCTGTCACCAAGCACGAAGTAGAGTAGGACTGCATTTATTGGGGCGGATGCGAGAAAGCTGGCAAAAAGAAAGCTTCTTATTTGTCCATTGGTCCATTTATGGGCCATGACCCATAAAACAATTGGAGGACCACCTACAGCAATGAGGCCTGCGGTATAGCCACTGGCGCCAAACGCAAGAAAGGTCCAAACAGGATGGAGCTTTTCTTTTGGAGTTGGCCTGACGAGGAGCTGAAGGCCTACAATTCCGAGAATCAGAATACCGACCAGCTGTTCTATCTGGGCTTTGTCGATAGTCGTCGTGATATAACCAAGAGAGAGAATACCCAATGGAAGGGTGATATACCTGATAATTGACCCTTTTATGAGAGGTTCGTACTGGATGTGATCATGCAACTTGTATACGCCAACAAGAAGCTGTGCGAGTCCGGCAGTTAAAAGCAGTGGTACAATTATTGTCAGTTCAATACCGAGCAAGGTCAGGAAAGTTAGGGCAATCAGCCCAAAAGCAAATCCCACAGCCCCTTGTATCAAACTGGATATAAACAGGATAAGGGCGACAAAGGGTAATAGATCTGGAGACAAGGTAGAATCCAAGCTGCTAAATGAATAATTAATCAGGGGTATATCGTGGGCATGCTCTGTCGTATTTTTTCAGGCTGGTCAATAGTCTTTAGAGGGAAGAGGCATTGCGGAAGTTTGTATCGTTCCGATAGTAGGCAAAAAGGAGGAGGCAGATTTCTCATAAACTTATGTTTTTTTTGGTGCCAGTAACTTTGGGATGCGAGTATCTAGCCACAAAAAAAAGCGGCATCAAATAATGATACCGCTTTTTTATAATTATTAGATTCTGTTACCGAAGGTAAACATGAACCTCTGGAACCTGGGCACCCGGGTTACTGGTTGATGAAAGCGATACGTGAGAAGCAGGCAAGCCAAGCTTCGTCAAAGAGCGCATAACATCTTCACCGTATTTGCGAGATTTGCTTGTTGCCAATGCAACTTGAGCTGAGTTCCCACGAGCCGGTGCAACCGTTACCAAGTCAAAAGCTGAACTTGGGCGACGGTCCAGTGCGCGGCTTACGGCAGTGAAAAGTGCCTGTTCATAATTTACATTTGGTTGATCAAAACGAATGATCGCCAAAGGTGGTTGGCGACCAACAAGGCCAGCTGATCCACCTGGTGGAGGAGGAACAGGAAGGCCAAATGTTCTGCTGCCAAGATTACCACCGATGAATTCACCGTTATCAACTGCGACTTGAAGAGCAGTCAGATTTGTACGTTCAGCAGAGAAGTAGTTCTGCGTACGTGCAATATCTTCGGTTAGCTCGTTCATAAGGCGATCGAGAATAACAACGGTTTGATTGGCTTCATCTTCCAGAACAGCAAGCTGTCTGTGATCTTCGTCCAAAGCGCCACGCAGTTCGTAGGTAGATTTCGCTGAATCCAGAACAAACGCTGCAAGCGCGGAAGTCGATCCGGCCTCGTTTGAAAGGCTGTTCAAGTTGGTGATACTTGCACCAACGGCTTCGAGTTCTTGCTGGGCTTTATTCCAGCCGTTCACCATCTGCGGGTTACCCGGCGTGGTGCCAACCTGAAGACGTGTATTCATTGCGGCAATAATGGAATGATAAGTTCCGGCACTGCTGCGCGCGTTGTTACGCTGTGTCTGCAAGTTATTATTATGATGTATCAAGCGAGCCTGAAGTCTCGAAAGATCACCGCGCAGCTCTTCAACCTTTTTACCAACATGCGTTCCTGTTGGTTGACCTGGAGTAACACCAGGAGATTCAAAAATGGTTGAGCCTAATAAGGGCAAGCCAGAGATGTTATCGGTTACAACTGTATCAGGAACGACAGGTGCCTCTGCAGCATTCGTCGTTGCTTCTTCCGCAGTTTCTTCCCCGACAATAGAAGGCCACAAGGCTTCTTCGGTGAAAGAACAACCATTTAATAACATCACCGCAGCCAAGGCTGTAACGGTATTACGCAAAACAGAGGATTTAATGGATCCCATTGACAAGTCCGCACTGTTGATTGTGATCAGCCAAATATATCTTCTCTCAAATCTAGTATTATTACTATAATTGATACGGGAAAAACGCCCGAAAAGATACACGAGTTGACCAACCCCCCAAAATACTTAGGCCAGATACTACTTGAAGGGAGTCTCAGGGACAAGAGTTTTCCCACCAAGTAATTGATAGTTAGGCATGAGATTAAAAAAAAATACGAATCTGCGATTTAGGGCTTGCGTCCTCACAGAAGCAGGAGTAAGTTCCGCCTCGTTTTCAGGGATCTACTCTGGAAACGCTTTGAAACGCACCCGTAGCTCAATTGGATAGAGCACTTGACTACGAATCAAGAGGTTTCAGGTTCGAGTCCTGACGGGTGCGCCATTCTGATGAAGCTCGGCCTAAAGCCGGGCTTTTTTCGTATCTGCTACTTGTGCTTTTTTCTCCTCGCTCATTGTAAATTGACTGTTGTATCTGATCAAAACGAAAATTTTTGTTTGCGATTCATATCGCGGCTTTTTTTTATGCCCAGCTTCGGGCTATAAGTCTTGCATCACACTATAAGGCAGATATTTCTGCTATAGTTTCGTAATAAGACAGTTTTGAAGAAGCTTGCGAGGTTAATTTGTCCGCTTACGACCTGTCGGGTTTGAATGTAATGGTTATCGATGACAGTGTGCATATGCTGCGCATTGTGAAGACGATTTTCAACGCGATGGGGATCTTTAATGTCCAATATATTCGTGATGTAGAGGCCGCCAGGGCAGAATTAAAATTTAAGAAACCGGATATTATAATCACGGACTGGGAAATGGAGCCTGTGAATGGCTTGGAATTTACCCGTGATCTTAGGAAAGAGGGCGGCTTTTTTAGTCGTGTACCTATTATCCTTTTAACAGGGCATACTGAATATGAACGCGTGATGGAGGCAATTCAATCTGGCGTTAGTGATGTTCTGGCGAAACCTGTCTCAATTGAAATCCTTCACCGACGGCTATGCCGGATTGTAGATATTTCGTCCATGTCTGTTGCTGATGATTCCGACGATGAAGAATTTTTAGAAATAGGGTAATAGCTTCAACCGCTTGTTCGTATAAGCTGATGGCGTGTTTTATTTTTTGTTCTTCTTGTTTCTCACAAATCCTATTTTACTTGAGGCCACTCAATGAGTGCAGAGCAGTATTGGAAAGATAAGCGGATTCTTGTGACCGGTGGTGCCGGATTCATAGGCGCAGAGATCGTTCGTCAGCTAAGTTATTTAAATGTCGAAAAAATTGTTGTTTTGGATAAGTTGACCTACGCAGCTGATCTCTGCAGGTTGGAAAGCTTTCAAGACTGTTTTTCTTTAAAGAAGGTTGCCCTTGAAAATAGCGAAGCCGTTAAGGATGCATACAATGAGGCTCAACCGGATATTGTGATTCACGCAGCTGCAGAAAGTCATGTGGATCGGTCAATTGATGGCCCGGGTGATTTTGTACAGAGCAATATCGTCGGAACATTCAACCTTTTACACACAGCGTTGAATTTTTGGCGTGAAAAAGAAAAGCCGAACCAGTTTCGCTTTCTCCATATTTCAACTGATGAAGTTTATGGATCGCTTGGCGAGAATGGCTTTTTTAGTGAAAAAAGCTCGTATGATCCTAGGTCACCTTATTCAGCATCTAAAGCGGCATCAGATCACTTGGCGAAAGCGTGGTGGCATACCTATGGATTGCCAACAATTACGACAAACTGTGGCAATAACTATGGGCCATGGCAATTTCCGGAGAAATTGATTCCCTTGATGGTTGCCAATGCGATCGATGGCAAAGCATTACCTCTTTATGGTGACGGGAGTCAGATTCGAGAGTGGATACATGTTGCCGATCATGTTGAAGCTTTGCTTCTGGCCTTGGAGAAAGGTGATGTTGGCGAAACATATTTAATCGGATCAGGAGAAGAGCAATCAAATCGGTCTGTGGTCGCGGGGATTTGCGATCGCATGGACCAGATTTATTCAGATCGTGCGCCCTTTTCCGGTTTGATTAAAAGTGTTGAAGATCGCCCCGGACACGATCAGCGTTATGCTCTTGATGCTTCTAAATTTAATGCAAAAACGGGTTGGCTTCCCAAGGTCGCTTTCGACCAGGGCTTGGTTGATACCGTTGATTGGTATGTTGAAAACCAATTCTGGTGGCGCCGGATTCAGACTGAAACATATAGTCAGGAAAGACTGGGCGTTATTCAAAAGTGAAGCCGGTAATGATCAGATAAATTTAAGATGAGATAAATATCTGTCATTACCGTTTTAGAAGCTGGTATATTTGATGTTTTAAGCTGCTTCGGGGTCCGATGACAGTGCTTGCTCTGACAAGACTCTGCACAGCATGCTTAAAGCGTCCTGATGTTTTTCATTCTTAATATTAGTGAAGTTCCGGGCCAGGTCCAGGCACATGCGCTGTCGTTCGCTAACAGCATCTTGATTGTTATCCAGTCCTTCGTAAAAAAAACTTACTTCAACACCAAGTACCTGAGAAATCTCGAACAGGCGTCCTGCAGAGACCCGGTTTATACCGCGTTCATATTTATGGGCCTGTTGATATGTAACCCCGATTAAATCTGCCAGCTGCTGCTGAGTCAGACCCAACATGGTTCTGCGTTCGCGTATTTTTTGCCCTACATGGTTTTCAATACGATGTGTGTTAGACGAATTTTTTTTTACACTAGTCACTAAACTTACTCACTTAAACCAATGCTTACATAGCAGGTGTTTACATTATTTTTAGTGTGAAATAGACCTTTTGAGAATAGATTTCAATAGATGCTGTATAAAATATTTAAAAAATAATATTTTATACTTATTTTGGGTGTGTATTAACTTATCGTTAACTAATATTAATGAGCTGATTTGTTTTTGATATTAAGTATGTTGGTTTTTATTGTCTTTACTTATTTTACGAACCGTTTAGCGTAATTTGTTTACTTGCTATGTATTATATTTGGTTTTCTAAGGGTTTGTTCCCAAAGAAAAAATAAGTTTCTTGCAACTCAGTTGCAAAAAGCCAATATACAAAAACAATAGTTTGTTTTTCTGCGATTAATTCTGAGTAAGATTCAGTATTCGTTAATGACTCAATCGCTATTATTTAATGAAATTTAACGTGAATATCAGTGTGTCGTACGGGTATTTATAGTTGTCAATCTTCAGGTAGGAGTAGACAGACCGTGCTCCGGTCCGCTCGTGATAATAATATAGATCTTTCTCTTCTGGATCAGATGACGACCGCATTGGAGTCATCTGGCGATGTCATGTACGAATGGGACTTGGCAACAGATAGCCTGTTGTGGTTGGGCAGAGCAGCGTCACTTTTTGGTCTGGAAGACAATTTGATTCCAGCTACCGGCGAGACCTACCATAACCGTATTAATCCAGAAGACCTTCCCGCAAGGATGCGGAACTTGACGGATCACTTTGCTGGTGAAGCCTATTACGATTGTGAATATCGCATCCGTGACGGGGCCGGTAATTTCCAATGGGTTCATGACCGTGGGGCTGTTGATGTTTCCACCACGGGAGCACCTACGCGACTTACAGGCGTGTTGCGTCCTGTAACGGTGAAGAAACAGGCAGAAGCACGGCTTGAATATCTGGCGAGTTATGATGAGCTTTCTGGACATTTTAATAAGCTGAGATTGCGGGAGTCTCTCGATTTCTCGTTGGAACAGGCTATTCGTTATAGCAATGTCGGGGCATTTTTGGCCGTTGGTGTTGATCACCTTGGGATGATTAATACAGCCTATGGCTTTGAAGCTGGTGATGCTGTCCTGGTTGAAGTTGGCGAACGACTGGATAAAAGCATCCGCGGTGCAGATATTGTTGGCCGTCTCGGCGGTGATCGATTCGGTGTGATTATGAGTGTTGCTTCTCATGAAGAAGCGGATGCTATTGCAGACCGGATCTTGCAAACGGTTCGTGAGACGCCTTTTGAAATCAATAACGAACGTATCTATGTGACTGTCTCGGTTGGCTTTGTCGACTTTCCGGAGCAAACGAAAACAAGCTTTGATGCTTTTGCCAAGGCAGAGAGTGCTTTGCTGGATGCAAAATCAAACGGACGAGACTGTGTTAAGCCCTACAAATTGACAACGGAACAATGCGAGAATTACCGAACCAGTATGATTATTGGTGAGGAAGTGAAGCTTGCTCTGAAAGAAGACCGTATTGCTTTGGCTTATCAACCGATTGTGGATTCTGAAAGCCACGAACTGGTTTTGGTCGAAGCTCTTTTACGTATGTTTGATCGCGATGGCAAAGTTGTACCAGCGGGCAGGTTCATTCCGGTTGTTGAACAACTGGGTATGATGCGGGTTATTGATCGCAGGGTGTTGGAACTCGCTTTGGAGGATCTTGCGCGTTATCCGAATATTACGATGTCTTTGAATATATCAGGCTTAACGGCATCAGATCGTAGCTGGTTAAGAGCCTTGTCTTCGCGTGTGAAGTCGCGGCCAGATATTGCCAAGCGCCTGATTGTAGAGATCACGGAAACAGCAGCGCTTCATGATTTGGAAGAATCGGCACGCTTTGTTTCTGCTGTTCGGCAGTTAGGATGCAAGGTCGCGATTGATGATTTTGGGGCGGGATATACGACATTCAGGCACCTGAAGACTCTAACGGTAGATATCATCAAAATTGATGGCTCTTTTATAGCCGGTATTCTGGATAATGAAGAGAACCAGATCTTTGTTCGAAATCTGCTTGGCTTGGCAAAAGCGCTGAACCATACAACAATTGCCGAGTTCGTTGAAACTGCGGAAGAAGCAGCATTTCTTTCCCGCGAGGGCATTGATTTGCTTCAGGGATTTTATTTCGGAAAACCGGAAATCAATCCTGGCTGGCTTGTTGAGAATACAGCTTCGAAGAAGCCAATCGTTTTTCCTGGTTAACGTCCGCGTGCTTAGCAAAAATAAAAGGGCTCCGATGATATTCGGAAGCCCTTTTTGATCTGGTTTATCGATCGTTCTTCTATCCGTTATTTCTTTTTGCTGAGGGCATCAAGTTGCTTTTGCAGCTGTTCAACCTGTGTTTTCAGATTGTCGAACCCGCCGTTATCAGCCTGAGGCGCGGCCTGTTTTTCAACCGGCTCTTCTGCGGTTTCTGTCGAAGACGGCTTGGCACCTTGGAAGGGTGTTAACATTTGCATGGCATTTTCAAAAAGGGCCATGTTTTGTTTGTTCATCTCATCCAGATTGCCAAAGGGAAAAATGCCGCCAAAGGTCTCTTGCATAGACTGGCGCATTTTATCCTGATTTTCTGAAAAGCCTTCCATCATGTGTTCCAGATATTTAGGAACAACCCACTGCATAGAATCGCCATAAAGGCTGATCAGCTGACGCAAGAAGGAAATGGGCAGTAGATTTTGCCCTTTGGCTTCTTCTTCTACAATGATCTGGGTTAAGACTGATCGTGTAATGTCATTTCCAGATTTTGCATCATAGACAACAAACTCGACATCGTCTTTGACCATCTGACACAAGTGATCAAGAGTGACGTAACTGCTTGTTGCTGTGTTGTACAGACGTCTGTTTGCATATTTTTTTATGACGATTGCGTCGTCGGTATTCCCTGATTTTGAGGTCGCCAAGATCCTCGCCTCCAATGCTTATTATATCCGCCAGTTTCTAGTGCTGGCTCATTGCTGTTTGTGCACTGCTTATTAAATATTGCTGCGCTGCGATGGTCTCTGTCAATGAATAGGGCGTAAAAGCCTTAAAAAAAGAGAATTTTTTGTCTATTTTTCTCATTGCTTGTGCGAATATAGCTTTTAGCCAACGCAATACGAATGCGTATATTATGTGAGAGAGGGCTTCTTGGACAGAGAAAAAGACATTGATCTGCTTGCTGATGAGTATTTGGATTTATGGATTACCCATCTTTCCAGGCTACAGCTTACGCCATGGCATTTGATGGAAAATTTGTCGGCCGATCTGGATCCGAGCATAATTGATCTGTACAGACAGTGGGAAGCTTTCTACCATAATACTTATCGTCCAGGTGCAACGGAGGGGACTAATCCTTTCCAAATGATGTTGAAACAAGGTCTGGGGCAAGAAAAAGGGACTGAAGCTGGTGGGAACCAATCGCAAGACAAGTCCGATTCCGTTGCCAATGCACACGATGTCTGCCCTGATGACATTGCAGAGCTCAAAACTCGGCTTAGGGATCTTACAAGACAAATTGCCGAGTTCGAAGCTGGTTCCAAAGATTCCGGAAACGATGAAGGCACAAATCGCGGATAAGATCGCAGGATCAGATCCGTTGGAATTTCCACAGGCGATAGATCGTGCCATTGCGCGCCGATTTTCTTTCTATCAAGAAGGCATCAAAAAATATCAGGATTCTGATTTTGTAAATACGCGAAATGAAATGCCTGTTGTTTGGTCGAAAGGTTCCGCTTCTCTTTTGGATTATTCGGAAGGAAAGGGAGGATACCCTCTCTTTATTATTCCTTCTCTGGTTAATCGCTATTACATTCTCGATTTAATGCGAGAGAACAGCTTTCTCAGATGGCTAACCAAGGAAGGATGGGCACCGTATGTTATGGACTGGGGGCAACCCGGTGTGGCAGAAAATGATTTCGGGCTTGAAGAGTATATTATTCAATACTTACAGCCTGCTTTAAAAAAGATTGCAGTACAATCAGATCAAAAACCAATAGTTGTTGGCTATTGTATGGGGGGGACCTTAGCGACGGCTCTGACTGTTTTAAGCCAGTCGATGATCCGCTCGTTGGTCTTGATTGCCAGTCCATGGGATTTTCACGAAGGTGAAGACGAAAGAGCTGTTCAGCAGGGGGCGTGGCTTCAATGTATTTTGCCCTCGGTTCAGGCTATCGGACATCTGCCGAGTGAAGTACTACAAGGTTTGTTTGCCTCGCTAGACCCTACATTGTCTTTGCGAAAGTTTTCGGGTTTCAGGTCGCTTGATGATAACACAGAGCAAGCCAGAACCTTTATATCTTTGGAAGATTGGCTGAACGATGGTGTGCCTCTTACACAGAAAGTTGCCAAAGATTGCCTTCAGGGATGGTATGGAGAAAATTTAACTGAAAAAGGTCTCTGGTCTATTGCAGGTGAGGCGATTACCCTAGACAGAGTACAATTGCCAACACTATCTGTTGTGTCTGATAATGATCGTATTGTCCCAAAAGCTTCGTCTCTTGCTGCGGCGGAATTAATCGCGAATAGCACCGTTCTTTCTACCTCTTTGGGGCACATTGGTATGATGGTTAGTCGCGGCGCACAATTAAAATCATGGATTCCAGTGTCTGGCTGGATGAAACAAATAATAGCATAAAAATGCAATATAATTTCAATATTTATGCATATAAATAAATTTTTATGTCATGTTAGTGTAATAATCTCTTGATTTTTCATAGCTAGCCTCGTTATGGTTTGTGTAATAATTTTGCAGTGCAGCATGCGCTGATGGGTGAATAGGGTAGTGCGAGCTAGGTGCTCTGACAAAACGAGCTTCTGGTTTTATTTGATCATAATGTTTGAGATACAGCTTTTCTGAAAGGTATCTGTAATGTCTGGTGTTGTTATTGTTGGGGCCGCAAGAACCCCGGTTGGCGCTTTCGGGGGCGGGCTTTCCACGGTTCCGGCTGCGGAACTTGGAACGGTAGCTATTCGCGAAGCTCTTGCACGTGCAGGTGTTTCGCCTGAAGACGTTGATGAAGTGATATTGGGGCAAATTTTGACTGCAGGCGACGGGCAAAACCCGGCCCGCCAAGCTGCTTTGGGCGCTGGTATTCCAAACGAAAAGACTGCCTATCTTATCAATCAGATTTGTGGGTCGGGTTTGCGGACTGTGGCTTTGGGGTATCAATCCATTGCTTTGGGTGATGCAGAGGTTGTTGTTGCTGGTGGTCAGGAGAATATGAGCTTGGCCCCGCATGTTTCCCATATGCGCACGGGGACCAAAATGGGTGATGTCAAACTTGTTGATACTATGATCAAGGACGGGTTGTGGTGTGCAATGAATGATTATCACATGGGAAAAACAGCGGAAAATATTGCCACGAAGTTTAATATATCCCGCGAAGATCAGGATGCTTTTGCTGCAGGGTCTCAGCAAAAAACCGCGATTGCTCAGGAAGCTGGATATTTCAAAGATGAGATTGTTCCCGTTACAGTGAAAACGCGTCGTAGCGAAGTTGTTGTTGCGGCTGACGAGCATCCAAAACCGGATACTACAGCCGAAGGCTTGGCCAAACTAAGAGCTGCTTTTGATCGTGAAGGTACGGTCACCGCAGGTAATGCATCTGGTATCAATGATGGTGCGGCGGCGGTTGTGATGATGTCTGAAAGCAAGGCACAAGCCGATGGTATCAAGCCATTGGCGAAAATTGTGTCCTGGGCGACGGCTGGTGTGGACCCCGCCATTATGGGGACTGGCCCTATTCCGGCCAGCCGCAAGGCATTAGAAAAAGCAGGATGGTCGATTGATGATGTAGAGTTGGTCGAAGCCAATGAAGCGTTTGCTGCACAAGCTATTGCCGTTAACCGGGAACTTGGTTGGAATGAAGATATTGTGAATGTAAACGGTGGCGCAATTGCCTTGGGGCATCCAATTGGGGCTTCTGGAGCACGTGTTCTGGTAACGTTGCTTCATGAAATGCAGCGACGTGATGTTAAAAAAGGGCTTGCAACCCTTTGTATCGGCGGCGGACAGGGAATTGCTCTCTGTGTCGAGCGCGATTAAGGAAATCAGGGAGACTGTCGATGAAGCAAAAACAAAAATATCATCGGCAGCAACTCTTTGTGGATGGGCTGCCTTTGTTTTTGGGGCGGCCTTTTTTTGTAGATGCCTCTCGATTTTATCAAAAAATCCTGGGTTAAGTTACAGAAAGTTAGGGCTATGCCCTGAGGCAGCAAATAACGAAGGGAAATAAAATGTCTCGTGTTGCTCTTGTGACCGGAGGTACCAGAGGAATTGGTGCGGCCATTTCGATTGCCTTGAAAGAGGCTGGGTACAGTGTTGCAGCCAGTTATGCTGGAAATGACGAAGCTGCGCAGAAGTTCCGGGATGAAAATAAAATTGCGGTTTTTAAATGGGATGTCGGCGATTTTGACGCCTGTCAGGAAGGCATTGCCCAAGTAGAGAAAGAATTGGGTGCAATAGACGTTCTCGTGAACAATGCGGGTATTACACGGGATACAACTTTGCATAAAATGGATCAGGCCAAGTGGCAGGCCGTGATAGATACCAATCTTACTTCGCTGTTCAATATGACGCGGGGCGTTATTGATGGCATGCGTGAGCGTAAATATGGACGCGTGATCAGTATTTCATCGATTAATGGGCAAAAGGGACAGTTTGGTCAGGCGAACTACGCTGCGGCAAAAGCTGGTGTCATTGGATTTACCAAGTCTGTGGCTCAAGAGAATGCGAGTAAGGGGATCACAGCAAATGTTGTGGCGCCGGGATATATCGGCACTGAAATGGTGCGTGCTGTTCCCGAGGAAATTCTCAATAGCAAGATTATTTCTCAGATACCTGTTGGACGTTTGGGAGAGCCGGAAGAGGTCGCGGATTGTGTCGTCTTTCTGGCCTCTGAAAAATCTGGGTTTGTGACTGGATCTACCCTTAGCGTGAATGGCGGCCAGTATATGGATTAATCGTGATCGAGCGCGATTGCCTAAAGAAACGAAGTGATAGATATACTTAGGCTATGATTAATGCCCCGTTGCCTCAGCCCTCTACTGAGATAACGGGGTTTTCTTTTATCTGTCTTGATTAAGCCATAAACCACAGGTAATTCTCTGGAATATCAGAACTTTATTGGAAGCGATAAGAGATCTATGGCGATTTTTCCCGAACTTATTATTTTCGATTGTGATGGTGTCCTGGTTGATAGCGAAGCACTCGCGGCCCGAATTGTGTCCCAGACGCTGGCGGATTACAACATTGTGTTAAACCCGCAAGAGGTCGCCAATCAATTTGCGGGATATACCGATGAGGCTATCAGGGATCATTTCAACAAGATTTCAGATGCAAAATTGCCAGAAGACTTTGCACAGATTGTTGAATGTGCCACGATTGATCAGATGGCAGGTGAGCTTGAAAGGCTTCCCTTTATCAAGGAAACACTTTCTACACTTGAATATCCCTTTTGCGTAGCTTCAAACAGCCGAACCGATCGGTTGGATAGTGCACTCGTTAAAACAGGCCTGGGGGACTTCTTTCCCAAAGAAAGACGGTTTAGTTCTTCTATGGTCAAACATCCCAAGCCTGCACCCGATTTACATCTGATGGCTTGTGAAATGATGAAGGTTAAGCCTGAGCAGGCTTTGATCATCGAAGATACTGTGGCTGGTGCTACTGGCGGCAAGAATGCGGGTATTGCTGTTCTTGGCTTTGTTGGTGCAGAGCATATTGTGGACAAAAAAGGTCAGGGGCAAAAGCTTATAGAAGCTGGCGCCTATGCCGTCTTTGACGATATGCGCCAGCTTTCAATGATGCTAAAGGACTATGTCGCTGCGTAAAAGTATGTGCTTGGATTAACTAGATCAGAGCTATTCCCCCGGTGTCCAATCGGGGGGAGCCAACTCAAACCCATCAAATTCAAAAGCTGGGGCGACGGTACAGCCGACAAGGACCCAACCCTGCTCTGCACTGGCTGCTTGCCAGTGATCTTGGGGGATGATGTGCTGTGGTGTTTGTCCTGCAATAACGTCAGGCCCTAAAGTAACCGTAATTTCAGCTTTCTCGTCATGTGACTTAAGGGTAAGCGGGCTACCTGCGTACCAATGCCACATTTCAACAGCATCAACTTTGTGCCAATGAGAACTTTGGCCCTTTTCCAATAAAAAGAAAATTGCAGTTTGATTACCTCGGCTGCCATCAGAAGGTTGGTGGCGATAGGTTTCTTTGTACCAACCACCTTCCGGATGAGGCTGAAGGTCAAGATGTTTGATTATCTCTTGTGCAGAATAGCTGTCCATATCTTCATGATCCCGCTGGCGGGGATGTTTTCACAAAGGAAGGACGTTCTGAAACATCTTTGAACCAGTTGGAAAGGTTTGGACGGTTTGCGCGCCAGTCTTCATCTGCATATCTAAAGTCAAGATAAGCCAGAGCACAGGCGAGGCTGATTTCTGCGAGGCCAAAATTTTCCCCGAGAGTTTTGTCTATAATGGCTTGTTCAAATACATCCAATGTTGTGTCGATTTTGAACTTCTGTGCTTCGTGTACAGAATCAAGCTGATGTTCACTTGGGCGTTGACGGCGCTCCATCGTCCTCAAGAGACTGGCATCCATAATGCCATCTGCAAGAGCATGAAAATTCAGGCTTTTCCAACGGGCATCACCCGATGCGGGAACGAGGGCAGGAGACTGGTTCAGGCTTTCCAGATATTCACAGATCAGAGGTGAATCGCATAGAACTGTTCCTTCACGTGTTTCAAGCGCGGGAACCTTGCCTAATGGGTTCTTCTGCCAGATCTCTGATTCTTTTGTGAAGGTTCCCATGGGAACGAGATCAAGCTCACTCTCCAATCCTTTTTCCATGGCAAGTATAAGCACTTTGCGGACGTAGGGAGAGGTGGGGGAAAAACATAAATACATAGATGGCTCCGATACTAGGATAGGGCTAAATGCCTGATTCGCTTTAAATGAGGGGCGTTAAAAGTTGTCTTTACGTTTACGGATTTCCTTGAACACATCTGCATCTGTCGCGGAAAGCATGTTCAACTTTTTTCTAATTCCGATATCGTTGGGTCTTAGGAAGGGGTTTGTTTTTAATTCTTCGCTCAACAAGCTTGGTACTGTCGGTTGGTTATTTTCCCGCAGTCTTTTGATCTTTTCAACTCTGTTTTTGAGATCTGAGTTATCAGGATCAATTGTAAGCGAGAATTCTGCATTTGAAAGTGTGTATTCATGCGCTGAATAGATAAGTGTCTTTTCGGGAAGAGAGAGGTATTGTTGTAGGGATTGCCACATCATTTCCGGTGTGCCTTCGAACAAACGACCACAACCCAACGAAAACAAGCTGTCACCGGGGAACAGGATATCCTCGTCCTCAAACCAATAGGCGATGTCTCCCAAGGTATGACCGGGCACGTAAAATACTTTTGCTGTTTTTGACCCAAACTCAATGCTATCTCCGCCGTCAACCACAGTATCCATACCATCTATACGATGTTGATCTCTTTTGGGGCCTGTTACCTTTGCGTTGGTTTTTTGTTTTATGTCAGTCAAACCATCAATGTGGTCATAATGATGGTGTGTCAGGATTATATCTGTGATCTGCCAGCCGAATTCATCTGCTTTTTCAAGAATTGGGTCTGAAACACCGGGGTCAATGACAGCGACCGCGTTGGTTTCTGTATCTTTGATCAGGTAGCTATAATTATCGCTGAGGATGGGGATTTGTCTGACATCAAGCATTATCTATTATTCCCAATTATGGCCTGTAGGGGGATACAGGCTAGACGTGTTTTTGGCTTTTCATTTGTTAAGGTGATCTTAGCGCCCTATGTTTTAAAGATCGACCATCGTTTTTATTTTTGGTTATGATCTCTATCGTCGGTTTTTGGCGACATAAAGTACCAAGTGGGAAGCAGGGAAAATAATGTGGACTGACGTTGTTGATCTTCAGGGATTCTACGGCACCCGATTGGGAGAAACTGCCGCGCACGTCATACGTGGGAATATTCGCGAGCATTGGAAAAACCTAAAAGGTAAGTCTGTTCTGGGGCTTGGTTACACCACGCCCTATCTCACACAATTTGAAGACGAAGCAGATCGAGTGTTGGCTTTTATGCCGGCATCGCAAGGTGTGTGTCATTGGCCCCGCGGTGGACCAGGAAAAACATCATTGGTGGATGAAACAAAACTTCCCTTGCCAGATTATTCAATTGATAGGGTCTTGTTAGTCCACGGGCTGGAAAGCAGTGAATATTTGCGGGATATGCTGAGAGAAATATGGCGTGTTCTGACGAGTGATGGTCGGCTATTAATCGTTGCGCCGAACAGACGGGGTATTTGGGCGCGAGTGGATAAAACACCGTTTGGGTGGGGGCATCCCTTTAGCCGATCCCAAATATCACAGCTTTTGAACGACACATTGTTTGTGCCGATGCGGACCAATCGCGCGCTTTATGTCCCGCCAAGCCAGCGTTTGACATTTCTACAATCCGCACCAGCCTGGGAGAGGATGGGGAAAAGATTTTTCCCGACCTTTGCGGGAGTTTTGACCGTTGAAGCTGGCAAGCAGTTATATGTTCCGGGGACACCAAAAAAGGTTCAGAGTATTCGCCGTCCGAGTCTGGTCAGCGCCCCTCAGGCTTTTCAAAATACGTCAAATTCTCAACGAGCACCAAAGCCACAAAAAAATTTGTGATCTCAAGTTTTATCTTTGACTTGGAACATCTGGTTCTGAACCCGATTTTGAACAAGCCACATCTTTGTTTCGTTTCTTTGTTGAGGATGTCTCAGGATAAGTTTGCGCATCAAAAAAATCTGACCCGTTGAAGCTTCTTGCGATCTTGCGAACGTTTGGTGATAATCAGATGTGAAACAGAGCTAAATACCTGAATCTTTCCTTTTACTTTTTAACCCCGCTATGTCTATCTCTTCTCTGGAACAGAGAATCACAGGCCTGATAAAAACTATGTCTGAACAAGATAAACTTTCTTCTTTGCGAAGCCAGATTGATGAAATTGATAATCAGCTTCATGACCTACTCATGAAGCGGGCAGAGGTTGTCCAGTCGATCGTTCAGGAAAAAGGAAAATCTTCTACAAGTCTTAATGCGGGAAGGGAAGCGGAGGTATTACGCTGCCTTGTCGAACGGCATGACGGTATTCTTCCTAAATCGGCGATTGTTCGTCTCTGGCGAGAGATCTTTGCAAGTACATTGCAGCTTGAAAGTAAATTTTCAGTCTCTGTGCATGTCCCCGAAGGAGATAACACCTATTACGATCTGTCTCGGGAACACTTTGGTATGGAAACGCCAATTTCCAATCGGCAGACAGTGATGAGTGTTCTGCGTGAAGTCACAGATGGTGCGGCAACTGCTGGTATCCTCCCCTTACCACAGGCTGGGGAAGGCAACCCCTGGTGGCTTTCTCTTGCGCAGGGTGAGGGGGCGACCAATGCCAGAATTATTGCGCGGTTACCGTTTTATCAAATGTCTAATACGGATGGACCCGAAGCCGTTATTGTTGGGTTAGGGGCACAGGAAAAAACAGGCCATGATCGCAGTTATATCGTAGTCGAATCTGCAGAGCCCCTGTCCCGTTCAACCCTGACCAGTTTGTTGGAAAAGTCCAGTTTGAAACCCGTTAATATCCAGATTCATACACCCGATCCGTCAGTTTGTTTACAACTGATCGAGGTGGATGATTATGTGGCCCCAGGCGATGAGCGCCTGGCCAAACTAGCCGAATTGTCTGATCAAAGGATTACGCATGCCTGGACAATCGGTGGTTATGCCGTTCCCTTAATGGACGCATAATTTCATCGGCACGTTGCCGATAACTATTCAGTAAAATAAGAGAGTTTTTACAATGGCTTTAAAACCGCAACCCGGAATTATGGATGTATCCCCTTATGTTGGTGGAGAATCTAAAGTTGAAGGTGTCGATCGGATTTGCCGCTTGGCTTCGAATGAAAACCCACTTGGTGCTTCAGACGCGGCTAAAAAAGCTTATCTAGCGATTGCAGAAGACCTTCATCGATATCCGGACGGTGGCTCTTATTTACTGAGAACAGGTATAGCGGAAGCAGAAAACCTGGATGCAGACAGAATTGTATGCGGGGCTGGTTCTGATGAATTATTGGGCCTTTTGATCAACGCTTACGTCGGCGCTGAAGATGAAGTCGTTTATAATGAACACGGCTTTTTAATGTACCCGATTGGGACCAAAATTGCTGGGGGAGTCCCCGTGAAGGCCCGGGAAAAAGATTTGCGTATTGATGTCGATACCATGTTGGCAGCCGTGACCGATAAAACACGCATTATGTTCCTGGCGAACCCGAACAATCCAACAGGAAGCTATGTAACAGAGACCGAACTGCGAAAGTTGCGCACTGAGTTACGGGATGATGTGCTTCTGGTTATTGATGCGGCCTATTGTGAATATGTAGATAACGCGGATTATATCAGTGGTGCTACCTTGGTCGAAGAGAATGATAACGTGGTTATGACCCGTACTTTTTCCAAGATACACGGTCTTGCGTCGCTTCGCTTGGGATGGGCTTATTGTTCAGCAGAGGTTGCTGATGTTCTTAATCGTGTTCGCGGCCCTTTTAATGTCAGTTTGGCTGCACAGTCTGCTGGCGTTGCGGCGATCAAGGATAAAGAACACATTACCCGGTCAAAAGAGCTTAATAATCGTCTGCTTAACTGGTTCCGCCAACAGGTGTCTGAACTGGGGCTAGGGACGCATGATTCTGTCGGTAACTTTGTGCTTGTGAACTTTGGTTCCGGCGAACGTGCTGCAGAAGCTCTGGCATTCCTGAAAAACAAAGGTGTTCTGGTGCGTGGCATGTCTGCCTATGGATTGGCTGAACATATTCGCATTTCAATCGGAACCGAAGATGAGATGAGGGTGGTGGTCGATAGTCTCACCGCATTTATCAATGACTGAAAAAAAAGATCCACTTTTTAATAAAATCGCTTTGGTCGGGATTGGGCTGATTGGCTCGTCTCTGGCCTTGGCAACTCGTAAGAATGGCTTGGCGAAAGAAATTACCGCCTGTGCCCGCAGCCAAAATACACGCGATACAGCGATGCGTTTAGGGTTGGTCGACGCTATCTATGAAACACCGGCTGAAGCAGTTGTTGATGCTGATCTGGTTATCCTTTGCACTCCGGTTAGCACTTATGATGATTTAGCGTGTGCAATGGCTCCGTCTTTGAAGGAAGGCGCTATTGTCACAGATGTTGGTTCGGTCAAAGAGTCTGTTATTCGCGATGTGGGACCACATCTGCCTGACGGGATCCACTTTGTCCCGGGGCACCCGATTGCAGGTACGGAGCATTCTGGACCAGAAGCAGGCTTTGCAGAGTTATTTGAAGGACGCTGGTGTATCTTGACGCCGGTTCCCGGAACCAATAGCAAAGCCCTTGATCGCATCACAGATTACTGGGCTGCCATGGGGAGCATGGTCGAGATCATGACGGCGCATCATCATGATAAAGTTTTAGCCATTACGTCTCATTTACCACACCTGATTGCTTACACAATTGTGGGAACGGCAACTGATCTGGAAGAAACTCAGCAGGCTGATGTTGTGAAATTCTCTGCGGGTGGTTTTCGTGATTTTACACGAATTGCCGCCTCTGATCCCATTATGTGGCGCGATGTGTTCTTGAATAATCGCGAGGCCGTTCTGGAAATGCTGCAAAGGTTTTCCGAAGACCTGTCCGTATTACAGAGGGCTGTGAGATGGGGCGAGGGCGATGTGCTGGAAGATCGCTTTCGAAAGACCCGTGATATTCGCCGCGGCATTGTTGATGCTCATCAGGCGGGTACTTTTGATGCTCGAGAGCCTGATAGTGTTCAGGACTGATAACTATAAAAAAGCTCACTTCAATAGAAGTGAGCTTTTTTGTTAGAGCTTTTATTGTGCGATTGGTGGAAGCCGAAGCAACGTGACAGGGCCAATTGATAGCCATCCATCTTTCATAATCAGTGGTACGTTTATTTCATGACGCCCGCGCTCATTTGTCTTTCCCAATGCTGCCAGTGATAGCTTTATGCCAAAGCTCTGGCCTTTGTTGATAAGGCCAGTTTTCTCCAGTTTTTTGACAACGGCACCTGCGCCTTCAATTCTGCTATCAAGGTTACCTGAAGGCCTTAGCAGATTGTCTACCGTTATTTTCCCTCTGGCATCCATCAGGAGAGGACCCCAGCGTAAACTCATGTCGTGTAGAGACAGAAAGCCACCTGTATCCCGCCATATATGGAGGGCTTTTTTCAGCTTGGTTTTTGGAACTGCGCCATAGAGTGTGCCATCCAGATTTAATTGAGTAATGGGGCCCTTTAAGGGAGTTTTATCCAACTCGGGATGATTTATATCCTGGGCTTTAATGAGGATATTGAACTCTTGAAGCGGGGTTGTGGCCGAGGCTGGCTTCAGAGGACCAAGTGTTGTGTCCAATGTTGTCACGGTAAGAGGGTGATGACTTTCACGAGTTACAACAAGTTTATCAGCTTGAAGGCGGGCGTTGAGCAACTCACCTTCAAGTGTCAGTTGCGCGGTGGATTTTGCCCGATCGCTTTCGATCGTTATCGCGGGATGATTATTAGGAAGACCATCGATGATGTGTTTTGCGCTCAGATCCACTTCCATGCTCAAGGGGGACCAAGGTGTTGCTTCTGCGCTTAGACGAGATGTTTGCCAATACCATCCTTCGGGGGATTTGATCCGTGGTTCTTCTAATTCAGCCCGTACCAAAAAGGGAAACCCGCTTATGGATAGAGGGCCATGAGATATTTCAAATCCTCGGGATCTTTGCTTTTCACTCCACCTATTCAGGCTTGTTTCCATCTGGTTTGCGGCCCAGAACCAAAAGGCAACAGAAAAGCAGATGAAGAGTACGCATAATACAAGACCGGATGAGATCAGTTTCTTTGCAATACTTGATGACTGACGGGAGTTTTTGTCAGTATCTACAGGCATTTTATGTCGACCCTTGGTTTCTGTGGAACTAAATTATTTTAATTGAGGGCGTCGCTTTTCGTTTTGCAAAGCAATCGTTACACTCACCTTTCCTTAGCCATAGACGATTCGGAGAACCAGAGCAATGTCGACCCCTGAATTAAGGGCCTTTTATGATTCGAAATTACCGCTCGAAGAGGGCCAGGATTTTTGGGTGTTTGGTTACGGCTCATTAATGTGGAATCCCGGCTTTCCACATATAGAAGTTCAACCTGCTGTGTTGGATGGCTTTCACCGGCATTTTTGTATCTATTCTTTCTTTTATCGTGGAACTCCAGAATGTCCGGGACTTGTTCTCGGGCTGGATGAAGGCGGTTCCTGTGTTGGAATGGCTTATAAAGTTCCTGCGGCAGAACGCGCTGTGGTGATGGATTATCTTTTTGAACGAGAGATGATTTCAGGTGTGTATCATCCCGGATGGTATGAGATCTCTCTAAAATCGGGCGAGAATGTAATTGCGGCAACTTTTGTCGCGGACACAAAACATGATCAATATGCAGGCCGCTTAAATAATCAAGAACTGATCGCGCACATTCTTCAGGGTGTCGGCAGTAGTGGTAAATGTATTGAGTATCTTGAAAATACCGTCTCCCATCTCAAAGCACTGAGTATTGATGATCCTGGCCTTGAAGACCTTTTGAATAACGTGGTTGAAGCACAAAAACACATTCCCTGATATCAGGGGAGACAGTGATCTAAAGAAAACTCCCGATACCCAAAACGACGGCTATAGATTTATTTCTGTTGCCTGTGCGTTTTGAATGTTTTGGGGGCGTCTTGTTTCATTTTCCCGGTTTTATTTATCGGGGATACTTTGCATTACGTATTGGATCAGTGCATCAAAATCAGTCAGAAGCCAGAAGAGACCAATAACAATAATGCCACCTACGGGCATTATGTACCAAGGGTGGTTAAAGGGAACATTCTCACCACAGGCATAACAGATGTCTTCGTCGATACCGATTTTGGTTGAACATTTTGGACATTTCCGTGGCTTTGCCATTTACGCCTCTTGTTTCTGTTCAGCTTCACTCATAAGACGATTGCTGGCGTCTTCGATGGTGTCCTGCATTGTTTTCATGAAGACTTTTTTATTGAGCCCTGCAGGAATGACAGGAAGGTATTCGAGCACAATGTTACCTGGTTTTTTAACAAAAGCGTCTTTGCCCCAGAAGAGGCCGGAGTTAACAGCAGCTGGGCAAACAGGAACATTCAATCCACTGTAGAGGGCAACAATGCCCGTCTGATAGTTTGGTTCCTGATGTGGAGTAGCACGTGTTCCTTCGGGAAAGATAATCACCGGGCGGCCATTGTCTAAAGGTTCTTTTGCTTCTTTAATCATCTGGCGGAGCGCCTTTAATCCGGCTTTTCTATCAATAGCAACAACACCACCTTTCCAAAGATACCAACCAAAAAATGGTATCATCAGAAGCTCTTTTTTGAGAATAAAACAAGGGTTATCGGAAAAAGCCATTAGGGCAATGGTTTCCCAAGCGGACTGATGCTTACTCACTAGCAGAAAGCCACCTTCTTTGGGGATATTTTCTTGCCCACGAATTTCATAAGTGGTGCCACATATGACTTTCAGAAGCCAGAAAATCACAAGCGCCCAGTAGTGCCCTGCTTGCAACATGAAACGTTGAGGAAAGATCATGAGTAAAAGGCATGGCGTGAAGAAAATGGCACACCAGATTAAATAGCAAATATTGAACGTTAGGGATCTTAAAAAAATCATCGAGTCTTTATCCAATCAATATTGCCTGTAAACCTTCAAGCCAGATTCTGACATGAGCCATCAGAAACTTAACATATTCTGATAAAATCAAGGTCATGCTACCGGGCCAGAGCCACCAGTCTTTTTGTTTCACATGTTGCGGAAAGACAGGGTGAGGCAGAATTTTAATGTTCGGCATCGCATTTCTGAATTCCAGAAGACTTCTTGGCATATGGTAGGCGGCTGTGACAAGCCGTAATGAGCTGTAACCTTCTTCTTCGATCCAGTTTTGGCTTTCAAGGGCATTTCCGCGTGTATCGTCGGCTTGATATCCCAATTTGACACAGCATTCCAAATTTTTCGGGGCGCGTTGCGATAATCTGAGCAGTTCTTGTACTTCTACACCTTTGTAAACACCTGATATAAAAAGTTTTTTGGCTGTACCAAGTTCCAGTAAATCAAGGCCCGTGTTTATGCGATCACTCCCGCCTGTCAGCACGACAATAACATCGGCAGCTTCGGCGTCGTTTGTCACTTCTTCCGGTAGATTGGTTGCAAACCAGAAAAAGCCAAGTGCCCATGATAACAGAGCTGCGACTGTTATGAAGGACCCGAGCTTTAAAAGAACATATCTTTTACGAATAGGCTTGTGGAACAACGATCAATTTTCCCAGTTCGTCATAACATCATTCGTCATGGCATGAGTGCCAAGCTTCTTAAGACGGTTAACCTTGCGGTCATCATCGCAATTAAAGAAGCAGATAATGGCATTAATAAGAGCAAACCCCATTCGCCAGCGGTAAATGTAAGTGTTGGAAGAATGGCACTGTTGGCCTGTCCTAACAGAGAGCTGAAGCTGGCAACGGTGATCCCTGCGAGAAGTAATCCAGAGAGCCCTCCAACAATACTGAGTTTGAGGGCGTGAAACTGAAAGCGTGAGGCGATGTATGAATCGTGTGCACCCATGTGATGAAAAAGCTCAACAACCTGCCGGTGGATCGCAAGACCCATACGTGTGACAAGGATGACCATCAAAGCAGCAGCTCCACCAACGAGAACGACGACGAGAAGAGCAATAATTTGTATGATTTTGGTCAGACCCAACAAGTTACCAAGCCAGCGTTGATGATCATCGACGCTGGCGCTGGGAATATCCTGAGACAGAAGCAGCTTTATTTCGTCGATTGTTTGGGCGCTGGAACTGTCGAGTTCAATCGAGATTAGGTAGGGAATAGGTAGGTCATGAAGCAATATGTCCTTACCCAACCAAGGTTCCATAAGTTTGTTTAGCTCAGTGTCGTTCAACAGCTCAACTTGGGAAACATTATCCAGACTTTCGATCTTTACAATAAAGGTCTTTAGCTGTTGTTCGAGGGTACTGCGTTTTTCCACTGAAGGTTCGGAAGGAACTTGTATGGTCAAACTGCTGGAAAGTCCTTGATCCCAGCGGTTGGCAAGTTTGTTCATCGTTAGTGCGATAACCAATGACATAGTTGCCAGATAAACCATCATGGCGATTAACCAGGGCAGAAATCTACTGGATGCATCTCTGTCGAGGGGGACATCGTTCCTGTTCCCAAACATTATACACTACCTGCTGTTGGTGCTGCAGGAGAACTCTGTTCGCTTCGTATCAACCTGACTTCACCATTTACGATTTTAAAAACCGGATGATTAAAGCGGTTCACAAGTCCTTCGTTATGGGAGGCGACGACAATCGTCGTGCCACGTTTGTTGAGTTCTTCAAACAAAAAGAGCAGCCGTTCTGCGATTTTATCGTCCAGATTTCCTGTTGGTTCATCCGCTAAAAGCAGACTGGGACGTGCGATGACTGCGCGTGCAATCGCAACGCGCTGCTGTTGCCCCCCGGAAAGTGTTGGTGGTTTTGCATCCAGATAATCAGCCAGACCAACCCAGGACAGCAGTTCACTTACATTCCGTCGGACTTTATCAAGCGACTGCCCGGTAATGGTGAGAGGTAGAGCAACATTTTCCAATGCAGTCAGATGGTCAAGTAATCGAAAATCCTGAAAAATAATGCCAATACGCCGTCTTAGCATTGTCAGTTCTTTACGGTCCTGTTGGGATACATCTCGTCCGAAAATACTGAGACGGCCAGATGATGGGCGGTGAGCCAAATACATCAGACGTAACAAGGATGATTTCCCTGCGCCACTTGGCCCAACCATAAAGTGGAACGACCCTGGTGCGAGAGTTAAATTTACCTGATGCAGGACATCGGGACCAGAGCCATAACGCAAATGAACATCTTGAAAGCGGACCAAAAGTTTGAAATCCATAGTGGTGAATGACGGGGAAACAATGACATATTTTGTCTGCTAGCGTAAAGCCTTGTCCCCTGATAAATCATTGGCGGGGGAACAAAAACTTCCGTTGTGTAAGGCCTTACTTGCCATCGTATTTTATGGACCGTATAAATTAAGGCCAATTTAGTTTCTTCGCTGGTGAAAAATCGTATGATTGTTTCTTGTCCTGAATGCAGTAGCAAATTCCGAATTGCCCCTGAAGCCTTGGGGGATTCTGGACGAAAAGTTCGATGCAGTAGCTGTCGGCATACATGGTTTCAAGAACCCGAGCTTGAATTTACTCCTACAGATGCGGATATCTCAGCAAATGAACCCGCTGATGAAAGTGGTGGTTCTTCAGATGTGGAGAATGTCGCAACACCTTCTGAAGAGGCTCCCTCAGCTATTCCACCAGAGCCTTCGCCGCTGGATGATGATTTTGTCGAGCCAGGAAACGTACGTTCCAAGCGCCCAAAAGGGTTTGCCCCAGACAAAAAGAAAGAGAAGAAAAAAGGCAAAGGCGGACTTATCGCCTGGCTAATACTTCTGATTTTGGGTGGTGGCGTGGGATATGCCGTTGCTGACCAGTCTGCACGCATTCAAATTGTGAACACTGTCCCTGAGGCGATGAAGGTTTATGATTTTCTTGATCTCCAAGTTTATCCTGTGGGTTATGGACTTGCGATTGAAAATCAACAGATTGAACGGGCTACCCGGGATGGTCAAAAACTTGTTGTCATAACAGGTGAAATTCAGAATACGACCGATAAGAAGGTTGTTGTACCCAAGTTGCTAGGGGCAATGAGAACCGAAAATGGTGAGGCTGTATCTCGTAAAACCATTTCTGCTGATGTGGCCTATCTTGAGCCGGAAGAGAAAATTACGTTTTTGATTGAACTGGCCAACAGCTCAAAAGCAAAACTGGTCAATGTGAATTTTATATCCGATGAGGATGCCTTGCAAAATCCGGACTTTTCTCCTGTTGAAGAATAAAACGGCTGGTCGTGAGTTTTTAAGGCTTTATTTTTCAAGCATGGCATCATTCGCAACTCCGTGATATCTTCGATATTAACGTAGTGTTAACTATAAGTTTAACGTGATAGCGGTGGGCCTGTATGTCGAAGATTTTGATAGCCGAAGATGATAATGCTGTTCGTAGCTTTGTCGCACGGGCTTTGACGCATAAAAATCACGAAGTGAGAGCCGTTGGTGACGGTATGCAGGCGTTAGAGGCTCTTGGTGAGGATAAATATGATTTATTGATCACTGATATCGTGATGCCGGGATTGGATGGTATCGGCCTTGCCCTGAAGGTCGCAAAAGATGCACCTGATATGCCTGTGTTGCTTATGACCGGGTACTCGGCAGAAAAACAACGGGCACATAATTTGGAAGAGTTAATTTTTAAGGTTGTAACAAAACCTTTCAGTTTGCAGGAAATTTGTGATGCTGCCGAAGAAGCTTTAGGTGTAGAAGCAAGTTAGACCTGAGCGGTTCATTTTTCTGAGAAGCGGCCTCTAAAAGCGCTCCAGCAGCTTCTGAATATAAGTTCTTTCTTCTTGAGATCGTTGACGATCATTGCGCCTGTTTCTTAGTTCTTCCAAGATAGATCTACTTCTCATCACATCGGTTTCATTTGGTAGGGGAACACCTTGCTTGGCGATGCTTCCTCCCTTGTTTCCTATATTTCGTCCAAATGGGTCTCGGCCAGATCCATCTTTGCCTCTGACCCAGCCACTTCCACGTTCGGGTGCCTGGCTGAGCATTTTTAAATATTTTTCAGCGGCTTGTTCAGTACCGTTTTGCAGTTTTCGCAAGCTTCTGGTTTGTGCGCGAACAGCTTGTTCATTCTCTTTTCCTTCACCGTCCTGACCTTGAAGAGCATCACGGGCAATTCCCATGGACTGTTCAGCCTGATCAAAATCTTCGGGTAAATTACCAAGAAGCTCCTGAATATTTTCCATCATTTGCTCAAGCTCTTGTCTTATACGTTCCTGGCTTTTGGCATCACGATAACGTTCGTCTTTTTGTTCTCTGGCTTGTTCACCCGGGCGACCATCGCCTGGCAAAGTTTGGGGAGAAGGTTTTGATCCATTTCCTTCTTGTTGCTTCTGCGCGTCTTGTTGTCGTTTATAGCTATTTTCAAGAAGTTCTTCTTGTCTTTTTGTTAGCTCTTGAAGCTTCTCGAAGGTTTCTCGTCCGACGTCATTGGCATTGTTACCAGGTTGTTGACCTTGCTGGAATGCAAGGTTTTCGAGCATATTTTGAAGCTGAGACAGCATCTCCATTGCTTCTTCCATTGATCCATTCTCAGCAAGCATACGAGCTTGCTCGATCATGTTTTGGAGATCTTTACCTTCAATTGTTTGAGCATTTTCTGAGGGCTGTGCGGGTGCTTTTTTGTCGGCGTTGTTCAAAAAGTCTTCCAGCATGTTTGTCAGCAGTTGATCCACAGCCTGTTGCAGCTGATCCATAAGGCGGGAAATTTCGTCTTGATCTGCATTTGAGCTGAGGGCATCGCGCAACTGTTGTTGAATGTTTCTAAGTTCTCTTTGCGCAGTACTGATCCGACCATCTTCAAGATGCAGAGCCGTCTTCCAAAGAATACTCTGGCTTTCTTTAACAGCCGGGGGCGTGCGGTCAAAAAGAAGGTGCTTCCCGGCGATACTCATTGTTAACGCCACAAGACTATCGTGATTGTAGGCTTCTGGCTCTTTTACCAATAATCCCAGCGTTGCGATAACATCCAGTTTGTTGCTGGGGGTGTTCAGGTCTTTACGAAGCTTCACAAGTTGTTGGGCCAAGGGGTGTGTAAAATCACGTTCAGGGAGTGTAATTTTTATCGCCTCAGTTTGACTTTGTTGCCCGATGACATCTTGAACAGAGAGTTGAAACCAGACTTCTTCTCCGGCCAGAATATTATCTGTGAGGTCCAGATAGTGTTGTCCTTTATATTCAGGGACTTTACTTGCGGGTAATGGCAGATTTATCAGTGTTCTTTCAGTGTTTTCCGCATTTTTCGTATTATTATCCGCATTTTTCGTATTATTAATAGGCCAAAGCCCTATGGTGAGCAGGTTGGTGCCGTAGTCGTCATGGGCTTCGTAACTGATCCTGAGTAGGCCCAGTTCGTTACCTTGGGGCTGTTCCGTCAGGAAGATTTTTGGTGGAGAATCTTCGATAAGGTTAATCTTGGTGCTGAGGAGTGACGTAAATGAACTCCCAATCTGCAATCTACCGCTTTGTTCGATTATAAATTCACTTTGATGGTTGAGTTTACCTGTCTGCTCAGTTGGGAAAGTGTACGCATCCAGTTGAATATCCGGGGCTGTTTCTTCGCCGTGGAACTGAGCAATGACTTTACTTCCCTTTGGAAGATTAATTTCTGCAGGTGGTGCAAAATTCTGATCATAAAAAAGCGGGGACATGCCAGTGTAATCAGGCGGAGTTAACCACAGACTAAACGTCGTGCTCTGTTGAGTTGCCAGAGATGTTAATTTTTTGAATTCAAAGGTAGCAGCTAGGCGGTCTGGCCATTGATGAAATGAAAAAGAGGCAACGAATAGCCCCATAACAATCAATGATCTTAACCCATAAGGATCCAGCTTGAATAGTTGAGGTTGGGGTGGTTTCAGCTTTAGTGAATTGAGTGAAGCAGCTAAACGCTTTTTGTTGTCGAGCCAAAGACCAAGACCTGTTTTTGAAGCTTTTACGGGGCGATCTTCCAAACTGCTCAGAGGGCGATGAGCTAACTGATTATCTCGTTCAAGGCGGCGCAAGGCTTGATGGCGAGTTGGTATCCTTGTGGATAAAAGAGCCTTAACTCCGCCGTAGGTGATTAGGATCCCTGATACCAAAAGGAAGACAATATGCCCCCAAACTGGGATTTGAGCAGGGAAATCAAGAAGAATGAGTGTAATGGCAGCACCAAGTGGTCCCCAAAAAATCCAGGATGCCTTCCAGAAATTTTCCCAAAAGAGGATGATTTTGGTCAGGGTGGTTTTAACTTGTATTTTCCACGGTAACCCAAGCTCAGGCCTTGTTTTCGGCCTTGTTGCCTGCTTCTTTAACTGAGGTCTTCTTCGGGCGGTACTATCCATCGGTCCATATGTTCCTTTGGTAGGCTCATTTGGACATACCGCCCCTTTAAAGAAAAGAGAAAAGGTCGCTTATATTATTCTGACAACCACTGAGGCAGAATGTCCTGTTTTATCAGTGTATCATAATCAATACGCTTACGTACAATTGCATATTGATCACATTTGACCAAAACTTCGGGAGCATTCAGTCGTGTGTTGTAGCTCGACGCCATAACAGCACCATAGGCACCCGCTGATTCCATTGCCAGTAAATCACCTGCTGCTATTTCAGGTAGAGGTCTTTGCGTCGCAAAGGTATCGCCTGATTCACAAATTGGCCCAACGATATCACATGGTGTGAGTGTTGCACCGTCAACAGGTTGTTTCAATGGGGTGATGTCGTGCCAGGCATCATAAAGTGAAGGTCGGATTAAATCGTTCATGGCTGCATCAATGATTAGAAAGCGGCGGTTTGTGCCGTCCTTAACGTAGATGGTTTCTGTTACCAGAACCCCTGCATTCCCAACCAGAAAACGACCGGGCTCAAAGATACATTCCGCGTCTAACCCCTGCATGGCTTCGCTCACAGCTTGTGCATATTCTGTTAGGTCAGGAGGCGTTTCATCATTGTATTGAATGCCGAGACCACCACCAAAATCGATACGTTTCAGTGGCAGACCAGCACTTTGCAGTTCGCTATAGAGACTTGCCAGTCGTGCAAAGGCATCTTTGAAGGGACTGGCGTCCGTTAGTTGTGACCCAATGTGGACAGCCAGACTTTCGACCGCAATATTCGGGAGTGCTTTGGCTTGCTCAACAAAGTTTCGGACGCTTGGAATATCAATCCCAAATTTGTTTTCAGCTTTTCCTGTTGAAATTTTTGCATGGGTTTTTGCATCGACATCAGGATTGATTCTGAAAGCAACCGGGGCAGTGACACCCATTTTCTGGGCCATAGTGGAAAGGGCTTCCAACTCTGGTAAGGATTCAACATTGAACTGTAGGATACCTGCTTTTAACCCAACAGCCATCTCTGACGGTTTTTTACCGACGCCGGCAAAGACAATTTTTTTAGGATCGACACCAGCTTCCAAAGCACGGCGCAATTCTCCTTCTGAAACTACGTCTGCTCCTGCCCCTGCTTTCGCAAGTGTTTGGATAACCGATTGGTTAGAGTTTGCCTTGAGTGCGTAACAGATTGTGCCTTTAACCCCTGCTTTTGCGAGAGCATCAGAAAAAGAGTTATATGCATTCACCATCGCTTGGGTGGAGTAACAAAAGAAAGGTGTTCCAACTTCCCGGGCGATTTCTTCCAGTGGCAGGTCTTCGACATGAAGCTGACCATGGCGGTATTCAAAGGCACTCATAATTTTTACTGTCCGTATGTCTTTGTCTTGACCTTCGAATTTTTACGTATTTGTAAACTCTCGGGTATAGCGTTTTGTTGATCCGTCGTCTGCGTGCCAGTTGTCGAGGAGTTTGGTGTTACAGCAGGTGGATAAGGGTACTGCTGTGGATATTCCCAATCTCCGCCAGGGCGATCAAGGCTGCCGACTTTACCGCACGCGGCAAGAAGCAAACCTGCGCCAATAAGAGTTGCCGTTGCAAGAGATCTTTTACTGAAAACTTGTTGTCCTAGTACAATCCAGGTTTGTTTCATGACAAAAATCTCTCTCTGGCAGCTTTCGCAGCGGCCTTAACATTTTCAGGTGCCGTGCCGCCAAAACTTGTTCTGCTTTGTGCAGACTGTTCAACAGTGAGAACTCTGAATATCTCCTGAGAAATGCGGGCTTCTACACTTTGCATTTCCTCTAAGCTCAAATCACTTATATCACAGCCTTTGTCTTCGGCCAGTTTAACAATTGTACCTGTGACGTGATGGGCATCCCGGAAAGGAAGATTGAGTTCCTTAACCAGCCAGTCAGCGAGGTCTGTTGCTGTAAGAAAACCATCCGCTGTTGCGGCATGAAGTTTGTCCCGGTTAGCAACCATATCGCTGACCATGCCAGTCATGGCTGTAACACTCAATATCAGCGTGTCGGCAGCATCAAACACAGGCTCTTTATCTTCTTGCATGTCCTTGCCATAGGTCAGTGGCAGACCCTTCATGACAACAAACAGGGTGTTCATTGAACCTATGACGCGCCCAACTTTACCGCGAATGAGCTCCGCCGCATCCGGATTTTTCTTTTGTGGCATGATAGAGCTGCCCGTAGTGAAGGCATCGGAAAGTGTGACAAAGCCGAAACCTTGAGAGCACCAGATCACGAGCTCTTCTGCAAAACGCGAAAGGTGAGTTGCCAGAATTGCGCCAGAGGACATAAATTCTAATGCGTGATCTCTATCAGATACTGAATCAAGCGAGTTTGCCGTTGGACGGTCAAAGCCAAGTGCTTCAGCTGTCATATGCCGATCGATGGGGAAAGATGTTCCGGCTAAAGCGGCAGCACCCAGAGGGCATTCATTCAATCGTTTACGGCAATCCTGTAGTCGGCTTCTGTCACGCCCGAACATTTCTACATAGGCGAGCATGTGGTGACCAAATGTCACAGGTTGAGCAGCCTGAAGGTGAGTATAACCCGGCATAATAACGTCGAAATTTTCTTCTGCCTGCTTGATCAAGGCTTCGATCAGAAGACCCGTTTGTTTATCCAATTCGTCAATCGCACTGCGAACCCAAAGCTTGAAATCCGTTGCTACCTGGTCGTTTCGCGAGCGTGCGGTGTGTAATCTGCCTGCGGCATCACCGATGAGTTCACGCAATCTGTTTTCAATATTCATGTGAATATCTTCCAGTGCCGCCGAGAAGGTAAAACTGCCGTTTTCAATTTCTCGCGAAATTGTGTCTAGACCCTGAAGTATTGCATTGCCATCTTCTGTGCTGATAATACCTTGTTTAACCAACATGCTACAGTGAGCTTTTGACCCCGCAATATCCTGTGCGGACATGCGTTTGTCGAAATCGATGGAAGCGTTGATCTTTTCCATAACTTCGGAAGGTCCAACGCTAAAGCGTCCGCCCCACATTGCATTCGCAGATGTCTCACTGGTTGTTTTTGGTTCTGACACGGTATTCTCTTTCGCCTTATTCGGTCTTACGACTTTATGGACTTGTACAAATGATCCAGATTAAAGCCCTTCGCCTGTCCGGTTTTCTTCACATGCTATTTGCAGCATCTGTAACGCTTTTGATGAGCGTGTCATTTGCTGGAGCAGTAGATAAACCTCCACTTGAAGGGCGACTCGAAGGGAACTTTACTCTGTTCGATCCACCTATTCCAGTGCCGATCGAAACCTTTCAGGATGAAGAGGGGAAACTCCGCTCATTCAAGGAAATGGAGGGGCAGGTTATTCTCTTGAATTTTTGGGCAACATGGTGCGCACCCTGTGTGAAGGAAATGCCGGATTTGGACAGATTGCAGGCTGAATTGGGCAGTGATCTCTTTCGGGTTGTCACGCTCTCAGAAGATAGAGCGGGACTTAAAAAAGTACTTCCCTTTTTTGCGGATAAAGATCTGAAAAATTTACCAGCCTACGTTGATCCCAAAGGCCGGGTTTCTCGAGCTTTTGGATTGCGGGGCCTACCATCAACTTATTTGATTAGCAAAGAGGGGATGATTGTCGGGGCGCTTATCGGGCCTTTTGAATGGGATGCGCCAGAAGTAAAGACACTGGTTGATTTTTATACGGCGAAATAGAAAACCTGTATTAAACCAAATCTCGGATTGGGCCGAATCTGACTGGTCTATGCGGTAGAAATAAAAAGAGCCATCTGTGAAAAACACAATGGCTCTTTTATATTGGTATTTAAATTCGTTTTAGCGTGTTGGAACGGGGGTGTCGCCGCCGTAATCATAGAAACCGCGGCCTGATTTTTTGCCAACCCAGCCTGCTTCTACATACTTTACCAGCAGAGGGCAGGGGCGGTATTTGGTATCCGCAAGACCGTCATAAAGGACGGACATAATAGCAAGGCAGGTATCGAGCCCGATAAAATCGGCCAATTCCAATGGTCCCATAGGATGGTTCGCACCCAGTTTCATGGCAGTATCAATCGAATCAACTGTGCCGACACCTTCATAGAGGGTGTAAACGGCTTCATTGATCATAGGCAGAAGGATACGGTTCACAATAAAGGCTGGAAAGTCTTCGGATGAAGCAGATGTTTTGCCCAGCTTGTGGGTCATATCCTTTATTGCTTGATATGTGTCTGCCTCTGTTGCAATACCGCGAATCAATTCCACAAGCTGCATGATTGGTACAGGATTCATGAAGTGCATGCCCATGAATTGACCCGGGCGACTTGTAACTGCAGCCAAGCGCGTGATGGAAATGGACGAGGTATTGGAGCAGAGAATGGCTTCCGGCTTCATCAAAGGACAAACTTTACGGAAGATATCCTTTTTTATTTCTTCGTTTTCAGTGGCGGCTTCAATAACGACATCACAGTCAGAAAGGCTTTCCAGTTCTTGTGAATTTTTAATTCGGCCTAAAGCTGTGGCAATGTCAGATTCGGATATCTTTCCCTTGGAAGCCTGGCGCTGCATGTTCTTTTTGATGGTGGCGAGTGCTGTATCAAGTTGATCTTGATTGACATCGACCATGTGAACATCAAAGCCAGCAATGGAGCTAACGTGTGCAATACCACTGCCCATTTGCCCTGCGCCAATAATGCCAACGGATTTAATATCCTGAATAGTCATACTCTTCACGAGCCTTTCCGCTACTCTATAATTTAAAACAAGACGCTACCATGTTTGATAGCGTCTTGTCGTAGGGTATCATTGCAGATCGATCTTTGAAATATCAAGTCTCAATAAGTGAGAGAGATAAAGCAAAAGATTTATCCAAGCTCGGTTTCAAGCTCGGGAACTGCATCGAAGAGATCCGCAACCAGGCCATAGTCAGCAACCTGGAAGATTGGAGCTTCTTCGTCTTTATTGATAGCAACGATGACCTTTGAGTCTTTCATTCCGGCAAGATGTTGAATAGCGCCGGAGATCCCTACTGCAATGTAGAGGTCTGGTGCTACGACCTTACCTGTCTGACCGACCTGGTAGTCATTTGGTACATACCCGGCATCCACAGCGGCACGTGATGCGCCAACAGCAGCACCAAGCTTATCAGCCACGCGTTCCAGCATTGCAAAGTTTTCACCGTTTTGCATGCCGCGACCACCAGAAATAACAACGCCAGCGGTTGTTAGTTCAGGGCGTTCGGATTTTGTCAGCTCTTGGCCTTCGAAAGTAGAAAGGCCCGCATCACCTGTTGCATCAACAGTTTCTACAGCGGCTGATCCGCCTTCTTCTGCTGCAGCATCAAAAGCAGTACCACGAATGGTAATAAGTTTGATGGCATCAGAAGACTGAACAGTTGCCAGTGCATTGCCAGCATAGATCGGACGGACAAAGGTATCTGCAGATTCAATTGCTGTGATCTCTGAGATCTGCTGAACATCCAACAGTGCAGAAGCACGTGGAAGGATATTCTTGCCATAGGTCGTTGCAGGTGCCAGCACGTGGCTGTAACCAGAAGCAAGATTAACGATCAATGGCGCAATGTTTTCTGCAATGTCCTGAGCATATTCAGGAGCATCAGAAACAAGAACCTTGGAAACACCCGCAATCTTTGCAGCAGCTTCACCTGCTGCGGCACAGCCAGAGCCCGCAACAAGAACGTGAACATCATCACCCAGCTGTGTCGCTGCGGTAACAGTGTTTAGGGTAGCAGGCTTGATGCTTGCATTGTCGTGTTCGGCGATAACAAGAATAGACATCGTTAGATCACCTTTGCTTCGTTCTTGAGTTTGTCGACCAGTTCAGCAACGGAACCAACGATAACACCGGCATCGCGTGCAGGAGGCTCTGTTACCTTCACCGTGCTGATGCGTGGAGTTACGTCAACGCCAAGATCAGCAGGTGATGTTGCGTCGATAGGTTTTTTCTTCGCTTTCATGATGTTTGGGAGCGACGCATAACGTGGCTCGTTCAAACGAAGATCAACAGTTAGAACAGCTGGCATTTTGAGGCTTGCGTTTTGCAGGCCGCCATCAACTTCACGAGTGATGTTCAGCTTGTCACCAGCCACTTCAACGGCAGAGATGAAAGTGCCTTGTGACCAACCAAGAAGGGCAGATAGCATCTGGCCGGTTTGGTTGTTGTCACCATCAATTGCCTGTTTCCCAAGGATTACGAGACCTGGCTCTTCATTGGCGACAACAGCTTTTAGCAGCTTGGCAATCGCCAATGGCTGTAGATCTTCATCGCTCTGAATGTGAATGCCACGATCTGCGCCCATAGCAAGGCCAGTACGGAGAGTTTCTTGAGCCTGGGCTGGTCCAGCTGAAACAACAATGATCTCACTGGCGATGCCAGCTTCTTTCATGCGTACAGCTTGCTCAACCGCAATCTCACAGAACGGGTTCATCGCCATTTTGACGTTTGTTAATTCAACGCCAGTCTGGTCAGATTTAACCCGAACCTGCACGTTCGCGTCTATAACGCGTTTGATTGGGACGAGTACTTTCATCTAGAAGTATCCTTAATATTCGCGCTTTACCTAAGCAAAATGACAAGAATCTATAAGTCCGTCACTTTACTCTCTAACAGCCAGTCGCCGGGAACCTTAGGCCCGCCGACATACACTGTCAATGATCCCTGAAGACTTTCTCCCGAAGATCATCGGTTTGCCCCGGGTACCCAGAGCACGTCCTTGGCACCCTTGTCATTGACATGGCGAGCCAGAACAAAAAACAAATCGGAAAGACGATTTATATATTTCAATCCTTCGGGGTTGATCTCTTCGGTTTGACTTAGGGCTGATATCAATCGTTCAGCTCTGCGTGAAACTGTTCTGGCTTGATGCAGGTAAGCTGCAATTTCACTCCCCCCGGGAAGAATAAACGATTTTAAAGGTGCTAAATCAGCATTCAAATCATCTATTTCCTGTTCAAGCCTCTCTACCTGTTCGGCAGTGATTCTTAAAGGAGGGTATTCCGGATCTTTTTCTTCCGGGCAACAGAGGTCTGCGCCAAGATCAAAAAGGTCGTTTTGAATACGTGCCAGAATGTCATCAACAAGATCTTTGCTGTGTAATCGTGCAATACCTACTATGGCGTTGGTTTCGTCAACGGTTCCATAAGCTTCAACACGGAGGTCGTGTTTATGGACGCGTTTACCTGAACCAAGCGACGTTTTACCTTTGTCGCCACCTCTTGTGTAAATGCGTGTCAATTGAACCATTACAGCAAGCTCTCTTTCTAAAGGGTTGAGTTTATCGTCCTTCCTTTTCCTTTAACTACGGGAAAGAATACCTTGGAAGGAGTTGAATGATATATCACCGATGCGACTGACTTTTGACGAATAAAGCTGAAATTTTTCTTATCGAGGAGTGTTCAGCGGTTTTAACCTGTTCCTATTGGTTCTTGGCCCAAAATGCGATCAGGAAAATAATAAGTGCAATTCCTTGTGCTAAAACACGATACCGCATGAATTTGTTGGCGTGTTGTTTGTTGTATTCACCGCCGCGGGCCATGCTGATAAGCCCTGCAAAAAGGATGACAACGACAGCAACAAGGGAAAGCACCATCAAGATATTTAAAAAACTGTCCATAAGTATGTTTCCGAATTATTTTCTTGGAATTATCTCTGTGTCTAGTATTCGTTTGTCTGGTTTTACGAATTATTACACAATGTCTTGGCGGTGCATGCCTTCGATCAGATCTGAATAGGTCTCGTGATCAGGGGTGAGATAACCTTCTCTGATCAGAAAATGTATCAAAACAAGGCTGACATTGTATTTGAAATCATCCGTAGTTGTGATGCGATCGATGACTTCTTCTATTGACCAAAGGTAAAATTCTTCGACTTCTCCGTCCATGTTTTGTGGAACAAAGCTCTCATCCAGATAAAGATCATATGTATAGAGATGGTCATTTTTTAAACCATCGGGCCGTTCACAACGATAGGTGACCATCCCTGTTGCTTTGGCGGTTGATGATATTGCGCGTGGTATATTGGCTTCTTCTTCAGCTTCTTTGATCAGATTTTCCAATATACTCAAGCCATAGGGTTGTCCCCCCGCGACGATATGATCCAGTTCTCCTGGTGCATTGGGTTTGGACAAGGAGCGTTTTCCAATCCAAACCTTCAATCCTTGTTCCGTTTGAACGAGGCCGTTGACATGAACGCCGTAGCTACGAATGCCAAAATGGCCAGAAGCCCCGCGATCCATTTTGAATAGAGGGGGGCGGTGCCAGCTATTGGTTACGGCGTATTCTTCATCCCGCCACCTTGGAATGGTGCCTTCTTTTACCAGCACTTTGATCACGTTCTCGACTTCGCTGGTGCGGCTTTCAAATGTTGTTAGTTTATCTGAGAGAGTGACGCTTTGTGATGACACATTAAAGGCAGAGCTGAAATCTTTTAACCTTGTCGCCAAATCATGCGTGATATGCCCATGGACTTCATTATTGATAATGAAGGTACGGTAATTTTCCGGTTGCCAGAAATGACAAGCTTTGACGCGCTCTAACAGAGACAAAGAGAACTCCTGAATTATTTGCTGCGGGGAGGCATTATTTCAGGAGTATATTGCGGTTTCCCCGATTTATTGGCAATGAGATTTATGTGTAAAACTTTAAAACAAAGCAGGTGGTCGGATTCAAGCCCGTTTTGAAAAGTTTATATTAACCGTGTTGAGTTGAGCTTGGTTTTTTTAGCTCCATTAACTCTTTGGGGGCTTCAAAGGAACTTTTTGATTCAAGAATAGCTGTGGGTTGAACGCTAGGTGCGTGAGATCGTCCAAGGAACATGACGCCAAAGACAAGGAGGGCAGCTGAAAAAGCGATGCGAAAAATAAGGTTCATTTTGATCTCTTTGCTCATTAATTGAGCTGAATAGTACTGACAAAACAAATGTCTAAGTACGAAAAATTGAATTTGATGATCTATGTATGGATGGCATCAACTATTACAAGGGCCATGCATAAACTTTCTTATGGTTAAATGGGAGCAGTCTTTTGTGATTAGAATTCACTTTTTAGTGAGCACGAATTACAACTCAAATTTATCTCCTTACCTTTTGAAGGAAAATCACTCGACTTAATTCTCTCTTAAAGCTGTTTTCCCGTCTAATGAAACGGATATAGGAAGTTACTCTGCAGCCGTTTTATAGGGCGCAGACAAAATGTTTGTTATGTCGCTCAGGATCGAACCGAGATCAAAATCCTTTGGTGTATAGACTGCGGATACACCCAATTTCAGCAGGTGTTCAGCATCTTCTTTTGGGATAATGCCTCCGACGACTACTGGGATGTCGGGAATTCCTGCCTTTTCCATTTTCAGGATGATTTCTTTTACCAAGGGAAGGTGAGATCCGGAAAGGATGGAGAGACCTATAATATGAACACCTTCTTCCAGCGCGGCGTTTACAATCTGTGCTGGTGTTAAACGAATGCCTTCGTAAACGACTTCATATCCAGCTTCTTTTGCGCGAACCGCAATTTGTTCTGCGCCGTTTGAATGACCATCAAGACCCGGTTTGCCAACAAGCATTTTGGGGCGACGGCCCAGTTTTTCCGTCAACTGATTCAGATCTGCGCGTATCTTTATGAGGCTGTCCCGATCATTTTCGTTTAGCGTGCTCTGGCCAACCCCGGTCGGCGCGCGAAACTCACCAAAAATTTCGCGAAGCGTTTGCGCCCATTCGCCTGTTGTGACCCCTGCATGCGCACAGGTAATCGAGCTTTCCATGATGTTCTTGTTTTCCATGGCCGCAGCTCTTAGCTGGGAAAGTGCCTGTTTGACATCATCAGCATTTCTGTTTTGACGCCAGAGCTTTAATTTTTCAACTTGTTGAGCTTCTGCGGCGTCATCAGTTTTTAGGAAGCCGCTATCCTCCCCTGTGGTGAGGGGAGAGGGTTCTGTTTCTGTATGCTTGTTGACCCCGATTACGGTGAGATCGCCGCTTTCTATATCTCTGAATCTCTGTGCGGCTGATTCAACCAATTTCCCCTTCATGTAAGAGCTTTCAACGGCGGCGACTGCGCCCCCCATTTCGTCTATGCGGGCAAGCTCTTCTTTTGTTTCGGCCATGAGCGCCTGAACTTTGTTCTCGATCTCTGTAGAGCCATTGAAAATATCGCCATATTCAAGAAGGTCGGATTCAAAGGCTACAATTTGTTGCAATCTCAGTGACCATTGTTGGTCCCAAGGCCGTGGAAGTCCCATAGCTTCATTCCAGGCTGGAAGTTGGACGGCACGGGCTCGGGCATCTTTGGAAAGGACAACGGCCAGCATTTCGAGCAGGATGCGATAGACGTTATTTTCAGGTTGTTGTTCCGTGAGGCCAAGAGAATTGACCTGAACGCCGTATCTGAAGCGTCGGTATTTTTCTTCGGTTACGCCGTACCGTTCCTGACAGATTTCATCCCAGAGTCGTGTGAAGGCTCGCATTTTGCAAAGCTCTGTTACAAAGCGTACTCCCGCATTTACAAAAAATGAAATTCTGCCAACTACTCTTGAAAAATCTTCATCCGGCACTTGTCCTGATGCCTTAACCGAATCAAGAACCGATATGGCTGTTGCCAAGGCATAGGCAAGTTCCTGAACGGGTGTCGCACCGGCTTCCTGAAGGTGGTAGGAGCAGACATTCATGGGATTCCATTTAGGAACTTCGTTATAGGTAAAGGAAATCACATCAGTGATAAGGCGCATTGATTGCTGCGGTGGGAAGATATAGGTACCGCGAGACAGATATTCCTTGATCAAATCGTTCTGTGTCGTTCCGGATAATTTGCTGCGGTCCACACCTTGTTTCTCTGCGCAGGCGATGTAGAGCGCCAATAGCCAAGGGGCAGTCGCATTGATGGTCATGGATGTATTCATTTGATCCAATGGGATCTCGTGAAACAGTGTTTCCATATCCCCCAGGTGAGAGATGGGAACACCTACTTTGCCCACTTCACCCTGAGCTAAAACATGATCCGAGTCGTAGCCTGTTTGCGTTGGAAGATCAAAGGCGACAGACAAGCCTGTTTGCCCCTTTTTCAGATTCGTTTTGTAGAGTTCGTTGGATGTCTTGGCCGTGGAATGCCCGGCATAGGTTCTGAATAACCAAGGGCGATCAATCGTTTTTGCTGCATGTGCGTTGTTGTTTGTTTTTTGTGAGCCCTCAGACATCCGAAATTTCCCTGAATTTTTCGTTATTGTCGTTATTTTGTTAAAATATAGACATAAAATTACTATATTATCTAGTGTTTAGTAAAAATATAATAATTGTGCGTTGCAAAAAAATCAACTCGAGCTAAACTGATTTTCAACAGTGAGAAAGTTTTTGCCATTCCGGGCGACATCAAAGACCACCAGAAAGGTGGCATGAATGGGGATAAGGCTAAGATGAGTGAAACAGCACAAGTCGTGGACATTACGGCACACCAGGAAAAAAAAGATCTCTATGAAGTTGGGGAAATTCCCCCGATGGGACATGTACCAAAGCAGATGTATGCCTGGACCATTCGCCGGGAGCGTCAGGGTAATCCTGAGCAGGCGATGCAGGTTGAAGTCGTAGATATCCCAAAGCTAGAAAACAATGAAGTTCTTGTTCTCGTGATGGCGGCAGGCGTTAATTATAACGGTGTCTGGGCTGGTCTTGGGAAGCCTATTTCAGTTTTTGATGTCCATAAGGAGCCCTATCACATTGCGGGATCTGATGCGTCCGGGATTGTCTGGGCTGTGGGGTCAAAAGTTACACGCTGGAAAGTTGGCGATGAAGTCATTGTTCATTGTAATCAGGATGACGGGGACGATGAAGAGTGCAATGGTGGTGATCCCATGTTTTCTACCTCCCAACGTATTTGGGGTTACGAAACACCTGATGGATCTTTTGCGCAGTTCACGCGGGTCCAGTCTCAACAGCTTATGCATCGTCCCCGTCACCTGACATGGGAAGAGTCCGCTTGTTATACCCTGACCCTGGCAACGGCCTATCGCATGTTGTTCGGGCATCGTCCTCATATCTTGAGGCCGGGTCATAATGTATTGGTTTGGGGGGCTTCTGGTGGTTTGGGCTCTATGGCTATCCAGTTAATTGCCACGGCCGGTGCAAATGCAATCGGTGTTATTTCTGATGAAACCAAACGTGATTTTGTGATGTCTCTTGGTGCCAAGGGGGTTTTGAACCGCCGGGATTTCGATTGTTGGGGGCGCTTGCCCGAGGTGAATGATGTCGAAGGCTATAAGGATTATATGAAAGAGGTTCGTAAATTTGGTAAGGCAATCTGGGATATTACCGGCAAGGGTAATGATGTTGATTTTGTCTTTGAACATCCGGGCGAACAAACCTTCCCGGTAAGCTGTAACATCGTTAAGCGTGGGGGCATGGTTGTTTTTTGTGCTGGTACAACGGGCTTCAATCTGACGTTTGATGCGCGATTTGTATGGATGCGTCAAAAGCGAATTCAGGGTAGTCACTTCGCCAATCTGAAACAGGCGTCCCAAGCAAATCAATTGGTTATTGAACAGCGTCTGGACCCTTGTATGTCAGAAGTCTTTTCATGGGATGATATCCCACGGGCACATACCAAGATGATGAACAATGAACACAAGCCTGGAAATATGGCTGTGTTAGTTCAGTCAACACGACCAGGGTTACGTACACTGGAAGATGTGATTGACGCTTAAAGTTTCCTGCTGCCGATAAGTGTGATGGTTATGCAAATACGGGTGCATATCTCTGTCGCTCTTTGTGATAGAGGCGTTGCGCTTATCGGCCTTTTTTTATTGTTAGATCTTGTTCCGATAGATTTCTGCTCAGCTATTTGATCTCTGATATTTGAGGGGCAGTTTCTTTGAGAATCTATGACTGGTTAATTCTATAAGAGGCAGAAAAATGTCTGAAAACCATGTGTTTTTTTCTTGTTGTGAAAAAGCGATTATCTCGGCCAAATCCTTGCAGGAGAAGGCGCGTGATTATTTGGTGAAGCAAACGACTGATGGTGATCGTATATCAGCAAGCTTAATCGAAGAGAACCAGTTTGCAGCCCATGGCTATGCCTGGATGGCGACGTATGTATCTGCATTGGAGAATATGCTGCTTTGGGCGCAGCGGTTGGATAATGAAGCTGAGTTTCGCGAACTCGAGCAGCTCATCCTCAAAATAGCCTTTGGCGAATATCTGTCTCAACTATCTGGTGGGATTGCAATTAGCCAGGTTGAAATCCTGCGTCCTCAGGATTTGGGACTAGAAGAAACTGATGTATTCAATTTTCATACAGACGATGTCCGCGCGTTGATTGCGGACGGGAATACAAAAGACAACAGAAAAGCCTTGGCCGACCTGTTGGTGAATAGCCTTGAGAGCAAAGATTTCGGAGCTTTGGGGCTTGGTGATGAGACGCTGGAAATGGTCCGGGATCAGTTTGGAAAAGTCGCCGATGATTACAGTGATGCCGCCCATGAATGGCATTTGAAAGATGAGCTCATCCCGATAGAGGTTGTTGAGCAACTGGCGGAGTTAGGTATTTTTGGGTTAACGGTTCCCGAAGAATATGGTGGCCTTGGCATGGGGAAAACGGCGATGTGTGTCGTGACCGAAGAGCTATCCCGTGGTTACATAGGCTTAGGATCTTTGGGAACACGGTCAGAAATCGCTGCTGAACTCATTCGCTTGGGCGGCACGGAAGAGCAAAAGCAAAAGTGGCTCCCTCAGATTTCGTTGGGTGAGGTTTTACCGACAGCTGTTTTTACTGAACCCAATACTGGATCAGATTTAGGATCCTTAAAAGCACGGGCAGTACTATCGGGAGATTGCTATAAAATAACAGGTAATAAGACCTGGATTACACATGCTTCGCGAAGTGACATCATGACCTTGCTGGCAAGAACCAATCCGGATGAGCCTGGTTATAAAGGTCTTTCCATGTTTATTGCGGAAAAGCCCCGGGGAAATGAGAACGAAGATTTTCCGGCTGAAGGCATGACCGGTGGCGAAATTAAGGTACTGGGTTATCGCGGCATGAAAGAATACGAACTTGGCTTTGATGGTTTTGAAGTCAAAAAAGAAAATTTGCTCGGGGCTGAGGAAGGGCAAGGGTTCAAGCAACTAATGGCAACTTTTGAATCAGCAAGAATTCAAACAGCTGCCAGAGCTGTTGGGGTTGCGCAGTGTGCTATGGAACTCGGGATGCAATATGCGCACGATCGTATCCAGTTTGGCAAATCACTGTACAATTTCCCCAGAGTTTACGGAAAACTGGTTTGGATGGCTGTCGAAACCATGATTGCGCGTCAATTGACCTATGCTTCAGCACGGGAGAAAGATTCGGATCGTCGCTGTGATATCGAAGCCGGCATGGCTAAGTTACTCGGGGCGCGGGTTGCATGGTCTAATGCAGATAACGCACTGCAGATTCACGGCGGCAATGGTTATGCGGAAGAATATAAAATCAGCCGTGTTCTGTGCGACGCACGGATTTTGAACATTTTTGAAGGTGCCGCAGAAATTCAGGCACAGGTTATTGCGCGTGGGCTTTTATCTAGTCGTAATTAAGTTGCCTTTTAATTTCGCGATCCTCATCCCTGATCGATTATCCCAACCATTCTTTTGATGTCTTCAGGACTTTGCCCCTGATCTCTGAGTTCTCTGATGGCGAGGGCATTGTGTCGTTTTGCGAGCCGATTTCCTTCTTCATCGTGGATCAGATCATGGTGGTGCCAGATTGGAACCGGTAACTTTAGCAGGGCCTGCAGAAGTCTGTGAATATGAGTGGCTTCGTAGAGATCTGTGCCTCGAGTGATACAGGAAATGTTTTGGAGCGCATCATCAACGGTAACAGATAGATGGTAGCTTGTGTGAATGTCTTTTCTGGCAAGGACAACATCGCCAAAAATTTCTGGTGTTGCCTTGATCTTTCCTCTTCTTACATCCTGCCAGTATAATTCACCTGCTAGGTTACAAGCCTGTGCCATGTCCAAACGTAGGGCGTAGCTGTCTCCCTGTGTTATACGCTTCTCTCTTTGTGCCAAGGATAGGTTTCTGCACGTTCCAGGATAAATTATCCCATCTGGCCCGTGCGGTGCACGGCCAGACTGCTGGACTTCGTTTTGAATTTCTTTGCGTGTACAAAAACAGGGATAGAGAAGATTCTGGCTATGTAATTTTGTGAGAGCCTTATGGTACTCATCCATATGTTCAGATTGAATACGCGGAGGCTCAGGCCATTTCAAGCCGAGCCATGAAAGATCTTTGTAAATCGCTTCCGTGAATTCCTTGCGGCATCGCGTGGTGTCTATATCTTCTATTCGCAGAATAAACCGAGCACCGTGTTCTCGCGCTTGCACCCAGCTAAAGAGGGCGGAATAAGCATGCCCTAGATGGAGATGCCCGCTGGGCGAAGGCGCAAAACGAAAGATCTGTTGGGGCAATGTTGTCACCAAAGGAGTAGTCATCAAATGGAATGTGCATTGAGAAGAGGGAAAAAGTCCAGTCGTGAGTGATAAAATAATACCGGATGAAGCTTTACGTGCTCCCTTGGAAGCGCTTTCCAAACAAGATCCTGATCTAGCCAAAGCATATCTTGAATGTGGTTTACCGCCAACACGATCGCAGGATGCCGGGTTTAATGGCTTGGTTGGGATGATTATTTCCCAACAGGTTTCTGTGCAATCGGCAAAGGCTATTCTGGGGAGGTTGCTGGGGCAGGTTGGCGAGATCACGCCGGAAAACATTTTGGCTTTGGATGATGATGATATGAAAGCGGCAGGTCTGAGCCGGCCAAAACAACGTTATACGCGAGGGCTGGCAGAAGATGTTTTGGCGGGACGCTTAAAGCTGGAACGTTTATCTGATATGTCGGATGATGATGTTGTTGATCACTTGATACAAGCCAAGGGTATCGGACGGTGGACATGCGAAGTGTATCTTCTGTTTGCTTTGAAGCGTCCGGACATTATGCCTGCTGCAGATCTGGCTTTGCAAGAAGCTATGAAGCATCTGAAAAACTTGAAAAGCCGCCCATCGCCTAAGGAAATGTATGAGCTTTCTGAAGGTTGGCGCCCCTATCGGAGTGCCGGTGCCCGGTTTTTATGGCACTATTATCGCCACGCTGGTATCGCCTGATTTTAGAGATTTTAACTTCTTTAGATGGCTCTATTGTTGAGAATTTGTTAACCATTTGGCTAAAATAGATGACCTGCAGAAAAAAATCGTGTAAAAGTAGGTAGTTATTCATGGGGGGCATGTAAATGTCAGAGGTAACATTAACTGGACCTCGTCACGAGCCGAGCTCGGGTGGGCCAGCAAAAGAACTAATAATCATGCTGCATGGTCTTGGTGCAGATGGGCAGGATTTAATTGGTCTTGCGCCTTATTTTGCGAATGCTCTGCCCGATGCTGCAATTGTTTCTCCTGATGCGCATCAACCTTGTGATATGGCCCCTATGGGACGTCAGTGGTTCAGTTTGATGAGCAGGGATCGCGATCTTATTCTCGATGGAATTCAAAAAGCCGCACCTATCGTGCAAGCTTTCATTGATGAAGAAATGGCGCGCTATAAATTGCCGCCGGAACGTGTGTTCCTTATGGGGTTTTCCCAAGGAGCCATGATGGCCTACCATCTCGGGTTCCGACAAAAATCGCCGCTTGCCGGCATGATGTGCTTTTCCGGTATGCTGGTTGCGCCGGATTTACTTAAGGACGAGCTATCAAGCAAATGTCCAGTACTGGCGATCCACGGTGATCAGGATGAAGTGGTGCCCCCAGAAGCTCTACCTGCGGCTGTTGAAGCTATGACAGAGCATGAGATTACTGTTTATCAAGAAATGATCTCCAAGCTTGGACATGGCATTGATGAAAACGGTATTCGAATGGGTGTCGGGTTTGTAACTGAAATTCTCGGCTATGCTGTTAAAGATGAGTAGGCTTCGAAAAACGCACTTTTTGCGGTGTTGAACAAGGGCTCTTTTTCGTGCTGAAAAAGAGCCTTTTTTGTATCCGATCGATTGCAGTTTTATGAATTGAATTATGACAGTTGAATCTGAATTTTGTGTTTCTTTTGTTACTCTGACACAAAATGTTGTATGTTGGTGAAAAGAGCATTACTTTTAAATAGATACTTCAGTATCGTTCGGTTTAGGTGCTTTGGTATCATTCGCCCTGGTGTTTTGAGATCCCACGGAGGAAAAACGTGGTTTCCTTTTCAGCTAATCCGGCGTTGGTCCTAAACGCGGACTTTCGTCCACTCAGTTACTTCCCCCTTTCTCTCTTGTCCTGGCAAGATGCCATCAAAGCTGTGTTTCTTGACCGGGTTCAGATTGTTTCTGAATATGAGAGCGAGGTTCATTCGCCGTCGTTCCAAATGCGTATTCCAAGTGTTGTGGCCCTTAGGAGTTACGTTGAAATGGATCGGCGTCCGGCATTTACGCGTTTTAATGTATTTTTACGAGATGCATTTACCTGCCAATATTGTGGCGTGCAGGAGGCTTCTGAATATCTGACCTTTGATCACGTCATTCCCCGGTGTCAGGGGGGCGGCACGTCATGGGAAAATATTATTACAGCCTGTCAGTCTTGCAATCTGTCCAAGGGGGGGCGGTCACCATCAGAAGCTCGGATGATGTTGAAATCCTGGCCTCGTTGCCCGACTGTGCATGAACTTAACCAGAATGGTCGTGGTTTCCCGCCAAATTACCTTCACGAAAGCTGGCACGATTTTCTATATTGGGATGCTGAACTTGAGCGGGATAACGGCTCTTTGTGTCTGGATTGATTAGTGGGTGCTGTGCTCGGGCATTGAAATGAAGCTGTTGTGCAACAGGCCTATTTGCTTGCCTTGATTGTCCATAAGCAGAAGAAGGCCAGAGACAGTGATATAATTATGTTGTACCCCGCCATTGATATGCCAAAGAGTTCCCAAGGCACAACATCACAACGCACAATTGGCTGGTCCATAAGCTGGCTTGTCAGGTCTTCTATAGATGCAGATAGATCAAGAGCATCGCCCTGACACTCACTGGTGCCTTCCCACCACTGTTTTTCTACACCAACGTGAAAGCCAGCAATGCCAGCGCCAGCAAGAAATGACAAACTGCTTGCGCCAAGTGTCAATCGGGCGAAGCTTGGATGCTTCCTTAGAATCCAGGCCAACAGGGCGAAACCTGTCGCGACAACATAGGCCCAGCGTTGATACATACAGAGAACACAGGGATAAAGGCCGCCAATATATTGGAATGCTAAGGCGGTCCCCAGAACGGCTGCACTGGATGCAATGGCAACCAGTGCCATTGATCCTGTTTTGATATCTTTAACAATCTCGATAAGTGCAGCCATTTTTGCTGACCTGTAGTTTTTAGAGAAGATACTTCAAGGCAACGAAGCCGCCGATCAGTAGTATGCAGAAGATTGTGGCAAGAATATTGAGGTATTTCTCAATAAATATTCTTATGGGTTGTCCGAAATACCATAAAAGTCCTGCGACAAAAAAGAACCGGAGCCCACGGGCACCAAGAGAAGATATACTGAAAACAGTAAAGTTAAGCTCAAAAAATCCAGAAGCAATCGTAATTACCTTGTAGGGGAAAGGTGTTACCCCTGCGATAAATACGATCCAGGCGCCCCAGTCGTTATATCGTGTTCTGAAATCCTCCAGATACTCTGTCTTTCCGTAGAACTCTATGATTGGTTGTCCAATAGATTCAAACAGGAAGGCACCAATTCCATAGCCAAACATCCCCCCCAAAACAGAAGCGATTGTGGCAACAAGGGCTATTTTCCAGGCTTGATCACGTGCCGCCAAGACCATTGGAATAATCAAAATGTCCGGTGGAATTGGAAAAACTGAACTTTCAATAAAGGCGATAAAGCCAAGAGCTAAAAGCGCATGCGGGTGCGCTGCGAGACCCATGGTCCAGTTATAAAGGCTACGAAACACGGTGAGCTTCCTTTTGTTAGTCAGGAAGCGAAGAAAACAGGACTAAAGCGTGAAGGTCAAGCAGAGATACGAGGTAAGAGGGTACGCCGTATCTCTAACTCTTAAGGAATGTGGTTCCTAAGTTGCTTTGATGCTGACCAAGATGAGCAGTATTCATTCAAGGAGCTGAACAATTGTTGCTAAGGGGCCTTTGTCGCCATCCTCGGTTTCCATCTTGATACGTTGATTCTGGGCGACGCGGTAAATGCCTGATCGCTCTAGAATTCGTGCAGAAATAAAAATATCCCTGCTGCCATCATCTGGTGAAACAAATCCATAGCCTTTGTCGGCATTGAAAAATTTCACAATACCTTCGATGGTTGGCTCGCCACTTTCACTGCCCGGGGGCGGTGGCGGTTCCGGCATGGATTCGACACTGTGAATGTGTTTGACCTGCAGTCCTTTATCACCGTTAGTCAGATCACAGATTAGTTCAGCCCCTTCGGGCAAAGATCGGTGTCCTGCTTTTTCTAAAACGGATATATGAAGGAATGCGTCGGGTAATTCTTCCCCGGCCTGGACAAATCCAAAGCCTTTAGTGGCATTAAACCACTTTACGCGTGCCTGTATGTCAGGCATCTCATTTTCTGTTTGATCTACTATTACACTGGTATCCAACATGGCGCACGGTTGCTCCAGACTAACCTAAATGTAGAACTCAAATATAACCCCTCCCGAGGGTGTAATTTGAGCTTTTGGGGGAAATTTTATGATTTATGGGCGGCCATTATTTATGAAATTCTTCCCCCCAAGAAAGAGGCCGTTTAAACTAATAGTAACCTTAATCAATGGTTAAGTTCTAGTCATAGTTTACTAAAATTCATCTGGAAAAGCAAAAACCCCGGATTTCTGTGTTATTTTTGTGCCTAATTTTAGATAAATTATAAAAATGAAATCGAGGCTTGCCAAAGGCGTAAGCATCAGTAATATGCGCATCCACAAGTGCCCCCGTGGCGGAATTGGTAGACGCGCGTGACTCAAAATCTCGTATCTTCGGATGTGCCTGTTCGACTCAGGCCGGGGGCACCATTTATTTCCGCAAATCGCCGTTGAATAGGCGTTTAGATTCGTTTCTTCGACAGCGGACTCACCCAGCAACATTATAAATTTAAATTTCAGTGGAATTGGGAAAGTATTCCCTTTGTTTCCTTGAGGTTGGGAGAGGTTTAAATGCTCGAGATTGATAATGTAAAAGCACACGTTCTGGCAGAATTGGCAAAAGAACAGGGCGAGCAGTTGAGATTTATGGCGAATCTGGACCTGCGTCTTGTTTTTGGATACCTGACAGCTCAATTTATTTTGGTTGGGTGGATTACGAATCAGGCTGAACTGGCTGTTCAGTTGGTCAGTGCGATTCTTCTGGTTAACGGACTTTTGTTTGGTGTTATCGTGATGCTTTTGATCCGTCATGGACGCCGTCGACATCAGGCGTCTCAAACTTCCCGAAATATCGATTCGGCATTACAACTTTATGATACGGGAATCTATTTCGAAGGCAGCATCAAGAATCCGGATCGGCAGCGAGAAAAGAATCCTCTCTTACTCTATTGGCATCCGATTTATATTTTTATCTGTGCTATCGCATTTGGCGGCGTAAGCCTTTTGATTGCTGTTACCTATCTGGTTTGAGGGGAATTAAGTAATTTTTCGAAATAGGAAATAGCGGTTTCTTTCGCTGTCGAAATTTTCCGCAGTAAAATTGTTTTTCTATAATAGCGTGTGTCTTTGATTGTTACCTTGTTGAGATCCAAGCCTTCAGGCCAAGGCCCTTGCCAATCAGGGATAAGGGCGAAGCCAAGATCAGAATTTACGAGGACAGTTATGGCTTCTAAAGCATCCAGCTCACAAAAATCATGAACTGATATTTTATGGTCACGTAAAAACTGGGTGACCAGTTTACCACCCCATGCCCGGTGATCGTAACGAATAAAAGGTTTTTGCCGAAGCTCAATGATTAGTTCAGGTGGAAGTTTGGTACCGGCTTTTTGCCATAGATGTTCAGGCAAAGATCCTTTTGCACTGATAAAACACAGTGGCTCTTGGGTTATAACCCCAACTTTAAATTCTTTCGGCAGAGAAAAAGGTGGTGCACTTATGATGATTGCATCCAGGTCGTCCGAAAGCAGACGATTGTAGAGTTGCTTTGATGTCCCTGGATGTAACTTTACATCTAGATCATGTGACTCATTTTGTAGAAGATTCAGCGCGCCGGGGATCATGCCTGTCATAGCTGTCGAGATGACGCCAAGCTCGAGCTGACCAGATATTCGATCTTGATTTAAACCATTGATCAGATTTTGTTCAGCCCTGATCAACTGCCTTGCGTGGGGTAGAATGCGTTGTCCTGCTTCTGTTAGTTGAACTGTTTTACCTGATCTTATGGTCAGGCAACATCCCACCTGCTCTTCAAGTGCTTTTATCCGTTGGCTTATGGCTGTAGGGGTCAGCCCCTGAGATTGTGCGGCCCGTACAATAGACCCTTCTTGGGATAAAGCGATTAGGCTTCGGAGAAAATTACTGTTCAAAACAAAGATATCCTGTTGTTTGAAGGAAGAATAATACAGTAATTCTTGTTTGTTGTTCGTGCTAGATAATATTCAAATAATAAATTTGGTTCCGGCTCATAGGAGAATTCACGATGCGAAGTCTTTTTCATCTCGCTTACAATGTCCAAAATCTGGAAGAAGCACGTTCCTTTTATAGTGGTGTTCTCGGTTGTGCAGAAGGGCGGTCATCTGACACTTGGGTGGATTATGATTTTTTTGGTCATGAGATCTCTTTACATCTTGGTATCCCTTTTGATGTGCGAGCCACGGGAAAAGTTGGGGAGCATCTGGTGCCGATGCCGCATTTAGGCGTGATCCTTGAATATAACGATTGGGTTGATGTTGCAGAAAAACTGAAACAGGCTGAAATTGATTTTCTATTGGAGCCGATGGTTCGCTTTGAGGGTGAGCCCGGAGAACAATGGACAATGTTTTTCTTTGATCCATCTGGTAACCCGATAGAGATTAAAGGTTTTAAGTCTATGGATAAGGTTTTTGCATCATGAGCATTCTTTTGCTGACATCAGTATCTTCGGAAGAAGAGGCTATGTGGTTAAACAAACTCAGATCTGCTTTGCCAGAGGAAGATGTCGTTCTTTGGGCTGAGTTGAGTGATAAAGCTGAGGTTGATATGGCGATTGTTGCCAATCCACCTCAAGGCGTGCTGCACACACTTTCCAATTTAAAATGGATTCAGAGCTTATGGGCGGGGGTTGATGCATTGTTGGTTGATCCGACATTGCCCGAGAGTGTTCCTCTTGTTCGTTTGATAGATCCGACCTTATCCGCCTCTATGGCCGAAGCAACGGCCACACATGTTCTGGCCTTGCACCGGGATTTGCCACGTTACGCTCGACAACAAGAACGTCAGGAATGGCGACAGCATGAATTGCGACGATCATCTGATCGTACGGTTGGTATTCTCGGCTTGGGGGAAATGGGTGTTGCTTCGGCCCAACAGTTACGGGCATTAGGCTTTAATGTTCGCGGATGGAGCCGATCCCAGAAAAACATTGAAGGTGTTGGATGCTTTGCAGGGCAAGATGATCTCAAAGCGTTTCTTAACGGGCTGGATATATTGGTAAATCTTTTACCCCTGACACCAGAGACAAAGGGGATTTTATCAGCAGATCTGTTCTCTCAGCTTCCCAAAGGGACTGGGTTGATTAACTTTGGTCGTGGCGGACATCAAGTGGAAGGTGATGTTATTGCAGCGTTGGACGAGGGGCAGCTATCCCATGCTGTACTTGATGTATTTTCACAAGAACCACTTCCGGCGAACAACCCTTTGTGGGGGCATTCACACATTACTCTTTTGCCACATGTTGCAGCCCCCACCAATCCCGGAACAGCTGTCGAGATTGTCGCTGATAATATTAGAAAATACAGAAAAACAGGACAGCTACCAAAGCAGGTCGAGAGGTCTGCCGGGTATTAAATATCAGTTGAGTATTAATAAGCTATCTAAACGGCGCGCCCAGCGGCATGTCCAGATGCCCACGCCCACTGGAAGTTAAACCCGCCGAGATGTCCGGTTACATCGACGACCTCGCCAATAAAGAAGAGCCCGGGTCGGGTTTTGCTTTCCATAGTATTGGATGAAAGGTCTTTTGTGTTCACCCCACCAAGTGTTACTTCTGCTTTGGCGTAACCCTCATCCCCTGATGGGGTGATTATCCATTTGTGGATAGCCTCGGCTGCAGCTCGCAGTTTTTTGCTTCCCATATCAGCGGGTGTTCTGTTTTCGCTAAACCTGTCTACCCACTCCTGTGCAAAGCGTTTGCTCATGAAAGGAGCAAGAGCATTAGTCAGCGTCTTTTTTTTGTTTGCGTCAGCTATGAGTTCTTCTTCGATGTTCTGGCCGGGTAACAAATCGATGGAAAGTGATTTTCCCGGTTCCAGGTAAGAAGAGATTTGTAGAATAGCGGGGCCACTTAGTCCGCGGTGAGTGAACAGCAAGTTTTCCCGAAACTCTTGTTTCTTGACCGAGGCAATACAATCCTGTGAAACGCCGCTAAGGGTTTTGCAGAAAGCTTTGTCATCGGCGTTTAGGGTCAAAGGAACGAGAGCAGGTCGGATTGGCGTTACGGGAATATCAAATTGTTTTGCAATCCTATGGCCAAAATCTGTGGCACCGATCTTTGGTATAGAAAGCCCTCCCGTTGCGATGACTAGGGACTGACATGTTACAGCACCATTGCTGGTTTCGAGGGAAAAATTGGGCGCATTGGACTTTTCTGGTAAAGGGCGAATACCATTAACTGATACAGGGTTTTGGATCTCGACACCTGCGTCACGGCACTCTGCGAGCAGCATGTCGATAATATCCTGCGCAGAGTTGTCGCAAAAAAGCTGTCCAAGTGTTTTCTCGTGATACTTGATTTCATGTTTGGCCATCAAATCAAGGAAGTCATAGGGGGTATAGCGTGCCAAGGCCGATTTGCAGAAGTGTTTGTTTCCGGAAATAAAGTCGTTGGCTGTGGTGTGAATATTGGTAAAGTTGCAACGCCCACCGCCAGAAATGCGAATTTTCTCACAGAGTTTTTTTGCATGGTCGATGACCAAGACACGTCGGCCTCTTTTCCCGGCTTCAATTGCACACATAAGGCCTGCTGCACCGGCACCGATGATGATAACGTCCCATTTTTCCGGTTCTTTATATGGGGAGGCGTTTTGCATGGATCTCTCTTTTGGCTTTATGCTGGTTCAGGTGCCACAATGATGTAGAAACGTTAAACGGGGTCATACCTGAATTCAGAAAAAACGCCAAGCTGTAACAATATTTTGAGATAGCTTTAAATTAGAAATCTGATATGGCAATCGATATGAACCTTTATTTTAAACAGGCGATGAGTGATGCCGTTGCTATGTTGGGTTTTATTATATTTAAGAAATAGAAGCTGATGCAGAGTGTTGGATAATGGGGAATGAAGTGGCGATTTATATGATTATTGGCGGGATTGTCCTCTTCTCATTATTGCATCTGGTAACGGCAGCGCGAGACCTGAGAACCGCTATCGTTGGGCGATTAGGTGAGTTGCAGTACAAGGGGCTTTTCTCCTTTGTGTCTTTAGTCGCCTTCGGCATGGCTGTTTATGGTTATACCAAAGGGTCTTATGTTGAATATTGGGCGGCGGGCAGTGTCCTTATTCTTCTGCAAAGCTTTGTTTTGATGCCTGTGGCAATCATTCTTCTTGTCAGTTCCTACGTTACTAAAGGGACGCAAAGGTTAACCCGACACCCTATGCTCATGGGGGTGACAATTGTCTGTTTCAGTCATGTACTTGTGAACGGCGATCTTATTTTTATCCTCTTTTTTGGCGGGCTAGGGATTTATGCTGTTTTTGCAATGATTTGGTCGGATCATCAGCGCCGTATATCAAAAGATCTGCAGGATAAGCTGTTTTTAGCGCAGACAGCCTACCTTCCTTCTTTAAAGCGATTACATCAAAACAATGAGGATGTGTTGCCCAGACTGGGGGCGCTGGGGCCTGTTATCGGTGCTGTGAGTTATGGGTTAGCAATAACATACCACGGGCAGCTTTTAGGGGTGTCGCCCCTCTCTTCGTTGTTGGCGTCGTAACGTTGTGAACTGTAAAGGTGGCCAGACGGTTAGCTGGATACAATTTTATGGGTAAATTTTTTTTGCAATGGTTATAAGGCCGGCGCGACGGTAACAACGCGCGAGAGGACAAAATGTCTGGCTTGGGAGCGGTCTATCCTTAAAGACCTTTATCCGAAAGATAGGGATCTTCAGCCTGTCTTAAATGTCTGTGATCGGTACCGATTTGGTAACAAAGATCCTTTCGTAAAATAGAAGAACTGCGAAATTTGGTTAGGTGCTATGTCTGGTGATATGACAACTTTACTTGCATTTCGTGACCAGAAGTTTACCTAGGTGTCAGAATTTATTTATGAACGGAAAGATTGATGATCAAACTCTATGGAATTAAGAACTGTGATACATGCAGAAAGGCACTCAAAACATTGTCTGCTGCAGGTCTTGATCATCAGTATCATGATTTCCGTGTGGATGGTTTGTCTGTAGAAGATCTTGATAAGTGGATTGCTGCGGCAGGGTGGGAAAAGCTTCTTAATAAAAGAGGCACGACCTGGCGGAACTTATCTGATGATATCAAAGAGTCCGTGAATGAAGCTGTTGCCCGTGATTTGATGCTAGAAAACCCTACGCTCATCAAGCGTCCGGTTTTTGATGCACCCCAAGGTGTTATTGTCGGGTTTACAAAAACCGAACAAGCCCTTTTAGGTCTTTAGGAGCGTATTGTGGCTGATCAATCTAATGATAAAAAATTTGCTGGTAGCAAGGCAAGTTCTGAGAAACAGCAGGCGCGTAAAGAAAGATTTTTAGCGCAAAAACACGAAAAAGATAGCGAGCAGTCACGCAATACCGACCATCAAAACAAGCGACAGCATAGCAGATCGCGCGATGATCGTGGAAGAGAACAAAATCAGTCAGGTGAGAGAAATTTCTATACAAAGCGATCAGATGTTGAGCCGGTAAAAAGTGGTGCAAGACTGGCGCGTGGTGCGGAGCGCGTTGACTTGCCTATGGGGCGTTTATTGTTTCACGTCCTGGCTGTTCTGGAAGAAGCCACGAACTCTGATAGCCCCATAGATCGAGCGCTTGCGGCGCATTTTTCGAATATAAAAGGTCGATTAACTCCGCGTGATCACGATCGTATCCGCGATATGGTATGGGGTGTGGTGCGCCGTTATCGGCGCTTGTTATGGTGGCTGGAGATCAATGGGCAAACGCCACAAGTACGTAAGCTCCTTCTTGCAGACCTTGTTCTTACCCATGGTAAGAATGTTCAGGACATTACGCATTTTTGCAAAGGTGGCGGCGGATATCTCAAGCGTTTGACGGATTCAGAAGCGCGTGCGTTGAGTGCAATGGATGGGAAGCGCCTTGCAGATGAAACCATGCCAGAGGCTGTTACTTTAGAATGTCCAGCCTGGGCAGAAAAGGGATTGCGCGAGGTCTTCGGAGATCGTTTTTCTGAAGAACTTGACGCTTTGCGAGAACCTGCTCCATTGGATATTCGGGTTAATCCTTTTAAGGGAAATCGCGACGATTTGATTCCAAGATTGGAAAAGGCGGGATGTACAGTCGAAAAACTCGATTGGCTTCCCCATGGACTAAGGATTACGGACGCTGGGCGGAAAGCACACTTACCTTTCTATGAACGTGGCGAGTTTGAGATTCAGGATGCCGGATCACAGGTTCTGGCGGCAATGGTTGCGGTTGAGCCTGGGCAGCGGGTTATTGATTTCTGTGCCGGAGCTGGTGGTAAAACCCTGGCATTGGCTGCAGAAATGGATAATCGCGGACAACTTATTGCTGCAGATGTTCATAACAAACGTTTGGCCCGTGCAGCACAACGCTTGAAGCGCGCCGGGGTTTTTAATGCTGAACGCAAAGTATTGGATAGCGAGCGGGATCCCTGGGTGAAAAAGAACAAGGGTAAATTTGATCGCGTTCTCGTTGACGCGCCTTGTAGTGGCACAGGTTCCTGGCGCCGTGCCCCTGATTCGAAATGGCGCAGAGATGAAAAGGATTTGGAAGAACTGGTAGCGTTACAGGAAAGTATTCTGACATCTGCAGCCCGTTTGGTTAAGCCCGGTGGACGTTTAGTCTACGCTACCTGTTCTCTCTTGCCTGTTGAAAATGAAGATCAGGTGGCAAAACTGCTCCGTTCCCGGCCTGATTTTAAGTTGGTACCTGTGAAAAATGTATGGGAAGTGAAAATGCCTTCACCCATGCCTGAGGCTATGGGGGATATGCTTCGTTTAAGTCCGGCCACAAATGATACAGATGGATTTTTTGCGGCTGTTCTTGAAAGAGATACAGATTAAGTTGTTGATTTACCCACTATAGGAATGGTGAACATCGCTATTCAGGTCGATTATTTGTACTCAAGACTTATGAGTTGTGTGACCACGAAGTAGAAGTGTTGGCGATTACGCGGGCAAACCTTTATTTTAATTTTGATCGGGGGCTAAAAGTTTTTGCCCCTGAATTTCTTTTAAGGCTTCTGCTTCGGGAATTTCCTTAATTGCGTGATAGCTGCGGATGACGGATGTCGTGCCATAAGCTTTAAAATAACGCGCTTCTCCGGGTTTTAAGAGTATCAAAATAGGGTTCTCTATATCAGATGATATTTTGATCTCATAATTGCCGGGTTGAGCATCACGGTAATGAACCTGATTGATTTTAGCTGTTCCGACAGACTTTCCGTTCACAAGGAATTCTGGCTCGATGGCTGCGAGAAAAGGGACCTGAGAGCGATAAAAATATATGCGAGAATTTTCTGGTGAAATTGCGGGTAGGCTGCCAGTTATTGGTTTTGCTTGCTTATTCGCTCCACAGGCAGCGAGGAGCATTAGAGTAGCGAAAATTACAAACGTTTTTGTGAATGAGGGCACAGGGTTAACCTTTATATGAAATTCGCTTCTATCCTAAATCACTTTTCAAAAAATGCCAAAGGTGGTTTGTCGTGCGCAATAGCATATGTTGCGCTGCAAAATAATGCTTGTTTGCAGGTGCGAAACAACGTAATTTTTGTGAAGTTATCCAAAGACTGATTTTTGAGAAAGAATAATACAAATCTCAAGGTTATATAAATAATAATAAACTGAAAAAATAGACCTGCGGCGAAGGGAAGAGCTTATGTTCGGGCAACAAGGGTATTATATCGAAGATCTGAATGAGGGAATGGAAGCATCATTCTCCAAGACAGTTACCGAAGCTGATATTGTTTTGTTTGCGGGTGTATCTGGCGATACCAATCCAGTTCATATTGATGAAGAGGCCGCAAAGCAGAGCGTTTTTGAAGGACGTATTGCTCATGGTATGCTCACGGCGTCTTATCTGTCGACTGTTTTGGGAACCAGATTACCGGGACCGGGGTGCATTTATCTCTCTCAATCTCTCAGATTTAAGGGGCCTGTTCGTATTGGTGATACTGTCACGGCTATTGTGCGGGTGAAAGAAATAATGGCGTCGAAAAAACGCGTGATTCTAGAGACACTTTGCCAGGTCAGAGGGAAAGATGTCCTGGATGGTGAAGCAATCGTAATGGTGTCTTCGCGGGATCAATAAGATCGTTGTTGCCAAATCTTTTGATAAAAAAGCTATAAGGCTGTTTTCAAGTAGCCTTTGACCTAGTATTCATAGGCCTTTCGGACACATTCGTGGTGCGGTTGTCCATACCTACAACCCATCAAGAGTCTTTTCCGTCTGCAGTATGGAATATTTCTGGAGCTTAAGGGCTGAAGGCCTAGGTTAATAAATGGCAGTTTTTCATAATTTTACCAATCTTTCGGATGACGCACGGGGAGCCGTCGTTGCTATTGGCAACTTTGATGGTGTTCACCTAGGGCATCAGGCCGTGATTCGTCAGGCAAGAGTGATTGCGGAAAAGTTGAATCGCCCTTTGGCTGTCTTAACCTTTGAACCTCATCCCCGATCACTGTTTAAACCTGACCAACCTTGTTTTCGATTGACGCCAATGATTGCGAAAGCCCATGCCTTGAAAAAGGTCGGTGTGGATCATGTTTATATTCAGGATTTCACTCTTGATTTTGCCAAGCAGTCAGCTGAATCGTTTGTTCTAGAGACCTTGGTACGAGACCTCGGTGCGAAGCATTTGGTTATGGGCGGTGATTTTTGTTTTGGTAAAGATCGTCAGGGCAATGCAACCCTGCTTGAAGCCATGGGGAGAGAACATGGTTTTGGTGTGACGGCTGCGACACTGGTTGAAGACCAAAACGATGTCGTGTTGTCATCATCGCGCATTCGGGAATATCTCAAAGTGGGCAAACCAGCGGATGCGGCAAGAATTCTTGGTCGCTATTGGGAAATTGACGGCACTGTATTACATGGATTTAAGCGCGGAAGAACAATTGGCTTTCCGACCGCGAATCTATCCATGGAAAATTATCTCATTCCCAGTCTTGGTGTTTATGCTGTACGTGTTGCCAAGGCCGGGGTTGAAGGTTTTGGATTAACCCATTGGTACAATGGTGTAGCAAATATTGGCGCCCGCCCGACAATGGATGGCGAGGGTGTAAACCTAGAAGTTTTTATCTTTGATTTTGACGAAGATATTTATGATATGGACCTTCGGGTGCAAATCGTGGAATATCTGCGCCCTGAAAAGAAATTTGATGGCCTGACGGCTTTGACTGAACAGATCAAAAAAGACAGTGACCAAGCACGTAAGCTGTTACTGGAATTATCTGATCACCCAATTGACCCCGTTGTTTCGACAACAGACCAACAACAAGTATAATTGTTAAATACGGAAGAGTGGCTCCATGAGCACGGACTATAAAGATACTGTTTTTCTCCCCAAGACTGATTTCCCTATGCGCGCTGGCTTGCCTAAAAAAGAGCCTGAGATTTTGCAGCGTTGGTCAGATATTGGGCTGTTTGAAAAACTGCGTGCGCAAAGCAAAGGTCGTGAAAAATTCACTCTTCACGATGGCCCTCCCTATGCCAACGGTCATCTTCATATGGGGCACGCCCTCAATAAAGTCTTGAAAGATGTAATTAATCGGTCCCAACAGATGTTGGGGAAAGATGCACACTATGTGCCGGGTTGGGATTGCCACGGCCTGCCAATTGAATGGAAAGTTGAAGAAGGCTATCGCGAACGCGGTCAGGATAAAGACGAAGTTCCTGTTGTTGAGTTCCGTAGGGAATGTCGCGAGTTTGCCGACAAGTGGATCAAGATTCAAATCGAAGAATTCAAACGTCTCGGTATCGAAGCCGATTGGGAGCAACCTTATAAAACCATGAACTACCAATCAGAATCTCTGATTGTTAAGGAAATGGGTAAGTTCTTGATGAACAAAGGTCTCTATATGGGGACGAAGGCTGTTCTGTGGTCTGTTGTTGAAAAAACTGCTCTGGCGGATGCTGAAGTCGAATATCACGAATTGAAGTCGCCAACCATTTGGGTGCGGTTCCCCATTGCCAGCAGTAATGACAAACTGCTTGAAGGGGCATCAATCATCATCTGGACAACGACACCATGGACAATTCCTGCAAATAGGGCTGTGGCCTGCGGTGACGAGTTTGAGTATGTCGTTTACGAGGTTACCGAACTGGGTGAAAACAGCATCGCCAAAGTTGGCGAGCGCTTGGTTCTGAATCGGGAACTGGCTGAGCAGGTTAAGATTGATGCCAAGATTGAAGCATGGACCGAAGTTGGCACCGTTTCTGACCTCTCAGATGTTAAGGTCAAGCATCCACTTAACGGTCTGGATGGTGCTGATGGCGGCTATGATTACGAAGTGCCTTTGCTGAACGCAGACTTTGTTACGAATGACGCTGGTACAGGATTTGTTCATATCGCGCCAAGTCATGGTGCGGACGATAATGAGCTTGGTCGACAACAGGGACTGGAAGTCCCGATGATGATTGACGAAGCTGGCGTTTATTATGATCACGTTCCATTCTTTGCCGGTGCCTGTGTTTATACACAGGAAGGCAAGGCTGGTGATGCTAATGGCCGTGTGATCAAAGCTTTGATCGAATCTGGTTCTTTGCTGGCCAAAGGATCAATGCGTCATAGCTATCCGCATTCCTGGCGTTCCAAAGCACCATTGGTCTTCCGTGCTACGCCTCAGTGGTTTATTTCAATGGAAACCAATGAGCTGAGAGATAAAGCACTTAAAGCTATTGATGATACGCGGTTTATTCCTGAAAAAGGATCTACTCGTCTTTACAAGATGATTGAAGGTCGCCCGGATTGGTGTGTGTCTCGTCAACGGGTCTGGGGTGTTCCACTACCAATCTTTATGGAAAAGAAAACAGGTGAACCCCTACGTGATCAAAAGGTTCTTGATCGTATCGTTGATGCTTTTGAAAAAGAAGGTGGTGATGCCTGGTTCAACAGTCCACCCGCACGCTTTCTTGGCAACGAATATAACCCGGATGATTACGAGCAAATCCAGGACGTCATCGAGGTTTGGTTTGATTCAGGATCAACTCATAGCTTTGTTCTGGAAGCACGTCCGGAGTTGAAATGGCCAGCTGATCTCTATCTGGAAGGATCAGATCAGCATCGTGGCTGGTTCCATACATCGCTGCTGGAGTCTGCCGGTACACGTGGCCGTGCACCCTATGATGCTGTCCTAACCCATGGCTTTGTGCTTGATAACAAAGGCCGTAAGATGTCCAAGTCTTTGGGCAACATTACGGCCCCAGCAGAAATCAATGCCAAATACGGTGCTGATATCTTGCGTCTTTGGGTGGTTGCTTCTGACTATTCTCAAGATCTGCGTGTTGGCGATGAAATCCTGAAGTATCAGGCAGATGCCTATCGTCGTTTAAGAAACACACTCCGTTTCCTACTGGGAAGTCTTGATGGCTTTAGCGATGCTGAGCGGTTGCCTGTTGAAGAAATGCCAGAGCTTGAGAAATGGGTTCTGCATCGTCTGACTGAGTTGGATACTATCGTTCGCAAGTCCTGTGACGATTATGATTATCACGCGATGTTCCAGGCTCTGCACAACTTCTGTGCGCTTGATCTTTCTGCGTTCTATCTCGATATCCGCAAAGATACACTCTATTGCGATGGTAAAGATACACTGGAACGCCGTGCATGCCGGACCGTTATTGATACGCTGTTTGATGCTTTGACGGCATGGTTGGCACCAATTTTGTGCTTTACGACAGAAGAAGCATGGTTGGCGCGCGGCAAAACAGATGAAGCTGAATCTGTGCATTTGCGTACTTTCCCTGAAATTCCTGCGGGCTGGAAAAATGATACTCTGGCTGAGCGTTGGGACAATGTGCGTGAAGTTCGTCGTGTAGTGACCGGGGCAATCGAAGTTTTGAGAGCCGAGAAGAAAATCGGTTCTAGCCTTCAGGCACGTCCGGCAGTTTATATCAATCGTCCAGAGCTACTTTCTGCTATCGGCGATCTTGATATGGCTGATATCTGTATTACCTCTCAGATTGAGTTGGTCGAAGCTGATGCGCCGCAGGAAGCTTATCGTCTGAATGATGTGGATGGCGTCGGCGTTGTTGTTGATGGTGCCGAAGGTGACAAGTGTGAACGTTGCTGGAAAGTATTACCTGACGTGGGAAGCCATCCGAATGCGGAAGGTACCTGTAGCCGGTGTGCCAGTGTTCTTGCTGAGAATGTTCTGGGTGCATCTTCATAAAGCAAAGGTGATTTGGTGATGATACTCCGGGCTTTGATGCTGGCACTGTTGATCGCTGGAATAGATCAAGCCAGTAAGTGGTATGTACTACTGGAAGTGATGAACCCACCCCAAGTTATCGAGGTCACAAGTTTTTTTGACCTCGTTCTGGCCTATAACACCGGGGTCAGCTTCGGTTTGTTTGGTAGCGATTCAGAGTGGCGGCCTTTCTTGTTGGCGGGGGTTGCTATTGCCATCGTGATTGCATTGTTTGTCTGGCTCTACAAGGAACCGGGTAAAATGATCGCTGTCTCTGTCGGGCTGATTAGTGGTGGTGCAATCGGCAACGTGATTGATCGATTTATCCATATTGGCGTGGTTGATTTTCTGAGTTTCAGTATCTCATTCTTGCCGTGGCGGATATTTAACCCCTGGCCTGCATTTAACCTCGCAGACAGCTTTATTTTTATCGGGGTGATGGTTTTACTCTATGACGGCTTGTTCTTGACGCAATCTAAGGGTAATAAGTAGGGACCTTGAAAAAGGATGCGGATCGAAAGCATGAAAAATATCAAGTTTTTTGGGTTGATTGTTCTCACCCTGGCCATCACAGGATGTAGTGATGGATTGAAAGAACAGATTGGACTAGGAAAGCGTGCCCCCGACGAATTTAAAGTCGTGTCCCGAGCACCTCTTAGTCTTCCTCCGGATTATAACCTTGCACCACCTCGCCCGGGTGCACTTCGTCCTCAAGAGGGCTCTGCCCAAGGGCAGGCAAAGCGTGCCGTCTTTAATCTTGATGGAACAGCTGGACCACAGAAGAGTACTTCTCTGGAACAAGCCGGACGTAGTGATGGTGAAATGGCTCTACTTGAATCTGCGGGTGCAGATGAAGCGCCTGATGATATTCGCTTACTTATTGATCGCGAGACCCGTCAGCTTAATTCTGAAAGCGAACGCGTTGTTGATACGTTGATTTTCTGGAAAGATCAGCCTAGACCTAACAGCGTTGTTGACCCAGTTAAAGAAGCCAAGCGTATTCAGGAAAATGCTGCTCTTGGTACGCGTGGTAAAGGCGAAACGGAAAGTATTATTATTGAACGTGAGGCACCACTTGAAGGGGTTTTTGATAACATATTCTAGTGTTGTTGCGACTTCAGTTGACAAGAAAAAGCTCCGATGAAATCGGAGCTTTTTTTGTTTCATTGAATACATTGTTATAAACTGGCTTTGTTGCCCTAGTTTTGCCAGATTAATAAGTCATCTATGCCATTAACTGATCGTATTCTCTATCACTTGTGATTATGTTCAATGCAATTTCCTAAAACGGCCTGACTGTTCAATCATATGCTTACCAGATTTCATTATATCGTTTCTTTCAAAATTATTGTTTGCAGCTTTACCCTGTTTTTCTCGTCTGCTCAGGGAGCTGTCTTTAATCCAGAAATTTTTAAGTTGGATAACGGACTTGAGGTTGTTGTCATTCCCAATCACAGGGCCCCAATTGTGACGCAGATGCTGTGGTATAAAGTTGGCGCGGCGGATGAAGATGTTGGTGAATCAGGTAATGCTCATTTCCTGGAACATCTTATGTTCAAAGGAACTGAACGTTTCAAGTCTGGTGAATTTTCAGCACTGGTGGCCAAGAATGGTGGACAGGAAAATGCTTTCACATCCTGGGATTATACAGCCTATCATCAGACAGTAGCCAAGGATCGTCTTGAGATGGTGATGGAACTGGAAGCTGATAGAATGACAGGACTTGTTCTTGATGATGAAAAAGTCTTGCCGGAACGCGAAGTTGTTCGAGAAGAAAGACGCAGCCGTGTGGGGAATAGTCCCGGGGCACAACTAGGCGAAGTCATGCGGGCAAGCCAGTTTCTTAATCATCCTTACCGTATTCCAATTATCGGTTGGGATCATGAAATTGAGGAATTGAATACGGAAACGGCACTTTCGTTTTATAGAAAGTGGTATGCGCCCAACAATGCGGTTCTGATTATTTCAGGTGATGTAACCACTGATGAAATAAAACCTCTTGCCGAAAAGTATTTTGGCGTTATTCCCAAACGGGATGTGCCTGAGCGAAAAAGGATCTCGGAGCCGCCGCAAAATGCAGCTCGACGCGTTATCAAAGAAAGTCATTTGGTTACAAATCCATCCGTTACGATCAGATATCTTGCGCCGAGTTATCGAACCGCTGAAAAAAATGATGCCTATGCTCTTCAGATCTTGGATGAGATTATTGGCTCCGGAGCAACCAGCAAGCTTTACAAGAAGTTGGTTATTGAAGAGAAACTAGCAGCATCTGTCGGCACTTCCTATAGTCCAAATGCGTATGATTTGAGTACCTTTACACTCTATATCTCTCCACGCCCGGGCGTGGAGATTGATGTAGCTGAAAAACGGTTACGTGAAGAGCTTTCCAATTTGGTAGAGCTGGGTGTGACAGAGGATGAGGTTAACAAGGCTAAAACTCGTATGGTGGACGCAGCTGTTTTTGCGCGCGATTCACTTTCGGCGGCACCTAATGTAATAGGGCGTACTTTGACAACAGGCGGAACTGTTGCAGACATTGAGGCTTGGCCTGAACGGATTTCTGCTGTTACACCTGAACATATTAATGGTTTGTTGAATGAAATTTTCATTGAAAACCAATCTGTTACCGGGATTTTGTTGCCTGCAGAGGAGTCAAAACAATGAGATCTTCTGTAAAACTTGGAATTGCTGCTGCTCTATCTATTTTGTTGAGCTTTTATAACCTCTCTTTGGCCTTTGCTGTTGATATCACAGAGGTTACAAGTCCTGGCGGTATCAAGGCTTGGCTTATCGAAGATCGTAGTAATCCGATTATCTCTATGAAATTCGCTTTCTCAGGGGGCTCATCTGTTGATCCCAACGGTAAAGAAGGTTTAGCCAATCTTGTGGCGGCAACAATCGATGAGGGAGCGGGAGACCTTGGTTCACAAGCTTTTCAAGCCAAACTGAATGATTTGTCGATTTCACTTGGCTTTGATGCAGGACGTGAATTTTTTAGCGGTGAGCTTGTTACACTGAAAAAAAATAAGGCGACAGCATTTAAATTACTTAACCTGTCTCTGACATCCCCAAGGTTTGATGAGGAGCCTGTTGAGCGTATTCGAACGCAAATCACGCTCGTTCTACAACAGCGACAGGATGACCCAGGATACAAGGCTCAAGCGACGTTACGTGACCTTTATTATCCTAGTCACGTTTACGGACGTCCAAATGACGGTACGCCAGAGAGCCTCAAAAAAATAGCAGTTCCAGATATGAAAAATTATCTGAGAGAGAATATCGCACGAGCTAACCTGACGGTAGCTGTTGTTGGTGATATTGATGCCGAGGAACTCGGGAGCCTTTTGGATCAGGCTTTTGACGGAATTGCTCAGAAGGTGAAGTTATTTAGCATTCCAGAGGCGAAGCCCGCGATTAAAGGTGGCACCATCATTTTGGATGAAGACATTCCACAGAGTGAAGTCTTAATGGCACAAGCTGGCATTGCTCGTGATGATCCGGATTATTACGCAGCTTTTATTGTGAATCATATTTTGGGGGGCGGTAGTTTTTCGTCACGTCTTTATCAGGAAGTTCGGGAGAAAAGAGGATTGGCCTATTCAGTAGGGAGTTATCTTTCTTTGTTGGATCAAGCGCCCCTACTTATGGCGTCGGTTGCCACGCAGAATGAGCGAGTGGCCGAAACGGTCCGTATCATGAAAGAACAATGGTCCTTAATGGCAGAAGAAGGGCCAGGTGAAGAAGAACTTAGAGATGCCAAAACCTATTTAACAGGTTCGTTCCCTCTTAGTTTTACCAGCACGGGACGGGTTGCAAATATTCTTTTGGCCATGCAGTTGAATGATCTCGGAATTGATTATCTTGATCGGCGAAATGAATATCTGGAATCCGTATCTCTGGCCGATGCAAAGCGCGCCGCAAAAAGGCTTTTCGATACAGATGCACTTACCGTCGTTATTGCTGGCCGTCCTGAAGGTATTGAGCAACAAACACCGTTAACAACAGCCCCGTAAAGGTTCTTTTTGGGGCAAAAGGTCAATAGTTACGTTTTCAAAAGATGAAAGCTTTCGTAGTCAGTTACAAATCGGTAATACTACAGGCTTATTTGTAGATAGATAAAAGAGACTATGTCTTATACGCATGATGCAGAATTTTGCCTTGCCAGAACACTTGGTGAGGGTGGCTTGGAACAGCAAATTTTTGAAGAGCAACTTCAAGGCTGCAAAGCCAGTCTGGCCCGTCTTAAAGATGATAAAGACAATGGGCGGTTGCCATTCCTGACGGTTCCTTACGAACGCGATGATCTCGTCGCCTGTCAAACGGTTGTCTCTTCCTATCGCGATAACTGCGATGATGTCATTGTGCTCGGGACTGGTGGTTCTTCGCTGGGTGGGCGGACACTTTATGGTCTGGCGACCAGCGCGTTTGGACCGATTAATGGCGGCCCTCACCTTCATTTCATTGATAATATCGATCCGCACAGTTTTGATGTTCTGCTGAAGCATCTGGATATTTCCCGTACCGGATTGATTGTTGTGTCTAAATCCGGATCAACTGCGGAAACAGTTTCCCAGTTCATGGCTTTATTGCCGATATTCCAGAAAGAGTATGGCCCGGATAAGCTATCAGAGCGAGTGACTGTTATCACTGAACCTCGTCCGAACCCGCTCAGAAAGCTTGCCAGAGATCTGGGACTGGAATGCCTTGATCAAAACCCGTTAATTGGCGGACGGTTTTGTATTCTAACCTTGGTCGGCTTACTTCCGGCAATGATTGCTGGGCTGGATGCTGCAGCTTTAAGAGATGGTGCCCGGAAAGTCGTGGATCAGGCTTTTTCTGATACTTATATGGAAGATATTCCGGCGGCTGTTGGAGCTGCGATTGCAACGGGGTTACAGCGTCAGCGGGGTATTCGCCAAACTGTTATCATGCCTTACGAGGACAGGCTTGCAGATCTTGGGCTCTGGTATAATCAGTTATGGGCCGAAAGCTTGGGCAAAGAGGGTAAGGGAACAACACCAATCCGCGCTCTTGGAACTGTGGATCAACATAGCCAGCTGCAACTATATTTGGATGGTCCTCAGGACAAGATGTTCACCATGATTTATCATGATGCCAAGGGAATGGGGCTACCTGTTGATTCTGTGCTGCCAAAAGGTGAAGATTCGCTGAGTTATCTCCGGGGGCGGACGCTTGGTGATTTGCTTACGGTGTCTGCTGAGGCAACCACGCAGACCTTGGCAAAAAATGGTCGCCCAGTGAGAAAGTTTTTGCTGGATAAAATTGATGAAGAAACCTTGGGTGCCTTGACCATGCACTTTATGTTGGAAACTGTTATCACAGCCGATCTTCTTGGAGTGAATCCTTATGATCAACCTGCTGTTGAACAAGGAAAAGTTCTTGCTCGCCGCATGCTAAAAGATCTTTAATCAGGAGCCTTTTCAGTGCTTATTCGCCGTTTACCTAACACCCTTGTTAATCAGATTGCTGCTGGTGAGGTTATCGAGCGTCCTGCCGCGGCAATTAAAGAGTTGGTTGAGAACGCACTGGATGCAGGATCACGCAACATTGATGTGGTGATGCGCGATGGTGGGCGAAGTTATATTTCGGTTACGGATGATGGCTGTGGGATGAGCTGTGAAGGGCTTGGCATTTGTATCGAGCGTCATGCAACCTCAAAGCTTCCCAGTGATGATCTTGTTCATATTAAAACGCTGGGGTTTCGGGGCGAGGCCCTTCCGTCAATCGGTGCGGTTGCTCGCCTGCAAATCACCAGTCGTGAAGCTGGTGCCGAGGATGCCTGGACAATTAAGGTCGAAGGCGGTGTTGTTATAGATCCGCAGCCTGCAGCGTGTAACGCCGGGACGCGGGTCGAAATCAGAGATCTGTTTTTTGCAACGCCTGCCCGGTTGAAGTTCCTAAAAGCAGCGCGAACAGAAGTCAGTCATGCCGAAGATGTCTTGAAACGTTTGGCAATGGCCAATCCGGAAGTGGGCTTTTCGCTGTCGGATGAAAAAAGAACCATTCTTCGATTACCAGCCAGTAGTGGTGATTTGTTCGAAGTCAGGTTGAAGCGTCTTTCATCCGTCATGGCGCGTGAATTCGAAGAAAACGCGCTGCCTATTGAAGCTGAACGTGAATATCTGAAACTCTCTGGTTATATCGGATTACCGACCCTTAATCGTGGGAATGCACAGCACCAATATCTATTTGTGAATGGTCGCCCGGTAAAGGATCGGCTGTTACAGGGTGCCGTTAGAGGCGCGTATCAGGACTTTTTGGCACGAGATCGTCACCCTCTTCTTGCTTTGTTTCTGGACCTGCCGCCTGAAATGGTCGATGTGAACGTACATCCGGCCAAGACGGAAGTTCGTTTCCGGGATGCTGCCTTGGTGCGCGGCCTGATTGTTGGCGCCTGTAAACACGCACTTGCCGAGGCAGGGCATCGGGCTTCAACATCTGTCGGGAATGCGGCTTTGGGAATGCTGGAAGCTGCGCGGGCAAGGGGTGAACAAGGTGGGGGATATGCGTCCCCACGCCCCAGCACCGACTATACGTGGCAATCCAAACCTTCAGTTAATTACCCCTCAGGACGGTTGTCTGATGCTGTTATGGATTACCATGCGCCACTGTCAGATGGGCAGACGGGGGCAACGCAATCTGCTTTACCAGGGGCAGAAGACTTTATTCCGCAAGCAAGACAGGAACATTTCCCGCCGGGGCTTTCTGAAGGACCAACGGCATGGAACGGGGAAATTGCGGTATCTCAAGGTTATACTACTGATGTTGATAATTTTGACCATGCATCTCACCCTCTGGGGGCTGCACGGGCACAATTTCACGAAAATTACATTATAACGCAGACTGCGGATGGAATTGTCGTTGTTGATCAGCATGCCGCCCATGAAAGGCTGGTTCTTGAGAAAATGAAAGCGCAGATGGCGGAGCAGGGGGTTAAAACCCAGATGTTGCTTTTGCCGGAAGTTGTCGAACTGGATGAAGATGCGGCTCACAGATTGGTCAAACGAGCCGATGAGTTATCAGAATTAGGACTGGTACTTGAAGGTTTCGGTGCCGGCGCTGTTGTCGTTCGAGAGGTTCCTGCAATCCTTGGAGAGCGCGCCAATGCAGCGGCATTAGTGACTGATCTTGCCGATGAACTTGCTGAGTTAGGGGAAACCCTTGCGCTGAAAGAGCAAATTGAACGGGTTTTGGGGACTATGGCATGCCATGGTTCCGTCCGGTCGGGGCGTCGCCTCAATGGGGAAGAGATGAATGCTCTACTGCGGCAGATGGAAGTTACTCCGCATTCCGGGCAATGTAATCATGGACGTCCGACCTATATTGAATTGAAGCTCGCTGATATAGAAAAACTCTTTTCCAGAAGGTAATCGTTCCTATTTATAAGCTGTACTCTTTTTACGTCTTAATCGTTTGAGTGTTGACTACTGGGAAGTATTCAAAGGCTTTTCAGGAACAAATTGCGTCAGGAGAATCTTTTGAGTTTTGACTTTTTAAGCCTGAAACCTGCCACCCGATTCTTCCATGCCTTTAGTGACGATTATTATCAGGAAGTTCCCGATGACTGGTGGGTAATTGTCACGGATGTTGTCAGTTCTACCAAAGCTATAGAAGCCGGGCGCTATAAAGATATCAATATGCTGGGGGCTGCCTGTATTACGGTAGTTTTTAATACAGTTGGTGGGGCGACAATTCCCTTCGTCTTTGGGGGCGATGGTGCATCCTTTCTGTGCTCGTCTAATGATCGTGAAGCGTTGATTGATGAATTGCTTGCGGTCAAAAGCTTTGGTCAGGACTTTTATGATCTTGAATTAAGAGTTGGGTGTGTGCCTGTTTCACAGATCAAAGAATGTGGCAAAAGTATTCAAGTTGCTCGATTAGAGCTATCACCCGGCAATAGCCTCGCATTATTCAATGGTGGTGGATTAGCCTTGGCCGATTCCATTATAAAGGCGGATAAAACTGGAGAGTTTTGCAAGCTGCATGCTGTCACACGGTTACCTAATCTGGAGGGGCTCTCCTGTCACTGGCAGCCTTTGAAATCGGTTAATGGGCAGATCATTACATTGTTGGTACATGCGATTCATGATCACGAATATCCACGTATCGTTGATAATATAGAACAAATTCTGAACAGGGAAAATTCAGATACAAATCCTGTGAAAATTCAACATATGAAACTTAGAGGGCTTTTTGAGAACTTTTTTTTGGAAAAATTTGCTGCAAGTAAGGGAAGAGGAACTCACATCTGGCCTTCTCTGAAGAGTCTCTTTCAAAAGATTTATTTGCGGGGGGCTCATTTTATGAATTTAAAGTCAGGCCCTTATCAACCGGAAACCTATCTCACAGAGTTACGCAATAATTCTGATTTCAGGAAGTTTGATGATATGGTGCGGATGGTTTTAGATTGCGATTTACAGGTTATCCAAGAACTCCATATGTACCTGGAGCGTGAACAGGCCGAAGGCAAAATAGCCTATGGCACACATGTTTCTGACGAAGCATTGATGACTTGCCTGTTGCTCGATTTACATTGTGCGCAACATATCCACTTTATTGACGGAGCCGATGGTGGTTACGCAATGGCTGCAAAAAGCCTGAAAGCTCAGATGGCGCAATAATTATAAATCCTCTAGAAGCTTTCGTGATGAATTGAAGCTAAAGCCCTTTTTTAACTATCCTTTTATGTGCCGCCGTCTAATTGATGAGCGGTCATTTTTTATGAAAGGATGAGTTGCTTGGTAGAAGTAAAAGAAAGTGATCGTGAAAGGCATGAGAGAATTCTCTATCCGCAAAAAACTGAACAGGAAGGGATGTTTGATCAAATCGGTCGTGGCCTGAAAACACACTTGAAAATTCTTTTTCCCATTTTAAATGAAAATCCAACAGAACATGAACAGCACGAGTTTGAGACTGAACTAGATGCGTCTTTGGATCATTGGGGAATTAATCCAGAGATCCCCGGGATAAAAGATCCGAATACAGGCCCTTTGGTTTTTATGTTCCTAAAGGAAATGGAAAAGTTTCCTCACATGTCTGCCCCAGAGAGAGATGAGTTTTTTGGCAGCTTAGATAAGTTTGGAAAGCTTCCCGGACAAGGCGCAATTGCTCAAACAATTCGGCTGAAAAGCCAAAGAATTGAGCGCAAGGGTGACGAAGCTATTAAATTTCCACGAACCATGACGGACACAGAACTTCTGGACGAAATAAAAAATAATTATGATCGGATCGATCAAACAAAACAGCTCATGGATTTATTGGAATTTAAACCAAAGAAATCTAAATCCAAAGCAAGTAAACCTAGAACACTTAAATCTAAGAGTATATATGGAGTTGGTAAAGAAATAGCCGAGAAAATGGCTGTTGTTAATTTGAATAGAGAAAATAAAGCAAATGAGCGTCTTTTTGAAGAGTTAAACAGGAGGCCGTCGCTGAATTTTGGTGATGAAGAGGCTCGAATCTTAAAGCAATCATCATTCCGATAATCAGATATGCCAAGTCAGTTATGTCTTTTCTACTCTCAAGAAAAAGAAAATTCTGGCTTTGCCGTATTTTCGGTTATCGACCTCTTCAAAATCTGGCGGGGCGGCGATGTTTTCTTTGGCATCACACTCGGCAACGATCAGGGCCGTTTTTGCAATCCAGCCCGCTTTGTCCAGTGCGGTGATTGCAGGTTCGGTCAGATCCTGATTGTAGGGGGCATCCATAAGAACAAGAGAACAGGCTTCTCGAGCCTTCGGAGGGATTAGGGCATCGCCTTGAAGAACCTGGGTGGTCTGTTGTTCTTTCAGGTTTTTTATATTGTCCCGGAGAGCTGCGAGGCTGTCCGGGGCTTTTTCCATAAAGGTAACTTTTTGTGCGCCTCTTGAGATAGCTTCAAGACCCAAGGCACCTGTGCCGGCAAACACGTCCAGAACATGGCAGCCAATAAGTAGTGACTTTGTCCCGGTAGGCAGCAGGCCATTACTGACATCGCCCTGCAAAAGGATGTTAAAGAGCGATTCGCGTGTTCGATCAAGCGTTGGGCGCGCTGTTTGCCCTGCTGGACAGGATAAAGATCGTCCTCTGTGTTTGCCTCCGACAATCCTCATGCCAATATCATTACCTGAATGTCATTATTTAAACGCGTTTGCCTCGTGAGCCTGACGCGGGTTTTCCACGGGAAGGGCCTGTCTTTTTACCTGTTGGCTTAGTAGATGCCTTATCCGCAGGTTTTCGGCCAGCTCTACCTTGTGGCTTCTTCCCTGATGGACCTTGTTTACTCGTTTTGTCTTTTGGTGCACTTGCTTTGCCCTCAAGACCAAACTGATCCTGGATAAGCTTGGCAGGTAGCTCGACAATATCGCCCGGCTCAATTTCACCAAGCTGGAAAGGACCATAGGAAACTCTGATCAATCTGTTTACGATCAGGCCAAGGTGTTCACAAACACGACGAATCTCACGGTTTTTTCCCTCTTTCAAAGACATTAACATCCAGGCATTGGTCTTGGCTTGATGAGAAATACTGGCTTCGATAGGGGCGTAGTGAACGCCATCGATTGTAATACCTTCTGCAAGGGTTTTGATATGCCTTTCATCGACTTGACCATGTACCCTGACACGGTAGCGACGAGTCCAGCCTGTGGCTGGTAATTCCATTTTACGCTTCAGGCCACCATCATTGGTAAAAAGCAGTAAACCTTCCGAGTTATAATCCAGCCGTCCAACGGGCTGAAGACGCGGAAGATCTTTGGGAAGATGGTCAAAAACAGTGTCCCGACCTTCGGGGTCGCGTGCAGCTGTTATTTGTCCCTTTGGTTTGTGGTATTTCCACAGGCGGGGACGTTCCGGCAAAGGAAGTGGTTCGCCATTGACTTCGATGGCATTGTCCGGACCTACAACAATCGCTGGTGTTTCCAGTACTTTACCATCAAGTTTGACACGACCCTCTGCAATCCAGCGTTCTGCATCGCGTCTGGAACAGAGCCCTGCACGTGCGATCACCTTTGCAATTCGTTCTTTCTTATCCGAAAGTTCGATTGTCTCAACAGCAGGTTTCGCCTCTTGCTGTGTACTTTTCCCAGAAGGCTTTCCTTTGTAGGGGCGATTAACTCCCTTACCCTTAAAAGCATTTCCTTTGGTACCAGGACCTTTGGAATCTGGGCGGGATTTCTGGCGATTTAGTCGTGTCGATTTTGAGTTTGTCATGGCCGGAATGTATGCTCGACTTTCGCTTCTGTCTACTGTGAATAAAACAAACGTCCTATGCAATTGTGATCTTTGGGGTAATCTCTCGCTCTTCTGCTTGACCAATCCATGATTTCACAAGAGAGTCCCTTGCTATGGACAAGAAAAAGAAATCTCAGGTTTGCAAAAAGCCGGGCGAAGCTATGGCGCTTGCTTTGACGGAAGCAAAAAAGGCGGCCGAGGCTGGTGAAGTGCCCGTTGGTGCTGTAATTGTGGATCGTGATAGCGGGCAGGTATTGGCCCAAGCACATAATCGTGTGGAACGGGATCATGACCCGACTGCGCACGCTGAAGTTTTGGCCATCAGGGCTGTTGGAGGGCAACAAAGCAGTGCCCGTCTTGAAAACTGTGATCTCTACGTTACGCTAGAACCATGCCCCATGTGCGCGACAGCGATTTCTTTTGCCCGTATCCAACGAGTTTACTACGGTGCTTATGACCCTAAAGGTGGCGGCGTGGATCATGGTCCCAGAGTTTATGAGCACTCAACCTGTCACCATGTACCCGAAGTATACGGGGGGATTGGTGAAAAAGAATGCGCAGAAATACTCAAGGCTTTTTTCCAGAAGCGCCGATAGATTATCAATCTTTATGTATTTTTTTGAGGTGTTAACTAGGCGTTACGCGCTAATTCTCGCCATCCAATATCGCGACGACAGAAACCCTGATCCCATGTGATTTTATCCACCGCCTGATAGGCTTTTTTCTGTGCTTCTTTAATGTCCGATCCCAAAGCGGTTACACCTAGAACACGTCCTCCGACAGCCCGCAGACTATTGTCTTCACCTCTGGCTGTGCCTGCATGGAATACTGTGACGGATGAGTCAGAACCTGCGTCGACAACACCCTCTATGACAGTGTTCTTTTCATAAGATGCGGGATAGCCTTTTGCGGCCATGACAACCAAAAGGGCAGTTTCGTCATACCATTCTAGCTTGATATCTTCTATGCCTCCCTGTGCTGAAGCTAATAATGCAGGCAGGATGTCAGACTTTAGGCGTAAGCAAAGGGCCTGACATTCCGGGTCGCCAAAACGGACATTATATTCAATCAACCTTGGCCCGGTTTCGGTCAGCATAAGGCCGGCAAAGAGAACTCCTTTGTAAATGTGTCCTTCAGATTTCATGCCTTCAATTGTTGGCTTGATGCACTGTTCGAGAACCTGTTGTTCAAGTTCTGGTGTCAGAATAGTCGCCGGAGAGTAAACGCCCATGCCGCCTGTATTCGGGCCGGTATCTCCTTCGCCAACACACTTGTGATCCTGTGCTGATGCGAGAGGGAGATAATTTTCGCCATCGGTCAAAACAAAGAAGCTGACCTCTTCTCCCTGCATGAATTCTTCAATGACGACTTCTGCACCTGCAGCCCCAAATGCGCGGCCAGAAAGCGCTTCTTCAACGGCGGTGTGTGCTTCTTCCAATGTCATCGCAACGGTAACGCCTTTACCTGCTGCAAGACCATCGGTCTTGATAACAATTGGTGCCCCTTGTTCGTCGAGGTACTTCTTAGCAGCGGCAAGATCTGTAAAGCGCTGATAACTGGCGGTGGGTACATTGTACTTTGCGCAGATATCTTTCATGAAGCCTTTCGAACCTTCCAGTTCGGCAGCGGCGGCTGACGGACCAAATGCAGGAACATTAATGGCATTCATACGATCGACGAGACCGTCCACAAGCTGAGCTTCCGGGCCAACAACAACAAATTCGATGTTATTCTTTTGTACAAAGGCAACCAGAGCATCCAGATCTTCTGCCTTGATAGACAAGCATTCTGCAACGTCGGAAATTCCAGCGTTCCCAGGGGCACAATAGAGTTTTTCGCACAGAGGGGATTTGGCAATAGACCAACACAGGGCGTGTTCACGGCCACCAGATCCAACGACGAGAATTTTCATTTTGTGCTCCCGAGTATTAGGGTCAATTAATCTGGCAAGCTTATGCCCTATTAACTCTCAAAATACCAGAACTTGTCGGGAAAAGTTTTATCGAAAGTACTGTTTGAGAAATTGATCTTTAGAAGTGAATTTATTTCTATATAAAGAGATAAGAAAATACGCACTATACAGTCATTGGTCTGTCGACTTTGCGGGGGCGGATGTTTAGGATAGCCGAATGAATGATTTGTTTTCGACATCCCAACCTAAACCAGCAGTTCCTAAAACGGCTGGTAAGACCAGTAATCCGGCAGATACACGTGGGAACAATGCACCTGCGTTAAGTGTTAGCGAGATTTCCAACTCCATCAAGCGAGAACTTGAAACCCGTTTTGACCGCGTTCGTGTGCGTGGCGAAATCTCGGGTCTTAAGCGTGCTGCATCAGGGCATATCTACATGTCCCTGAAAGATGAAAATGCCGTCCTGAGCGTGATTTGCTGGCGGGGGCAAGCCAGTAAACTGTCTGTCGATCCCCAAGATGGTCTGGAAGTCATCGTAACAGGTCGAATTACCAGCTATCCCGGGCGGTCCAACTATCAGATTGTTATTGATAGTATGGAAGTTGCAGGCGAAGGCGCTTTGCTCAAGCTATTGGAAGAGCGTAAAAAGAAGCTGGCTTCAGAAGGGCTATTTGCGGATGAACGCAAGCGAATTATCCCGTTCCTGCCAGAAGTCATCGGCGTTGTAACCTCGCCGACGGGGGCAGTTATACGTGATATTATGCATCGCCTGTCGGATCGGTTTCCACGACGTGTTCTAGTTTGGCCCGTGTTGGTTCAAGGGGAAGGTGCTGCTGAACAGGTTGCGAGAGCAATTGACGGGTTTAATGCATTGGACCCCGATGGAGATATTCCCCGGCCGGATACGCTGATCGTCGCACGTGGTGGTGGTAGTCTTGAAGATCTATGGGCCTTTAACGAAGAAGTGGTGGTTCGGGCGGCAGCAAACTCTAAAATTCCTCTGATTTCAGCGGTTGGCCATGAAACGGATACAACGTTGATTGATTTTGCATCTGACAAACGTGCGCCAACCCCGACAGCTGCGGCTGAAATGGCGGTGCCTGTTCGAGCCGAGTTAATCGGTGAGGTCCAAAATATCGGACGACGGATTTATGCTGGCGCAAATCGTTTGATGGGGGAGCGCCGGATGCAGGTCGAAGCCCTTGCCAGAGGCCTTCCAGATCCAAGGCGTTTGATTGAAGAAAAGACCCAAAGATTGGATGATCGTGTTGAACGCATGCGTAATGCCATGAAAGGTTTCTTGCGTCATCAAACATCGGAATTATCTGAACTTTCAGCTCGTTTGCCCCACCCCAAACAACAAATTTTGCTTGCATCGCATCAGCTGTCGGCACTCCGTGATCGGTTCGAAGGTACTGGCGAACAGATTGTTCCCATGCGTCAGTTTGAAATGGAAAAACTTGATTCTGGGCGGCGTATGGCATCTGCTACAGCCTTACGATTGGAACGAGCAAAAAATACACTAACGTCGCTGGATCGTGTTCTTGAGGGCGTTTCCTATAAAAACGTGTTGAAGCGTGGTTTCTCTGTTGTCCGGGGGAGCGATGGAAATGTTCTTACGACTACTGATATAAGTGATGGTACAAAGCTAAATATCGAATTTGCGGATAATGCTGTTATTGAGGCGGTAGCTGGTGGCGATGATATTAGTGGCGGTTCATCAAGTCCGCAGACACCGAAAACGCCACCCAAGTCAGGCTCACAGAAAACGCCGAAGAAAAAGAAATCTGAAACACCAGATACTGCCCAGGGAAGCTTACTATGAAGCTTGTTATCGTGAGACGTTTGTTTGCATTTCTCTCCATAATTTTGGCAATGGTTTCGACTGCATTTGCTGATGGAAGCTATTCTTTACGGGGAGAGTTTATTCAGGGCGGGATCATTATTGGCAAAGCGCCAAGCGGCACAAAGGTTTTTCTGAACAAGGAAGCGATAAAGGTTTCTGAACAAGGGAACTTTGTTCTTGGATTTGGGCGTGATGCAGAGGGACAAGTTGAAGTCAGCATTCATAAGCCGGATGGAGATATTCTGACCGAAAATTATGAAATCAAAAAACGCGACTATGCAATTCAGCGAATAGAAGGTGTTGCCCAAAAATATGTGTCGCCCCCCAAAGAGGTCGCAGACCGTATAAGTCGCGATGCAACAATTGTTGCCAAAGCAAGAACATCAAATTTTGATGAACCGATGTATGCATCTGGTTTTATCTGGCCAGCTCAGGGCCGGATATCCGGGGTTTATGGGAGCCAACGCGTTTTTAATGGCGTTCCTAAACGTCCACATTTTGGTGTGGACGTGGCGGCACCAGTGGGAACACCTATTGCTGCTCCTGCGCCCGGTATCGTGACGTTGGCAGAGCCAGATCTCTATTATTCCGGTGGGACCGTTATTCTTGATCATGGGCATGGTTTGTCATCTACATTTTTGCACATGGATAGTGTGACGGTTGAAGTCGGTGATTATCTGAACCAAGGAGAGAAACTGGGAACACTTGGGGCAACAGGGCGTGTGACTGGACCGCATCTGGATTGGCGAATGAATTGGTTCAAAGAACGAGTGGATCCTGAAACTCTTGTTGGACCAATGCCGCAATAAAACATCGGGATAAAAGGTTAAACCCGCTTTAATATGACCTTACATATTTTCTTTGAGTTTTTTGTATGCGTCTTTAGGCCAGCGACGGTGGAGCCATAGCCAGTCACCGGGCTTTTCTCTGATCCAGCTCTCTATAATATTGTTAAGCTCTGTCATTCCTTTGATCCCAGCTTGTTCACGACTGACATCATCTGGAAAGTCAATTGCAGAATGGCACACAAGATGAAAGCTGGCAGGGCCTGTTCTGATGCACTGGATCGGAAAGACAACCGCGTTTGGTTTACTGCCGAGTAAGGCAGGTGCAGCAGGTGTCATTGCCGGAATACCAAAAAACGGTGCTTCAATCCCGTCGTTCATTTTTTGATCGGCAAGAATTCCTACGGCAGATTTATTTCTAATGGCTTTTAAGGATGCCCGTGCACCTTCGACACCCTTTGCCGCGGAAATATTGCCCGTAGAGGTGCGAATGTTGTCGATAGCTGCAGCAACAAGCGGGTTATTCGGTTGGCGAACAATAATTGTTTGCGGATAACCACGTAGTGCGGCGGTCATAGGCAAAACTTCCCAGTTGCCTATATGGGCTCCAACAAAAATCAGGGCTTTATTTTTAACTTCCGGCGCTTCAAACTTCTCAATACCCTCGACGGTAATGTAGTCGCGATCCGTACGGACGATTTCTTTTAGATGCGGGTATTCGAAAATAACGCGGCCAAGGTTATCCCACATGTCATGGATAATCTGTTTGCGTTCTTTCTTTGATAGCTCGGGCATCGCGAGACGCAAGTTGAGATCTGCTTTGCGTGTTATACCGAGACGCGGACCGATTGTTCGCCCAAGAAACCCACCAAAATTTGAACAGGATTTTACAGGAAAGAGGCCGACCAGACCGAGCAGAAACCGAAACCCGAGAGCTTCAATTTTATGGCGAAAGGTGACATCTTTTGTCATGTGGTTCCTGTTAACTTACTCAATAGGGAATTTATAAATTGTGGATTATCCCAAACGGCATGAATGGGCAAGTAAGAGATTTTCCCTTTAAATGTTTCAGGAATTTTCACGAAGTCTTTTTCTGTCGTAAAAATGCCGTCTGCGCCTGCTTTTCTGGCAAGGGACAGGATTTTGTCCAGATCATTTTTACTATATTTGTGATGGTCAGGAAAATCAGTGGTTCCACAGATCTGTGCAGAGAGGGTTTCCAGCGTATTATAAAATTTTTGCGGATAGCCAATTCCGGCAAAGGCAAAGATTTTTTTGTTTTTCAGTTCTAGTTGGTTCGTTTCGTCAGCAGGTTTTATCGTGACACAGGAAACAGCTTTTATTGCGAAAATGGTTGCTAGCTCTGGATTGATAGTCTCGTTAGGCTGCTTGATGATAAAAACAGCGTCAGCGCGTTTTATGCCATTGGTTATGCTTTCTCGGAGAGGGCCAGAGGGGATCAGGCGTCCGTTTGAAAAACCAGTTTTGTTATCGACGACGATAATTGATAGATCTTTTTGAAGGGCAGGGTTCTGAAAACCGTCATCAAGAAGAATGACGTTAGCTCCCTCTTTTATTGCTGCTTTTGCGCCGTCGATCCTATTTTTGCTGACCCAAACCGGCGTTGTTTGTGAATGTGCAAGGGCCATCATTAATGGCTCATCCCCAACATCACGTGCAGAGTGTTGTGATGGTAATACACGCAAAGGACCTTCTTGTGTGCCCCCATATCCACGAGAAACGATGTGTGGATTTTTCCCCATTTGTTGAAGCGAGCTTGCTAAAGAAAGAGTAATGGGTGTTTTCCCGCTACCACCTGCGGTTAGATTACCAACGCAAATGACGGGAACATCAATTTTTGTCGAAGAAGTGAGCTTTTGGCGTAGGATACTGCCCAGATAATAAAAACCGGACAAGGGGAGCAGCAAACTACTGATAAGGCCGCGATGCTTCCAAAACTCAGGTGTTCGCATCTGATGTCTCTGGCGTGTGATTGAGATGTGTATTTGCACTTGAAACAGGTAGAGGATCAGGTTGGATTAGATTTTGCCCAAATGACTGATCAGCCATCTGTGTTAGGTTGTTCAGCTGATTTTCTAGCTCCAAGCGGTATGCTTCCTGTTGCTCTTTAGAAGCATCCCGTTCAACATAAATCGGCGTTCCCCAGATAATAACGCCCTTGGTAAAGGGGGCGGGCAGTACAAAACGATCCCATGAGTTAAAAACTTTTCGCTTTGCGACAGTTCCCGTGACAGGGAGTATGGGGCGTCCGGTCATCTGTGCGGCTTTGATGGCTCCGGTTTTGGCACGCATTCTTGGTCCTTTGGGGCCATCAGGTGTGATGCCTATGGCGTTACCCTTGTCGAGTGTACGCTTAAGGTTCACCAGCGCAGTGGCTCCGCCTCTACGACTGGACCCCTCCACAGTATTGAAACCGAGGTTTTCAATAGATTTCGCGATGACACGCCCATCTCTATGGGCTGAGATGAGCATATGAAATTTGCTGCGATCACTGTCTTTCCAGGCATTGAACATCATGATCATGCGTGCATGCCAGAAGCAGCCGATTATGCTGGAATCACCGTTCAAATGCTTCCGGGTCTCGTCGGGCACAATTTCCTGCCAACGTACAGTGCTACGGACAAGCGATATGTAGCTAGAAATCAATCTGGCGATCAGGTTTTGGAAGAAGGTTGAACGGAGTATCCGTTTTGACAGCTTCATAATATTCGTTAAGCACGCCTTTTCAGTGACCGTTTAAGCCGGCAAGGAAACATCATCGTTCGTTTGAGCTTCTTCTGCAAATTGTAGTGCATATAGCTTTGCATAGGTTCCGGATTTTTCCAGTAGCTGGCTGTGTGTGCCTTCCTCGATAATCTTACCCTTATCCATTACGTAGATCATATCTGCATCGATAACGGTTGAAAGACGGTGCGCAATCACAAAAGTGGTTCGGCCTTTCATCAGAGTATTGAGCGCTGTTTGAACGTGTCTTTCTGATTCTGTGTCCAGGGCTGAGGTTGCTTCGTCCAAAAGCAGTACAGGTGCATCCTTAACCATTGCGCGGGCGATGGCGACACGCTGGCGCTGACCGCCAGACAATCTGGAACCTCTTGGACCGACTTGAGTGTCATAGCCTTCTGGTAGCGAAAGAATAAAATCATGTGCATGCGCATTTTTGGCTGCTTCGATTATTTCTTCCTCGCTAGCCTCGGTTTTCCCATAGGCGATGTTGGCTCGAACTGTATCGTCAAAGAGCTGAATTTCCTGACTGACCAAAGCCGTAGCCTGTCGAAGGCTGCTTAAACTCACATCACGGATGTCTTGGCCGTCAAAGGTTATTTTTCCTTTGGTAACATCGTAAAATCTGGGAATGAGATTGAGGATTGATGTTTTTCCTGCCCCTGAAGCTCCTACCAGCGCAATGGTCTTGTTGGCTTTTGCCTTTAGATTTATGGCCTCGAGTGCTGATGTATTGTCATCGTAATTGAAGTAAACGTTTTCGAAGACCACATCGCCTTTTGTGATTTTCAGTTCTTTCGCCCCTGAAGCATCTTTGATGTCTGGTTCGCTATCGAGAATCGAATATACTCGGTGGGCAGCTGCCAAACCTGTTTGCATGTTTGCATTGAGCTTGGATAGCTTCTTAATCGGCTCGTAAGCAAGTAATAGTGCGGTGATAAAGGCAAAGAAAGACCCAGGATCTTTAGTGCCTTGGATAACTTCATTCCCGCCATAGAGGATAACAATGGCAATGGCTATGCCGCCGAGTGTTTCCATGATGGGGGAAAGGATAGAACTGGTTCTGGCCGCTTTCAGGTTCAGGCGTAAAACGGTCAGGATTGTTTCTGAAACGCGCTTGGTTTCATGGTCTTCCATGTTGTAGGCTTTTACGTGGCGAATACCCTGAAAAGCTTCGTCCAGCCGTGTGGTTAACAGCCCCATAGACTCTTGTGTATTTGTGGACACCTTGCGTATTCTGCGACCTGTTTTTGCGATTGGTAAAATCGCAGTGGGAAAGGCTGCGAAGGCAATCGAAGCCAAAAGCCAGTCCTGATAGAACATCATGCCGATCAGACCTGCGGCGGTTAGGGTATCCTTACCGATAGATGTTAAAGTGTTAGAGACGACACCTTTGAGCATATTGGCATCGTTCATAAATCTGGAAACCAGATTACCGGGGGATTCCTCGTGAAAATAGGCGAGGTCGGCACGCATCAACTTTTTGAAAAGTTGCTCTTGAATTGTTGCAATAATTTCCAAACCGACGTGTTGCATCAGCATTGACTGAGCGTATGTTGCAGCACCCTTTACAAAGAAAATACCAACGACCCCCAAGGCAATCGGTAGCAATAAATCTTCCTGACGCTTCAGGAAAATATCATTGATGATGGGTTCCATTTGTTTGGCGAGCATGACTGTCGAGCCAGCAACAAATGCCATGGCAATCATCGCGCAGGCTATTTTGACAAGCTGCCCGGATACATAATCTCTAAACAGGCGTTTGATTAGAAATTGTGTGGAGGCATCTCCTAATTTCATTTTGTTCGATTTTGTGCTCGACATTTTTGCCTGTATCAATCTGAGAAGAATATTCTTGTGGTTTGGCTAAGCTGTTAGTTGCCTGCGACGGTCATGCCATCAATACGAATGGTCGGGGCATTGCTACCATACCGGAAGACGAGATCACTTGCGGGGGTAAGGTTCAAGAACATATCTTTGAGGTTACCTGCAATTGTTGCCTCTGATACAGGATAGGCGATTTCTCCATTCTCGATCCAGTATCCACCCGCACCACGGCTATAATCACCTGTAAGACCGTTGACGCTAGACCCCATCATCTCGGTGACAAAGAAACCTTGTTTAATATCTTTGATTAACTCTTTCGGGGACAGCTCGCCTGCTTCCATGTACAGGTTGGTTGGGGAGGGAGATGGGTTTCCGGATGTTCCCCGTGATGCATGCCCGGTACTTTGCAGACCAAGCTGTCTGGCTGAAGAAAGACTGAGGAGCCAAGTTAACAGGACGCCATCTTCGATAATGTTTTGTTTTTTATTTCCCAAGCCCTCGCCATCAAAGGGCTTGGATCTTAAACCCCGGTGAAGGTGGGGATCGTCAACAATATTGATACCATCTGCAAAGATCTTTTTGTTCAGCGATTCTTTTAGGAAGCTGGTGCCTCTGGCAATCGCCGGGCCAGTGATTGCGCCCATCATATGTCCCATAATACTGGACGAAACGCGTGGGTCATAGACAACACTGATGCCGTTTAAAGTATCTGGTTTACGAGGATTTAGACGTTTAATAGCTTTATTGGCTGCATTTTGTCCGATATCTGCTGCGCTGGTTAGATCGCTGCCATACACGGCGCTTGAAAAATCATAATCCCTTTCCATCGTCTCTTTTTCACCTGCGAGTACAGAGACTGAGATGGAATGTCCGGATGAATTGTAAGAGCCGGAGAAACCGTTGGAAGCTGCCAACGCGATAGAGGCTTCTCCCCAAGAAGCTTCTGCGCCACCGGAATTGGTAATGCCTGCAACACTCAAAGCAGCTTCTTCGCATTCTTTTGCGCGATTAATGAGTTCGTCTGCGGAAGGTTCTACTGCATCATAAATGTCTAGCTGAGGAAAAGACTTTGCAATCTCGTCTTCACCTGCGATGCCGGCGTAGGGATCTTCTGGTACAACCCGTGCCATAGAAACAACACGCTCAACCAGTTCGTCTATCGCGGCTGGTGAAGCATCGCTGGAAGAGACGACAGCGTTTCGCTTGCCAATAAAAACACGCAAGCCGAGATCATTACTTTCTTCCCGTTCCAACTTTTCCATCTTCCCGAGACGCTGGGCATGGGAAACCGATACTGACCTGAACATCAGGGCATCAGCGGCGTCCGCACCGGCCGCTTTTGCTTTTTTAATCAGATCTTCTAGCAGGTTCTGTGAGTCACTGGACGAAGGCATAAATGTTCCTAGCTTTATAAAGTTACGGCTACATATATAGGCTACCAACTGGAAGTGATAAAGCCGCAGGACTTGGATTATTTCGATTTAATAATATAAAAATGCTGTCGTCTTCTTTATGAGCTATCTGATGACAGTCTATTTTTATGTGAATAACTAACTAAAAATGCAAACAGCGCCAGAAAATCTGACGCTGTTTGGTTGGATATATCAACTCTAAGGTTGAATTTAGTTTTCCAAGATCTGGTTCGTGGCAGAAACAATTGCCTTGATTGAGGCCACGGTTGTATTGGCATCAATGCCAACGCCCCAAACTGTTTCGCCTTCAGAGGTTTTCAATTCAAGATAAGCGACAGCCTTTGCATCTGATCCGTGGGTGAGAGAATGTTGATGATAGTCTTCCACGCTCAGGCGGACACCCAAATTCTCGGCAATGGCATCTGTGAACCCGGCAACAGGGCCGTTGCCTTTTCCTGTAATTTCTTTTGCTTCGCCAAAGTGATTAATCTTTGCCGTTAGATGACGAATCTCGGCTGCATGGGTATCCGGCACTGTTGTATGCGACAGAAATTCGACCGGGGATGTGGTGCGCAAATAGGCTTTTTCGAAGCTATCCCAAATGATTTGAGGTGTAATTTCCTTGCCGGTTGTCTCGGCAATATTCTGAATTTTCTTCGAAAAGTTTACTTGCAGATCACGTGGAAGATCCATGTGATAATCATTTTGCATGATATAGGCGACACCACCTTTACCCGACTGGCTGTTGATTCGGATAATCGCTTCGTAACTTCGGCCAATATCTTGGGGATCTATTGGCAAGTAAGGGACTTCCCATTGATCCGAGTTATTGGCTTTTAGAGCGACCATTCCTTTTTTAATGGCGTCCTGATGAGAGCCAGAAAAGGCTGTGTAAACCAACTCTCCAACCCAGGGATGTCTTTGGTGAACGGGAAGTTGGTTACAGTATTCTGCTGTTTCTTTTATTTTGTTGATATCAGAAATATCGAGCTTGGGATCCACACCCTGTGTCATCATGTTGACGGCAAGTGTGACCAAATCCACGTTACCTGTACGCTCCCCATTCCCGAAAAGAGTTCCCTCTACACGATCGGCACCAGCCAACAAACCTAATTCTGTTGCGGCGATACCTGTGCCGCGATCATTGTGTGGGTGAAGGGAGATAATGACTGAATCACGGTTTCTGACGTTGTTGCAAAACCACTCAATCTGATCTGCATGAACGTTTGGCGTGGACATTTCAACAGTTGCGGGCAGGTTCAGGATAACCTTGTTTTCTGGGCTGGCTTCCCATACGTCCATGACAGCTTCGCAGATATCGCGGGCGAACGGCATTTCGGTGCCGGTAAAACTTTCTGGTGAGTATTGGTGCACAATCTTCGTTTCGGGAACTGTCGGGATCAATTCCTTGATCAACTTGGCGCCGGCGACCGCAATATCGATGATGCCTTGTTTGTCTTGTCTGAAAACAACGCGGCGCTGCAGTTCTGATGTGGAATTGTATAAATGCACAATAACATTTTTGGCACCGCGAATACTTTCAAAGGTTCTGCGAATCAAGTGCTCTCTTGATTGTGTCAAAACCTGAATACTGACATCATCCGGGATCATGTCTTCTTCGATAAGGGTTCTTAAGAAATCATAATCTGTTTGTGATGCAGAGGGGAACCCAACTTCGATTTCCTTGAACCCCATATCCAAAAGCATGTTGTACATCTTTAATTTACGGGTCGTATCCATTGGCTCGATAAGAGCTTGGTTGCCGTCGCGCAAATCGACAGAGCACCAGATAGGTGCTTTCTCTATGGTTTTTCCGGGCCAAGTGCGATTGTCCAATTTGACAGTTTCAAATGGCTGATAACGTTCAAATGGCATCTTGTTCATTGCTTTGTTCTTTCTCTGTTTCGGGGCGCTCTCAAAGATGGGCGCAACATCCGAGTATTAAATTCTATAGTAATTTTTTATGGTTTTAGCGGCAATAAATACGATCACCGGGGGCCGCTTAATGGCCTCGATGATCGTCAATAAGTCGTAGAGTGTTGAGGAGTAAGCTGCAGAAATCGCGCTCGAACTGCTTCAGTTGAGACTGTATTGCTGTAAAATCTTTGGCGGTCACGTTAGGGCAACCTGTTATGTCGTGTGATGAAGTAAACATCTTGCGGTTCCAGTTAATTCCGAGCTGCGAATAGCATAAACCCCGGCTCTCTCAATCAGGAGGCCGGGTTAATAAGTCGCTCTAGTAGGCTCAGAGTTTTTCCGCTTTTTGTCATAGGTATTAAGATGCGTTGCATTTTATCCAGGGTCAAGTGAAGAATTCGAAATAAGCTGGTCAGTGTAACTTGCTGTGGTCTTTCAGAAAATCAACACCAATGAAAAGCATATTGACGTTTTTGCCATCTGCAGACAGGGGAAGAATAATATCTTCGATGAATTTAAATTCTTTATACTGCCCAAGATAAGGTGGGTTGGCGATAACGGGGTGTTTGTTGGTGACAGCATCTTCCAGAAAGCCCCAAAGTTTGCTGGGCTTCTTTTGATGCGGTATTTGTGACATCCAGGTTCCCGTGGGGTTCTGGCTTATATGACGTACGATTTCTGAGCCAACCAATCTGTATCTAAAGTCCAAAGGTTCTGCCTGAACCTCATGAATTAAGATGTTTGGTAGCAGATGGCTGAGGTCTGCTGGATCAAGGTCAGCGCGTGCAGGCATTAACTTGTCGCCCTTTTGCTGATTCCAGTACTGATAGATTTCGAAATTTTTAACAGATTTCAGTTTCTGCGGATCAAACACTTAATTTACTTTCAGTACGTTATTTTTTCCAGATGGCTTTGCCGGAACCGGGAAGCCCTAGATCAGCCCAGATATCATCGACCTTATCTATCACTTCTTGGTCCATTCTGATCTCTTCCCCCCACTCACGCTTGGTTTCTGGTTCCCATTTGTCCGTTGCATCCAGACCAATTTTGGATCCCAAACCGCTTTCAGGTGAGGCAAAGTCGAGATAGTCGATTGGCGTTCCTTCGATCACGGTAATGTCTCGAGCGGGGTCCATCTTAGTTGATACGGCCCACATTACATCTTTCCAATCGCGCGCATTAATGTCGTCATCTACGACAATAACCCATTTTGTATACATGAACTGGCGCAAGTATGACCATACGCCCAGCATGACACGCTTTGCATGTCCGGGGTATGCCTTCTTCATGGATACAACTGCAATCCGATAGCTACATCCTTCGGGCGGAAGCCAGAAATCAGTGATTTCTGGAAACTGTTGTTGAATGAGCGGGATGAAAACTTCGTTCAAGGCTTCGCCTAAAACAGATGGCTCATCCGGTGGACGCCCCGTAAAGGTCGAGAGATAAATTGGATTTTTCCGCATGGTGATGGCGGTCACGGTGAAGATAGGAAATGGCTCTACAGAATTGTAGTACCCGGTGTGATCACCGTATGGGCCTTCATCACCATATTCATCGAGGCTGACAAAACCCTCGAGAATGATTTCTGCATTTGCAGGAACCTTTAGAGGAACCGTTTTACAATCAACAAGCTCAACTTTTTTTCCACGTAAGAGGCCCGCGAATTGATACTCTGAAAGTGTATCTGGTACGGGCGTTACTGCAGCAATGATTGTTCCGGGATCAGAGCCAAGAACGACAGCGGCTGGCAAGGGATCAGGTTTTTGGTTTTTCCAACGGGCGTAGTGTTGTGCTCCACCCCTATGTTTGAGCCAGCGCATGAGCGTTTTGTCTTTGCCCAGAACCTGCATTCTGTAGATGCCCAGATTATAGACGTCTGTTTTCTCGTCTCCGGGGCCTTTGGTTACGACAAGTGGCCAGGTAATGAGCGGGGCGGGTTCTCCGGGCCAACAGGTTTGAATCGGTAGCTTTGCGAGATCTATGTCATCGCCAGTCAAGACAACTTCCTGACAAGGGGCGGAGGAAACGTTTTTGGGTTTCATTGCCATCACTGTTTTGAGGAGTGGCAAATTGCTCCAAGCCTCTTTCAGACTTGCAGGTGGTTCCGGTTGGCGAAGAAAAGCAAGAGTTTCGCCGACTTCTCTTAACTGTTCCGGGGTTCGTTCCATGCCAAGAGCGACACGTTCAACGGTCCCGAAAAGATTGACCAGGACGGGAATACCATAGGGCGTTCCGTCCTGGTGCACGACATTTTCAAAAAGGACAGCGGGTCCTTCTTCTGCCAACAACCTTGTTTGTATCTCGGTCATTTCCAGTTCAGGAGATACCGGATGTGAGACTCTGACTAAGCGACCTTGGTTTTCAAGGTGAGAGATAAAATCCCGTAACGAGGCGTATGGCATTATATGAAATCATGCTTCTTCTGGTTCAACGATTAAGGCTGTGCCTTCAACGCTGGTTATACTCACCTTCGTGCCCTCAGGTAAATCCCTACCTTTGATTTTCCAAAGAACGCCATTGACGGTTTCCCGGCCCATACCGTTTTTCAGATCAGCAGTGAGCGTGAAGCTATACCCAATCAGGTCTGAACCGCGTTTGTTCAGGTTGGGATTATCGGACGCAGGCGGGTTCTTGCGGGCATAGATACGCCAGACAGCCACGGAGACAACGGAAAGAACGGCAAAGATAATAATCTGCTTTTCCCAGAGTAAATCGGGAAAGATGTAGAGTAATCCGCCAACAATTCCGGCGGAAATTCCCATCCACAAGGCAATTGCGCCGGGAGCAAAAACTTCGACCGCTAACAGGAACAGGGCAAAAACCCACCAGTACCAAAATTCGACGCCAGATAGATCTACCATCTGATTTAAGCTCCGTCTTTATTATCAGTTGCCCAAGGCGATTTGGATGATGTTGTACTATCATCCCCAAGAGCGGTTTTGGCCAATTCAGCAACGCCTGCGATAGATCCAAGAATGCCAGTGGCTTCCATTGGCAGGATCATGGTTTTCTGGTTTGGTGAATCTGCGAATTTGCCAAATGCTTCGACATATTTTTGGGCAACAAAGTAATTGATGGCCTGAATGTCACCTTCGGAGATAGCTTTGGATACGGATTCAGCAGCTTTTGCTTCGGCTTCTGCTTCACGCTCACGGGCTTCAGCATCACGGAAGGCAGATTCTTTACGTCCTTCAGCTTCTAGGATCGCAGATTGTTTAAGACCTTCTGCGCGAAGGATTTGCGCCTGACGGACACCTTCTGCTTCGAGAATGTTCGCACGTTTGTCACGTTCGGCCTTCATCTGTCGCGCCATGGATTCAACCAAGTCAGCCGGTGGGGTGATATCCTTGATATCAATACGTGTGACTTTGACTCCCCAGGGCGCTGTTGCTTCATCCACCACGGTAATCAGTTCTGCGTTGATTTTATCGCGTTGGGATAATAGTGAATCCAAGTCCATGGAACCCATGACAGTACGGATGTTTGTCATGGTTAAGTTCAAAATAGCACGTTCCAAGTTTCTAACTTCGTAGGCGGCCATGGCAGCGTCAAGGATTTGATAGAAAACAACGCCATCAACCTGAACCGAGGCGTTATCTTTGGTGATCACTTCCTGAGATGGAACATCCATGACTGTTTCCATCATGTTAAGTTCAGCGCCCACACGATCAACGATGGGAACGATTAAGTTCAATCCCGGGCTAAGGGTTTTTGTATATCTACCAAATCGTTCAATTGTATATTCGGTTCCTTGGGGTACGGACTTTACCCCCATAAGAACAAGTATGACCGCGAGCACGACGACCGCGATGGCAAAAATGGAAAAAGCCGAAAGCATGTTAACCCCTTGAATGAATTTTTTTAATTTATGCAACCTGTGCGACGAGTATACCCAAGCTACGCAAAATTAAAATTCTTAAAAAAAACTGGATGGAAACTGTATCTACCCCATAGCATTACCCCCATATTTCCTAGGGATTTTCGCCTTTGATCTTCTATTACGATGAGATCATTTGTTTTTTTATAGAATTTTCTGAATTTTTTTCTATTACTCTTTTGTTAAGGGGCCTATAGTACCCAGAAGTGCGTATGTACCGAGACAATTTCGGCGATTAGTATAGAGTAACAGTGATGGCACAACAGTTTTTTGTGGTAGGCGGCGAATATGCAGATACTTCTTTCTGCGAAGCCGTTGGGGGGGACGAAGAGTGGATCGGCCCGTTTGCAGATTATGAATCCGCAAAAAAAGAGTGGTCGCGCAGAGCGTGGCTGACGGTCGATGAGTGCACAACGCGTTTCCGGATCGAGAGAGTCGATAAAGACGCTCCGCCGCCCTGTACTGACTAGATAACGTATCTTATGCCCTGGGAACTTCCGCGTGACCAGAGTGATAGGCTTCGCTTGGCAAAAGGATATCCCTTTATTGCCCCTGAAACGTCGTATCTATTTATAGATGGACGAAGCGAGGACTTTTCCAAAGTTGCTGAATACGGTATTGCCCTTTCTGATCGAAAGGCTGTTATTGCGCATGGTTCTAATCGTGCGCCAGAACAGCTGGCCAGAAAGTTTGTCGGGCATTCTTCCGGGCAAGATCCGATTCCCCTAACGGCAATTTGGCTGCATGACCATGATGTGGTTTATTCCGCACATGTCGCACGCTACGGGTCGGTTGCAGCCGAGTTGGTGTCCTGTCCGGGAACCAGTGTCCAGGTTTTCCTGTCTTGGTTAACGGGGGAACAGTTAGACCGTATGCACGATACCGAGCTGCCGGGCGGTAACTATTCTTATGGACATGTTCAGTGCCAATGGGAATCGTTAGAAGGTTTTGATTTGCCGACTGATCCTGATAACCTTGCTGTTTATCGAAGCTCGTTTGGAGCCCTGAACTTTCAGGGGGAGCCGCTTGCCTTAGAAGCGTTACCCGCAAAGAATCGTTCCTATCAATCTCTTGGGCAGGAAGAAGTTCTCAGGCTGGTTCACCAAGGGCACGAGCATGAGGCAGATCTGGATACAGCGATCTTGAAATCTATCGAATCATCACAATATCGAAAGCGAGTTGTGGAAGCTGTCAGAAAACAATCATTGGATGTTTTCCATCCTTCCTATAGTATATCCGGTTAATACACGCATTCATTGCAAGTGAGTTTTTTCCTTGCATTTGAAAACTAGGTTCTTTAAGACCGCGCAACATCGTGGCTTTACAGGGGTTTTTTGCATTCGGCATTAGATCGCGATTGAGCCAAAGTCATCTACTGGTTGGGGAGGACGCTAAGTGTCTACTGCACACGCCCTCTTCCAATTGGGGATGGACTTGAATCAAGGTTCAAGCACCACCCAAACGGAAGAAAACGGATCCGCTTGTCGGACTGGTATTGAAACTAAAAATGTCGAAGCTTCGAATGTCGTTGGCTTGGATGAAGAGCAAAAGGATTTCTTCATTGAGCGTGATGGCGAGAGGTTTGCCGGTACCCATTTGATTATTGATCTCAAAGGGGCTAGCCGGTTAGATGATTTAAAGTTTGTCGAAAATACCCTTATCGAATGTGTAGAAAGGTCCAAAGCGACACTTCTGCACATACATTTACATCACTTTACCCCTAACGGCGGCGTTTCTGGTGTCGCGGTTTTGGCTGAATCACATATTTCCATCCATACCTGGCCTGAAAAGGGCTATGCGGCATTGGATGTGTTCATGTGTGGTGATTCAGAGCCTCATAATTCAATTGATGTTCTGAGAGAAGCTTTTGGGCCTGATGAAGTTCTGGTCGATGAAATTCGGCGCGGAAAAGAAATCGCGGTAAACGAAATCGAGGATGTAGAATGAAGGACTGGGTGACAGAAGAACTGCACGCAGACATTCATTCGAGTTTTCGTGTTAAAAAAGTTCTTTTCGATAATAAAACAGAACATCAGAATCTCGTTATTTATGAGAACGAGATCTATGGCCGGGTTATGGCCTTGGATGGTGTGACCCAAATTACGGAACGGGATGAATTCATATATCATGAAATGCTTGCCCACCTTCCAATCTTCGCCCACGGAGCCGTTAAGAAGGTTTTGATCGTGGGTGGTGGTGACGGAGGCATGCTGGAAGAGGTGCTAAAACATCAAACTGTTGAGAAGGTAACGATGGTCGAGCTTGACCGAACTGTTATCGAGCTTAGCAAAAAGCACCTTCCGATGATTTGTGGTAATGCGTTTGAAGATCCGCGATTGGATCTTGTGATCAAAGATGGTTGCCTCTTTATGAAGGAATGTTCGGAACAATACGATCTTATCATCGTTGATTCGACAGACCCGATTGGTCCTGGTGAAGTTCTTTTTACCGACAACTTCTACACAGATTGCAAATCATGCCTTGAAGAGGGCGGTATCCTCGTCACTCAAAACGGGGTTCCTTTTTTACAGGCTGATGAGCTGAAATCCACATTGACGTTCTTTAAGCCAATCTTTGCCGAGGCGACATGCTATCTGGCCACAGTGCCAACCTATGTTGGTGGTCCTATGGCTTTTGGTTGGGGGACTGATCAAAAGGGTTTGAAGGATATTTCTCTGGATCAACTAGAAGCACGGTATAAAACGGCTGCTATTGAGACGAAGTACTATACGCCTGAGATCCATCGAGCTGCCTTTGCTCTTCCTGGATATGTTCAGAAACTGGTTGCATAATCTAACGGATTAGCCTGTTTCAAGGCGTTCGGTTTATATACGAAGGGAGCTTTCATGCTCCCTTTTCTATTCTCTACGAAATGCGCTGAGCGGGCATTAGATTGCGAACCGAATTTCCAAAGAAAACGGTATCTGCTGCTTCAAGATCATCAAGTGTTAGAACTTTTTCTGCGATGTCTTTGTAACCTGTTTTGAGCAGGTGCGTTCTGAATGTACCGTTTAATACGCCACTGGAAATAGGCGGTGTGAACAGCTTGCCATCAATTTCGATAAAGACATTGGTGCGTGCGCCTTCTGTAATCTCACCATGTTCGTTGGTGAATAAGACTTCTGTGCAACCTGTTAGCTGATTTTGCCTGACAAGCTCGTCTTCGTAAAACTCTCGACGGGTTGTTTTATGGTAAAAGAATATATCACTGCTATCGACAGTCTTTTTTGAAACGACATAGCCTATAGGCTTTTGAGGATCGGGTTGCTCCATTGGTGTGGCTGTGACTGTTGTCGAGCCATCTTTATGCAGTAAAAGTCTGACACGCTGTGTCCCTTTGAGTTCTAGGCTTTTCAAAGCCAAACATACATTTTCTTTCTGAAAAGGATAAGCGAAGAAACCCGCCGAATTTTCAAGACGTTCAAGATGTTCTTCGAGAAGGAAATACCCCGTTTCTTCTTCCCAGCGTAGTGTTTCTATCAGATCAAAAAGGGGTTTTGCGTATCCCGCCAGATTGCCTGACAGGAACTGTCCTTTGAGAAGGCATTCTTGGTATTCAGCTTCAGGACTGGAATCGTACACAATGCCACTGCCAATACCCATTTCACCTTTACCCATTTTGTCCATCATCAGGGTACGAATGGCGACATTAAATCTGGTGTCTCCATTGGGGGCAATGTGCCCTATGCTTCCTGTGTAAACACCGCGAGGCTGTTCTTCCAATTCGGAAATAATTTCCATCGTGCGTACTTTAGGTGCACCCGTAATTGAGCCACAGGGGAATAGCTGCCTGATCAGATCAGCGGGGCTTATCTCTGGTCGAAGTTTCCCGATTATATTCGACGTCATTTGATGGAGAGATCGATAAGTTTCTACCGTAAATAGCTCTGTGACCTCTATGGAGCCAACTTCACATACGCGTCCCATGTCGTTTCTCAAAAGATCAACAATCATCAAGTTTTCTGCGCGTGATTTTTCGTCCTTTGTTAGCCAGACCTTATTATCGGTGTCTTCTTTCGGGGTCTTACCACGCTGCACAGTCCCCTTCATTGGTCGTGTTCGGGCCTTGGGCCCTTGCGTTGATAGAAATATTTCAGGCGAGAGCGAGAGAATGGTGTGATGCCCTGTTTCAATATAGGCGCCATTACTTACATTTTGCCGCTGCCTTAGTTCCTGAAACAAGGCTATCGAATCACCGGATATATCAAAATGGTGCTTGAAAGTGTAGTTGACCTGATAAGTGTCACCGGCAGCAATATAATCCTGAACTTTGTGAATGGCCGTGCAATAGCTTTGCTCATCCATCGAAGGTTTCAAGTTTGTAAGGCTGTAATCACCTGAACGCTGTTTCGCGAGGAATTTATGAGCTTCGGCGGGACTAAGCGTGATGGCTTTCTCAAAGGATCCAAACCATAGCAGAGGAACATTACTGTTTGTATCGCACGGTAGTAAATTTGCCAGTTTATCTTCAAGAAGATAGCCGAGTTCATAAGATAAGAAGCCAGCCAGATGTCTCCCGGCTTGTCTTTCCCTGTCCATCAAAGAGAAGGCCGCATCCAGTTCTTCTGGGGTCGTGCAGCTAATGATCTTGCCGGGATTAATGAACAAGATTGACCCTTTGCCAGAGAGAGTGTCATCCAGCAGTACAAATGGTTTTTTTTGTTTTTGTAGGTACTCGTTCATCGGGCCAACAGTTGGTTCAATTTAGCAAGAGAGCTTTAACGCGCTCGTACATCAAGGTCCAGTTTTAAGCGTACTTGTCAGAAGTTATCGTCAAAAAAACAAGATGTAATCCTAATCTGAATTCATCAGCAGTCAGATTGCGTCTTATTATGATGCGAAACCGTAGTAAGGAAAAGTTTAACGTATTTTATGATGCCTGTTTATTCTGATGGAATTCCCAAACACAGGCATTTCTAACATCAGTATCTTCCAGGGCAGATGAGGTTTGTACACCATAGGCTATTAATTTCTTTAAACCCGATTTAGGCAGATAGGTTCTGCCCGGATCTCCCATAAGAACGATTGTGCTTGCGGTGGAAAGTTGCCATAGCCAGGATGTGATTTCTTTGGCCATCGGTCCTTCATAACAAACGTCACCAGCCAGAATGACATCCCAACCCAGGTTGTCTTTTCCCACCAGATTTTCTGTCGTTGTTGCGAGTGTTATTTTATTGAGCTCAGCATTCAGTTCCGTAGCGGCGATGGCAAAGGGATCTATATCAGCTGCAAGGACGTTTTTTGCTCCGGACATCTTTGCTGCAATGGCCTCTATGCCGCATCCACAGGCAAAATCGAGTACGCGTTTGCCACGAACAATGTCTGGATTGTCCAGAATGTATTGTGCAAGTGCCTGTCCACCGGCCCAGGCAAAAGCCCAAAAAGGTGTGGGAAGTTGCAGGTTATCCAATTCTTCTTCACCCAGTTGCCATAGCGGAAGATCCTGGTAGGCAAGATAAAGTTCAATCTTATCCCCAAGAAGCGGTGTGCCCGCTGGTCTGGTGTTTTGGGTGATAAAATTTTTAGGGTCGGATATCGGCGTCATTTAATACGAAATTTATTTGATCGTGGCTGCGAGATAAATCCCGGCAAGAAAGATCCAGCCGATGTTCCTGTTCGATTTGAATTTGTTTAGGCAGTCCATCGGGTCATCAATGCGAACAGTGGTTATTTGCCAGAAAAAATGAAAAATCATGCCCGCGATACCAAGCCAAAAGGGCCATTGTAAGCCCATGATCCATCCTGCGGCGGCAAAGCAAAGAGTGCAAATACCATAAAAGAAAAACAGCCAATGCTTTGTTTTATCGCCCAGCTTTAATGCTGTGGATTTTACCCCAACCAAGGCATCATCTTCTTTATCCTGATGAGCATAGATCGTGTCATATCCAAGTGTCCAGGCAATCCCGCCGATATAGATAAGAAAAGGCGGAAGACTGAGGTCGCCGCGTATTGCGGCCCACCCAACCAGAGCGCCCCAGTTGAACGTAAGGCCCAACCATGCCTGGGGCCAATAGGTGATCCGCTTCATAAAGGGGTAACAGATCACCAGAAGTATGGCAGATGAAGCCAGAATAATAGTGTAGTTGTTGAATTGTGAGACGACTGCCAAACCAATAGCAAGTTGAAGAGCCAGGAAGACAGTCGCCTGTTTCATGGATACTTCGCCGCTTGCCAAGGGGCGTGTGGCTGTTCGGGCTACTTTTTTATCGTACTCTCTATCTGCCATATCGTTGATCGTGCAACCAGCCCCTCTCATGGCGAGGGCCCCAATTGCAAAGAGAATCAGAAAATAGAGAGGAGCGAAAGGGCTGCCAATTTGATAGCCGGGCGCACTGGTTGCCAATAACATTGACCACCAACAGGGGAAGAGTAACAGCCAAGTTCCAATAGGGCGATCCAGCCTTGCCAGACGCAGATATGGGCGTATCCATGCAGGGGATATTCTGATGATTAAATGGTCATTCGCGATGTCACTGGCATCGTCGCGGGCATTATTGGTCATATCGACGTTGTATTATCTCTTTAGGGGGTGTTATCTACTTGTTTAAATATGAGTGATACACCTGAAGTACTGCTTTGTGAAGGTAGGTTCGAGAGATGGAACGTGTCGTAACCAGACTCCATGTTAAAGATAGCTTGAGCCAAGGGGCTACTGTTGGCCTTGATGCCGCTGGCGCGCATTACTTGCGGTCTGTCTTACGACTTAACGCGGGCGCCCGAATCGGTCTTTTTAATGAAAGAGACGGTGAATGGCTTGGGGTGATCGAAGGTTTGGGTAAAGGATGGTGTTCGCTAGAGATCCAAGAACAGCGTCGGCAACCTGCACCGGAACCTGATATCTGGCTCGTTTTTGCCCCGATCAAACGTTCGAGGATTGATTTTCTCGCTGAAAAGGCAGGTGAGCTTGGTTGTTCCCGTATCTTGCCTGTCTTTACCCGTTATACAGATGTTAAGCGAATTAATCGCGATCGGCTTGCGGCGCATGCAAAAGAATCTGCTGAACAATGTGAACGCTTGTCGGTTACGGAGGTTGATGATGCTGTGACGTTGGACAAGCTTATTGATAAATGGCCTGATGACAGGCGTTTAATTGTTTGTGCAGAATTTGGCGATGCAAAGCCAATTGCAGAGACTTTAACAGAAATACTGGTTAAGGAGCCAGATGCCGGTCAACGCCCTTGGGCAGTTTTAATCGGTCCGGAAGGCGGTTTTGCTAAAGAAGAACTTGAAGCTCTTCGTCGTCTTCCTTATGTGACACCAATAGGTCTTGGTCCAAGGGTTCTACGGGCTGATACTGCTGCTGTTGCAGCCCTGTCTTGCTGGCAGGCGATATTAGGAGATGGGGGTATGCGCCCACCAAAAGGTACAACACCGGTCACTGTTGCATGAAGCCAAGCTATCTGAGCCCAGATAACTTGAGTTTATGATTTTAAACTTATGACCGAAATTATGGCCGGATTTCATGGCCCAATATATGGAATGTAAAACATGTCCGACGCTTCTTCCTCATCAACCGTAATTACGGATAAAGCTCAACTGATTTCCTATCTGGAAAGTGGTAACAAACCAAAAGACCAATGGCGTATTGGGACAGAGCATGAAAAGTTCGCTTTTTGTGATGAAAGTTTTAAATCGCTTAAATATGACGGTGAAAAATCAATCAAGATGATTCTCGAAGGCCTCGCCAATCGGTTTGGCTGGACACCAGGGTACGAGGGCGACAATATTATCGCGCTGACGGACAGCGGGGCGTCAGTTACATTGGAGCCTGGAGGACAGTTGGAACTTTCTGGTGCACCTTTGGAAACTGTGCATGATACCTGTCGTGAAGTGCATGCTCATTTGCATCAGGTAAAAGAAATCACCGAGCCTCTCGGTATCCATATGCTGGGTATGGGCTTTAACCCCAAATGGGGACAAGAGGGTGTCAACTGGATGCCAAAGGGCCGATACAAGATCATGCGCGAATATATGCCAAAGCGCGGTAATCTTGGTCTGGATATGATGACATTGAGCTGTACTGTGCAGGTTAATCTGGACTTTTCCAGTGAACAGGACATGATTCACAAGTTCCGTACCAGCTTGGCATTACAGCCTATTGCGACGGCTCTTTTTGCGAATTCACCTTTTAGCAACGGTAAACCCAACGGGTTCTTGAGCTATCGTAGTCATCTTTGGACTGATACTGACCCTGATCGTTGTGGTATGCTTTCCTTCGTTTTTGAAGATGGGATGAGCTTCGAACGCTATGTTGATTATGTTCTCGATGTGCCGATGTATTTTGTTTATCGCGACGGTAAATATTTGGATGCCAGCGGTGAATCCTTCCGTGATTTCATGCAGGGAAAATTGAAAATTCTCCCCGGTGAATTGCCGACATTAAAAGACTGGGACGATCATATCACCACGGCGTTCCCCGAAGTTCGGATGAAAAAGTTCCTGGAAATGCGTGGTGCTGATGGCGGTCCGTGGAAGTCCTTGTGCGCTCTACCTGCTTTGTGGGTTGGCCTGCTTTATGATCAGTCTGCGCTGGATGCGGCATGGGATCTTGTGAAAGACTGGACGGATGAAGAGCGCCAACTATTGAGAGCCGAAGTTCCTGAAAAAGGATTGTCTGCTGTTATCAGGGGGCAAAAACTTCAAGAGGTTGCCAAGCAAGTTGTTGAAATCGCTGCAAGTGGTTTGGAAAACAGAGGGCGTACAGATGCCCAAGGGCGGGATGAAGTACACTTCCTGAACACCTTGATGGAAACAGCTGAAAGCGGTGTGACGCCTGCTGAAGAAAAGCTTAAAGCCTATCATGAGCGCTGGAATGAATCTGTTGATCCTGCCTTTGTTGAGTATGCTTATTAAGTAAAATTACTCCCAAGTCTTGTGGGATTTATATTTTAGAAGCTGATCGTTCACATAAAGAACGATCAGCTTTTTTATTGGAAAATGCTCAAAAAAAACCCCGGTAAAAACCGGGGCGTAAAGATATCGATACAAGGGTCGATAGGAGGTTGTACACAAAATACTACTTCAGATTGCATTAAGGAAGTGTTAATTTGCAACCGAGTAACTTTTTTTAGTTTAAGCTGTCCCGCCAACAGTAATGCCATCGATCAATAGGGTGGGCTGCCCAACGCCAACGGGAACGCCTTGGCCGTTTTTACCACAGGTTCCAACGCCCTCATCCATTTCCATGTCATTGCCAACCATCGAGATTTTTTGCATGGCATCGGGGCCATTACCAATCAAGGTGGCACCCTTAACTGCTTCACCAATGATGCCGTCTTTCACTTTATAGGCTTCTGTGCAGGCAAAAACGAATTTGCCGGATGTTATATCAACCTGACCACCGCCAAAGTTCACGGCGTATATGCCGTCCTTCACAGATTTAAGCATTTCCTTGGGGTTGTGTTCGCCGTTTAACATGACTGTATTTGTCATCCGCGGCATGGGAATATGGGCGTAACTTTGCCTGCGGCCATTACCTGTTGAGTTTTCTCCCATCAGTCGGGCGTTCTGGCGATCTTGCATGTAACCAACAAGAATACCGTCTTCGATCAAGGTTGTGCATTGTGATGGTGTGCCTTCATCGTCAACCGAAATGGATCCTCTACGATCTGCGATGGTGCCGTCATCAACAACAGTAACACCCTTTGAGGCAACGCGTTCACCTACACGATCACTAAAGGTCGAGGTTTTCTTACGGTTGAAATCGCCTTCCAGGCCATGACCAACAGCTTCATGAAGAAGAATACCGGGCCAACCAGGGCCGAGGATAACCTGCATTTCGCCGGCGGGTGCCGGGACAGCATCCAAATTGACCAGGGCACGTCGGATAGCTTCGTCAGTTCCTTTTTGCCAGTAAGCTGGATCAAGCAGGCTGTCATAGACAAAGCGACCACCACCGCCATATGACCCGCTTTCCATTTTATCACCCTGAGCAACGGTAACAGAAATATTCAGCCGGACCAGCGGACGGATATCTGCGACTTTGTGGGCATCTGCGCGGATAATCTGTACAGCCTGCCATTCGCCAGAAATAGAGGCACTGACCTGGACCACCCTTGAATCTTTTGCGCGGGCATAGGCGTCGATGTCGCTAAGCAATTTTATTTTTGTTTCAAAAGCACAGGCGGATAGTGGGTTGTCTTCTGTATAGAGCGCTGAATTTGTTCCTTGTGGAGAGCCTGCCATTGTCCCTGAATGTCCGCTGTGAACGGCTTGAACTGTATTAACCGCACGTTTAATGGCTTCTTCACTCAGATCGCTTGCATGGGCATAACCTGCACTCTCGCCAGCGATTGCACGAAGTCCAAATCCTTGAGATGTGTCAAAGCTGGCGTTTTTCAGGCGTCCGTCATCAAAAACCATACCTTCTGATTGGCGGTATTCAAGATAGAGCTCGCCATCGTCGGCACCTGTTAGTGCATTATTGACAATGTTCTCCAACCGCTTTTGGTCCAGATCGGTGCGGTTGAAAAAAAGATCGTCGGTTGTGGCAATGTAGCTCATAAATGGATTCCTTCAATATACCTTTGAAGACAATATAGGTGTTCAAAGTGAGAAGGCCAATGATCTTGGCTTCCAAATTAAAGAGAATCTTGCCACACTCCATTTCGTCAAAAGACAAAAAACGCTTCAAAGCAAGAAAGCGGACAAAACGAACTCTGTAAAAATACAGAAATCAGGTCGATATAAGGAACAAAAATGTTGCGCGATCATCCCTTGCGGGTTGAGCTCTGTAACGAGTTACATGCAAGGCCATTTACCCAGCTTACTGGCCCGGAAACTATCACACACATAGGAATGTTATCAGGAGAGAACAAAGCCGAAGAAGAAAGAGCCCACGTTGGATTATTGTGCCAGCGGTTTAATGTGGCAGCACCAGCACCGGGAACGAAACACTTTATGGCAGACCTTGGCCACTTTTACGTGGTTTGGGAACGTCATACCGAATTTTCCACCTACACTTTTTTTCGCAACAGAAAAGACCCGGATCGAAAGCAATACGATACGGCACCCACTGTTTCACAGGTAAAACAGAAATATCACGAACCTTTCTCGAAGACGGCAATTGAATTGGTTCCCGTGGATTGGCTCAATGCCGTGCCGGGGCAAAGGTTGGTTGGTGTTCACCTTGAGCTTGAAGGGCATGATGCCCCTGAGCGTACAATGCAAGAACAGGTAGCTTTCTTCCCCACCGGGAATCTGTCTGCCTGTACGCTACGGGGTGGGCTTGCAGCTGTCTGGATGGATTTCAGCATTAATGAGGATGGTTATGGCAGGATACTCATCAAGGATTACGGCCTTAAGCCTCGGCAAATAGGACGTGCCGTTCAGCGTTTGCTTGAAATTGATACCTATCGAATGATGGCTCTTCTCTCTCTTCCTTTGGCGCAACAATATGGTGATCGCTTGGCGAAAGCTGGGCGTGTGCTCAAAGATATTACAACGCGCATGACTGACCGCCGCGATGTGGATAACGAAAAGGAACTGTTGGGTGAGTTGACCGAACTGTCGGCGGAAATTGAGCAGGCTGCGGCGGCAACTAACTATCGATTTTCTGCTTCAAAGGCTTACCACGAGTTGGTTAAACAGCGAATTTTGAAGCTGAAAGAAGGGAATATGGATGGTTTCCAGCGGATGGAGAGTTTTCTCGATCGACGACTGACACCGGCAATGCGAACTTGTGAGGCCATGGCATTGCGTTTGGATACTCTTTCAAAAAGGGTCGCCCGCGCAGGGCAGTTATTGAGGACGCGGGTTGATATTCAACTGGAAGAACAGAACTCTGCACTTTTAAAATCTATGGACAAAAGAGCAAGCCTACAGCTTCGATTGCAAGAGACTGTAGAGGGGCTCTCCGTCGCTGCTATCAGCTACTATGTTGTTAGTTTGATTTACTATTTGGCAAAGGGCGTCAAGACAACCGGAGTCGATATAAATGCATCTATTGTCGCGGCTATATCTATCCCGTTTGTGGTCTCTGCCTTGTGGCTTGGTGTTCGTCGTGTTCGTAAAATAGTTGAGCAAGAAAGTCGGAATTAAAGCTGCGGATTTAATGTGAAAAGCGCAGATTTACGCGACAAAAAGTGTTGTGCGTCATAAGGTCGCAACCCCAGGACGGGCCTCACAGAGAAGGCTATTGTTTGCTTAACGTTTATCTTTTGGTAGCTTAAAGCACCTAATATGCGCAATTCTTCTGTATCTGGGGCTTGTCCTCTCGGGTTTCAATAGGGTAGGTTGCGCCAGAATAACTTTGGAGTCCGGCTAATGGCAGAATTATCCATTCTGCATATTAGTCCTGGAATCGGGAAAGATGCTTTGATCCTGATCAATTCAGGAACAAAAGTTGAAATAAAAAAACAGGATGTTGAGTACATGACGTTTCTGAAACGGATTGCCTATCTAATTAGTGCTGTTGCACTGTTCGGCGGTTTGGCTGCCTCTGGTCACGCCTCACAGCCAATTGAGTGGGGTCTTGGTCTGCAAGATGCCGCTTCTCCGACAGCTGTTGCATTGGAAGAATTCCACGAACTATTGCTTTATATCATCGTTGCAGTTTGTGTCGTTGTTTTGGTTCTGATGCTTTATGTGATGTTCCGTTTCTCTGAGAAACGTAACCCTGTGCCATCAAAAACAAGTCATAACACGCTTCTGGAAATCATCTGGACGGCTGTGCCGGTTATCATTTTGGTGATTATCGCTATCCCATCGTTCAAGATTCTTTATGCGGCGGACAGTAATCCTAATACCGAGATGACGATCAAAGCGATCGGGAAACAATGGTATTGGTCTTATGAGTATCCAGATCAGGGTGATTTTACATTCGACGCTTATATGAAAGCTGAAGATGAACTTGAGCCTGGTGAGCCACGTTTGTTGGCGACTGATAATGCGATTGTGGTTCCTGTTAATACCAAAGTTCGTCTTTTGGTGACCGCAGATGATGTTATTCATTCATTCGCAATGCCATCCATGGGGCTAAAGCTCGATGGTGTGCCTGGTCGTATTAATGAGACATGGTTCGAAGTGAATGCTGAAGGTACATACTACGGTCAGTGCTCTGAGATCTGTGGTACAGGCCATTCCTATATGCCGATCATGATCAAAGCTGTTTCCAAGGAAGAGTTCGACAAATGGGTCGACTTTGCCAAGGACGAATTTGCTGCGATTGAAGATGATCGTTCCGTACAGGTTGCTCAGCTTAACTGAGAAGCTTCAATAGATTTCGCCGTTCAATCGGTTATAGCGCCAAGAGAAGCGCTTAAAGAAACGAAATGAGGATATGAGATATGGGTACTGCTGCTGAAGCCCATCACGACCATGATCACATGCCGGGATTCTTTACCCGTTGGTTCTGTTCGACCAACCATAAAGACATCGGTATTTTGTATCTGGTCTTTTCAGTAATTGCTGCTTTGATTGGCGGCGCATTTTCCGTTTACATGCGTTTGGAACTTCAAGAACCAGGCGTACAGTACTTTTTGACTGATGGTGAGCCAAACGGTCAGTGGTGGAACGTTGTTGTTACAGCACACGGTTTCATCATGGTTTTCTTTGTGGTGATGCCTGCGGTGATCGGTGGTTTCGGGAACTACTTTGTTCCTTTGATGATCGGTGCGCCGGATATGGCTTTCCCGCGTATGAACAACATTTCCTTCTGGCTGATTGTTCCTGCGTTCCTTCTGCTTCTTGGCTCTGCGCTGGTTGGTGAAGGTGCCGGTACAGGGTGGACGGTTTATCCGCCGCTCTCGTCCTTTGGGCAATCGGGGCCGTCGGTTGATATGGCGATCTTTGCGCTTCACTTGGCGGGTGCTTCATCCATCCTCGGAGCCGTGAACTTCATCACAACAATTTTCAACATGCGTGCGCCGGGCATGACCTTGCACAAAATGCCTCTTTTTGTGTGGTCCATGCTTGTGACGGCTTTCTTGTTGCTATTGGCTGTGCCAGTTCTTGGTGGCGCGATCACTATGTTGCTGACAGATCGTAACTTCGGAACATCTTTCTTTGATCCGGCCAAAGGTGGCGATCCGATCCTGTATCAGCACCTGTTCTGGTTCTTTGGGCACCCCGAAGTGTACATCATGATCCTGCCTGGATTTGGTATCATTTCACACATTATCTCTACCTTTAGCCGTAAGCCTGTGTTTGGTTATCTCGGCATGGCTTATGCGATGTGTGCGATTGGCTTCGTTGGCTTCGTTGTTTGGGCACACCACATGTACACTGTCGGCCTCGACGTGAACACTCGTGCTTACTTTACAACAGCTACCTTGGTGATTGCTGTTCCAACGGGGATTAAGATCTTTTCTTGGATTGCGACAATGTGGGGTGGTTCACTCCGTTTCTCTGTACCAATGGTTTGGGCGCTTGGCTTTATCTTCCTCTTCACTGTTGGTGGTGTGACAGGTGTGGTTCTTGCGAACTCTGGTATGGATCTGGCAATGCACGATACCTATTATGTTGTTGCGCACTTCCACTACGTCCTCAGCCTTGGTGCTGTCTTTGCGATTATCGCTGGCATGTACTACTGGATGGGTAAAATGTCTGGACGTGATTACCCTGCGTGGGCTGGTCACCTTCACTTCTGGCTGACCTTTGTGGGCGTGAACATGATCTTCTTCCCACAACACTTCCTCGGTCTGCAGGGTATGCCACGTCGTTACGTTGATTACCCAGATGCCTATGCTGGTTTCAACGCGATTTCTTCTTATGGCGCCTATCTTACCTTTGGTGCGACAATCTTCTTTGTTCTTCTTACAATCTGGACAATGAAATTTGGTCGTCGTGTCGGTGATAATCCATGGGGCGAAAGTGCAACGACGCTAGAGTGGACAGTATCTTCTCCACCACCGTTCCACTGCTTTAACGAGCTGCCAAAAATCAAATAACGGTAGTTAAGTATAGATCCGGCCATTTCATCGTACTATCCGATGCTAATGGCCGGATTTAATCAGGAGTAAATTTGTGACCGATACATCTATGGAAAATACAACAACAACGGATACTGCTTCTTTGAGTGGTGTTGCGCCGGTTGCTGATTTCTGGGCTTTAATGAAGCCAGGGGTTATGTACCTTGTTGTGTTCACAGGGTTCTCCGGTTTGATGGTTGCTCCGGGTACTATTCATCCCTTCCTCGGGATTATTGCCCTGTTCTGTATCGCGATTGCATCCGGTGGCGCCGGGGCAATTAACATGTGGTATGACCGCGACATCGACGCGATCATGACACGGACTAAGAAACGCCCGATCCCGGCTGGTCGTATGGCACCGGACGTTGCCTTGAGCTTTGGAGTTATTCTGAGCCTGTTTTCAGTGATGATTATGGGGTTGGCTGTGAACTGGACCGCAGCAGCACTTCTGGCTTTAGCCAACGGATTTTATGTTTTTGTTTATACAATGTTCCTAAAACGCCGCACGCCACAGAACATTGTCATTGGTGGGGCCGCGGGTGCTTTCCCTCCGATGATTGGATGGGCGGCTGTAACTGGAACCGTATCTATTGAATCTATTGTACTGTTTCTGATTATCTTTATGTGGACGCCCCCTCATTTTTGGGCTTTGGCGCTTTATAAAGATGGTGATTACGCCGCTGCCAAGGTTCCCATGCTGCCAGTGGTTTCCGGTCGCGAGAACACAAAGTGGCAAATGTTGGTTTATACCATTGCCCTTTTCCCGGTTGTACTAGCGCCAGTATATTTCAATGTTGCAGGTCTGTTGTATGGGGCTGTGGCATTGATCGCGAGCGCTTATTTTCTATGGCTGAACATCAAGGTGCTTCGTTCTGAAGAAGATCGTCATGCCCGCAAGATGTTCTTCTTTTCGATTTTATATCTCTTTGTTCTCTTTGCCGTGCTGATCATTGATCGGACACCGGGCATCCTGAGTTTGATTGGTGGTTGATATGTCCATAAACGAGTCTGAGAACAAAACACAGAAATATCAAACTGTGGAAAACTCCGAAGAAATTCACAAACAGAGAAAGCGTCGTAACTGGGCTATTCTGGGTGTTTTGATTGGGTTTATCCTGTTGGTTTACACTATTACGATCGTCAAGATGGGGCTGAAATAGAATGTCTGTCGCTGGTGGTAAAAATGCACGCGTTGCAATCATCCTGGGCGGTGTCGTCTGTGGAATGGTGGCGTTGGCCTTTGCGTCTGTACCACTTTATCGGTTGTTTTGTCAGGTGACTGGTTATGGCGGGACAACTCAGGTTTCTGATGTTGGCGCGACAGACGATTTGGTCGCAACTGATCGCGACGTGACTATTCGGTTTGATTCCTCAGTAAACGGGGACCTCCCTTGGTACTTTAAGCCTGCGCAGCGCGCGGTTGATATTAAAGTCGGGGAAGAAGGAATTGCGTTTTATCGCGCAAAAAATACGTCTGATGATAAGGTCAAGGGTGTTGCCACATTCAATGTGACGCCGCTTAAAGCCGGTCAGTATTTCGTAAAAGTAGATTGTTTCTGTTTTTCAGAGCAGACTCTGTTACCGGGACAGGAAGTTGACATGCCTGTTACTTTCTATGTTGACCCGGAAATAGAGAATGATCCGAATCTCAGTGACGTAAAAACAATCACTCTGTCCTATACTTTCTTCCGGGATACAGAAGAAGAGGATAGTATGGATGTGGGTGATTTGGGTAATGACACCGGAAATAAACCGGTTGTAGAGATCAATTAACAATACGCAACAGCGTCTGGTTAAGAGGGATATCATGAGTGCAGGGCACGACGAAGTAAAACATCCGTATCATTTGGTTGATCCAAGCCCTTGGCCTTTGCTGACAGCTTTTGCTGCCGGCTTAATGGCAACAGGTCTTGTGATGATGATGCATGACTATACAAACTTGGTTCTCTATGCGGGTATCGCATCGGTCCTTATTTGTGCGTATGCCTGGTGGCGTGACGTGGTGAACGAAGCATATGTTCGTCACCTTCATACCCCAGTGGTTCGTATTGGTCTGAGATACGGCATGGTGCTGTTCATCGCTTCTGAAGTAATGTTCTTTGTGGCATTTTTCTGGGCGTATTTCACAGCTGCCTTCTATCCTAGTGAAGTTATTGGGGGCGTTTGGCCGCCAGCTGGGGTTGAAACGTTTGATGCATTTGATCTACCGTTCTTGAACACATTGATCCTGTTGCTATCTGGTTGTTCTGTGACATGGGCGCATCATGCGATCCTGAACAGCCAACAGAAACAAGCTGTTCATGCCTTGATGATTACTGTCGGTCTTGGCGTTATCTTTACGGCACTTCAGGCTTTCGAGTACAGCCATGCTGCATTCGGTTTCACAGACGACATCTATTCTTCTACCTTTTACATGGCGACCGGTTTCCACGGCTTCCACGTTATTGTTGGTACCATCTTCCTTTTTGTATGCTTGATCCGTACGAAAAAAGGTCACTTTACGCCTGAAGCGCATGTTGGCTTTGAGGCTGCGGCCTGGTACTGGCACTTTGTGGACGTTGTTTGGTTGTTCCTGTTTGCTGCTGTTTACTGGTGGGGTGGCTAAGCCTTTCCAATCGGGGAAACCTGAAACAGTTTCGGTTTAAAAAAAAGGCCGTGCCTTAGACGAAAATGAAATTTACATTTCATCCGTTAAGGCGCGGCCTTTTTTGTATGTTCTTGGGTATGCGGCTGGCCTTTGTATCTTGCATATGTTGAAGGGATTTTTTCTTGCCAGATTGGCTCAATCGCTTTGCTCTGTTCTTGCAAAGGCCTTATGGTGGCGCTCGAATACTATTAAAAGCCAGCGACACAGGATTTGTCGATTATGACTAAAGGCACAGCACGCCGTTTTCAGCCAACTTTTTGGCCCACGATGTTTACCATTCCAGTTGTTTTGATTGCTCTTGCCCTTGGCACGTGGCAGCTATCACGTATGGAGTGGAAAAAAGATCAAATTGCCTTACGCACAGATCGCGCTTCTGCTGCGGCTATTTCTTTTTCAGAAACCTATCCCGGCGAAGTTGCGGAACCCGAAACAGACGAGTTTATCAATGTTTGGGTAGAGGGTGAGTTTCTACACAATAAAGAGCTCATCATGGGCGCACGATCATTGGATCGACAGTTGGGTATTCAGGTCATTACGCCTTTTGCAATGACGGATGGACGGCAAATCTTGATCAACCGAGGTTTTGTGCCTTCTGATTTTAAAGACCCTGCCTTACGAGCAGAAGGCCAAGTTGAGGGAACTGTCAAAATAGAAGGCCTTCTTCGTGTTGGAGGATGGAAGGGCTATGAATTTGTACGTCCGGTCAATGATCCTGAAGATAACTTTTGGTTCTATACAGATATCCAGGAAATGAGCCAGCAGACCGGTTTGTCTAATCCAGTTATGAGTGTTTATCTTGATGCAGGTCCCACAGCTAATCCGGGGGGATATCCACTTGGTGGGCAAACGCGTATCGCTTTAGTGAATAATCATCTGGAGTATGTCATTACATGGTATGCGATGGCTTTGATCCTTGCCGTGATTTATTTCATCTATCATTATCGCCCTGTTGAAAAATTGGAAGACGACTAAACTGTAATCGTTCGTCGTGTGAATGGTTAGTTGCCTGATTGGGAATGTGAAATGTCAGCTTATCTTGCTCTTGAAAAAAAATTCCGTCGTATGAACGCCATCGGTGAAGCCAGTGGTGTTCTCGGTTGGGACATGTCGACGGTAATGCCAGCCGGCGGTGCCGAAGCCAGAATGGAACAGCTTGCAGCCCTAAGCGGTGTTCAGCACGAAATTTTGACCAGTAGCGAAATGGAAGATCTGTTTGCTCATGCGATAGAGAGCAAAGGTGATCTGGGTAGCTGGCAGTTGGCTAATTTACGCGAGATGCAGCGAATTTGGCGACATGCTACAGCACTTGATGGTGATTTTGTCGAGGCGCAGACAAAAGCTGGTAAACGTTGTGAGATGATTTGGCGCGAAGCACGTCCAAATAATGACTTTGCTTCGATCCTGCCAGCAATGAAGGAAGTACTTAACCTTACGCAGCAAGAAGCGAAGATCAAAGCCGAGCTGTTTGAATGTGACACCTATGATGCCTTGCTGGATCATTTCGAACCCGGCGGAAAGTCAATGCGCATTGACGCAATTTTTGATGATCTAGCTGTGTTCCTGCCAGATTTTACACAGGCCGTGTTGGAGAAACAGGCATCAGAAACTGCGGCAGAGATGCCTGATGGGCCGTTTTCTGTCAAAGCGCAAGAAGCACTTGGGCGTGAAATGATCAAGGCTGTGGGCTTTGACTTTAATCACGGCCGCCTTGATGTGAGCTTGCACCCTTTTTGCGGTGGTGTGCCGGATGATATCCGAATAACAACACGGTATGACGAGACTGATTTTATGACGTCGCTAATGGGCGTTCTTCATGAAACCGGGCACGCGATGTATGAGCGTAACCTACCGAAGGATTGGCGCCTCCAGCCTGTAGGCTCTGCGCGCGGTATGACTATGCATGAAAGCCAATCGCTTATTATTGAAATGCAAGCGAGCCGAAGCGAAGAGTTTGTTTCATTTGTTGCTGAGAAAGCAAAGGTGGCTTTTGCTGGCAAAGGGGCAGCATGGGCACCGGATAACATGCAGCGCATTTATAACAAAGTTAAGCCAGACTTCATTCGGGTCGATGCGGACGAAGTAACGTATCCTGCACACGTGATTTTGCGATATCGTCTGGAAAAGGAATTGATCAAGGGATCTATGGGTCTTGAAGATTTGCCTCAGGCATGGAATGACGGCTTAGAGGGTTTGCTGGGTATTCGTCCACCAAATGATACTCTTGGCTGTCTGCAGGATATTCACTGGTATGACGGTGCTTGGGGATACTTCCCGACCTATACTTTGGGCGCTATGGCTGCGGCACAGTTGTTTGCTGCCGCGAAAGCGGCTGTGCCTGGAATTCCATCCGCACTGGCCCAAGGGAATTTTGGCCCGCTTATGGGTTGGTTAAATGAAAATGTTCACGCTTGGGGATCATTCCTTTCAACAGATGAATTGTTGACGACAGTGACTGGACACCCGCTTGACCCTCAGGTGTTTAAAGCGCATCTGAAGGCCCGTTATCTTGACGTTTAATCTTGATGCTTGATCTTGTCAGAAGAAAACCATAGTAAAATTGATCTTACTTGCTGCTATGGTAAAGGCGCAGTAAGGTTTTTGGCTTTAGCCCGATGGGCTTATTACGTTGCAAAAGTGACGGTCTAGGAAATCATGAAATACATCAGCACGCGTGGGCAGGCAGAAGCCCTTAACTTCGATGACGTACTCCTTGCCGGATTGGCTCGGGACGGCGGACTTTACCTTCCCGAAAGCTGGCCTCAGTTTTCGGCAGAAGAAATCCGTGACATGGCCGGGCAACCCTATACGGAAATTGTCTTTCGTGTTGTAAAACCATTTGTTGCTGGTGTTATACCTGATCCAGACTTAAAGGCGATTGTCGAAGACAGTTATGCTGATTTCAGACATTCGGCTGTCGCACCTCTGAAGCAAATAAACGGGCGTATCTGGGTCATGGAGCTTTTCCATGGGCCGACGCTTGCGTTTAAAGATTTTGCCTTGCAAATGCTCGGGCGTCTTTTTGACTACGTTCTCAAAAAACGTGGTGAGCGAATCACGATTGTTGGGGCAACATCAGGTGATACCGGATCCGCGGCGATTGAAGCATGTCGAGATAGGGATCAGATAGACATCTTCATTCTGCATCCTCATGGTCGTGTTTCCGAAGTGCAGCGACGCCAGATGACAACGGTAACGTCGCACAACGTTATCAATGTTGCTCTTGAGGGAACATTTGATGATTGCCAGGATCACGTTAAGGCGATGTTCAATGATCAAAATTTCCGTGATTCGGTAAATCTGTCTGCAGTAAATTCTATTAACTGGGCACGAATTATGTCCCAGATTGCCTATTATTTTGCCGCAGGGGTTGCCCTTGGTGCGCCGGATCGTCCGGTAGGCTTTTCTGTGCCAACGGGTAATTTTGGTAATGTTTTTGCGGCCTATGCAGCGGGTAGAATGGGACTTCCGGTTTCCCAGTTAATTGTTGGCTCTAACCGCAATGATATTCTCACTCGTTTCTTTGAAACAGGTTCAATGACAATGAACCCGGTTGAACCAAGCCTGTCTCCGTCGATGGATATTCAGGTTTCAAGCAATTTTGAACGCTTGTTGTTTGATCTGCTCGATCAGGATGGTCAAGCTGTTGAGGCAGCGTTGACCTCGTTCCGGGAGAATGGAAACTTTGATCTGGAACCTGCGCGCCATCAACGTGCACTCAGGTTGTTTGATGCCTATCGTCTGGACGACGATCAAACGCTGGCAGAAATTAAAAAGTACTATGAGCAAACGGGTGAATTGTTTGATCCTCATTCTGTGATTGCGGTTGCCGCAGCTGTCGCCAAAGTACGTGATGATGTCCCTGCGATGGCGTGTATGGCAACGGCACACCCAGCTAAATTCCCTGATGCGGTTCATAAGGCTTCCGGTGTAACGCCTGAGTTGCCGGAACACATGGCAGATCTTTTTGATCGGGAAGAACAATACAAAGTTATGGAAAATGATTTGAGTAAATTAAAAGATATGGTTCTGGCTCGTCGGAGAAACAGCTAATAATGACGATTGAAATCTCTACGCTGTCCAACGGACTACGTGTTGCGACTGATCGACAGGATGCAGTCGAATCTGTTTCCCTGGGGGCATGGATCGGTGTTGGTGCACGGAATGAAAGCGCTGATGTCAACGGAGTTGCCCACTTGCTTGAACACATGGTGTTCAAGGGTACGGAAAAACGTACGTCTTTTGATATTGCTGAAGAGATAGAGGCTGTTGGTGGACAATTGAATGCCTATACGTCTCGGGAAAATACAGCCTTTTATGCGAAGGTACTCAAAAACGATGTTCCGCTTGCACTGGATACAGTTGCGGATATTTTACAGAAGCCTCTTTTTGACGAAGAGGAGCTCAAAAAAGAACGTCATGTGGTCCTGCAAGAAATTGGTCAGGCAAATGATACTCCTGATGATATTGTTTTTGATCACTTTCAGGAAACGGCTTTTGCATCTCAAGCTCTCGGGCGTCCGGTACTTGGGCGTGGAGAAATTGTTAACCGCCTGAGTGCTGATGATCTTCGCAGCTATCTTACTGGTAATTATGGTAGCGATACCATGGTGGTTTGTGCTTCTGGCAATGTTGACCACCAGACCTTTGTAAAACTCGCAGAAGAGCAGTTCAGTAATCTTGGGAAAGCTAATCTTGGTCCCTTGCCTCAGTCTGAATATACCGGGGGTGAGTTCAGAGAAGACAGAGATCTGGAGCAGGTCCATTTTCTTCTTGGTTTCAAAGGTGCTGAGTTCGCTGGGCAGGATTATTATGCAGCCAATGTTCTCTCTACTTTGTTTGGTGGGGGAATGTCTTCGCGACTATTCCAGGAAATCCGCGAAAAGCGTGGACTCGTTTATACGATTTATTCTTTTGCCTCCAGTTTTATGGATAATGGTCTTTTTGGCATCTATGCAGGTACCGGAGAGAAGGAAGTTAGCGAACTTGTTCCTGTGGTCTCGGATATGTTGATGGAGCTTTCTTCAACCGTTACGGAGGAAGAAATTGTCAGAGCTAGAACACAACTGAAAGCATCGATTCTGATGGGACGGGAAAGCACGGGTGTTCGTTGTGAACAGCTCGCCCAGCAGCTCTTGATATTTGATCGCGCCATTCCGGTTGAGGAAACAGTTGCGAAAATTGATGCTGTTGATGTGGATATGGTTCAGGGTTTTGCTCAGCAGCTTCTGAAAAGCCCTATGACGCTTGCTGCTATGGGACCTCTTGGCAATCTGGAAAGCAAAGAACAGCTGCAAAAGAGGTTTGTTGCTTAATGTTTCTAAGTGGGATGAGCCATTGGGATATGCGGAAATTACGCTTGATGAACGAGCGGATTTACCTGCGTGCCCCCCAGTCTGGTGACTGGAAAGAATGGGCCAACCTGCGACGGGAAAGTCGCGATTTTCTTGCCCCGTGGGAGCCGACTTGGGCAAGTGATAATCTGACCAAATCGTCTTTCCGGGATAAGCTTCGGGCATATAAATTGGATTGGCGTAGTGATGTCGGTTACACCTTTTATGCCTTTTCGCGTGACGATAATACGATGCTTGGCGGTATTACCCTTGGGAATATTCGCCGGGGAGCTGCCTATATGGGGACGATCGGTTACTGGATGGGCGAAGCCCATGCAGGTAAGGGCTATATGACTGAAATCCTGTCAGCTCTGATTGACTATGCTTTCGATGACTTAGGGCTTCATCGTTTGGAAGCGGCCTGTCTGGAACATAATGGCCCAAGCCAGACAGTGCTGAAAAAGGTTGGTTTTCAGGAAGAGGGCAGGGCCCGAGGTTATTTGAAAATCAATGCAATCTGGCAAGATCATATAACCTTTGCTCTTTTGCAAAATGATCCTCGTTTGTCACGCCGTGGCTGGATTAATGTCCCTCCTGTGACCCAGGTTAAGGCCTAAAGTTGGGTTCTTATCCGTTTTAGGCGTGCCCTGCTTCGCCGGATAATAGGGCGGGGTCGATGCCGATTTTGGACATAGCGAGATTCCATTTGTCCATCATGTTTGATCCAAAAAGTATTTCATCATCCTGATCGGCAACTAGCCACCCATTTTGGTGTAATTCGTCATTAAGTTGCCCGGGTCCCCAGCCCGCATATCCAAGTGCCAATAAGCTCTTTTCTGGGCCTTTGTTATTGGCGATATCGTTCAGGATATCAATTGTCGCTGTCATTGAGATTGTCTCGGCCACGATCATGGTACCGTCTTGTTGATAATCATTGCTATGCAAAACAAAACCACGACCAGATTCAACAGGACCACCAAAGTGTACCTTGATCTGTGAAGAAGACGCTGTGGGTGTTATTTCCAGTTGTTCGAGAAGCTCGACGAAAGAAAAGCTTTCAATAAGTTGATTAACAACGAGACCCATCGCGCCATCTTCATTGTGGGCGCAGATATATATGACCGATTTTACAAAGCGTGAATCTGTCATCTGTGGCATGGCTATCAGTAACTTACCGGTCAAATAACCGTTACTCTGAAAGCTTGTCATTGATATTTCATCCCTCCTGAGCAGATATTGAGATGTTGATGGTTATGTTGCCTCAAGGTCTTGTTGCGATTATAAGCCGAGGCATTCCGCCACATCGTCATAATTATTATATACTATATAGATTTACATCTTAATATTTATACAAGAGCAAATCTAAAAGAGAAAACACAGCATCGGTTTTATAATGTTGGTTCAAGTTAGAAATTAGGGACACATGCATTTTTTACGAGAAAAGATAAACAACAATCTGTGCAGGGTTCTGCAGGGAACATTTTTTGTTTTTTTTGCATTGTTTTCGGTGCCCTTCACAGCTCAAGGATCTTCTTCACCTTGGATTGAAGAAGAATTTTCTCGTGTCCGTTTGGTCACAGGGCAGGAAACGCTTGGTGATGCTGGGAAGGTGATGCTTGGCCTCCAATTTGAGCTAAAAGAAGGCTGGAAGACCTACTGGCGGTCACCGGGTGATGCCGGGTTTCCCGTTTCTCTTGATCTAGCCGGAAGTGAGAATCTGAAATCCTGGCAGTTTTATTGGCCGGTTCCTCATCGTTTTACGCTCTTTGGTTTGCAGACATTTGGCTACAGTAAAGAAGTTGTTTTTCCATTCGAAATTCAGGCAAATGATCCACAGCAGGATGTTACTTTACGGGGCACGGCGAGCTATTTGCTCTGCAAAGAAATATGTATTCCTTTTGATGCCGAAGTGACTATACGTCTTCCGGCCGGAGAAGCATTCCCTTCTCTGGAAGCGGGTATTGTCGATGCATATGTTCGCCAAGTGCCGGGGCTTGGTGCCGAAGCCGGTTTAGATATTACGGACAGTTTCCTTGACGGCGAAGGTGAAGATCTGGTTCTCAAAGTTTATAGTTCAACTAAGGAGCAAGGCTTCCAAAAACCGGATGTTATTGTTGAGGGGCCACCGGGCTTTTCTTTCTCTGCACCTGAAGTTGTTATCCTTGAAGATGGTTCCAAGGCAGAATTCACCATTCCGGTTTCAACCTACAAGGAAACCAAAGGAGTTCTGGAAGGCAAGCAAATTACGCTATCTCTTGTTGATGGGACAAAGGGCGTAGAATTTAAAACTGTCTCCAGATACAAAGATATTCCAGTCGGAACAAGTCTCGGAGTTTTGGCATTTTTACCAATTCTTGGTTTAGCTCTTTTAGGGGGCTTTATTCTGAACCTAATGCCGTGCGTTTTACCGGTCTTGTCCTTGAAGTTGATGTCGGTGATCAGGCATGAAGACGGCGATGATCAAGGCGTTCGCAGAAGCTTTATCGCAACAAGTCTTGGCATTTTAACTTCCTTCTGGATTTTGGCTGCGGCAGCATCTCTTTTGAAAGTGGCAGGTTTCTCTGTGGGCTGGGGCATACAGTTTCAACAACCCCTGTTTCTTATCGCTATGAGCGGGATTGTTTCATTGTTTGCAGCAAACCTTTTTGGCTGGTTTGAGTTCGTCGCACCGGGTGGGATGATGAACCGTGCCGTGAGCGCAAGTGAAAAGCAGGGGAGCGGAGGAGATTTTCTCAAGGGAATGTTTGCCACGCTTTTGGCGACCCCTTGTTCCGCGCCATTTTTGGGAACAGCAGTAGGCTTTGCTTTAGCGCGAGGGACGTGGGAAATCTTTGCGATTTTTACCTTCCTGGGTATTGGTATGTCGCTACCTTATTTGGCCGTAGCAGCGAAACCAAAGCTTGCGATGTTTCTCCCTAAACCGGGAATCTGGATGATTTGGCTGAAAAGTTCCCTTGGGTTGCTTTTGTTAGGGACTGTCGCTTGGCTTTTGTCCGTCCTTTTTGTTCAGATGGGCTGGCTGGCAACAACCCTTGTCGCCGGCCTTTTAGCTTTGGGTATGGCTATTTTGGCCATTAAATCCCTAACAATTGGAAAGCGGGCTTTAGCTGTTGTTTTCTTGGCGATCCTTTCTCTGGCGGTTCCTTATAAATTTTCTGTCTCTTCAGAAAATGTATCTCTTTCGGATTATTGGATACCGTTTGCTCAGCAGCAGATAGCAGGAGAAGTAGGTAGCGGTAGAATTGTTTTTGTCGACGTTACTGCTGACTGGTGTATTACTTGCCAGGTAAATAAAAAACTTGTGTTGGAACAGGATGAAATACAGTCCCTGTTACAACAGGAAAATGTTGTGCCAATGCAGGCTGACTGGACACTGCCAAGCGATACAATTACGGCGTATCTGGAAAGCTACAATCGTTATGGAATTCCCTTTAATATTATCTATGGTCCCGGCGCACCTGACGGGATAGTGTTATCAGAACTTTTGACCATTGATGAAGTTTTAAGTGCTTTTGAACAGGCATCCGGAAAACAGTGATCTGGAAAATAAACTTAACCTATTGATTGGAAATAACATGACGATTTCAGTTGGGGATAAAGTTCCTTCGGCGTCCGTATGGAATAAGAATGCGGATGGTATCGACAAGATTGATTTTGCAGAGTTCTGTGCGGGTAAAACAGTTGCTTTTTTTGCGGTTCCAGGTGCTTTCACACCAACCTGCCAAGAACAACATTTCCCAAGCTATAAAGAGAACGCGCAAAAATTACGTGACCAAGGTGTCGATGTTATTGCCTGTATGTCCGTCAATGATCCCTTTGTTATGAAAGCCTGGGGGGATTTGCTTGACCCAGAGGGGGACATCATGATGTTGGCTGATGGATTGGGTGAACTCGCAAATGGTGTCGGGTTAACCATTGATGCGTCTGGTGTCGGTCTTGGGCAGCGTGCCGCCAGATTTTCCATGCTGATTAAGGATGGTGTTGTCGCGTCGCTTCACGTTGAAGAAGCTGGTGCTTATGAAGCATCTGCAGCAGAGGTTATGTTAAAAGATCTCTAAAAAGTATTTTGGACAATGGGCAGGGGCGCTATTTCTCGGACGAGTTTTTTCTGGATAGCATATTCGTATGCTTCGTAGGAATTTGCTTTTATGACAAAGCTTCCCTGTCCGCCGATCACAGCATTTCGAAAGTAGTGGTGCAGGGTCGGGGTTTCGTTGATGATTGCGAGACCATTGACCGTTACACCTTTTTTTATGGCGACATCCCGCAGGAAGTGGGCGGGTACACCATCATTATTTCGCCCATCCCCAGATATATCCAAGACCTTTCTGTAAGAACGATAGGGGGAGTTGCTGAACATATGGAGTGATTTGGCAATAACTGCTGAGATCGACGTTGGCCCAAGAGCCACATGCCTAGGCAGTCGGCGAATTCGTTCAGAAAGATTGGTAACGGAGCTGGGGGAGCCTATCGCAGTCCAGGGAATTGAGACAATCTGGTTATTGGTTCCTGACCATTGAATTAAAGCAATTGATATTTTCTTATAATGCCCAGCCTGTATTGCTACATTTACGGCGGGTGAGCGCAGGGCACGTGCCAGACCGTTCATCTGCAGTTGGTATTCTGCATCACTGACACTGTAGGAGCAGTCCACAGCCAGTATAAGCTCCATATCTACGGCCAGACCTTCAGCATGGGTGGCACTCATATTGCCTGTCGTTACCATGAAAGTCATGAGTAACATTTTTTTTAAATAGAGGAATTTTGTCCGAGCTTTTCTCAAGTTTATATGGACCTCTTATGAGAGCGTTTTTACATCTTAGCTCAAAACAAAGTTTCATGTCTCTTTTTGTTTTCGTGTGCATGAAGTTTGGTTTTCGACTCTAAAGAGACAGAATTTTTATCCAAAGTAACTCTGATCACGTTCGTTTTTACGAATCCTCCAAGTCACTGAAAAATAATTTATTTTATAGGCAATGTACAAATTAGCTAAAATTTTATTAAAATGTAAGGTGGTTTGAATACGTAAATTATTGATTTTTTTCGCTAATAGGCTCAAAATAACGGGAATAGTATTGGTGCACTGCGCAGGTATGCGCGTAACACTCTCTAAGTATTGGAGACGGTCAAATGCCTACCGTTAATGGCGCGTCGATTAATGCGGCGTCACTGCAAAATTCACGTTTGCAGGAAAATAGTATCAACAAACTTGCTAGTGGGTCGAATATTCCAAGAGCTTCCGATGCGGCGGCTTCATTGGCGATTTCGACTGTTTTGCAATCAGACACTGTTGTTCTCAATCAAAATGCAGCAACAGCAGCGCAAGGGGCCAGTATTGGTCAAATCGCTGATGGCGGACTTGCCAGAATTTCTGATGGTTTAATGAGGATGAAAGAGCTTGCCGCGCAAGCTTTAGGTGGGACGCAAGATCCTGCCAGTCTTCAAGCGATAAATGCAGAATTCGTTCAGATTAGAGATGAAGTTTCTGAGATTGCAAACCAGACCACGTTCAATGGTCGAGGACTCTTGGATAATACCGATAGTTCTGATTTTCTTGTTGGAACAGATGTCGGCGACACAATTTCTCTTGATGGTGTCGATGTCACGGGTACAGCTTTGGGAATATCTGGGTTAACTGTAGATAGTGCCGCTAATGCGACGACAGCCATTGGTGCTATCGATAGCGCGATCAATCAGGTGAGTAATGCCAGAGCAGAAGTTGGGGCAACAGTCTCACGTTTTGAAGTTGCGGGTGAAAATATTGCGAGCCAAATTGAGAACGTGTCTGCTGCGAATTCAGCCTTGGCTGATGCGGATATTGCTGCACAGGTTACTAGCTTAGTCACCTCAAAGGTGCTGAACGAAGCCGAGCTGGCAATGCAAGCGCAAGCCAATAAAAATCCTCAGGCTTTGCTGAAGATTTTAGAAAACTAGAATCGGTTTTCTTACTGCATTTCCATAAAGGCATGGTCTTACTTGTATTCGGCCATGCCTTTTCGTGCGAGTTCATCTGCGCGTTCGTTTTCTGGGTGTCCAGCATGACCTTTAACCCATCGCCACTCCACGTCATGAGGTTTCAGGGCTGCAACTAAATCCTGCCAAAGCTCTGCGTTTTTAACGGGCTTCTTATTCGCTGTTTTCCAACCGTTCTTTTGCCAGTTAAAAATCCACTTTGTAATACCGTCTTTCACATAGACGCTGTCGGTTGTCAGAATGATGTAAGATGGTTTTTTTAGGGCGTTTAGTGCGGATATTGCTCCTTGAAGCTCCATGCGATTGTTCGTGGTTTCTGCTTCGCCACCGCAAAGTTCTTTTTCATTATCCTTGTATCTTAGTAACGCTCCCCACCCCCCGGGGCCGGGGTTACCTGAACAGGCGCCATCTGTAAAAATTTCAACAGGAGTTCTTTGATTCATAAAGTTATTCCATAATCAGCAATGCTTTTAACGGATTGGTGAAATTTCAATTTGTTCAGGTATTCGATCGGATCTTTTGGTTTCACAAAAGCACCTTCGGGATGGTTTACCCAGTCATAGAGTCTTGTTAGCAAAAAGCGCAGAGATGCGCCGCGAGCAAGAAGGGGAAGCGCCTCTAGTTCATCTTGTGTTAGCGGACGCACTTCCTGATAGGCCCGAAGCATAAGTTGGGCTTTTGTAATATTAAAAGAGTTATCCAGCTCAAAACACCAGGCATTCAGACAGATGGCGAGCTCATAAGCCAGTAGATCGTTACAGGCGAAGTAAAAGTCAATCACTCCCGAGAGTTTTTCATGGATGAAGAAGACATTATCCTGGAACATATCTGCATGGATAACGCCTTGAGGTAGATCTTTGGGCCAGTGTTTTTTCAGATACTGGTATTCTTCGTTCAATGTATCTGTCAGGCCTGGTTTCACCTGCTCACCTTTGCCTTCGCAAGCGTCCAGTACCTCTTTCCACCCCTTGACGGATAATGCATTGGGCCTGGTCAGAGAAAAATCCTGTCCTGCAAGGTGCATTTCAGCCATGGTTTTTCCCAAGGCACGACAATGGAATGGTTGAATTCGTCTTGGCCACATTCCGTCCAGAAAGGCGGTGATTGCCGCGGGACGTCCGCAGAGTTCTCTCAGATTGTTTCCGTCTTTGCCCGCAATGGGGACTGGGCAGGAAATGCCTTTGGCGGCCAAGTGCTGCATATAACCAAGAAAGAAAGGGAGATCAGCCTTCTCAACACGTTTTTCATAGAGTGTAAGAATATAGTGTCCCTCGGTTGTATTGAGAATATAGTTCGAGTTCTCGACACCTTCTGCGATACCTTTAAGGGAAAGCACATCACCAATGTCATATTCGGTGAGGAAGCTTTCAACTTCATCATCAGGGACTTCTGTGTAAACGGCCATTGTTATCTCAGTGAAAAGTAATGTTTTGGTAAAGCAATCTGATGGATGCTTTAGCGAATATCTTTTGTTGCAGGTGTATCAAGCAGTGTCTTGGGAACTTTAAAAACAACGTTTTCGTCACGGATATTAATTTCTTCGATTGATACGTTGTAATGTTCTTTGAAGGCATCAATAACTTCTTCAACGAGGATTTCCGGAGCAGATGCACCTGCTGTAATCCCCAGGGTTTTTACCCCATTTAAAGCATCCCATTTAATATCGGTAGCTCGCTGTACCAATGCAGCTTTTTCACACCCCTGTTTATAGGCAACTTCTACAAGGCGTTTTGAATTTGAAGAGTTGGGTGCGCCGATTACCAGCAACGCATCGCATCTTGTCGCGATTGCTTTGACGGCTTCTTGTCTATTGGTCGTCGCGTAACAGATATCCTCTTTTTTGGGTTCAAGCATATTCGGAAATCTGCGCATCAATGTTTTTACGATAGAAGCTGTATCATCCACCGATAAAGTTGTCTGGGTGACAAACGCGAGATTGTCAGGATCTTCAACGACCAGATTTTCAGCATCTTCTTCCGTTTCCACAAGGACAATGGACCCATCATTTAGTTGACCCATTGTGCCTATTACTTCGGGGTGTCCAGCATGTCCAATAAGTATGACCTGACGCCCGTCTTTTTCGTGACGTTCTGCTTCTCTATGGACCTTGCTCACCAAAGGGCAGGTTGCATCAAAGTATAAGAGTTCACGTGCTTGTGCGGCTGCTGGTACAGATTTAGGTACACCATGGGCTGAGAAAATGACTGGAAGTCCTTCGGGGACTTGATCGAGTTCTTTTACAAAAACAGCGCCCTTTTGCTCCAGAGATTCAACAACGTATCTGTTATGAACAATTTCGTGACGAACGTAAACGGGAGCTCCATGTTTTACGAGGGCCCGTTCTACAATTTCAATGGCACGATCTACTCCAGCACAAAACCCTCTTGGACTGGCAAGTAATATTGTAAGATCGCTTTTAGTCATTATTTTCGTCCGTGTAGCTGTTGATGAGAATAGCCCATCTGTTGTTATCGCGAAACTAATACAGTGCAGAAGCTGAGAAAAGAGCTAATCAGCATGATCTTAAACATCGTACGGCTTGCTTCTATCTTGGTATATTTGTATTTAGGAGTAACTGTATGAAAGATATTCATCAATAGCCAAGCTATGATCTCATTGTTTGGTTAGTTAAATCATTTTAATCCTTGTCAGATTAAGGGATAAAACATTTTATGGGTCGCCTGTTCTCTAGAGTCTTGTCGCGCGTTTCTTTCCAGTCAGGCGCTGTTGTGTTTGCATCCCTAATTCTTTCCGGTTGCGGTTTGATTGAACCTGAAGAAGCTCCACCCGCTTGCCCCGAGATTATTGTTCTTAAAGAAGCCGAAGAAATGACACGGTTTCAGGGGCAGGGGCGTGATTTAACGGATGTGGCATTTGAAGCGTCTATCAATAATTTTGCGAATGTTTGTGTTCTGGATGAAGAAACAAACAATTTGAATAATCAGGTTGTCGTCCGCTTCGAACTTACTCAAGGACCAGCAAGTGATGGTGGTGCTAAGTTCAATTACTTTGTTGCTGTCGCCACACATGATCGCAAAATCTTGAGCCGGGAATCTTTTGATCTTGTCGCGCCGTTTGAAGGTAACAGAACCTCGATTGCTTTGGTGGACAATATTTTTCCGACGATACCACTACGCAATGGCAAGACCGGAGCCGACTATATTATTTTCATCGGGTTTGAACTAACACGTAGCGAGCTTTATTATAACCGCACTAAAATATAACCTGTTTCAATATCAGCCTCCTTAAATTTGTCGCTTAAGAGTGTGACTTTTTGAACAAGGCTGAGAATTTAGTGCTGCTACGATAATAAAGCACCTATGTTTCTTATCGTGGACACGCAAGAATCTATGGTATGAAAATTTCCTATCGGAAATAAGTAATTGTATTTGCTTGCAATTTGTCGTGTTCACTAGAATTTGTGTCGTCTGTGGTTGACTTTTTTTCAGAACAGCGTAAATCTCTAGCCAAGTTAGGTTGTTATGATACAATCTAGCTATTGCTGAAATACCTCTCGCGGGAGAGATTGTTGTAAAGTTTCTTAACAGAAACAGTACGAGCAGCGCCGAAGGAGCAACCGCCCCGGAAACTCTCAGGCACATGGACCGCAAGAGGCAGGCAACTCTGGAAAGTTTTGCGTACCGCGAGACACCGACGGAGTAAGCAAAGGGTGCTAAACATCTTTTGTGAATCTCTCAGGTTCGAAGACAGAGGGGGATGCAATGGTTAAGTCACCGTTGTGTTTTACCTTTTGTGCTCTGGAGCTTGGTTATGTCGGAAGACCTTAAAAAAACACCTCTTTATGATCTGCATGTGGAACTTGGTGCCAAAATGGTTCCTTTCGCTGGTTATTCCATGCCTGTTCAATATCCGGCTGGTATTATGACAGAGCACAAACATACACGTGCGTCAGCAGCGATTTTTGATGTCTCGCACATGGGTATTGTTCGTTTGATGGGGGAAAATGCGATCTCTGCATTGGAAAGCCTTCTTCCCGCTGATTTGGAAAGTTTGGCGGAAAACTCTATCCGTTACAGCTTCTTCACAAATGATGATGGTGGCATTCTTGATGACCTGATGATCACAAAGGTGCCGGGCGGATTGAGCCTAGTGATCAACGCTGCTTGTAAAGATGCTGATATCGCGCACATCAAATCCAAAATTGGTGATCAGGTTGAAGTCGAAGTCGAATATGACAACGCTTTGATTGCACTGCAGGGGCCGAAATCTGTTGATGTACTGGCACGTTTTGATGCCCGGTGTGCTGATATGAAATTTATGACCTTCATGACCCTGGAAATCGATGGTGTGAGTTGCCAGGTTAGCCGTTCTGGCTATACGGGTGAAGATGGTTATGAAATTGCAATTCCTGCTGATAAGGCAGCTACGATTGTTCGCCGTCTTCTTGATGAAGCCGAAGTTGAAGTCGCTGGATTGGGCGCGCGTGATTCGCTGCGCATGGAAGCGGGCCTTTGCCTGTACGGAAACGATATTGATACAACAACCACACCTATCGAAGCTGGCTTGTTGTGGGCTATTCAAAAGCGTCGCCGTGTAGAAGGTGGTTTCCCTGGTGATGATATCATCTTGAAACAAATTGCCGACGGTGCCCCAAGACGTTTGGTTGGTATCCTTCCCGAAGGACGCGCCCCATTGCGCCCGGGCGTTGAAATTGCCAATGCTGAAGGCGAAGTTGTTGGTAAGGTCACTAGCGGTGGGTTTGGCCCTTCCGTTGGTGGGCCAATTGCGATTGCCTATGTGGCATCCGATTACAAGGCTCCGGACACAGCATTGAACGCACTGGTACGTGGCAAAGAGATGCCGTGTAAAGTTGTGAAAATGCCATTTGAACAGAAGAGTTATTTCCGAGGATAGTTCCGAAAAACGGAACGTTTGAGAAATATTTATAGTGGGAAAACCCACGATACCGCAGAGCAACGTCCCAATTACGCAGCTCTGAAATAAAAACAATTTGTTAGAGGATCAGGATTATGAGCGAAGTTAAATTCAGTGAAGACCATGAATGGATTGTTGTTGACGGTGACATCGGTACCGTTGGGATCACAGAATTTGCTCAGGAACAGCTGGGTGATGTTGTTTTCGTTGAAGTACCAGAAGAAGGCAAAGATCTTGAGCAGGGCGATGAAGCTGCTGTTGTTGAATCAGTAAAAGCCGCCAGTGAAGTTCTTGCTATCTGTGACGGTGAAGTGATTGAAGGCAACGAAGCTCTTGTTGATGAGCCAAGCCTTGTTAATTCTGCACCTATGGGTGAAGGCTGGTTCTACAAAGTGAAAATAACAGATGCTTCTCAGCTTGAAGAGTTGATGGATGAAGCTGGCTATAAAGCTTTCATCGCCGCCCAAGGTTAGGTGGCAGGGGTAATACCTGCGTCAAAGAAAATAAGATCTAAGTAAGTTTGATCCGCGCCAGCTTATTAGAGCTGGTCGCAGATCTGATGATTAAGGAATTCGCCATGTCTGATACTAATGTGTCTTTAAAAGACCTCGAACAAAAAACAGATTTTGTTCGCCGCCATATTGGACCAACTGAGGCAGAGCAAACCGAAATGCTTGCACTGCTGGGGCTTGGTTCTCTGCAAGAGCTTTCTGATAAAACAGTCCCGGAAGCTATTCGAGAGACCTCTCCACTTGATATGGCGGAGAGTCAGACTGAAGTTGACGTTTTGGCTCATGCCAAGTCCCTTGCGACCAAAAACAAGGTTTTCAAATCTTTCATTGGTATGGGGTACTACGGCACACATGTTCCTAAAGTTATCCTGAGAAACGTTCTGGAAAATCCTGGCTGGTATACATCTTATACACCTTATCAGGCTGAAATTTCCCAGGGTCGCTTGGAAGCGATTCTTAACTATCAGACAATGATCAGTGATCTCTCGGGCATGGAATTGGCGAATTCCTCTATGCTTGACGAAGGGACTGCCGCTGCTGAAGCAATGACTTTCTGTCGCCGTGTTGCCAAAAGCAAAGCAGAAGCTTTCTTTGTTGATCAGGATCTTTTGCCGCAGAGCATCGCCGTTATTAAAACGCGTGCAGAAGCTCTGGGGTATGAAGTTGTTATTGGTGATCCACGTAAGGATTTGGATCCGGCAGCTGTTTATGGTGCGTTGTTCCAGTATCCTGGTACTTCCGGTCGTATTGAAGATTACAGTGATCTAATCGCGGCTGTTCAGGATAACAAAGGTCTTGCCGGGATTGCTGCAGATATTCTTGCGCTGACACTTATCAAAAGCCCGGGTGAGCTTGGTGCTGACTTTGCAATAGGTTCTGCACAGCGCTTCGGTGTGCCAATGGGCTTTGGTGGACCGCATGCTGGTTACTTTGCAACACATGACAAGTACAAGCGTTCTATTCCTGCACGTCTTGTTGGTATGTCAGTTGATACGCATGGCGAACCAGCTCTTCGTATGGCGCTTCAGACCCGCGAGCAGCATATTCGTCGTGAAAAAGCGACCAGCAACATCTGTACGGCACAGGCACTGTTGGCAAACATGGCTGGTTTCTATGCGACCTACCACGGTCCGGAAGGTCTGAAGACAATTGCACGCAGAATATCACGACTTGCATCTATTCTTGCCGCGGGCTTGAAAGCTGGCGGCGTAAACGTTGTTCACGATGCTTTCTTTGATACGCTGACCCTTAATGTGAAGGGAAAAGCAGAGGCGATTGCAGCCAAAGCACGTGAAAACAAAATGAACCTTCGTGTTGTTGACGCTGATACACTGGGCGTTTCACTGGACGAAACAACGACACGTGATGATATCTCAACTCTTTGGGGTGTCTTTGGTGTTGATGGTCAAAGTGTAGATAGCCTCGATAAATCAGCTCCGAATAATCTTCCAGAAGCTCTTGCCCGTAGCACTGATTTTCTGACGCACCCGACGTTCAACAGCTATCATTCTGAAACAGAAATGATGCGCTATCTGCGTAAGCTTTGTGACAAGGACATTGGTCTTGATCGTGCAATGATTCCTTTGGGTTCTTGTACGATGAAGCTGAACGCTGCGACAGAAATGATTCCTGTCACATGGCCAGAGTTTGGTGAAATTCACCCGTTCGTACCCCTTGATCAGGCTGAAGGGTATCTTGAGCTGATAAAAGATCTGGAAGATATGCTCGTTGAAGTGACCGGCTATGATGCGGTTTCTTTACAGCCTAATTCTGGATCTCAGGGCGAGTATGCCGGTCTTCTGGCTATTCGTAAGTATCATGAGAGCCGTGGGGATACGCAGCGTGATATCTGTTTGATCCCGGCATCTGCACACGGAACGAACCCTGCTTCTGCTGCTTTGGCTGGTATGAAGGTTGTTGTCGTTAATTGTGATGACGAAGGTTACGTCGATAACGACGACCTCTATGCCAAAGCTGAAAAGCATCAGGAAAACCTTGCTGCTATTATGATCACTTATCCTTCGACACACGGTGTGTTTGAGGAAGAAGTTCGTAAAACATGTGGCATCGTTCATGACTTCGGCGGACAGGTTTACGTTGATGGGGCCAACATGAATGCGATGGTTGGTTTGGCTAAGCCCGGTAAGTTCGGTGGTGATGTTTCGCACCTTAACCTGCACAAAACATTCTGTATCCCACACGGTGGTGGGGGACCAGGTGTTGGGCCAATCGGTGTAGGTAAACACCTGGCACCTTTCTTGCCAAATCACTCCCTCGTTGCTGAGGCTGGACCAGAGACAGGACAGGGGGCTGTAACATCTGCACCTTGGGGATCTGCGAGTATTCTTCCTATTACCTGGACTTACCTGAAGCTGATGGGCGCGTCGGGTCTGAAAAAAGCGACACAGATGGCGATTTTGAATGCAAACTATCTGGCGAAGCGTCTTTCCGACCACTATCCGGTTCTTTACACATCAAAGAACGGTATGGTTGCACATGAATGTATCATTGATGTTCGTCCACTTAAGGATGATATCGGCATTACGGTCGATGATATCGCCAAGCGTTTGATCGACTATGGTTTCCATGCGCCAACGATGTCTTTCCCGGTACCGGGAACCTTGATGATTGAGCCGACTGAATCAGAATCCAAATACGAGATTGATCGTCTTGCGGATGCCATGATTTCAATTCGTAAAGAAATCGGTCGGGTTGCTTCTGGTGAATTACCTCTTGAAGACAACATGCTTTGTAATGCTCCGCATACAGCGGCATCAATGCTGTCTGAAAGCTGGGATCATCCCTATACCCGCGAAGAAGCAGCTTACCCTGTTGAAAGCCTTCGTGACGGTAAATATTGGGCGCCTGTTGGACGTGTAGATAACGTTTATGGCGATCGTAACTTGATTTGCTCTTGCCCTTCAATCGAGAGCTACCGAGACGCGGCTGAATAGGCCGCTGAAGCGGAGAGACCAGATGGGACCATTGCTGGGTGTCTCATTTATCTGATCTCTCCGTCCTCATAGGGCGTGTATGTTAGGCAAGGGACGGCTTAACATACTTGGGATAGGGCCGCACCCTGTTCCCGCCCATTGCTGGGACTGGAGTTCGTGTGCAAACACGGACTCCTTTTTTTATTTTATAAAATGCAGGATGTCTATTGCTGATACGTTGAATGAGAGTAACATACCGTTCATCTTTTGATGTATCTGGTTTACTTGATATAGATATCAAAAGGTTTGTTTTCACAGAACCTACAATTTGGAGCGATTTTATGTGCCGCTGGCTCGCCTATTCCGGGCAAGAGATTTTCTTGGAAGAGTTACTGTTCAAACCACAACATTCCCTTGTTGAGCAATCTCAACACGCAACTGAAGCAAAAGTTGCGACAAACGGGGATGGCTTTGGTGTTGGATGGTACGGTCAAAAGGAAGAGCCGGGTTTATACAGAGAGACCATGCCGGCGTGGAATGACTGTAATTTGCAACATCTTGCGTCTCAAATCAGGTCTGCTCATTTTTTTGCCCACGTAAGGGCCTCTACAGGGACAGCAACTTCACGCGCAAACTGTCACCCCTTTTCTTATAAGAACTGGATGGGGATGCATAATGGCCAGGTCGGTGGCTATGAACAGTTCAGGCGCCCGCTAGAGGCGTTCATCACTGACGAACACTATACAAAACGTATGGGAACAACGGACAGTGAGGCGCTATTCTATATGCTGTTTAATTTTGGGTTGGAATCTGATCCTGTTAACGCAATTCGAAGAATGGTCGAGACAGTTGAAACATTGCAGGCAGAACGAAATATCAAGGAACCATTTCGCTGTACGATGGCAATAACAGATGGAAACAAGCTTTATTGCCTCAGGCATTCAAATGACCGTTTTGCGCCTTCATTGTACTGGAGATACAAAGACGGTGATCTGGTGGTCGTTTCTGAGCCGTTAACAGACGATCAGGAGGGGTGGAACAAGGTTCCTGAATCTCATGTGCTTGTGGCAGAGAAATCCGATGTTAAAGAGATTGTCTCTCTTAAAATCTAATGCTTATTATGATCTGAGTTATCTGTAAGTCAGAAAATCATCGACACAAAGACACAAAAAAACCGGCTCAGATGAGCCGGTTTTTTTCATTTGCTTGATCTAAGAGAGATCAATGAAACTTTTCGCCAAGTGAGCCGATGGAATCATCCATCAACGCTTTGGCTTTTGCCTTGGTCATACTACCGGCCAGAATGTTTCTGGTTGCTGTGATTGCAACATCAACGGCCTGATCACGAACTTCGTTCAGTGCGGCTGTCTCTGCCTGAGCAATTTTGTCCATGGCTTGTTGTTCGCGACGCTTCAATGATTCTTCCAAATCAGCAGCAGCTTCTTCTTGAACACGCTTTGCTTCTTGCTTTGCGTGTTCAATGATTTCTTCAGCTTCTTTTAGAGCATCACGTTGTTTGCGCTTGTATTCAGCCAGTGTTTTTTGCGCTTCTTCCCGAAGATTTTGAGCTTCTTCAAGTGTCTTGCGAATGGCTTCACCGCGTGCGTCCAGTCCTGCAACAATGCCTTTCCCGCCTTTAGTAACGACAAGAAGTACAAAGATTGCAAAAGCAACGCCAACCCAAAATGTAGGATTTTGAAGTAATTCCATGATTAGTTCTGCTCCCCTAGTGCTTCGTCAACAGCTTTGCTGAGTTTAGCGTCGGTTACATCAGTACCAAGCAATTTACTTGTCGCGGCAGCGGCAACGTCTTTGGCAACATCCTTAATGTGTCCCATAGCTTCGCTACGGGCAGCATTAATTTTGTCTTCGGCAATCTGAACCTTTTCCGAAAGCTGGGTATCAAACTCAGCCTGGCGCTTGGCGCTAGTGGCTGCGATTTCATCCGCAGATTCTTTCAGAGCGGCAACAGCAGAAGCGCGTGCATCAGCAATAGCTTTCTGATAATCCGCGAGGACTTCTTCAGCTTCTTGCTTCAAGCGTTCTGCTTTTTCCAGATCACCAGAAACTCTATTTTCGCGCTCTTCCAAAATCGAGGCCAGACGTGGCAAAGCAACCTTGGCCATCAGGAAGTAGAGCACACCGAAGGTAACGATAAGCCAAAAGATTTGGCCTACGAACGTATCGATTTGTTCAAATTGTGGCATCGTGCTACACGCCTTGTTCAGTTATCAAAATCGGATCAGATAAAAGTCTGATAGGCCGACATATCATCAAACACCCATAGGGTATCAGAGAATATCGGCCTAACAATCTGTTCCAATTAAGCTACGAACAGAAGGATCAGAGCAACTAGTAGAGAGAACAGTGCGATCGCTTCTGTAACAGCAAAGCCAATCCAGATGTTCGCACCAATTTCGTCTTTAGACGCTGGGTTGCGAGCGATGGACTGGAAGTAGCTAGCCCATACGTTACCAACACCAACACCTGCACCAATCATACCTAGAGTAGCAAGACCAGCACCAATGAGTTTTGCAGCTTCTGCTTCCATAATTCTCGAGCTCCTTATAACGCTTGTGCGTTAGATAGATAAAAAAGTTACGATTTCCAAAAAGATCTTAGTGCAGATGGATCGCATCATGCAGGTAGATACAAGTCAGAATGGTGAAGACATACGCTTGTAAAGCCGCCACCAGGAATTCCAGCGCTGTAATGCCAACAAGCACGCCGAGCGGGATAAACCCAAACACACCGAGCATGATGACAAAGCCAGCGATGACCTTCAAAAGAACGTGGCCAACAACCATGTTCGCAAACAAACGAACAGAAAGGCTGATGGGTCGTGAAAGGTAAGAAACCAGTTCGATCGGGATAAGGATCACAGCCGTCCACAATGGCGCACCATGTGGGAAGAAGAGGCGAAGGAAGCCTGCTCCGTGGCGGGCGAACCCGATGACAGTCACAGCCAGAAAAATAATTATTGCCATAGCAAAAGTTACGACGATGTGGCTGGTGAATGTAAAGGTACCCGGTACGAGACCGATTACGTTTCCAAAGAGGATGAACATGAACAGTGTAAAGACAAACGGGAAGTACTGACGTCCGGCTGAGCCGACGTTATCCCGGAGAAGGTTCGCAACCATCTCATAGCTCATCTCTGCCATGCTTTGCCAACGACCGGGAACGAGTGCACGTCCACGTGTTGATCCTACAAGGAAAATTGTTACGAGTAGAACGCTCAGCGACATAAACAGTGCTGAGTTGGTAAAGGAGATATCGTAATTACCTAGTTGGATTGGTAAAAGAGTTGTTACCTCAAACTGGTGCATTGGGTCGATTGAACCACCTGATGCCACGAGCTTTCCCCTCTAATTTTACTCTGCGCGATCTTCGCGATTATCGCGAAAACGCTTTTTGTTTTCTAACTGTTTAGCAACCCTGACCACATTGGCAAAGGCTGCCCCGATACCTAGGAAGAAGAAAATGATCATCAACCAAGGTTTTGTCCCCAATAATTGATCGAGATAGTAACCTATCCCGAACCCCATTATCAGGGCTGCAACTATTTCTACCGATATGCGGAAACCTACCGCCATACCGCTTGCTGCATCAGCTCGGTTACTGGATTCAGGCTTGTTTACCTGATTTTGACGCTCGCGAGCCGCGCGCAGTCTTTTATCCAGGTCCGTCAAAGACGAACGATCTTCAGGTTCCGGCATTTGATTAAGCCTTCCTGATGGCTACCATTTGAGCTGAAGTAGCACCTGTTAAACGCGGGCGCAACATACGTGGAGCATCATAGTTATGTCAAGAAAGAATCAGCCTTGATTTTGACCTAATTCCTATGGGGTCTTCTTCATATCCCCTCAGAGCTAAATGGATCAAGGTTTTTGTTACCTTTCTGTCCGCTATAAGGTTTTGAAAGAGAAGTGCTTTATTGTGCAACGCGAAAGAGCACAGTAGAGAAAACAGCGGAGGTATCAGTATTAACTTTGTTGCTTCTTTTCCATCAAGTCATCTGCGGCTTCAAGGTTGACGGAAACGAGTTGGCTAACGCCTCGCTCACTCATCGTGACACCAAACAGGCGCCGTACCCGCGCCATGGTCATACGGTGGTGCGAAATGATCAAGAAGCGGGTTGATGTACTGTGAACAAGCTCTTCAACCAATTTGCAAAAACGGTCGACGTTAGCATCATCAAGCGGCGCATCAACCTCATCCAGAACGCAAATGGGGGCAGGATTGGTGAGGAAAACAGCAAACAGAAGGGATAAAGCTGTCAGAGCTTGTTCGCCACCGGACAACAGTGACATGACTTGCAAACGCTTTCCGGGAGGACTGGCCATAATTTCCAGACCTGCCTGCAAAGGATCTTCTGCTTCGGTCAGCGTAAGGTGCGCGCGACCGCCCCCAAAAAGCCTGACAAATAGATCAGAGAAATGCGCGTTCACTAGGTCAAAGGCCTTGAGAAGTCGTTCGCGCCCTTCTTTGTTTAGATTGGCGATACCCTGTCTTAACTTTCCTATCGCAAGCAAAAGGTCTTCTTTGTCGTTCAGCATACCTTTGATTTGTTGGTCCAGTTCTTCTGCTTCCTGCTCAGCGCGAAGATTAACAGGGCCCATGTTATTGCGTTCATTCGTGAGGCGGTCATGTTTGCGGGTGACATCATCCCGAGGCGGAAGATCTTCACCGATTTGAATATCAGCGATGGAGAGGGCCTTCTCCAATGAACATCCCAAACGCTCTCTAACGCGATCGATTAAAATCGCCATGGCCTGTTTGTTTTGTTCAACTGTAGATTCTGCACGTATCATTGCTTCTCGAGCCTGAGCAAGAAGCTGTTCCGATTCTCTCAATTGTCTGTCTGCTTCGGCTTGTTCAAGCTCAGCAGATCGTAAGTTTTCAGATGCTTTATTTCTTTCTGCTTCTGATTGGGTAATTACAGTGGCCAGTGCTTCTTTCTGTCTTTTGATTTCTTCAGGTTTGGTTTTCCAAACTTCTATTTCTGCCTCTGTACGTTTTATCCGGACATCAATTTCACTCAGATATTGTTTGGCTTCTTTTGTCCGGCGGGACCAAGAGCTCAATTCATTATCTATACTGACAAGTCGCTCACGTCGGGTTGTAATGTCACGTTTGATCTGTTCCAGCTTTCCGCGCTGGGATCCAAGGAGATTTCTTTCTGTCGAGAGCTTTCTTTGCAATTCGGCAAGTTGTTCTTTTTCCTGTTTTTGATCTGGTAGCGCTTCAATTTCAGCGATAATTGCTTTCTGCTGTTCATTAGTTTCCAGATTCTCACGAATTAGACGCTGTAAGTTTTCCTCTACGGCGGACAGTTGGGATGCGAGCTTTGCGTGCTTTTGAGCCAATGTTGTATGATGGTTATTGGCTGTCGACACTTTGTTATGAGCATTGTTCAGGGCTTGTCGGGCAAGCTTTTCATCCTCTAGACTTTTATCAAGTGCTTGCTTTGCAGCGATGAAATGCTCTTTCGCTTTTATACTGTGTGCTTCAATTCTGGTCTTTTCTTTCTCGAGCCCTTTCAGACGGTTTTTATATTCCAGTCTTACAGCTGCAGTTGAGGGGGCATCATCTCTGACGGTTAGTCCATCCCATCGCCAGAGGGTCCCTTCTTTTGATACCAGCCTTTGACCCGGAGCCAATTGGCTATAGAGGTCTTCATCAATACTGTGTGTTTCAACAATGCCTATCTGTGACAGCCGGGCATGAAGTCGATCTGGCGACTGCACAAAATTGAGAAGAGGCACGATCTCTTTTGGTAGTGATGGAAGGTTTGTTCGCATAGGGATGTCGTGCCAGTGGGCAACAGCTTCTTCTTCTGATCCTGCGTTCAAGTCTTCGCCCAGGGCTGCACCTAAAGCTTTTTCATAGCCGGGTTTGACCGAGAGTTCGTCCAGAATTGGGTGTGAAGCGGAAGATGACGTGCCTCGTAACAATTCATTCAGAGCACGAATTTCGGCAGAGATTTGATTGAGTTCGCTTTGGCTGTCCTGATTTGCATCACGAGCTTGTTCTTCCGCCTGACGTTTGTCTTGAACATCCTTTTCATGTTTATCCGATGTTTCTTTGGCTTGATTAAGCTTCTGTTCGGCAGTTTCCAGATCACGTTCTGCTTCGATAAGATTTGCGCGACTTTCTTGCTGTGAGACGAGATGCTTGTGTTGGGATTCTTGCTGGCGCAGTTGTGACGATTGACGGTTTATCTGGTCTTTCAGTTCGTTTTGACGTCTTTTCAGGGCCGTCGATTGTGCTTCATTGGCTGCGATTTGACTGTTGATTTTAGAAATGGAGCGATCAATTTCTGAAATAGTTTGTGCATGTCTCTTGCATTCACTTTCCAAATCTTGTTGATCTGTATGTACTGACTTGTTTTTCTCTTCAATATCAGCTTTTTCTTGTTTTAGCCGCTCTTCAGCCTCTAACGCATCGGCGTTGATGTTTGTTGCCCGTTCTCTGTCTTTCTTGAGTTGCGACAGGAGTTCTGTCGATTTGTTGAGGGCATCAATTGCTTGCTCTTCTTCTCTTTCAAGCGTTTCCTGATTAATCAGTAATCTTTGATGTCTTGAAGACTGTGATGTTTCTGCTTCTCGCAAGGCGGGTAAACTGGCGGCGATATCGACTTGGATACGAGATTTTTGTGCCGTGATTGTTGTTTTTTCAGAAACGTCTTTCTGGGCTGCTTTTAAGGTATCAAGGGCATCGCCTTGCGCTTTTTTTGCATCGACTGATTCGTAATGCAGAAGAATTGCTTCGTGTTGCCGAATAAGTTGGGCAAGATTTCTGTAGCGATTTGCTTGTCGGGCCTGTTTTTTTAAGCCCTGTAGCTGTGTATCCAGTGTTGTGATGACATCTTCGAGGCGTTCTAGGTTTGTTTCGGCTGCTCTCAATCGCAGCTCTGCCTCGTGTCGGCGAGAATGTAGCCCGGTTATGCCAGCTGCTTCCTCCAGTAGACCACGTCTACTTGTGGGCTTGGCGTTGATGATTTCGCCAATTCGGCCTTGGCTGACCAAAGCTGTTGATTGTGATCCGCTTGCCGCGTCAGCAAACAAAAGTTGAACATCACGGGCGCGGACATCCTTGCCATTTACCTTGTAATTGGAACCGCTCCCCCGGGATATTCGGCGAACCACTTCGATATCATCGTATTCGTTAAAAGCGGCTGGGGCTGTTCTGTCTCGATTGTCCAGTAATAGTGATACTTCAGCGATATTTCTTGCGGGGCGCGTGGCAGATCCGGCGAAGATAACATCATCCATTTCGCTGCCGCGCATGCGTTTGGCTGATGTTTCACCCATAACCCAGCGCAGGGCTTCGACGAGGTTTGACTTTCCGCACCCGTTGGGGCCAACAATCCCGGTCATGCCGGACGAGATCAGTAGCTCTGTCTGATCAACAAAGGACTTAAAGCCGCTGAGTCGTAGTTTGTTAAACTGAACCAACGATTGCGAATCCCTGATATGGTTTATTGCCCCCCCACAAGGTCAGTTTTATCATTGAGGCAGATATTCTGAAGCCTTGAGTAAGCACCGTTTTTTCGGTTGTCATGCTGAAAACTGTAACGCTATCAACAATCTTCTGCAACAGTCTCGGATTAGGGGTGCAAAAAAGGCCCCATGATGAACATGAGGCCTTTGCGTGTTTGAAATGGGATTTCTGTTTATTAGGAAGCGTCTTCCAGAAGGTCATTCATAGCATCGTAATCGCGTCCGCCAGCAAAGACTTCACCGTTGATGACAAAGCTTGGCGTTGAGTTAATACCAAAAGATGTTTTGCCTTCTTGTGCCTGTGTCACAATGCGGCGCAACGTTGCTTCGTCATTAAAACATTCTTCGAAACGCTCTTTGCTCATGCCTGCAAGAAGAGCCATTTTTTGGAGACCTTCTTTTGCAGCGCCGTCGAAGGCCCAAGTCTGTTGTTGCTGAAACAGTAAATCGAGGAAAGAGAAGTATCGATCACCTTCTAGGCATTCGGCAACGGCTGCCCCGCGCAAGGCGACACCATCCAACGGCATGTGACGATAAACCAGTCGCGCTTTTCCTGTATCTATCCAGTTCTTTTTGATGTCGGGCATCGTTTCGGTATGGAAAGTAGCGCAGTGCGGGCAAGTCAGTGACGCATATTCAATCAGTGTAACGGGCGCATTCTTATCGCCGAGAATACGGTCATTTTCTGTCACTTCGCCAGCGGCTTGGGCTGATGAAATATTGGTGAGGGAAGCGGCCAGCGGAAAGCTGAATGCAAAGGCCGCTGCGTTGCGGATAAAAAGCCGTCTGTTCATTGTCTGTAATGTTCCTGAACTGCGAAGTCTGAGTAGAAATCTATATAAATTTGTTCTTACCCTAGTCTAGAGACAACTATGGCGGCAATAGGGCAATGTGCCTCGTTCACTATTTGTTGATCTTGTTTTTGGCGCGGGTTGTCGCCGCCAATCGTTCCAGGGATGTTCGCAAGGCTTCATTTTCTACATTAGAGAACTCGCTTTTTATATCCTGTTGTTCTTTGGTGGTGAGCTTGGGGAGTTCTGGTGCTTGTTTTTTTTCAGGTTTATACAAAGGTCCCTGTTGAAGGGATATGCGCGCAATTGCGCGGTAGCCAAAGTGACTGTTGACGCGTTCGATGACCTGGGGTGTTTGCTGTTGGATTGCAAGTGCAAAAGCTGGGTCAGCCTTAATGAGAAGAGTGCCATCGTTTCTGATGCCTTGACTGGGGTAACGTAATTTTACGGGCAGGCATTGGTCCGCCAGCTCTTTGCCGACAATCATGGCCCAGTCTTCAATGAGGCCAGCTTCTGCAAAACCACGCTTGCCGGTAATTCTTTTTGTAAGCTTGGGTAGCGTTGCTGCGATCGGCTGCATGGATTTACGCCGACGGCTTGAAACCTCTGGAATCTTGGTTTCTTTTTTTTGCGCGCTTTTTGCTTTTTTAGGCTTGGTTGTTTTTACCATTGATGGTCAGAGTGCCTTGATCACCGAGTTTGTCGTGTTTTCTATTATTATTACGCTCTTCTTTAGTTGATCTAATCGTGGTTGGGAAGGAGTATAGCGCAGAGATCGGGTAAAAACAGAACCGATTCGTGAATTTAAGGCGTAAAAGCGGTTTGGGGCATATTTCCTAGGCTGAGATAAGTGAATACAGGTTACTTTTTTGGTTCAAATGATCGCAGAAGAACTCTTGCCTTGGTACGATAGGCATGCCCGTGAGCTACCATGGCGTCTGTCACCACGACAGAAACGTGACAATCCTGAAATACTTTTTGCAGATCCTTATCGTGTGTGGCTGAGTGAAATAATGCTCCAGCAGACAACGGTTGCGACTGTTAAGGGCTATTATGAAAAGTTTCTGACTTCCTGGCCGACGGTTCAGGATTTGGCCAGAGAAGAGTTGGACAATGTGCTTAGCGCCTGGGCTGGCCTTGGGTATTACGCAAGAGCGCGTAATTTGCACAAGTGCGCCAAGGTTGTTGCAGAGGAATTGGATGGCGTTTTCCCCAATACAGAAGTGGAATTATTAAAACTCCCTGGTGTTGGCCCTTATACTGCGGCTGCAATTGCGGCGATTGCCTTTGATCGCCCGGCTGCAGTTGTTGATGGTAATGTTGAGCGTGTGATTGCCCGATACTATGCGCTTGAAGATCCTTTGCCGGCTGTTAAGCCCGAGATGAAAAAATGTGCTCAGCAGCAGACGCCGAATAAGCGAGCTGGAGACTATGCGCAGGCAATGATGGATTTGGGGGCAACTATATGTACGCCGAGATCGCCGGGATGTGTGATTTGCCCAATTCAAGCTGCTTGTCTGGCGAGAAAGTCCGGAATTGCAGAAGCTTTACCCAAGAAAGCGCCCAAAAAAGAAAAGCCTACCCGTCGTGCCTATGCCTATCTTTTGTTATCAGAAGAGAAGGGGGCCCTATTAAGGCGGAGACCTGAAAAGGGGTTGCTGGGCGGAATGACAGAAGTACCAACAGGGGACTGGATAGAGCGGGGGGACGCAGAGCGAAATCCTGAGTTCGATCAATTGGCACAATGGACGGAGCTAGATGGTATTGTGAAGCATACCTTCACACATTTTCATTTCGAGATCACTGTTCTGACCGCAAAGCGATCTCAAAACTTAGATGAGGTGGCTGAGGCTGTGCAGGGAAAATGGGCACATAAATCAGATTTTGCTGCACTAGCCCTGCCGACGGTGATGAAAAAAATCCTTCGTCATGCTGATTATATGTAGAGGAATTAATGATTAATAATGGTGATGGGATGGATATTCTAAAGATTATCTTTCTCTGGATTTGCGTAATCTTGTAATTATAGAAGGTAGATTATGGCTATTCCGCAATGCAAGGAAGAGCTGATCGTAGCGATTCATAATAACCATGCAAAGTTAGATAAGGCTCTGTCACAGATTCCTCTGGATCTTGTCTATGAAAAAACACTCGATGGTCATCGAAAAAATACGAAGATGAGTGTGGCTAATCTTGTGTCGTATCTTGTGGGGTGGAATGAACTTATTTTGAAATGGTTATCACGATTTGATGCTGGGCAAGAAATTGATTTCCCGGAAACCGGATATAAGTGGAATGAGCTGGGCAAGTTGGCCGAAAAATTTTATATCGACTATGAAGACCTGACATACCCGTTGCTTTTAGAAGAACTTGGCAAGGTAAAAGAGCAAATCGTTAACAGTGTTCAAGGAAGGGCTGATGAAGAATTGTACGGCTGTCCCTGGTACGAAAAATGGACAATGGGGCGTATGATACAATTGAACACGTCTTCACCCTATAATAATGCCAGGCTGCGAGTACAAAGGTGGCGCAAAGAAAATATGCCTGCACCCAAATGATCCCTGTGATCATATTAATGCAGGCATACCATTGACACTGTCTAAAGAAATAAGAGCTTTAGTTTGTCATTTCGGCGCGTACTTGTTGGCGGAGGACGTCAATGCAAACCTCTCGACCTTCTGCGTCCATGTGCCAGTAGGTCCAGCCGTTACACGCTGATGCGCCCTGTACCATAGCGCCCACTTTATGGATCGAGCCTTGGAATTCATTTGATATCAGGCTGCCGTCGGCGCGTACTTTTGCGGAGTATTTCTTCTTGGGGCCGTAAAGCGTCGTGCCTGGCTCAAGTAAGCCACGCTCAATAAGCGTTCCAAAAGGAATGCGGGGCTGTTCGCGTTTTTGTTCTATCGAGACAAGGTTGATGTCGTCCAGTTGTTTAACCTGCGAAATGCGTTTCTTGGCGATTTTGACGTATTCCGGGTCTTGTTCGATCCCCAAGAAGTGTCTGCCGAGTTTCTTTGCAACAGCCCCCGTTGTGCCTGTGCCAAAAAAGGGGTCGAGGATTACATCACCGGGTTTTGTCGAGGACAAGATAACGCGATGTAGTAGGGATTCCGGCTTCTGAGTAGGGTGTGCTTTATCACCGTCGCTATTTTTTAAGCGTTCACCGCCATTACAGATTGGCAATAGCCAGTCGCTGCGCATTTGAATGTCATCGTTCAATGCCTTCATGGATTCATAATTGAAGGTGTATTTTGAACTTTTGTTCTTGGCGACCCAGATCATTGTTTCGTGCGCGTTGGTAAAACGTCTGCCACGAAAGTTCGGCATTGGGTTCGACTTACGCCAAATCACATCGTTTAGCATCCAGTAATCGAGATTCTGGAGGAGAGCGCCAACACGGTATATATTGTGGTAACTGCCAATAACCCACAGCGTTCCGTTTTCTTTTAGAACACGACGCGCAGCTTTGAGCCAATTCCAGGTGAACTCGTCATAGGCGCGGAAGCTATCGAACTTGTCCCAGTCATTGTTGACGGCATCAACTTTGGAGTTGTCCGGACGCGTAAGTTCACCCGCTAATTGCAGGTTATACGGTGGATCCGCAAAGATCACATCAACAGACTTTTCAGGTAAGCTGTTCATGATCTCGACGCACTCACCGAGATGGACAACATTCTTCTTCACTAAAGCAGACTCCTCTTGACTCGAGTCCCCTATCTTGAGTCACTGTGGAGTCGCGGTCAAGTATTTTTTACGCGAAGAGTCAAGTAAAGAGTCATTGGAGTCAGTCGTTTAGCTCGAGTCGTTCTCTTATTGGACGAAATGTGCGGCGGTGTGCCGGGGTAACCCCAAGATCTAGTAGTGCGGCCCTGTGTTGGGCGGTTCCGTAGCCCTGATTTTTTTCCCAACCGTAACCCGGGAATTGAATCGATAGTTCAAACATCTGATGATCCCGATTCACTTTTGCAATGATAGAGGCTGCTGCGATAGACAGGCTGATGCTATCCCCTTTTATCACTGCTTTTGCCGGGTAAGGGAGCTTGGGGATCTTGTTGCCATCAATCAAAATGGCCTGAGGAGTGATAGATAGGTTAGAGACTGCACGTTGCATAGCCAGCATGGATGCCTGAAGAATATTCAGTTCGTCGATCTCTTCACAGCTGGCTTCGCCTAGGGCGAGATTAATAACGCCTTGTTGATGCAAATCATAAAGCTCATCGTTTATATCTTCTCGTTTTTTGATTGAAAGCTTTTTGGAATCATCGAGCTTTGTGATCAGGTTTTGTGGTAATTTCTCGCGATCAAGCCATGCTGCCCCGGCAACGACGGGCCCGGCCCATGGACCGCGCCCGACTTCGTCAACGCCGACAACTACGGCGTTGTTAATCCCGAGGTCATGATCAAGCTCTTGTTCTCTTGAAAAGTCAGGCATTTGTTTGTGTATCAGCTTTTGGTTTCTGTCGGTTTCTCGTCGTTATCTACTTCAGTTTCACTTTTGATGGAGGTTGAAGTACTTTCCGAATCTTGGGCTGGATCTGGGGTATCAATATCAGCTTTGGCTTGTGGGCGAAGTAAGCGTTCCTGAAGTTTAGGAGACCATTTTAACAAGACGCTTTGTCCTGCTCTTGCCAGGATTTTTTCCACAAGACTGGATGTACGCATAATAGCGCCGACTTCCGGGCCGTAGGTCAGGCGCATAGTTTCGGCACCAGAAGTGATTCCAAGCTGAGCAATCTGGTGCAATCTTCTGGCGGTAAAAAGCCAAAAAGGACTGGTAAAGAGCGATATTACGGTAACGGATACAACAAGCCGATAATTTTCATCATCCAGGACACCTGCGCCAACACCAAGTGCAGCAAGAATGAATGAGAACTCTCCAAGTTGCGCAAGAATAGAACCTGACAGGAAAGCACGCGGCCAGGTCTCGCCGAGGAACCTGATCAGAGTAATGTTGAGCGCGGTTTTAAAGAGCGCAACAAAAAGGACCAAGAAGAACACAAGTCCGAGATTGTCCCATATGTACTGGGCGTCCAGAAGCATGCCGATGGACAGGAAAAACACCATTAACAAGATACTTTGAATCGGTGCCACCTGTCGGGACATAACTTTTTGACTGGCGGAATTTCCCAGTATAAGTCCGGCTAAAAATGCACCGTATGCCGCAGATAGCCCAATCAAACCAGAAAAGGCAGACGCGCCAAAGCAGAATGCCATTCCAGCCAGTGGGGTGAGGTCTTCGTTGTCGCCAATGGATCGGGCAAAGGGGATTTGCAACCCACGTTTTTTGCTTAAGAAGATAAACAGGAGAATGAGAATACCTATAGAAATGCCTACTTTTATAAAGGCTGATGTGCCAATGCCGCCTTCTGAACCAAAGGAGCTCACAAAAAGCATCATGGGAACCACGGCAAGGTCCTGTGCAATGAGAATGCCGATGGTTACCTGTCCAATGCGGGTTCCGTATTCATTGATTTCCTGCAGCATCTTGACGGCGACGGCTGTACTTGAGAGGGCAAAAACAAATCCGAAGAAAAGGATTAGCTCAAAACTCCAGCCCATAAATTGACCCAGCAGCCACATGCCGCCTACACCAACACCAATTTGTGCCGCAGTGGTGATTACAGCGACTTGCCATACTTCTTTTATACCGCGCAGGGACAGGTTCATGCCGATGACAAAGAGCAACATCAACACACCGAGTTCCGCCAAGGTGGAAATGTTGTCTCTGTCTTCAACAAGGGCGAGACCTGAGGGGCCTAAGAATACACCAGCCAGAATATAACCGAGTACAGGTGGTTGTTTGAATTTTCGCATGGCAATGCCGCAAGCTAGCGCTGCAACAACGACGATCGCGAGGCCTGTTAAACTACCGCTGTGATGTTCCATTATGCTTTGATGTACTCTTTTGTTTCGGGCGGTTGAGGGGTGACCCTAACTTAGCACACGATTTTGATTAATTGGATTTAATGCTGATTAGCTGTTTGAGGGCAAGTGCTCTTGCAGGCGAGGCATCAATTCAACCAAGTTACAGGGGCGGTGACGGTTATCCAGTTGGGAGCGCAGGATTTCTCCCCAGCCGTCTTTGCAGGCTGAAGGTGATCCGGGTAGGGCAAAAAGGTATGTGCCTTTTGCTACGCCACCAATAGCTCTACTTTGCATTGTCGAGGTGCCGATTTTGCTATAGCTGATCCAGCGGAACAGTTCGCCAAAGCCTTCAATTTCTTTTTCCATGACTTCTTTGAAGGCTTCCGGGGTCGTATCTCTACCCGTTACACCTGTGCCGCCTGTTGTGATGACAACATCTATTTCTGGATTATTAATGTGATTTTGAAGCTGTGATGTAATGGCAGCGATATCATCTTTGATGATGGACCGCGCAGAAACATTATGTCCGTCTTCCTTAATCATCTTTTCCAGAATATCGCCTGATCTGTCATCAGCTTCTGTCCGGGAATCTGAGATGGTTATTACTGCAATGTTAACGGGCAGAAACGGGCGGGTTTCATCTAGCTTTGGCATTCTCTGCTACATCCGATTCAGAGTTTTTGTTGTACGGGTCCTGTGCTTCATATCTGGGCCATTGACCTGCGGCAAGGGTGTCCAGTGAAGGAGAATATTGATCCAGTCTTGCGCGATAAATCCAGAGATTCGTCAAGACGCGTTCTATAAACAGTCGAGTTTCGTGTGAAGGAAGGCTTTCGATAAAAAGCAAGGGGTCATCGTTATAGGTGATCTTCCGTTCCCATTTACCCAGGTTTCCTGGGCCTCCGTTATAGGCTGTGGCTAATTTAAAGAGATCACCCTCAACATAGTTGTGGTTAAGTAGATAGCCTAAATACTTTTGACCCAAGGCCAGATTTAGAGAAGGATCGAACAGTTGGTTCCGTGTTTTACCACGGAAGCTTTGCCCTTGGGATATGTAGCTTGCTGTTTGAGGCATTAACTGCAACAGACCGCGGGCACCATCAGGGCTTTTTGCGTTGGGATTAAACGATGATTCCTGGCGCATGAAGGCAAAAACAAGGGCGCGGTCTATTTCAAACCCACCTTCTGGTTCCCATTTCGGGATTGGATACAGGGCTGCATCTATAACGCCCCTGTTTTCGGCGGGATTTTGTTTTTCCTGTTTTTCCTCGGCTGCCAATCTGGCGCCAAGACGAAACGCAAGCTCAGGCATGCCGGTATGTTCGGTGAGCTGCAGGAAAGCGGGTATTTCATTACCTTCGATACTGCCGATCAGGCGGCTTAATTCTGACTTAGCCTCTTTTGTTTGTCCCAGTTGAATTAGAGCTAGTGCCCTTTTGCTTGGTGCATGGCTCTGTAATGTTTTGGCTGTAATTTCGTTAAGCTGGTGTGATTGGTAATCAAACGCGAGCTCTAAACCAAGTGCTCTGCGTGCAAGGATACCGTAAAATGTTCGTGGGTATTCTGCGGCCTGATAGAGATATTTACTGACATCTTGTGGCTGTTTTAGTTTTAGGTTAGCACGGGCGGCCCAATAGGCTCCCGATGAACGCATCCAGCTATTACTGCGTGATGCTTTGGCGAGATGGGCGAAATGATCTCGGGCTTCTTTGGTCTTGTCTAGACGCCATGCAGCGAGACCTGCAATCCAATCTGCTGAAGGGACATATTTTCTAGATTGGGTCGCCTTCTTGGCCAGTTGATAAGCTTTTTTATCTTTCCCATAATAATACCAAGCGGCAGCCAGTTGTGCATAGGTTTCATTGATTTCTATGGGGTCAAGGAGCCGTTTTGCTTTCGCTGATTTGAGAGCATCCTCGGTAATTGACAGGCGTGTATTCAGAACATTACGGCGAAGCTGTCTTTTTAAACGGTTGGCTTGGGTTTTATCTGCTTTGGATAGTTTTTTACTTGAACGATAGTTGTAGTTTTTCCCGTAAGCGCGATATGGCGCGCTTTTAAAGCGGACAGGTTTCTGGGGGTAATTGTAATTTTTAGGACGTCTCTGCAGGGCTAGCTTGTAGATGATATCAGCTTGAGGATGGTCAGCGTATTGTGCGAGCCACGTTTTGAGTTCTTTGTATTTTGATCGGTAGGCCGTGGGGTGTAGATATCTTTGTGCCTGAACATGACCCAGTAATATTTTATTGTCGAGCTTGGGGATGAGCTTGTCAGCATCTTTCCAGCGACCTTGTTCTTGTCGGGCAAATATTCTGGTGTAGAGTTTTATATCCTCGTCACTGAGAATTTCTGGAATGATAAAATTTTGTGCTGCCTGGGTTTGAGGGCCAGTGACTTTATCGTCAACTTTGGTGGAGGCAAGGGCTGTGGCTGGAAGTAATAACAACAAACAGCAAAGCTTTGCTGCTTGGGTACGATGGTTAGCTGTTTCGAAAAGTGCGCGCATAAATGTCGTCATAACGAAATGAAATTCCCCCAGTAAAACCCCAAGAAGACCAGCGAACCCTGATAAGTAAGGTAACTAAGTCTGCAAAGCTACTTTTTACGTCTTTGTAATATCCCCGTTAACTATAATCGAAAATAGTTAATTGTAGCTTCCGGGGCAATAGCTCTTAAATGCGTCAAAAATTTGTCTAGAATTTTAATTACACCTGTTCTTCTTACGAAATCGTGAAGAAGCTGTGCTTAATTTCTCTCTGTATAGAAGGAGTTAAGGTGATTTATACAAGCTTGGATTTGATTTCACGTAAATCCTGCCATGCCAGAGCTTTTTGCCGAGGTGTGTTGAGCAGCATGTGGGGGGCAAAGGTCGCAATGGTTGGAATGGCATTACCTGTTGATGTACTGTACTCAAGCCACTTTCCTCTTTGACGGAGCAAACTGGCATCGGGATCAATGAAGCCTCTCAAGGTACTCTCTCCCATAAGGACGAGTGCTTTGGGGGCAATAAGATCAATCTGGCGATCAATAAAAGGTTTGCAACAGGCAAGGTCATTCGTCGTTGGCTTTTTGTCACCTGGTGGACGCCAAAAAACGCAAGAACTTAAATAAACATCCTCTATATTCAGCCCGATCGATTTGAGCATATTAATCATAAGTTTGCGGTTGGATCCGGCAACTGTTTTGCCTTCGCGATCTTCGTCGGCGCGGGGCGCGCCCATTATGATCATTAGATCTGCTTTGGATGGCGTTTGGTCAAAGACTGTATTTATTGCTGTTTTTTTCAACGAGCAGCCATCAAAAGAAGCAAGTGCAGTTGACAGACCGGCGAGGCTTTCGGCGCTACTCGCGAGCTTCAGGGCTTCGTTTAATGTTTTTTGGAGCGATTGCAGGACACGTTTATTTGCTACTGCTTTTGGTGGGGCAGGTGGCGCGGCTTGGGCACCGGGCTTTGTGGTGTGAGAAGAAGAGCTAGATGTTGGGGGGGGCTTCGCTGCCTTAATTTGTCCCTGACTGAGTTCATAGCTATCAATAGCTATATCACCAATAGCTTCATCGACCCCGGCATCGAGTTGCCAGGTTAGTGCAGCTAATAGTTCGTCACGGGTCCAGTCTTCGGCAGTCATGTTTCTCTGCTAAGTGTCCTAATTTTATCTTCGGCCTGTTGCATTACAAATAACGCATGCAGATTGGTTTTTATTTCCAAACTGATTTTTATTTAAAGCAAAGATCATGATTGATCCATTGATGTTTGCAAAATGGGTAACTTTTCTTATGACGACAGGCTGGCTGTTTAGGGCGTCGCAGCGAGCATTAATGAGAATGACTTTTGGAGGGCCTATGGATTTTTGCAAATCCTTTTCGTGGTTTTTGATTGTTCTGTGTCGTTATTGTTAAATTGCTGCAGCGCGATAATATCTATAAATTGATGTTGAAAACTATGTGCGAGTGATAGCTTCATCGCTAAATAATAAAAAATGTGGTCATTTGTGGTATTTTGTTGAATCATGTGGCCTGTTGTAAATTGAGGGGAAGCGGCAAGATAAGCCGCAAAGCTCACGGCTCGAATTGGAGAGAGGGCTATGGAACGCGAATTTATGGAATACGACGTTGTTATTGTCGGGGCAGGACCTGCTGGTTTGTCCGCTGCAATTAAACTGCGTCAGTTGTCTGCTGAACAGGGAAAAGAAGTCTCGGTCTGTGTTTTGGAAAAGGGCTCGGAAGTTGGGGCGCATATTTTCTCTGGCGCTGTGTTTGAGCCCCGGGCTTTGGATGAGCTTATTCCCGATTGGAAAGATAAGGGCGCGCCGCTTAATGCTCCTGTGTCTGACGAGAAGTTTATGCTTCTCAGTGAAAAAGGGTCAGTAAATCTTCCCGTTGCCCTGCTGCCCAGCCAAATGCATAACGATGGTAACTATGTTATCTCCCTAGGCAATCTTTGTCGCTGGCTTGGTGAGCGCGCAGAAGAGCTCGGCGTAGAAATTTACCCCGGCTTTGCTGCTGCAGAAGTGGTTTATCATGAAGATGGCCGCGTCAAAGGCGTTGCGACCGGCGATATGGGCATCAGCAAGGATGGCGAACAAAAAGATTCTTACATGCCGGGTATGGAACTGCATGGTAAGTATACCTTCTTTGCGGAAGGATGCCGAGGTTCCCTCAGCAAAGGTTTGATGGAAAAGTTTGATCTGAGAGAAAATTGCGATCCTCAGACTTACGGCATTGGTATGAAAGAACTTTGGGAGCTTGATCCGGCAAAGCATAAACCCGGAACGGTTGTTCATACCGCCGGGTGGCCAATGAAAAGTGATACTTGGGGTGGTTCGTTCATTTATCACCTCGAAAATGGTCAAGCCTATGTTGGTTATGTCGTCGGTTTGGATTACGAGAATCCCCATTTGTTCCCGTTTGGTGAGTTTCAGCGTTTCAAAATGCACCCGGCTATTGCCGAGATGCTTGAGGGTGGGAAGCGAATCTCATATGGCGCGCGCGCTTTGAATGAAGGTGGTCTGCAATCTGTGCCGGATCTTGCTTTCCCGGGTGGTGCTTTGATCGGGTGTTCGGCTGGTTTCCTGAATGTTGCTAAAATCAAAGGAAGTCATAATGCAATGAAGACAGGTATGCTTGCTGCTGAAGCTGCTTTTGATGCAGTGACAGCTGGTGAGGAAACACCGCCTGTTCTTTCTGCCTATCCGGACGCATACAAAAAGTCTTGGGTGTACGAAGAGCTTTATGCATCCCGAAATTTCCGACCTGCTTTCAGCAAGTTTGGTTTGTGGGGATCGATGCTCTATTCAGGTATTGATCTCAAGGTCTTTGGCGGCAAGCTACCCTGGACATTCAATCATAAACATTATGACCATGAATGCCTGAAGCCTGCGGCTGATATGCCACAAATTGACTATCCAAAACCAGACGGAAAGCTTTCGTTTGATCGTCTTTCTTCTGTCTTTATATCTGGGACAAACCACGAGGAAGATCAGCCTGTCCATCTAACGTTAAAAGATGCTTCTGTGCCGATTTCGCACAACTTGGCAATTTATGATGCACCGGAACAAAGATTTTGCCCGGCGGGTGTGTATGAAATTGTTCGGGATGATGATGGCAATAATCCACAGCTGCAGATAAATGCGCAAAATTGTGTGCATTGTAAAACCTGTGATATCAAAGACCCGACCCAGAATATTAACTGGGTAACGCCAGAAGGTGCTGGTGGACCGAACTATCCAAATATGTAAGACCAAAATACGTAATGTATCGGATTCTTTCCGGTATAATGGCGCATTAAATTAAGAGAAACTGACCACTTTTATAGACAAGGTGGTCAGTTTTTTTATGTAGTCACTTTATATTGTGCAGCAGATGCTTGGCGTTAAGCAGTTAGAGGGGTAGACTGCTGTCATTTCTTGTCTGGCGAAGAGGAGGACGATTTGCCTCGCCATGGCTCTATGTTCGTAAAACAATATTTACAACGCTTTATTTTCTCTGCGGGAACGGCGCTTATTCTTGGCGCGTGTACATCTGCCCAGAGTGATTCCGACGGCAAGCAAGGTTATGCTGATCTTGGTGCAGAGCACCCGGTTGTGCGGGCCAACAGCTCTGCGTCGGGAACCTATCTGGCAGGGATCGTTGCTGGTCATAACCGTGATTATGAGATTGCCACCGAGCTTATGCTTCATGCATTAGAAGCATCACCAGAAGATCCGCGGCTTCTTGCCCGTTCCTTTTTGCTTACAGCAAGTACCGGACGTGATGATCAAGCTCTGGATCTGGCAAAACGTCTGCTTGATGTGTCGCCAGAACAATCTCTCGCACATTTGGTTCTTGTGATCGATGCCGTCGAACGTGAGGACTGGGAAGCCGCAAGAGAAAGAATTGAGGCGACGCCCAATGTGGGGGTCAATACGATTCTAGAGCCAATGTTCTCGGCTTGGACAGATCTTGCACAAGATGATTTGGACAAAGCATTGGAGAATCTGGAGCCGCTTTCAAAGAAAGAAGGTTTCCAGTCTCTGTATGGAATACAAATCGCGCTTTTGAAGGATTTGGGCGGGCGTCCTGATGATGCGCGTAAAGATTATCTGGCCTTGTTAGGGGCATCAGAGCAGCCAACATTACGGCAGGTTAACATTGTTGCCGATTTCCTAAGTCGGCAGGGTGATAAAGAAGCTGCACGTGGATTGATTGAAACCTATCTGGAGCAAGATCCGGAAAATGCGATTGCCAACCATGCATTGACTCGCCTGGATTCTGACGAGGAACTCCAGAGAATTATTTCTAAACCTGGCGATGCCTTTGCTGAAATTCTCTTTGGGTTTGCCAGCTTGCATGCGCAGGAGAAGGCTTATGATACCGGTCTTGTTTATGCCAATCAGGCTTTAAAACTACGCCCGGACTATGAAGAAGCAAAGATTCTTGTGGGCGAGATCATGCAAACACAAGGGCGTAGCCGTGCTGCGATTGATCTTTATAAAACGATCCCGCTGGATTCTCCTTATGCCTGGACAATAGGACTAAGGATTGCGGATGAGCTGGATGCTTTGGGACTGGAAGAAGAAACTCTGGTTGCATTGGCACAGCTAGAAGATCTTCGCCCGGAACGCTTTGAGCCACATCTTCGAAAAGGTAATATGTTACGGGCATCAGAAAGGTATGCAGAAGCTGCTGATGCCTATGGCGAAGCCATTAACCGAATTGATGAAAACAACAGCCGCTATTGGTCTCTGTTCTATTTCCGTGGCATTGCGTATGAGCGCATTAAAAAATGGCCAAAAGCAGAAGCTGATTTTCTTAAGGCATTGGATCTGTCGCCGGATCAACCGCATGTCTTGAATTATCTGGCTTATTCCTGGGTTGAATTGGAAAAGAACCTGGAAGAAGCAGAGCAAATGCTGATCAAAGCGGTAGAGCTTCGCCCTGACGATGGATATGTGGTCGATAGTCTGGGGTGGGTATATTACCGTCTTGGCAAGTTTGATGAAGCCGTTAAGTACTTGGAAAAAGCCATTGAGCTAAAAGCAGAAGATCCTGTGATTAATGATCATCTAGGGGATGCCTATTGGCAGGTTGGGCGCAAACATGAAGCGCGCTTCCAGTGGCGGCGTGCCCTTAGCTTCGAGCCGGAAGAAGAGCAGGTCGAATTGATTCGAACAAAGATCGATAAAGGCATTGTGGCTGATCGTTCTGAGAGTTAATGGGATAGATCAGTTTCGATGAAACAGATTATCGAATTTGCCCCTGCAAAGATAAATCTATCTTTGCAGGTAACGGGGCAACGAGATGATGGCTATCATCTATTGAAAAGCCTGGTGGTTTTCGCAAATGCTGGCGATCGGGTTTTTATAGAACCTTCTTCTGATTTCTCTTTAGAGGTTACAGGACCTTTTGGTGATTGTTTGTCTGGTTGTTTCCCTCGTTGTTTCCCGGGAAAAAGTGACTATAAGGGCAATAATCATAAGGCCAGCAATCCTGAAGATAATCTGGTTATCAAAGCAGGGCGTAAGTTACAGAAGCTCCTTGGTGTTGATAAAGGCGCAGCTATAACGTTAGAAAAGAATCTTCCTGTCTCCTCTGGGATTGGTGGCGGCTCGGCAGATGCGGCGGCAGTTGTCAGGGGGCTTCTGGGGCTATGGGACATTGATCCTAAAAGACTTGTTGATAGTTTGAATGACCTGGCGCTGGAGATAGGTGCGGATGTTCCTGTATGCTTAAGAGGTAAGTGTTCGTGGATGGAAGGCGTGGGCGAGATCTTAAAGCCCGGTCCTCAATTGCCGGGCTTTTTCTGTGTGCTTGTTAATCCGGGATGTCCTGTATCTACACCGCAAATCTTTAAGGAGTTGAATGGCCAATTTTCACAGGCTGTGATTGAACCAGAAGAGGTCTGTAGTTTACCAGACTTACTTCATTATTTGAATGCTGCGGGTAATGATTTGGCCAATCCGGCCAAACGATTAGAGCCGCTAATTGCTGATAGTCTCAAAGCTTTAGAGGATCAGCAGGATTGCCTGTTTGCGGGGATGTCCGGCAGTGGTGCAACTTGCTACGGTCTCTATAAAGATATTGTTGCTGCGAAGATGGCGGCTGCAGCGATTAAACAAAACAATAAAAACTGGTGGGTCCAGCCAGCAGAATTGAATTCATTATAAACAAGGTGCTCTTTTTAGCGATAAGATAACCTTGTCATGTTTTCGGGTATATCTTTCGGTTAGTTACTGAGCATTTCATCTACGGCCTTTAGTTCGGCTAGTAAGTCTGGCGTCGGTTTCCCATCGACTTCAAGTCCAGAGATTTCTTGAAACAGACTTATCGCAGCAACAGCTTCGTGATCAATCTCACCGTCGATCCGTCCAGGATCAAAGTTCAGGCTCGCAAGCAACCCTTCAATTTCTTTCAACTGTTCAACCCGCATGCCGTAAGGCGAGCTAGCATTGGGGTTTGGCTCATCTTTTGCCTGTGCAACGGGGGGCGGAGTCTCTTCAGGGTTTTCAGTGAAAATCGAATCATTACCGACAAAGAAAACAGCCAATACTCCGAGGAACAGTACAGCTGCGACAGTAACCATCTTGGCGAGTGAATAGCCCTTCTTGGGTCGTGCGACCGCATCTTTGGGATCTGCGGTTGGAGATTTGATAGGCCCTTTAGCCTTACTTGTACTTTTATCAGACTGGGATGGTGTTACTTTTTTATTGGTTACTTTGTCTTCCGTTTCCTTTGTCGAACCAGATGCGGGGCCAACAGTTATTTTTGTTGCACCCTTTGAGGTTCCGTTTGCAGGTTCAGATTTACTCTTTTCCACAACTCTTTTTGCTTTTGCGGTAACTGTTTTAGCAACAGGTCCTGTCTTTTTTGTATCACCTGTCGTTTTTTCTTTCTCTGCAGGTGTTGCAGAAGCGGTTGTTTTCTTGGGTCCGGCTGCTTTCTTTGCGGCAGGCTTCTTTGTCGAAGCTGGCGTGCTTTTTTCTTGAGGCTTTGCCTTGGCAGAAGATTTCTTCGCAGTGGTTTTGCGTGTCGTCTGCTGGCGCGATTTGCGGCTGGTTGGCTTTTCGTCTTCAGACTTAAGCTTATCGTCGCTCATCAATTGCAGTTCCCTGTGTTCTAGATTCGGCGTTTTAAGAGCAAGAATTGCTCCGGGTGGGTGCCTTTAATTGGCATGTTTTATTTGATCGCCCCTCGTTATTTCAAACAAGGATAATCAATATCAGGGTAAGGGGTAAAGCATTCAGGTTTAAAAGAGGTAAATATCCGTAAAGAAAGGTGAAAAAAATAATTAAAAAAATGTGGTAAAAAATGTCTTTCTCCCATTGACTTCCTCGGAAGTAACGCTATTTTCTCTCCCACATCTGATGGGACGTCGCCAAGTGGTAAGGCACCGCTTTTTGGTAGCGGCATTCGCAGGTTCGAATCCTGCCGTCCCAGCCAACGAAAAAGATCCCTAATTTTTAGGGATCTTTTTCTTTATTAGCGCTATGACAACGTCGATGTGTTTTGTTATTGGCTATTAAGTATTTATTTTCGTTTGCTTTATCACCTGCACTAAGCTCGGTTTTATCCTGTTCAGGTTGTATCTGTTCATTTTCCCTAACTATGTTAGTCTTTTAAAAATATCTTTTTGAGGAAATGATCCAAAAAAATTTTCTGACTGTTATGAGGTAGTTCAAACTATCTCTATCATTTCAATGATAAAAAACGGGGATGAGCCATCATGTCTGCAGAGTTTCGAGTCGTACCGTTCGCTGGATTACCTGACTATTCAGAAGAGAGAAGGTTGCAATGTTCTCGTGAGTTTCTTTTGTTGATGCAGGGGCGCAGAACGATCCGTGATTTTTCATCAAGATCCGTTGACCGGAATATTATTGAGAATGCTGTGCAAACAGCAGGTTTAGCTCCTTCAGGGGCAAATAAACAACCTTGGCATTTTGCGATTGTCAGTAATCCCGAGATGAAAAGAAAAATCCGCGAAGCCGCGGAGATTGAAGAAGAAGAGTTCTACGCTGGGAAAGCCGGGGAGGTCTGGTTAAAGGATCTGGCACCGCTTGGAACCGATCCAAATAAACCCTTTTTGGAAATTGCCCCCTATCTGATTGTTGTTTTTCAACAAAATTATGACATTGATTCGAATACAGGCGACAAAATCAAACACTACTATATACAGGAATCAGTGGGCTTGGCCTGTGGGTTTCTTATTACAGCGCTGCACAATGCTGGTTTGGCAACCTTGACGCACACACCAAGCCCGATGGGATTTTTGAGGGATCTATTGGGGCGACCCAAACATGAAAAACCAGTTATGATTATCGTTGCGGGACACCCGTCTGACGCAGCAACTGTTCCCGAAGAAGCTCTGAATAAAAAAAGCCTGGATATCATTACGAGTTGGTTTGATTAAACCGTTTAATTTCTCGTTTATGCAGCCTGTTCTTGGCGTAATCATTGGCAAAATCAGTCAAGCTGGTGACCTGCTGACCGTCAGGTTTGAAATTATCTTTTGCTAGCCAGCGGGCGAAGGCCTGCTCCATGATCGGCCATTCTGAATCAAGGATAGAGAACCAGGCTGTATCTCTACTTCTCGCCTTAACCACGCCTGCTTGCCGAAAAGTACCTTCGTAAGTGAAGCCCAAACGTTTTGCTGCGGCTTTTGATCCCTCGTTCAGGGCATTGCACTTCCATTCATAACGCCGATAGCCAAGTTCAACAAAAACATGGCGCATCATTAGATACATTGCTTCTGTCGCAATTGCGGTTTTTTGTAACGTAGGCGAAAAGTTAATATGACCAACCTCTATTGAACCTGCTGCTGGTGTAATGCGAAGGTAGCTTGCTACACCGAGGGCTTTGCTCGTTCTTTTATCAATGATTGTGTAAAAAAGTGGATCGTTCTTTGCTGCCATATCAATGACCCACTCTCGATAATTTTCGAATTTTTCAAAAGGGCCATAGGGAAGATAGGTCCATATTTGATGATCTTTGCTAAGAGTGTTTGCTCCAAAGAGATCCTCTGTGTGGCGAAGAGGGTCCAGCTTCTCAAGTTTACAGTAAAGTCCATCAATCGCAGTGAACGTTGGGCGTTGCGGTTCTATCCAGTTCTGTACAATCGGGCCAATTGGTTGCCCGAGAGAGTTTTTACACATTCTTTGTTATCCGTATGGTGAGAATGCCCATAGCTAGCCATCAAATGGCTCTGGGGTGTAGAGCCATTTATTTATTAATAATAGAGCCGCTTTTCGTCAGGGTAATTAATATTACCCGACACATTCTCTATGATTGTGTAGTGGGGCGTGCTTTACTATACCTCGTTGATATTTTGAATGGGGGCAGATCATTGGCAGATAAAATCGATTTTAGTACATGGTGGCACGAAGATCCGGGAGCAATTGGCTTTACGCATGCCATGAAGATGGAGCTTTTGCACAGTGAGCAAAGCCCGTTTCAAAAAATTGAAATCTATGACCATAAGGATTTTGGGCGTGTTCTGGTCCTGGATGATTTAATTCAGGCGTCGGAAGCTGATGAGTTTATCTATCATGAGATGGCTGTTCATGTGCCTGTTCTTGGGCGCAAGCGAGAAAACTTGCGTGCGTTGATTGTTGGCGGCGGGGATGGGGGACTTCTGCGGGAACTCTTGGTTCATGACAATATTGAAAAAGTTGTCATGGCAGAGATTGATCGTCGGGTTATTGAACTCAGCAACGAATATCTGGCGATTAACGGCGATTACAATGATCCTCGGGTTGAATTGATTTGCGATGATGCTGCCCGCTATGTAATTGACGCACTGGGAAGAAAAGAACAGTTTGACCTTATCTTTATGGATATTACCGAGCCTGTAGGGCCGTCAGCCAGTCTCTTTACCGAGGAGTTTTTGGATAATCTGGTTGCTATTCTTAAAGACGATGGGGTCTGCATCGATTCTGATAGTATCTTTATTGGGAAAGATCGCATCAGGTTTTTACAGGAAGCTTCCAGTGAAGAAGAACACAGCCTGCTTGAGATTATGCGCAGTGGTCGTTTCTTCCCTCATTTGGATGTCTATCGTTCGATTGTCCCAATGTATCCCGGGGCAGAATTCGGCTTTTTCTTGTATAGTAAAGACGGATATAATTATTCGAACCCCTATGTTGAACATGATGGTAAGCATTATAACGCAGCAGTTCATAAAGGGGCTTTTGCTCTTCCCAACTGGTGGAAGAACGAACTGGGGTTCGGCAAAAAAGGCTAATCATCTTGCGTATTGAGTAATATGGTTGCCTTCAATGCAACGCTATAAAGAAAGTTCAGTATTAGGTGTTTAGGCGGAGACCATGGTGGAAATTTATGTAGACGGCGATGCCTGTCCGGTAAAGGATGAGGTTGTTAAGGTTGCCGAACGGCATAATCTCAAGGTTCATATGGTTAGTAATACCTGGCTCAGATATGGTCGACATCCTCTCGTCACGTCTGTGGTTGTTCCCGAGGAACCTGACGCCGCAGATATCTGGATTGCGGAAAATATCAAACAGGGGGATATTGCTATAACGGCTGATATCCCGCTTGCATCCCGTTGTGTAGCAGAGGGGGCAAAGGTACTGGACCCCAAAGGGAAAATCTTTACGGAAGATGCTATCGGGATGACACTCGCTGTCAGGGATTTGATGACAAATCTACGCGAAAGCGGAGAAGTGAAAAGTTATTCACCTGCTTTTACAAAACAGGATCGATCGCGCTTCCTGTCGTCCCTTGACCAGCTTATTCACAAGAAAAACTAACACGGTAATGATGCAGGATCATCGAACAGAGACTTGCCCGAAATGATATGTCTTTAATCCCCAGAAAAATTTCATGGAAAGTATTTTCGCTCTGGCTTGGGGGGCTTGGCTTCGGGATAGCCGTTGTTTATGGAGCTGGTTATTGGGTTGGACTTATTGCTGCGCGCGACTTGTCGACGATCGGGCAAGAAAGATTATCATTATATGAGGGTACGTTACGTTCTGCGCTGGAAAAACATCGCTACCTTCCTTTTGTTCTTTCGCGAGATGAAGGGATTAAAAACTTACTGAGCGAAAATGAGGGTCGAGAAGGTGTTGCGATAGCTGTAAATCGGTCATTGAGTGCAACCAATCAAAAAGCTGAATCAGACGTTCTTTATGTTTTGAATAGTAAGGGGACCACTCTTGCCGCTTCGAATTGGCTAGAAGACAGATCTTTTGTTGGGCACAACTATGCCTTTCGTCCTTATTACAAAGACGCCATCGCGGGGCGTGAATCTGGTTTCTTCGCTGTTGGAGCCACGACAGGTGTGCCAGGTTATTTTATGTCTCATGCCGTTCAGGATAATACCGGGGTCAGAGGTGTTATTGTTGCAAAGGTTGATATGAGGCCATTGCAGAAGCAGTGGCACGATGGGGGGGAGCATGTTTTTGTGGCAGATGAAAACGGAGTTATTTTTCTTTCCAGTCGGGATGATTGGCGCTATCGAACTATTTCCTCTGTTGATGATGTTGCGTTAGCTCGTATCAGGAGTAATCGCCAATTTGGTGGCGCGGAATTATTGCCGCTTAATTTGCGCTTTCATCAAACCCTTAATCGGAAAATTTTTGAAATTGATGGGCAAAAGTACCTAGTGTTGACGCGCAAAACCGGGAAGCCTGGGTGGGTAATGCACTTTTTAACTCCCTTGGCTCTTGTCGAAGAAAAGCAACGAACAGCTTGGATTAGTGGTACTGTTTTATTGATGCTGATTTTTATGGGGAGCCTTTTCCTGCGAGAGCGCCGACAAAAATTAAGGTCAGCTCAACGGGCGCGACAGGCTGATCGTTTTCAGGTTATCAATAAAAAATTACAACTGGAAATCGATGAGAGAAAGCGAACGGAAACACAACTTCTTAAAACACAGGAAGATTTAGTTCAGACAGGTAAACTCGCTGCCTTGGGGCAAATGTCGACCGCAATCGCCCATGAGATTAACCAGCCAATGGCCGCTATACGGACTTTCGCTGCCAGTGCCCGTTTACTTCTTGCCAAGGGGAAAAAAGACAGTGTGAAAGAGTCTTTGGTAGAGATCTCGTCATTGACGGAGCGAATGAGTAACATCACCGGGGAATTGAAAAGCTTCGCGCAAAAAGCCCCTGTTGAATATCATAAAGTTGACCTGAGAGAGGCTTTAACAAACGCGATTAATTTGATGGAAACGGTTTGGGAACCGGGTGAGATTAATCTGCATTTTCAGGATCTTGAAGCATCCGTTTTTGTCAAAGGCGATCTTATTCGCTTAGAGCAGGTTTTTGTAAATCTGTTGCGTAATGCCGCGGATGCTTTGGTAGAGCAAAAAGAAAAGAAAATTTCTGTTTATCTCCGGCATATTAATCAGGTTGCTATCGTTATTGTTGAGGATAATGGAACAGGTATCGATCCTAAGAATCTGGATCAAATTTTCGATCCTTTCTTTACGACAAAAGAGGTTGGTGAAGGCGTTGGTTTAGGTCTGTCGATCAGCTATGGCATTGTTAAAGATTTTGGCGGCAGCATCCGGGTTGAAAATACGGAAAAGTCTGGGGCCAGATTTATTGTTGAGTTTGCGTCTGTTGTTCCTTTATCCGCACTTGCTTTATAAAAGTTTGTAATATTTAGATTGGGGCAATTTTCTTATTGAAATAGAAGTTTAGGTTTTCGCAAAATTCCACATAATTAACTAAACCTATTCTTTGTAGACTATATTCAGCTCAATTGTGTTCAACATTGCGTAAATTACACTTGCGAAGCCATATTTTTGACTAATTAAATCTCCGTAAGGCTTTACTCTCCCTCTACATGAATCATCCGCAGATCCCAATCATAAAAATAATTATGGATTTGTATTTGAGCTGGGAGAGAAGGGCGAGGCAGATAACTTAGGGAAATAGTTACATGCTTTTCCAAAGTTATATTTAGTTCCTGATTATTTTACAGCGTCAGATTTGATTCTTTTGATTCAATTCGCCCCGATTTTGGGTGTTGCGAGTTGGAGTTTATCAAAAACAAGCACCTTAACTCTATGGGCCAAATTTGAGGAACGAAAATGAAAATATTATTAGCAGGGCTGCTTTCAACAGTAATTAGTTTTGGGGCAAGCGCAGAAACATGGAAATTTGCTTCAGAAGAAGATCGAAATGATGTTCAGGACATCTTTGCGCAAACTTTTGCGGATACGCTCAAAAAAGAATCTAACGGGGATATTCGTGTCAAAATTTACTATTACGGGCAACTGGGCACTGAAAACGATATTGTTGAATTAACAGCAAATGGCACTGTGCAATTTGTATCTGTTGGTACGGGGCACTTGGGTTCTTATATCCCTGAAGTACAGGCTTTAAGTGTACCGTACGTTTTGGGAACTGATACAGACACGGTTCGAAAAGTATTGACGGGTAGTAAAACGATTTATAATGATCTGGCGGATCGTTTTGAAGCGGCAAATCTGAAGCTACTGACAATGATTTCCGAAGGTGAAATGGCGTGGGGTGCGAACAAAGCAATACGCAGCCCAGAGGATTTCGCGGGTCAAAAAATTCGGACTTTTACCTCTACCATTCCAGTAAAAACCTATGAGACATTTGGGGCGACACCAACACCGTTATCGTGGGGCGAAGTTTATGGTGCGCTTCAACTCAAAGCAATAGATGGCATGGTGAACCCGATTTACTTCATCTATAACGCAAAGTGGCATGAAGTTCAGGATTTCCTTATGTTTCCCGGGCAGCAACCCTATGTTGGTACAGTTTCTACTAATAGTAAATGGTTCAACGACTTGCCCAAGGATAAGCAGGAAATGGTCCTTAAAGCTATTAATGTTGCTGAACAAGCTGCACATGATTACCAGCTGAAAATCAATAAAGAAAACATGGATAAGATAATTGCAGAACGCCCAAACATGACGGTCGTAACGCTCAATGCTGAAGAGCGTGCCCGTTTTAAGGAATTAAGTAAGGATTTACACGCCACTTACTATGACATTGTTGAGAACGCTTATAGTGGTGCTGAAAAGGCAACTGCACGCGACAATGCAAAGAAAATTCTGGAGAATTTGATCAAGGAAGTAAAAGAGGCTTCGTGATGCTGAAGCAATAATACTAAAAGCGTGAAGCTATTTTGTATCATTTGGTTTCACGCTTTTACCTTCAAATTTAAACGCCTGGATAGTTTCGGGTGATCAGAACCCAGGGGTAAAAGCTTGTGAAATACTTATTTGAAAAAATTAATAAGCTTACTGAAACGCTAGAAAAGTTAGTGGTTTTTTCTGCGATATTGTTGATGATGATTAATTCAACAGCGAATGCCATTGGGCGATATGCCTTTCACAAAAGTTTGTACTTTTCCGAGGAGCTCAATCAATTTTTAATTGTTACTATTACCTTCATTGGTTTTGCGTATGCGGTTCGTATGGGACGTAACATTAGAATGACGGCCCTCTATGATACCTTTGGGCCTGTAGCGAAAAAGGTGGTATCCACCCTGATTTCACTCACGACAGCTATGCTGATGTTCTATTTGGCCTACAAAGCGGTGTTTTATGTGGTTGAACTCCATGAAATCAACCGGTTAAGTCCTGCCTTACAGCTACCTGTATATACTGTTTACGCCATTATTCCACTGGGTTTGGGTGTTGCTGGGCTGCAATACCTAATCGCATTTTTGATGAACGTTACTCACAAAGAGATCTACCTCTCCTACGACGTGACAGATAGTTAAACGATAGATTTACGGTGGGTTACTATGAGTTTTGTGATGGATTTTCTTTCAGATATTATTACTGGCGAATTAGACATTTATGTCATCACTTTTACTATCGTGTTGGCGATGATTGTCTTGTTGTTTATGAGCTTTCCAATGATTGTTCCTTTGGTTGTTGGAACCCTTATTGGGCTGGTACATTTTTCCGGTGTAGATACAGGCGTTATTATCCAGCAAATGGTGACGGGTATTTCGCCAAGCGCTTTGATTGCCGTACCGATGTTTATTTTGGCCGCTGATATTATGACAAGGGGACATACAGCGCATAATCTCTTGGGATTGATTCAGGCATTTGTTGGGCATATGCGAGGTGGGTTGCCGATTACAGCTTGTATCAGTTGTACATTGTTTGGATCGGTCTCTGGCTCTACACAGGCAACTGTTGTCTCGGTTGGACACATTATGCGGCCTAAGCTAATACAAGCTGGTTATAAAGACAGCTTTGTCATGGCGCTTATTATAAATGCGAGTGATATTGCTTTCCTTATTCCACCGAGTATCGGTCTTATTCTTTATGGAACTCTCGCCAATACCTCTGTCGGAGAGCTTTTTATAGCGGGCATTGGTCCGGGACTTGTTCTAACCTTTCTGTTTTCTGTTTATTGTTATATTTATAGTGTGTATCAGGGGAACAGCATTACGCTCGTTGAGAAAACCTCTTTTGCAGAAAAGCTTCAGTCGATCAAAAAAGCGTTGTTACCTCTGGGATTTCCTGCCCTGATTGTCGGTGGGATCTATTCCGGGGCCGTAACGCCAACCGAAGCTGCTTCCTTTTCCGTGCTCTATGCGATCATTGTTGAGTGTCTGATTTACCGCGAGCTTGGGTATAAAGATATTGTCGACGCGGCTCTGAGCACAGGTTTGATTACGGCGGTTGTCTTTATCCTTGTTGGCACTGGGCAGGCTTTTTCATGGTACATTTCTTTTGAACAGATACCGCAAGAGCTTTTGGCGCCACTTGATCTTGAAGCTGCTTCAAAGGAATACATTCTTTTCATTATCGCATTGAGCTTCTTCGTCGGCTGTATGTTTGTTGATTCCTTAGTCGTTTTGGTGATTTTGACCCCAATTTTTGTTCCGATAGTTGCAACTGCCGGGCTGGATCCTGTGTTGGCCGGGGTGATGATCACGCTTCAGATGGCGATAGGCTCGGCAACGCCACCGTTTGGTTGTGATATCTTTACAGCGATTGCGATCTTCCAAAGGCCCTACATGGAAGTGATTAGGGGAACCTTGCCCTTTATCCTCATTTTGGGGGGAATGTCAGCCTTATTAATTTTTGTTCCAGATATATCATTACTTCTTCGCGACCTGGCATTTAAAGGGTGAGCTTTTCTTGGTTGGGAAAGCATACATTGTTAGAATAAGGAATGGTTTTGAACGCCACTTGTTTACTCGCGTAGTTCAGAGCTATTTCGTTTATGAGTACGAAAAGTACTTCTGTGGGCGGAAAGCTGCCGATCATTTATTTCCCGTTCGGCAGTTCTTCGCTCAGAGTTCTCTGTATTGATTAAAAACTCTTTTTGTTTCAGCAGCTTGAGAAAAGACAAATGTGGCATGCTCCTTGCCATATTAAACTTGAATTTATTTGTGATTCACTGTGCAATAAGAAAAACGTTGGTTTGGTTAACGCTGATCAAGCTATCGTAGATTCAAATAAGTGCAGTCATATTAATAATAAAATGTCTTAGGGAGGCTCTAATGAAAATGATGAAAGCAATTAAGGGTGTTGCTGCTGTTGCAACAATTTGCGGAACTTTGTCTGCTGGCGCTGTGGCTCAAGCTGCTGAAGCGCGTGACTATCTTTTGGCAACTGCGAGTACTGGGGGAACGTATTATCCGGTTGGTGTTGCTATTTCTACTCTCGTAAAAGTCAAATTGCAGCCAAAACAGAAAATTGGTCTGTCAGCAATCAACTCTGCTGGATCAGGTGAAAACGTAAAGTTGCTTCGTGAAGACGAAGCACAGTTCGCAATTCTTCAGGGACTTTATGGTTATTATGCCTGGAACGGCAAAGGTCCTGTTGAAAAAGACGGTCCACAAACAAAAATGCGCTCTGTTTCTATGCTGTGGCAGAATGTTGAGCAGTTTACCGTTCTTGCTGAACATGCAAAGACAGGTACTGTTGCTGACCTTGCCGGCATGAAGGGCGAAAGCATGGCGCTGGGTAAAAAGAACTCAGGTACCATTGGTTCAAACACTGTTTTGCTGAAAAACCTGGGCATTGACGCAAATGCGGATTACAGCCTTGTCCATGTTGGATATGGCCCATCAGCTGATGCGCTTCAAAATGGTCAGGTTGCTGGTATGGGAACACCTTCTGGACCTCCAACAGGTGCTGTAACCAAAGCAATGGCTGCAATGGGTGACAAGATTACCCTTCTGGGCTTTACTGCTGAGCAGGCGAAACAGGCTGATGGTGGTCTTGGTCTATGGACACCTTTCACCATTGCTGCAGGTACATACCCTGGTCAGGAAAAAGATATCACGACTATTGCTCAGCCAAACTTCCTTGCTGTACGTGATGACGTAGATGAAGATGCTGTGTATCAAATCACAAAAACGATCTACGAAAATCTCCCTTTCCTTAATGCAATTCACAAAGCGACCAAAGCAATGAGTACTGATGCCGCTTTGGCTGGTCTGCCTGTGCCATTGCACCCGGGTGCGGCTAAGTATTACAAAGAAATCGGTATTGATATTCCCGCAAATCTAATTGCGAAATAATCAACTGAAATTGTAATATTTCAATGCTTTATCGGGCGCTCGAGATTTCGAGCGCCCGTCTTATAAGTACGCTTTTCTTTCGGGGAAATCATGTCACAAGAAACAAACGCACCAGAAGTCGAGTTGGGCGAACACGAAGCTATTGTTCGCGGTGAAGAGGGATGGATAGGGAAAGCCGTTTTTGGGCTAGGGGTGCTTATTTCCCTTATGCATATCTATTTTAACGTCTTTGCTGTGATACCGGGGCTTTGGCAGAACGCGCTACACTTTGCGGGGTTCGTTCTGATGGGGGCTTTAATCTATCCCATGATCGGAAAGGGTAAAAGCAAGGGACTTCTTGTTTTTGACCTGACTTTGGGATTGCTAGGCGCTTTTGCTGCGCTTTATATGATCTCAATGGAAGATGCCATTTATGAGCGGGGTGTCCGCCTGGAAGCACCGGAGTGGATACTTGGTACTATATTGATCCTTGTGGCTATTGAATTTACCCGCCGTACCACAGGATGGATTATTCCTATCTTGATTGTTCTGGCCCTGACCTATATCGGGTGGTGGGGTGCCTTGATTGATGGCGTATTCAAATTCAAAGGTCTAAGTACGGAGACCATTCTTTTCCGAAGTGTTTATGGCGATGATGGGGTGTTCGGAAATATTGCCCGTATTTCATCCACCTTTGTCTTTATGTTTATCCTCTTCGGGGCTTTTCTTGTGCGCTCTGGCGCAGGTGAATTTATTATTGACCTTGCCCGCGTTGTTGCAGGGAAGACGGTTGGTGGACCTGGGCTGGTTGCTGTTTTTGCATCCGGTCTTACGGGGACAATCTCTGGCTCTGCTGTGGCAAATACAGCGTCTACAGGTGTGATAACAATTCCCTTGATGAAAAAGGCAGGGTTCCCAGCCCGTTTCGCCGGTGGTGTTGAGGCTGCGGCGTCAACGGGTGGACAGTTGATGCCGCCTATCATGGGGGCAGGCGCCTTTGTAATGGCGAGCTATACGCAGATTCCTTATACAACGATTATTGCTGTCTCCTTCCTGCCAGCCATTCTTTATTTCGCAACGGTTGCATTTTTTGTGCGTATGGAAGCCAAGCGCAGCAATGTGCACGTGGTCGAAGTTGAAACGGAAAGCGCCTTTGAAGTTCTTAAAAGAGGTGGATTACCGTTTCTAGTGCCAATAACAGTCCTAATTGGTCTGTTGATCTATGGCTTTACCCCAACCTATGCCGCTGGATTTTCTATCATCGGGGTCGTTGTTGCCTCGTGGCTGACGCCGAATAAAATGGGTTTGCGCGCAATTCTTGATGCCCTGGCTCTTGGGGCGCGGAACATGGTTATGACGGGGATTTTGCTGTGCGCCGTTGGTTTGATTGTTAACGTTATTGCGACGGCTGGGATTGGGAATACCTTTTCTTTGATGATTACCAACTGGGCAGGAGATAGCTTGATTATTGCAATGGTACTTATCGGGCTTGCTTCGTTGGTATTGGGCATGGGATTACCTGTTACGGCGTCTTACATTGTCTTGGGAACACTTTCTGCCCCGGCTCTTTATTCACTTATTGCGGATGGTTTGTTAGTCGAGGCCATCGCAGCTGGAAATTTAGCGGACGATGCTAAGGCGATCTTTATGTTGGCAGCACCCGAACGCCTTGCGGAAATTGGTTTGCCAATGTCCACTGAGGCTGCAAAAGATATTCTGGCGTTGGTTCCCCCCGATATGTCAGATACCTTGCGACAGATGGTGTTGGATAAAGATACTCAAATCTATGCGCTGTTATCAGCTCACATGATTATTTTCTGGCTATCTCAGGACAGTAACGTGACGCCGCCCGTCTGTTTGACCGCCTTCACTGCGGCAGCAATTGCGAAAACGCCGCCGATGGCAACCGGGTTGCAGTCCTGGAAGGTGGCCAAAGGTCTTTACATTGTTCCATTGCTTTTTGCCTACACGCCGTTCTTGGGCGGTGAGTGGCACGAAGTCCTCATGATCTTTGGTTTCTCTTTGGTTGGTCTTTATGCCTTCACCGGGGCGCTACAAGGATATCTGGAAGAGAAGCTGAGTTGGCTTGAACGAGCTGTGGTGTTTGTTCTTGGTGCCGGGTTGTTGTGGCCTCTTGGATGGGAAATTCACCTTGCTGTATTGGCTGTTTTTGTTCTCTTCTTCTTGTGGAACAAAAAAAGCGGTGGCGTTGTTCGGGTATAGTTCGAAGATAATTTCGGGTTATGCAGATATGAGAAAGGCCGGTATTGATACCGGCCTTTCTTACGAAGGGTAATTTTTGAAAGTGTTATTTTTACTTCTGAGCACTTTTCATAATGATATCCATTTGCTCGGTGGCAACTGCGAGGCCACCTTCATGGTGATACCAAACGATGCGCCCGTCTTTATCCAGATCTTGTCCCACAAAGATTGCTTTTGTTAGTTCCTGGAGTTCCTGTACCTGCGGTGCAGCGGCTTCTGCGGTTTGGCTTGCGAGTATCTTCTTTGACAGTTCAAGAGCTGCTTCCGCACGGCGTGTTGTATTCCGTCCAACTGACGCAACCATGATACCGGAAACGCGTATAATATCACTGGCGTCCTCTGAATCTGAAGCCAATTCTGCATGTGTCGCGACGCCTTGTGATGCCTTTATCAAGCCATAGCCAAGTCCGGGGCCTTTTGTTTCTTGTGCAGGATCAAGTGCGTGCAGAACATGGCGCGTATGTAGCTGCATGGAATTGAGGTCAGTTAAATCTGATGCGGCGAAGCCAGCGTGCGTTCTGACGACGTCTGCTTCTGCAGTGGCAACTGGTAATAACCCCTGTTCTTGAGGTGTGTCCGCCCAGTGGGTCATAACGTGACCAACATGCTTTAAGGCCTCATTTGCGGTCGCGGACAGGCTTATCGTTCCCGTAAGAAAAAGAGTGGTCATAAACATAGTTGAACGTAATTGATTGGCTTTAAACATCATTGTCTTCCAGATATTTACCTATTCAAGTCTGCATAACAGCTTACAGAGCTGGGTTGAAATGACGAGCAAACAATACTCAACTTGTTGTGAGTTGGTAATAGTTATCCCTACTGACACAATGCTGTCAGTAGGGATGCTTTAAAAGAAAAGTAGAAAAGAAATTTCCACATCAGACAGGATCATTATGGAGCCGTTTAAAGAAGTTTTTAATCTCAAATCTATTTCTAAAATGGCTGAGCACTTGGGAGCACGACAATGTGGCTTTGACCAAGAGGGGTTTGTTACCTTTGCCACTGAAGGTCTAAGCGAACTTGAATTAAAGCAACGATCAGAACGAATTACAGAGGCATTATATGAATTCTTACCGGATGACTTTTGCCATGCAGCAGAAATTTTGTTGGCGATTTTACACCCGGACGAAAATATTTCCATTAGTGATCAGGGGACATCTGATAAAGGCGTATCAGGGTGGTTGGTTATGCCAATGTGTCACTATGTTGCGCTTCATGGCACCGAGCATTTTCATCTGTCTATGGAGTTGCTCAAGGAGATGACAAAGCGATCAAGTTCTGAATTTGCCATTCGGTACTTTTTACTTTCCGCACCTGAGGAAACGATGGCTGAGATCCTGACTTGGGCTGATAATGAGAATTATCATGTCCGCCGATTGGCCTCAGAAGGATCACGCCCCCGGTTGCCTTGGGCCATGCAGCTACCAGATTTCATCAAAGACCCGGCGCCTCTGCTTCCTCTGTTGGAAAAGCTCAGGGATGATCCTGAAGAGTATGTTCGGCGCTCTGTTGCTAACAATCTAAATGATATTGCAAAAGATCATCCTGATCTCGTCGCTGACATTGCGAGGAAGTGGATGAAAGGTGCGTCCAAAGAGCGCCAAAAACTTGTACGGCATGCATGTCGTACTCTCATTAAGTCAGGACATAAGAAATGCCTGGAAGCTTTGGGATATAAGGATGCTCAAGTTGAACTCGTTGATTTTAATGTGCTGACGCCATCTGTAGCCTTTGGCAAGGAATTGGAATTCGAGGTGACAATGGCCTCTGAATGTGATGAGGATCAGGCGCTGATTCTTGACTTTGTTGTTCACCATAGAAAAGCCAACGGCGACACATCTCCCAAGGTTTTTAAATGGAAAACATTTAACCTTGCAGCAGGGGAAAGACACAATGCCAGCAAACGTCACAGCATCAAGCCGATAACCACCCGCAAGTACTATCCGGGACTTCACCAGGTGGAGATTATTGCAAATGGGAAATCTCTTGGGGTCAGAGACTTTGAATTGGTGATGGAGCAAGTCTGCGCTTGAAGCAGTAGTTTATAGGTAAAGAAAAAGCCGAGCTTTGAAGGCTCGGCTTTTGGGGAACTAAACTTGGTATGGTTTAGTGACTGCTGTGATCTTCCATTTTCATGGCGCCACCTTTTGCAACGTGGACCATCACATCAACGTTGCCAGCTTTTTCAAAAGTCAGAGTCAGTGGGAACATTTCACCTTCTTTCAATGGTGCTGTAAGGCCCATTAACATGATGTGAAGCCCACCGGGTTTTAGCTCTACCATTGATCCGGCTGCAACAGGAATACCGCCTTCCACTTCACGCATCTTCATAACACCGTCAACCATGGTGTGAGAATGCAGTTCAATACGCTTGGCAGCAGTACCTGTCGCAGCGACAAGTTTATCATCTTCAGCACCCATATTGTGCAGCGTCAGGAATGATGCGCCATTCTTGACCTGGCCAAGAGTTGCGCGTGCCCAAGGTTGTTTAACCATGACATCGCCGGCTTTGTAATCTTTAGCAGCAGCCAAGCCAGAGAAGGTAAGCGCAAGGAGGGCTGTGAGAGTAACGAGAAATTTTTTCATGATGACCTCATGTTGTTATTCGGGCTTAAAGAGCCAGAAAATAAAAAGAAAATGTATATGGAAGTAAGTGTCGTTGTTGCGCCGTTTAAGCGCTGGGCGGTGCTCTTGAGGAGTGTCTGTGCCCGTCAAAAAGCAATTTCGCCTGTTGTGCACCAATGATTTGCCAGGATAAAGAGCTTTGGGTCAGAGAGTGCACAGCTGTAATATGTGTGCCTCGTTGAACTGTGACAAACGCACCTGTCAGGCAAAAGTCACAGTGGTCAGCACCTGTTGAACCCGTTTTATCGTCCTGATCTAAAAGAATGCCGCCGGGCGTGCAAATAAAGCTCAGGGATTGTTCCAAGCTGTTTTGTGCATTGTGCGAAGTGTTTGGGACTGAGGCGGTTGCCTGATAGGAAATAAAAAAACTTGCGACAATCGGCAATACAATTTTGAGACAAAGCGCAAAGATAGAAAGCATCGCAATGCTTTGCTTATCCTGTCGTACGATCTGTCTGTTATGCCGGGACATACGATGCTCAAGTATATTTCAAATATGCCCTTGTATCGGAAGGGCTTTCATCCTTGATCCTTACCTTCTGGGAAGTGTCTTGGCAAGATCTTCGCCTGCAAGAACCTCCTTAGAAGAGATTTTCGCGCTTATTTGTCGCAGAGATTGTGTGCCGTATGTGTTTCCTTGAACAGAAGCGACTTTGTACCAAGCATAGGCTTGCACAAAATCAATTTGCACGCCACGCCCTCTCTCGTAAAAACGTCCTAAGTTCCTTTGGGCTATTGGGTGCCCTTGCATCGCAGCTTTTTTATACCAGAATGCGGCTTTTTCATAATTTACTTCTCGCCCAAGCCCGTTCTTGAAAATAGCTGCCAAGCTATTTTGGGCCGCAGGATCATTTGAATTGGCAGCTTTCTTTAACCAGTGAACAGCCAGATCGAAATCCTGATTAACACCAATGCCATCTGTATAGTATAGGCCAATAAAACTTTGTGCTTCTACGTTACCCTGTTTTGCCGCCTCTAAATACCAATAAGCGGATTGCTTGTAGCTTAACTCTCCGTTTATGCCTTCGCGATAAATATGTCCCATATAGAGTTGTGCTGTCGTATCGTCTTGCTTTGCGGGTTGGCGAAATTCAGACAGAGCAGTTTCTAAATCGCCATTATTGTAGGCCTCTAGTCCAAGAGACGTATCAGCAAGAGATTGAAGTGGGGCTAAAAATAACAAGGCAGAAATATAAAGGCGCAGCATAATATCTTCATTTGTTGGTAAACTGGATAATACCACTATAGGCGTATTTATGAGCTTACTTACAGAGAAAATTAAAATCCCTGATTAGCGGTACCTATGAAGATTAAATGGTAAGTTTTTATACGTCGGGCGCAATAATCAGGATATGATCATTGTCGTGATAAAGGGTCATTCCGTTTGCAAACTGACTATATGTTAGTCCGCCAACATCGGTACCTGAAGCTGTAATGTGTGAATCTTCGACAACACCTGTTTCAATCAAAGGTGTATCGGCTTCAATTTTGAGCGGTTCATCGCGGGCAAACAAAACCACTTCCCCTGCGTCATCAGGAAGAAGGTCGCCTAGTTGCAAGACAAGTTCATCGTCATTTTCAAAAAAATCGCTCATTCCTTAGTTTTATTCCTTTATGAATCCTGATGCAACGATTTTTTCTAGTGATTCCAGTGGCTTTTCTGTGACTGCCGGTGAATTTCTATGTGGCAGAAGTTAAATTAACCATAATAATCAGGGAATTGAAGATTATTATTCAAAGGACTTTTTCTTTTGATGGATAAATCATGGCCTAATTATTTGAAAAAAATAAGATATGTCGATTTTGATTATGAGTTGATCGAAGAATTCTCTTTGCCAGTTTTGTAACTTTCTCTTATAAGCACAGAAAATTAAAACTGGTCACATAAAAGCCTCCAGCACGACAGACCCGAAAAATCGGGAAATAAACATATAAAAGTGACCATGAGCTAAAGGTATGAAAGACATATTTGCGTCTGGGATACCTGCAATTATGTCGTGAATGGGAAGGTCAAAATTAATGGCAAAATCTAAAGCCTCTAAAGGGCTCGCTTTGGACGCGTTGTTTTCTCAGGTTAAAGGTGAGAAGCGTTTTACGGAAGCTTGTGCACTGCGCGATGAATTGGAATCTCGTCTGATTACCATGCGGCAGCAGACAACCAGCCATCCGCTGGGAAATCCGGTTCTGGAGCTTGCACACGATCTTTCCGAACGCTTGGCGGCGGGCAATCTGTCTGTCGATCTGCTTTCTCAGTTAGTACAATATTTATCTGTCGAAGCCTTTGGAGACAGAGCCAAGCGTGTTTCAGATTATGTTGGTGTAGAAAGCATCGCAGACAATAAATTCCGACTGTCAGAGCTTTTCAAAGCTTTGGCCTTTGATGATGCGAATACGCAGCTTTCGTTTGAAGCTTTTAAAGACAATCTGGAACGTGAAGCATTCGGAATTGTTATCACTGCCCATCCGACCTTTGGTTTATCTAAAGAACTTTATCAAGCTCTGGCTCAGTTTACGGCGAATGAAAGCTCTGAGGGACAGGCGCTTGATTCCAAGGCGATTGACGCACTTAACCAGCTTGTCATTGGTCGCTCTCATGAACCGGATCAGGCCATTGATTTACTGGCCGAACATGGGCAGGCGATGGAAGCAATTGCTTCGATACAACAGGCCTTGAGGGAAGTATATGACGTTGCTTTGGCCGTAGCAGAAGAGCTGTATCCTGAAAAATGGACCGAGCTTTCTCCTCGTGTTTTGTCGGTTGCAAGTTGGGTTGGATATGATCTGGATGGCCGTACGGACATTACCTGGGCGAATACCCTTCATACCCGCATGAAAGTTCAGGTTGTTCAGCTTGGGTACTATATTTCCAAACTGAACGAGATTATCGCGACACATAAAGGCGAGAAGGATGAGTTGGAAACCACACTTGCCTTGATCAAGAGCCGGGTGACGCTTGCTTTACACGTTGCCGAAAAAGAAACTGAATTTTTCAGTAACAACAACGCATCGGAAGAAGCGTTAAAAGAGGTCTCCCGCTCTATTGTAGCTGATGATGGCGCACGTCTTGTGCATACCGCGGAATTGATTGAAGCCATTAACCGCGCTTTGAGTTTAACAGATAAGGCTGATCTAAAACGGTCACTCATTATTCTGAGATCTGAAATTGCAAACTATGGTTTGGCCACATCCCATATGCACGTCAGACTTAATTCTGCACAGCTTCATAATGCCATTCGCAAGAATATTGCCATGGAAGGCGAACCGGATGATCCCGGACGTCGTAGAGGTAATTTCCGCGCGCTTTCCGGGTTGTTGGATGAGGTGCAGCCAATTCGCATAAACTTTGGCTCGTTATCTGCTGAACATACCACGGCAAAACGTATGTTTATGTTGATTGCCCAGATGATCAAGTATGTTGATGCATCACGTCCAATCCGCTTTTTGATTGCAGAGTGCGACACTCCTTTTACGATTTTGACGGCCCTTTATTACGCGAAGCTATTCGGGGTTGATGATCTCCTCGATATCTCTCCGCTCTTTGAAACGGGGACAGCGCTGGAACGCGGAAGTGAAGTCATTGCCGAACTTCTGGAGAACGAACACTACCGCGCCTATGTCGAAAAACGCGGTCGTTTGTGTATTCAAACCGGTTTCTCTGATGCCGGACGTTATTTAGGGCAGGTTTCAGCGTCGCTTGCGATTGAACGGCTGCATATGAAACTGGCACGGTTGCTGGCTGATTATAATGTCAAAGGTGTCGAGGTTGTTATTTTTGATACCCACGGCGAATCAATGGGGCGCGGGGCGCATCCATTAAGTTTTAATGATCGCCTTAAATATGTGTCTTCCCCGATGACACGTTCATTGTTTGCAGCAAATAATATTCCTTTAAAACAGGAAGTCAGCTTTCAGGGGGGGGACGGATATCTTTATTTCGGAACTCCCAAGCTTGCGCTGACCACCGTAACTCGTTTGCTGGAACATGCGCTGGGTAAGCCAACTGTGGATGACAAGGATGCTTTTTATACAAACACAGACTATTCACTGGATTTCTTTTTAACCCTAAAAGATTTTCACGAGAATACGCTGGAGAACAAAGACTACGCAGCGCTTCTAGGGTCTTTTAGTACCAATCTGCTGTACCAGACAGGATCCCGAAAAAGCAAACGTCAGCACGATAAACACCATGGGATTGACCGGGGACATCCGTCACAAATCAGAGCAATTCCGCATAATGCCATCCTTCAGCAACTGGGTTATCTGGCCAACACAGCGGGCGGTTTCGGTACGGCCATATCCAGAGATCTGGACGCTTTTGTGAAATTACACGGAGAATCAGACCGGGTTCAACGCTTTATGGATATGGTGTCCTATGCAAAAGGTCTAAGTAGTTTGAATACACCGGAAGCATACGCTGCACTTTTTAACCCCAGATATTGGTTAGCAAAGGCCTATGCGGTGAAACATACTGAACGTGCCCGCGATCAACTTCGTCTTTCTAATCTGGTTGGCGATACCCAGCGTTATGATGGCATGAACAGGATGCTACAGATTTTCCGTCAGGATGCGATCCATCTCCACAGTGGATTGGATGCGCTGACTGCTGATGGGCAAGAAAAGGTCTTCCCTTTTGATACGCGTCGACGAATAAACCTGATCATTCTGCATATTGTTCGCTTGTGCCTTATTCAGGAAATCTTCCTGTTGGCGATGCGTATTCCTGCCTTTGCCAACCGTGATGATTTAACACTTGAGGATTTGATTCAGGATATTATCGCGATGGAGATCCCGGCAGCATTAGAGGAGTTGAAAGCAACTTTCCCTGTTCACGAGGGGAAAACGGTTTTCACCGCTAAAGAGTATGGTGAACCAAGCGATTATAGCGATGCTGAAACCCGTGATTATTCCGATGAGCATGCAAATATCTTTGAGCCGATTGAAGAGTTGTATGATCTTTGCCGCAGGATCTCTGTCGGTATTTCAAATAGTATTGGTGCGCACGGGTAACGCATTGGTATAAATGGGTTCAGAATCTGCGATTTCTCATTTAGGGAGTACATTACAGATTCTGAATTTTAATGCGGAATGCTGGTTTCTTGAGGGGATATACTGTGATTGATGATGTTTTGGATTTTTGGTTAGCTGACGGTATGGATCGGAAGTGGTTCTTTAAAGATCCGGAATTCGATCGCGAAGTTGCCGAAAAACTCGGTCCCCTCTATGAAAAGGCAAGTGCAGGTGAGCTTGATCACTGGGCCGAGACAGCCAAGGGCTGTTTGGCACTTTGTATTTTGCTAGATCAAGCCCCGCGTAATTTGTTCCGAAATGATCCCAAGACCTTTGCCAAGGATAAAAAGGCATTAGAGATTGCTCAAAAAGTTATCAATAAAGGATGGCATAATGAACTTCCGCAACGAGAGCGAAATTTTATCCTTTTACCCTTTGAGCATAGTGAAGACCTTGCCATGCAGGAAAAATCTTTAGAGCTTTATCAGGATATGGATGAAAATCCTGATTGGCTGAGTTACGCGCAAAAGCACGAAGTTATCATTCGTCGCTTTGGCCGTTTTCCGCATCGTAATGAAGTACTGGGCCGGGAAAGCACACCAGAGGAAATTGAATTCCTCAAACAACCGGGATCTTCTTTCTAGTCTTGTTTCGAAACAGGCTATCTAGATTTTGACTTTTTGTGCCCGCCTTCGAAGGTCAATTTTTCAATAGAAGTTACTGATAATATCGGATAAAAGCTTTTTGTCCTTTGTGAAGAGGATGTGTTCTCGGGGCGGGGTGAAAGTCCCTACCGGCGGTAATTGTTTTTTGCATTAGCCCGCGAGCGCTTCTCAACCCATTTGTTGGGAAGGTCAGCAGATTTGGTGAAATTCCAAAGCCGACGGTTAAAGTCCGGATGGTAGAGAGCAGAATGACAAAATATCTATGCTTAATAGATGTCCGGTTGTTGTGTGCGCCCTGATTCTCGCTTTAAATTCGAACGGAAAAACGATGAATCAGATAAAAAATCAAACCATTGAAGGCAGTATGTCTTTTGCTTTGATCCAGGCAAAATGGCATGGGGATATTGTTGGTAATTGTACAAAGGCATTTATTGACGAAATTGAAAAACAGACAAATGGGGTGTCCAGTGTTGACGTTTTTGATGTCCCTGGAGCTTTGGAAATCCCTCTTCTTGCCAAGAAGTTAGCCGAAACAGGTAAGTATTTTGCTGTTGTTGGTACAGCACTTGTTGTCGATGGAGGTATCTATCGACATGATTTCGTTTCGCAAGCTGTTATTGACGGTGTAATGCAAGTACAGCTAGACACAGGTATTCCTGTTTTGAGTGCTATTTTAACACCGCATCATTTCCATAATTCAGACGAACATCATGGCTTTTTTCTTGAGCATTTTAAGGTTAAGGGGCGCGAAGCCGCTGATGCGTGTATAGCGATTACAGAACTCCATCGAGAACTGGCTTCCCAATAAGTTTTGATTATTAAAGAGGAAGCTTGCGGTTTCTCGTTTCAAGCTTCCTCTTATAGTGTTATTGCCAACTATGTTCTGTGTTGCTCATCTATTATGTGGCTGGTTAAAATCGATATCAGGTCCAACAGGGATGACACCGGTTGGGTTAATTGTTCCGTGACTACCGTAATAATGGGCCTTGATATGAGGAATGTTAACAGTTTCTGCGACGCCTTCGTATTGGTAAAGCTCGCGTGTTAGTGCCCATAGATTGGGGTAGTCCACAAGCCGCTTCTTGTTACATTTGAAGTGTCCAAAATAGACGGGGTCAAAACGTAACAAGGTGGTGAAAAGGCGCCAGTCAGCTTCCGTCAAGCGGTCTCCGGCCAGGTACTTCTGTGAATTCAGCCGTTCTTCCAGGTCGTCCATCACTTTGAAAAGCGCATGGTAAGCTTCTTCATAGGCTTGCTGGGTTGTTGCAAAGCCGCTTTTGTAAACGCCATTGTTGATATTGTGATAGACCAATTCGTTCACACTATCGATGGTTTCTCGTATGTCTTCCGGATAAAGATCAGGAACATCCTTCGTTGCAAAGGCATCAAAGGAGCTATTGAACATCCTGACGATTTCGGAAGACTCGTTTGAGATAATGGTTTGTTCCTTTTTATCCCATAGCACAGGAACGGTAACGCGACCCGTATAGTTTGGGTCAGCTTTTGTGTAGATTTGATAGAGATACTCAGACCCGTAAAGATGATCTTCGGTAGAGCCAAGATCCTCAGGTTTGAATTCCCAGCCATTTTCTTTCATTTCCCAGTGGACCACAGAGACTGAGATAACCTCTTCCAACCCTTTAAGGCTTCTGAAAATCAGGGCTCGGTGTGCCCAGGGGCAGGCAAGATTTACATAGAGATGATAGCGTCCGCTTTCGGCAGGATAGCCTTTTTCTCCATTGGGGCCTTTGGAACCATCCGCCGTCACCCAGTTTCTGAACTGCGCGTCTTTTCGTTGAAACTTGCCATTGCTGCTTTTGGTGTCATACCAGACATCATGCCATTGGCCATCGACGAGTTTTCCCATTTATCTGTTCCTTTTTTTTGGCTGCTGTCTTATTGAACCGTATCTGGCAGGTCTGCAAAAATTAACTCTGCGTTCCCGAGGGCTTTGATGTTTAAGTTGTCTTCGTTCGCGATCATCGCGCCATCTCGCTCATTCAGTTGCTGACCATTGAGTTCGATCGAACCTTTTGAAACCACAAGGTAGCCTAGTCGGTCTTTCTCTATGGGTTGGCTTATCTCTTCATTTTCTTTCAGGTGCGTCCCGTAAAGAGTTGCATTTTGATTTATGGGCAACGCATCGGGATGTTTTTTCTCTCCGGATGCCAGTGGTAGAAAGGCGCCCGCGTAATCAACTTGGGAAAAAGTCTTCTGGTTCCAGTGAGGTTTGAGGTAGGTTTCTGATGGGTGAATCCAGATTTGATAAAGGCCTGTTATCTCTGTTTCATGGTTATATTCACTATGAAGGATACCTTTGCCAGCCGTCATGACCTGTATATCACCCGCAGGAGTTTTTCCTTTGTTGGAAAGATGATCTTCATGAGAAATTGCGCCGTATCGTACATAGGTTATGATTTCCATGTTCCGGTGCCCATGCATTGGAAAGCCGCCACCGGGTTGGATTTCATCATCATTCCAAACCAACAAAGGACCGATGCCTGTGCGATCTGGGTTCATATAGTTTGCAAAGCTGAAATGATAACGGGCATTCAACCACTCATTTTGAAATCTGCCCAAACTATTAAAGGGTCTGATATCGATCATCAGGATCTCCTGTATTCTTAAAAATGACTATTCAGCTAAAGATAGTTATGTCACTTTAAGATTATAATATGTGAAATTAGAACAAGATTGTTTCTCATAGGAAACAATCTGCGTGAGTGAAACAGATGAACTTGAATGAAATGGCTGTTTTTGCCTCTGTGGTTGAGCATGAGAGTTTTACGGCTGCGGCCAAGGCATTGGGCATAAGTAAATCCGCTGTGTCAAAACAGGTGAGCCGCCTTGAAGATCGTTTGAGAATACGTTTATTGAACAGGACGACACGCCGCCTTTCTTTGACTGAGGCGGGAAACTTGTTCTTTGAAAAATGCCAAGCGGTTATGGATGTTGCAGAGCAGGCAGAGTATGCGGTTTCACGCCTGTCTTCGACACCTAGAGGATTGTTGAAAATCAATGCGCCGATGTCTTTTGGGATTAAATGTATGGCCCCAATGCTTGCGGACTTTAGAACGAAATTCCCTGAAATCGAGATAGATTTGGTTCTTAATGATCAAATGGTTGATCTGATTGAGGATGGTTTTGATGTTGGCATTCGCATTGGGCGCTTGATGGATTCCCGTCTTATAGCGAAGAAAATATCTGATTGTGGGATGAGTATTATTGCTGCACCGTCCTATTTTGCAAAAGGGCATACATCTGTAATCCCGGCAGAACTATCCGGGTATAATTTTTTGCACTATTCAAACTTGAACAGAGTATCCGGATTGAAGCTGATCGGAGAGAACGGAACAGTCACTGTTCCTTTAACCAGTGATCTCTCAGCCAATAATGGTGACTTTATTCTTTCTGCGGTTCAAGAAGGAATAGGCTTTGCCTGCATGCCCGACTTTATCTGTCATGACGCAATTAAAGAAAATCGTGTGGTTAAAATATTGCCAGATTGGAATGTAGATACAGACAATGCCATATACGTGGTGTATCCGATCAATCGTAACCTTCCGCCAAAGGCACGGGTATTTATTGATTTTATTGCAGATTACTATGGGGAATAGTTTTGATCTGTCATCTTCATTCGGCGGTGAAGTCTTCTTAAAAAAATGGTTCTGATATTTTCTTGCTTTGACAGTTAGAAAAATCGTGATATCGAAGATAGATAAATCGTATTCATGTTATTTAAGGTTTGGTCATTTAAATGCCCAACTGTTGTGAACATCTCCGACGACGACGCACCTGCCCTCGAACTTCTGTTCGCTGGGCTGTTAGTCTGTGTGTCGTGATGGATTGTTCAGCGACCTGAATATCAGGTCAACCTGCACTACCCAAAGACAGCAGTTAGCAACAATGTCTTTGAGAAATAAAAGTACAGGCTCTTTGAGCTGGCACTAATGCAGGAACTACGATGTGTGACTATACGATTACCTTCCAGAACGCTACAGATGAAACGCAGATTGAAGCTTTATTAGATCTAACGTTTGGTCTGGAACGTAAATCTCGTCCCTCGTACACTTTTCGGGCAGATGTATCTGCCGTGCCAGGGTTAAGTTTTTCTGTGCGATCCCCTTCTTCTGACAAGCTACTTGGTACACTCCGTTTTTGGCCTGTACTTGTCGGGGATGAAACGGCTCTGCTTTTGGGGCCTTTGGCTGTACAGCCAGATTTACAAGGCAAGGGTATTGGAAAGGCCTTGGTAACGCATGGGCTGAATGCGGCAAAAAAAATGGGATACCGTTTGTGTTTTGTTGTCGGTGAGCAGCCTTATTATGCCCCATATGGTTTTAAGCTCGCCAAACCTCTGGGTTTTGATATGCCGGTTCCCGTTAGCGTAGAGAAGTTTCAAGCTTTATCGTTACAAGGGGATGTTTTTCCAGATCTTCCGAAAGGTCTTATATCTCCTTGGGGAAATGTTTGTGAAACTCAGGCCGTACAGAAAGTTTAGCGACCTTCACGATACCATGCGCCAAATGCTGTTAACAGCAACAAGGACAGGAAAATCCAAGGGGGGAATAGCGGGCTTCGCGTCGACCCAACGAGCCTTTCGGCTTTTTGTGCAAGCAACCCGGCCCATTCTTTTCCAGCTAAAGAGCCTTTACCGCGAACCAACCTAAGTCTTGGCTTAAGTTCATTAAGGGCGTAGATGCCACCATTACTGGCTTCTATGACCGGTGTTAAAAGAGAGGGATCTGCGCGTACTCTTTCATGCTCGGGGCCACTGAGAGCCTGTTGAGCGACAACAGTATGGAAGCCATCATTAATCGTATAGAGCCCGGGCTCTGTGGCCTCTATTCTGGTCAATGCGTAGCCATGGGTGTCTGCCTGAAGTGATGTTTCGGTTATTTTTCCGGATGGACTTGTTATCGTCAAAGGAATTTCATCCTCTGACATGGTTTGCCGGGTGATCGCGAGCTGTTGATCTCTGAGTTGGGCTTTTAAAGTTTCTTCTTCCAACTCGGGTTCTTTCATAAGCCAGTGAACGAGACGTCGTATTAACTCTGTTTGTGGGCCGCCCCCTTCGATGTTGCGTCCCCACAGCCAAATATGGTCACTGGTGATTTGGGCTACCCGTCCTTCTTCGTAATGATCCAGAATAAGTAGGGGTAGTTGACTATTGCCGGTCATGAGAGTTGAGCCACCAAGCGTATCTGTTTCGACCTGCCTGAACCAACGTCCCCATCGAGGCTTTTCATCCTGTGAAAGGTTTGCTTTCGGTAAGCGTGCGGTGACAGGATGGCGCAAGCCCAATTGAGTGATCAGGGGCTGGAAAGCTTGTTCGGATACTTTACCTAAAGGTTCAGCCGGAAGAATGCTGCCCAAAGCTGTATTATAAAGCGAAGCCGGAGAGGCATAGCCGGGACCGCCAACCTCCAACAAGGCACCGCCCTGTTTAACATATCGAACAATATTCGTCAGATAGTGGCTGGGGAGAAACCCTTGGCGCTGGTATTGATCAAAAATGATCAGATCGAAGTCGGCCAGTTTAACCTCAAAGAGTTCATGAATAGGGAAGGCAATCAGGGAAAGTTCTCTGATCGGCGTACCATCTTGTTTGGTTGGATGGCGCAGGATGGTGAAATGGATGAGGTCAACGGACGGGTCTTCTTTCAAAATATTTCGCCACGCGCGTTCTCCTGGGTGGGGTTCCCCCGATATCAAAAGAACTTTCAGTCTGTCTCTGACACCGTTTGCACTAAAAACAGTTTGGTTGTTAATCGGTGTTATTTCTTCGTTCAAAACTTCGGCTGTTATATCGAAGATTGCTTCACCTCTATTCTCAAGAGTTAGCTCGTGGGTAATGGTCTGATTAATAGGAGCCTGAAACTCTGCAATGGTTTCTCCGTTTTTCCTGAGCGTGATGGCGGCAGGTACGCCGATCTCATTAATGTTTTCGTCAATGATTTTAAAGGTTAGTTCGGTTTTCTGATCAATAATCCCAAAGGCAGGGGCCTGTTCAACGACGATACGGCGATCCCCTTTACTGGGATCTCCGGCCAAAAATAGATGGAGAGGGATGTCTTGTGGAAACTGTGTATCTTCTAGTGCTGTCGGAATGTCGTGTATCTGCCCGTCCGAGATAATAATGATACCGGCCAGACGTTCTTTTTCTTCTGCTGTCAGGTAAACGTCATCGAATAGTTTGGTGCCGTTTTCGGCATCACCATTAATCTGAATGGTTTTAAGGATCAGGTCCGAACGTTGATTTACCTGTTCATGTAAAGAGGTCAGCGCATTTGCAGCTTGGCTTTTTCGCCCGCCATAGTCCATAGAAGGACTGTTGTCGACAATGGCGAGAACAAGTTCAGGTAACGCTTCACTGATTTCTTTGTGGAGACTGGGGTTCGCCAGAAAAACAGCAACGATTGCAAGGAAAATTGCTCTGAACTCTCCGCCTTTACTCCTAAGGAAAAAGAGCGATAACAGCGAAATTAATGCAAAACTGATGATCATATAGATCATCCACATGGGGACCAGAGGTTGCCATTCAATACCGTAGCTAGAGATCATTGGCCCAACCTCTCTAGGATATGAGGAATGTGAACCTGATCTTCTTTGTAGTTCCCGGTCAGGGCATACATTACGAGATTGATGCCAAAGCGATAAGCGAGTTCGCGTTGACGTTCGCCGCCGCGTACCATGGCATAAAGGGGACGCCCTTGCTCATTGATGGCCCAGGCACGGGACCAATCGTTTGAGCCAATTAATATTCTTGCCACTCCGTCATTTCGGTAGGGATCAGTGCTCTCTGTCCAAAAATCGCGGTTGTTATTGCGACCGGGAAAGCTTTCTAGAAGATAAAAGGAACGCGTTATGACATGGCCTGCCGGAACGGGTTCCATCTGCGGGATATTAATTTCGTCTGTCAGTATTTGCAGGTACTGTGCATTACCCTGTGAACCCAAGGCCGAGTTCAAGGTATTTGACGCTTCTCGGAGATCAAATAAAATCAGGCCACCGTTGCTGATGTATTCATTAAGTCGACGCTTTCCACGTGCGGTCAAAGGTTCCTGGATTGCAGTGATCGGCCAATAGAGAAAGGGATAGGGCGATATTTGATCCCTGTCCAAATCAACGCCGGTTACTCTCACGTTCTCTACGGCCGTGCGTCTGTGCAATTGAAGTGAGAGACCGGCCAGACCAGAATGGCTGTCGGAATCGACTTTATTATCCCCTGTGATGATATAGGCAAGATAGGTATTGAGGGTTGCTTCAATACCTTTGCTATCTAATGGCTCTTCGAGATCTTGAGCTGTAACTTTATGGGGAGATATCAAAGTGAAGGGAAGAAAGAGAACCAGAATAACGGTAACAGGTTTTCCAATGGCAATATTTGAAAACAGTCCCCTCAGCCACAGTGTCAGAGCTTGATCAAAAAAGAACAAAATAAGGGCGATGAAAAGTAACGGAAGCTGAAGCGGGCTTTCTTTTTTTGCGTTATAGATTTGGTGACTGTCGGCTTGAAAATTATTCTTCTGAATGTTTGCTAAATTTCCTGCCAGATTTATGGCCTTTTGCCTTTTATCTCTCCCGTAATATCCAGGAGGTGTTTGCGGACCAATATCCTGAACTGTTGTTCCCTTGTCGCGAGAGAGATCCAATGTAATGGCTGCATCTTCCATGGGGATAAGGTTGCCATAGGCATCGAGAATATCATGAATTGGTATTTTATTATCTGATGCGTTTGTGCCGCCCACGCCTTGTCCAAACTGTAAGATGCGCCTTAGGATATCGACAAAAGATCCTGATAGAGCCAGGTTTGACCAGCGCGTGTTTGATGAGGTGTGCACAAGAACGATCATACCATCGCCCTGATCATTAGCTGTGACTAGGGGGGTGCCATCCTGAAGTCTTGCCCAGGTATGACTGTCCAGCTCAGGCGTTGGTTGCGCAAGGAGTTGCCCCGATACCGTAATCTCCGGGTTTTGAGGGAGACCGAAAAAGGGACTGTCTTTCTCGAATGCTTCAAGGGTAAGTGGTTGTTCCCAGGTTAAGTTTCCTTCTAGGTTCCGATAACCACTGCGAAGAGGGACCGAGATAAAGTTGTCTCTTGTTTCTGCCAGATTGGGTCCGGAAAACCGTAGAAGTAATCCGCCCTGATTAATCCATTTATTAAGCGTTTCTCTATCCGCCGGCGGAATGCTTTCTTTATCTGTTACGACAACCGCAGAAAGCTCGCGAGACAAGAGCTCTTTAACAGATCCGTATCGGACATCTGTGAAAAGACTTAAAGCTCGTTGAAGGTAATAGTGTTCGCCAAGGAGAGATTTATTATCTTCCTGTCCGGCTGCTGTCAGAATGCCGACCGGGAAACGATAGTTACTTTGGTCGAGTAAGTAGGTTGTTGCAGCGGTATTTTTGCCAACGACAATTACTTTTTGCGCTTTGTTATAGAGCTCATTTGGCATGTTCAAAGTTGCTGAGACGGCCATCTCTCCTTGCCCGAAAACGATCTTTTCAGTGGCGAGAACTTCATTTTGTTCCGAAAGGGCAGCTATTCTCTCTTCGTTTTCCGGACCTTTGTAACCGCGCGCAATTGATACTTTTAATCCACTGCTCTCGGGCTTTACACCTGTTATCCATAACGGGAGTTCACTGCTAGATGGAAGGTAAATTTCTGACGTTGCAAAAACATCAAAGATGTCAGTGGACACATCCGGAGTTGGCGTTGAAAGTAGCCCATTGGAAAGCCACAAAATTTTTAGAGGATGATAACGCTCCAGTTCTTGTTCTATGGATTTTAAAGCATCCTTTGGATCTGACTGCCAGCTTTGGATTGAGGATAATTGCTCTATGTCGATCAAAAGATTTTCAGGCCTTTTAAAACCAGAGAAATTATAATGTCCGGTTGTGCCTTGTGCCGTGGTGAGAAAAGCAATCTGTTTGCTGCTGCCTTTATTCTGTTCGAGTACAGATTGTAAGGTTGCTAGTTGCTTGGTCCAGCTACCTGCAGAGGCCCAATCGTTATCTAAAAGAACCAATGTGTTATAAGCTGTATCTGTTCTTTTTACCGGCGCATAGATCGGTTCGGCCAAAGCCAGAATAAGTATGAGCAAAATCATTATTCTAAGAAGAATAAGCCACCAGGATGTTTTTTCCGGCTTGGATGTTGCCCCCTGTAATCCGAAGAGAAGTCGTAAGGCGGGGAAGGTAATTTTTTTCGGCGAGGGAGGCGTGATACGCAGGATAAGCCAGACTACAGGAAGAGTTAAAAGGCCTAACAAGAGCCATGGATTTAAAAAACCTATGACCCCTAAATTAAGCATCTCCTTTCCTCATATCCATTCCACTCAGTTTGTCTTCTCGAGTATGAACAAAGGTGTTCTGGCGTTCAGAGATACTTCGGTAGAGTGTTAGAAGTGTTGATTCCGGCGATTTATCGGTTGTATGAAGAATATGATTCCACCCCCATTTCTTGACGAGGCGTGAGAGATCTTTGTTATGGCCTCTGATGCGATCAATATAGAGATCACGTATGGATTCAACATCAGAATGTAGAAGTTCTCTGTCGCTGTTTGGTTGTTGAAACTTCACTCTTCCGACATAGGGTAAATTCATTTCTGCAGGATCCAGGACCTGAACCAGCCAGACCCGAAGGTTTCTGTGGGCAAGATTTGCAAAGATTTGTTTTTGTTCGGAAAGGGGGGCGAGAAAGTCTGAAAAACAAACGAGTGCAGAATGTTGAGAAAAGCGATGCCCATGCGGTAGTTCACAGTCCGCAGGTTGGACTTCCTGGTCATTGTCTTCTGTTATTTGACCTTCCTGCTGCTGGTTTTCCAATTGTCGGGCAATGGTGTAGAGGTTTTTTCGAGAGTTCGAAGGAGAGCTCCCTGATCCGGCTAGCGCTACTTTTTCGCCGCCACGAACCAAGAGCTGGGCCAGTGCGAGACTTAAGACGGATGCCCGATGTTTTTTGGTGACAAGGTTTTTGTCGGATGCCCAATTCATCCCGGGGCCATTGCTATTCCAGAGCCACAGGCTTTGGGCCGACTCCCATTCTTTTTGGCGAATGAATATACCAGAATTTTCAGAATTGGGGTCAGATTTAGCCGAACGCCGCCAATCAATTTTTCGCGGAGAATCCCCCGGGCTATAGTGTCGATACTGCCAGAATTCGTCGCCTTGACCGACATGCCGTCTTCCATGAGCTCCCTGAAAAACGGTTGCTGCAACACGCTCTGCTTCAATGAGAAGGGGAGGAAGTGTTGCCGAAAGCTTCTCTGAAGAAGTTTCCAAGTCAGAAGTTTTCAGGCCAGAAACTTTCAGGCCAGAAGTTTTGATAAATGATGTCCGTTTATTCATCTTAACCCTCTAGTTCAAGGGGGTGACGAGGCGTTTAATAATCTTTGGTATGGTGATGCCTTCGGCTCTTGCCGTGAAGTCCAGATGAATTCTGTGCCGTAATACCGGGGCGGCCAAGGCAACCACATCGTCCAGTGAAGGGCTTAATCTACCCTGGAGCAGACACCGTGCTTTACTTGCCATCAACAAGGCTTGACTGGCACGGGGGCCGGGGCCCCAGGCAACAAATTGCTTTACGAATTCATCGTCAGTTTCTTCAGGGCGACCACTTCGAACCAGTGAGAGTATGCCCTCTAGTACATCTTCACCGACTGGAATTTCTCTGACCAGCTTTTGTGCCGCCAGAAGTTCCCGTGCGGTTAAAATTCCCTCAGCTTCGGGTTCGTTTGTTCCGGTTGTGGCGAGAAGCATTTGTTTTTCAGCTTCTCTGTCGGGATATCCGACATAAATCTCTAAAAGAAATCTATCAAGCTGAGCCTCTGGGAGCGGGTAGGTGCCTTCTTGTTCAAGAGGATTCTGCGTTGCTAAAACGTGAAAGGGTTCTGGTAGTTTGTGGCTCTGCCCCGCAACGGTGACAGTATGTTCCTGCATTGCCTGCAACAGAGCAGACTGTGTTCTGGGGCTTGCACGATTGATTTCATCGGCCATCAAAAGTTGAGAAAAAACAGGCCCTTGAATAAAGCGGAAAGATCGTCGACCATCGTCGTCTTCTTCCAAAACCTCTGCACCGATAATATCTGATGGCATCAAGTCCGGGGTACATTGGATACGTTTTTCCTGTAGGCCAAACACAATGCCCAGATTTTCCACCAGGCGGGTTTTTGCCAAACCGGGGGCACCAACCAAGAGGCCGTGCCCACCAGCCAGTAGTGTGATTAGGACCTGTTCAATCACGTCTTCTTGTCCGAAGACGACTTTTCCCAGATTGTTGTTAAGTTGTGCAAGGCGGGTGCAGAGTTGATCTGCCTGTAAGGTTAGGTCTTCGGATAATGTAGTACTCGGATTTCTATCCGTAGTGTCCATTTTGCTTCCTCTTTTTGACGTAACTTTTAATGTTTCTGTCTAAGTAGTTGGCTTATGTCTTTGACCGTTTTTATCGTACGTAACTGTTTTCTTTTGCCTGTAACGGGGTCCTGTAACATGACCTCTAACTGGGGCCGTTGTTTAGATATATCCTGTGGTAGTATACATCAGTTCTTTGACATGTTGGTTAACACATTGGTTATAATGAACATAAAACGTGCGTTTGCATAGCGATATCCGATCAATCAACAGTGATCACATGCTAATAGGGCCATAAAAAGATGACAGATTGTCAGGACACATCAAAAAAAGATGATTTAGCAGAAGCGGCTCGTAAACTGCCGATAACGAGCGATGTTGATATGCGCATTGATCGTCATGGTACCTGGTATCACGAGGGGCGTGAAATTGAACGAAAAGCGCTGGCACGATTGTTTTCAACAGTGCTTCAACGTGACGATGCTGGCGATTATTGGTTGGTCACGCCTGTAGAAAGGGCACAAATTGTTGTCGAGGACGTTCCTTTTACAGTTGTGGAGTTAAAAAACACGGGGCAGGGGCAAGAACAGGTTCTTTCCTTTCGCAATAATATGGATCAATGGACTGATCTTGATAAGGATCATCCGATTCGAATTGATTTTAAAGATGAAAGTGATGAACCCTTACCCTATATATTGGTGAGGCAAGGTCTTGAGGCTCGTATTGTGCGGTCTGTTTATTATCAACTGATGGATTTGGCCGAAGTAAAAGATGACAAGGCCGGGGTATGGAGTTCCGGAATTTTTCATGTGTTGGGTGATCTTGAGTAATCGGGTGCAAACTAAGCGAAATTTATAGGAAAAGGGGTGTTATAAAAGCGTGGGGTTTAATTGGACATCTCAAAGGTTAACGCAGGTTTTTGCGCAACAAAAAACGGAACTATCTGAGCAAGATACTCTGCGCGGTGATCACGATTTGAATCCGGGTTTTTTTGATCCGACACGTAATAAAACGCCTGCGGCTGTTGTTGTTCCCCTTGTTGAGCGAGAGCATGGCTTCACAGTTCTTTTAACCAAGCGAACAGATCATCTTCATGATCATGCGGGCCAGGTTAGTTTCCCCGGTGGGCGTGTTGACCCAACGGACAGAAATCATTGTGATACTGCCTTACGAGAATTGGAAGAAGAAGTTGGTCTTCCCCGAAAACATGTCAGCATTATTGGCGAACTGGATACCTATGTAACTCGCACAGGATTTGTGATTACGCCTGTTGTTGGGCTAATAAAACCACCTTTTCCTGTCGAACCTGACAGCTTTGAAGTCGCCGAAGTTTTCGAAGTCCCTTTGAACTTCTTTTTAAAACCGGGCAGTCGTCAGCGACACTTTCGGGAGTTTGAAGGGTATCGACGATATTATTATGCCTTTCCTTTTAATGATTATTTTATCTGGGGTGCAACAGCGGGCATGCTGGTTAATCTGTGCGAAGTTTTAAGCCTGAACCGAGATAATAATATCTCTGATAACGATGTAACTTGTAATGGGGAATAACAACGGATGCTGACCAGATTACTTCTAATTCTTCTGCCAATTTTGTTGCCGTTTGCTCTCTATTTTGCCTATTACCTTGTTACCCGAAGATCTCGTTCTGAAGCCGATGGGGAAATGCGCGAAGAAGATTTACCCTGGGTCGAACGAGGACCTTGGGCTTGGTTGTTTTTAAGTGGCGTTGTCATGGCCGGAATTGCGATGGGAGTCTATTTTTCAAACTCTGGTCCTGCGCCGGGGGATAGTCTTGTGTCCCCGAGTTACCAACCAAAAGTTCTGGAAAATACTGACACTGATTCATGACGACGACTTATCGGTTAGAAAGCCAGCCATGGATGTTGGCAGAGGAAACTCAGCGTGTAATTGAGGCCCTGTCGCCTCAAGGGCAAGATGTTCGGTTTGTCGGTGGATGTGTGCGCGATGCAATGCTTGGGCGTGAAATCAAGGATATTGATATCGCGACGCCGGATCACCCCGAAACTGTTATTAAGTTGCTAGAAGCCGGTAAGATCAAAGCTATACCAACCGGGTTGGATCATGGAACGATAACAGCCGTATGCAATCATCAGGTTTTTGAAATCACAACATTGCGGTTGGACGTGGAAACCGATGGTCGCCATGCAACGGTGACCTATACAGATAATTGGGAAGAAGATGCTGCCCGACGGGATTTGACGATGAATGCGCTGTCCTGTCGTCTTGATGGGACTGTGTTTGACCCCTTTGGCGGCGTTGAGGATCTCAGGGAACATCGCGTCCGCTTTGTTGGCGATGCGGAAACACGTATCGAAGAGGATGCTCTTCGACTATTACGGTTCTTCCGGTTTCAGGCTTGGTATGGCACTGACGTTTTTGATCAGGAGGGAGTATCCGCAGCCAAAGCAAAAACCCATATGTTGAAAGGCTTGTCTGCAGAACGTATTCATAGCGAATTGATGAAACTTCTGTCGGCCCCGAACCCGTTGCCCGTCTTGAGGACTATGCAGGAAAATCAGATTTTTTCTTCCTTCCTGCCCGAAGTTCGTTCAGTTGACTGTTTGGCCGCGTTTATATCGCTGGAAGGACGAAGGGATCCTCTTGTCCGTTTGATTGCTTTGCTTGAGGGTGGGAAAGCCAACGAAAAAGTCACCATTCCTGATCGGTTACGCTTTTCAACGGCCGAAAAACAGCATTTTCTCTCTTTGATAAAGCCAGAGTATGAAATTGATTCTTCAACGGAAGAAATGCTGTTTAAAGAAGCGCTCTATCGTATTGGCGCTGGTTTGGTTTCCGATCTCCTTCGGCTACAAATGGCAAGGGATGGAGTTAATTTTAGTGATGAAAATGCCTGCTCACGTGCAAAGACTATAGAAGAGTGGCGTCCTGTGTTCTTCCCGCTCCAAGGACGGGACCTTATTCAATCCGGTGTCGAGCCAGGACCTAAAATGGGACGGCTTCTCAAGGCAACAGAAAACTGGTGGATTGAGCAGTCGTTTAAACCTGATCAGGAACAATGCTTGGATTATGCCTTGAAGATTTAGGCGCTGTTATTTGCTGGTCTTTCTGGAAACATAATACTTCGTTTCGGGGAGATCTTCAGACACCTTGATCATTTTTTCAAACACGAGGCCAATTTTCTCAAGAAGTTTGGCGGACCCAACATTATCGGGATTCACGATACCGACGATTTTATTGAGTCCGAGCTGATTGTGGCCGTATTTGAGAACGGCGTCTGCGGCCTCGGCAGCGTATCCTTTTGAACAATATTCTGGCAGTAAGGCGTACCCAATATCGGGATCGTCCAGCCCGTCGCGCTTAACCAGTCCACACATGCCAATCGAAGCTTTGCCTTCTTTCACTATAACAGCGTATAGGCCAAAACCGTTTTTACGATAGCTGCTGACAGGGCCAGAGTTAATATATTCACAGGCCTGATCAAGTGTTCTGACTTCTTTGTCGACGATGTTTTTAATGAAGGCAGGATCATTCAAAAGACGTAAAATAAACGGGGCGTCGGCCTCGCCAAGTTCCCTGATGATCAGGCGATCCGTTTCCAATATAATCTTTTGCTGTGCCGCGGGCATAATACAGGTCCTTGGATGGTTTTATCTATCTATCGGATTGTCTTTCTGTCGTCCATCTGGCGGGGTTAGGGCCAGGCTGCTTCCGGCGGCATGGACATAAGGATTGCTTCGACATTTCCCCCAGTCTTGAGGCCGAACATAGTGCCGCGATCATAGAGCAGGTTGAATTCTGCATAGCGTCCGCGGCGGAAAAGCTGATGTTTCCGTTGCTCGTCGTTCCAGTCTTTGTGCATGTGGCGGCGCACGATCTGGGGGTAGATATCCAAAAACGCTCTGCCGACATCCTGAGTGAAGGCGAAATCGGCGTTCCAGTTACCAGTATTCAGGTAATCATAAAAAATACCGCCGACACCGCGGGCTTCGTTGCGGTGGGGAATATAGAAATATTCATCACACCATTCCTTGAAGACTGGGAAGAAGCCCGGATTGTGTTTGTCACAGGCATCTTTGTAGGCCCGATGGAAATCATGGGTGTCCTGGTCAACAGGATACATGGGATTCAAATCGCCACCGCCGCCAAACCAACTGGTTGTCGTAACAATATGGCGCGTATTCATGTGCACTGCGGGTACAAGTGGGGAATGCATGTGGGCAACGAGGGATATACCGCTGGCCCAGAAACGAGGATCTTTGTCTGCGCCGGGAATGCGTTTGGAGAACTCTTCACTGAATTCGCCCATGACGGTGGATATATTAACGCCTACCTTTTCGAATACACGCCCTCGCATGATGGACATTTCACCACCACCTCCGCCGTCACGATCCCACTGTTTTCGCTCAAAGCGACCTGCAGCAGGTTCGCTTAGTTTTGCCAGTACAGTACCGGAAAGTTCATCTTCCAGCCGCTCAAATTCGGCACATATGCTGTCCCGGAGTTGTCTGAACCAGCGTTGTGCCTGTTCTTTATGGTCGTCTGGGGCGCCGTGATTTGGAAAAGGGCTTGTCGGATCTTGCCGCTGGTACATCTGTTACTCGTGAGGTTACGGTGTTCTAGGGTGGGGTAATATACAACGTTATACGGTGCTTGGGACAGGAAATCCACCTGTCTGTCGCAGTGCCTCGCCAAGAACCATAGCGGCAGATACCGCAATGTTCAGCGAACGAACACCAGTTGCCATTGGGATAAGTACGGAATGATCGACAGCCTGATGAACATCGTGGGGGACACCGGCTGATTCTCTGCCAACCATAAGTATGTCGTTGGGTTCAAAGCTAAAATCTATATAGGTTTCGGTGGCTTTGGTTGAAAGCAGAATTAGGCGTTTTGGTCGAGCGCTTTCCAGCCGATTGTTGTTAAAAGTATCCCATGACGTGTGGCGAACAAGCTCTGTTTGATCCAGATAATCCATGCCTGATCGTTTCATGCGTTTGTCGTTAAGAACAAAACCACAGGGTTCAATAATGTCGACTGCAACATCAAGACAGGCAGCCATTCGAAGTATTGTTCCTGTGTTTTGCGGTATATCCGGTTGGTAAAGAGCAAGACGCATGCTGTTCATCTCTAAAATGAGGTAATAATTTAGCCACCAATGTGGCTCATAAATACGGAAGTGACGGAAAAAACGTTATTTTCCTGTCCGACTCACACTTAGAGTCTTTGCCTTTCTATGACAAATCCTTTATATCCCTGTCACTAAATATAGGACTAGTCCTAAGTGCGACAGGATGTCACATCCGTTCTTGCATCCAGCGATGCTTAGATGGGGACGCAATTAGGGTTAGGCAAGGGCAATGGCCCAAAAATCCTGTATCGTATCGCAGCTCTTTGTTCTAGAGTTGTACGCTTGAGAGATGAAAATAGGGATTACACAAATGGCAGACGGCGCGAATCCTGAAAATTCCGCCCAAGGGTCCGGTGAGACCCGGCGTGAATTTCTGTACCTGACGGCCGGGGCTATGACCGTTGTCGGGGCTGCTGGTGCAATATGGCCGATGATCGATTCTATGAATCCTTCGGCTGATGTTCTGGCTCTATCTTCTACCGAGGTAGATTTGTCACCGATCGAAGAAGGTCAGTCCGTGACTATTACTTGGCGCGGTAAACCTGTGTTTATCAGACGTCGTGGAGCTGAAGAGATCGCTATTGCAGAGGAAACTCCGCTGGCTGATCTTCCTGATCCTCAAACTGATGATGATCGTGTTGAAAAACCTGAGTGGCTCATCCTTGTTGGTGTTTGTACACACCTTGGATGTGTTCCATTGGGTCAGAAGACTGGTGAATCACGGGGTGATTATGGCGGATGGTTCTGTCCTTGCCATGGTTCGCACTATGATACATCCGGACGTATTCGTAAGGGACCGGCTCCGAAAAACCTGGAAGTGCCACCTTATGTCTTCTTGACTGACAACTCTATCAAGATCGGCTAGGGGGAACAGGTCATGAGTTTTAAAACGAATAATAAAGTCGTCCAGTGGGTTGAGGATCGTCTGCCTCTAATCTCTATGGGACACCACACCCTTTACGAATATCCAATGCCAAAGAACCTGAACTATCTTTGGAACTTTGGATCGCTTGCCGGATTTGCTCTGGTAACAATGATCGTAACGGGCATCATTCTTGCGATGCAATATACGCCACATGTTGATATGGCTTTCAATTCAGTTGAACGTATCATGCGTGATGTGAATAACGGATGGTTGATCCGTTATATCCACATGAACATGGCATCATTCTTCTTCATTGCTGTTTACATCCACATTATGCGTGGGCTGTACTACGGATCTTACAAAGCACCACGTGAGCTTCTTTGGCAGCTGGGTGTTGTTATCTTCCTGTTGATGATGGCAACTGCGTTTATGGGATACGTTCTTCCATGGGGCCAAATGAGCTTCTGGGGTGCAACGGTTATTACGAACCTTTTCTCAGCCATTCCGGTGGTTGGTGAGAGCATTGTTACCTGGCTTTGGGGTGGTTTCTCTGTTGATAACCCAACACTGAATCGTTTCTTTGCGCTGCACTATCTACTGCCATTCATTATCGTTGCTGTTGTTGTTCTTCACATTGTGGCTCTCCACACTGTGACATCGAACAACCCGCTTGGTATCGATATGAAAGGTCCTCAGGACAGCCTGACATTCCAGCCTTATTACACCATTAAGGATCTGTTTGGTCTTGGTGTTTTCTTGATACTGTTTGCCGGGTTCTTATTCTGGGCACCAAACTATATGGGGCACCCAGATAACTACATTCCTGCGAACCCGCTATCGACACCTGCACATATTGTTCCTGAATGGTACTTCCTGCCTTTCTATGCAATTTTGCGTGCGGTTCCAGACAAGCTTGGTGGCGTTCTTGCCATGTTCGGGGCTATTGCCGTTCTGTTTGTTCTGCCGTGGCTGGATCGTTCAAAAATTCGCAGCTGTAAGTTCCGTCCTGTTGCTCGGGTCTTCTTCTGGATCTTCCTTCTTAACGGCCTTTTCCTTGGGTATCTTGGCGGTAAGCCAGCCGAAGGTTGGTACGTTGTTGCAAGTCAGATCGCGACTGCATACTACTTCTTCCACTTCTTGATATTGCTTCCTGTTATTCTGCCGATGATTGAACGTCCGCGTGAATTACCAAGCTCTATCCATGAAGCTGTATTGAAATCTTGAGAGAGGAACGACTAATGAAGAAAATTCTGTCTGGCCTCTTTGCTGCGGCCCTTGGCTTTGCAACAGTACCTGCTAATGCGGCAGGCGATGCTGTTCCTTTACCAGACTATGAATGGAGTTTTGACGGTGTTTTTGGCACCTATGACAAAGCTTCGCTGCAACGCGGATTTCAAGTTTACAAAGAAGTTTGCTCTGGATGTCACTCACTTGATCTGATTGCTTTTCGTAACTTGGCTGATCTCGGATATAATGTTGATGAGATCAAAGCTATTGCGTCTGAGTATACAGTTGAAGACGGCCCGAATGATGAAGGTGAAATGTTTGAGCGCAATGCTATTGCGTCCGATTATTTCCCATCGCCATTCCCCAACGAAAAAGCTGCGGCTGCTTCAAATGGCGGTAAAGCGCCACCTGATCTTTCGCTAATGGCGAAAGCGCGTGTTGGTGGTCCAAGCTTTGTTCGTGCTCTGTTGACTGGCTACGAAGATGCGCCAGAAGGTTTTGAGACTGGTGATCTGAGCTACAACAAATATTTCCCAGGACATCTGATTGCAATGGCGCCGCCACTTTCAGAAGATTCTGTTGAATATGGTGATGGCACTGCCGCAACTGTTGATCAAATGGCTGCTGATGTTAGCCACTTCATGATGTGGGCCGCAGAACCGAAGCTTGAAGCGCGTAAAAATACAGGCGTGAAAGTTATGATCTTCCTGATCATCTTTACACTGGTTATGTATGCTGCAAAGCGTAAGGTATTTGCTAAAGTTCACTAAGATACTTTCTTGGTTACTGAAAAAGGCTGCTCAAACTGAGCAGCCTTTTTTTATGTCATTTCCGAGGAAGTTATTGTGTTGATTATATCTGGTGGAGATGAGGGATTACCATATCCTTCTGGATAAGGTAGTCTGTAACTGCCGAATATTATCAAAGGAAAATTGAATGCTTTTCAATTCGTCTCTCAAGGGGATTGATCATCTTTTGATTGGTGTGCAGCAACTGGAAGAAGCGCGCCATCACTATCTTCGCCTTGGGTTTCGCTTAACACCCCGAGGACGTCATATTGGTTGGGGGACAGCGAACTACTGCATTATGTTCCCTAATGACTACCTGGAGCTAATAGGTATCGTGGACAAAAGTCAGGATACCAATGGACTGGATGTTTTCCTTGAAACCGGACAGGGCGGACTTGGACTTGCGTTCAGGAGTGAGGATATCGGTCAGACAGCGGCTTGCCTGCAAGAGATGAGTGTTCCCATTGATGGTCCAAAAGATTTGAAGCGCATTCTTGAGCTTGAGCATGGTGATGTGATGCCCGCTTTTGAGCTTTTGCGATATGATCGTCAGGTAAGTCCCAAGATCTCTTCTTTTGTCTGCGATCATAAAACACCGGACGTCGTGTGGCAAAAGCAGTGGCTTGACCATGCCAATGGTGCCTGTGGGATCAGGCGCGTGGTTTATGTTACGGAAAACCCAAGTGACGTTATTACCAAATATTCGGAATTCTTTGGTGAAGACGCTGTTATCGTCGCTGATGGATGTATTGATGTTCTGGTCAGTGATAGAAAACAGGTTTTACGCTTTATTGCCCCTGAAGATGCCAACCGTTTCTATCCGGGAATTGAAGTTAAAGATTCTGGCATTGATAGCTATATGATTGCCTTTCATCTATGGGCGAAGGATTTAAACGCCACACAGGCCTATTTTGATCAATACCGCGTTAGCTACCAAAGAGAAGGTGATTCACGCATCAGGGTGCAGGAAAACGATGCCTGCGGTGTGATTGTGACTTTTGATGCCCAGAAAGATTGATGCCCAGAAAGATGATTGAAGTTAAAATCATATATGCTGTTGGGGATGTTACTGGGGATACTGCTGGGCGATCCAATTCATAAAGCTGATGATAAGATCGTAATATAAAAATAGAACGATCAGTATATTTATCTTATGTCATCTAATGTCTGCAAACTGGATACAAGTATTGGGACTATAGGATGAAAAATTATCTCACGAAGTATTTGGGAAAAGGAACTGCTGTTCCTGCTGTTCCCAGTGCAAGTCATATCTGGTGGAGTTGGTTAGGTGCTTTAGTGGCGATTGGGGCTATTGCCTGGTTATCTGATCAAGCTGGTGCGCCTTTCTTCATGGCACCTTTCGGGGCGAGCTGTGTACTGGTTTTCGGTGTACCTAACAGTCCTTTGGCGCAACCACGTAGTCTTGTCCTTGGTCATCTGATTGCAGCATTGGTTGGTTTACTGGCCTTGGAGACCCTTGGCGTAAACTGGTTTGCATTGGGAGTGGCCGTTGCAACGACAATTGCTTTGATGCAGTTAACGCGAACGCTTCATGCACCGGCTGGGGCAACACCGCTTGTGATTATGCTCGAAGGGGCGGATTGGACTTTTATCTTTACGCCTGTTTTCAGTGGGGCGCTTGTTATCTTGTGTGTGGGGTTGATAACGAACAACTTGTCCAGAAATCGCTCTTACCCAGAGTACTGGTAGCTGTTTGAAAGTCATTCTTCTGAAGCAAGGTTGACTCGGCTAGCAGGCACAAAAAAGGCGGTATCTTGTACCGCCTTTTATTAATTCGTTTCTATACGTTGAAGCGGAAGTGGAAAATATCCCCGTCTTTTGCGATGTATTCTTTTCCTTCTGCACGCATTTTTCCCGCATCTTTCGCGCCCTGTTCCCCATTGCATTCGATGTAATCATCGTAGGCAATGGTTTCGGCACGAATAAAACCACGTTCAAAATCCGTGTGAATGGCGCCCGCTGCATTAGGTGCTGTTGATCCTTCGACCACAGTCCAAGCCCGTGCTTCTTTGGGGCCAACAGTAAAGAAGGTGAGTAGCCCCAGAAGGCCGTAACCTGCCGCGATAATTCTTTTCAGCCCCGTTTCTTCCAATCCCAGGTCTGCAAGAAATTCGGATTTTTCCTCTGGATCAGAAAGGGAAGCAACTTCTGCTTCGATTGCTGCAGAAATAATAACGCTCACACCGCCAGAGGCAGTGGCCATTTCTTCTACTTTCTTGGAATAATCATTTCCGGTTGCTGCATTTTCTTCTTCAACGTTTGCTACATAGAGGACTGGTTTTGCTGTCAGCAACTGAAGTTGATTGTATGTGTCGCGCTGATCGGAAGAGATATCTGCGGTTCTTGCTGGTTTTCCTTCTTGAAGGACTTCGACAACAATGTTCAAAACTTCAAGCTTGGCTTTGGCTTCTTTGTCGCCGCCTTTTGCTCGTTTTGCATTCGAAGTGATCTGTTTTTCAACAGATTCTAGATCTGCGATAAGAAGCTCTGTCTCGACTGTTTCGGCATCCCGTACTGGATCAACTGATCCGTCAACGTGGGTTACTTCGCCGTCAAAGCAGCGTAGGACGTGGACAATGGCATCAACGGAACGAATGTTACCAAGAAACTCGTTCCCCATGCCTTCGCCTTTGGATGCACCACGAACCAACCCAGCAATATCAACAAACTCAAGCTGTGTTGGAATGATCTTTTGGGAACTTGCAATGGCTGCAATCTTATCCAGACGGGGGTCCGGTACTGCAACCCGACCGACGTTTGGTTCGATAGTGCAGAAAGGATAGTTGGCCGCTTCTGCTGCTGCTGTTTCAGTCAGCGCATTGAAAAGAGTGGATTTGCCTACGTTCGGCAAGCCGACGATGCCGCAGTTGAAACCCATAGGTATTCCCTTTCACTGTGGTTCTCATGAAAGCATGGTGTGCGATGCCGAGAACAGTTGGTTATTTAATCAGCCAATGACTAAAAGTATCATTAATCTTGGGGGGTTTTACTATTACTGAACCAGTTCGCCAAGGTCGATTGCCATCCGTCTTTGCTATTTTTGACGTTGGCTTCAGCTTTGGTTGCTTCTGGCTTTGCTACTTTAGAAGTATTTTTGTCACTTTTGGACACTTCTGGGGATACTTTTTGTACCGGGGATTTCTTTTGCTTCGGTGGTGCAACGTCCTGAGCAACTTTAGACATAAAGCCTGGAGTATCGTTCTTTACAAGAAGATCTATGTGTCGGGAAATAGCATCGATTTCTTTTCCGAGCCAATCCTGATCAGTCTTTGAGAAGTCACCGAGTACATGACCAGTCACGCGTTCTTTGTGTCCGGGATGACCAATGCCCATACGCAAGCGCCAGTAGTCTTTACCGATATGAGCATCAATGGATTTGATGCCATTATGACCACCGGACCCGCCAGCTTTTTTGATGCGGAGCTTACCGGGAGCAAGATCAAGTTCGTCATAAAAGACAAAAATATCTTCGGGGTCAATTTTGAAAAAGCGAATTGCTTCACCAACGGCCCGACCAGATTCGTTCATATACGTTTCTGGTTTGAGGACCAAGATTTTTTCAGAACCGATCCTGCCTTCAGAAGTCTTGCCTTGAAAACGAGAACGCCAGGGCGAAAAATTATGGCGGTGGACAATATCGTCCACCGCCATAAAACCGATGTTGTGTCGGTTATTCTCGTACTTTTGACCTGGATTACCGAGACCTACAAACAATAGCATGTCAGTTTACCTCTAGGTTCAGATCAAAAGAGAGATATACTTACTCTTCAGTAGATTCAGCTGCTGCTTCTTCTTCACCAGCAACGTCTTCTTCGTCGCCTTCTTCATCAGCTTTCGCAGATTTAACAGAGCTTGGTACAGCAATAGTAGCGATCGTGAAGTCACGATCGGAGATTACTGGCTCTGTTCCGTCTGGAAGTGTAACGGAAGAAATGTGAACGCTGTCGCCCAGTTCGATGCCAGCCATATCAACTTCGATATTTTCTGGAATGTGATCTGCGCGGCAAGAAAGTTCGATGTCGTAACGCACAACGTTAAGAACACCACCCTGCTTAAGGCCTGGGCAGTCGTCTTCGTTGATGAAGTTGACAGGGATCATAACGTTAACAGATGTCTTCGCAGAAACGCGAAGGAAGTCAACGTGCTCAACCATGTCTGTTACAGGGTGCAATTGAATGTCACGTGGAAGTGTACGTTCTTTTTTGCCATTAACTTCGATTTCCCAAAGGCGGGTACCAAAGTGACCAGAGTTGTACTCTTTCGTAATTGGACGCGGGTCCAGGTTAATCATGACAGGGTCTTTTTTTGCACCGTAGATGACGGCAGGAACAAGACCTGCACGACGAGCGGCACGAGCGGGCCCCTTGCCGGCTCTATCGCGAGCTTCAGCGCTCACTTTTGTGATATCACTCATTTTAGTCTCCAATAGTAAAATGACAGCGGCAGAGCATTTGCTCCGCCGATGCAGTAACTGGCCAGCCTCCAGGGGTGCTGAGCCAGAGAATTCGCCCGTCTTGTATACGGACGAAAGCTATTCGTCAAATCAATCCGCAGTAATTAGGGGCAATCAGCCGTAATCAGTCAAACAGACAGGACACGGATTGTTCGTCACTAATGCGGCGCATTGCTTCACCCATCAGTGGAGCAACAGAAATCTGACGCATGTTGTGGGCTACACGAACGGCTTCAGTCGCTTGGATTGAGTCCGTTGTTACGAGCTCTTCAAGCGGAGAAGCGGTAACACGTGCAACCGCGCCACCTGATAAAACACCGTGAGAGATGTAAGCGGAAACAGCTGTTGCGCCAGCATCTTTAAGAGCACCCGCCGCATTACAAAGTGTGCCAGCCGAATCCACGATGTCATCAATAAGAATACAACGTTGACCCTTGACGTCACCAATGATGTTCATAACCTCTGAAACACCTGCTTTTTCACGACGTTTGTCAATGATTGCCAGATCGGCATCAAGACGTTTCGCGATAGCACGTGCACGGACAACACCACCAACGTCGGGTGATACAATTGTCAGAGGTCCTTTGGACATGCGTTCCTGAATGTCTTTTATAAACACAGGTGCCGCAAACAGGTTGTCTGTTGGAATATCAAAGAAGCCTTGGATTTGTCCCGCATGCAGGTCCATGGTCAGAACGCGATCCGCCCCGGCAGTTTGAATTAGATTTGCAACCAGTTTCGCCGAAATCGGTGTACGGGGGCTGGATTTACGATCCTGCCTCGCGTAGCCATAGTACGGCATTACGGCTGTTATGCGGCTCGCAGAGCTGCGTTTCAATGCATCTATTGTTACCAAGAGTTCCATAAGGTTGTCATTGGTAGGATAGGATGTTGGTTGAATAATAAATACGTCTTCACCGCGCACGTTTTCGTGGATTTCCACAAAAACTTCTTCATCGGAGAACCGTCGCACTGATGCTTTGGTCAGTGGTAGATTCAAATATGCAGAAATGGCCTCGGCCAATGGTCGGTTGCTGTTACCCGTTAAGATCTTCACGCCAAAATCCCCGGCTAGGCTGGACAAGCCATAACAGATGACTTGTCGGCAGTTTTCATATTGGACGGGCGGAACTTAGCAATCTCTGTCTTTTCTGTAAACGCCCATAAAGATTCATTTCTTTGTTATTTCAGAACAGTTTGATTTTGAAGACTCTTTTGTTGCAGTAGGTCCTTGATTCCCATGGCTGTTCCCTCTGCTATTGCTTCTGAAGCCGGAATCAGTATCCGGGAAAGGGGTAGGTTGGGAATTGGGTTTGTTTGGCTGATTTGCCCTACTTCTTCGCCGTTTGCACTATCTTCAAGACTCCACAGCAGCGAGAGAAAGCCTTGTTCGTTTTGTTTAGATAGATCAATTTCTAACCTGAGCTTGTAAAAAAAGGATTCAGTTGTTTGGCGCGTCAAATAAAGGCTTCTGATTTGAAATGAGGCTCTTAGTTCGTTTTCCAATATCGCCTTGGTTCTGTCGTCAATCTGGTCTGGCAGGGAAGCTAGTTGGATAGATATGTAATCTATTGATTGGGGCTCTGGAGCTATTTTTTGATCCAGTTGCGCAATCTTAAGGCTAACATTCTGTGATACTCTTTTGATCAGTTCAGCCAAAACAGGCTTCGAATTTTTTTCCAAGTGTATTGCGGGTATCTTTGTTTTTTCCTCTAATTCTATCAGAAAACGATCAGGCACTGCTGTTTCCGTAATCCTGATTTTGAGGCTTAGTAAAATCTGATTACCCGCAACACGTTCTGTTTCAAAGCTGCTGTACAGATGCAAACTATTTGAAGCAAAAGCATAGTTTGCTGCGGGTAGATCCTGATCGCGTAGTGCTTGGCTTAGATTATCTTGCGCCCAAAGTGTGAGGTCCGTGGTCTCGACACCTGTATTTAGTTGGAAAACGGGTGGTTCAACCGCAAGCGGGCGTGTGTTCTCTAACTGCAGGAGTGGATTACTATCAGGTTCCTGTGCCATGAAGGGGCGAGGCAAAGGTCCACAGGCAGTTATAAGCAAGATGAAGAGGAGGGGGAGAAACTTTATCATACGATTGAGCGATGGAATGGAAACATAGATATCTGAGCCAAATCAGTAATCACATGAAACTGCAGGTCGCGAGAATTCCGAGAATACACATTAGAAAGAAGAGAATTAGGTGAGGCATTAGCTTGTTCTCTCAAGTGATATAATGGATATGCCTCTGCCGTAATCAGCTTCTTTTCTGTGGCATGAGCGGCGGTAGCTGAAAAAGTGGTTCTCTTCAGCATAGGTATCATTCTTTGAAATGGACACCTGTTTTACACCTGATTTCTTCAATCGGTCTCCCACATATTGGCGAAGATCAAAAAGAAATTTTCCTTCTCTGGGGGAGGGGATGAAGTAAGTCATGTTATCATCAGTTTCTTCAAAGAAACGATGTGCAAATTCGGCACCTACTTCATAAGAGGCTTGCGCAATACAGGGACCTATTGCGGTGTAGATATTTGATCTGGTTGCACCAAGGCTTTCCATCGCATCAATCGTGCTGTCGGTCACACCTTTCAAGGCTCCTTGCCAGCCTGCGTGTGCTGCGCCAATCACCCGTGCATCAGGATCAGCAAAAAGCACAGGTGCACAATCTGCGGTCATAATGCCCAATGCGATCTCTGGTTGGTTGGTGACCAAGGCATCGACCTGTGGCGCATCTTCGGGGCAACTCCACGGCGTTTTGACAATCTCTACATTTGCGGAATGAATTTGATAGCCTGTGACAAGCTTTGCCTGATGACAGCCCATGCGCTCAAGCGCAATCGTTCTGTTTCGGGTTACATTTTCAATTGCTTCATCTGCCCCGTACCCACAGTTGAGCGATGAATATAGGCCTTGGCTGACGCCATCTTGCCGGGTGAGAAAGCCGTGTTTAATACCATTGTGTTGGTCCAGCGCAGGGCTTTTAATCATAGGGCTTCCTTTTGTTCTGGAAATGCAGCTGGTGTTGGCTGATCTGGTCTCGTAAGCGCCATCACTTTAAAGAGATCCCCCATCTGGCTGGGATCAGTTAAACGATGTTCCGCTGCGGTGATATCAATGGCCTGCTTTTGATCTGCATTTAGACGTAACATCTCGGCGCGCTGTTCAATCCCAAGGTTTCGTAAAAAATCTCCTTGGGTGACTGTACCATGAACAGAGACGCCATTTGCTTCGGCTGACTTTTGCAGCGTGGGAAAATCAACAAAGGCGGATAGATCGGCTGTACCCGGTTCCAGCAAGACATCGTGCTTTTTGTGATTGTGGATAGCTTGTAAACTTGGCTTTGCCGTTGGCGTTCCCCAGCCATAATCTACGAAAAGGGCAGCCCCGCCATATTGGGTAATATGGCTTGAAATCTGGGCTGAAACATTAGCGGCTATGGATGAAAGCTCGACGACCGCTCCCTCATGACTATCAACTAACTCTTTGGGGATAATCGTTTCAATTGCTTTTGAGGGAGGTGAAAGCGTAAAGACGAGACCTGTTTCATCTTCGTCCAAGGTGATTAATCGCTCGCACCAACCCGTGGGAGAACGTTCGAATTGTCTAATAGGCAAGGCATCAAAAAATTCATTGGCAATAAAGATGCAGGGTCCAGCAGGGAGGTCTGTTAAATCATCATACCAACTGACATTGTATCCGTTCAGGGCTTCTTTTTGTTTTTTTCTCAGCTTTGGGCTTACTTCTATCAGGTGTATTTTCACAGCCTGGTGAAAACCGGGGACCATCGCAGCGGCCCGCATAAGGTCGCTCATGAGTGTGCCGCGGCCCGGACCCATCTCAATCAAATGGATTTCAGTCGGGCCACCCATGTTGTACCATGTATCTGCGCACCAAAAGCCGATGAGTTCCCCGAACATCTGGCTTATTTCTGGGGCCGTAATAAAATCTCCGGACACACCAAAAGGTTCATTCGACATATAATAACCATGTGACGGTGCGATAAGAACATCAGCCATATAGTCGGCGACAGATATTGCACCTTCGAGTTTTATACGTCGGCGGAAGCTTTCAAAAAGAGATCCTTTTTTTGGTACTGTACTCATTTTTTATTCGATGGAGCTTTCTTTTTTGCTGCTTTATCCGCTTCTTTGGGAGAGATGTCTTCTGGTTTGAACTCTGGTCCGGTCGGCTGAAGTGGTTGTCGGAAAGCAAGAACAACAAGGCCGATACCAACCAGTATCATGGGCGATGACAGAAGCTGACCAATTGTTATTTCAGCAAAGAGGAAACCAATGTGGGCATCTGGTTCTCTGAAGAATTCGACAACTGTACGGGATAGACCGTATCCAACCAAGAACAACCCAGCTGTCAGGCCTCTACGAGGAAGTCCACCGGTGCGGGCAACGAGATAGAGAATAAGAAGTAAGGTAAGCCCTTCAAGACCTGCTTCATAAAGCTGGCTTGGATGGCGAGGCAGAGGTCCTCCGTTTGGGAACACCATGCCAATTTCTGCGGTTGTTACGCGTCCAAATAGCTCGCCATTGATAAAATTCGCCAGCCGACCAAAGAACAGGCCTATTGGGGTTGCACAGGCAATGATGTCGGCAAGTGCCAGAAAGTGTACTTTTTCTTTGCGGGCAAAGAGCACCATGGCTGTGATAACGCCCAGAAGGCCACCATGAAAGCTCATCCCACCTTGCCAGACAGCAAAGATTTCAAGCGGATTATAGAGGAAGTACGTAAAGTTATAAAACAGAACGTAGCCCAGTCTACCCCCGAGAATTATACCGAGCGTAGCCCAGACAATAAAATCATCCATGGCAATAGGCCGTAACTGTCTTGGGGCCTGAAAGCAGAGCCAGCGGCAATAGCGCCAACCAAGAATGATACCGAATATATAAGCAAGCGAATACCAACGTATCGCGATAGGACCCAAGCTAATTGCGATGGGATCAATTTCCGGATAGGTGAGAGCCGCGAAGACCAGTTCTTGTGTCATTTGTATGAGTCTTCCTGTGCAAGAAATTCTGTCACGTAACGCTGAACGCCTTCTTCCAGAGATGCGAAGGGATGATCATATCCAGCTTCTTTTAGCTTACTCATACGCGCTTCGGTGAAGTATTGGTATTTATCGCGAATATTTTCAGGTGTTGGAACGTATTTGATATTCTCATTACGGTTCATTGACGCGAAAACGGCCCGAGCCAAATCCACGAAAGATCTTGCTTGCCCTGTTCCAACATTAAATAAACCACTAACTCTTGGATTATCCTTTAGCCACATCATAACGCGAGCACAGTCTTCAACCGCAATGAAATCACGGAGCTGCCCGCCATCAGAATAGTCAGGGTGGTGAGACTGGAACAGTTTTGCCGCTTCGCCAGACATAACCTGATTGAAGAGGTGGAAAGCAACGCTTGCCTGACCACCTTTGTGATATTCGTTTGGTCCGTAAACATTAAAGAATTTGAGGCCTGCCCATTGTGGCGGCTGAGGCTCTTTGTTTTCTATCCGGCGGGCAACCCAGCGATCAAAGAGCTGCTTGCTCCAACCATAGCCGTTCAGAGGCTGGAGTTTGGTCAGATGATCGATATCTTCTTCGTCATCAAAACCATGTTCTCCACCGCCATAAGTCGCTGCGGAAGAAGCATAGATATAGGGGACACTATGTTTTGCACAGACATGCCAAAGATCTTTACTGAGTTTAAAGTTGTTTTCCATAAGGGCATCGCCGTCGGTTTCGGTCGTCGCCGAAATGGCCCCCATATGAAAAACACCTTCGAGCTTATCTGCATTTTCAGCTAGAAACGCAGGAAGTGCTTCGGGCTTTATAATGTCTTCAAGTTCATGTTTTGCCAGATTACGCCATTTGTCGCCATGGCCAAGCCAATCGCTGACGACCACGGATTTGCCTTGCTCAACAAGGGACGCAACGAGGTTTGAGCCAATAAAACCAGCGCCGCCAGTAACGAGAAACATGCTTGAAGCCTTTCTGATATATCTTCTGCTCCCCTATATATGCTTTTGAGAAGCTATAGAGAAGCTTTTGCATCGATATTTAAGGATATTTTTGTTTAAACGATAACGAACAAGGTTGAAGCCGGGGGATCAAAGGGCCATATTAGGCTCAAATAAAGTCAAAAATGTGAGTCAAAGTCGGATGGTTCTGGCCTGACTTACAATATGAAAGGCAAAGACATGCAAACTCAAAATCGTATCCTTGATGATCTGGCTAAAGTTGCCAGCAGCGCGATGGGTGCTGCCGCAGGTATGAGAGGGGAAGTCGAAGCTCGGATTCGTGAGCAGTTTGAACGCATTATCTCTCAGATGGATGTTGTTCCACGTGAAGAATTCGATGTGATGAAGGCTGTTGCAGTCAAGGCCCGTGAAGAAAGCGAAGACCTTGCCGAAAAAGTCGCTGCACTTGAAGCAAGGCTGTCCAAGCTTGAAGGCGCTAAAAAAGCAACTTCTCGGACAACACCGGCTAAAAAAGCAGCACCTAAAAAAGTTGACTGATTTTTTGGATTAGCAGATATGGCAGATTACGGATGAATCCCGGTTCTGAATAGTTTGTAATCTCTATGCGCATTTAAATAAAAGCCCGGATAATGTCCGGGCTTTTATTTTACGTTTTTTCTTGATCCCAAGATTCGTTCTGTGCCACACTATATTTGGTAGTATTCTGTCACATTAGTTCAATATATGGACTGTGACAGTAGCTATTGTATCTTGCTCAACTATACTTAGTGAGGGGTTAGTGCAATGAACTCAGAAACTACGAATGAGCGACTACCTTTCAATCCGATTGATGCTATCGAAGAGTGGATCCTGGACTATAACTGGGATTTTGAGCGCGAAAGTGATTTCGAGCTGTTAGCCGTGATTGAAGGACATTGGGGGCCACTTCATCTTCATTTCCAATGGCAAGGCGAATTACAAGCAATGTTTTTTGCCTGTCATGGTGAAGTTGTTGTTCCTCAACTGGCCAAAAGCCGTATTTGCGAACTGTTAGTTTCCGTGAACAATCAGCTTTGGCTTGGGCATTTTGATCTTGTTCCTGAAACCGGGGGGCCTGCTTATCGGCATACTGTGCCATTAAGAGGACAAGATGGTTTCAGTCAGGATCAAACCGAAGATCTGGTCGCGACCGCAGTTGCAGAGTGGGATCGTCTTATCCCTGCGATCCAATTGGTATCCTCTGGGGGGGATTCCGAATTAAATGCTGTTGATCTTGCCTTGATGGATACGGCGGGAGAAGCGTAGAGTTCTGTTCCCTGACTTTTACGGAATAGGACATTGAATATGCTTAACAATGGTACCTTGCTGCTTGTTGGTTGTGGCAAGATGGGCGGCGCAATGCTGCAAGGATGGTTGGATCGCGGTTTGAAAGGATCACAGGTTGCTATTGTTGATCCCTCTGCTCAAGCTGACTATATGCAGTCCTTTGTCAAACAGGGTGTTCGCGCTGTAGAGAGCTTGGCTGATTTGGGGAATTCATTTCACCCTGATTATGTTCTCTTTGCTGTCAAGCCACAGATGATTGACGCGACAATCGCCGATTACCAAGGCTATGCAGAGCAAGGGGCGGTTTTTCTATCCGTTATTGCCGGAAAACAAATCTCATTTTTTGAAGAGCATTTAGGGGCAGATGCTGCGATCGTGCGAACAATGCCGAACACACCTGCTGCCGTGTCGCGTGGTATGACCGTTTTGTATGCAAATCAAAATGTCAGTAAAGAGCAAGCCGATGCATGTGAAGGTCTCATGGCAGCTGTTGGTGAAACGGCTTGGCTTGATAACGAAGAGCAGATTGATGCGGTTACAGGTGTTTCAGGTAGCGGCCCGGCCTATATCTTTTATCTGGCAGAATGTCTTGCACAAGCCGGAGTTGATGCGGGGTTGCCGAAAGAATTGGCACGGAAACTCGCCGATACAACAGTCTTTGGTGCAGGTGAACTTCTCAGGCTTTCAGACGATAGCCCCAGCCAACTTCGTATTAACGTGACCAGTCCCAACGGAACAACGCAAGCAGCGTTAGAAGTCCTTATGGCTGATGATGGTTTGCAACCGGTTATGACCCAGGCTGTTGTTGCGGCGACAAAAAGAAGTAAAGAGTTGTCTTAGCCTGTGAAGCAACCCTTTTGCGTTGGGGAGTATTGGAATTACCAAGCTGTCTTTTAATCTCTACTTTTTATCCTATATAATAGAGATATCTTCATTGTGGGGAGAGTAGTGATGAAAAAGTCGGAAATACCCCAACATATTGTTTCGACGGCGATGTCGTTGGCTGTCGAAAAGGGGTGGGCAACTCTGTCTCTTGCTGAAATTGCCGTCACATCAAAAGTGTCGTTATCTGATCTGCATCAGATTTTTCCTTCCAAGAATTCTCTTTTGCGCTTTATATCTGAACAAGCAGATCAAGGCGTTTTGGAAGAGCATGATAACGATTATCTTCAACAGCCAGCGAAAGACAGGTTGTTTGAAATTTGTATGAACAGGTTTGATGCACTTGAGGCCTACAAAGAAGGCATTCGTGCTATTGTTAAAGATAGCCGTAAAGACCCTGTTTCTACGTTGTTACTCCTTTGTAACTTGAAACGATCAATGCCTTTGATGCTAGAATCAGCCGGTCTCTCAACATCGGGGCTTCAGGGAGTGTTGAGAGTGAAAGCTTTCTCAGTTGCTTATCTTGCGGCACTTCAAACCTGGCTAAATGATGATAGTGATGATTTGGGGAAAACGATGGCCAAGCTGGATAAAGTCTTGGGGCGACTGGATACAATGGCGAGGTGTTGTTCAAGGGCACGTACGGTGCCAACTAAATCAAAAGCTGCATAGGGTACCTTGCCTTTCAATGCGTTACGTATAATTATTTTGCTCTATCTTTTGAGGGAATAAGTTTTATGAGTAACGAATTGGCGTTTGAGGATTTTCTTAAAGTTGATATCAGAGCTGGAACCGTTGTTGATGCGCAGCCCTATCCTGAAGCCCGTCGTCCGGCAATCAAGCTTTGGGTGGATTTTGGGGGCGAGATAGGCGTTCGTAAGTCATCTGCTCAAATTACCGATCACTATTCGCCCGAGACTCTTATTGGAAAGCAGGTCATGGCTGTTGTGAACTTTCCGCCACGCCAGGTTGGTAAGTTTATGTCAGAGATTTTAGTTCTTGGTGCTTCAGATGACCAGGGAAGAATCGTTTTGCTCGCCCCTGATCATGATGTTCCTAATGGAAGCAGAATGCATTAAAGTTAAATAAGGGGATGGACAAGCCTAAAAGGGCAGAGAAATTCTTGCACGTAACCCACCACCGGGTGCATCTTCTAAAGCGAGATCGCCGCCATGATTACTGATGATGTCGTTGGCGATGGAGAGACCCAATCCAACGCCACCTGTTGCCTGATTACGGGATTGTTCCAAACGGAAAAAAGGTTTGAGCACATCTTTTCTGTGTTCTTCGGGAATACCGGGCCCATCATCATCGATAGTGATTTCAAGAATCTCATCTGTGGTGCCGATTGATTTTTTTCTGACGCAGACCATGACATGACTGCCATAACGTTGTGCGTTTGTGACCAGATTGCTAATAGCGCGCTTAAAATTTTCCTGCCGAAGCTGAATATCAATTTCTTGTTCAATGTGCAGGTCAATGGGATTGTTGTTGAAGCTTAATTGCTGCATCAGTCCTTTTAGTAAAGCAGACACATTGCAGGCTGCAGTTTGTTCTCGCCCTTCTCCTCGGGCAAAGGCAAGGTAGCCGTCAATCATCTTTTCCATTTCGGAAACATCAGTCTGAAGGTTTTTGGTATCTTCGGACTGTCCAGACATGGCCAACTGAAGTTTCATTCTGGTGAGAGGCGTTCTTAAATCATGGCTTACACCTGCTAGCATCGCCATGCGGTGTTCCACCTGCCGTTTTATTCGTGATCTCATACGGATAAATGCGCCGGATGCCTGCCTGACTTCCGTGGCACCCTCGGGCTTAAAGCCTTTCACATCTCGCCCTTTACCAAAACTTTCTGCGGCTCTGGCCAAGCGTTGAATGGGACGCACTTGATTGCGCATGAAGATAACTGCAACGCCAAAGGTAATGACAGATGACCCAACCATCCAAAGTATGACAAGGTAAGTTGTTGAAGTGAAAAGTCGTTTACTGGGCACCAGCACGAGTAATACAGCATTTTCCAATTCAATCTGAATCTTTACCTGATCGACCAAACTGGTGGTGTCAATTTCATATTGATAATTTGCGTTAAGGTTTTTTATGAGTTGATCATTAATGGCTTGATCAAGCCGGCGCTCAAGAACGGACCACCCCGGTTGCCAGTGAACGGGTGGCAACTCAATTCCGTGATGGAGTGTTAGGGACAAGTCAGCGGTTTTTTGCATGAGCTGGAAAACATTGGCTTTTTCATAAGGTGTTTCTGCATCATCAAGAAGCAAAATAGCCGTCGCAATATCGCCAGCAATGCCCTGAGCCAAACGCTTGGTGACCGTTTCATAGTGTCGGTCATAAAAAACCCACACAGAGATGGCCTGTACCAATAAAAGGGGCGTGATAATAATAATAAGGGAGCGTCCGAGAAGGGACTTGGGGAGAAAGCGTTTTAGAAAGAAAGGACGTTTTCTTTTTTGCGGCAGCGACTCTTCTTCATCAAGAATGGTTTCTTTTAAAGGGGCACTGGTCATTTAATCAGTTTTCAGTATATATCCGACACCGCGGATTGTTTGAAGGAACCGTGGATATTTAGGGTCTTGTTCAATTTTACGGCGTAGGCGGGTTACCTGAACATCTACACTTCGTGTATTAGAAAGCTCTGACCCGTCCTCAATCAAATCGTCGCGCCCAACGGCGGTCCCGGCTTGCTCAGCCAAGGTTTTTAAAAGAGCTGCTTCTACATCGGTCAGATGAATAAACTCATCATTATTCCAAAGCTGGGATTTACGAACATCAAACCTGAAAGATCCAAACACAACATTTTCTGCAGAAAGTTCGGTTGCGGGAGCTGTCGCTTGTATGCGCTTTAAAATCGCATTTATACGTAAAACGAGTTCTCTCGGCTCAAAGGGTTTTGAAAGATAATCATCTGCCCCCACTTCCAACCCGCTAATGCGGTCGTTTGTTTCACCCATGGCTGTCAAAAGGAGGATGGGGACATCATCTTTTTCTCTGAGGGATTTTGTCAGTTCCAGCCCGCTTTCGCCTGGCATCATAATATCGAGAATCAATAGATCGAATGATAAAGATGCTAATTTTGATCTGGCTTCTTCTGCGCTTGAGGCAGCAGTAACCATAAACCCTTGATCGGTCAGGAATTTTTGCAGGAGTTCTCGAAGACGAGTGTCATCATCTACGACCAGTAAGTGCGGGCAAATATCATTCATGTCTTACAGTATAACGTGTCGTTTTGGTATTCACAGATGTTAATTTTGAAGCCTAACGTATTGGAATTCAAGTTCGAACGATCTTTAACGTCTCGGTGAAGGAGGATGAGTTTTTTTTGCGAAGCGAGGGCGATCACTTTCTTCCATCATGTTGATCAGGACGGATCTGAAGCCTGCAACAGCTTCTGCGCCAGATTCTTTATAGGCTTTGACGATCCTTTGACGCTGGACGTTAAATAGCTTTTCATCCAGTTCCAGCCCTTTTTCAGTTAATTCAAGCAGTCGTTGTCGACGATCAATTTCGCCGGGTGTCTGTTTGATAAAGCCTTCTGCAACGAGTTGGGAGAGAACTCGGGATAAGGATTGCTTTGTAATCTGTAGAATCGACAATAGCTCGCTAACTGTCATGCCTGGGTGGCGTCCCACAAAGTGTATAACCCTATGATGAGCGCGTCCAAAGCCATACTGTGCCAGTAATTCGTCGGGTTCTCCTGTGAAATCCCGGTATGCAAAAAACAGCAATTCAATTGCCTGCATGATTTCATCTGTACGAAGGAAAAGGGGGTTCGGGCCGGATTTTATGTCAGTCATGTTGACTTATCTATCGAATTGGTATTATCTATGTTTTGTGATTAATTGATTAAAAGTACCAATTAATCAGTATTTTTGTAACAAACTTGCGTTGCAGCCGTTTAATACTCAATTGATGTTGAGTGTTAACCTTTGGAAACAACGCAAGAATAAACTCTATACCACCTTTAACATGAAAGCTATGGCTATGCTTCCATTTGACGATCGCGACGGTTTTATCTGGTACAACGGCGAAATTATTCCCTGGCGGGATGCCAAGATTCATATTCTCAGCCACGGTCTCCATTATGGGAGCAGTGTCTTTGAAGGAGAGCGTTCTTATAATGGGCGTATTTTCAAAATGCAGGAGCATCATGAACGGCTAATCAAGTCTGGAAAACTTCTCGGATTTGATATCCCCTATTCGGTTGAAGACCTGCATCAAGCATCACAAAAAGTCCTGAATGCCAATAATATCGTTGATGGCTATTTACGCCCGGTTGCATGGCGGGGGAGCGAGATGATGGCTGTTTCAGCACAAAAATCCCGAATTCATGTTGCTATTGCGGCTTGGGATTGGCCGTCGTATTTCTCTCCTGAAGATCGTTTGAAAGGTATTCGTCTGGATTTTGCAGAGTGGCGCCGTCCTGATCCGGCCACGGCACCTGTTCATTCCAAGGCTGCGGGATTGTATATGATTGCGACGCTGTCTAAACATGCTGCTGAAGCAAAAGGTTACAATGACGCCTTAATGCTCGATTATCGGGGGCAAATCGCCGAGGCAACAGGGGCTAATGTTTTTCTGGTACAGGATGGGGAAATTCATACGCCAGTTCCGGATTGTTTTCTTGACGGTATTACGCGACGCACAGTGATCGATTTGGCAAGACAAAAAGGTTATGACGTAGTTGAGAGAGCGATCATGCCAGAAGAGCTCGCAAAAACGCAGGAAGTTTTCTTGACGGGGACTGCGGTTGAAGTAACCCCAGTTTCCGAAATTGGTGACTATAAATTTACGCCGGGGAATGTAACAAAAGATCTTTTACTGGCGTATGACCAACTGGTTCGCGAACCTGCGGCATAAATCTACCTGATTGATATTAAAGAAATAGCACTGTGTTTCATTGGCGCGGTGCTATTTTTCTTTCCGAGGTTGAGAACTTACGTCTCTAACCATCTTGATGCTGCGGTGTCATCACTGTCTCGTGCATCAACCCATTTCCCTCCTTCGGATGTTTCTTCTAGTTTCCAGAAGGGAGCCTTTGTCTTTAAATAATCCATTAGGAACTCACAGCTTTCGAAAGCTGCTTTACGATGTTTGCTACAGGTGATGACCAAAACGATCTGTTCGCCTGGATCCATGCGCCCATAACGGTGAATAATCAGGCTGGCATCCAGGTCCCAACGACGGTTTGCTTCGGTCTCTATTTCCGCGAGCATTTTCTCGGTCATGCCGGGATAGTGCTCGAGCGTCATGGCTGAGATTTCTTCATCACTTGCAATATCTCTGACGAGGCCTAGAAAAGAGGCAACGCCGCCGATGGCATGATTCCCTTGGGTAAGCTTTTTGATCTCTTGTCCGACATCAAAGTCGCTTTCTTGAACACGTATCATCTCTAGCCTCCTGTTACTGGTGGGAAGAGGGCTATTTCATCGCCTTGCTCTATTTTCTGATCAAGATCGGCGTATTCCTGATTAATCGCGATACGTAAGAGATCTCTTTTTTCCTGGATGATAGAATAGTCTTCACCAAGGGAAGGTAGCCAATCAAGAAGCTCTTTCACTGTTTTAACTGTCTCGGGAGGTGTAATTTCCTCGAGAGGTTTGCCAATTGTTGTTCTTAACCAGGCAAAGTAGAGAATTTTCATAGCGCAACCTCGTTAAATGGCAAATAGGAAATTAAATCTCCAGGCTGGATAGATAAGAGTTCTTCGCTTAGGACTGCAAAGCCATCGGAATGACAAACTGATGAGAGAATGCCCGCGCCTTCTTTTGGATATTTATGTGCTTCCCAGTGTCCTTCAAGGTTTTCTTTCAAATGGACTCGCACCCACTCCTTGCGATCCTTTTTTTTCTTATGAGAAAAGGCGGCAACAACAGGGAAGGTTTTTGGTGTCGTATTTTCTGCCCCTGACAGCAGGTTGATCAAGGGGCGTACAAAGTTTGAGAAGGTGACAATGACAGCTACCGGATTTCCGGGGAGCCCGACAAAAGCTGTTGATCCAATTTGTCCCAGAGCAATAGGCCTGCCCGGTTTGATTGCCAACCTCCAAGCATGGAGTGACCCCAATGATTCGACAACCTGTTTAACATGGTCTTCTTCTCCAACAGATACGCCGCCCGATGTCAGAACAAGATCATATTGATCAATAGTTCTTTCCAGGGCTTTGTGAATGAGATCGGGAGTATCCGGAAGAATACCAAGGTCCGTTACATGGCATCCTAGATTGTTTAATAAACCATTTATTGTATAGCGGTTGGAATCGTAGACCTGCCCGCTTTCTAATGGCGTTCCTGGGTTTCTAAGTTCATCGCCTGTAGAGAAAAAAGCAACACGAAGAGGTTTGCGAACCTTGATGGTTGAAATGCCGACTGCGGAAATCAGGCCCATGTCTTGCGGTCGTACTGTACGCCCTGCATGAAGAATGACAGCGCCTTTTTCGACATCTTCACCTGCAAAACGTCTGTTTGATCCTGACTTAATGCCAACGGGAATAGATACTTCATCTGTTCCTTTAAGCTTACAGTCTTCCTGCATTAATACAGTATCTGCCCCGAATGGCATGGGCGCGCCCGTAAAGATCCGTGCTGCGGTGCCTTTGCGAAGTTTTTCCCGAACGTGACTTCCGGCGGTTATCCGGTCACTGATTTGCAGGATGGTTTCAGATGTTGTGCCTAAATCATCAAAATACACTGCATAGCCATCAACGGCCGAGTTGTCGTGTGGTGGTACATTGCAAGGCGAGATAATGTCTTCGGCCAATACCCTACTCAAAGTTTCAACAACGGAAATCGTTTCAGTTTCTGTAATACACTGAAGCTTTTCTTCCAGCAGGGCGAGAGCTTCGGCTGTTGTCATTAACTTGCCGCCGTGAGCAAAACAATCATCCGAAAGTTGAGCCATTAGTCCGCAGCCTTTCTGATTTTGTCATGAAGGTCACAAGACAGACAGATAAAATCAGCAATCGCTTCAATATCATTGAGATTAATTATTGGCAGTGAAGTATCTATTTCTTCGTCATCTGTAGCTATACCGATAATGTTAGGGTCATCTTTGTGAAGCATTCGCTTGCCAAGGGCAGGGCGAAACACTTCCAGCTTTTTATGGCTTTCTCTTTTGAAGCCCTCTATTAAAAGAATGTCCACGGGCGTCATATGAGGGACTAGTTCTTCAAGTGTTGGTTCTTTTTCATCCCGTAGTTCGTGCATTAAAGCCCAGCGATTTCCCGATGAAATCATCACTTCGCTGGCCCCTGCCTCGCGATGTTCGTAAGAGTCTTTACCTGGCTTATCGACGTCAAACTTGTGATGTGCATGTTTTAATGTCGAGACTTTCAAACCACGCTTGACCAAAGCCGGGATCACCTGCTTAAGAAGAGTTGTCTTGCCACTACCACTCCAACCTGCAAGGCCAAAAACCTTCATAAATAAATCCTCTGACGTATTGGTAAGTTATTACAAGCTGTATAACGCCCGGATAAGGCTATTGCTATGTTATAGATCAAATAAGGTGATGGCGACTATGGAATAGAAAGTAGCGAAATAGAGAACTGGGGAACAGAATATTTATTCGGTGTTGAAGTGGTCATAAATTGACTGTGCAACCACGCGACTGATTCCATCAACTGTAGCCAAGTCTTCCACACCGGCGCGCGCAACTGCATCGGCAGATCCAAAACGGAACAAAAGTGCTTTTTTGCGTTTGGCCCCAATACCGGGAACACCGTCGAGGGCAGATTTTAAACGGGCATTGGTTCGCCCCTTACGATGGGTTTCTATCGCATAGCGGTGGGCTTCATCGCGTAAACGTTGGATGAAATATAACACAGGGTCTTTTGGATCGACGAGGAACGAGGGGCGATTGGGAAGAAAAATTCTCTCTCGTCCAGCATTACGATCTTGTCCTTTTGCTATGGCGACAATTGGAATATCTGTCAGCCCTAATTCTTCGAGGACTTCAATGCCGACGGTTAGCTGCCCTTGTCCCCCGTCGAGGACCAACAGGTCTGGCCATTGGTCTGTCTGCCGATCAGGATCTTCCTTTAGGCTTCTTGAGAGTCTGCGAGTCAAGACTTCGCGCATCATTGCGTAGTCATCGCCTGCCTGATAGGTCGCGGGAGTTTTGTCGCCTTCATCTTCTTGGGGCTTGTCACCGCGAATTTTAAACTTTCGATAGGCTTTTTTCATAAAGCCTTCGGGGCCAGCAACAATCATTCCACCGTAAGCTTCGGATCCTTGTGTATGCGAGTTATCGTAAACCTCGACCCGCTCGGGTGTTGCTTCCAGAAACAGCATATCGGACAAGCCTTCGAGTAAGCGTCGTTGGCTCGCACTTTCTGCCATGCGTCGTGCAAGGGCTTCTCGGGCGTTGACTGTTGCATTTTCAACAAGCTTCTTTTTGGGGCCTCGTGATGGCTGGGTGACGTCAACACGGCGTCCGGCTTTTGTGGTAAGGGCCTCTGCAAGGATCGCGGCCTCGGGGAGCTTATGGCTCACCATTACCAACTTGGGAACAGGTTTGTTGGCATAGAACTGGGCGATAAAAGATGTGAGAACAGTTTCAGCTTCAATGGTTTTATCGTGTTTGGGGAAGTAGGAACGGTTTCCATAGTTTCGGCCCGCCCGAAAGAAAAACACTTGAATACAGGATTGTCCCGCCTTCTCAAAAAGTGCGAAAACATCCGCATCATCCAGTTCAGCTATATTGATTTCTTGCTTCGATTGAATAGCTGTAAGGGCGCGAATGCGATCTCTGTATACAGCTGCTTGCTCGTAATCTTGCTCTTCTGCTGCAGCTTGCATCTTCTCGGCCATCTTCTTTTGAAATTCGGATGATGAACCGCTCAGGTAACTTTCAGCCTCACGTACATGAGATGCGTAATTGGACAAGGAGACACGACCAACACAGGGGGCGGAGCACCGTTTAATTTGATACATCAGGCACGGTCGTGTGCGATTTGTATAAACTCCGTCACTGCAAGAACGAAGCAAAAAAGCTTTTTCCAGTGCTGTTATGGTCTGGTTTACGGACCTTGCATCAGCAAAGGGGCCATAATATTGGCCATCTCTTTTTTGGGCGCCGCGATGTTTTGTGATCTGTGGTGCTTCGTGGTCTCCTGTAATCAGGATATAGGGAAATGATTTATCATCTCTCAGTAAGACGTTGTAACGCGGGGCAAGCCGCTTTATCAGGTTGCTTTCCAGCAAAAGGGCTTCGGCTTCGGTATTGGTCTGCACGATTTCCATCGACCGGGTTTCCGAAACCATACGCTTTATTCGATAGGGAAGTTGATCAACACGAGTGTAAGACACGACTCGTTTTTTGAGGTTCTTTGCTTTCCCGACATAGAGAGGATTTCCCTCACTATCCATCATTCTGTACACACCCGGTGATCCTGGGAGCGTTTTGACAATCCCTTGGATTACGCCAGTACCAACTTCTATATTGCTGGTGCCTTCTGGTTGTTCGGCGTCTGATTGTGACCCTGCTTCCCAACTGATAGTGTCTTCAGACAAACCGGACACAGTATCAAGAGGGGTACTGGAAGCTGTCTGATCCAAATCTTCATGCGCAGCCATCGCTGAGCGTTTACCACCTTGTGAGGGATCTTTTTTTCTTGCTTTGCGCGAAGGTATTTTTGTCATGGCCGATTTAACTGATGAACTGATCTGACTCTCTTGGGTTCAATGTAACAGTATATAGATAACCTAAGAAGAGAATGAGTAAGTAATGACATCTTAGATGGCGTTTTATGTGGAACAGGTCAAGAACACTTTATTAACGTTTAAGAGGGACTCTTTAGAACTTATAGGATTCGTCTCATCTGTTGTTTTTCCTCTGTGAATCCACTGTAAATTATATCCACTGATCCTGTGGATAACTTTGTGGCTATCTTGTGAGCCTAAGCTTATACCCCTTGAAAACACTAGCGTTACAATAAACTGCTCAAAAAATAGGCATGTTTTGTAAGGTATTGATTTAATTGTTGAATTCAAAGTCAACGCTCCAAACTATAAAAAAAATTCTTTTTTATGGCTTGACGGTTACAGAAAGATTTCTCCTGTGCACAAGTCAGGGATTCTTGGAATTAAATCTCTTTGATTTCTATAGGTTTTATTCATGGCCTTCGTTATCGAAGATTGAATCTGTGTAAAAAATTACTGTTTGACGAGTCGTTGCCAAACATTAAAGTTGTGAATACTTCCAGATATGAAAAAGGCCAGAATTTCTTCTGGCCTTTTGAACTGGAAAGCTCTCTTATCAGGATCTGTGTCGGGTGATTTCGATGCCAACCCCGGCAACATCTGGATAGCGATCAAGCTTCTCGATGCGCATGTGAACTGTTTTAATTCGATCATCAAAGAAACAGGTTTCGGATATATCGTTAGCAAGCGTTTCCAAAAGTTTCACTTTGGTTTGCAAACATACATTTCTGACCTTCTTTACCAGAGTGCCATAGTTGATGGTTTCATCAATTTCATCGTTCAGGACTGGTAATGGATTTAAAGTGAGTTCGAGATTAACTTTCAATCTCTGTGGGCGAAGTCTCTCTTCTTCTGTTAACCCAATGTTGCAGCTGAGGGTGAGGTCTCGCACAGTTAATTTTTGTTCTGTTAGCTGGCTTCCGGAAATCGCTGATTTTTCGGATGTCATCCCGACATTCCTTTTCATTTAAACTGTCTATTCAAGCCCGGGTGACGGGCCATTTCTCGGGCGTCAATCTACGCCTTGTACTTCTGTTGGTCAAAAGCAATTCTTGAGTGGCAAAAGCTCCCTTTGCTAAGCCAGAAAGAGCTTGTCTTTGAACTGATAGAGAATGTAGGCAGCATACAGGGCGATAAAGACAACGCCTTTGGAGCGGCAGATTTTACCAGCGTGAAGCATTGTTGGTACGATCAACAGGCTGACGCCAGCCATTACCCACATATCAAATTCTATTACCGCCTGGGAAACACTAAAGGGTGAGACTATTGCCAGAACACCCAGGATCAATAATAGGTTAAATATATTTGAACCAAGTGCATTGCCAAGCGCAACATCTGTATGCTTGCGAAGACCCGCAACAATGGCTGTTGCCAGCTCTGGAAGAGATGTCCCCAGAGCAACGAGGGTAACGCCGATAACAGTTTCGGAAATCCCGGCGGCACGGGCGATTGTTTCTGCGCCATCAACAAGAAGATCAGAGCCAATGATAAGGCCTGCGACACCAACAATCAGAAGAAAAATTGATACGGGCACTGACCCCGGTGCTGCCTCTAGTTCTTCAGCGAGTTCCGGATCGGCTTCTTCTTTGGGATTGCATTTTTTCTCGCGGTAATAGCTACGCCAAATATAAAATGTAAGAGCGGCAAGCATAAAGACGCCATGCCAAACAGTGAAGGTGCCTAAAAAGGCGAAAGCCATAAAAATCGCCGTTGCAATCAACATTGCGATTGTATCGCGCATGACATCACAAGGTTTGGTCGCCAGTGGCGATATCAGCGCTCCAACCCCCAGAATTAAAAGGATATTCGCAATATTTGATCCGATAACATTACCAACCCCGATGTCAGTTGCACCATCAAGTCCGGCGACGAGTGTAACCATAAGCTCGGGCATTGAGGTTGCACAGGCCACAATAGTCAGGCCAATCAACATTGGAGATATGCCAAGCTTCCGAGCAATTCCCAGTGCGCCACGGAGGAGGACTTCACCGCCTACTGCTAATAGGACGAGGCCACCGCCTGCTGCCAGAAATGCTGTTGCTGTCATATGTATTTCACTCTTTAATGTACACGCCGGATCTCTCTCGGCCTATAGAGCGAGAGAATACAGGCCATTAAATGCCCCTCATTGAGGTGTATTTCAATAGCCTATCTAAAGGATTGTCAAATTTCGGCCTTATTTATCGGATTTTGGGTCAGCTTTCAGGTCTAGAGAGGCTGAATTGACACAGTATCTCAACCCGGTGGGTTCTGGCCCGTCAGGGAAAACGTGACCAAGGTGGGCGTCGCATTTTGCACAAAGAATTTCTACCCGATGCATTCTGTGCGAATGATCTTCTCTGGCACTGACATAGCCGTCACCAACGGGCGCATAAAATGAGGGCCAGCCACTTCCAGAATCATATTTAGCACTTGAATGAAATAAGGGTTCTGAACAACAGATGCAGTGGTAGGTTCCTGATGTTTTACAGTCATGATATTTATTGGCAAAAGCCTGTTCCGTTCCGCCTTTTCGTGCGACCCGGTATGTTTCTTCGTCCAGTTTGTTTAGCCAGATATCATTATCGTCCGACTGTTGGGGATCAGCTTTTTTCATCATGGAAAACATCCTCCTCTTTGTGTCCCTTCTATGTGAGATGAGGAAAGCAAAAATCAACTACTTGTTTGGTATAAACAAAGATAAATTCTCACGCTGATTTAAATGAAGAGGACTATTAAGCTTCTTTTAGACGGTTGTTGGGAATTAAGACCTTCACGGTTGTTCCTTGATTTATTTTACTGGCGATGGTGAGTGTTCCGTCATGAGCATCTATCAAACGTGATGCAATATACAAACCGAGGCCAACGCCTTTACCTGCTGCCCAGGAAGATGAAGCAGCTTGTGTAAAGGCTTTGCAGATATCAGGAAGGCGTGTTTCTTCGATGCCAATGCCGGTATCTTTGATCTCGAAAAGAAGATTATTGTCTGTGTCATAATCTATCTGTAACGAGACAGAGCCGCCTTCGGGAGTATATTTAAAGGCATTGCCAAGTAGATTGATCAATATTTGCCGAAAACGTCTGGAATCCCCTTTGATCAGTATGTCTCTGACATTGTTTTCTACAATGAGATTTTGATCTTTCTTCATTGCTTCTAGTTCAAAAGTGGCATGGCAATAATCAACAATATCATCGTGTTGAAAGAACTCTTCAAACAACTTTAATTCACCGCTATCAATAGTCGAGGCATCAAGGAGTTCGTTTATCAATTCCAGTAGGTGCTGGGCGCTGGAATGTATGTCATTCAGGGCGGCTGTTTGTTTGGCGTTTACGGGGCCATAAATCTGATGTTCGAGCATGTCCGAGAAGCCTATAATTGCATTCAATGGCGTTCGGAGTTCATGGCTCATTGTTGCCAGGAAATTACCTTTGGATCTATTGGCGTTTTCGGCTTCCTGTCTGGCAAGGGTCAGTTTATGGGTACGTTCAGCAACGCGTTGTTCCAGATTTAGATTAAGTCGTCTCAGTTCTTCCTGGGCTTGAACTCGTTCCGTTATGTCTTCTTCTGTTGCAACAATAACCTGCCTTGCTGAAACCGGATCAATGCCAATTTCAGCGGTTAGAGTATGCCATCGTTCTCCGAAAGCTGTGTGTACTTTGATGTCTCTTCTAAAGCGTTTGGGCGTATCATGACGATCCAGTATACGTTTACGTATTTCTGGGTCATTATAGCGTTCTTCAATGGTGGTCGATTTTTCCTGAATATTATAAGCATTCGCTGCCGCAGGATTTTGTGCCAGTAAGCTGCCATCACCATCAAACGTCGTAATCATCAGAGGCGTATGCCTAACGGCTTCTAAAATCCTCTTTGTTCTATGATCCAGTTCATCTTTTATTTGTGGTGTTGCTTCAATAAGAAGAGCTTTTTTACGGCTCTCAATCAAGATTGGTGTGAAGGTCAATATAGCCATTTGTGGTTGGCCATTTGGATAGAGAGTCCAGTTTTCTTCAACCCGATCACCTTGGGCAGACGTTTCAAACATTTCATGTAAGCGTCTTCTTACTGAACTGGAATCAGTTGAAAAATCTCTTTGCACCAGATCATCAAGAGTATCTGCGTCCCAGAATTTGAGAGCGGACTCATTGCCCCACCAGATATTATGATCTTCTATATCGAAGATCCAGATGGCCGTACTTAGCCTGTTAAAGGCTGATAAATCCTGCCAAAATTGAAACTCTGGCAGGTTTTCAGTCAGTGACGAAGTCATATATTCTACCCAGAAGTTAAGCGCAGGATATCATTGCGCGAAGAAGTTTGGAAGTTTAACTCGCATATCGGACTGCGAATGCTTTAAGTCCAAGCTATAATCTTACGCTTTTTTTCCTTTGCGATACTTCTTGCTTTTGGATTTTGCTTCGGCCATGGCCATACGATCAGACAAGCTCCCACCAGAAGTGTTCGAGAGACCAAGTTCATCATCTTGTAGCTTTTTGATTTCATCCCTGATTCTGGCGGCTTCTTCAAACTCCAGATCTGCGGCTGCTTCGTGCATACGCTTGGTCAGATCATCTATATAGGACTTGAGGTTGTGCCCAACGCGATGGCTGTCACTCGTATCGTTAAGATCAACGGTAACGTGATCGCTTTCGTAGACAGAGCCGAGTATATCGCCGATTTGTTTGCGGACAGACTCAGGTGTGATGTTATGTTCTTCGTTATAGGCCTGTTGCTTTTCCCTGCGACGATTGGTTTCATCGAGAGCCTTGGTTAGCGAACGTGTCATCTTGTCAGCGTATAGGATGACCTTTCCATCGACATTACGCGCAGCACGCCCGATGGTTTGAACCAGAGCTGTGGTTGAGCGTAAAAAGCCTTCTTTGTCTGCATCAAGGATACAGACAAGACCGCATTCGGGAATATCAAGCCCTTCACGTAACAGGTTGATCCCCACAAGGACATCGAACACGCCTTTGCGAAGGTCGCGAATGATTTCCATTCTTTCCAATGTATCGATATCCGAGTGGATGTATCGGACCTTAAGATGAGCTTCATGCAGATATTCCGTCAGATCTTCTGCCATGCGTTTTGTCAGTGTGGTAACAAGAACCCGCATGTTACGACTGACGACATTTTGGCATTCCTTGATCAGATCGTCGACTTGGGTTTCCGTTGGTCTGATTTCACAGACGGGATCAAGTAGCCCTGTTGGGCGAATAATCTGTTCAGCAAAAACGCCGCCCGTCTCGTTGAGCTCCCATGGGCCTGGTGTCGCCGATACAAAAATACTTTGCGGACGCATCGCCTCCCATTCTTGGAACTTAAGCGGTCGGTTGTCGATACAAGAGGGGAGTCGGAACCCGTATTCTGAAAGATTGGATTTACGGGCAAAGTCACCATTGTACATGCCGTTAAGTTGCCCGATAGTCACGTGGCTTTCGTCGACAAAGAGTAATGCATTATCTGGCAAGTATTCAAAGAGTGTGGGCGGTGGCTCACCCGGTGCGCGTCCGGTCAGATATCGGGAATAGTTTTCAATACCTGCGCAGGCACCGGTTGCCTCTATCATTTCCAGATCGAACATTGTGCGTTGTTCCAGGCGCTGGGCTTCAAGAAGTTTGTTTTCCTGATTAAATTTTTCCAGCTGAACCTTTAGATCCGCTTTGATGCCTTTAGCTGCCTGTAAGAGTGTGGGACGGGGGGTCACATAGTGACTGTTGGCGTATATTCTGACACCTTCTAGATCTGCGGTTTTTTCGCCAGTTAATGGATCAAACTCCTGTACGGTCTCAATTTCATCACCAAAAAAGGATATCCGCCAGGCGCGATCTTCATAGTGTGCTGGGAAAACCTCTAAGGTGTCGCCGCGTACTCGGAAAGTACCTCGGCCAAAAGCGATATCGTTGCGGGTATACTGAAGCTCTACAAGAGATTTCAGGATGTCGCGCATATCGACTTCCTGTCCTGTCTTAAGGCTAAGGGTCATCTGAGCATAGGTTTCTGGTGAACCAATACCGTAGATACATGAGACAGAGGCAACAATGATGACATCATCCCGTTCGAAAAGTGCACGGGTCGCAGAGTGTCGCATGCGGTCAATCTGTTCGTTGATTGAGCTATCTTTTTCTATGTAGGTATCTGTCCGTGCGACATAAGCTTCGGGTTGATAATAATCATAATAGGAGACGAAGTATTCGACCGCATTATCGGGGAAAAAGCTTTTCATCTCTGAATAAAGCTGAGCGGCAAGGGTTTTGTTGTGCGCAAGAACAAGGGCAGGTCGCTGTAATCGTTGTATGGTCTGCGCCATGGTAAAGGTTTTACCAGACCCTGTTACTCCCAATAGAACCTGACTTCGTTCTCCTTGGTTCAAGCCATCGCAAAGCTCTTGAATCGCATGGGGCTGATCCCCGGATGGAGAGAACTCTGAATCAAGGCGAAAAGGCTTTGAATCATCTTTAAAGAAGCTGTCTGAGATGCGTTCAATTAATGGAGACGTCATTCGTATTCTCTGGTCCGGGAATTGAGAAAGTTATGTAGGATCACTTTGACTGATCTTCAACTACCAGTTCTTGGTACAAAGATTGGTCCATAATACCCTCGCTGTTCATAAGAAGAATACGTGAATCAGGCGATAAGCCAAGTACTTCGCGTGTATCTTCATGGGTTGCCGTCATAATCAAAGCGGCAAGTCCGGCAATACTTGATTCACCGGCTTCCAATACAGGATCACCAAAAGGCGAGCTTGCGATTAACTTCATTGTTGGACCTGTTATCGTGTCTGATATGGTCATGAAGAAATCGGCTCCATGAGATAATATCTCCCATGCGATGGGGGAGGCTTCACCACAATCCAGCCCAGCCATAAGGGTGTGAACTTTCCCGGTTTCTTTGTCCCCAGTTGCTTTGGTTAAAGTGCCTTCTGCTGCAGAAGCGTATAAGCAGGCTGCTGTTTCTGGCTCAACAATGATAATTTTGGGCCGCCGTTCACCAAGATGAGCCCAGAAATACCCCGCCATCGCAGCAGCCATTCCACCAACACCTGCCTGTAAAAAAATATGTGACGGCGGAATAGCCTGTCGAAAGGGGCGCGTGAAATATTCTTTCAGGGCTTCTTCTGCAATGATGCTATAGCCTTGCATGATCTGGGCTGGAATGTCCTGATAATCATCCCATGACGTGTCCGAGATGATTTGGGCATTTTGTTTTTCTGCCTCTTTGGCACAAAGCGCCACTGTTTCGTCATAACTCAGAGATGTTTGGATCACTGTTGCCCCAAACTCTTCAATAGCAGTAATCCTGGATACGCTGCAGCTCGCAGGGACATAGATGGTGGCTTTGCATCCAAAAATTTGGGCCCCCCAAGCGACGGAACGCCCATGATTGCCATCAGTCGCAGTTGTGACTGTTAATTCAGTTGTAATATCACGGTACGTCGCGTTTCTTAAATCGTCTGACTCTATTTTTATTGCAAGTTTTTGTTCGATAGTGGACTTCAAAAAACGGTAAACTGCATAGGCTCCGCCAAGAGCTTTGAAAGAGCCGAGATTAAATCTTTTGCTTTCGTCCTTGAAACTGATGTCAACGAGATTAAGTTCTCTGGCAAGGCCAGGCCATGAGACAAGTGGACTAATCTTATATTCTGGCCAACGGGTTATCTCATTCAGTGCTTCTTTGCAGGTTTCCTTTGAGAGAATGTGATTGAGATTTTCCCCATAGGTCAAAGATCTGGACGCGTCAGGGTTAGGGAGAAGGTTGAATTGTGATCTTTTCCAGATTGATAAATAACGGTCCATTTGTGCTTAATCTTAAGTCTTTTAAGGTGTTTGGTTGCGCCTAGTTAAGCTTTTTTCCAAAGAGAGGGAAAGAGGGGAAAGATACAAAGTTAGTTGTTAATTAGAATTATTCTAAAAAAATCTTGACTTCGTGAATTTCTAGAGATTAAGTAGGCGCATGAAAATACCCTCTGCGCAGGGTCTTGCGCAATTAGATTTTGCATTAATACCGGCGCTCACAAAGTGGGCATAATTATGAGGACGTGTAAGCATGCTTACGATTGGTGATAAGTTTCCAGAATACGCTTTGACAGCTGTTGTTTCTAATAACCCAACGGATGGTTTTGTTGAAATCACTGACAAAAGCTATGAAGGAAAGTGGAAAGTTGTTTTCTTCTGGCCAAAAGATTTCACATTCATCTGCCCAACTGAAATTGCTGCTTTTGGTGCAATGAACGAAGAATTCGAAGATCGCGATGCGCAAATTCTTGGCGTTTCCACTGATAGTGATTTCGTACACATGGCATGGCGCAAAGATCACGAAGATCTTAACGACCTTCCTTTCCCAATGGTTTCTGACATCAAGCGTGAGCTTTGCGAAGGTCTTGGTATTCTCGACGCGGAAGCTGGTGTTGCTCTTCGTGCAACTTTCGTTGTCGATCCAGACGGTATCATCCAGCATGTTGGTGTAAATGGTTTGAACGTTGGTCGTAACCCACAAGAAACTCTTCGTATTCTTGATGCGCTACAGACTGATGAGCTTTGCCCATGTAACTGGAACAAAGGCGACGACGTTCTTAAAGTTGCTTAAGAACCAAAAGCTTTGGAAAGGGCGGGTCCGGGTAGCCGAGCCCGCCCTTTTTCGGTTGAGGCTTATTTAGGCCAAAGTTATTACATCACGCGATAAAGGGAGATATCAATCGTGTCTATTAGTGATTTGAAATCAGCAGTTCCTGATTATGCCAAGGACCTCAAGCTGAACATTACCAATGTCCTGACATCGACATCTCTGAATGACCAGCAGATTTGGGGAACGGCCCTTGCGTCTGCTCTTTCAAGCCGAAATGCATTTGTCATCAAAGCAATTAATGCCGAGGCAAAAGAAAAATTATCTGCCGAGGCTTATTCTGCGGCAAAGTCGGCTGCCTCTATTATGGGGATGAACAATATCTATTACCGTTTTGCACATCTAAGCGGGAATGAAGACTATTTGAAGCTCCCTGCCAGATTGCGCATGAACATCATTGGTCGTCCAGGCGTTGATAAAGTGGATTTTGAGCTTTGGTCCTTGGCTGTGTCTGCTATTAATGGCTGTGGTATGTGTATTGAATCTCACGAAAAGCAGGTTGCAGCTGGTGGCATTTCCAAAGAAGGTATTCAGGATGCTATTCGTATTGCATCTGTGATGCATGCTCTTGCGGCGACGTTTGATGGCGAAGATGCTTTAGCTGAATAGGAAAGCTAGCGTTTGTAACTTATGGCAGATTAAAAAAAGAGGCTATTGAGTCTCTTTTTTTATTTCGTCTCGCTTTTGGTCGGTCATTCTTTCTGCGAGGAAACTTTCCGGGGACAGGATTGCGGCTAAAGAAACGGATACGGTAGAAAGAGATATCAACAGCACCAAAAGGGCTGTCAGACCAACAAGGCCTGTTTTTCGGTCATTACTTTTGTATGAATCGCGGACATATCCTGTTCGATGCATCCCGCATACTCCCTGTGGTAGATAGACACAGCCTATTCCGACTAAAATTTCAGTCTTAAGGTTTGTGTGTTGTTTATAAAATCTCTGCTGACTACCTTTTTTAGAGATCAAGTGTGACAGCTATTTAGAGGAAATGCGGCAATTTGGTGTTTTCTGCTTTTGGGCATAGAAAATTTCGATGTCTTGATTGCTTCACGAGCCTTCTCTTTTTGTCATGTCCTGTTGACAGGTAGGTCGTATAAAATGGTTTATTCTGAGATTCACTGTTGCGATGTCTGTGTCGGTTATATTACGGTGCCGCTGTGCAACACCCCGTCTTGAAACTCGTAAGTCCGATCAGACCTATCTTGTCTAGATTCGGCGAAACAACAGGAGCATAAGGTCATGCCGCAACTTGCGGATCGCCTCTCGCGAATCAAACCCTCTCCGACTATTGCTGTAACTACGAAAGCCCGTGAGCTAAAAGCTGCTGGGCGTGACGTCATTGGCCTTGGCGCTGGTGAGCCGGATTTTGACACGCCGGATAACATCAAAGCAGCCGCTATTACCGCCATTAATGGTGGGGACACACGCTACACAGCCGTTGATGGAACACCAGAACTCAAAGCGGCTATCTGCGAAAAGTTTAAACGAGACAACGGTCTCGACTATAAGTCAGAGCAGATCACTGTCGGTACTGGCGGCAAGCAGATTCTTTACAATGCTTTCATGGCAACACTGAACCCTGGTGATGAAGTGATCATTCCGGCACCTTTCTGGGTGTCTTATCCTGATATGGTTCTTTTGGCTGACGGTGAGCCCGTTGCTGTGCCTTGTATGCAAAGCAACGGTTTTAAGCTACAGGCCGAAGATCTGGAAGAAGCAATCACTGATAAAACAAAGTGGGTATTGCTGAACAGCCCTTCAAACCCAACAGGAGCTGCCTATTCTTATGACGAAATGAAAGCACTGACAGATGTGCTTAAACGTCATGAGCATGTCATGATCCTGACCGATGATATGTACGAAAAGCTGGTTTATGATGACTTTGAATTTGTAACACCTGCACAGGTTGAGCCATCTCTTTATGATCGTACGCTGACCATGAACGGTGTTTCCAAAGCCTATTGCATGACTGGTTGGCGGATCGGTTTTGCCGGTGGTCCTGTGCCACTGATCAAAGCCATGGCCAAAATTCAGTCTCAGAGCACATCGAACCCTTGTTCTGTCAGTCAGGCCGCAGCTGTTGAAGCTCTTCGTGGGGATCAAAGCTTTATTCCAAAGCACAACGAGGTCTTTAAAGCGCGTCGCGATATGGTCGTCGATTTGCTGAATGATTGCCCGGGCATTAACTGTTCCAAGCCTGAAGGTGCTTTCTATGTGTATCCGTCTTGCGAGGGTACCATTGGCAAGACAACCCCGGATGGAAAACAGATTTCATCTGACGGTGATTTTGTGACCTACCTTCTCGAAGGTTTTGATGTTGCTGCAGTACAGGGCGAGGCTTTTGGTCTGTCACCCTATTTCCGTATTTCCTATGCGACATCGACAGAAGCACTGAAAGAAGCTTGTGAGCGTATCAAGCGCGCTTGTGAAGCCCTGAGCTAAACAAGGGCTAATACACGGCCAGTTCCTCGCTAGAGATCTGTGCGAGAAGATCTGGTCCAGGATTAAGAAAGGGTACATCATTGGATGTGCCCTTTTTTGTTTGGTATACTCGCCTTAAGCCCCTGTTACACGAGGTGTTAACGCAGCAGTGATTTGTTTGTGAGAAGGACAAAGAGTATCTCTGTAGGTGGAACATGACAGAGGATTTATAATGTTATTGAAATTTCGCAAACCCTGGGAACTGAAAGAAAGTCAGCTGACCGAGGAAAGTGTATATTTGAATCGCCGCCATTTTATGAAGCAGGCTGCTTTGGGATCGGCCGTATTGTCAGCAGGTCTTGTGACGGGGTGTGATGAACCCGCTGCGGAAGCAACCGCACCATCAAAAAAAACAACGACGAAATCCAGTCTTGATCCAAGTGCCAAATACTATCCAGCCAAAAGAAACGATTACTACAAACTGGATCGGGATTTGAGTTTTGAAGAGTTGGCGACGACCTATAACAATTTCTATGAATTTGGATCTTCAAAGAATATTCACGAAAAAGCTCAGGCCTTGCCCTTGCGTCCCTGGTCAGTTGCCATTGATGGGATGGTTGAAAAGGAGATGCAATTGGATGTGGATGATCTTTTCGCAAAGATTGAGTTTGAAGAGCGCCTTTATCGGCACCGCTGTGTCGAAGCCTGGTCGATGGCTGTTCCTTGGACAGGGTTTCCGCTAGAGAAACTGGTTGCACTGGCGCGCCCGCTATCCAGTGCCAAATATATTCGTATGGAAACGTTCAATTTGCCCGACATTGCCAGCGGGCAAAAAGCACATTGGTATCCTTGGCCTTATATTGAAGGCTTGACGATTGAAGAGGCATCCCATGATCTTGCCTTTATTGCGACGGGTATTTATGGCAAGCCGATGCCAAAGCAAAACGGTGCGCCGCTTCGGTTGGTAACACCGTGGAAATACGGGTTTAAATCGACGAAATCGATTGTGAAATTTACTTTCACTGATAAAAGGCCGGTCTCTTTCTGGGAGGAGATCCAAGGGTCAGAATATGGGTTCTGGGCCAATGTTAATCCTGAAGTTGCCCATGCACGATGGAGCCAGGCCACAGAACAACCTCTAGGAAAAAGCGAACGAGTACCAACGCTATTATTTAATGGCTATGCTGATGAAGTTGCCGATCTTTATAAGGATATCAAGGGCGAACGATTGTATACCTAAGAGCTAAATCATTGAGCTGGATTTATGAGGCAGGGCAAAAAAAATCGCCCTGCCTTTTTTGTTCTGTAGTCACTAATCTTGGATCAATAATTTTTAAATCAAATTCAATTTTACTGTAATGAACTTAAATAATTTAAATTTGACTGAATATTTGTGCGAAAGTTAAAGTAATATTTGTGTAACGTTACCAGAAAAAATGAAGTACTCTGATGTCAGCTATCTGTTTGAACTCTGTGAAATCGTACTTGGACTTTCTGCAAAGACATAAATAGATAATAAAAATACCTCGGTGTACTCGACTGCACCCGTTTTTGCCAAAAAATTGTTTTGAGTAATCAGAGTTTATATAGCTGTTACACGAAAAACGATAATAAAGATCTAAACGGGGAAACATAATGTCAATCAAACCACCATTCACTGATCTTGAGATCAAGACGGCCACAGGGGGCTTTTATGAGGGACACAGCATCCCCATTGCCTTGATCAGCAAAGTCAGTATGACTTTGCTGGTATTATGGGCGTTGATCTGGCCGGGTAATGCCAATAGCGTCCTGTCTGCTCTTAATTCCAATGTTCTGAACAGCTTCAACACCTTCTATATCATCGCTGTTGGTGGTTTTGCTTTCTTCTTGTTTATCATTGCCTTGATACCGGCAACAGGTAAGAAGAAACTCGGGGCGGAAGGTGTTGAACCCGAATTTTCCAACTTCTCATGGTTTTCTATGATGTTCGGTGCTGGCCTGGGTGTTGGGCTGATGGTCTTTGCGACCGCAGAACCCCTTGGTCTCTGGGGCTCAAACCCGGTTATCATTGATGGTACCGTGGTTCCAAATACCGAAGAAGCCGTTCAATCTGGTTATCGCTATACCTTCTTGCACTATGGTTTCCATGCCTGGGCTATTTATGTGACCACAGGACTGTCCTTGGCTTACTACGCCTATACCCGCGAAATGCCTTTGACGATCCGTTCAGCACTTACGCCGCTTTTTGGCAAGATGATCAATGGACCTTTTGGTCACATCGTTGATGTTCTCGGCGTTGTTGCGACCATTCTTGGCGTGTCTGTGACCATTGGTTTTGGTGTTAGCCAGTTTGTTGACGGGGTTTACGCCGTTACTGATATGGGGTGGCTTATGAACGGTGATGCCGAAGCGCCTAAGCCAAGTGTTGTTGGTTTGTTGGCTGCTCTGTTCATCATTATGGGGCTTTCAATACTGTCTGCGGTATCGGGTGTTGGTCGAGGGATCAAGTATCTTTCAAACCTCAATCTGGTACTTTCAATCATTTTACTTTTGACCTTTGTTTTCTTTGGCTCTTTTGCCTTTGCGATGACGACCTTTGGCTCAAGTCTGGTTGATTACATCCTTCACTTTGCTCAATTGTCATTCGGGGCATACGGTCCGCTGTCTGCTGACGAATTTGCAATGGCGCTTCCTGACGTTGCCAAAGGTTTACCAGCCGAAGATATCGCTTCTATCTTTAGCGGTGCGACCAATGCATGGGGATCTCTAGATGGTTTCAAAGAGACTTTACCTGCATCTGTAACTGTACTTGAAAATTCAGATGACGTTGCTGCCGCGCTCTATGCTGCGGGTACCGAAGGGCGTCAGTTTGGATGGCAAGCTGGTTGGACAACTTTCTACTGGGCATGGTGGATTGCTTTCTCTCCATTTGTTGGTCTCTTCCTTGCGCGTATTTCAAAAGGTCGCTCCGTTCGTGAATTCATCCTTGGGTGCGTTATTGCGCCGGCCATAGTTTGTTTCCTGTGGATGACCATCCTTGGCGGAACTGCGATTGATCTTGAATTGACCGGTACTGCTGATGGATCGATTATTGGCGCAAGTAATACAGCGAAGCTGTTTGTGACCCTTGGTCAGATGCTTTCTGGTGGTGCACTCTCAGGTCTGACGATCATGTGTGTTGTGCTCATTATGACCTTCCTGGTGACATCTGCTGACTCCGGTATTCTGGTGATGAATACAATCATGTCTGGCGGTGACCAGGATACAGGCATTAAACACCGTATTATCTGGGGTATTATTCTAACCAGTGTGATCGGTGCTTTGATTGTTGCTGGTAACAGCGGTGCAGAAGCCAACCCGTTTGGGGCACTTCAGAATGCGATGATCATCGGGGCATTACCCTTTACTATGGTTATGGTTCTGATGGTGATCTCTCTTGCGAAAGCTCTCTACAGAGATAATCACAGAGAGAAGATTGCAGAGACGCAAGCAGCTGAATAAATAATTTCTGCCTAAACCTAAAAAGCCACGCAGTAATGCGTGGCTTTTTCTATTGAGCAGCAAAATAGGCGGCAGGTGGTTTGCCCAGGGTGCGTTTAAACATGGCGATGAAGGCACTGGGGCTGTCATAGCCGAGATCAATGGCGACAGAGGTCACGGCCTCACCAAGGGCCAAACGTTCCATGGATGCCATCAGGCGACATTGGCTGCGCCATTGACGAAAGGTCATACCCAGTTCTTTGGAAAACAATCTTGCAAGTGTACGGCTGCTGGCCCCTACATCGCTGGCGAGATCTTCCAATCCCCGTGGATCAGAGGGGGTATGGATCAAGCACTCGGTTACACGGCGCAATCTGAGGTCCTGAGGAAGAGGTAAATGAAGGGGGACGGTTCTGGCAGCCCGGATTTGGTCCATAAGCACCTGCATCAGTCGCCCGTCTGGACCCTGTTCATCATATTCCACCGGTAGAGTAGCGGCATGGATCAGCATTTCCCTCAACAGCTTAGAAACCGAAATGACGCAACAGTTATCAGGCATACCCTGAGAGAATTCTTTGTCCAGATGCAGCGCCCGCCATTTTGAACCATGAGGTGAATAGACCTCGTGGTCTGTTTCATGCGGAATCCAGACGGCTCGTTGCGGGGGCACAACCCAACTGCCCTGATCTGTGTAGATGGCGAGAACGCCCTCGGCAGCATAGGCCAGCTGACACCAGGTATGACTGTGCGGCAAGACGCGTCTGCCGGGGCGCATATTGGCGGCACGAACCATGACTGGGCGGACCAGCTCTTTTGGTACATCATTTGGTTTAGACACCAGTGGCTGATTGGGAGGTGGTTCAATTCTCATGAAGTTTTAGTTGTTATTGTCCGTTTGTCGATATCATATGGCATGATAGCGCAAGACAGTCTTGCTCGCTATGCCTATTGTAGCGACAACAAAAAAGTCTTGATGGAAAATAACATATGAAACCCCTCGGTCATTATCTTAAACCGGAAGTCTGGCGCACGCCCGAAGGCTGTCTGATCATTCTCTCTGCCGCAATGCCGTTGGCTTTTGCGACATGGATGAGCCTTCTAAATAACTTTGTTGTGGAAAAGGCCGACTTTGGTCTGGCCGAAATTGGCATTTTGCAGTCCGTGCGTGAAATCCCCGGACTCCTGGTGGTGAGTGCTCTTTTATTCCTTCTCTTTATCAAAGAGCGCACTTTTGGTCTGATGGCTTTGATCTTGTTGGGCGTGGGTGTTGCCGTCACAGGCTTTTATCCCAGTGCATTTGGTCTCTATGTGACCACGGTGATTATGTCATTCGGGTTTCACTATTACGAAACGGTGCAGATGTCGCTAACCCTGCAGTGGGTTGATAAGGAAAGAGCGCCTCTGTCGATGGGACGGCAGCTTTCTGCGCGGTCCATCGCATCGATTATTGCTTACGGTATGATTTGGGTAATCTTTACTTTCTTTGGTCTTGATTACAAATGGGTCTATTTGGCGGGCGGCACGATGACCATCCTGATGGTTCTGTTTGTTGTGCTTGCCTTCCCGTCCTATACGCCAAAGGAAGTGCAGCATAAAAAGATGATCTTGCGCAAACGCTATTGGCTCTTTTATGCCCTGACCTTTATGGGCGGTGCGCGTCGTCAGATTTTTGTCGCTTTTGCAAGCTTTATGATGGTGGTGAAGTTCGACTTTTCCGTTGCTGAAATCACCATGCTCTATTTGGTGAACCAAGCTATTAACTTCTGGTTGGCACCAAAAATCGGGAAATTCATCTCTCGTTGGGGCGAACGTCGCGCCCTGATCTGTGAATACATCGGGCTTATTTTGGTGTTTTCCGGTTATGCCCTCGTCGGAGAGGCTTGGGTTGCTGCTGTTCTATATATACTCGATCATCTGTTCTTTTCCTTTGCCATCGCGCAGAAAAGCTATCTGCAGAAGATTGCTGACTACAAGGACATTGCCGCTACCTCTGGCGTCAGCTTCTCCATCAACCATATTCCAGCTGTCTTTATTCCGGTGCTCTTCGGACATGCCTTCCCTGACGAAGCCATGTGGATGGTCTTCGCCGCCGGCGCGGGTATGGCGGTGGTATCCCTAATCCTCGCCTTCAACGTGCCAAGAGATCCAAGACCCGGTAATGAGGTTGTCATAGGGGGAACAAAACCTTTGCCACAGGCGGCTGAGTAGGTTTTCTCTCTAAGATTAGGATTTAAGAGCGCTGGTATTTACTATCAGCGCTTTTTTTATTTGAGTAGAGCTCTCATGCCTCTTGGTTAGTGGATTCAAGCCTCAGCAAAATAAGTCCCTGAGCGATATTTTCCGAAGTGTAAGCGAAAAAAAACCTCCAAGCACGAAGCTTGGAGGCAAGTTGAACAGGGAGGCTTCACGTCTGGGAGACGTGGGGTCCGAAGACCCCCAGGCCGAAGCCTGGAAACAGACCAACCGGAGCAAGCTCAACAGTTAGTCAAAGTAGATATTGCAAAGCAACATCTGATGGAAATGAATGTAGCATTTTTTTTTAGGATGTCGATTTACATTATTACAGTGCCGATATGCATTGTGTGCATACCTACTAAGGCTTTGTAATAAAATCGTAATCTCAGATGTTTTGCCCTAGAATTTTGATTCTGCGACCTTGCGTAAGAGGAAATCCCGGAAAATGGCAATTCGCTTGGAAGATCTCATTTCCTCGGCATAGGCAAAATAGGCATCGAACTGAGGACCTTCAACCTCGGGTAAGACCTGTACCAGATCACTTGATTCCTGTGTCATGAAGTCAGGAAGCGCGCCCAGACCTGCGCCGGAGCGCACGGCCTTCATGATGGCGTAGATGTTATTGATCGCCATGGATGCGCGCCGCAGGCCAGTTCCTTCGGTGCCGACATGCAAGAGCCAGTTAATATCTGGAAGAGGTGGTTTTGTATCGTCCCCATAGACAACAAGCCTGTGATCCGAGATTTCATTTACAGTGCGCGGCATACCATATTTTTTAATGTAGCTGGCGGATGCGTAGATATGCATCTGGGCTGTAAGCAGGTGTCGTTGTATCAGATCTGCCTGTCTTGGTGGATGCAAGCGCACGGCGACATCGGCTTCGCGCATGGAAAGATCCAGCTCTTTATCCGACAGGATAAGCTGTACTTCTACATCGGGATAAAGATCGATAAATTCATGTAGTCGCGGGGAAAGCCATGTTGAGCCAAAGGCAACGGTTGTTGTGATTTTAAGCGGACCTTTGGGGCGATCTTTACTCTCGGTTAGCTGTGCTTCTGTCATGGCGAGTTTGCCAAAGACATCATGAGCGGTTCTATAGAGAAGCTCGCCTTGTTCTGTCAGAATCAATCCGCGTGCATGACGATGGAAAAGCGAAACCTTGAGACTGTCTTCCAACGCAGAGATTTGACGGCTGACTGCGGATTGGCTGAGGTTGAGTTGTTCCCCTGCATGAGTAAAGCTTCCGGCTTCGGCAACGGCGTGAAAAATACGCAGTTTATCCCAATCCATGATGGAGGCTTTCAGACCGCTCCGGCGTTTTGTGCCTTCTGACAAACCACTTCTCCCTTAGTCTGCGCGTTGAATTCGCGACAGCGATTCGTAAATTATCAATATCTTACTGTAATTACAGCTTCTTAACAAATTGTGCCTAAGCGTATATTTTTTTGGAAGACTCAAATCAAATGAAATCTCCTGATCAAATACCGACTTAAGTATGATTTGGACAAATAAAAAGCGAAGCTCTTGCAAGCTCCGCTTTTTACCTAGGTTATGTGACCGTTCTAGTCATTCATTTCAGTCAGGTAGCGTTCGGCTTCCAGTGCGGCCATGCAGCCCATACCTGCTGCTGTTACCGCCTGCCTGTAGATTTTGTCAACGCAGTCACCAGCTGCAAAAATGCCGGGAACATTGGTTGTTGCTGTGCCGGGTGTTGCCAGAATGTAATTTTCATCATCCAGATCCAGCTTATCCTTGAAGATTGCTGTCGCGGGATCGTGACCGATGGCCACAAACATACCGTTGACATCAAGTTCAGAGAACGAATCATTCTGAGTATCTTTCAGCTTCAGGCCGGTTACGCCATCTGTCGGTGTGCCCAAGACATCATCTACAACTTTGTTCCACTGAATATCGATCTTCTCGTTTTTCAATAGACGATCTTCGAGGATTTTTTCACAGCGCAGTGCGTCTCTTCTGTGGACCAAGGTTACTTTGGAACAGATGTTTGCGAGATAAAGAGCTTCTTCAACAGCGGTGTTCCCGCCACCGATAACCGCAACTTCTTTGCCACGATAGAAAAAACCGTCACAGGTCGCACAGGCAGAAACACCACGTCCGTTGTATGTCTCTTCCCCTTGCAAGCCCAACCAGCGTGCTTGGGCTCCTGTGGCAATGATCACAGTGTCCGCAACATAGCTGTTGCCGCTGTCGCCTGTGCAGACAAAGGGGCGCTCGTCAAAATTGACTTCGTTGATGATATCAAAGTGCATTTTGGTGCCGACGTGTTCTGCCTGCTTTTGCATCTGTTCCATCAGCCATGGCCCTTGGATAACGTCTGCAAACCCGGGGTAGTTTTCGACCTCTGTGGTGATGGTCAACTGGCCACCGGGTTGGAGGCCCTGCACCAGAATCGGTTCAAGGTTCGCGCGCGCTGCATAGATGGCGGCGGTGTAGCCTGCGGGGCCAGAACCGATAATCAGTACTTTGGTACGGTGGGTTTCGGACATGCTCTTTGTATCTTTCTCGTTTGTATCTTTATCGGACCAACATTATTCCGAGACACCATAATGACACCAGAGTTGATCAATATTGACCTCAATGGTGAGAAACGAGGTGGAAATCCCTTCAGTAATCTTGGGGAAATCTCGGCGAAAATCACGATAGAATCGTCTTGTGCTTGAGTGAAAAATAGAGTGCCTTGGCGCTCTCTACAAGGGGCAGATCAATATCTTTTTAGCTTTATCTGCCAGCGTTTATTTTTCCGCTATGGACGTTTGGAATTATTCAGTTTTTTCAATATGATTTTGGCTATTCGCTGTGATTCGCAAAGCGGCGGGTAGTGCCATGTTTCCAGTGTTCCGGTAAAGGGCCGGATAATACCGTCGTCTCTGAGTTTCCTGTGGAAGCGATCAAATTTTTTATTGCCCCCTTCGAGATCTACGGTGAATACAGGGCGACCTGTGCTTGCAGCCTCGGTCACCATATTTACTGAATCACTGGTCACCACAATGGCATCGGCTGATCCCAAAAGGCCAAAGTAGGGGTTGGGGGACTGCCCATCCCATATGAAAGCCGGGAGATCTTTTAGGTAGCTTGATAAAAGAGCCTCGTTTTTCTGCCCCGTTCGCCGTGATGTTGTTACCAGAAAACCGCATCCGGTTTGTTGGTGCAGTTTTTGAAGCTTCTTCCCTAACTGGTGAATGATGTCAGCCGTGAGGTCGTAGGCTTTACTTTTCCCGCCAATCAAGACGGCAACTAATGGTCTGGGTAAATCTGTAATGCGCGGGGCGAGTTCTTTTTTGCCGACCTCAAGCAGATCTGGTGTGATTTTGTTCAAGGCCCCGCAAGTGGTCAGGACATTGGGGCCTCTTAATTTGTCATGCTCAGGCGTTACAACCAGATCATACAGCTTGGGCGATACCTTGGGGTCTTGAATCTGGATGGCAAAGGTTTTGCCCTTACTGAGTTTGCGAACTAATGCCGTAAAAAGAACAGCCTGACGCCCGCATCCTATAATAATGTCCGGCCAGTTGTCTTTTAGCTGTCCTTTGGCTTTTAGTGCATCCTTTGGCGAAAACGCAGAAGCTTCATAGATGTGGGTACTTAAGGGAATCAGGGCAGGGGGAAGCCACTTCCAAGGGAATTTCATGCGCACGTGGTGAATGACAGGGGATAATCCCATAGCCGTTGCAAGGCCCAGACAATTGGCTTCTATACCGGCGCGTCCATCGCTAACAGCCCAGCAAACAAGGTTTTTCTTAATCTCTGTCATTGTTCAGGGAATATCGCGCGACAAAAGGATCTAGGCAAGGAAAAGACCATTATTGAGACAGTAACCTAATAGAATTTGTTTGTTGGATCTTGAAAAGATGGAGGTCACGAGTAATATTGTTACTCAAAATCACTCGATTCGCTCTAATTGTTTATCATGTGACTGCATGAAAGCTTAGGGTGTTACCGGAAACACTGTACAGGACGTTTGCATGCGCCGCGTAAAGTTAGATCGCATAGATCTTCGTATACTTCAGGATCTTCAGGAAGATGGACGTGTTACGAACGTCGAACTCGCCCGCCGGGCTGGTATTTCTGCACCACCTTGTCTTCGACGGGTACGGGCTTTGGAAGAAGCCGGTTTTATTAAGGGATATCACGCAGAGTTAGAGGCAGAAGCCTTGGGCTATGAAGTGGCCTTTTATGCTTTGGTTGGCCTTACAGGTCAGTCCGAACAGGTTTTGACTGAATTTGAGAACTATATGAATGAGTGGCCGGAAGTGCGCGAATGCAGCATGACCCGCGGCTCAAACGACTTTGTTTTAAAGTTGGTTGCCCGCAATACCAGTCATGAAAACGAATTAACTGAAAAACTGACGGCTGCGCCTCATGTGGCGACCGTGCAGACTATTCAGGTCATCAGAAATTCGAAAAATACCCCGGGGGTTCCGATTGATGACAACGATGCGCTTCTTCTGGGGGGGCAAGAATAAACCCTGTATCGCACTGTTGTATTAGATGAATAGTAAAAGAAGCTCAGAATTTCTTTTGGAATCTGAGCTTCTTTTATGTCTGGTGAGCATATCTAGTATTCACATTTCGATAACGCAGTTTCGTCCTTTGTCTTTTGCTTTGTAGAGGGCGCGATCTGCTTTCTTCATCACGTCCATTGGATCTTCGTGCTTTTCAGTCCGTTCAGACACACCAATAGATACGGTGACTTTGACCTTTTTATTTCCAGTGTTTTTTTGTGGCTTTTTCTTTGATTTTGTTGGCTTCTTCGTGGGGCGATCTGATCCTCTGATAACAAAGACAGTTCCTTGAATACGTTCGCGGACTTCTTCCAGATAGTCGAAAGCCTCATCAACTGATTTCCCGGGGAAAAGTAAGGTAAACTCTTCACCGCCATACCGATAGGCGCGGCATCCGCCACCAGTCTGATTGAGACGGGAAGAGACCATTCTAAGGACCTGATCACCGACATCATGCCCGTAGGTATCATTGAATTTTTTAAAGAAGTCGATGTCTACCATTGCCAGCGTATAACGACGCCCCAGTTTTTTCATGTCGGCAAGAAGTGCCCTGCGTGCTGGAATACGGGTCAACTCGTCCAGAAAGGCCATGCGGTGGGATTCCTGGAAAAGGCTAAGAATGAGCAGAAGAGTCGCGAGCGTTATGAATATGGGGGTGGCGGGTAAATCCCCGTACCTCAGGGCGGCCCCAAAAAGAGCGATGAGCCCGCCGAGGTATCCGGCGTCCATTGGTCTGTGTTTGATGATCAGACGAACGGTTAAAATAAGTGCTGCAAGACTGAATGCGCCAAAGGAGAGGGCAGGCAAAGGCATCCAGTCCCCCCAGCTGGGACGCCATTGCATCGCATAGTTTAAATCAATCCAGAGATTGGAGAAAATGCCCAGATCGTTAGCGGGATAGCCAAGGGTGGCGATCATGCCGCTCGCGACGACCAATAAGAGCCCCTTGGTAAAGCCCGAAGGTGTTAAGAGGCCGCGTTCTTCACTGATTGCCAGCCCCATCCACGCTAATGGGATGAAAATAAATGCAGCAGAGGATTGAGTTTCTGACATATCACTACTGAAATAGGCAAGGGCAACAGCAATAGCGAAACAAAAGACGGGGTTGGACTTTCTGAACCAAAGACAAAGCCCTGCACCTAAAACCGACAGGGTCGTTGGCGCAATGCCGAGTAACAGACCAATCGGTGCCGGATAGCTCTGTGGATAAGCCACGAGATAAATGGCCCCTGTGACAAGCAGAATTGGTGGCAGATATAGTTTTAAATAGTCCGAAATCACGGGCAAGGATGCTTTTCGAAAAAGAAAGACGTACGAACAGGCATTAACGCAAGGCGGTACTCTAGGAAAATAAAAATGACTTTTTGTGTGAATTTTCCTTTCTTATTCGCCCTGTGAAAGCGCTTGTTTTGAGATGCGTTCCATTATGTCTTCAATTTCAGGACTGCTTGGTTTTTCTTCTTCATCAGCGTTTTCATCAAGGAAACTGTCAATATCTGTGTCTTCACTCAAGGGAATTTCATCAGCACTAATTACTTCTTCTTCGGTTATTCCAGCTTCTTCCATTGTCCCTGATTCTTCGGGCATTTTTGTTTCTGCTGACATTTCATCTTCGACATTTTCTTCTGATGAAGCCTCTTCTACAGTCTCATTCTGAGGTGCATCCTGAGACAAAATTTGATCTTCGAGAGGATCTTCCAATCCTTCTAAGGGACTATCGATATCTTCTGCCGAAGTTGCCTCGGGCATAGCTTCTTCAGGGTCATTTTCTTCTGTGTCATTTTCTTCTGTGTCATTTTCCTCTGTGGGCAACACTTCTTCGAGATTATCTGCGATTTCGGCGATAATGTCGTCTTCAGAAGCATCAGCAATTTCTGTTTCGATGTCATCCTCTGATACTGCTTCCGAAGCTTCTTCTGCGATTTCGGTTTCTGAAGTATTTTCAGGGGAAACATCCTGAGAGATTTCTTCTGGTGCGGATTCTAATGATTCCGATTCCAGAGAATCGGGGTCGCTTTCAGATTCGGTGCTAGGCTCCATTGAAATGTCGGCAACTTCATCGTCAAGGTCGTCGCTCGAATCGTCCATAGAAGGGTCATCTTCATCCACTGCTATCGTATTGTCGCTGTCAGCAGATTCCAGATCCGTCACGAGTTCTTCAATCTCGTCGATATCGCTGCCTTGTTCGTTTTCTGGGGCTTCAGAACTGTCGAGCTCTGGTGTGACTTCTTCGGGGATAGAGGTTTCTTCTTCTTCAGCAATCTCGTCTTCAGGTGCTGGAAGGGATAGGTCTGCGTCTGCGGATTTGTTTTCTATTTCAACAGGTTCACTTGTCATTGCTGAGATGCGTGCATCCATATCCTGTAGTGTATTTGTCGTATCGCCCTTTTCTATAGACTGCAAAAGAGAGAACAGCATCGTGCGAAGTTGTTCGTTTTCGTATTCCAGTTTTCCGATGGTCTGATCCTTCTGCTCGGTAATGTTGAGCAGGGCAATCAAGCGTTGGCTGTAGCCTTTTTGTTGATCAGCGATGAGACCAAAATGTTCTTCAGCTGCTTCTACCCGGGTACGAAGTTCTTCTAAATCAGACATGCCTGAATCCTATTTCAAAAGTATTTGAATAAAGTATTTGATGAAAAAGGTTTTAAAATCCCTAATTCTCAATATTAATAAGCGCCATTAACCAATTGCTGGGCACAAATGGAGATCGGAATGGAACAAAATTACGCTGGTGATGTCTCGGCAGAGCAAGCTTGGGAAGTCTTGGAACAAGATCCCGATGCCGTTTTGCTTGATGTACGGACTATCCCAGAGTTCCAATTCGTAGGTGTGCCTGATTTGTCTGCTTTGGGAAAAGATACGCAACTCTTGCCTTGGCAGGTTTATCCGCAGATGCAGGTTAATCCTGACTTTGTGGCCACTATAAAGCAGTTGGGTCTTAGGGAAGATCAATCCCTTTATATTTTATGTCGCTCAGGTGTGCGTTCTGTTTCAGCCGCAATTGCCTTAACAGCGCAGGGATATAATAAGTGCTTTAATATTTTGCATGGTTTCGAAGGACCAGCAGATGAACGCGGACATCGGGGAAAAATTGCTGGCTGGAAAGCTGCTGGTATCCCTTGGAAGCAAAACTAACCTGGAATCAACATGTAATGCCCTAGGGGATGGTTTCCACAGGGCCTGAATAGAGTAAATGGAATAGAAAGATGACGGACAGCAATTCAAATGCTTCAGCACGTAAGCTTCGCCCCCAGACTGAACTGGTGCGCGGTGGGCTCATGCGCAGTGGTTTTGATGAGACAAGTGAAGCGCTGTATCTGAATTCTGGCTATGTCTACAGTTCTGCGGAAGAAGCAGAAGAAGCCTTTAATGGTGATCGTGAGCGCTACGTCTATTCCCGCTACGCAAATCCGACTCTTTCCATGTTTGAAGAGCGGATGCGGTTGTTGGAAGGCGCTGAAGTTTGCCGTGGAACGGCAAGCGGGATGGCGGCAGTTAACGCGGCGCTTCTTTCACAGGTTAAAGCTGGAGATCGTGTTGTCGGTGCCAAAGCTCTTTTCGGCTCTTGCCTGTTTATTCTGAACGAACTTCTGCCACGCTATGGTGTTGAGACAGAAGTTGTTGACGGAACGGACTTGAAAGCTTGGGAAGCAGCCCTCGCCAAAGGGGCTAAAGCTGTTTTGTTGGAAACACCTTCAAATCCCGCCTTGGATATCATTGATCTCAAAGCCGTTTGTGATATGGCCCATGCAGCGGGCGCATTGGTCATTGTTGATAATGTTTTTGCGACGCCTATGCTGCAAAAGCCGCTGGAATTTGGTGCGGACATTGTTGTCTATTCAACAACAAAACATATTGACGGACAGGGACGTTGTATGGGCGGTGCCATTCTTTGTTCCCAGGAATTTGATGCTGATCATCTCAAGGATTTTCTGCGTCATACCGGCCCGTCTATGAGCCCTTTTAACGCCTGGACAATGGTCAAGGGGCTTGAAACACTTGCCCTTCGCGTTGATCGGATGAGTGATAATGCTTTGGCGCTGGCAAGCCATATTGAAGAGTTGCCGGGTCTTAAGAAGGTGATTTATCCCGGATTGAAATCGCATCCGCAATACGATCTTGCCATGGCACAGATGTCTGGCAAGGGAAGTACGCTGATCGGTCTGGAGCTAGAGGGAGGCAAAGAAGCTGCTTTTAAAGTTCTGAACCGCCTTCGTGTAGCGGATATTTCAAACAATCTAGGGGATTCCAAGACCTTGATTACCCACCCTTCCTCGACAACGCATCAGCGTTTGAGTGAAGAAGAACGTCTGGCAGTTGGCATTACACAGGGCTTTCTACGAATTTCGGTCGGTCTTGAAGATGCCGATGATCTGAAAGAAGATCTGGAACAGGCAATTCGCGGATAATGTAAGAGTTGTTCCTGAGAATAAGTCATAAAAGGTCACCTGTTCAGGTGGCTTTTTACTTTTCAAAATGTGTTTTCAAAAGTGTCGATGTTGTTATTTGAGCGACTTCGGGGTAACCGGATATTTCTTCTCTGATTTCATTTGCTCGCTGCAGGCTATCTGTTGATAGCTCAATAATCATGTCGATATCTCCGCCGAGAGAATGGCAAGCTGTAATCTCGTAAATTTCTTCCAGCCGCGGTGCAATGACTTCACATGAGGGTTGATGGGTCTTAACAAGTAGGAAGAACGTCAAAGGCGTTTTTCTTTGCACCTTCTTTAAGGTGTAACCCTCGATGTCACCATCCCTTTCCAAACGCTTGATGCGTTCTATCAATGCGGTACGGGATAGTTCGACACCTGCAGCCAGCTCTTTGATTGACGCACGCGCATTGTTGCGTAGCAGGGCTAAGAGTTTTAGGTCTTTGTGATCAAGAGATCGGGTCATATTTCTAAAAATGGTATAGTTAAAATAACAGGCTTAACTGTACATCATGCCTATATCATCGCTTTGGACAAGCCCTTACCATCAAAGGAGAATTAACTATTGAGTGATGAGGTGCAAAGTGAAGTTTATAGAAACAGCCAAGTTTATCGGGAATGCAGCTTGGGATGCAATGGACATTGCACAGATCGAAGGGGCAACCGTCCGACTGCATTGGACTGACAAGCCTTATAAGTGGCATCAGAACGACGGAGATGAGGTTTTTGTTGTTTTGGATGGCAAGGTCAGAATGTTTTACAAAGAAGCAGGGCAAGAACTGGAACAGTTGATCGAAGCCGGAAATATATTCTATGCCGGAGACGGGGACGAACACGTTGCTCATCCCGTTGGTGCTGCAAGAGTTCTGGTGATCGAAAAGAAAGGATCAGTCTAAGCTGAGTTTCATACCTTCGTGGCTCGCCTCGAAACCGAGTTTTCCGTAAAATTTGAGGGCATCAGGGCGGGCTTTGTCTGTTGTTAACTGGACAAGTTCACAACCACGGTTACGGCACTCTGCAATGGCCCATTCAAACATTTGGCTGCCAAGGCCAGAGCCACGATGACTGGAGGCTATACGAACACTTTCAATCTGTCCCCGCCACATACCAAGGCGAGAGAGGCCGGGAATGAAAGTCAGCTGAAGACATCCGATAATCTCTTCTGCCTGTTCAACAACGGCAAGGTACTGGTTCGGGTCTTTATCAATAGCTTCGAATGCCGTCCTGTATTTTTGATTTACAGGCAATGAAGCATCTTCGCGCTTCGCACCGAGATCATCATCTGCCAGCATGGAAATGATTGTGGGGAGATCTGATGCTTGTGCGTGTCTGAAAGTAATATCTGTCATGACCACAGGATAGGAGTGATCACATTTCTCTGCAATGCGTTAATCCTAAAGTGCTAATAATCTAGCAAGAATAGGGGAGGTTACTGATATCCTAGCGTCGTCTCAACTTCTCTCAGACAGGCATCAATGATGTCCATGGCGTTTTCCATCTCTTGATGATTAGTGATCAAAGAAGGGGTGAAGGTCAGAACATTGCCCATGGTGGTCTTGAAACTCAGTCCCTTGTCCAGAGCTTGGTATAGGACCATATCGGCGGCATCATTGGCTGGTTCTCGCGTATTTTTGTCTGTAACCAGTTCTGCGCCGAATAAGCACCCCCGTCCTCTAACATCGCCGATTAGGGGATGGCGTTTTTGCATTTCCTGCAGACGTTCAAGTGCATAAGCGCCGACCTTTGCGGCGTTTTCGACCAAGCCTTCATCTTCGATAATTTGTAATGTTGTGAGCGCAGCCCGGGTCGTTACGGGATTCTTTTCATGCGTGTAGTGGCCATAGGCATAGCGATCCGCGATATCCAGTTCTGGGCGGCAGATAGTTGCCGCGATGGGAAGAATGCCACCGCCAAGGCTTTTTCCGACAACCAGAATATCAGGAATAACATCATCGTATTCGCAGGAGAACATTTTACCGGTTTTACCCAATCCTGTTGGGATTTCATCAAAAATCAGAAGAGCACCAAAGTCATTACAGGCTTTGCGAACTTTTTTCCAAAATCCGGGTGGGGCTATATAGGGTACTGCACGGGTTGGTTCAGCAATGACAGCGGCAACATCGCCTTCCTTTTCCAGGACATAGCGAATGGTATTGGCGCAGAGTTCGGCGGAGCCTTCTTTGACCCCCCAAGCGTTACGATAATCACCGAACGGGGGGACGTGCTCTGTTCCGGGTAACAGAGGGCCGATGGGGCCAGAACGAAACATTTCTTCGCCGCCAATTGAACGTGCACCAAAACCAGCCCCGTGGAATGAATCCCAGAAAGAAATTGTTTTGAAGCGTCCTGTTTTGGCCCGGGCATAGGCAAGGGCAATTTCAATGGCATCTGATCCCCCGGTTGCGAATAGAACTTTGTTTAAGTCACCGGGTGCAAGGCTTGTTAGTTTTTCAGCAAGTTCGACTGCGGGATCACAGGTAAAGCGTCGCGGTGCAAAGGGAAGATCATCCAGTTGTTGTTTAATCGCTTTTTTCAAACGGGGGTGCCCATAACCAATGTGGTGCACATTGTTACCGTGAAAATCCATAAATCGATGTCCACGATTGTCTTCGATCCAGATACCTTCAGCTTTTTTGATGACAGAAAGGCAAGGGGTGGAAACGGATTGATGAAGAAAAACCTCCTCATCTCTGCGAAGTAATTCCTTTGCGTCTTTATCGATATTTTTGTCATGCCACACTTTACGCCGTGGGGAATGATTAACGTCACCTTCTGCCCCTTGGGGTGTTTTCGTAGGGGATGGGATATGACTGTTCATAGGACTAAGGCCTTCGCAGGTTTTATTGATTAGTTCTGAACTATGAAATATATAAAGATATAAATCTAATTGGATATTTTTATTATAGATATAATAAAAATTTATGGATATGCGATGAATTTATCTCAGTTAAGAGCCTTTAACGTTGTTGCGCGTGAAGGAAGTTTGACGAGAGCGGCGGAATATCTGTCCATAAGTCAGCCAGCTGTAACCGCACATGTCAGAGCATTGGAGGAGAGATACGAACTTAGTCTTTTCCGACGAAACAGCCGTGGTGTTACCTTGACCGAAGTTGGTGAGGAGCTCTTAAAAATTTCGGTTCAAATCTTTGCACTTGAAAATGAGGCAGCAGAGCTTTTGAGTGCGACAAAGGAATTGCGAAGCGGAACGTGTCGAATAGCTGCGGGAAGTCCGTATTTCATTGTTCCTATTATTGCTGCCTTTCAAGAGAAGTATCCGAAAATACACATCGGCTTGAATATCGGAAATTCGCAAAAAGTAACCGCGGATCTCTTGGCAGAGAAAGTTGATATTGCCTTACAAACCGAATGGGAAGAAAACCCACTGGTTGAAGCAATTCCTTTCTATAGGCATCGCGTGGTTGTCTTCTGTTGTCATACACATCCTTGGGCGCAATCGAACAAGAAACACATCAGGCTTTCCGAGTTAAGTGCGGAAAAAATGATTTGGCGCGAGCCTCAATCAATAACACGTCAGGTTTTTGAAAAAGCCTGTCAGGAAAAGTCGCTCGATATTAAGCCGATTATGGAAATTGCAAGCCGCGAAAGCCTGTTTGAAGCAGTTGCCGCCGGTTTAGGTGTAGGGATTGTATCTTCACACGAACTGCCACGAGATCAGCGTGTTCACACGTTAAATATCACAGGTGCTGATCTGAAAACCACAGAGTATCTTTTAACACTCAAGCGTAGGAGAGAGCTCAGAATTGTGAAAGCTTTTCATGGTGTTGCTGAGCAATTTCAGAGTGTTTTGTGAATAGTTAAAAGATAATTCTTAGGTACGTAGATTTATCTCCATGTGAAGCTATAGGACTGATGGTGCAAAGGAGATGACTTTCAGTGATGTTGTTATTCCGTGTGTTAGCGTATATAGGAATATCTTTGTCGCCTACTAATTGAATTTAGGCTTTGTTCTGTAGAGAAAATTTCTATGAAGTTTTATATTTTAATTGTCTTCACACTTATTATGTCTTCGGGTCAGATGCTTTTTAAAAAAGCATCTCTGGATATTGACTGGGATCAAGGTATCTACGGTTTGATAAACCCATGGTTAATAACTGCGATTATTCTTTATGGAGCGGCAACACTACTCTGGGTATGGATTTTGCGGAGCGTCCCATTAAGTTTTGCATATTCTTTTTCTGCCTTAGCTTTTGTCATAGTCCCTATTGCAGCTTCTTTTCTCTTCAAGGAAAATATTGGCTGGCAAAACATTGTTGGCACAATTTTTATTGTTATGGGAATTTCTATTATTTCTCTGAAAGAGATCTAGGGCTGCAATATTATGACAGAAGCTTCAAATAAAAGTTCTATTGCTGTTGTCATCCCCTGTTATCAGGTTAGAGATCATATAGAAGGGGTCCTCGACGCAATTCCTAATTATGTCGATGGTATTTTTTGCATTGATGATGCATGTCCAGACAAATCAGGGGATTTCATAGAGAAAACTTCTATAGATAATAGAGTAACTGTTCTCAGACATAGTTGTAATAAGGGAGTTGGAGGGGCAATGATTACCGGGTTCGATGCTGCATCGAAGGCGGGATATGATATTGCGGTGAAGATAGATGGCGATGGACAGATGGACCCGGACCTCATTTGTAAGTTTGTTGCCCCCATCGTTTCAGGTGATGCGGACTATACAAAAGGAAATCGTTTTTGGGATAGCCGAAGTGTCGCTGAAATGCCTAAGGTTCGTTTGTTTGGTAATGCTGTTCTTGGGTTTATGAGTAAATTTTCATCGGGCTATTGGCGAGTTATGGATCCTACGAATGGGTTTTTAGCCATTCACCTATCTGTTTTTGACCTCTTGGATACTTCCAAAATTGCTTCTAATTACTTTTTTGAAAGTGATATGCTTTTTCGATTGAATCTTGTGCGTGCTGTTGTTCTAGATATTCCTATGCAGGCCAAGTATGGGGATGAAGTTTCTAATTTGAAGATCCATAAAATTTTGTTCCCGTTTCTGTTGGGACATGGGAAGAATTCTTTTAAACGATTTATCTATAACTATTTTTTACGCGATTTTAGTCTTGCGTCCTTGGAGTTTGTTCTCGGGCCAATATTGATTACTTTTGGTTCTGTCTTTGGGGCTTGGCATTGGTATTTGTCTGTCGTTGAAGAGCTGGCAGCAACATCAGGACAGGTCATGCTTGCGGCATTGCCAATGATTGTCGGTTTACAATTAATTCTGTCAGCACTTAATTTTGATATTAATAACGAGCCAAGAGTTCCAGTTCATCGTTTTATTAAGTGAAGTGCTAAAGGCCTTAACCCTTACATCTAATTAATTATGGTAAAGTTTTTAATGTTTTCCTTGTCTCAGAAAACCAATCTATATCTCCTTCCTTTGTGCTTTTGTATATTGACACTTTTTATTCAAGCATGGCTCGTTGGTTATCAAGAGCCTGTTTTTGATGCTTTGAGTTATGCAGATCGCGCAACAAGCTTTTCTTTTGTTCCTGCAAACGAAACTCAAGGATCTGGAATTATTTTTGCCCCACTTTATCCTTGGTTTCTTAACTTCATGATGTCAATTGACTCTGGTGTTGAACTAGCAATGCTTTGTTATGTCGAGCGCAAGGGAGGGTGTGACGTCACCGGGTTAACTTCTGTCTATGCTGTACAGACGATATTGATCGCTCTGGTCGTATATTTTTGCTACTTAGCCTGTTATTTTTTCACAAAACGTTTCTGGTTGTCTTTGTCAGCGATGATGTTGGTTCTTTTTGCAGGGCGCATGTCAGAGTACACAACCTGGTTAATTACTGAAGCGTGGGCTTTTTTTGGGTTTGTAAGTTTTGCCGTATGTTTGGCCTATGCCCTTAAAGTAAAAGATAATCTAAGTGTTTTTTTGTTGATGGGAATCGGGCTTTCCATTGCTGTTTTGACCCGCCCGTCATACTTGTATCTGTTGTATTTTCTTATTCTGGGCATTCCTCTCTATTGGCTGGTCATTAAGAAAGAAGGGCTAAAAGAGGCTTTGTTTAAAACAAGTGCTTTTTTGTTGCCTTTTATCTTGTTTGTGATCCCCTGGATGTTCCGTAACTACTCCTATCACGGTGTGTTTGGGGTTAGCGCAGGCTATGGTCCTTATATTCTTTCAGAGAGGGTGGCATACAACATGATGAGTTGGACAGAATATGCTGTCAGCTTTATATACTGGTTGCCAGATTTTGGGGATTCACTGAGTAAGATTTTATTCCCCGTAGAACTTTATCAGAAACTGGATTTTGGGCACCCCGAAGGCTATTACAGGTATGGCAACTCGATTATGAGAGCTGTGATTTATGAGCAAGCTACGACCGAGAAAGAACGTATCAGCCTTTTGCTTAACGGCTATATTTTACCGGATATTGTGAAACATATCATGGTGACTTTGTCATTGTCTTTACGCGGGATGTGGGTAGCAAAGTATTTCGGGTTGATCGGCGTGCTTGCATTGATCCCCGGGTTTATACAGTTGAGAAAAATGGTTGGAACTGCGCCTGTCTTGTTCTTTGCATTCCCGTTTTTCTTTATGGTCGGATTTAACGCATTCGTTTCAGTCAGTATACCTCGGTATAATGTTCCATTAGTGATGATCTATGCTATTGCGATTGTTTTGACTGCGTGCTCAATCTGGAAGCTAGTGCAGCCTTTGCTAGCTCGCCAGGGATCTAACAAAAGCTAAGGTCTGTAGTTAGCAAAGTTCTTCAAAGCGTTTCAAAAAACTCTCTTTCGCTTCTTGCGGAGATATGCCTGTTATGCGGATATTTGGCATTGCCCGAGGTTTACCAAATATTTTACTGGCTTCCTTGTCGTTAAACCCGGCCAGTTGCGTAGCTTCGAGGTAGGCTGCCATGCGATCTGCACGTTTGATAAGTTTGTTGACTGTGTCGGGTAAATTGGCAGGTAGGCCAAAGCGAACATGTATAGCCTGCATTAATCTGTTTTCCAGGTCTTTGTAGCCAGTTCCAATAGCGTATTTAAAGGGGGTAATCAGGTCACCGATGACATATTCCGGGGCATCGTGGAGCAAGGCGGCTAAGCGAACCTCGAGTTTTGTATCTGGTTTCAGTAGGCCAACAATTTCTTCCACCAGCAGTGAATGTTCTGCAATGGTGTAACCCCATTCGCCAGTAGTTTGCCCATTCCAACGTACTTCGCGTGAAAGGCCGAGCGCGATATCTTCGATTTCGATGTCCAGGGGGGAGGGATCAAGAAGATCCAGTCTTCGACCGCTTAGCATGCGTTGCCATGCGCGAGGGGCGAGTGCAGGTTTCTCTTGTTGGGGCGTGTTCATAAATCAGGTCTGTTTCTCGTTGTGAGCCACAGACCTGATTGTGCAAATCGTCTGCAGCGGGTTAGCGTCTGCGGGCCATTGTTGGGATGACGAGGCGTTCAATCCAGTTCTTAACCTCGGCTTGGCGAATGTCGGCGTTCATGATGTCATGATCAATGCCAAGCAACCACCACAGATCTTTTCTGCTTGGATCTTGATGAAGTGTTTCTAGCATGTCCACAAATTTCTGAGCATCTTCAAGATTTGTAAAGAAGCCTTTGTCGACAAGTTTTTGTTTGCGGCAATAACAGAGTCTTGCCATTTCATGGAGATCATATTCCGGGTGATATTGTACGGACCAGAATACGCCGCCCTTGTGGGTTACAGAAACGGCCTGAACAGATGTCCAGTCGTTAGAAGCCAGCACTTGACCATTGGGCGGGAGATGGGTGATCTCATCGTCGTGACTGATAAAGGCATCAAAGACTGATTTTTTACCTTCGAAGAGAGGATGTGCCCGCCCTTCGGGTGTTAGAGAAATTTTGCGCGCAAAACCCATTTCTCTGTCTTTGGGGTTAACTGCGCAGGCACCACCGGCAGCAACCACAGAAATTTGTGCAGCCCAACAGCTCCCAAAACTTGGCACCTGTGCCTCATAGGCAGCTTTAGCAAACTCAATTTGTGGAATAACTTTGGGGTCATCAGAGTGAACAGTCAGGCTTGATCCTGTCCAGGCGATGCCGTCGTATTGTTCCAGATTAGTACCACTGGGAAGACTAGCCCCAGGGTCAGCCGGATAGACAATATCGCACTTGGCTTCGGGGCTTTGTGTTTGCAGCATTCTGACGTAAAGATCACCTGCTGTAGAAGCGCCACCTTCTTTCAGGCCGTCACGTCCTTCTTTGGCATAGCCATCAACAACGAGAAAACGTGGGTTTTGAGACATATCGTCTTTCTCCGGTTTGGATATCGGTGTTATTTACTGGTATCTGCGAGAGCATCAATTGCCGAAGGCAAATCTGCGTAACTGTTGACAATAGCATCCGCGGTTGTGTGATCTTTGTCAGCATCGCGGGTTGCTGTGAAAAGTATGGCTTTCATACCTAATGCATGCGGGCCTTTGATGTCATTGTGATCCCGATCCCCAATATGCAACATCTCTTCAACTTGAACGTTAAGCTGTTCTGCGGCTGCATCAAACATGCTGCGGTGAGGTTTTGAATGACCTACTTCATCAGAAAAGGCAAAGCCGCTGAAATACTGTTTCAAATCATAATCTTCAAGAATTTGGCGAAGGCCTGTACCTGGTGTCACAATGGCATCTGAAACAATGCAAAGTTTATAGCGGCTCGAAAGATCTGCGAGGGCTGCTTTGACGCCTTCGATTGCGTTAGGTGGGATATTAACTTCCATGTCGCCAGTCTCTTTGACAACGCGATCGAAAAGGTGTTTTGGAAGGCTGCGATCCAGACCGTTAAGGATGGCACGAATGCGCTGCTCAACAGTCCAATTTATGAAGAGTTCTTTCCAGACAATATTAAAAGAGGCATCGGCAACATCATAGGCCAGTGTAACTGTTTCCATATCAATGGGAGCAACTTCGTTCAGTGCAGTCCATACGATATGACGACGTTCTTCCTTTTTGCTTCTCAGGCCTTGGGCAGCACGTTTGGGTTCGTCTGAATCGTCATCGACAATTGTGTCCCATAGGTCAAAGGTGATGGCCTTGATCATTGTGGGCTTCCTCTTTCAATTTAAGTGCGTGGTTGAGAACGCGTCGTTAGTAAGGTGTTTGTGTCATTTGTGACTTATGAGACAGATCATAAAAGGGAATATTATTTTGAACAAGTTAAAAGTGGGATTATATTGGGTATTTGTATTTTTGTGTGGTTTATTATGTGTTTTGTGGGCAAATTTAAGGAATTGGACTGTGTAAAAAATGAAATTTGTGGTGCTTAGTGGTCTGGTTTTGTCGATTAAGGGATGCTTTGATGCACATATTACCTGAATTGCTTGAATGTTGAGATATGTAGCATCCCTGCCTTCTTTTGAGTGTGGGGGGGATATCTACCGTTTGATGTTTGTGCGATAACTGTTAAAAGGCCGATACTTTAAAGACTTTGGTTTGTGGTTGTTGCTCTGTGCGTTGAGGCTGGTCATGTCATGTCTCTTGGTTGCGGATAAATATTAGGTAGTTGATGGAAAAGAAGGCGATGGACAGAAAAGTTTGCGTTGCGCCTATGCTGGATTGGACGGATCGGCACGAGCGCTCTTTTTTGCGGATGATTTCACAACATACAGTGCTTTATACAGAGATGGTGACGACCGGTGCTTTGCTACATGGAAAAGATCCTGAACGGTTTTTGACGTTTGATCAAAAAGAGCATCCAATTGCATTGCAACTCGGCGGAAGCGACCCTGAGGCGATCAAGGTTTGTGCTGCTAAAGCTGCCGATTTTGGATACGATGAAGTTAATCTTAATGTCGGATGCCCGAGTGACCGCGTCCAGAAAGGACGGTTTGGGGCATGTTTGATGGCTGAACCTGATTTGGTTGCAGAATGTGTTGCTGCAATGGCTCAATCTGGATTGCCAGCGACAGTCAAGACACGTATCGGAATTGATGAGCAAGACTCATACGAGTTTTTGCATGAGCTTGTGACAAAGGTGAAAAACGCAGGGTGCCAAACGCTGATTGTTCATGCCCGTAAAGCCTGGCTAGAGGGGCTAAGCCCGAAGCAAAACAGAGAAATTCCTCCTTTGAAATATGATGTGGTGTACCGGGTCAAAGAGGATTTTCCCGGCTTGGAAATTATACTTAATGGTGGTGTGCAAACGCTTGAGCAGGTTGAAGACCACCTCACTAAAGTAGATGGGGTGATGATTGGCCGGGAAGCATACCAAAACCCGTATATCTTGGCAGAGGTTGATCAGAGGTTTTATGGTGAAGCCAAGATCAAAGATCGTAGTGAAATTGTTGATCAGCTTTGTGAGTATGCTGCTGAAAAAGTTGCTGAGGGCGTACCTGTAAAATCAATAACGCGTCATGTTCTTGGGCTTTTTAACGGATTGCCCGGTGCGCGTGCCTGGCGAAGAAGTCTGAGCCAAAATGCGTTTAAGCCCGGCTCTGATGAAAGTGTTATCCGGCGGGCATACGAAGATTTTTTGGTTGCAGGACAAACCCGTGACGTTGCTTAAGGTAGTTTTCAGGCGACTACTAGGCTAGAGTAATGTTCTGAAAACACATTTAAAGGGGGTTTTTCCATGGTTAAGTATTTTGTTTTGGGATGTTTGGTATTGGGGATGAATATCTCTACAGCGATGTCCAGTCCGGTTGATTGCTCTGGTCCTGTTGAGCAAAGTCCTCTTGTTAAAAAAGTCATTTATTTCGAGGTTGGACAATCCAGTCTTTCGAAAAAAGCACAAAAGAAAATCGATGACCTGTTTGATGTTGTTGATGGTCACCCTTCGCTTAAAATCTGTGCCATTGGTCAGGCTGATAAACAGGGGGACCCCGAGGCAAATAAAAAGCTCTCTCTAAAACGGGCTCAAAGTGCCAAGGATTATCTTATTAAAAAAGGCATTGCCAAAAAGAGAATTGAGACCGTTTTCCGGGGCGAAGCCTATGGAAGCTTTTCTCTTTGGGGAACGGGAGAGAAGGCAGATGAAGACCGTCGGGTAGAAGTCATTGCCTATAAAGAATAAGGCGCCAGCTTTTGTTTGAATGGCTAGTCTTTTGGAAGTGGCTGTATTCGAGAAGAGATTTTAGTAGGAAAATAATTGTCGGTTAAATATCAGGGTGGGCACATCCTATTATATCATGGTGTTTTCGAGCACATTCCAACGGGCTTGGAAAGCCGTTTGCATAACGTGAATCCTGTTGAATTTAGGCAACAGATAGCGTGGTTGCGGGATCAATTTGATATAGTTTCTTTGGATGACTTTATTACGGCAAAGAGTAGACGTGGCCTTGCTGCAATTACTTTTGATGATGCTTATGCAGATCTGTTCATCAATACGATACCCTGGCTGATCGAAGAAAAATTGCCATCAACGATATTTCTCAACAGTAATCTGATTGAGGGAGATGTTTTCTGGCGGGATAAAGTCCGGCTTATTCTGTCGAAAGGGCTTGAAGAGGCTTTCTTGAAATATTTTGCGCAAGAAGAATGGGTGCACGAAATAAGGCCAGAGCGCTTTTACAAAGATAGCAAAAAGGTTGATTTGAATAGCAGGGTGGTTGATTTGGCTCTGGATGCTTTCCTTACTCAGAACAATCTGGATTATGCGGTAAGTCAGCTTTCCAAAGTGATCGCAACCGAAGATAATCTGATTGATAACCCTTTAGTAAATTACGGGAATCATAGCGCATCTCATTACGTTTTGGCTTCTTTAGCACCAGATCAACAACGCGAAGAGATTATGTCCTGTCAAGGCTGGCTCAATAAGCTAAAAAATCGAAGCACATCTGCCTTTGCTGCTCCCTTCGGAGGAACAAAAGACATAGATATGAACACGTTTATGTTTGCTAAAGAAGCAGGATGCTCTGCTGTTTTAATGAGTAGACAGGCTGTGAATAGGGCACAGCGAAAAGGTCCTGAGGCAGAGCTACCTGTTTTTGAAAGGTATATGGCACCGCCGACACAGGAAGAATTGATGATGTTGTCCCGGGAATTGGATAGACTTGCTTAAGCCAGTTATCTAAATAGTGATCTATTCGTTGGGCGGAAGCTTTTGTAGTATTTCGTTGGCCACGTCATTAATTTCTTGCCCGCGATCTTTTACATAACGGGCTGCTTTTTGTGCCAGTTTTTGTTGGCGGGACTTGTTGAGTAAGAGTGCTTCCAGTTGTGCTATAATATCCTCCGTCTGTGAGAGTTTTATTATGGCATGCTTGTCGACCATTTCATTGCAGATCTCTTCAAAGTTTTGCATTTCAGGGCCGCAGATGATGGCACAGTTCTGTCTTGCTGGTTCTAAAAGATTTTGCCCGCCTTTCCGTAACAGTGATCCTCCGATAATGACCACAGGCGAGAGGGCGTAAAAAAGCCCCAACTCGCCCAGAGTGTCAGCAAGATAGATGGAGGTGTCTTCTGTTATACGGTTGCCTTCACTTCTCAGGCTAAGGGGGAGGTTTTTCCCCTGAAACTCATTGAGAATTTCAGAGCCACGTTCTGGGTGTCTAGGGGCAATGATGCAAAGAAGATCGGGAATCTTCTCTCTCAGCTTTTCATGCACTTCTGCCAGAAAAACCTCTTCTCCTCTGTGGGTGGAACTGGCAAACCAAACTGGCCGTGTTCCGATCTGTGCTGAAAGCTCTTCGAAATCACCCTGTTTATAGCTTAGAGGAGCAGCAGCAAACTTAAGATTGCTTTGTTTCTTAACGTGCGGCGCGCCAAGCTCATTAAAGCGACGTGCATCTGTCGAGGATTGGGCGAGGATCAAGTCGAACTGATTGAGTAAATCTCCAATAAAAAACGATGCTCTTGCCCAGGATTTTGCAGATTTTTGTGACATGCGCCCGTTGAGAAGTATAAGGGGGATGCCGTGGGCTTTAATTCGAAAAATCATATTTGGCCATAACTCTGATTCAATAATCAAAGCAATATCTGGGCGCCAGTTTCTAAGGAAATTACCTATGGCCAATGGCAAATCAACAGGTACAAATTGGTGAATGGCGTAAGGTGGCAGCCGTTCTTCCATTAACCGTGCCGAGGTTGCGGTTCCTGTTGTTACAAGAAATGTTAAATCAGGTCTCAGGCTATGAAAAGTCTCGAGTAAAGGGAGTATCGAGAGAGATTCTCCAACAGATGCTCCGTGTATCCATACTAATTTGTCTTTGGGTTTTGCTTGGGAAGCATAGCCGAGCTTTTCAGTATAACGAACAGGATGTTCCTTGCCGCGTGTTATACGTTTCTTCAGATGATATTTAACAAGTGGCGTCATGAGGGTCGCAACGGAAGCGTATAAACCCATGGCAATTTTTGTGCGTAATGTTGTCATGCACTTTGCCTTAGTTCAGGTTTAGAAGCTTGAGTTGGGTTTTGATTATCTTCTGCTCATCATAAAGAGCCAAAGCGCGTTCTCTGCTTGCTGTGCCCATAGTTTCGCGTAGCTTAGGGCTATTTACGAGTTTGCAAAGCGCATCAGACAACTTTTCAGGCTCATTTACGGGAACAAGAATACCAGTTTTCCCGTCATCCACCTCTTCTCTAGATCCCCTGATATTTGTTGCAACGACAGGGAGGCCAGTCATCATGGCTTCGATAATTGATCGTGGCATCCCTTCGCGGTGAGAAGGAAGTGTGAAGATATCGGCTGCACGCATGATCTGGTTCACATCATCACGATAACCTAAAAACCGTATGCGCTTTTTTAATTTCTCATCGGTTTTAGCTTGTATCATAGCATCGTCAATGTCAGTAGCGTGATCACTTTCGAGGCGATCCCCCACAATCCACAATGTTGCATTGACCTTCTTCATGGCTTCAATCAGCTCAACATAACCTTTTTCCCGGACCAGACGCCCAACCATTAAAATAACAGTTTCGTCATCCTTTGCCCCCAGTTCTGTTCGGAGTGCTTTTCTGTAGGATTTAGGTGACGCGGGGTAAAATTTATTAACGTCGATACCATTACCAATGGCAACAATTGTTCCATTCTTACAAAGCTTGTGCTTTTTTGCCGTTTCAGCGTCTTCTTCGGCTTGAGTGAACAGGGTGTCTGTAAAACGTCCTGCAAGCCATTCGAGACTGACAAATATGTTTTTCTTCACCGCGGGCATATTTTCATGAAAATAAAAACCATGCGCTGTATAGGCTATGTGGGGCACGCTCGCCGCGCGGGCAGCAAAGCGGGCAATCAAGGATGCTACAGGTGTATGTGTGTGAACCAGGTCAAATTTTTCATCTTTGAAAAAACGGGTCAGATTGCTAAAGGACTTGGTGTGCGAGAAAATATTGAGAGATCTTTCAATCTCGATGGTTTCAACTCTGAAGCCTTCAGCACGAATTTTTTCGACCAACGGGCCGTCGCTGCATACGCCAACAACTTCATGTCCTGCATCCCGCATTCCCTTCATAAGAGGAAGAAGCATGTGGTAAAGCGAGAAATCGACAGCGCAAATTTGGCAGATTTTCATTCGGTTCCTGCTGATTAATTCTGAGAAAACATACCCGGACAGGGGCATCATATAGTTGTCGAGCTTATACGGAAATGCATTAGTAAAATTATTTCCAAAATAGACTGACTGACATACCGACTTATTTGGAGTGGTGCAATGATTGAAAGCGTTAATTCTATGTACTTCTCGTTGTCTCCTTTGCTCAAATAATTGCTATTTGATTTGGCGCTTCCTTTAAAATGACATTTTTAAGGCCTATAAAGAAACTTTAGCGTAATTGCCTTTCCGTGGTCATCAATGATTCTATCGTTTATGATGCCAATCGTTTGTGATTAAAGAGGGGCTCTTGTTATCCTCTTGTAATCTGATGAAATCCTTGCCGAGGTTTCTGAGGGGAGGTTATTCTTTACGTACTGTTATCAGGCAGCTTTTATTGCTTATCCGTTGTTTATTTTAACATCGATTAAGTCTTGACCACAAAATGAACACAAGCCTTGGAAGGTTTGTGTCGATAAGGGATAGTCAGCGTTCGCGCTACGAGACAATTATGCTGGGATGTCATCTAGGAATGAACAGGATCGGGGGATCGCTTCGTTATCCATTTTTCTTTGTAACGATGCTTCTTTTAGCTGGATGTAGTAATTTTCCAGGTAAAGGTGGCTTTTTTACAAGCAAAGATACTGCGAGTGATGCACAGAAGCCTGCTGAACCTCAGATTGCCGCACGCGGTAATGCTGCGCACGAACCGCAGATAGCTTCCGAGCTTGAGGTGCCAAAGCCAAACTGGAAACCGGATGATATACCGGATAGGCCAGAAACAGCAGAAGAGCTGCTGGCTCTGCAATCCGATCAGGATATTTCAGAAAAATCACTGTTGGTTACGCCTGAAATTAGCGAGCTGCTTGGTATGTCGTTTCTTCAGGTTCGGGAGAAATTGGGACAGCCTGTGTGGATCAGGGATGTTTATCCTGCCCGTGTTTGGGGCTATGATATTGAGGCTTGCAGCTTACAGATTTTCTTCTATCCGAAACTTGATCAGGCTGGGGATTATAGGGTGCTGGCTTATGAAAGTGGCCTGAATGGGGATACTGTTTCAAAAGTTACATCGCTTAAGGCCGATGATGAAAAGCTGACGGAAAGTACGTCTCCGTTAAAGCCTGGCGCAATCAGTGATGAGGATCATGCTGTCGTTCAAGCTTGTTTTCAAAAAATAATGGAAGATCCAAAATCTTCAAAAAAGGACGTTCCTGACAGTTTGTTGCCTGATTCATGAGGCAAATTGAGTTGAGCAGGAAATTCTTCAAAGAATTTATGATGTGTGTGACCACTCGAAAGTAATGAATGTGAATGCAGGAGATAGAAAATGATGGCAGCGACGACAGTAGTTGAGACAACAAGTCCGCGCGTTATTTTGGTTGATGATGACGATCTTTTCCGGGAATCTCTTGGACTGAACCTTTCCGAAGAAGGGTTTAACGTTATTGATTTTGATAATGGCTCTGACGTTTTGAGTTATTTACTGAACGAACCCTCTCTTGATCCAATTCTTCTGGATTGGCGTATGCCTGGGCTCGATGGTTTGGCTGTTCTTCGTCGTTTACGTGAAGCGCGTATGAACAACCCCGTTATTTTTCTGACGATGTTGAGTGATGAGATTTACGAAGAAGCTGCCCTTCGCTGGGGAGCTGTTGATTTCATAGATAAATCCAGACGCTTGCCGATTATTTTACAACGATTGCGGCTGATTGCCGAAGGCACAAAAGGCAGTTCTTCTGCTCAATCCGACGAAAAGGATTCCGGCAACCCCTTGTCTTCGCGTATTGGTGATCTTGAGATCCGTGAAGACATTATGCGCGCTTACTGGAAAGGGGAGCAGCTTGACCTGACGCTCACAGAGTTTGCAATTGTCTGCTTCCTTGCCACGGGTATAGGGAATGATGTTAGCTATCGCCAGATATATGATCTTGTCCATGGTAAGGATTTTGTCGCTGGTTACGGCACGGATGGTTACAAAGCCAATGTTCGATCGTTTATAAAGCGCATCCGTAAAAAATTCCGGGAAATTGATGATGGCTTCGAGCACATTGAAAACTATCCCGGATTTGGCTATCGCTGGCGGAATGATGGTCCGTCAGGCACGGCTTAACTTTACCCAAAGGTTAGATCGTGAAGCACCAGAGCGTGATAATAAACGGCAGTGAACAAAAAGTGCGACGGTCGCGGTTGAGCCGGGCCGTACATTCGCTGTTTGCTAAATTTGTTATTATGCTTTTGGTGTTCTTTGCTGTTCCGGCTCTTTTGTATCAAGAGTTTCGTCAGGCTGATCTGGATCGCCAAAATATCGTTTTGACTGCTGTGCGTGAACAGGGACGCCTTATGGCCGAAAGTTTACGGCCAATGCTAGAGAGTGCAGATCCATCTATTCTGCTCGATCTACCCGAAGAGATTGAGCGTATCGCGACCAAGGGCAACGGTATTAAAGTTCTATTTCGTCCTGCTGGCGAAGAAGGTGTGCAGGGCGTATTCTTTGTTGCTTCTGAACCGCGACTTTCTGCGGATGAATTGCGTAAAGAGCGCGAGACACTGGTTGCTCAAGGGGTTTTTGACAACTTGACAGCCAGCTGTTTGATTGAGCGACCTATGGCGATAAGACACCTTAGGCCCAGCGGAATTGAAGAACTTTTGACTTCGATGACGGCAATCAGAACGGATGCAGGATGTTGGGCGGTTATCGCAACGCAATCGGCAGAAGTTTTTCTTGGATCGTCCATTGGGCAGCCTTATTGGAAAACGCTCGAGGTTCAGATTGCAGCTGCAATTTACCTTGGTATGGCGCTTATTCTTACCATTCTTGTTTTTACAGTTTGGCGTGATTTGATGCGTTTTCGGGATCTTGCTCGGGGGATCCGCGAAGGAAGCGTTGATAAAAGTAGTTTTATGATGAGTAACAAAGTTCCGGAACTGGAACCTGTTGCTCATGAATTTGATCGGATGACCCATACCTTAAGGGAATCATCTGATTCAATTCGTCGGGCTGCAGAAGATAATGCGCACGCCTTTAAAACGCCGCTGGCAATTATCAGGCAAGCACTTGAACCATTGAACAAGACGGTAGAAACCGAGAATAAAAGAGGGCGTCGTGCCTTGCAGGTTGTTGAAGAGGCTCTTGATCGTCTGGAAAATCTGGTTTCGACGGCTCGCCATCTTGAACATACTTCTGCCGAACTCCTAAATCCTCCCAGAGAAAATATTGATCTTTCTGCGCTCTTGTTGAGGATGCTCGAGGCTTATAATGTGAGTTTCTCTCAGCAGGGGGTAATTCTACAAAGTTCGATAGATCATGAAATTTCTGTCCTTGCTGGTGAGGATATGCTGGAAACAATTCTTGAGAATATCATTGATAATGCGCTTGAGGTTTCCCCCCGTGGCACGACGGTTACCGTTGATCTAATCAATGGCAAGAAGACAGCCGAGCTGGCTGTTCGTGACCGCGGACCGGGTGTGCCAGAAAGCGAATTAGAACGTATTTTCGAGCGCTACGTTTCTTATCGGCCTAAAAAAGTAGGGCAGGATACTGAGGAAAGTGTCAAACAAAGTGCAGGCGTTGGAGCTTCTAATCACATGGGGATTGGTCTTTGGATTGTTCGCAGGAATGTAGAAGCAATTGGGGGATATGTCCGGGCTGAAAACCGTCAGGATGGTGGACTTTCTATTATTGTTTCTCTTCCGCAAAATGGCGAGTGATTGTCGTTAGGTAACAAATATCTACCCAAACGCTGATTTTATATAAGATTAGATTTCAACGGATTTTATTTCAGTTTTTCTATGACCAATTGATGCCGCAAGGGCAGGATAGTATCTTAGAAGCGTTATGCCGCGTGCGGCCATATAGATCGTCATCGCAAGCCATAGCCCGTGATTTCCCCATATTGGAACAAGAAGCCATGTACTGATTAGAAAAATAATCAGTGACTGTATCATGGCATTTCGCAAATCTGCTGTACGGGTCGTGCCGATGAAAATGCCATCAAACTGAAAGCTTGCAATGCTAATCAGGGGCATAATAATAGGCCAGTAAATATAGCTGGTTGCGGTTGATTTAACACCTGGAATGTCTGTGAATAGATTAACTATAAGTTGTCCGAAAAGATAGAAAAGTGCGACAAACAGGATTGCTGTCAAGAAAGCCATGGCACTACTGGCCTTTACGGCTTCTCTGAATTCTTTGTTGTCGTTTCGTCCCTTTGCGTGCCCTGTGGTTATTTCTGCTGCGTGGGCAAAACCATCCAATCCGTAAGCTGAGAAATAGAGAAAATGCATTAAAACAGCATTGGCGGCGAGAATTTCATCTCCCATACCTGCGCCTAATCGTGTGAAATAGGCAAAAGCAAATATGAGACACAGGGTACGGATAAAGATGTCTCGGTTCACTGTGAACAGGGCAAGAATATGAGTACGCAACCAAACATTCTGCCAATCAATTGTGTTAGTGAAAAAATCAGATTTTTTTAGAATAATCCACAAGCCCACAGCAAAACCAACACCTTCTGCAATTACTGTTGCCAGGGAAACGCCCTCTACACCCCATTCAAATTCTATGACGAAAACCAGATCTAGAAGGATATTCACAGAATTTATTATGATCTGCAAAATGAAGGTGAGTTTAGGTTCGCCCTTGCCGATAAGCCAACCAATGATGACGTAGTTGGACAGGGCAATAGGGGCACTCCATATACGTATGGTACTGTATTGAAATGCGAGCTTCTGTACTTCTGTGCTGCCGTCAATCAATGTTATGCATAGCTGTAACAGGGGGGATTGCAATAGGATGAGTAACAATCCAAACAGCAGTGCGAGTAACATAGGACGCAGGAATGCGGCCTGTTGTTCTGGTATATTTTTTGCGCCAAAAGCTTGGGAGGTGAAACCGACCGTTCCCATTTTCAAAAATCCGAAGCCCCAAAAGAGGAAGCTGAAGATTGTCCCACCCACGGCAACGCCACCAATATAGGCAGGATCTGGTAAATGCCCCACCACAGCAGTATCAACAGCCCCCAGGAGTGGGACTGTTAAGTTGGATAGTATCAGTGGGGTGGCTAAGGCCAGGATATGTTTGTAATGCGCAGGCAGTTTAATCAATAGTTCAGTACTTTGAGCTTAAGGGGATGGAAGATCTAAACTGACTTATATCCCAAGCCCCATGCTTCTCGTACCTTTATTTTTATCCTGTGTAATTTACGAAGCTAAATGCCTTGAAAGGCTTGCGACCAGGACTTGCTGATATTCTGACTTCATACCGCCAAACCAGCGTTGAGAAGATCTGGTCAGTTTGCATAGTATCAAGAGTGTAATCTACGCCTGTATCTGGACCCCCGGCGGGATGTCGCCGCCAGCCGTGATCTTGGAAATTCAGCGGTTTGTTTAAGAAACATTATCGTCTTTAAAGTACTTTTATTTGTCTGATCTACGATGTTTTCATAGTGTGACAATAGCTGTGTTGCAGCCAGTGCAGGGTCGAGTTCATTCGGAAGGCTCAAAACCCAAGCGAGGATAATATCTTCTGGTGGCGTGTTCGTTTCTTCATCCATCATAAGCATTTGATGAATAATGGACTTGGGATCATTTATTGAGTTTGAAGAAACAATCGCAGAAGCGAAAGATAGAGTAGAGGCGTGACTCGTCATAGCATTTTCTCCTCCGGTGCACCCCGCCCGGGTTAATGGTTGATAAATGCGATGGCAGGTCTCCTGGCTCGTGGATCATAAATATCTATCCTTCCTTCCCAGCCCATTATCTGGCCAGTGGGTCACAAGATGATATCTCATCACTTACAGTTGCGGGGGCAGCTTTGGAGTTAGTCATATGGAAATACGCCACAAGACTTCACCAAATTCCCTTTTCATCCCACAGGGGGAACCTCGCGATTTAAACTCAAGCTACTTTAGAAAAAGGGGATGTGTCAATTGTTTCAATTCGATGTTTCTATCAGGCTTGTTTTCAGCAGAATTCTAGGGCCGGATTCTAGGACTGTACGTCAAATTTCTCAAAAAGAATCCTTGTGGCAATCGAACGCCCAGTTGCCCGAGGAGAGGTAACCTGTACTTTTGATGAGCTTGGCGTAATTGTTTTCTGTGTGACCTCAGAAGGTACGTCTGTTGCGGGGGAAGCTTTTTTCCGTGAGCTAGACTTTGGAAGGTTTACACCTAAAGCAGATGTTGTGCTTGTTGTTTTAAGGTGAGAAACCGCAACGCCCCCTGGATTTCTTGCTTGCTTTTGGGTTTTAGCCTGCTGTTTTGCGATCTTATCTTTTGCTCTTTTCTCTAGGGCCGCGAGACGAAGCTCTTTGTTGATGCGGTGTTTTTCATCACGCCAAGCGGTCAAGACTTTACGACGATAAGGGGTGCTGTATTTTTGATTGTAGGAATGGTACCTGCCGACTGCTGACGTCCAGGAGGGGGACTTGCCACGTAACTCAACAAGGAACTTGGCGGCATAAGCAACATTTTTATGGGGATCAAAAGCGTCGTTTAATGATTTGAATGCTTTGGAATGATGATACAAATTAACCTGCATGCAGCCGACGTCGATGTTTTTCACGCCTTTTGCCTTGAGGTTCTTTACTTCGGCAATTGCAGCATGTTTCGTCGGCAAATATCGTCCTTTTCCTTCTGCCATGACTGTCCATGGCCACGCCACTCTGCTTCCCTTTTCCTTATCCCATTTGCCTGATTCAACTAGTGAGATTGCTCTTAGAAGATGAAGGGGAATTTTTTTCTGGATTTCCGTTTCCGTAATAATATCTGCACAGATATCACTATTGCTTTTTGCACTAAGGGATTGAGCAAAAGCATTAACTGATGTCAGAACACCAACAGCGAGCACAAGCGATTTTAACAGATTGCGTGGCATGATCTTTTACTCCTTTCCCTGGTGCATCTGAAGGATTTGATGAATAACCTACGTTGTAGGGTTCTTCATCGGTTTAACTTCCTAGTCAGTTTGAATTGGCAACATGCGCGGTAAAATCTCCCAACGTTCATCTGGAAATTTGCGTGTTACACGGTTGATAAATTTCCCAACATTTTCTTCTTTCATCGCCAAGATTTTAACTGGCTCTTGATTTTTGCGAATTAGAAAATCCTGACGTCTTTCATGATCGAACATTTTCTCCTCCAGTTTCCATTACTCTTGAAATTATAATAAGCAATTTTAAGGCCAGTTTTTGCAGGGAATAGAGGTAGAGCTATATTTCAAGTTTTTCTAAAGAGAGTGCAGATATAGTAATTTATGTGATGTGCGCTTGAGGCGGGTGATGTTTTATTTATTTATCAATGTATTAAGGGGAGACGTACAAAGATAAAGTGCTATGGATGAAGACATGCCCTCTGAGTACATTTATTTACGTGGCGGCTTTAGATTTTTTTGTGCGGGAATGTGATGACGCCTGCCCAGAAGGTCAAACGGCAAAAAATACCCAACTTGAGTACTTTGGAATAGGGGGAGATTTTTACCGTAATGTCGTCACAGGAAGCAATGTGGTTTTCAGTAATCAAGTGCCGTTGCTTCGATGGAGCCGACGGCAAAAATGATATCATCCATTAATGAGGCAATATCATCAAAATCTGGACGGCGTTCAATTTTATCTTCATCCATATAAAGGGTGCGGGATATTTCAATCTGAAGGCAATTTATTCCCAAGGCTGGTTCGCCATAATGCTGAGTTATAAAGCCGCCGGGATAAGGATTGTTATTGAGAACGCGGTATGAATTCTGTTCCAGAATATCTTCGACTGTTTTTGTGACAGCTCTTGAACAGGCCTTGCCAAAGCGATCCCCAAGAACAAAATGGACTGATGAAGATCTTGAGCTTATGTCGTTAGCTTGTGTCGTAAGTTTGGGCATCGAATGACAATCAATCATAATGCAATAACCAAACTTGCGTTTCGTGGTGTCGACAAGCTGACGAAGCACTTGATGGTAAGGCCAATAAAATCGCTCTATACGGTCTTTTGCTTCGGCAAAAGTCAGCTTGTCTTTGTAAATCTGTGTTTCGCTTGTAACATTACGGGCAATAGTTCCCAAGCCTACGGCAACACGGGGGGAATTTGTATTCACATAGCTGGGGAGCTCATCTTCAAACATGTGGGGATCAAGTTCAAAGGGTTCTCTGTTGGCATCAACGAAAGCACGCGGAAAGAGGGCACAGAGTAAGGGGGCCCCTAATTTTGGCGCATTTTGAAAAAGCTCATCAACAAAAGAATCTTCTGACCTACGTAAATTGTGGCTGTCTAACTTTGAGCCTTTGATAAATGATTCAGGATAGTTGTTACCACTGTGGGGTGAAGACAGGACGACGGGTAATGTGTGCTGCTCGGGTAAGTGCAATCTGTAAGATTCTGTCTCCCTGACAGCACCTTGCTTGAAGTCTGTAGATGCATTTTGGTGCGTTGTTGAAATATGTTCAGCCATCTCATTAAGATCGTAAGTCATGATGTGATCGTCAATAGCCCAATAAATGAAATGGATTCTGATTTGTTTATATGTGGTGTGGCTATCATATCGCTCTTTTGATTACGGGCAGTGATTTGTTGTATAAGCTTAAATCTATTCTTGATGCTATGGTAACGGAGTGTCGAGAGTTTTTTTGAACTTTGTTTGGTTGATGTACCGTTTTTGATGGCTGACATTCTTCTTGCAGAAGATGATGATAATCTACGCTATTACTTGTGCCGTGCGCTGGAACGGGCCGGACACAATGTGATCTCTGCTGCGAATGGCCTAGAGGCTGAAGAAACACTGTCTTTTCATCGGTTTGATTTGGTGCTTACTGATGTGGTCATGCCGGAAAAAGGCGGTGTTGAGTTGGCTAAGATTGCCCGTTTTCACCAGCCGGATATCAAAGTGATGTTCATTACCGGTTTTTCAGGAATCCTGATGGAGGAGACCGATCCTTCTTTTAAAGGCGAGAAGGTTTTGTCAAAACCATTTCATCTAAGGGATTTAATTACTGAGGTTAATAAAGTACTTTTGTAGCAGAAAACTTTTGTGAAAGGGCTTGTCAAACATATGGCAGTTTGATACTTCCCTGTCTCACCAAGAAACGCACGTTAAAGTGCGCTTTTTCGGATATAGGGCGTATAGCTCAGCGGGAGAGCACTTCGTTGACATCGAAGGGGTCACTGGTTCAATCCCAGTTACGCCCACCATGAAAACCTCAAGGGAAACCTTGGGGTTTTGTGCTTTCAAGGACTAACCATTCCTATTTAAAAAACAAGGTTATTGCAGAGAAGATAAGAATAATAGACAGGCCCTGCCTGTATTTGTCGCTTTCAATTCCATGGATAAGTTTCTTGCCGATTAAGGCCGAAGCTATTGAGATAACTATTAAGGCTACGCCAATTGGATAATGCTCAGGCCGAAGTATGTTATTACCTGAGTAGCTGATTAATTTGGTAATGTTAACGCCTAGTGCAGTTGCTGCCATCACACCGATAAAAGATTGCTTTTCAAACCCCATACGATCCAGCGCTAGTGCCTTGATGGGATTTCCGCTACTGAGGAGACCGGATACATATCCGTATAAAGCGGCAGTGCCGAGAGCGATAGAAGTTCTTTTTGGCAGGGATAGCTTTATTCCAAGGCTGTTAATGATAACACTGAGGATAATAAATCCTGCTAATAGGGGGCGAAGTGGTTCCGGATCTATTGAGGCTAGTGTCTCAGCACCTAACTAGGAAAAAGGGATACTTCCCAAGGCGATGATGGCTGAAAGTCGCCAGTTTATATACTGATGATATAGAATCGTTTTCGTGAAAGTTGATGCCATAAACAGGATCGTTGTCAGTGCGATACAATCTTTTATGGGAATAAAAAGCGACCCAAGAGAAAGAACAATAAATCCGCTACCAAGACCAAAGATGGCAGATATCAGGGAGCCTACAAAGGCGATGGTGATAAAAATGTAGGGCTCCATTTTGCACCTTGAGCGTTTTTTATGCACCTAATTGAGGAGGAAGAACGATCGAATTGGGTTTGCTCATTTTGAAACGAAAATATCTTGGGCTCAAGTTTATTCTTTTGAGGGAGGGAATTCTGTGAGGTATCGGGTTGTTATTGTTAGGTTTATTTTCGTTTGAAAATAAATCTCAAATTTTACCTAAATTATCGTTTTGTTTTAATAGGTTAGCGTTAATCTTTTTTTAATTGCTCGCTTGGTAAAAGTGCATGGTGAGCTAGTTATGTATGTGTGAATCAAGCCACAGCATCAAACGTGATGCATTGAATAGCGATTGGTGCTCAAATTAGTAGGGCGAGCTAGTGATAAAACCTTTTTCAGTGATAGCAACAAGATTTGTTGATCTTAAGACCTGCATCGATCAGGCGGTGCGGTCGTTTTGCGCTTGTGATAGAGGGTCCATTTTTATCAATTTTGGCATGGTTGTTATTCCTCTTATTGGCATGGTTGGTTTGGGTGTTGATATTGGTCGAGGATACGTTGTTAAGGCAAGATTGAGTCAAGCCTTGGACGCTTCAGCTTTGGCTGCTGCACCTTATGCGGATGATGTGGTTAAATTACAGGCTGAATTTACCAAATATTTTGATGCTAATTTCCCAAGTGACTTTATGGGTGTTGATATCAGTCTGGAGACGCCTGTTGTTGGTAATAATGGAACTACGGTTACTGTTTCAGCATCGGCAATTCTTGATACTACATTGATGAGTGTTCTTGGGCGAGAGACTATGTCTGTTGCTGCTAGTGCTGAAGTTACGAGACTTATTACACCCCTTGATGTGGTTGTTTCAATTGATACAACAGGCTCTATGGGGGCATCGGACGGGACAGGAACTCGTCTTAGCTCTGCCAAAGAGGCATCTACAATCCTAGTTAATAAGTTATTTGGGAATGAAACTGAGAGTGAAAATTTACAGGTAGGATTAGTGCCTTGGTCTGCGGCTGTGAACGTCGCTGAGCGTGGAGTGGTTTATGATTCTGATTTAAACTCTTTTGTTGATGGTTATTGGTATACGAATAATTCGCCAGTACCTTTTACGACTGAGCCTGACAGTGATTGGGTTGGCTGCGCTTATGCGCGTTATACTGATAATAGTACTGATGATGACGCAGATCATCTTTTGTATGATGCTGATGTGGGAGGTACTGTCTGGGAATCTTGGGAGCCAATGCCTCGCAGGGTTGTTAACCCAAGTAATGGATCTCTTTATACCGTACGGTGCCCTGAATGGGGAATTACAAAACTTTCTGGCACAAAAAACCATGCAACTGATGCAATTAACGAGCTTTCGAATCCTACAGGTACAACTACAATTGCCCAAGGGTTAGTTTGGGCTTGGCGCGCCTTAATGCCAGGGGAGCCTTACAATCAAGCTAGTGATAAAAGTAATCTCCGTCGAGCGATTGTTATTATGACAGACGGTTTGAATACGAGTTCCTATCGTGATGCATATAAAGGAGATTTGAATGTTTCTGAAATGAATGCTCGTTTATCGGCGGTTGCGACGCAAATCAAGGCAACAGGAGTTGATATCTATGTGGTTGAGTATCATGTCGAGACTGATTTGATGAAGAGTGTCGCGAGTGCTACAACTGCGCCGTTCTATTTCAAAGCTAGCAGCGCAGAAGAGTTGGAAAAAGCATTCGAAAAAATTGGCACTGAACTGTCTGAGTTGAGGGTTTCTAAGTAATGTTTTTGTCTGCCTTAATCAAGAAAATCAGAAATCGAAAGCTTGCTAAATGTGAGCGTGGTGTGGTGGCCTTGGAATATGCTATGGGATTGCCGATTTTTTTGACGATGGTTTTGGGGATTTTTGATTTAGGTGGTGTGTATTTTGCGTCGATTTTATTAGAAGGCGGCTTACGAGAAGCCGCGCGCTATGGTGTTACTGGGGATTTAGAGCCAGGTGTGACCAAAGAAGAAAAAATATTAGAAACCATCAACACTCATGGGGCTGGTTTTGTACAGGTGAAAGCGAGTGAATTATCAACACTTGTATATAAAGATTTTGACTCGATTGGTGACCCGGAACCTTATGTCGATGCGGACGGAAATAATTCTTACGATGCGGGTGAAGCCTTCACTGACTTGAATTGTAATGGTGCTTGGGATTCAGACTCTGGTTTTAACGGTGCCGGCAATGGGTCAGAAGTTGTCCTTTATACGGTTGAGCATGATACTCAATTGATTACAGGGTATATTGCCCATTTAGTGGGAAGTGACGGCAAGGTGAAATTACGCGCAAGTGTTGCTGTTAGGAATGAGCCGTATGGTGGCGGGGCTTCATGTTAATGGCGTTCTTTTTTGTGAAAATGTGTCATGCTTCAAAGCGTTTTATAAGAAAATTTTCCTCATGTGATCAAGGCGTTGCCCTAGTTGAACTCGCTTTGATAATGCCAATTCTTCTCATTATACTTGCGGGTGCCATTGAGATGAGTAGGTATATCTGGATACATCATAAAATACTTCGTTTAACAGCAGAAATTAGTGATCTCGTAACTCAGTCCAGAAGTATGTCTGCAACTGAGATGGATGTCCTTTTTAATGCTGCAGATTATATAATTCATCCTTTTGATATGGATGCGAATGGAATTATTATTGTTTCTTCTGTTAGTGGTACAGGCGAAGACCCTCCCGTTGTTAATTGGAAACAATGCGGAGCTGGAAATCTAGCTGTCACTGGAACAGTCGGTTTAACGGGTGCAGTTGCGACTGTTCCGAATGGGTTGGACGTGGACCCATTGGATAATATTATTATCGCAGAAGTGTACTATGATTATAAGCCTTTGCTATTTGACAGTATTGTCGATAGTGGGCAGATTTCGCGCGCGGCGATCCACAGTCCGCGGATATCAGCCTTGATATCAATTCAACGTGATCCGGGACAAACGGATGGTTGCCCCTGATAGCGAAATGTTGTTATTAATATTTCTATAAATATTCGATGTAATAATGTTATTATAACAAAAGTTATTATATTTTAAGTGAATGAAGCTATAAATGCCTGGGGGGGCACCACTATATCAGTGGTTAGTGTAGGAGATGAGTTTGTTCGCGTTTGTGGTTTGCATATCGGTACGGTAGCCTTCTGGGCATGAGGAGCACTGCTTAGATGGCCAAATCAGCCAATACACAAGTACTAAAGGGCCAGATATCGATATTGGATCGGTTGAAGGCTTGGTGGTTCGGCTATGAATTACGCATAGTACCAAAAGCCCCACCCATGCCTGCCGTGAAAGAGCATGACGTTCGGGCCGATAGTCATGAGTGGGAAAATCTTCGAATACAACTTATTCAGGATGTTTGGGGGGAAGGAAACGCCAGTCCTGGTGATGAAGAATATATTGAAGAGTTGATTAAGCCTTTTGGCTTGGACCCTTCGAAAAATGTATTGGATATCGGTGCTGGCCTTGGGGGCGTGGGCCGGACGATGTCAGATAAGTTTGGTGTTTGGGTGACCTGTATGGAACGCGAGCACGAAATGGTTGAGGCCGGGATGGAAATCTCGACCATGGCAGGGATGGCCAAAAAAGCACCTGTTCTGGCTTTTGATCCAGAAAAATTTGAATTCAAGCCAAAATCATTTGATTGTATCTTCTCGAAAGAATCTCTCTACACAATTCAGAACAAGGAGCAGTTTTTCAAAGATACCTGCCGTGCTTTGAAAGATGGTGGGCAATTTCTTTTTACTGATTTCATTGTCGATGATGAACCTGATGAAGAAATTTTGAAATCCTGGAAAGAAAGTGAAGGCGGCGATCTTCAAATCTGGACAAAGCTTCAATATGAAAAAGGTTTCACAGCCGGCAATGTTCAAAGTCGAATTTTTGAAGATATGACTGATCGTTATCTCGAGATGGTCAAAAGAGGCTGGGCCGATTATCTGAGCCAAATGAAAGAAAATGGTGCTGACAGGAAGATGGAAGAGGTTCTCGTCAGTGAGATGGAATTATGGGCGCGTCGCACGCATGCCCTTGAATCCGGCACGATCAGGCTCTATCGATTCCTTGCTATCAGACAATCTCAGACCCAAATGCTGTCTGATTGGTAAAGAATCCGAAAAAAGAGTCTCTTTTCTCTTTTGTTTATCTGAAAAGTTGCGTATAGAAGCGCTCAGTTTTCACACTGCTTGATCAGGCGGTTGACATCTAAGAGGTCCTTACATATTGTCCGGGCTTCTCGACAGCCCGATCAGCGGGCACATTTTTTGCCAAAGGTAGGACCATGAAAGTTGTAAACTCTCTGAAGACTGCCAAGCTGCGCGATAAGAACTGCCGTGTTGTTCGTCGTCGCGGCCGGGTTTATGTCATCAACAAGAAGAACCCTCGCTTTAAAGCGCGTCAGGGCTAATCTTGTTCAGTCTGGCCGCTTGTGGTCAGAATGAAGTTTAGAAAAAAACCGCCTCTCGTTAGAGAGAGCGGTTTTTTCTTTTTTTGGTCGATAAATCTTAAATATGCCTATCTGTCTCAAATACTATGACAGAAACTCTTTATCTCCAGACTTGTTCTTCTCGCGAAGTTAGGCGAGGCTATGGGCAGAATAAGAAATCTGGGAGAAACCTGATGAAGATGCCTGATCCTGATCAGTCGATTATGGCTAGAAGAGATGAGATTGCGGAAGCCTTAAGGAGTATTGTTCCTGGCGAAGGCGTGATTTTAAGCGATCGGGAATTGCAGGTATACGAATCAGATGGCCTTACGGCGTATCGACAACCTCCGCTCATGGCTATTTTACCACAGACCGTAGAACAGGTGAGCCAAGTTTTAACTTACTGCCATGCCGAAGGAATTAAAGTTGTACCGCGGGGATCGGGAACATCTTTATCTGGTGGGGCTTTACCCTTGGCGGATGCGATCTTGTTGTGCATGGGCAAGTTTAATCAGATTGTCGATGTGGATTATGATAACCGTTGTGCTGTTGTTCAGCCCGGCGTCACAAACCTCGGTATTACAAAAGCCGTAGAGGGAAGAGGGTTTTATTATGCCCCGGACCCTTCCAGCCAGATTGCCTGTTCTATCGGGGGCAATGTCGCTGAAAATGCAGGTGGCGTTCATTGCCTCAAATACGGCCTGACCACCAACAATCTTCTGGGGATTGAAATGGTTCTGATTGACGGGACTGTTTTAAGGTTTGGTGGTAAGCACCTTGATAGTCCCGGTTATGATTTGTTGGGGCTAATGACCGGCTCGGAAGGGCTTCTCGGGGTTGTAACAGAAGTAACAGTTCGTATTTTGCCGCAGCCAGAAACAGCAAGAGCACTCTTGCTGGGGTTCTCAAGTTCTGAGAGTGCGGGTGACTGTGTTGCTGCTATCATATCCGATGGTATTATTCCCGGCGGTATGGAGATGATGGATAAGCCTGCTATTGAAGCTGCGGAAGCTTTTGTGAAAGCAGGTTACCCCTTGGATGTAGAGGCGCTTCTGATTGTTGAATTGGACGGTCCCCAAGCCGAAGTAGATTATCTTATTGATCAGGTGTCAGAGATTTCCAAGAAATGCGGAGCTATTACCAGTCGTATTAGTCAGGATGAAGAAGAGCGACAGCTTTTTTGGGCGGGTCGTAAAGCTGCTTTTCCGGCAGTCGGTCGTCTGACACCGGATTATTACTGTATGGATGGCACAATCCCGCGTAACAAACTTCCCCTCGTTCTCAAACGCATGCGAGAGATGAGCGAGCATTATGATCTGAGAGTGGCCAATGTCTTCCATGCAGGGGATGGTAATCTACATCCCTTGATCATGTACGACGCTAATAATCCGGGAGAGTTGGAAAAGGCTGAGGATTTTGGGTCTGATATCTTGAAGCTCTGTGTTGAGGTCGGGGGTGTTCTGACCGGGGAGCACGGCGTAGGTGTTGAAAAGCGTGATCTTATGCCTGAAATGTTTAATGAGATCGATTTGAACCAGCAGCTTCGGGTAAAGTGTGCTTTTGATAGTAAGGCGCTTTTAAATCCGGGGAAGGTTTTTCCAGAGCTGCATCGATGTGCCGAGTTGGGGCGCATGCATATCCATAAAGGGAAGTTACCTTTTCCTGATATCCCCCGCTTCTAGAGTAGTTTTGGAACTATCTGCTCAAAAGTAAAAATTAAGAAGATTAAAAAAGAATAATAAAAAATGTCACGAGAATTTTTTATGAGTCATATCAAACCCGAGAACGCAGGTCAGTTGGAAGAAGCGATTAAGTGGGCTTTATCCGAAGAAGAGAGCATGGAAATAATTGGCTCTGGGAGTAAGCAGAGGCTTGGACGTCCAGTGAAGGCCAGTCATAAACTAGATCTGTCCGCTTTGACCGGTATCACATTATATGAACCTGAAGAGCTTGTGTTGTCGGCGCGGGCAGGGACATCACTCAATGAGATTCAGGATGAGCTTGCCAAACACAACCAGTATATGGCTTTTGAGCCTATGGACTATGGTGCTCTTTTCAAGGGAGAAGCAGATGCAGGAACCCTTGGTGGGATGATTGCGTGTAATCTATCGGGGCCGCGTCGGTTAAAGGCTGGTGCTGCCAGAGATCATTTTCTTGGTTTTTCTGGAGTTTCTGGTCGGGGGGAAACATTCAAGTCTGGCGGGCGAGTGGTCAAAAATGTGACGGGCTATGATCTTATGAAGCTCATGGCGGGATCTTATGGGACCCTTGCTGTGATGAGTGATATTACCATCAAGGTATTGCCTGCCCCGCCGGAAGAAAAAAGTTATATCCTCTATGGGCTTTCAGATGGAGAGGCAAACAGGGCAATGTCAGTTGCCTTGAATTCTTCATGTGAAGTTTCTTCGGCGGCACATATACCGCAAATAGTTTCCGATAAGCTTACTCAGGAAGCTGAAGAGAGAGCCATGACCGTGTTAAGACTAGAAGGTCATGGTCCGTCAATCGCTTATAGAGCAGACAAGCTGGCATCGCTTTTGGCAGATTTTGGCACGGGAAGTTTGATTGCGGGTCAGCAAAGCCGTTCTTTGTGGCAAAAAGTTTGTGATGCAGAAATTTTGTCAGTATCTGGGGAAAGATCTATTTGGCGGGTCTCGCTACCGCCTGCGCAAGGAAGTACTTTTGTTGATAGTCTGAAGTTAGAGGGGCAGGCTCAGCATTACTATGACTGGGCAGGAGGACTTCTCTGGTTGTCTCTGATCGGAGATCATAATGCTTCTGTGCTTAGGGATAAACTAAAGAGTATAGGCGGTCATGCGACTTTAGTGAGATCGGCTAAAGATGTTGAAGACGCTAAAAGCCCACAACATCCTCTTGAGTCAGGAGAACACGCCCTGATGAAGCGCATAAAGGATAACTTTGACCCCAAAGCTATTCTGAACCCCGGCCGCTTATACGCAGATCTGTAGGAGAGACAAATGCAAACCAACTTTTCTCTCGCACAGTTGGCGGACCCTAATATCGAAGAAGCAGAGAGCATATTGCGCAAATGTGTGCACTGCGGGTTTTGCACGGCAACCTGCCCCACTTATGTCTTGTTGGGCGATGAGTTGGATAGTCCGCGCGGGCGGATTTATTTGATCAAAGGTATGCTGGAAGACGGGGTAGCGGCAACAGCAGAGGTAACAAAACATCTGGACCGCTGTTTATCCTGCCTATCCTGTATGACGACCTGTCCGTCAGGGGTGAATTATATGCATCTGGTGGATCATGCCCGAAATCATGTTGAACACACCTATAAGCGCCCTTTGTTTGAAAGATTACTCCGTAACCTTCTGACTTATCTTATTCCTCGGCCCTTCTGGTTTCGGGGCGCACTGAACATTGCCTCTTTGACAAAGCCGCTTGTGAAGAATTTTGTCTCGGGGCGCATAAAGGCACTGATTAACCTCGCCCCCAAAGACTTACCTGCGGCAAGTGTTGTCGATCAGCCTCAGACATTCAAAGCTGTTGGGGAGAGAAAAGGGCGTGTGGCGTTGCTATCCGGTTGTGCACAGACTGTTCTTGCCCCTTCGATAAACGAAGCAACGGTCAGACTTTTAACTCGACATGGTATCGAAGTTGTTGTTGCCAAGGGCGTGGGTTGTTGCGGGTCTCTTGTTCACCATATGGGCAAAGAGACAATGGCGGAGCAGCAGATGAAAGCTGCTATTCGAGGCTGGGTGACTGAAATCGAAGGTGAAGGACTGGATGCCATTATTACTAACGCGTCCGGGTGCGGGACGACTATCAAAGACTATGGCTTTATGCTCCGAAATGATTCTGATTGGGCGGAACGTGCGGCAAAGATCTCTGAGCTTGCAAAAGATATCACAGAATACCTTGCAGAACTTGAACCTTTGGCGCTGGTAGAGGAAGAGGACGATCAACCGGCAAAGATAGTTGCCTACCACGCCCCCTGTTCTATCCAGCATGGTCAGAAAATTACCAAGCAACCAAAAGAGCTCTTAACCGGCGCGGGTTTTGTCGTGCGCGATGTACCCGAAGGACACCTGTGCTGCGGTTCAGCCGGAACCTATAACATTATGCAGCCGGAACTGGCCGAGAAACTCCGGGATCGCAAGGTTAAAAACATTGAAACACTCACACCGGATATCATTGCGACAGGAAACATCGGGTGCCAGTGCCAGATATCTTCAGGAACAGATATTCCCGTTGTTCATAACGTTGAACTTCTCGATTGGGCCACAGGCGGCCCCAAGCCGGAGGTTTTATTGGTTAAGGGTTTCTAGATGGTTACAGGCTTTTGTATCCCCACCTTTACATGCTTGTTTGAAGAGTATTGCTGCTTTTTTGTAATTTTTCTCAACACCAGTACCTTTATGATACATGAGACCTAAATTGGTACAACCTAGAGCAAGGCCCTTCTCGCATGATGTTTTGAATAATGTAGATGCTTTTTGATGATCTTTTTTCATACCTATGCCCTTTAGATACAAAACCCCTAGGCTTGAGCAGCCGTCAATCACTCCTGCTTTACAAGCTTGTTTATATAGCTTTATTGCTTTTGCTGTATCTTTCTTTACTCCCTCACTATTAAGATACATAGGAGCAAGGTTGTAACAGCTTTGAGCAAAGCCGTTTCGACAAGAATGATCGTATAAAACAGCAGCTTTTATTAGGCTTTGTGGTAAACTTGTACCTTCGTGATAAATAGTAGCTATGTTAAAGCAGCTCAACATTATTCCTTTGTCACATGCCTTAGCATAATACGTAAGTGCTTTTTTTATATCATGATTGAGGGTATTAGTTGCTTCATAGATGGTGCCAAGATTATTACACGCTTTGAGAAGATTCCCTTCACAAGCCTGTGTGTAAAACTTGATAGCTTTTGTGAAGTCTTGTTCTGTTCCTATGCCTTTCTCATACATATATCCAAGGGTACCACAGCCCTCAATATACCCATCGGCACACCCTTGTTTGTGACGTAAAAAAGTTTCTTCATCTTTTTTCTTTGTAGCTTGGGCTACTCCTGTAAAGCTTAGAACAACAAACAAAGCTAAAAAGACACTTTTTAATGAAATTTTCTCCATGACAACTCCTGTTTATCTATGCATTGTCAGTCATATCGATGATTTATAATGCATCAAACAATGAACACAACTAAAACGATATCACTTCCACAATTTTGTTTCTCTGTAGTGTAGTGAAAATCACCGAGATAAATCGCGAACTGGGGAGACGTGATCTTCGAAGGGGACATGCCGCCGTCGAAAGCTTGTATCTTGCAGGTATTTCGGCTTGCTGATGCGGTCCATTCTAAAATGACGAAAAGCGTCGCGCTCGGGATCCCAGGCCACCAAATACCATAGTGGTGGTAATATCAACATAGCTTGTGGCTCAACAATTCGGGTTGTTCCGACCCCTTTAGCGTCGTGGTATCGGAAACTCAGATGCCTCTGTTGAAGAAAGGCCGTTTCGAATGCTGGCAACAGCGTAGGCTCGATAGCTTTCATATCTGAGATATCGACCTGCGGTGACAGCTTTCCGACGTACAGACAATCCAAAAATCGGCGCAAGTCACGTACTTTGTCTGATGGCAGGGCCTTTTCTATTTTAGCAAGCCCGGCATTAGCCAGAGCGGAGAAGGGTAAGTTTCCGGCGGCACGCATTGAGGCAACGCTGATAAGAAGTGCAAAGATCTCGGCAACTGAGAGCCTCGTTGTGGTTTGAACCGATTGTGGGTCAAGTTGCAAGCCACCCCCGCGACCAGGTTCGGAATGAATGACAAATCCTTCGTCGCGCAGTGCGTTAATGTCACGCAAGATCGTACGTCTTGAGGCACCAACTTCTTCTGCTAACTCGGCGATTGTTGATGTGCCATTGCGGCGAAGACTTCGGACGATGGTGTCATGTCGAAGGCGTATATTCATTTCGTGAAGTTACCAATAAATAGTGCCAGTATTTGTCACCATTTTCTTTTAGTCAATGGCAGTACATGTCAACAAAGGGATTTTGAGAGTGCAATTCATCTCCCTAAGTCTCTGAGGTAAAAGCTAAAAGGAAATACTATGTCTATCCCTACCGATTTTCCAAAGCCCACCTTTGTTACCGTTAATGGTGTGGAGTTGGAAGTTTTTGAAGCTGGTCAAGAGAATGCCGGAAACCCAATTGTCTTTTGTCATGGTTGGCCAGAACACGCCTTTTCCTGGCGTTATCAGATGCCCGCGCTTGCCGCAGCTGGTTACCATGTCATCGTCCCAAACCAGCGTGGTTATGGCAATTCATCCTGCCCAAGCGAAGTAACAGACTATGACATTGAACATCTGTCCGGTGACCTCGTTGCACTCCTTGATCATTATGGGTATGAAGACGCCACCTTTGTCGGTCATGACTGGGGTGCCATGGTCGTTTGGGGACTGACTTTGTTGTATCCAGACCGGGTGAAAAAAATCATAAACCTGTCTTTGCCTTATCAGGAGCGTGGAGAGAAACCCTGGATCGAATTCATGGAAGAGATCTTTGGCGATGATTTCTATTTTGTTCACTTTAACCGACAGCCGGGCGTTGCGGACACCGAGTTGGATAAAAACACATTCCAGTTTCTTCGTAATATATTTCGCAAAAATGTACCTCCAGCCCCACCTCAACCGGGTATGATGATGATCAACTTGGCTAAAGCTAAAGCGCCCCTTGGTGAGCCAGTTATGAGTGACAGCGATCTTGCTGTTTTTGTCTCTGCCTTTGAGACATCAGGGTTTACGGGGAGTCTCAACTGGTACAGGAACCTGGACCGCAACTGGCACTTATTGGCGAAGGCGAACCCTGTCATTCAGCAACCTGCACTCATGATATATGGTGATCGGGATATGATCGCGAAGTCTGAAAAGCTATCAGATTTCGTGCCAAATGTTGACGTGATCAATCTGGATTGCGGACATTGGATCCAGCAGGAAAAGCCGGAAGAAACCAATCGGGCAATTCTAAAATGGTTGAAACAGCAGGAGGCCAGCTAGCACCGTATGGCATAGCTCACCTTCTGCAAAAGGACTCACGAAGTTCAAAGTGCCTGCTTAAGTTCTGATCTCGCTTTAGCTTTGAAAAGTGAGTGAATGAAGCCAAGGGCTAGGCCAAAAAAGATGAACTGGATGGCACTAACAGACAGCTCGACGGCGACCCATTCCCAGATTGAGGGGACGTCATATTTTGCGGGCGAAGCAAAGCTTATATAGGACGAGAGGAATAGGCCAAAACCGAGGGAAACAATCAGTCCCAATCTGATCGTTGCACCCTCGGGGGCCAAAAGGTGGAGACACCCGGTCATGATCGTCCCTTGGATAAGCATGGCAATAAAACCCAGCAGAAAAATAGGTTCAGGCCGCAGGAAACCCAAAGCTTCATAGTGATCGATGTTGATCAGCATATGTGATGTGCCTTGAGTTGCGAAGGTGATGATCACAAAGGCAAGCAGGGATAGAAAGTGTTTCATCTTAAAATCCTTAGAGACAGTATGAGAGTGAAAGCTGCCAACACTTGTGTTCGCAGCTTTGTTAATGAGGTGATGTAATGCGGCCTATTTCTGCATGCTTTCGTAAGTGATCATAGCAATACGGGCACCATGGGGATCATTGATTATCGCAATACGACCAACGCCGGGCACATCAGTTGGTTCACTGAGGATTTTTGCCCCGGCAGCGCGAGCTTTATTCGTGGCACCATCAACGTCTTTTACAGTGATGTAAATTGTCCATACTCCTTCATCGGCAGGTTCTGGTGAAAAGCCGCCAATCAGTTCATCTTCTACAAGAATACCGGGAACACTTGATCCGTCTTTCATGGGCAGATCAGTTAAGGTCCATTCCATAACATCGCGGTAAAACTTTACAGCTTCATCTTTGTTGGGGCCTGAATAGCCAATCCATCCGGCTGCACCGGGTGTTGTCATTGTTGTTTGTGACATAGTTTCATCCTTTGATTTATGCTTTCTGCCTGATGCAGATAAATCAAGGACGAGTGACAGAGGTGAATACCGACAAAGCGAGTAATTATTTTTCACATTCGAGAATTTTTTCCCGAAGAATTGCCTGTTCCGGTTCTGTTGGTGTTAATGTCAAAGCCCTTTGATAAGCTGTTTTAGCCTTGTCCCTTTGTCCGGTTTCGAACAGAAAAGCAGCACGAGTTGAATGAAACCAGCGATAACTTTGCAGTTCTCCCTCTATACCGTCGAGTATTTTGAGCGCTTCTATTGAGCCTTTGGTTTTGGCAATGGCGACAGCATGATTTAGCTTAACGATTGGAGTGGGCTCAAACTGATAGAGTAGGGCATAAAGACGTTCGATTTCTTCCCAGTCTGTCGCCTCATAGGCTTTTGCGGTTGAATGGACACCTGCGATTGCCGCTTGAATTTGGAATGGACCTGGAGTGCCGTGCCTCAGTGCTTTTTCTAACAGGACGTGGGCTTCAGAAATCGTGGACCTGTTCCAAAGGTCCCTGTTCTGGTGCTCAAGAAGGATTAGTTTGTTGCTATCGGTGCGAGCGGGGTATCGGGCGTGTTGAAACAACATCAAAGCCAGCAAGCCCATTGTCTCGGTTTGAGAGGGGAAGAGGCTCAAAAGGAGTCTGGTGAGGTAAATTGCTTCTTCACACAGAAGAACCTTTATTTGTACTTCGCCAGAGCTTGCGGACCAACCTTCGTTAAAAAGCAGGTAAAGCATCAGGGATACAGTTTTAAGGCGTTCTGCACGTTCGATCAAATCCGGACTTTGAAAAGGAATGTTATCGTTTGCGATTGTTTTTTTTGCCCGGGTAATCCGTTGTTCCATCGTTTTGGGTTTTACAAGAAATGCACAGGCAATTTCTTCGACGGATAAGCCGATGACAATTTTCAAGGCGAGTGCTGATTGATCTTGAATAGACAGCTTTGGGTGGCAACAAATAAAAAGCAGGCGTAGGACATCGTCGCGGAATTCATTTTCTTGGGGAGCATCGTGGAAGGCATTGTGGCTTGTGTTTTCTTGAGCTTGGAGCGCTTTGTGATTGTCACGGGTATTATTCTTGCGAATGATATCCCGCCCGGCATTGCGACCTACGGTTAAAATCCAGGCAAAGGGATCATCGGGTAACCCTTGCTTTTGCCATACATCCAGCGCTTTAACACAGGCGAGAGAAAAACTTTCTTCGGCAAGATCAATATCCCGAAAATAACTGACCAGTGCAGCGATGGCCTTGGGGCGGATATCTGCAAATCTGGCCTGAAGCCAGGGATGTTGAGGCATGTTAGATTATTCCGTCGGATCGATCACGTGACTAGTCATCTTTCAGGTTGGATAGCATTCCGCCCGACCATGAAACCGGCCTGACTTCTATGCTGTGATAGGGGGTAGAGATCATATCCGCCATATTGATGGCTTCATCGAGATTTGAAAACTCTGCGACGTAGAAACCAACGAATTGCTCTTTGGTATCTGCAAAGGGGCCATCTGTTACCAGCGTTTTTTGGTCCTGATCTACTTTGGATTTCAGGGTGACTGCATTGCTGACGGGCATAAGTCTCGCTGATGCAAAATTTCCTCTTTTATCTAGTTCCTCTTGCAGTAGGCGATGCCGTTTGAAAGCGAGTTTTTGCTCTTCAGGGGACAGGCGGCCATGAATGCCTTCGGCAGAATAAATCAAAAAAGAATAGAGCATTATCTTTCCTCGTAATTGAATGTGATCAAGCAAAGGACGTTTGAGAAAGAGTAGAACCTACAAGATGTTATAAATAAGAGTAAAATAACCAGAGCCTGTGTCCAGTGCTATAAGTGTGGGTATGATCGATCAATAACGAAGCACTTGAGAATATTGGTGATTTTTTTATAGCATATTTTATAAAATAAATGACTTGGCGATATAATCTGTCTGGCAAAGTTAACTTACCCAGAGTAGTCTGAACGTCTCTGGTAAGGATTTCCAAAATGACACGTGACACTATTCAGGGCGTTTTTCTCGCCCTGACCGCATTTTTATGGTGGGGGCTGACGCCGCTTTATTTCAAGTTGGTCGAGGCGGCTGGGCCTATGGAAGTCTTGAGTCATCGTGTGATTTGGTCTTTGGTTCTTTTGACGATCCTGCTGTTAGCAAGAAAAAGATGGTCAGAGATTAAAGAGACTTTCAGTTCGCCCAAGATCTGGGGTTGGCTGCTAGTGAGTGCCCTACTTGTTGCGGTGAATTGGCTGGTATTCATCTGGTCGATTTCTAATGGACATTTGGTCGAGGCAAGCCTGGGTTACTATATCAATCCTTTGGTCAACGTGCTTCTTGGCGTTGTTATACTTGGGGAGCGTTTGAAGCTGCTACAGGGAATTGCGGTGGGCTTAGCCGCCGTAGCCGTGGGATATTTGACCTATATCGGGGGAGAATTCCCCTGGATTTCACTGGTTTTGGCAATGTCGTTCGGGTTTTACGGACTGATCCGAAAAAGACTGCCTGTGGGCGCGCAGGTTGGGCTTTTTGCGGAAACAGCAATGGTTACGCCCATCGCTCTAGGATATCTGATCTGGATTGGGGCTCAGAACGAGGTCGTTTATATTACTGGTGGTTTTGAGATCAGCCTGATGTTGATGTTGGCAGGTGTTGTTACAACTGTGCCGCTGGTTTGTTTTGCTGCGGCTGCCAGACGCTTGAACTATTCAACAATTGGCATGATTCAATACGTAGGGCCTACGGTTAATCTGTTGCTGGCAACGTTGCTTTTTGGAGAAGCCTTTACAGATGTGCATGCCATATCTTTTGGGTTGATCTGGTTCGCAGTCTTCTTGTTTAGTGCACAGTCGTTCGTTGATATGAAGCGCGCAAAAAAACAGGTTGCGCTTTAGGCAACCTGTTTCATGTAACAATAACGCTGCGAAGTAATGATTAGCCCTTTGGCATAACGACGATGGCCCGGAAATCGTTGACGTTTGTCCGTGTCGGTCCGGTAATGATGAGGTCGTCAAGAGCTTCAAAAAAGCTATAACCGTCATTATTGGCAAGATGTTCTTTGGCACTGATACCAAGTTTTTCTGCACGTTCAAGCGTGTCAGGGCTCAAGATCGCACCGGCATTGTCTTCACTGCCGTCGATGCCATCGGTATCACAGGCGAGAGCATAGATATCAGCGACACCATCCAATTCAACAGCAAGAGCGAGCAGGAACTCTGCATTTCTGCCACCACGGCCATTTCCTTTGACCGTCACGGTTGTCTCGCCACCGGATAATAGAACACAAGGCGCCTGTGCGGGTTGGTTGTGGTTGGTGACCTGTCTTGCAATGGCGGCCATAACCTTGGCGACTTCACGTGCTTCCCCTTCGATTGAATCACCGAGGACTACCGGCATAAAGCCATGCTTTTCAGCAACAAGCTTGGCCGCGTCAAGAGAATCCTGCGGGCGGGAAATCATGTGCATCGAACAGTTGGCAAAAACCGGATCGTTTGGTTTAGGTGTTTCGTTTGCTGCTTTTTCCAGATGGGTAGCGACTGAGGCTGACGGCGTGATATCGTACTTGGCCAGAATAGCACGGGTATCTGCAAAAGTGCTGGGGTCTGGAACAGTTGGGCCGGATGCGATGACATCGGGATCATCACCGGGCACGTCAGAAATCAAAAGACTGACCATCTGTGCGGGAGCCGCAGCGGCGGCAAGTTGTCCGCCTTTTATGGCTGACAAGTGTTTACGCACCGTGTTCATTTCGATGATGTTTGCACCAGATTTCAACAAAGCTTTGTTGATCGTCTGTTTGTCTTCAAGGGACAGGCCATCAGCAGGCAGAGCCAACAAAGATGAACCACCGCCGGAAATAAGGCAAAGAACAAGGTCATCAGTACTGAGGCCCTGAACCATTTCATAGATCCGCTTTGCGGCTTCACGCCCCGCGGCATCCGGTACGGGGTGTGCGGCTTCGACAACTTCGATGCGGGTACATTTTTCGCCCTGGGGCATATCATGGTCATAACGCGTGACGACAAGGCCTTCGATCGGACCTTCCCAATTTTCTTCGACAGCTTTGGCCATGGCAGCTGCGGCCTTTCCGGCACCAATTACCACGGTTCTTCCCTTGGGTGGGGTTGGCAAATAATCAGGAACAGCCAATCGGGGATCTGCGGCATCCAGACCAGCCTGGAAGAGATCACGTAGGAACTTTTGAGGGGATATCGCGTTCATCTACAGGGCCTTCGCTTATCAAGTGTCATAACCAGAGATGCCTTTATGGAAATGAACAGGGGCATTCGTCAAGAGAAGCCTTAGGAATAACTGTTATTCCTGCCTTTCTTTGACGTTGTGATGAAAAATCTGGTCGGTTTTTGTCTTTGATGGTAGATAGCTTGTCGGGCGTTACATGAAATGACTTTTAGTCGTCATGGCAAAAGCTCCTCTGGAAATCACACCAAGCCAATACAATATTGAGAGAGGCCCGAAGTCTTGCGCTCTAATGTAGTGGTCAATAAATACTGTGCAAAGTTAAAGCCCCGAGCTGAGGCCTCATGCTCAAGGCTGTGTTAAGGTAAAAGTAATAGGAAGATAATGGATATCCAAATTCTGGCTTCGGATGAACCAAGCCCGGTGAACGTCATTAATGAAGATGCTGACACCCCTTTTGTTTTTTTGTGCGATCACGCGACATCCTTTATTCCTAAATCCCGCAAAAACCTTGGCGTTGAAGATCACCATTTAACCCGGCACGTGGCCTATGACATTGGTATCAAAGGCGTGACCGAAGGTGTCGCCAATCATTTTAAATCTCGTGCAATCTTTAGCAATTTTTCGCGCCTACTGGTCGATCCGAACCGTAAGCTGGATAACGATGCCCTGATGCCTGTGGTGAGCGATGGATGCCATGTCCCTGCAAATAAGGATATGCCCGAAGCAGAACGAGAAGCCCGCCTTAACGCCTTTTATTGGCCTTATCACAATACGATTCAAGCGACACTGGATAGGATGATTGAACGGGGGCAGGTGCCGATTGTCGTTTCCATGCACAGTATGACCCATGAAATGGCTGGCGTTGAACGTCCATGGCCTGTTTGTGTACTATGGAATCAGGACCCTCGTATTCCGACGCCACTGATTGAAACTTTCACACGACAAGGTTTCAATTGTGGAGATAATGTCCCCTACACTGGGCGGGATGGTCATGGCTATACAATGGAAATGCATGCAGATCGACGGGGACTGCCGAATGTCTTAATCGAAATTCGTCAGGATTTAATTTCTGATCAGGCGGGAATCGATCAATGGATCACACATATGATCAATGCCTTTGAAGAGGTATTGCATTGCCCCTCGCTTAAAGAAATAAAATGCTACCTGTAAGAGCCAAGAAATAAACAAGATGGAAAAAAATTAAGCGCCTTAGTTATCAGTGTTTGACAAAGTACAGTTACGCCGCCCTGATCTCCTGAAGAAACGCATCAACTTCTTTAGTAAGATGCGAAGATTCTTCTGCAAGTACAGATGCTGAATCTCGAACGGTGTGCGAGGCTTGTCCTGTTTCAAGTGAAGCCTGCTTCACAGTAATCGTATTCTGCATGACGGCCTCTGTCCCCTGGGCAGCTTCTTTCACGTTTCTGGATATTTCGTTGGTGGCAGCCTCTTGTTCATTAGTTGCGGATGCGATTGACGTGACTACTGCTTCTATTTCACCAATCCCATTTGTCACCGTATTAATTGTTTCGACCGCTTCGTTTACTGAGGATTGAATATTATCAACTTGGGAAAGTATCTCTTCGGTTGCCGAGGCTGTTTGCGATGCTAAACCCTTCACCTCGTTGGCGACAACAGCAAAACCTTTTCCGGCTTCCCCGGCTCGGGCTGCTTCTATTGTTGCATTGAGTGCAAGAAGATTTGTCTGTTCGGCTATATCAGAAATAATGTTGACGATTCTATTCACTTTAATCGTCGCTGAATTAAGACTGTTCACTACCTCTGTACTGGTCTCTGCCTGATCGGAAACCTTATGGGACATTTCTACGGCATAAGTTGTTTGCCGTGTAATATCGGCTATAGATGCTAATAGCTGGTCGGTTGCAGTTGCTACCATTTGAACATTAGCCGATGTTTGTTGTGAGGCAGCGGAAGCCGAGGATGATTGGCGAGAAGCTTCTTCTGCTGTTGACATTAATTGTTCTGATGTTGAAAACAGACTCGTGGATGACGACGATACTGATGTCACAATGCCTTTCACGCGGCCTTCAAAATCGTTTGCAAGGTCTTTCATTACCTGCTTTTTTTGCAACTCAATATTTTTCTTCGTTTCTTCTTGTTTTTTGCGAAGTTTCTCCATTTCAATGGCATTGTTTTTAAACACAAGAACTGATTGAGCCATTTCACCAATCTCGTCTTTTTTGTCACTATAAGGGATTTTGTCAGACAAATTTCCGTCGGCGAGGGTTTTCATTCTGTGTGCCATTTTTTGCAAGGAAACAGACAAGCGCCGGGCATAAAAAACGCCAATGGCTGCTCCTATGCCGAGAACCATAAGTACGGTAATCAAAGCTGTCATCAACATGTTGTTTATCGGAATATAGGCTTCTGCAACATCGACCTCGCCGAGTATTGCCCATGTGGTTCCCATAAACTTTAACGGTGTATAGGCAGAGATTACTTCCACGCCCCTATAGTCAACAATTGTCTCTACACCGCTTTCACCTTTTAGGGCTTTGGTAACGTTATTTCCTGTTACTTTGGTTTTGAGAAGCGTTGATTCTTGGCTAAATCGTGAATCGCTGCGCATAAAAAAGTCTGGTCCAACAAGATAAGTTTCTCCGCTTTGGCCCATACCTGCAGAGATTTGCATCTGGTCGTTGATCTTACCGATTGGCATTTGAAATGCTAGCACACCTGTAAGCGTTCCGCTTTTATCCAATATGGGGGCTGATATAAAACTAGCCGCTGCTCCATTACTTGGTGCATAGGGCTTAAAATCATAGAAAGATTGAAAACCTGAACGAGGGTTTTTCTTTGCCGAAATAAATGCCCGACCCAGGTCTGTTTCTTTCCATGGCCCTGTTATAATGTTTGTTGCAAAGTCATTTTCTTTAAAAACAGAATAAATGAGATCACCTTCGGGAGAGAAAAGAAAAATATCGTAATAGCCCCTGGCCTTGAGGAAATTTTTGAAAACGGGGTGGTATTGTGCATGGGCATGGCTATAGCTAGACCCATCATTCGTAATGTCTAGTTTTTCTTTTTCCCCGGTAGGGAAGGGATTATCGAGAATATACAGCTTTTTCAGCTTTTGTTGTTGATTACCTTCTATGTCGTACCAGCCTTTATTAAAGGCATTGAGTGCTTCCAGAGTTGTTGGGTGGTCCACTTGAATTTGGATGTCCGATTGTATTGTCTCAAGATAAGTTTGTAGCGTTGTTTTGCGAGACTGGGTAAGGGCTGTGAGCTTTGCTTCAGCGGCTTCTTTCAAGCTGGATTGTGCTAGATTTGTAAGTATTAGACCAACCGTAATCGCGGCCATTACGACAAGGGTAACAATTACCAAGGGCAGTTTATAGGCGATTGGCGCATCGAAGACTCGCATAGGTTTTACCTAATCTATTTCATTCAGCTTGAATGCCTTTGTAATCAGGTTTAATTACAGAATAAGGTATAAATTTTGTTAGTTCTGTATCGGGGCTCGATTTGTAGATTAAGGTAACAGAATGAATATAGAACTGAGGGCAGTAATAGCATGAACGAACAAACCAAACTGGAACTGGAAGCCGCTGCGTTTAGACGTCTTGTTTCGCATTTGCAAGAGCGCACGGACGTTCAGAATATTGATATGATGAACCTTACCGGATTTTGCCGGAACTGTTTGTCTAAATGGTATTTGGCCGCCGCTGAAGAAAAAGGTGAAGTCATGGATTATGGTCAGGCGCGCGAGATTGTCTATGGTATGCCTTATGACGAGTGGAAAGCGAAGCACCAGCTGGAAGCAACGGCAGAACAAAAAGCGGCCTTTGAAGAAAGCAAACCCGCGCACGATTAGCCTGTCTGTCAATTAAGCCAGCGATTAAGCAGACTGTGGTAAGCGAGAGACATCTTGCTAAAAAAGTTTCGCTACCTAATGCAGGGCATTGCCAAAGCAGAAGCAGGGCGTTAATTTCCGCACAGACAATTTATGAGACAACTCATTACACGTGATTTTACAAAAGGGCCCCGGGCATGAGCGATTTCGAATCAGGCTACGAAGAAAATACTTCTGACGAAAGCCAGACAGATGATATGGCAACAGAAACAACTAGTTCCTCTAACGCAGCGCCCGTGCCAGGTGAAATCGCTGGCGTAACGGCGGACCGTCTCCGTGGTTTTATCGAGCGCGTTGAGCGCCTGGAAGAAGAGAAAAAAGGCATCGCCGACGACATCAAGGAAGTCTATGCCGAATCTAAAGCGCTTGGCTTCGATACCAAAATCATGCGCAAGATCGTCTCTCTCCGCAAATTGGAACAGCAAGAACGCATGGAGCAGGAAGAGCTTATTGACGTCTATAAGCATGCTCTTGGCATGGTGTAGTTCCTCAGCATATCCATGAAGAAAAAGCCCGCCAATTTGGCGGGCTTTTTCTTCATGGACTGTTGGGATTTTCTAAACCTCTTCAGGTGCCAGCTCCTTTTGAAGTGTCTGATAGTCGGTTTTGCCTGTGCCGAGGACGGGGATTTTATCCATAATTTCGATTTCGCGGGGGATCATCAGTTCGCTGATACCTTGGTCCTGAGCTTCTTTTAACAGGATGGCGCGGGTGGCGTCGGGGCATTCTGTGGCGAGGATGAGCTGTTCGCCTTTTTTGAGGTCGGGGCGCGCGATGACGGCGTGCATAAAACCGGGCCAGATTTTACTGGCGAGATCTTCAGCCGCTGTCAGAGAGACCATCTCGCCCGCGATCTTGGCGAAGCGTTTAGCGCGGCCCTGAATGGAGATAAAACCATCAATATCCATAACAACAATGTCCCCGGTGTCGTACCAGCCGTCCTCTGGTGGTTGAAGTTGCCCGGGGGCCTCGGCACGTAGGTATCCTTTCATGACATTGGGACCTTTGACAAACAAACGTCCGCCTGTGGGGATACCGGGGACAGGTTCCAACCTGCTTTCAATACCGGGCAAGAAGCGCCCGACGGTGCCTGCTTTGTACTGCAATGGTGTGTTGGTGGACAGAACCGGTGAAGTCTCTGTGGCGCCGTAGCCTTCCAGAATGCGCAGGCCAAACTTCTCTGACCATGTTTTTCGGGTGCTGTCCTTGACCTTTTCCGCCCCGGCAAAGATGTGTCGTACCGAATAGAAGTCGTAAGGGTGAGCGACGCGGGCATAGCCTGTCAGGAAGGTATCCGTGCCAAAGACGATGGTCGCATTGGTGTCATATACAAGGGCGGGAACGATGCGGTAATGGAGCGGCGACGGATAGAGGAAAGTTTTAATACCAGAGAGAATGGGCAGCAGAAGACCACCTGTTAAGCCGAATGAGTGGAAAATGGGCAAGGCATTGAAAACGGTGTCTGTCGAGTTGAAATCCACCACGGCGGCAAGCTGACTTCTGTTGGACAGCAGGTTGTTATGACTGAGCATGACACCCTTTGGCACACCTTCTGATCCTGATGTGAACAGTACGACAGCTGCATCGTTACTCTCTGGAGCTGATTTGTTGTGGAATGCTCTGGCAAACTGGCTTTTCACCCAACCACAAAGCTTGTTCCCGAGAGAGATTTCTTCTTTGAGATCTTCGAGATAGATAATTTTGTGTTCACGACCTAGCGCATCAGCCAATTCGTCCAGACGTCCGAGTTCGATGAACTTACGGGATGTGATGATGGTTTTGATCTCTGCGGTTTTACAACAAGACAACAGGTTCTTTTCGCCCATGGTAAAGTTGAGCATGGCCCCCACGCGCCCGATGGCCTGTATGGCAAAGAATGACACCGCTGCTGCCGAAGAGTTGGGGAGTAAGAGGCCGACAATTTCTTGCGGTTTTGTAAAGCTGGCAAACTTGTCGCCGAGAACAAAACTGGATGTTATGAGCTTGTCGTAAGAAAGCGGCGCACGTTGAATGTCTTCGACAACTGCGGCGTCCCCGCCGTGAATATCACGGGCATCCAGCAGATTTTTGAACAGGCCACCTTCTGGCGGGCATGAGCTAAAAGCGGTTTCACTCATCAAATCATGGAGACCGACACTTATGGCTGAACGACGTTCTCTGCCCCTGATATCTTCACTGAGTCGAAGTTTTTTTGGCGGATGAATGGTGATAATAACCTTGGGGAACCAGCGCTGACGTATTTTACCTTTGAGACGCGAGAAGGGGGTGTATTGCGCGCCTTCGATATTAACGGGCAGCAAAGGAGCATCTGCGTGATCCGCAATCATGCCGGGGCCTTCGAATATCTTCATCATGCCCCCGGTGACGGTAATCCGTCCCTCGGGGAAGATTACGCAACGTTTTCCGGATTTGACCACATTGATCATGGTTTTGGTTGCCATGGGATTGGTCGGGTCGATGGGGTAGGAATCAACGACGGAAAGGAAAGGTTTTACCCACCAACGCTGGGCAACATAGGTGTCTATCGCAAAGGTGGGGCGACCGGGCAGGAAGGCGGCGAGCAGAATACCATCAAGGAAAGAAACATGATTGATGACGATAACGGCCTTGGGGCCAAGATCGTCCAGATTTTCTTCACCTCTGACTTCCACGCGAAAGCAGATTTTCAGTAATAGTCTGAAGAATAGCTTTGTCGGAACTTCGGGCAAAAGTTTGCAGACATACAAAGCCACTACCAGATTGAGTACAGCAATGGTCAGGAAAACTTCAGGAATGGTAAAGCCAAGCTTGAACAGACCCATTGCCCCAATGGCAGAGACAACCATGAACAGGGCATTGACTATGTTGTTGCTGGCAACATTCCTTGCCCGGTGACTGTCGCTACTTTCATGTTGCAGGATGGCATAAAGTGGCACGATATAGAGGCCACCGCTAATGGAGATAAGCAGCAGGTCAATCAAAACACGAATAAGCTCAGGGCGCTGGAAATATTCTGCTAAGCCAATCAAGGAGGATGATACGGGTGTTATGGTGTCAGACGCGAGATACAGATCAAAGGTGAAAAGTGACAGCCCCAAAGCACCAAAGGGAACGTAACGCGCTGTAATCTCGCCTTTGAGCAGCTTGTTACATATTAGCGAACCGATGGCGATACCAACAGAAAACATGGTGAGAAAGAGAACGTTCACCCATTCGTTTCCGCCAATGACATTTTTTGCGAATGGGGCGAACTGGGCAATAAATGTCGCACCAAAAAGCCAGAACCAGGAAATGCCGAGGATAGAGAGAAATACAGGTCGATTACCCGCGCTGTGTTTGACCAGATTATAAGTTTCCGCCAGAAAGTTCGGGTTGATCTTTATCGTAGGATCAGACGCTTCGGCTCTGGGGATAAAATAACTCGTGGCAAGACCGATAAGGGACAGAGCTATGATGAGGAGAGAGATACTCATCAAGCCATTATCAGTGAGGATAATAATGCCGCCGACGATTGTACCGATAAGGATGGACAGGAAAGTTCCTGCTTCAACAAGCCCGTTTGCACCGATAAGCTCTTCATCTCGCATGTGATCGGGAAGAATGCTGTATTTAAGGGGGCCAAAGAAGGCTGATTGTGTTCCCATCAAGAACAATACGACCATCAGGTAGGTTGGGGAGTTCGTAAGGAAACCGTAGCTGGCAAGCCCCATAATGATGATTTCAAGATATTTCGTCAGGCGGATCAAACGGGACTTTTCAAACTTATCCGCGATTTGACCTGCGATAGCGGAGAAAAGGAAAAAGGGGAGAATAAAGATACCCGCAGCCTGTGTAACCATTGCCTTGGCTTCATCCGGGGATAGATGAATCATTTTAAAGACGATCAAAGCGACAAGGGCATTTTTAAAGACATTGTCGTTTAAAGCCCCCAGTGCCTGAGTGAGGAAAAGAGGTAGAAAGCGTTTGCTCTGTAACAGGTGCAAAAGGTTTTCGCCACCAGCTTGTTTCTCAGGATCTTGGTTTCCCAACGTTTTGTCTTCCCTGATCTGATCTTCTGATGACATCCTTGATACTCCGCATCGTTGTCGTCTTTTGCCGTATAGTGCCGAATTGTTGTGTTGATATAAACTAACTTTGTAATTTTATTAATTTATATAATAAGTGAGTGATCACTTACACAATATGTTCAATAACAACAAAGTCAAGACAGCTATCCAAAATAAGAGATGTGATGAGGAATAAATTACAAATTTAGATAAAAATAGTCGTTAATAGAAATGTCATAAATAAACTGTTTATCAATGGCCTGAAATTTGCCAGTACTGTCCTCTGGTTCGCTTTTCCTTTTGTTTTTATTGATGTTTTTTTGTTGAGACGATGCGCGTCGGAGACAGGCAAGTTCATGGTTACATGAGTTTGCCGGTATTTTTGTTCCCAAATCTTCCAAGAAAAGGTCGTTTATAACCATGAAAAGGATTTATGCATTCCCATTATATCCACGGCCCAATTCGGGTTCATTCAGGGAGGATTAAATATGAGAGCAAAATCAGGCTTTCTGAAAGGCTTGAATCCGACCATGGCAATATGGTCGAAGTTTCTTGTCTTCGCTTTGGTAATTATGGCGTTTGTCGCCACCGAAGGCGTCGGTGATTTTTTTACAGGAATTAATAATTTTCTGGTTGGAACCATGAAATGGTACTACTTGGGAATTGTTGCATCGTTCTTGTTTTTTGTTATTTGGTTACTGTTTAGTCGATACGGTAATCTTCGTTTAGGTAAAGACAGCGACAGACCGGAATTCAGTTATTTTTCATGGTTCGCAATGCTGTTTGGTGCAGGTATGGGGATCGGTCTGGTCTTCTGGTCCATTGCGGAACCAATTTACCATTTTCAGTCTAACCCCTTTATTTCAGAAGATGCGTCGCAAACAGCAGAAGCGGCACAAGTCGCCATGCGCATCACACTGTTTCACTGGGGATTACATCCTTGGGCAATCTACGTAATTGTCGCTCTGGCGCTGGCTTATTTCGCCTATCGTAAAGATCTGCCCTTGACCATTCGTTCATCGCTCTATCCGCTTATTGGTGACCGGATTTATGGTCCGATTGGACATCTTGCAGATCTATTGGCTGTGTATGGTACAGTCTTTGGTGTTGCAACGTCTTTGGGGCTTGGTGTGCAGCAGATGGCGACGGGCTTGTATGAAATTACAGGTTGGGGGTTCTGGGTAACTGAAACGATCACTGATGGTGTCACAAAAACAGAACCTGCATTGGCCGCGATGATGGTTTTGATTGCGATCATTTCAGGTCTGGCAACAATCTCTGTTGTTTCAGGAATTGGCAAAGGGGTTAAGATCCTTTCCGAAGTGAACCTTTGGTTATCCATTGCTATTCTGGCGTTCTTTATTGCCTTTGGCCCTACACGCTACCTATTGGGGTCATTCCTGCAGAACATAGGCGATTATATGGGGCAAGTTGTTCCCCTGAGCTTGTGGACCAATGCAAATGACGAAGCCAGTAAATGGCAAGGTTGGTGGACAGCCTTCTATTGGGGCTGGTGGATGTCTTGGGCGCCTTTTGTAGGGATGTTTATTGCGCGTATTTCACGAGGCCGAACAATCCGTGAATTCATTCTGGGTGTTCTGCTCGTACCGACATTGCTTGGTGCGGTCTGGTTGACTGCTTTTGGCGGAACGGCGTTACATATCGAACTCTTTGGCGATGGTGGTATCGTTGAAGCTGTTCAGGCAGATTTGACATCTGCTCTTTATGTGACGATTGCAAAAATGAATGCAGGTTTCGTGGGGTCAATTGCAGCGATTGTTGCGACAATTCTGATTGCAACCTACTTCATTACCTCATCTGACTCCGGGACTTTGGTGGTGAATACGCTTCTGTCTATGGGCGATGAAAACCCGCCGACTGTTCATCGCGTAATCTGGGGCCTTGGTGAAGGTCTCGTTGCTGCTGCGCTCTTAATGGCGGGGGGGCTGAAAGCACTCCAGGCCGCGGCGATTGCGGCGGCTTTACCTTTCTCAATTATCATGATCTTTATGATGATTGGTCTGGTAAAATCTCTACGCCAGGAAGATCTCGGAATTGCCTATGCGCAAAGCGGAGATAAGGTGACTGGTGGCTTAAACGATTAACCGTTTAAGTTGACATGCTATAGAATGAAACGGCCCCGACTAAATGTCGGGGCCGTTTTTTTGGGAACTACCTATTTGGATATTTTGGGATAAAGAGCTTCTATTTCGTCCTTATACACTTCTAAGACTTTGTGTCGTCTTACTTTGAGTGTTGGTGTCATCATCTCGTTATCAATTGTAAATGGCTCTTTGGCAATTACGAATTTACGCACTTTTTCAAGTGGTGAGAGCTGTTTGTTGATTTGATCAATAGCTTTGGCTATGGAGATTTTTAAAGAGGCATTGTTGTGTACCGACGCGAGAACAGCGGCAATCCCGTTCGCTTCGCCCCAATGGTCAAGGAATTCATCGTCCGGTACGATAACAGCCGTTAAGTGAGGTCTTTTGTTCCCATATACCATGGCCTGATGAATTGAGGGGTGCAGAGATAATTGACCTTCAACCCGGGCGGGGGAAACATTATCGCCTCCGGAAAGGACGATAATATCTTTTTTCCGGTCGGTTATTTTCAAGCGCCCGCGATGATCAATTTCGCCAATATCCCCTGTATGAAGCCATCCGTTTTTGATGGTTTCATCTGTGTATTTCTGATCGTTCCAGTACCCGGACATTAAAAGCTCACCGGATGCCAGAATTTCGCCGTCATCAGCAATCTTGATTTCAACGCCCCTGAGTTGAGGGCCTACAGTCGACATATCTATTCTGTCGTGTCGGTTTACGGCGATAACTGGGGCAGCTTCGGTCTGTCCATAGCCTTGCAAAATCGGTAGGCCAAGAGCATGAAAGAAAAGTCCGATGTCTTCATTAAGAGCAGCGCCGCCGGAAACCATGGCTTTTAAACGTCCGCCGAAGCGTTGACGAAGTTTGTTGCGTACCAGTTTTTCCAAGACACGATCCTGCAGCTTCTCGATCAGCCCAAGGTTATCGGATTGATAATATCGTTTTCGCCCGAGGGCTTCGGCTTTGTAGAACAGGTTACGTTTGAGTGCCTTTTCCTTTTCCAAGCCGCGGGTAATCCGACTGTGCATGGATTCAAACAGTCTGGGAACTGCGGTCATAATGGTCGGGCGGGCTTCGGCCATGTTACGCAAAAGATGCTCAGCCCCTTCGCCGTAATAGATTTGTGCCCCCAGCAACAAAGGAAAACACTGCCCTGCTGTATGCTCATAAGCGTGGGAGAGGGGAAGAAAGGAAAGGAACACTTCGTCCCCCAACCCAAGGTGATAGAGCACGTCCCAAGCGCCTTCACAGTTACAGAGAATGGCACCGTGACTTAGCATTACTCCTTTGGGAAGGCCACCAGTTCCCGATGTATAGATGAGACACGCAACATCTTTTCTGGTGAGCTTTTCTGCCTCGGCCTCGATATCACCGGAGAGGTTATCTCCTTCAGCGATCAGATGTTCCCAATCATGTATTGCTATTTCTCTATCGCTGTCACCAAGATCAAAGATGTCGATGTCGTCTTTGTCGACAGTTTCCATTGTAATGGCCCACTGACAGGCCGATGCTTGCTGTGCCGCAGGCAGAGACTTTTTACAAAGTGTAGCGGTAGAAACAATAATTCCTTTGGCACCGGAATGGTCAAGAACATGCCTATGGTTGACATGGGTGTTCGTTGTGTAAGCGGGAACAGATATCCCTCCTGCAGCCATGATCGCAAGATCGGCAATGAACCATTCGGGTCTGTTTTCCGCAACAAGAACAATCCGGTCACCCTTTTCAAGACCCAGCTTTTTCAAGCTACGCGCCAGTGCGGTTATGCGCCGGGATGTTTCCTCCCAGCTGATGGGCCAGTATTGCTTGTTTTCTTTAAACCAAAGAAAAGGCTGTTCTTTCTTCTCTTTTGCATGCGTGTAAAAGAGACTGACAAGGTTCTTGTAATGCGGGGGAGAAATAGTTTGTTCCATGTTCCTTGTTAGGCCTTTACCTGTTCTTGTGATTTCTTATCATTATGTAGTGTAATATTTGGCGATTCACGCCTTGTTTTCAATTTCTAGATCCTAACTTATAGAGACAACGTTCGTATTTGAAGACCGTGTTTGCGGAATGAGAGGAATTTTTATGACCGAAGCTGCTCACCCCAAAGAAGTTATTGATGAAAAGCTTGGTACTTTACCCGCCTGGGACTTAACTGATCTTTATCCTGCACCAGATTCTACCGAATTGGAAAATGATTTGGTTGCTGTTGAGAAATCAGCGATTGCTTTTAATGATAAATATGCAGGGAAATTATCTGACCTCAACGGGGATGCTCTTTGCGCGGCAATTCAATCTTTTGAAAGCATGCAAGAGACCATGGGCAAGGTGATGAGCTATGCCTATCTGGTTTACGCCGGCAATATGAGCGATCCGGAAGTTGGAAAGTTTTTCCAGTCCATGCAAGAACGTAGCACGGGTATTTCATCTCATGTGCTGTTCTTTACTTTGGAGCTGAACCAGCTGGACGATGGTGATCTCCAATCGAAGATTGCCGGTAGTTCCCTTGCCAAATATGCGCCGTGGTTGAGAGATCTACGAGCACAGAAAGACTATCAGCTTTCTGATGATGTCGAGAAAATCCTTCATGAGAAACGAGTTTCCGGTCGCTCTGCCTGGGTGCGGTTGTTTGATGAAACGATGGCGAGCCTTCGCTTCCCTTATATGGGCGAAGAGTTCAGTTCTGCGCAGATCCTGAATAAACTTAGCGATCGCGATCCAAAAGCGCGCAAGGAAGCGGCCCAATCATTGGGTAAGGTGTTGGGTGAGAATCAGCGCCTTTTTGCTCATATCACCAATACTCTAGCCAAAGATAAAGAAGTTGAAGATCAATGGCGTGGATTTTCGCGCCCTGTTTCTTCCCGGAACCTGGCGAATGTCGTCGAAGATGAAGTTGTCGATGCATTGGTGAGTTCAGTTGCTGATTCTTATGAGGATCTGGCTCATCGCTATTACAAACTGAAGGCAAAGTGGTTTGGGGTAGAGCAGCTTCCCTACTGGGATCGTAATGCACCGCTGCCGGATGACGACGATGATGTTATCAGTTGGACCGATGCGACAGAGATAGTTTTGACTGCCTATGCAGGATTTTCGCCAAAGCTTGCCGAAGTTGGACAAAAGTTTTTTGATAATCCCTGGATTGATGCCCCTGTGCGTCCGGGGAAAGCACCGGGTGCTTTTGCGCACCCAACGGTCCCCTGTGCCCACCCTTATTTGCTGGTCAATTATCAGGGCCGAACAAGGGATGTGATGACCTTGGCGCACGAGTTGGGGCACGGTGTGCATCAGGTCTTGGCAGGTGTTCAAGGCCCGCTTATGGCCGATACGCCGTTAACGCTTGCGGAGACGGCCTCTGTTTTTGGTGAAATGCTGACCTTCCAGTCTGTCTTGAAAAAGAAAGAGGATGCCAAGGCGCGCAGAATCATGCTGGCTTCCAAGGTTGAAGACATGCTGAATACCGTCGTTCGACAGGTCGCGATGCACCAGTTTGAAACACGAGTTCATGACGAGCGTCGCAAGGGTGAACTATTGCCCGAACAACTCGGCGAAATCTGGATGGACACCCAAAGAGCTAGTCTAGGACCTGCCATTCGTTTTGAAGATGAGTACGCAGCCTATTGGTCTTATGTGCCGCACTTTATCCATGCGCCGTTTTACGTTTATGCCTACGCATTCGGCGACTGCCTCGTCAATTCTCTCTATGCCGTTTACCAGCAAAGCGAAGAGGGATTTGCCGAGAAGTATCTGGATATGCTTTCTGCTGGTGGCTCGAAGCGCCACAAAGAGTTACTCGCGCCTTTTGGATTGGATGCAGGTGACCCGGACTTCTGGAAACAGGGGCTTAAAGTTGTGTCTGGTTTTATTGATCAGTTGGAAGAAATGGAATAATCGCGCCAGCAGTTGATATGTAAGTGATTACCAGAGTTGTGAAACCCTTCCTCATCGAGGAAGGGTTTTTTTATGGCATCATGTTTAATAATAGATAGCCATTGAAACAGCACAGGTAATGAAGTGTTAGCCAATAAAATTTCATTTGATTATTTGGCTTAAATAGATGGAACAAGTGCTTTCTTTTGTATTAACCCATAGGTTGTTGTTTTGTGTTAATGTTCACGACATGCTGACAGAATCATTGGGTGTTTTTCTCACTTAAGAGCAACTGTTTTCAATCGTTTCTTGAAAGTTTAGCCATGCCATCTACACCTAAAATCAATACTTCTAGCTCAACACTGGATATTATTGCGGTAAAGTTCTGGAACGAGGTTGTCGAAGCAACAGAGTTACTGGATTACGCTATTGCTTCTGGATACGAAGCTGAAGATGGTCGTAAGGTATCTCCCGACATGATATCAAGTATCAAGGAGATACATCAGCATTTAGAAACCTGTGAAGGTACTAAGCTTCCACCAACTGATGAGATGGCAAAGTTTGAAAAAGCTTATTATGATTTATCTAATCTAATGTCCCCGATAACAGCGATGACTTTGAGGGATACATCTGATGATCCTCGGTATTTTGAGGAATCGCTGTTTGCATATAGTGGTGCATCAGTTGCAAAAATTTGGAATCGCAAAATGATGGCTTGGACGCTTTTCTTTATTTTTATCGCGATTCTACAAAACACTCTTGAAATCGCCTGGGGCAAGGCTTCTACGCCGGCCGATAAATTAGACTGGAGCTATTTTCAAATTGTTCTCGGTATTTTTCTTCCCTTTGCATATGGGGGAATTGGTGCCTGTACATATCTGCTGAAATCGCTGCATTATTTTATTTATAATCGAACCTTCGATCGCATGAGGAAATCAGAATATTATAATCGAATTCTTTTGGGGGTGGTTAGCGGAGGCACAATTACTTTACTTGTCAGCCAAGCGGAAACAGATGGTGGCAAAGTAATTACCTTGAGTGCGAGTGCTCTTGGGTTTTTGGCGGGATATAATACTGATTTCCTATTTTCTGCGATTGAACGCATTACGGGTGCTTTACTGCCAAAGGTTAGTGTTGAGTCAATCAAAAAACGAAAGCCCGCTGTGTCTAAAAGCCATTTAGCGCTGAATGATATCTCTGTTAACGATCTTCTCCAAAAGTATGCTTCAGCATCCACGGATGAAGAGAAAACAATGATTGCGACTCTTCTCGAGCGATTGGGAAAGCGGATCTAAACCACAAACTGATTTACCCGTACAAAAAATGAGGAACAGGTTATGTCTACTTCTACTGCTCAGTTGGAAGAGGTGGCATAATAACTTTAAAACTTAGATCAACCTATTAGGTCCTCTCTTTTTAGAGGATCTTTTTTTGTACGATAATATTATCTGTTGATCTGCCTCAATGCTCTGACCTTGAAGCAGGAATAATAGTTCTCCATGAAGTTAAGTATTTGAATCCACGACGAGATATTGCGTGTCTCGGTTTGTGGAAATGGAGTCATTTGCCATGCGTAAAATTTTAAAATCTCTTGTAATTTTGGCCGTTAGTGCGGGGTCAATATTCTCTTATGTTCCTACTTATGCCAGCGAAGCGGGTGACATCCTTATTCGACTGCGTGGTATTGGTGTTATCCCTGATGATGGCGGGAAGACCACGATTGGTGGCAAGCCTGATTTAAGTAATTCCTACGTCCCTGAATTGGATATCAGTTATTTCTTTACCAAAAATATTGCCGCTGAATTGATTCTTGCAACAACAAAACATAATGCGAAAGTCGAAAATATTAACGGAGGAGGAACAGCCGATCTCGGAGATGTTATGTTGCTGCCGCCGACGTTAACTCTTCAATACCACTTTACAAATTTTGGTAAATTTAAGCCCTACATTGGTGCCGGGGTTAACTATACTGTCTTCTATAATGCTGACGGAGCAAATGGTCTTGATGTCGATTATGATAACAACTTTGGTGCAGCAGCACAGGTCGGCGTTGATTACGAGCTTAATGAAGCTTGGTCACTCAACCTCGATGTAAAACGTCTTTGGTTGAACACGGATGCCACAATTAATGGAGGGGCAATCAAGGGCGACGTTGATGTCGACCCCTGGATTGTCGGTGTAGGTCTTGGGTACAGATTCTAATCTGTTAGAGACAGTGAACCCGTTTCAAGGAACGATTCAAGCCGTTTGATATAAGGCGCAGTATCAATGTTATGTCGATCAAGCCATTCCTGATTATAATAAGTGTCGAGGTAGCGATCCCCGGAATCGCAGATCAATGTAACGATACTGCCCTTTTCTTTACGAGCTTTCATTTCGGACATAAGAAGGAAGGCGCCATAAAGGTTTGTCCCTGTGGAAGCCCCGCATTTCCGACCAAGTAATTTTTCCAGAACGTTGATTGCAGCAATTGAAGCTGCATCAGGAATTTGGATCATGCGATCAACCAGACTGGGGACAAAAGAAAGCTCTACTCTAGGGCGGCCGATGCCTTCAATCCGTGATCCCGAACTGGTCAGATTTTTGTCACCTGTTTTATAAAAATCGTAGAAGACTGAATTTTCAGGATCAACCACACATAGTTTTGTCTCGTGGGTACAGGATTGGTCATAACGTATAAAGCGACCCAATGTCGCCGATGTACCGCCAGTACCTGCGCTGGCTACAATCCATTCCGGACAAGGATGGGGTTCTCGTGACATTTGCGAGAACAGGGATTGGGCTATGTTGTTGTTGCCGCGCCAATCGGTTGCACGCTCTGCATAGGTAAACTGATCCATATAATGTCCATTTAGTTCGCGTGCCAAACGTTCAGATTCAGTGTAAATATCTTTGGCCTCAACCAGATGGCACTCGCCGCCATAAAATTCTATTTGCGCAAGTTTTCTTCTAGCTGTGGTTTTAGGTACAACGGCTATAAACCTGAGATTTAGTAGCCTGGAAAAGTATGCTTCGGATATTGCTGTGCTACCGGATGAGGCTTCAATAATAGTTGTATCCGGCCCAATCCATCCGTTACAGAGACCATAAAGGAAAAGCGATCTTGCCAGACGGTGTTTTAAACTCCCTGTCGGATGCGTGCTTTCATCTTTAAAATATAAATCCACGCCAAGGCAGCTTGGTAAATCCAGCTTGATGAGATGGGTGTCTGAAGATCGGTTATAGTCCGCTTCAATTTTGTTAAGAGCTTGCTGAACCCAAAGTCTTTTATTCATTATATGATCCCGAAAAAATCTTTGTTCTTAAAAAATGACAGGATAGCATAAACTTTGATCCTGCTGATATCTTTGCGGGCGAAGATATATGAGCAAGGATGTTATTTTTTCTCAAATATGAGCTTAATTTTAATTCTTATTGGGATAATTTCTCAAATTTGATTGTTTATGTGGTGAGGGGAGTTTGAGTTGGCACTTTTGGTGTTCGGACACCATATAAAAGTCTGGATCAAAGTTTAGTTTTTTCAGATTAGACGACATTTCAGAGATGGCATGAAAGATCAACAGAATGCAGGATGACGAAGATCTCCAAGATATAAGCGATTCAGGATCACGTTTGTCTGGGCGCTTAAAGCGTTATGCAAAGGTTGGGAGCTCTGTTGGAGGGCTAGCAGCGCAGGTTGTCGGAAACCGTGTTTTGGGGACAGGCCTTAACTCTGCGAAACATTCTGCTGAGTTAAAAAAAGCTTTGGGAGGGTTGAAAGGTCCCTTGATGAAAGCTGCGCAAATTCTGGCAACTATTCCGGATGCATTACCCAAGGAATATGCAGAAGAGCTTCGCCAGCTCCAATCAAATGCACCGTCTATGGGATGGTTGTTTGTAAAACGTCGGATGAAGACTGAACTTGGGGTGGGGTGGCAGAAGAAGTTTCAATCTTTTGAGCAAGAGGCAGCGGCGGCTGCATCACTTGGGCAAGTCCACCGAGCAATTGACTTGGATGGGCAAGAGCTTGCCTGCAAACTACAATATCCTGACATGATTTCAGCCGTTGAGGCAGATCTGAAGCAGCTTGCTTTACTGTTTAGTATCTATCGGCGGTATGACAAGGCGATTGATCCATCAAATATCTTACAGGAGCTAACAGACCGTTTGCGTGAAGAGCTGGATTATCAACGTGAAGCGCAGAACATGGGGCTTTACGGGGTGATGCTTGCTGATGAAAAGCATGTGTGTGTGCCGAGCGCTGTGCCTGAGTTGACGACCAATCGTTTGATTACAATGAACTGGCTGGATGGTGTTCCGCTTTTGGATCACATCAGATCACATGGAAACAATCTGGAAATGCGTAATCAGGTTGCAATGAATATGTTTCGGGCTTGGTATGTTCCCTTCTATAAATATGGGGTTATTCATGGCGATCCTCATCTCGGCAACTATTCCATACGTGAAAATGGCGATGTCAATTTGTTGGATTTTGGCTGCATCCGTGTTTTCGATGCGTCTTTTGTTAAAGGTGTCATTGATCTCTATTTCGGGCTAGAGCGAGACGACGAAGATCTTGCTGTTCAGGCATATGAAAGCTGGGGCTTTCAAATTCAAAGCCGGGAAATGTTAGATACCTTGAACATCTGGGCACATTTCCTTTATGGTCCACTGCTTCAGGATCGAAAGAGAACAATTGTTGATGATTATAAAGGTGGCGCTTATGGAGCTGAAGTCGCCAATAAGGTTCATCAGGAATTGCGTCGACTAGGTGGCGTTAAACCGCCGAGAGAATTTGTTTTGATGGACCGTGCCGCTGTTGGCCTGGGATCAGTTTTCATGCATTTGAAAGCCGAGATTAACTGGCATCAATTGTTCCATGAGCTGATTTCGGATTTTGATCATTTGACTTTACATGAAAGACAAACATCGGCTCTGAATAAGTTTGATGTTTCAATTCCGACGACTGTTTAAAGGAATTCAATTAAAGCGTCTTTAGGCACCTGTCTATACAGACGAATCGACCTTTTATCTATATTACAGCAATATTTTGTAATTTTTGGTTGGTATTATTTCCCAGTTGGCACAGGTGTTTTCCTCTTTTTATGGCGGTTTTAGGACATTTTTGTGCAGCGCACACTTGCAGCTTTGATTTTAATCCCGCTTTAATAACAGCCATAATTTGTTGGACATTCTGATCCAACGACAATTCTTGTGGGGAGATAATATGAAAATTGCTATTCCCAAGGAGCGTCGCCCGAATGAAACACGGGTCGCTGCTTCTCCAGAGACAGTGAAGAAACTTGTTGCTTTGGGGTGTGATGTCTTTGTTGAAAAAGGGGCAGGTGTAGCTGCCAGTTTTACGGATACTGCTTTTAAAGATGCTGGAGCGACCATTGGGAAAGATGCGGCGACGACCTACAAGGATGCTAAAGCTGTTTTAAAGGTACAAAAGCCCATCGCGGGTGGCAAAGATGATGAGCTAAAGGTTTTGTCTCAAGGCACAGTGGTCATCGGAATTACAGATCCTTATCGCTCGGAAAAAGAACTGGATGCTTATTCCAAGGCCGGATTAACAGCTTTTGCGATGGACTTCGTGCCACGCATTACCCGCGCACAATCGATGGATGTTCTGTCCAGTCAATCTAACTTGGCGGGATATAAATCTGTTCTGGATGGTGCGGGAGTATTCAACCGGGCTTTCCCAATGATGATGACTGCCGCTGGAACTGTTGCTCCAGCCAAGGTTTTTGTTATGGGGGCCGGTGTTGCTGGGTTGCAAGCTATCGCAACGGCACGGCGTCTTGGTGCTGTGGTGTCCGCTACGGATGTCCGTCCGGCTTCTAAAGAACAGGTTGAATCTCTAGGCGCAAAGTTTGTTGCCGTTGAAGATGATGAGTTCAAGCAAGCAGAGACTGCTGGCGGTTATGCAAAAGAGATGTCAGATGCCTATAAGGCAAAACAAGCTGCCTTGATTGCAGAGACGATTGCCAAGGTTGATATGGTTATTACCACTGCCTTGATACCGGGGCGTCCTGCGCCAGTTCTGGTGACGGCAGAAATGGTCAAATCAATGAAGCCGGGATCGGTGATTGTTGATCTTGCAGTTGAAACCGGTGGTAACTGTGAACTGTCTGTTGCCGGGAAAGTCGTTGAAAAAGACGGCATATCTATTGTTGGTTATAGCAATGTTCCCGGACGTTTGGCGACGGATGCATCTTCGCTTTATGCGAAGAACGTATATAATTTCTTCGAACTTATGTTCGATAAAGAAGCCAAGGATTTAAAAATCGACTGGAATGACGAAATTATCAAAGGGACTTGCGTGACACACGAAGGTTCAATCGTACATCCTGCATTGGCTCATTCTGAAAAGAAGCCGGTTTCAAAAACTGAGCCAAAGGTGTCCGCTGAGAGCGAGGCTGCTCCAGTGAAAACCACAGCGGCGAAAACGGCTACCGCGAAAAGAGCGCCTGCGAAGCGTGCCCCGGCAAAGAAAGTACCGGTCAAAACGGCTGCGGCGAACAAAGCTACTCCAAAGAAAACAACAACGAAATCAACGGCAAGTAAATCCGGGACTAAAGCGGAAGCTAAAGATGGGGGGAATGCCTGATGTCGAGTGAGGAATTTATCAACAAGGCAACTGATGTCGCTAACTCAGCCCGTGCCTTATCTGACGAAGTTGCATCCCTTGCATCTGAAGCCAGTCGTCTTGCTGTTGATACGGCAGGGCAGAGCGCGGGGTCCCCGTTCATTATGGGGCTTACTGTGTTGGTTTTGGCCGTGTTTGTCGGCTACTACGTGGTTTGGAATGTAACGCCTGCGTTGCACTCGCCCTTGATGGCGGTAACCAATGCCATTTCATCGGTGATTATTGTCGGTGCACTGATTGCTGCGGGACCTGCTGATGTTGGTTTTAGTGAAATCATGGGTTTCATCGCCATTGTTTTGGCCGCCGTGAATATCTTTGGTGGCTTTATCGTCGCGCAGCGTATGCTGCAAATGTTCAAGAAAAAGCAATAGGGGGAGCTTACTATGTCATCAGATCTTTCTGCTCTGTTATATCTGGCTGCTTCAGTCTGCTTTATTATGGCGCTTCGTGGGCTTTCTCACCCGACAACAAGTCGACAGGGGAATGTTTTTGGTATTGTAGGGATGGTTCTGGCGATTGGAACAACCCTTATGGCACCTGGCGTGATGAGCTTTGGAACCATTCTTTTGGGGCTTCTCGTCGGCGGTGCGATCGGTACCGTTATCGCCTTACGTATTCAAATGACAGCCTTGCCGCAACTTGTTGCTGCTTTCCATAGTCTTGTCGGTCTTGCTGCTGTTTGTGTTGCCTTGGCAACATTCTATAAGCCCGAAGCCTATGGCATCGGACGGGTTGGCGATATTCAGATTTCGAGCCTGATTGAATTGGCAATCGGTACTGCAGTTGGTGCCATTACCTTTACAGGGTCCGTGGTTGCGTTCGCCAAACTGCAGGGACTGGTTTCAGGCGCACCGCTGGTTTTCAAAATGCAGCACATGCTTAATGCTGCGCTTGGGGCATTGGTGGTTGTTCTGCTTGTCCTTCTCTGCACAACGCAGGAGCCTGTTTATCTCTGGATCTTAATCGCAGTTACTTTGCTGCTTGGTTTCCTGTTGATTTTACCAATTGGCGGTGCCGATATGCCTGTTGTGGTGTCTATGCTGAATTCCTATTCGGGTTGGGCTGCGTGTGGCATCGGGTTTACCCTGCAAAACAACCTGTTGATTATTACCGGGGCTCTTGTTGGTTCTTCAGGTGCAATCCTAAGTTACATCATGTGTAAAGCCATGAACCGCTCGTTCATTAGCGTTATTCTTGGTGGTTTTGGTGCTGAGGGTGAAGATGGCCCAGCAGGAAGTGGTGGCGATGATGATCGGGTGGTGAAATCCGGGTCTGGTGATGATGCCGCCTTCCTTATGAAGAATGCAGGATCTGTCGTTATTGTGCCGGGATACGGCATGGCCGTTGCGCAGGCTCAGCATACTTTGCGGGAAATGGTTGATCTGCTCAAAGCAGATGGTGTTAATGTCCGCTATGCTATTCACCCTGTTGCAGGCCGTATGCCTGGGCATATGAATGTGTTGTTGGCTGAGGCATCTGTGCCCTATGACGAAGTGCTAGAGATGGATGAAATCAATCGTGATTTCAAATCGACGGACGTTGTTTTTGTTATTGGGGCGAACGATATCACAAATCCAGCAGCCAAGACTGATCCAAAGTCCCCAATTTACGGGATGCCTATTTTGGAAGTTGATCAGGCTCAGACTGTTCTTTTCGTTAAACGTGGTATGTCTGCGGGGTATGCAGGGGTACAGAACGAGCTTTTCTTCCGTGATAACACCATGATGCTTTTTGGTGATGCTAAACAGATGTGCGAAAAGATTGTTAAATCTTTGGAGCAGCTCTAAGAGCTTCTATTCCTTTATCTATTAGAAAAGGGCGCCCTTGTGGTGCCCTTTTTGTTTGTGAAAGGTGGAAGAACTCAGCAGAGATTAAGTAATAGCCCGCAGGATTTTTACAAATTATTGCTTGATAGTTGGCTTGAAAGGGATCATGTATCGCGTCCCCTTTTTCCAACTTATATATATATACGAGGATGAAGTCATGAGCGATATCTCAATTGGTGTTGATTTCGGTACGACGAATACTGTGATTGCTTTGGCTGATCCAAAGGGAACTGTGACGTCCGTTAAATTCAAGCACGATGATATTCTGCATGATGTTTATCGTAGCCTGCTTTGTTACGAGAAGCATAGTCCGGCTAAAAATTCGAGAGTAGATGTGGCTGGCGGACCTTGGGCATTGGAGCAATATCTAACGGCACGCGGTGAAGTACGTTTCTTGCAGTCTTTCAAAAGCCATATCGCAAGCAAGCTGTTTCAAGAAACACAGATTTTTTCTAAACGCTTCACCTTGCAAGATATTATGGCTGATTTTTTTAAACAGTTTGTCTCTGATGCTGGAGATCAGATCCCGGAAGATAAAACCACGGTTATTGCCGGACGTCCAATTATCTATGCCGGGCATTCTCCAGATGAAGACTTGGCCCGAGAGCGATACGATGCAGCCTATAAAAGCGTTGGTTTTTCCAATGTAAGTTATGTCTATGAGCCTGTAGGCGCAGCGTATTACTACGCAAAAAATATTGAGAAAGAGGCAACTATTCTTGTTGCTGACTTTGGTGGGGGGACAAGCGATTTCTCTCTCATCAAGTTTGAACGTTCCGGCTCAAACTTGCGATCAACGCCTTTGGGTTATGCGGGGGTTGGTATTGCGGGTGATACCTTTGATAGCAGATTGATTGATCATGTGGTTTCACCGTCCCTTGGAAAGGGGAGTGGGTACTATTCTTTGGATAGAAAAATTCTGGATATGCCCAATAGCTTCTATAATCGGTTTTCCAAGTGGCACGAGCTCGGGGTTTTGAAAAGCCCGACAACCTTACGCGAACTACGTGAACTAAAGTCCGTGGCAGTTCATCCGGAAATGATCGAAACTTTTATCGATGTTGTCGATAATGACTGGAGCATGGATATCTATGACGCTATTTCCAAAGCTAAAATGGCTTTAACTCACAGTAATGAGGCCGAATTTTCAGTTCATTTCAGTGACAAAAAAATTGAAAAAACGATTTGTCGACAAGATTTTGAAAGCTGGATTGCCAAGGATCTATCAGTGATCGAAAAGAAGGTCGATAGCTTGTTGCAGGAAAGTAAAATTCCTCTATCCCAAATCGATAAGGTCTTTATGACGGGTGGAACATCATATGTTCCCGCTGTACAGACGCTTTTTGCCAAATTGTTTGGTCAGGATAAATTGGCGAGTGGGAAACAGCTTGAATCCGTTGCCTATGGCCTTGCGCTGGTTGGGCAGGACCCTGATGCGCAAAGCTGGGCTGTGTAGTTGAAGAGATGTTCTGAGTGATGATCGGTTAGGTTTATTCTAGACGCAAAACGGGCCGCCGTCTGAGTTAGAGGGCAGCCCGTTCTTCTTCCTAGAGGAAGATATCTCGCCTTAAGCGACGTTCACAGAACGCCGATCAGACTTTAATAGCCTTCACGTTCCATACGCTTACGAAGAAGTTTGCGATAGCGACGAACTGCTTCGGCACCCTCGCGCTTTCTGCGCTCACATGGTTTTTCGAAGTGACGACGCAACTTCATTTCACGGAAGACACCTTCGCGTTGCAGCTTTTTCTTAAGCGCGCGAAGAGCCTGATCAACATTATTATCACGAACGTGTACTTGCACGGGCGATCAGCTCCTTTCTAACGTCAGTCCATGATTGGTCTGACAGAGTTTTCTCGGTTACCCGAGTTGAACACATAAAGAACATCCGCTGAGCCAATGGCACAGCAGGTTCATGGCAGTACCTATCACAGGCTTTTGTAAATGTGAAGGGAAGAATACTGACTACGGGAGATTCTTTTCTCCAGTATTCCTGAGCTTTAGCATGTTAATATGATAACTTTTGCCAAAGCGTAATGTTTTATTTTGACCCTGTGTAAACAGAGTTCCATAGTATAAACATGACCTTACTAAAGATATCAAAAATGGGACACCCTGTTTTACGACAGGTAGCAGCGCTTGTTCCAGATCCGACGATGCCAGAAATTCGCGAGCTTGTGGAAAACATGGTTGAGACCATGACTGAGGCTGGTGGCACAGGTATAGCAGCCCCGCAGGTTTTCGAGTCGAAACGTATTTTTACCTTCTTTGTTTCCGAAGAACGCGCCAAGGCGGAAGCTGAAAGATTGAGAATTTCGCCCGAAGACGAGAGTGGGGTGCCTTTGACTGTTCTTGTGAACCCGGAAATTGATTTTATTGGTGATCAAGTGGATGAAGGTTGGGAAGGGTGTTTGTCTATTCCCGGATTAATGGGAATAGTTCCTCGTCACCGATCAATTCGCTATCGTGGCTTCGGGCTTGATGGTAAGCTGATAGAGCGTGAAGCCTCGGGATTTCATGCACGTGTCGTTCAGCATGAATATGACCACTTGGATGGTGTTCTCTATACTGAAAGAATGACAGACATTAAGTCACTTATTTTCTCGTCAGAAGTCGGTTATCAAAAGCCTGATGAATGAGGCTTTGACGTAGGACGAATGTGTCCGCTGAATATTCTTGGCAGAGTGAATTGGGCCAAAGTGAATTTGGATGTGAACTAGGAAGTTTAAAGGATCGTGATATGAGCGAAGCAAAAAAAGCCCAACTGTTAAGAGCGCTGTTATCCATTGTTCCTTTTGAGGGGTGGAGTGAGGCTGCTCTGGCGGAAGCTGGAAGCAATTGTGATCCTTCATCTCAAGATATTTCCATTCTATTTCCAAGAGGCATAACAGACGTATTGCGGTTTTATAATCAGCAGCTTGACCATCAGGTTATGGAAACACTGGAAAAGAATGACTTGGCCGGCATGAAAGTACGTGACCGGATTACCTTGGCGGTGCGAACCAAGCTGGAACTCATGACAGCGGATCGTGAAGCTATTCGAAAAGGTGTGAGTTTCTTCACAATGCCACTTAAAGCAACCGAGGGGATGCATAACGTATATGATACTGTTGATGCCATGTGGCTAGCTGCTGGAGATACATCTACGGATTATAACTTTTATAGCAAGCGGTTGTTGCTTGCTGGTGTCTATAGTTCGACCCTTTTATTCTGGCTGGATGATAGCTCTGAAGATTTTGAAAAAACCTGGGCTTTCCTCGATCGCCGTATTGCTGAAGTTCTCAAAATCGGGGGCACATTAGGAAAAACAATTGGCAAGATAGGCGCGTTGGCGGATAAATTCCAGGCCTGCTCGCCTTTTACCAAAAGAAATCTTTAGAGCCGATCATTAGCTCTCAGCTATTTTACCCAGAAATTTGATCGTGAAATAGTTTCTTGAGCCAACGGTTGGCTGCTTGGTTGCGGCCCTGCGCATTGATGACGAATTCTTGTCCTTTAGGGGCTGATTTTACCTGCCATCCCTCAGGTGTTGGAGCCCATTTGTCAGTGTTTAAATGGTAAGATAGTGCAGGTGTTGGATGCGCAAACCATTTGGGCAAATTCCAGATGGACCGTGTGGCGCCCTCTGCAGTTAAAACTCTGTTCTGATTGATCTGCGGGAAAATACCTGCCCCAGGAATATTGAGCTCTTGCCTTCCGACTTTTAGCCTGTCTTTCGCAATATAAAGGGTGTTGTTTGTACCGAAAGAATGGGTGAGATGAGGATGCTCGGCATAGGCAGGAAACTGTTTAGCGACCAGATGTATATCAGTCCCGATATTGATTATTTTTTGAACCTGTAACCAGCCGTAGATAACATGTAAATCTGGCTGTTTGGGCAAAGGACGAAGATTTTCATCTACGCGCCTGAACCAGCCAAAAAAGAGAAAAAGATCTCCGACCGTGACGCCTTGATTGGCAAGATGTTGCTGAGCCGCACTATATTGTCCAAAACAACATCTCCAATCGGGGTGACGAGGAAGGCTGTCGGGATAAAGGTCTGGATCCAGATGGGCTCTGTCTTGAGGGGAAGCTGCTTTGGGCTTTAGCTGCTCAATGACAGTTCCTAGACACCCAATTGGCGAAGCAATATCCTGATAAGTCTTTGGACCCATCGGGTGAGGGATGGGGAGAGAAAACATCTCCCCGTTTGGGAGGATCGGGCTCGGACCACCGCCATATTGGGCGTCAAAACCTTTTCGGCTCAGGATAATGCGCATCTGGTAATCATTGTATAGATTAATTATTTAAGACTGTCGTTGGTGCTGGTAGGTGGGAACAGTAGTCGCCTGGGGCCAATTGATCAATTGGCACTATTTTAGCACGATAATTTGCAAGTCTTGCGGCCCACCTTGGGCTACGCTGGAGCTTGTTTATCAGTTTGATCAGGCCTTTGTCATTTACTCCGGTAAGCATAACTTTACGGTCAAAACTATTATGCTCGGCCAGATTTATTTTCTCAAAGAGGTGATGTTTCTTTATTAAATTACAAGCATTTATTTCCAACATGATGGCAACATCAATTCTTCCCGAGAGAAGCATTTGTGTTAACTGCCAGTCGTTATCTGCGTCAGTTCTTCTGGCTTGGTTTTTTGTCAGAAGAACCTCGATATTATTGTATTTGTAATTTTTTATGCCACCAAAAGAGGCGCCGATAAGATCATTGGGGCTTTTATAACTTTTTGTGTTTGTTGCTTCCCATACATAAACGCTGGTATCCAACATAATTCGATCTGACCAGAAAGTTTGAGATGGCATAATCTCTTTAAACCATCTGGGGTTGGCCCAAAGAACGATTATGTTTTCTGTTTTAATCAGTTCATTAAGGCGTTTTCGCGGAACAACTTGTATATTGAAGCTGTGTTGTCCTTTACTTAAGCTTTCGAGTTCTTGGACAAGTTCATATGTTAAGCCCTGATTTTCGCCAGTAATAAAAGGGGGGACAGGGTGGTAGCTATAAAGAGTATAGGTTTCTGCTTTGGCACTACTTATAAAGCTAATCAAGATGATACCAAATACGATACCCAAATAATTAGAGGATGATGTGTTGCGTAATTTGTTTGCGCTACTTTTCCACAAAACACGCGCTCCAAGAGGTAACTGTAGCAGAAATACAGACTACCATGCTTCTTTTGCGAAAAAGTTAATGAGTGCGATTGTATGCAGGTGGCGACGCTTTTAATTTCGCGGAATGATCCGGGTGAAGTGCCCCATTTTTCGTCCAGGTTTGGCTTGGTCCTTACCATAGAGATGAAGTTTACTCGCAGGGTCAGAAAGTATTTCTTCCCACTTTTCAACATCGTCCCCCAGAAGGTTTGTCATAACGGCATCTGAATGACGGAATACGGAACCTAGGTTCAGTCCTGCAATGGAGCGTATAAATTGCTCAAATTGGGATGTCACACAGGCATCCATGGACCAATGGCCGGAATTGTGCGGACGGGGAGCCATTTCGTTGATCAGAATTTCATCATCTGTAGTGACAAACATCTCTACGGCCATCATGCCGACAAGTTCCATTTCTTCAGCCATATGCCGTGCCAGAGCTTCAGCTCGGTCACTGATTTTCTGTGAGATGCGCGCAGGTACGATCGTTTGATCCAGAATATGGTTTTTGTGGCGGTTTTCTACAGGAATGTAAGCCTGACAGTCACCTTGAATACTACGGGCGACAATCACTGAAATTTCCATACGGAAATCCACAAGAGCCTCAACAACAAGTTCTGCTTGATCCAGATTTGGCGCGACTGCATTCCATGCATCGGTTAAATTCGTTTCCGCAGAAATAAAAGTTTGCCCTTTGCCATCGTATCCCATTTCTGTGGTTTTCAGAATGCAGGGGCGTCCCATATCCCTGACAACACGATCAAGTGATTCCGGATTTGTGACTTCCATATAGCGTGTTGTCGGCACATTGATGGAGTTACAAAAGTCCTTTTCACGTAACCGATTTTGGCAAATATGCAGAACGTTAGGGCCGGGATTAACCGGGACCCGATCAATCAGAAAGGCGGCTGTTTTGGCAGGAACATTTTCAAATTCGTAGGTGACAACATCTACGTGCTCAGCAAAGGCAGCAAGGGCTTTTTCATCATCATAAGCTGCTGTTGTTGAGTATTTTGAAACTTCACTGGCTGGGCTATCTGCTTCAGGACAGTAGATATGGCAATGAAAGCCCAACTCTGCAGCGGCTGAGGCAGCCATTCTTCCAAGTTGCCCACCTCCAAGAATGCCAATAATGGAACCTGGGGCGAGTGGGGCTGAAAGCGATTTGCTCATAATCGTTGTCTCCACGGATGTCCGTAAAACGTTACCTGAATATTACGTGTCTTAACTATGGGGTATCAACTGGTTCAATGGCGACTGCATCCGTTTGCTTCTGTCGCCATTTGTCCAAGGCTTTGGCAATCTCTTCGTTCTGCAGGGCAAGTACAGAGCCAGACAGGAGGGCGGCATTAATCGCCCCGGCCTTGCCAATTGCGAGTGTCCCGACAGGTACACCACCTGGCATCTGAACAATAGAGAGCAGACTGTCTTGCCCTTTCAAGCTTTTGCTTTCGATCGGAATACCAAACACAGGCAATGGTGTCATGGCTGCTGCCATCCCCGGTAAATGCGCAGCACCACCAGCACCTGCAATAATAATGCTTAGACCTCTGTCTCGCGCAGTCGTGGCATATTCCACCAGACGCTGCGGTGTTCTATGTGCAGATACGATACGCTTTTCGTAAGATATACCAAGAGCTTCGAGGGTTTCGGCCGCATGCTTCATCGTGGGCCAGTCGGATTGGCTACCCATGATTATACCAACTTGCGGAGACTTCTCGGACATTGCTGAATCCTGATTTAGCTGTGTATTGGAGCGCATTATTAAGACGTGCGGGAAAAGAAGGCAAGTAAAGAGAACACTAAGTTTTGACCGTGAATTACTGTAAATTACAGTTTTTTTAGTAACCTTATGTAAAATGATTCTATATAAAGTGCATAAAGTATTTATTTTTATGCCGTCTCGTTTATTGGGATTGCTCTAAATAACAGATGTTCTGGCAGGAAGCCGGAGTGAAAATAAAGCAAAGGGATTGCTTGTGGAATGAAGGTCCAAAGACCAACTGGTGGAACTGGCTCTGTTAGCAGTGTCGGGCGTGTTTCAGCCGCACCTAGTGTAAAGCCTGCAAAAAAAGTTGAGGGAGTGTCCGATGCGACAGCTCCTGTGGATGTTGCCTCAATTGGCGGTATCCCCGAAGCCGAGTTCACACCAAAAGTTCGTGCCGCGATCGAGAAGCTGATGAAGGAGGTTCAAGACGTTCGTCAGGAGCTGGATCAGGCAAAAAAAAGGGTTGATTATCTCGAAAAACTTGCGGATCAGGATGTTTTGACGCCGGTTTTAAATCGTCGTGCCTTTGTACGTGAACTTGATCGAATGATGGCCTATAGCGAGCGCTATGAAGTTCCCGGCAGTGTCATTTATATTGATGTGAATGGCATGAAAGAAATTAACGACGGATTAGGGCATGAAGCGGGGGATGAAGCGATTAAACATGTCGCGTCCACTTTGCTGAGGAATGTGCGTTCGTCAGATATTGTTGGACGATTGGGCGGGGATGAGTTTGGAGTTATTTTATTACAAGCTCCACCGGATATTGCCGCCGAAAAGGCACAATTTTTATCTACTGAAGTCGCCAAGACTGCTTTTGATTACGAAGGGAACTCGGTGAATGTTCATGTATCCCATGGCGTTCATAGCTTCCAAGGGGGAGATGCGGACGCAGCTCTCAAAGCGGCGGATATGGCAATGTACGAGCAGAAAAAGGCCAAGCAAGAAGCTTCAGAAGAAACAGACGCTTCTTAACATCGAATAAAGCTAGCTAATGTTTTGAGATTTGTTGAGAGCGTAATGCTTTAGGCAATAATATCCGGGAGCAACTGACTTTCAATTCTGTTCATGCTGTCTTTGAGGTTAAGCTTTTTCTTTTTCAATCTTACGAGCTGTAATTGATCAAAAGGCGCGTGTTCTTGCAGGCGGGCAATAACATCATCCATGTCTCGATGCTCTTGTTTGAGCCTTTCAAGTTCTTCGATTAGCTCTTTTCGACTGCTACCTGTTGTATTTGCCACGTGTTAGGGTCTCTTAAACTCACATTAACTGAAGGAGTTACTTATACTCTGACTTTAAAAATAAACATAGTTTTTGTGTAAGTTTTATTTCTAGAATGTCGAATTTTCAAGGAAGACACCAATATTGCCACCAATATTGTACTGTCAAAAGCGGAGCATTTGCTGTTTTGGGACCGTGATCTTGAATACAAATAGAAGCGATTCGATAGTTTGTTCTTTATTCACAGTGCGCTATAAGCTGGTGGGACGATGTTTGATCAAAGCCAGTTACCTATAAACCCTTTTTGGAATTTTTCGCTTGATGTCTATGGACAACAAGGGGTTGCACCTGCCTGTTTGGTTTTGCAGGAAAAATATGATCTGGACGTAAATTTGCTGCTCTTTTGTTGTTGGGCTGGCTTTTGCGGTAAGCAACTAAATTCAAAAGAACTGTCTGGTTTGATTTCCGGTATAGAAAAGTGGCGGGATCATGTCATTCAGCCTTTACGTGATATTCGAACCTGGATGAAGTCGGAAACGATTAACGGTTTTCGTCATACAGAAGGTTTGCGTGATCTGGTTAAAAATTCCGAATTATGGGCCGAAGCACTACAACAAAACTTTATGCACCTTCATATGACCCTTAGGCCAGCTCTTTTGCCTTCTTCAGAAATGGCGGCAAAGAATATGGTTTTGTACCTGGAGCTCTGCGAGGTTGATGGGATTGGTACGGTGGATTGTGCCGACTTGGCCGCAATCGTTCGGGGCGGGTTCCCGGAGTTACCCCCCTTGGAAGCGGTTTGGCTTTTCCAGTAGGTAATTTGGGTAAATTTAGCCTTAGTTTTTTTGTATATTTTGTGGGTGTATATGTTGTGGGGCGAGGATCAGTTCTGCGGCACTTATTTTATTAAAAAGCGCATCAGGAATGATGGTGCTTGAAAAATTAAGACGCCGGGCGTTTCTTACTGTTTTCATCCCATCTGTTCATGCCCGGAAGTTCAATATCAAATAGATCAAGAATCCTGCCCAGGCTATAGTCCACCATCTCATCTAGGTTTTCTGGTCGGGCGTAAAACGCGGGAACGGGGGGCGCGATGATTGCCCCTAGCTCGGAAAGGCTGGTCATGGTGCGAAGATGTCCAGTATGGAGCGGTGTTTCTCGCACCATGAGAACAAGTTTTCTGTGCTCTTTTAAAATAACATCAGCTGAACGTGTTAAGAGACTCGAGGTTACACCGCTTGATATTTCAGACATGGTTCTGACAGAGCAAGGGGCGATAACCATCCCAAGGGTCCGGTAGGATCCACTGGAAAGACAGGCGGCAATGTCTTTAACGTTATGAGCAACGTCCGCAAGATTTTTGACATCCGCTACTTTGAGATCACTTTCGTAAGCTAATGTAATTTCTGCAGAATTACTCATGATTAAGTGAGTTTCAATGTCGGTTGGTTGTAAGAGCTTAAGGAGCCGGATGCCATAGATAACACCGCTTGCACCGCTTATTCCGACAATGATTCTCTTCTTGGTCATGAGTAACTATCTTTCACATTTGTGATGAAAAAATGAAATATATGTTGGCTGACCCTTGGCAAGTTCACCCGACAGGTCTACCATATACACACGCTGTCTTCTCAACAATGTTGTGGGTTTGGGTTGGTACGAAATATACAAGATAACTGCGGTTGGGACGCTTTGGAAATATCCCATACACCAAAGCCGAATAAACGGCCAGCAGTCTTGGTTACGCCATCTCAAACATCATCAGTACTTCCCAAAAATTTTCTTAGGTATTGTAATGGAGATTTTTCATTAAAATTTCTGGTGCAGTAACGATTCCTGAGAAAGCTAGTTGAAGTCAATGTTCGCGACATTAAGTGTGATTGGTAGCAATTGAAACTTTGGTATTAGAGGGAGACGAATATGGCCACTGCTGAACGCATCGAGTCCTTGCGTACAAAACATGTTACATTAGAGAGCGCTATTGATCAGGAGAGTACGCGCCCGCATCCCGATGAATCCCTATTGATGTCACTTAAAAAGCAAAAGCTTCGCGTTAAAGACGAAATGCAAATGCTGAGTGAGCCGCATTAATAAATGCTGAGGTACTTTAGGTGCCCAATGCTTGCATTCGAATAAAACAAAGCACCCGTCTGGATGATAACTGGGCGGGTGTTTTTGTTATCTTAGCTGTAAAAAATTTGTAAAATAATTATCTAATAGAGCTTTCTGTCTGTAGGGGAAATTGATCCTCTATCCAATATGCAGCAAGCTATTCGAACCGGTCGGGGAGGCTGGAGATAAAAATTATATAATCATGTTGGGACACATCATGGGTTCATTTGACGACGTGCAAGCACGTTCTTTGGCCAAACCAGAATCTTTCTGGGCCGAAGCCGCATCAGAAATTGACTGGTATAAGCCGTATACCAAGGTGCTGGACGATACAGACGCACCTTTTTATCGATGGTTTAGCGGGGGAGAGTTAAATACTTGTTATAACGCGCTAGATCGACACGTAGAGCAGGGGCGCGGTGGACAAACCGCATTGATTTATGATAGCCCGGTTACTGATACAAAAGAAAATATCACCTATTCTGATCTCCTGAAGCGTGTTTCAAAGTTTGCGGGTTCTCTTGCTGGACTTGGTGTTTCAAAAGGTGATCGCGTTATCATCTATATGCCAATGATACCAGAAGCCGCAGTCGCAATGTTGGCTTGTGCACGGCTTGGTGCTGTTCATTCCGTTGTCTTCGGTGGCTTTGCTGCCAACGAATTAGCGACACGAATTGATGATTGTAGCCCGAAAGTTATTATCTCTGCTTCTTGTGGCATAGAGGTTAGCAAGGTCATTCCCTATAAGCCTTTGCTTGATGAGGCGGTTGACCTCTCAATTCACAAACCTGATCACTGTGTTATCTGGCATCGTCCGCAGGCTGAGGCTTCAATGACGGTGGGCAGAGATATTGATTGGGCGGATGCAGAAGCAAAGGCATCCGGTGTTGATTGTGTTCCTGTTGCAGCAACAGACCCGCTTTATATTCTCTACACGTCTGGAACCACGGGACAGCCTAAAGGAATTGTTCGGGATAATGGCGGACATGCTGTTGCTCTGCATTGGTCCATGAAAAATATATATAATGTGGAGCCGGGAGAAGTCTTCTGGGGCGCATCTGATGTGGGATGGGTTGTGGGACATTCCTACATTGTCTATGGACCTTTGATCTATGGTGCGACCTCTGTCATGTACGAAGGAAAACCTGTTGGAACACCTGATCCCGGTGCTTTCTGGCGCGTTATAGCAGAACACAATGTTTCTGTTCTCTTTACAGCACCCACAGCTTTTCGTGCGATCCGCCAACAAGATCCCGAAGCCGCTTATCTGGATAAGTATGATTTATCTCATTTCAGGACGTTATTTTTGGCAGGTGAGCGATGTGATCCCGATACGCTGAACTGGGCGTTGGAAAAATTAGAGGTTCCTGTTATCGATCACTGGTGGCAAACAGAGACTGGATGGCCGATTGCTTCTAACTGTCTGGGGATCGAAGAGCTACCTATTGTAGCAGGATCTCCTGCGCGATCTGTTCCGGGGTGGGATGTTCGTATTCTTGATGCTGAAGATCATAGTGAAATGCCCGCGGGTGATATCGGCGCAATTGTTTGCAAACTTCCTCTGCCGCCAGGGACGTTTTCTACCCTTTGGAATGCTAAAGAGCGCCATCGCGAAGCATACTTAACCGGATTTCCCGGGTTTTATGAGACTGGGGATGCGGGGTATAAAGATGAAAATGGCTATATCTATGTCATGTCCCGAACAGATGATATTATCAATGTTGCAGGTCATCGTTTGTCCACAGGTGCTATGGAAGAAGTTCTTGCAGCTCACGAAGATGTTGCGGAGTGTGCAGTCATTGGTGTGTCAGACAAACTTAAAGGGCAATTGCCACTGGGCTTTATGGTTCTAAAAGCCGGGGCGCAAAAATCACATAGTGATGTTGTTGCTGAAGTTGTGCAGAAAGTCAGGCATGACATTGGTCCTGTTGCTGCTTTCAAGCTTGCGGTAGTTGTTGGGCGCTTACCAAAGACGAGATCTGGGAAAATCCTTCGGGCGACTATGCGCAAAATTGCGGACAACGAAGATTATAAAGTTCCCGCAACTATTGATGATCCAGCCATTCTGGATGAGATTAGAACGGCTCTTCAAAGTATTGGATATGGAGTGAACTCATAGTGTTGCTGTAAGAGTAGATGCTTTAGCTCATAAAAAAGGCCTCTTCTTCAAGAGGCCTTTTTTATGTCTAGCTATAAACAGATATTAATCTGTCTTTTTGAAAGCACGTGTAAAAGCTTCGTACGGATCTTCCGGCATTTCTTCTTTTACCGGCGCCGCTTCAACAACTTCTTCTTCCATTGGCTCTGGCTTTGGAATGATACGGCCAGCTTTTTCAGCTTCTTTGATTGCTTTGTCGATTGTTGCATTCAAATCAACTTGTTTGCAGAGGCCAAGCAATACAGGATCGCGAGGGCGAATATTGCTGATGTTCCAGTGCGATCTGTCTCTAATCGCCTGAATGGTTTTCTTTGTTGTTCCAATCAGCTTTGAAACATGATTATCAGTAAGCTCGGGATGGTGACGAACCAACCATGCAATTCCGTCTGGTTTATCCTGACGTTTTGCAATTGGTGTGTACCGTGGACCTTTTGTCCGTTTGGATGGTTGCGGCAAATCATCCTGCTGATAAAAACGCAGAGATTTTGATGAATCCTTTTCGCAGCGTTCTAATTCCGCGCGAGTGATCTGAGAATTCGCAATGGGGTCCATACCCCGAATACCTACAGCGACTTCACCATCGGCAATACCTTGCACTTCTAGCGTGTGAAGTTGACAGAATTCAGCAATCTGCTCAAAGGTGAGCGATGTGTTCTCGACCAACCAAACGGCGGTCGCTTTTGGCATTAGTGGTTGAGACATTGGTTCTCCTAATCGTGCCGTCGGCTAATGGTCCTTCGGCTACGGTAATACGTATCCAACGGGTGGCTTACCCCGAATATACCGCGAGGCCAAGCAGTAAATAAAGGATCGAGGTGTTTTTTTTGTTAATTAGCTGGCTTTGGGGTTATTTTTCAAGTTTTAAAACAATTTTACCAATGTGTTTGGATGATTCCATTAATTTATGAGCTTCGGCAGCCTCCTGTAGTGACAGGGTCTTGTAGATTAACGGCCCAAGCTTCCCGTCTTCAATTAACGGCCAGACTTTTTCTATCAAATTTTTACCTATCTGGGCTTTAAACTCTCTGGAGCGTGCACGGAGAGTTGAACCGGTGATCTTTAAGCGTTTCAACATTACGGGCATGAAATTGACATCCGCCTGAGATCCGGAAAGGAAGGCAATAAAACACAGACGCCCGTCCGTTCCCAGGCAGGAAATATCGCGTTGTATATAGTCGCCTCCGACCATATCAAGAACGACATCAACGCCCTTTTTCTTTGTGAATTTTTTAGATTCTTCGACAAAGTCTTGTGTTTTATAATTAATAGCCAGATCCGCACCGAGATCACGGCAAGCCTGACATTTTTCATCACTGCCTGCCGTGGTAATAACGTTGGCCCCAAAAGCCTTTGCCAGTTGAATTGCTGTCGTGCCAATACCAGAGGTGCCGCCGTGGATCAGAATTGTCTCTCCGGATTTAAGTTCGCAACGATCAAAAATATTACTCCAAACTGTGAAGTAGGTTTCGGGTAAGGCAGCTGCTTGTTCAAGGGAAAGGCTTTTGGGAACGGGTAAACACTGGCCTACCGGTGCTGTGCAATACTCTGCGTAGCCTCCGCCGCCTACCAGCGCGAGAACCTGATCTCCAAGTGCATATTGTGTAACTTGTGCACCCAATTTTACAATTGTTCCCGAAACTTCAAGGCCGGGAATATCGGATTCCCCCGGAGGTGGGGGGTAAAGACCTTTTCGCTGAATCACATCTGGTCGATTTACACCGGCGTAACTGACTTTAATAAGGACTTCATCGCCAACTGGAGTCGGAACCGCACGATGTGCTGGTGCGAGTTGATCTGCATCTCCGTACTCTTTTATTTCTATCGCTGTCATTTGATCGGGAATTGGCCCGAGGTTATTTTGTGTCACGTGCTTGCCCTGCCAATTATTAATCTACTGTTTTTCTTCTTGATATTCAGTTTAGTATGCTGGGAAGACTTACGCCACTGGCAACAGTAGAATTATCCGAAATTAAAACGGGTAGGTCGTCACAGGCAATGAACTTACAAGGGGTAATGATATGGATCTTGATGACCTTGAGCCCAAAAAAGGCAAACCTAAGTTAAAAAATCTGGAACCTATGGGGCTGGAAGAGTTACGGGAATATATTTCAACATTGGAAAGTGAGATCGCTCGAACTCGCGTTGAAATAGATCGAAAAGAGAAACATCGCCAAGGGTTGGATGGTCTGTTTAAAAGCTGAACTCAGCCATGAGAGTATTTGAGATGAGTAAAGTACTTGATAGAGGGGGTAAGGGACTTATTTGTTTGTCAGTCTAGAAATCGTTATACCTGTGTTTCTCGTAATTTTATCCGGATATGTTACTGGTAAAAGACATTGGGTTTCTTCCTCTGCTTTGAAGGGGCTGTCTTTCTTTGTTTATTACCTGGCTATTCCTGCGCTTTTATTTCGCACAATGGCCCAGGGTAATTTATCATCCGATATTGATTTCTCTCTGATTATTGCCTTTTATAGCGTTTCCTTGACCATCTTCATCTGTAGCGCCTTTCTGGGGTGTTTCCTGTATGGTCATGGGCTTAAAGAAGCGGCCGTCATGGCGATGGGGGCGACCTATGGAAATCTGTTATTGCTTGGCTTTCCTTTGGTCTATTCAGCTTTTGGCGACGAAGGAATGGTTCCCTTAACCATGTTGATCGCTTTTCAGGCACCAATCCTCATGGCCTTAACCTCTATGCTTACGGAATATGATCTTTTACGGGAAGGGGATGGTGGCCAAGGCGTCAAAGCAATTATGCTTTCCTTGGCAAAGGCTATCTGGAGCAACCCGATTATTCTCGGATTGATTGCAGGGGGGATCTTTCAACTCTCAAGTTTTGAATTTATTGCAATCCTGGATCGTTTTACCTCAATATTAAGTGGGGCTGTTGTTCCCTGTGCTCTTTTTTCATTGGGGGTCTCCTTAACTGAATTCAAATTGGCTGGCGATTTAAAGCAAAGCTTTTTAATCGTGATAGTAAAAACCATTATTTACCCAAGCATTGTGGCTTTCCTCGTTTTTAACGTCATTGAGGTTCCACCCTTGTGGGCTGCCGTTGCCGTTATTCTGGCCGCGCAACCGACAGGGATGAACGTTTTTATCCTGGCGCAACAATATGGTGTTTTTACTGCGAGAGCAGCATCTGTCGTCTTATCTTCCACGATTCTATCGGTTGTCACGGTAACCCTGTTGATCGCATACTATGTAAACGTCTTACCTAAGTGATATTCCTCAACTATTGTTTTACAGGAGAAGTAAATGCCCGGCCTCAAAGGGAAAGTGGCGGTTATTACAGGATCGACCAGCGGTATCGGTAAGGGGATTGCTGAACGCTTGGCCGCGGAAGGTGCCGATATCATGTTGAACGGTTTCGGGGATCGCTCAGAAATAGCTGAACTTGAGAAAAAAATCGCCGATGATTACGGCGTAAAGGTTGCTTATTCAAATGCTGATATGAGCAAACCCGATGAAATCAAGGGCATGATCGCTGAGGCTCAAAAAAATCTTGGCGGGGTTGATATCCTTGTAAATAACGCGGGCATTCAAAATGTTGCACCTGTTGATGAATTTCCTGAAGACCGTTGGGATGCCGTTATTGCCATTAACCTCTCATCTGCCTTTCATACGATAAAGGCGGCATTGCCTGGCATGAAAGAAAAAGGGTGGGGGCGAATTATCAACGTTGCTTCTGCACATGGCTTAACGGCTTCCCCAAATAAATCAGCTTATGTTGCCGCAAAACATGGTGTTGTGGGCTTGACCAAGGCTGTTGCCTTGGAAGTTGCAACACAGGGCATTACGGTAAATTCTATCTGCCCCGGCTGGGTTTTAACTGATTTGGTTCGTGCACAAATTGAGGCAAGAGCAAAAGAGAGCGGCAGAACTTTTGAAGACGAAAAACGGGCCCTGGTTTCTGAAAAGACGCCTACTCAGGATTTTTCGACACCAGAGCAAATCGGAAAATTAGCGGCTTTCTTGTGTAGTGACGCTGCGGATCAAATGACAGGGGCTCCTTATTCAATTGATGGTGGTTGGATGGCGCAATAGTTCTACAAGCTATTATTATTGTTATTTATTTCAGTCCGAATAAATAAATATAAACAGGGGAGGCTTTTTATTATGCTTCCCTTTGTTTTTGCCTCTTGAAAACCAGAAATCACACCTTAAATCTTTAAGTGTAGAAGCAAGGATTATGCTGTTAACTCTTTTTTAGTTGATTTGTTATAATCTTGTAATGTCAAAAAGGGTTTTTTAGTTTCTTTATTACTATTTATCTTTTTTTTGATGCCTCCCTGTTGACTTGCCGCCGGTTTTTTACCGGCGGATTTTTTTTGCTTAATACTTTGATCTTATTTGGTTCTAGCCAAATTTAAACAAAGAAAAGTGCCTGAAAAAAGGCAAAATCTGTCGTAAAAATGTCAAAAAACAAAACAAGGCCTTGACGAGAGGCTCGAGTCTTCATAACCTCTTGCGTAACAAAGGCAAGTTGACAGGGTGGACAAACAGACCAAACGACATAGATCGTAATGTCTGTTAGATATATTGCCAAAAATAATAAAGGCCGAGCTTATGTAAATAAGCTCGGCCTTTGGCGTTTCTAACTAATAGAGGTTATTGTTGATCTATTAGGTCAGGCTCATTTGAGGCCCCATTTGAAATGGGGATATTGCGCGGTTTCTTTGATTCAGGAATCTCACGCGTGAGCTCAATGATAAGAAGTCCGTTTTCAAGGTTAGCGCCGGTTACCTTAATGTGGTCTGCGAGATCGAAACTTCTTTCAAAAGATCTGTTTGCAATACCTCTGTGGAGATAAGTGACCTTATCTTCTTTTTCGCGCTCTTTTTTACCAGCAACGTGAAGAGAGTTTTCCTTGATTGTGATCTCAAGCTCTTCCTGGGTAAATCCCGCAACAGCCATTGTTATACGATAGTCGTGTTCGGCTGTTTTTTCTATATTGTAGGGGGGGTAGCTGGATGACGCAGTATCTGGACGAGCCGATGCATCAAGCATGTTCATCATGCGGTCAAAGCCGACAGTTGCGCGTAGTAATGGTGTTAAGTCACGATGGTGCATTGCGTGTTCTCCTTTGAGCAACAAGCTTAACAATTAGCCTACCGTCATGGTCAGGCCAGTGAATACATAGAAGCCCGAATGGCACTTCTTGTACTGATTGAGTTAAGAAAGGCTCTATTTGTTTTCAAGGCATCGCCTGCAAAAAAAAATAATTTATTGGACGTGATGATCAATAGGAAGTGAATAATCCGGAGCTTTGTTTTCTTGACCAAGAATTTGTTAAGGCCCTTATGATAGATTGGAGAAAACTTTGCACAATGCTGTGTTCCAAGTGCAAAGAGCGAAGATTATCAGGCGGCTTATGGTTACGTATCTGGATTCGACTTATCAGGAAGCTTTGTCTCTGACAAAAGAGGCAAGAGACTATCTGGCGGATAGAACCCGTAACCGTCACCCATGGTTAAAACCCGAGGATCGCCTGCAAATTTGTTGTGAAAGTATGCGCCTGACAACGCGACTGACACAGGTTATGGCCTGGTTATTGGTACAAAGAGCTGTTCTTGATGGAGAGATCAGCATGGATGACGCCAGAAACCCGGATAATAGAATATCTGGCCGGAATGTTTGTGAGCCACCGGATGAACTGCCGGATGGTGCTGATCCCAGGATGGCTGATCTAATGGGGCGCAGCCATCAACTCTATATGCGAGTTACCCGTTTGGATTCTCAGTTGGATCGGGTGGATCGGGCAAAAAAAAAGGCTCCGTAAAACGGAACCTTTTTTAACATTTAAACAGTTTGGCTTAGTTCTTGATACCAAAAGCTGCAAAACGCTTGTTGAACTTGGCAACCTGACCACCGGTATCAACCAAGCGGTGCTCGCCAGTCCAAGCTGGATGACTCTTAGGGTCAATATCAAGACGCATAGTATCGCCTTCTTTGCCCCATGTAGAGCGTGTTTCGAATTCACTGCCATCAGTCATTACAACTTTGATGGTGTGGTATTCAGGATGAATATCTTTTTTCATAGTCCGTATCCCCTTAGGAAGCGGTGGCTATTTAACCGAACCTGCGCCAAGAGGCAAGTTAATTCCACGAATCGTAGAAATTTACCTGTCAGAGGCATAGGGTCGCATTGAAGCCGTTAATAAATTGTGGTTTCTCACACTGGAGTGGAAAGGTCAATTCCGTTATTAGGTAAGTAATTATTTTTTATGGGACCCAGAAATGGAGTCCTCACCAGGAAAGACAGGTATGAGCCGCAACAGTGAAAAGAATTTAGCTGTAGCATCAAAAGAAGATGCACCTAAAAGCAAAGAGTTAAAACACCTGTTGCTGCTATGGCAATTTGTACGCCCTTACAAGCTTCAGATCTGTGGGGCTATGATTGCGCTTGTCATTGCGGCATGCACAGTTCTTGGTCTCGGAAGAGGGCTTAGAGCTTTGATTGATCAGGGATTTTCAAGTGGTAATAGTGCGCTTCTTGATCAAGCTGTCTTTGTTTTGTTCGGTGTAACAGTGCTTTTGGCCTTGGCGAGCTACTCGCGCTATTTCCTTGTTTCGTGGATTGGTGAGCGTGTTGTCGCTGATATCCGCTCAGCGGTATTCGGACATATTATTAAAATGTCTCCTGCCTTTTTTGAAGTCACCAGAAGTGGTGAGGTTCTTTCAAGACTGACAACGGACACAACGCTTTTACAGGTTGTTGTTGGTTCTTCTTTTTCGATTGCTCTGCGCAATTTGTTGATGTTTTTCGGGGGCTTAGTTCTTCTTATTATTACATCACCTAAGTTAACGGGCTTTGTTGCGCTTGTTATACCTTTCGTTTTGATACCGATTCTCTTTTTTGGACGCAAAGTTCGGACGCTGAGTAAAGACAGTCAGGACCGGATTGCGGATGTTGGCGTCTATGCAGATGAAACAATAGGTGCGATTCGTACGGTACAGGCCTTTAGTCATGAGGACCTGGATCGTCAGTATTTTTCTGGTCGAGTCGAAGATGCCTTTACAACTGCTGTAACACGAATCCGGTTTCGCGCGCTTTTGACTGCGATTGTTATCGTTCTGGTTTTTGGCTCTATCAGTGCAATTCTTTGGGTTGGTGGTCGTGACGTTCTCGAGGGGCGTATAACAGCGGGTGAGCTTTCTTCCTTTGTCTTTTATGCCATTGTTGTTGCGGGCTCTCTCGGGGCCTTTAGCGAGGTTATAGGCGATTTACAACGTGCTGCAGGGGCAACAGAACGACTGTTAAGCCTTTTGGCTCTTAAAACTGATATTGCGGCACCAGAAACACCAACGCCGTTGCCTGCAAAAATCAAAGGCGCAGTCTCTTTTTCCAATGTGAGCTTCAATTATCCATCCAGACCAACTCAGTCGGCAATGACTGGTTTCTCTGCGGATATCAAAGCGGGGGAGAAGGTCGCAATTGTTGGCCCGTCCGGGGCGGGTAAGACTACTGTTTTCCAGCTATTACTTCGGTACTATGATGTGCAACAGGGTGTTGTGAAGATTGACGGTGTTGATATCCCGGACTTTGATCCTGTTGAAATGCGCAAGCATATCGGTTTGGTTTCTCAAGAGCCTGTCGTTTTCTCGGCCACTGCCTACGAAAACATTCGCTATGGCCGCCCAGATGCAAGCCGCGAAGAGATCATAAATGCAGCCAAAGCGGCTTCTGCGCATGAGTTCTTGGAGAAGCTTCCTGATGGATACGATACTTACCTTGGTGAGAAGGGCGTACGTCTTTCTGGGGGACAGAGGCAGCGTCTTGCCATTGCCCGGGCGATTTTGAGAGATCCGGAAATCTTACTGCTTGATGAAGCGACTTCTGCTTTGGATTCTCAAAGTGAAATGGCGGTCCAGAAAGCCTTGGACAATCTTCTGGATGGTCGAACAACATTGATGATTGCCCACCGCTTGGCGACAGTCCTGAAGGCGGATCGTATTCTGGTTATGGACGAGGGACGTATTGTGGCAAGTGGGACCCATGCTGAGCTTGTTAAGCAAGATGGCCTCTATGCACGTCTGGCAGAGCTACAGTTTGGTCCGGATCTGGACGCAGAGTTATCCGTTCAGGCTGCAAGTTAGACTGCTTTTCTGATCGGTTTTGAGACAGCCCTTCGTGGTTTTATGAGTTTTCGAGCGTGAACCTAAAAGGCTATTGAGAAGATTATCTGTCTCGATAGCCTTTTATCGTTGTGTCAGTTTTAGCTCAATACGGCGGTTACGTCTGAAGGCTATTTCATCACGGCTGCTATCCAGAGGTTGGAACTGGCCAAATCCGGTTGCTGCCAGTCTGGATGCAGGTATGCCTTGAGTGATCAGGTATTTAACAACCGAGATAGCTCTTGCTGTTGAAAGCTCCCAGTTGGAGGGGAATTCAGCTGTAGAGATCGGTTGCACATCAGTATGCCCATCAACACGTAAAATCCAGTCGATGTCATCGGGGATGTTTGCTGAAAGCTCTCTGAGTGTTTTGGCTAGTTGCCCCAACTGTTCCTGTCCACCAGCTTCCAATGTTGCTGAGCCACTTGAAAAAAGAACTTCGGACTGAAAGACAAAACGATCCCCAACAATGCGGATGTCTTGTCGATTGCCAAGAACCTCACGAAGTTTACCAAAGAATTCTGATCTGTATTTTGCCAGCTGCTGAACTTTGGTGGCGAGAGCAACATTGAGACGCTTTCCGAGGTCAAGAATTTGGGTTTCCTGTGCCGCATTGATAGCTTCGGTAATTTCGAGCGTAGCCGAGATATCCGAAAGCTGTTTGCGAAGCGCAGCAATTTGCTGGTTTAACAGCACCACTTCTGTCTGGGCTTCTTCTGTGAGGGCTTTTTGACCGGAGATATCAGTCTCTGCTGTTGCGAGCTTTTCTGTCAGATTGTCTCGGAGTTCTTTGAGTAAGGCTATTTCTGCAAGCTGGGTTTCTACCTTTTCCTTGTCGGCTTCAATAACCTTGTACGCATCTTCCAGTTCAGCATCTACCTTTGCTGATTCTGCGGATAATTTGGCAGCAGCTAGTTCCAGTGCGGAGAGTTGATCTTCAATACTTTTTTTATCATCCAGAAGCTTTTGTTTCTCGACTTCAAGCTGGTCATTGTTGTCCTGTAATAACGCCTGCGCACTGACAAGATCTTTTAGCTCTTTACTGACTGCCAGTAATTCACCTTCCAGATCTTCTTTGTCTTCTGAAAGCGAAGCTAATTGGTTTGCAAGACTGTCACGAGAGGATATCGAACTTTGCAACTCTGTCGTAAGTTGGGTAACGCTGGAGCGTAATCTGGTATTTGCAGATTTCTCTAGCGAGAGTAATTCAGCGAGTTCACTTATTTCCCTGTTCAGGTTTGATAGTGCTTTGTCTTTACCGCTTAGTGCATTGCTAAGGGTAAATTGAGCTACCATAAAGACCATGAGCACAAAAATGATCACAAGTAACAGCGTTGCCAGGGCGTCGACGAAACCAGGCCAGATGTTGATTGATCTTTTGCTGCTTCTGCGACTTGCCGAAAACATGCGGGGTTATTCCCCTTCTGCCATGGCTGCCAATGTACGTGTTAACAGACGGATTTCGCTTCTTATTTCCTGAACAGAGCTTTCCCTGCCATTGGCAATTTCCCCTGATAGCTGCTCCAGTCGGAGATCCATGTTTCTCAGATGGCCTTTGGAGGCTTCGTCGATACCTGTGTTTACAGGCGCAGTTTGTTTTTGCGCCAACTGGCTCAGTATAGGTTTTAGCTGTGCCTGTGTTTCGGCAATGCTGAGCATAACGCTTTGTTCCGCACGCATATGATCGGTCAGCGTGGACATACGTTCTGTTAACGTGATTAAAGACTGGTTTGCACGGACCCGCTCTTCTTCGTCCCGCGCCATGGTTCTTTCCAGCTTCTCAAGACTCTCGGCTGTTTGTTCCAGTAATGCTGATATATAGGCGGGAACAGATTGATCTCCCTCAGCACCGGGACCGCCGCTGGAAAGTTTGGTGATGCCAGATAACCATTCTTCCAGATGATTAAGGAAGCGATTGTGGGCTTGTCCGGCTTGAAGCTCTAGAAAGCCGAGAACCAAAGAGCCGGCTAATCCAAATAACGAAGAACTAAAGGCTGTGCCCATGCCGGATAATGGTGTCGCCAAGCCAGATTTTAACTCATCAAACATAGACGAAGGATCATCGGCTGTTGTGCTTAGGCCAGCGATGGTATCCCCTACAGCATTCACAGTTTCCAGCAGCCCCCAAAATGTTCCCAGAAGTCCCAGGAAAATAAGCAAGCCAATCAAGTATCTTGAAATGTCATGGCTTTCTTCTATACGGCTTTGGATACCATCAAGAAGTGTCCGCATGGAAAGAGTAGACAGGCTCAGTTTGCCTTTTTTCTCTCCGATCATCGTTGCCATAGGACCAAGAAGTCTTGGTTCTCTGATCTCATTCATAGAGCCAGCGAAGACCAAGCCACCTTCTGTTTCTCTTTTTAGATGCTCTAGCCAGGCAAGTTCCGGGTTAAGAGATAAGACCTGACGGAATATATAAATAATTCCCAGGAACAGAACGCCCAAAATCATGCCATTCATAACGGCATTGGCTACGAATGCTTCATGAAGACTTGGTGCAAGTGCTGCAACAGCGAGACTAACTATTCCTAAGAAAATCCCCATTCGGATTAGGTAGCGTGTTGGCCGTTTCATGCGTTAAGCGCCCTCTGGTATTTAGAAACTCTCATGCAGGCTACAGCTTTTATTAGGCAAAACTAAGACAGCTATTTCCCGTGACAGAGAGCAGGTCGAAGAATTAGTTCTGTACTGGAATAATCTCTACCCGATCCGGGTTGCCTTTTTTAGCTTTGTTCCCCAATGCACGGACATGCATTCTTGTGCTTGGAATTCCACGTTCCATTAAAACACCGCGAACGGCGAGTGCTCTGGAAAGGGATATGCGGCGCGCTTGGGCATTACTTTCACTATCACCAGCGTAGGCGAGGAGTTGAATAATTTTACTTTCATCTGCCAAAAGCTGATCAGCGAGCGTACTTAGTTGTGCTTTTGCTTCTGAACTCAAATCCGCTTCACTTGGTTCAAAGAGTAACTGAATCGGCCCAAGTTCACCCGGCGGTGTAATTGCAGCTGTTTCTTCTGTTGCGGGTAGAGCTTCTACAGGAGTTGCCTCAACTAGCGGCGCTTCCACTGGTGGAGGCGGTGGGGGGGCAAGCTCTTCAGTACTCTCTGTTAGCGCTGAATCAGCAATTGTTGGCGCTGTCGGGATGTCAGTGCCTGCTGTAGGTGTTGTGGGTTCTGGCACGGGTGGTGGGCTTAATACTGGCTCGGCAGTAACAGTTTCAATTGCGGGAGCAGGCGCTGTTACTGACGGTGGTGTTACCACTGGATCTGGTGCCGAGAATGTTGTTCCCTCAGTCGCTGTCGTCGTTGTTTCTTTAACAGTCTCTTCCACCGTTGGCGTTTTTGGCGCAACAGTTTGTGGTGTTGCAACTGGTTCAACCTTGGTTGGTTGGGTTTCTTCTACAACCGGTGCCGGGGGAATAATAGAGCTTGGAGCTTGCGCTTGGCTAACTGGCTCAGCTTTTTTGGGTGTAACCTTAGGCGCAGCAGGCGGTGTTATAGAAGCTGTCTGTGTGACCGGTGCTTGTGTCGCCGGGGTCGATCTCTTTATAACTGGTGCATTTTGTACAACACGGTTTCCGCCATTGGGGGGAGGAACCAGTAACTGTGATTGAGGGGAAAAGGCAGGAACTTGAGATGGATATTGGGGTTGCTGCCCTGTACTTGCGACATGTGTACTGGATACTTGCGATAAGGGGACAAGTGGTTGTCCGTATGGATTATAGAGGCTTGAACCCGCCGTTTGCTGCGGATAACCGCCTTGTGCATAGGGATTTTGACCGTAGCGCTGTTGCCAGGAATTATAAGCCTGTGGATTATTCTGTGCTGTATAGGCTGTTGTTTGATTGTAGCCAGAGCCTTGAAAGTCAGCGAAGTTGTTTATCGTAACCTGACTATGAGGGAAGCTGGAAGGTGGAAAGAGCAAGTTGCCGGGTCTGCTGAGGTATTGGTTGTTTCCAGCTCCGGGATAGCCCGAGGGAACGCCTTGGGCTCCATAAGAATATCCGTTGGAATAGGCTGGAACTGAACCAATGAGTTGCTCATTAACGTAAACACCAGAACTACCCGATCCGCCAATGATCGTTGTATTCTGTGCAACGACGGCTGATGTGCTGCATAGAAGTGCTAGCGTGGCACAGCTTGCCTGTAGCATTGTTGAGCGATTTTGGTGTCTATTTTTATGCATATAGCTCATAGGCTTGAACAATTTCCATCCCCCAGGATGATTCCCATATGTGAATCTTTGTCCGTAGCTTAATGCTCATAGAGGGATACGACAATAGGGAAGGCTAAAAGAAACAAAGGCTCATCGATGATGAGCCTTTGTAAAATGGTCTAAATTAAGATTTTGAGAGTGCTGAAAGCTAGTATTTACCAGACTCTTTGAACAATTTTACCATCTTAGGATGCAGATCAATATTTGCGCAAAGAATGCTCTGGCTTTTAAGCTTGAATGCCCGTCCGTCAACTTCTGTGACAGAACCACCAGCTTCTTTCACAAGAAGTAAGCCTGCCGCCACATCCCATGGTGATAGATCTCTTTCCCAGAAAGCATCATAGCGTCCAGCTGCGACATAAGCCAGATCCAGAGCAGCTGCGCCCCATCTGCGAACACCTGCCGTCTGCGCCATTACAGCGTTAATTTCACGCAGGAACGGTCCTCTGTCTCCACGGCCAAGGAATGGTGTTCCTGTTGCAATGATAGTGCTGTCCAGGCTGACACGACCAGAAACCCGTAAACGACGATCATTCAGATATGCGCCATTGCCTTTTTCTGCAGTGTACATTTCATCCTTGATCGGATCATATACAAGTGCAGCAACGATTTCACCGCGTACTTCCAGTGCAATAGAAATAGCGAAATGCGGCAAGCCATGTAGAAAGTTTGTTGTGCCATCAAGGGGATCAATGATCCATCTCTCGTCGTTGCTTTCGCCTTTTTCGACCCCGGCTTCTTCGGTTAAAAATCCAAATTCAGGGCGGGCTTTTTTTAGCTCTTCCTTGAGGATCTTCTCAGCTTTAAGATCTGCCGTGGAAACGAAGTCAGCAGGTCCTTTTTTTGAAACCTGCAGGTTTTCTACCTCACCAAAATCGCGTTTCAGGCTACGGGCGGCTTTTTCAGCGGCGCGGATCATAACCGTAATACGGGGGGAGCGATATACCATCGAAATTACTTTCCGTGTTCAGGAGGCCTTGTTTTCAGGGCCGAGTTGAGAGAGGGGCATCATAAAAACCCCTCTAGCATAAACGAGTTAGTCTTTAGCGCGTTCCACATAACTGCCGTCAGCAGTGTTAACAACAATGCGTGTACCGGCAGCGATATGAGGTGGAACCAGAATACGAGCACCGTTGTCCAGTACCCCAGGCTTGTAGGAAGATGAAGCTGTTTGTCCTTTGACAACGGCATCTGCTTCGACAACTTCACAGATTACAGTGTCAGGCAGAACGACAGAGATTGGCTCTTCTTCATAAAGTTCAATAGAAACGGTCATGCCGTCCTGAAGAAACATAACAGGTTCGCCAACCATGTCTTCGTGCAGAGAAATTTGTTCGTAAGTTTCATTGTTCATGAAGGTAAGCATGTCGTCTTCACGGAACAGGAACTGATATTCGATTTGATCAAGGCGGACACGATCAACATCTTCACTGGCGCGAAAGCGCTCATTCATCTTTGTACCATCGCGGATATCTTTGAGTTCTACCTGCAGGTACGCTCCACCTTTGCCCGGTTGCGTGTGTTGAGTTTTCATGGCGCGCATCAGGCGGCCTTTATGCTCAATAATATTGCCAGGGCGAATGGCATTACCGTTAATTTTCATGATCTGTGCCCGTCTTCAGTTGTCAAATAACATCAATTAGTGTGTGTACTTTTATTTCGCTGGGGAAACTATCAGGTCCTAAGCGTTCAGGCAATCGCCTCGTTTACTTCTGTGATTGCTGTTGTCGGATTATCTGTATGGTTCCATATGGCGGTTTGTATCGCTATGAAATCAGCCCCGGCATCCGCATGTGATTTTATGGCTTCAATCGGGATATCATCCATGGATACACAAGGGGGCGTCATCATTGTCTGCCACCAGGTTAGGAGTTCCAAGCCTTTTGGTCCTCCTTCTTCAAACTCACGAACGTCAGGATCTTCAATTTCCGGTAAAGGGCGCCTGTTGTTAAATGCAACGTAGTCAGCCCCGGCTTCACCAACTAGAATCGCGTCATGTCTGGATATACCGCAGTCAACGCCAACTATATAATCTGTTCCAAGATGCTCGCGTGCATCTTTATAGTTACCAGCATCGTTCAGGTGCACACCGTCACACCCGAAGGCTTTAGCGTTTTGATAATCATCTTCTATGAGAAAGGCTATATCACGCTCTTGGGTTATGGGTTGAAGAATTTCAACAGCTTTCTTCAATACTTCTGTGTTATCAGCTGTCCCGCTAAGCAAAACACAGGAGATCCCGCCTCCATCCAAAGCCTGAATATATGAGGCTTTGAATTGCTCGACGTTCTTATCAGCAGACAACAGGTCCGAAGGGGTAAGAAGATAGATTTCTGAATTCATGTCTTTTCATACCTAAGCAGGTGATTGCTGGCAATGGATAGAAAAGAATAGCTCATATCACAAAAGCGAATAGGTCGTGTCAGAAAAAGGGGAAATATAAGAAGGTAAAAAGAAAATGGGGTTCAGAAGAACCCCATTCAAATCAAAAAAGGATCTGTTTTTACAGATGCTTTCCCATTGCAACAGCTGTGTCCAGCATACGGAGGCTGAAACCCCATTCATTGTCATACCAAGCCAGAACGCGAACAAAGTTGCCGCCGATGATCTGGGTTTGTGTGGTATCGAAAACAGACGATGATGGGTTGTGATTGAAATCACAGGAAACCAGTGGTAGCGCATTAATGCCAAGAACACCTTTCAGGTATCCTTTAGAAGCATCAATCATAGCGTTGTTGATTTCTTCGACTGTCGTATCCCGTTCAGCCGTGAAGGTCAGGTCAATACAGCTGACATTGGCGGTTGGAACACGGATCGCGTTTCCTTCCAGCTTGCCTTCCAGTTCAGGAAGAACTTCACCGATTGCCCGGGCTGCACCTGTTGATGTCGGGATCATTGAAACGGCAGCTGCGCGTGCTCGACGCAGGTCTTTATGTTTTGAATCAACCGTTGTCTGGTCACCTGTGTAGGCGTGGGTGGTTGTCATGAAGCCGTTCTTGATACCGATTTGGTTCTGCAGAACGTCGACAACCGGGGCCAGACAGTTTGTTGTGCAAGACGCGTTAGACACAATCTTGTGGTCTGCTTTAAGTTGCTTGTGATTGACACCGTACACTACTGTCAGATCACAGCCTTTTTTGGCAGGGGCCGAAATCAAAACTTTCTTTGCACCACCAACCATATGCAGTGAAGAGCCTTCTACATTGTTAAAGGCACCGGTACATTCCAGTACGATATCAACACCATAATCGCTCCACGGCAATTTAGCCGGGTCACGATCATGTAGCATTCTGATTTTTTTGCCGTTGATAATGATGTTTTCTTCATCCGCATCGACCTCGGCATTGAGGGTACCGTGAACGGAATCAAACTTAAGCATATGGGCGTGGATAGAGGGATCGCCAGATGCGTTAATGGCAACGATTTCGATGTCGTCACGATTGGTTTCAATTGCTCCACGAAGTGTGAGGCGACCAATGCGACCAAAACCATTGATTCCAACTTTGACTGTCATGATTTGGAACCTATTTTCTTTATTTAGTTACACGTGTTCGAGGCTTTTGCCTCTTAGTACAACACCCCAACCTTTCGGATGGGGTGTTTATTGGGATGAGGATTAATCGAGGGTGCCTGTCGACGCCCTGCTGTTATCCTCGGCTCTTTTCAAAAATGCCTGTTGCATTGCATCGGCATTTTCTTTTTTACCAGCCCAAGCTTTGAGGGGGGCTGCTTGTAGGGCACGACCATAAGAGAAGCTGAGCTTCCATGGCAGATTACTACTGATTTTGTTCATGGCATTGAGATGATTTGTTGCCAGCTCATCACTTTGTCCACCAGAAAGGAAGACAATGCCCGGAACAGCTGCTGGTACACAACGCAAGAGGGTTGCGACAGTGCGTTCAGCTACTTCTTCAACAGAATTCTGTTCGGGGCAATCCTGCCCGGCAATCACCATGTTGGGTTTTAGAAGGATGCCTTCCAGCTCGACTTCCTGATTCGCCAATTCTGCAAAAACGGAACGTAGAACTTCTTCGCTAATGGCCTGACAAACATTAATGTCGTGATCACCGTCCATGAGGATTTCAGGTTCAACGATTGGAACCAAGCCTGCTTCCTGTGCGAGCGCTGCATAACGTGCCAAAGCATGAGCATTGGCGCTAATGGCTGCAAAGCTGGGCGTTTCTTCCGTGATTTTATAAACACCACGCCACTTGGTGAATTTAGCTCCAAGCTTTGCATATTCTTTCAAACGATCCCGTAGACCATCAAGGCCTTCGGTAATCGTTTCAATGTCATGTCCTGCGAGTGGCTTGGCACCAAGATCAACTTTAATACCAGAAATGATCCCCTGATCTTGAAGTACTTTGCTTAATGGCGTGCCATCAGCTGCATTCTGACGAAGGGTTTCATCATACAGAATGACGCCGCTGATAAAGTCATTCCCGCCTTTTGCTCTGAACAAAAGTTCGCGGTAATCGCGCCGGGAGTCTTCGGTTGATTCAACACTTATAGAATCAAACCGTTTTTTTATGGTGCCTGTGCTCTCATCAGCGGCAAGAATACCCTTGCCGCTGGTTACAAGAGCCTGTGCAATATCTGCAAGTGATTCAGTCATATCTAAAATCCTTTAACAGATCCCAAGCTTTATAGACGCGCTTTAACCGCGTCTACGATGGCTTCAGGTGTGATTTTAAACTTCTTGTAGAGTTGATCAATTGGGGCCGAAGCTCCGAAATCGGTCATCCCGACAAATGCACCTTGTGATCCAATCCACTCGTGCCATCCAAATGGAAGGGCAGCTTCAACGGCAACGGTCAGTGTACCGGGGGAGAGGACTTCATCACGGTAATGCTGTGGCTGTTGCTTGAACAGTTCCCAGCATGGCATGGAAACCACGGCTGTACCAATGCCCATTTCTTCAAGAAGCTTCTGACCTGCAATTGCAATCTCTACTTCTGATCCGGTTGCCAACAGTGTGACCTGGCGATCAAGTACAGAAGGATTAAGGATATAAGCACCGTAACTGGAATAGTTAACAGATATATCCTTACGCTGTGCGGGAAGTCCCTGGCGGGTCAAAGCGATCACAGAAGGTGTGCCTTCGCTTTCCAGCGCTAGCTCCCAGCACTCGGCAGTCTCAATAGCGTCCGCGGGACGGAAGACATTGAGGTTCGGGATAGCGCGAAGCGAGGCGACGTGCTCTACAGGTTGGTGCGTAGGGCCATCTTCGCCCAAGCCAATAGAATCGTGCGTCATAACATAGACAACGCGTTGTTTCATAAGGGCAGAAAGACGAATAGATGGGCGGCAGTAATCTGTGAAAACAAGGAATGTTCCGCCGTAAGGAACGAAGCCACCGTGAAGGGCAAGTCCGTTCATCGCAGCTGCCATACCATGTTCACGTACACCGTAATATATGTAGCTACCACCGTAGTTATCTGCACTTACAGGGCCTTGAACACCGGATTTGGTGTTGTTGGAACCTGTGAGATCTGCAGAGCCACCAATCATTTGCGGGATGAGCGCTGTGAGCTCTTCAAGCGCGTTTTGGGAAGACTGACGGGTTGCCAGTTTTGGTGCTTCTTCGCTGACTTTGGTTTTGTAGGCCCGGAAAGTCTCTTTCCAACCATCTGGTAGTTTACCTGCCATCTGGTCTTCGAAAAGCTTGCGTTTGTCAGCTGGGATTTTAGCAAGTTCAGCATCCCAAGCAGCAGAGAATTCTGCGCCGCGTTCACCCGCTGATCTCCATGCCTTGAGAATGTTCTCAGGAATTTCGAACGGGGCGTGTGGCCAGCCGATTTTTTCTCTTGTACCAGCAATTTCTTCGTCACCGAGAGGGGCGCCGTGGGTTTTTGATGTTCCCGCTTTGGTTGGGGCACCAAAACCGATTACTGTTTTACAAGCAATCAAAGATGGTTTGTTACTGTTGCGCGCAGCTTCGATTGCTGTTGCAATTGCTTCGGGATCGTGACCATCGATTGCGACTGCATCCCAGCCACAAGCTTCAAAGCGTTTGATCTGGTTATCAGAAACGGACATATCCGTTGAACCATCAATGGTGATACCATTGTCATCAAAAAGGACAATCAGTTTACTGAGCTTTAGATGACCAGCCATTGAAATTGCTTCGTGGCTGATACCTTCCATAAGGCACCCATCACCCGCAATTGCATAGGTGTAGTGATCAACAATTTCGTCGCCATAACGGGCGTTCATCATGCGCTCGCCCAAGGCCATGCCGACGGCTGTCGCAACGCCCTGACCAAGAGGGCCAGTGGTTGTTTCAATACCGGGCGCATGACCAAATTCAGGGTGACCAGCAGTGATGCTGTCCAACTGACGGAAGTTTTTGATCTGATCCATTGTCATGTCTGGATAGCCAGTCAGATGAAGCAAGGAATAGATCAGCATTGATCCATGACCAGCAGACAAAACAAAACGGTCGCGGTCTGCCCAGTCAGGGCGTAATGGATCAAATTTAAGAAAACGGCTGTAAAGTACGGTAGCTACATCAGCCATGCCCATTGGCATTCCTGGATGTCCAGAGTTCGCGCGTTGAACGGCATCCATGGAAAGAGCACGAATGGCATTTGCCATATCAGTGTGGTTGCTACCTGGCGCGGCGTCCGCAGCAGATACGGGAAGGCGCAGTGCAGTCATATTCAAGGTCCCCAGTTGGGTTCAGATTATCCTGTCTGTAGTGTTAAAGACAGGGGTCCATTAACGGCGGCAAAATGCCCCTTTGCACCGCCAAGGTCAACAGTGATCTGAGGAATGCCTGTTATGTTCAGAGAAATGACCCTATAAAGGACACAATGAAAAGACTTGTAAGACAGGCGGTTGACCTATGTAAGATGCGCATCTTATTCTGTTGAATATTGATATTACCCTGTAATTGAGCTGGGTTACTGATCTGGGGATGAAATTTCAGCAAATGGCTGTTTCTTGATATGACGAGATTACTGAAAGCTGTGGAGCGTCTTGCTCTTGCAGTGGATACAATTGAGAAAAACATTGCGGCAACTTCAAGCGAATCCGATGAAGCGCTTCAAGAGGTGCAAAAATCTCTCGATCAGAGCTTGAAAGAGAATGCTGAACTTAAAACGACAAAACAAGAAGTTGGTGATCGCCTTGATAAGGTGATCGGTCAACTTTCGGCCTCACTGGAGAATTAAGAGTATGGCGCAGGTAACACTGAACGTGAACGGACGCCGCTATTCAGTTGGTTGTCAGGATGGGCAGGAAGATCATCTTTTGGGCTTAGCCAAGTATATCAATCAAAAGATTGATGAGCTTAAAGGATCAATGGGGCAAGTTAGTGAAGCACATTTAATGCTTATGGCAAGTTTGCTTCTTGCGGATGAGTTACACGAAGCCTATATCCAAATCGATGATGGTAAATCAGGAAACGGCAAAAAAGATACCGCTGCTGACGAAGTTGAAGCAGAGAAAGTCGCAAGCGCGCTGGAAAGTTGTGCGGATCGCCTGGAATCTATTGCCGCCCGATTGGAAAATCAGTAAAAGATCTCACTGGTGCTGCGGGGCGCGTTAGGCTGGTAAAATCCCTGGGGCCAATAATCTTCTTTAGGGAGCTGTCCCTGTCGGGATCGTGGTCTCGGCATATGGCGCCCACCTGCTTATGCAGGCCGCAAGAGGACTTTGAGCCGACGGTTGCCGCGGCACCACGTTTTCCTCTCTGGTTTATTAGGCCTTGGTCAGGGTGACCTGATCTGGGTAAATAGATATGGATTTGGAGGGGATGATGACAACATCGAATATTGATGAGATCGATCAGCGCAAAAAAATGCTTCGTAAAGAAGCCAAGAAGAATCGTGCAGAAGCCTACAAGCACAACCCGGATGCTGCTGAACGGTTATGCAAACGTTTGTTTGATACGATTTCCCTTCCTGAACAGGCCGTCGTTTCTGCCTATTGGCCCTTGGGTGATGAACTTGACCCGATGCCTCTATTGCAAACTTTACATCATAAAAATTTCAAGCCCGTACTTCCTGTTATGTTGGGGGCTGGTAAGCCTTTGATCTTCAGAGGCTGGACACCTGGCGATACACTTGATGATGCCGGCTTTGGAACAAAAGAGCCTGGTGCCGATAAGGAAGAGCTGGAGCCTGACGTTCTTTTTGTGCCGCTCCTCGCTTTTGATCGCGCTGGATATCGTCTTGGTTATGGCGGCGGATTTTATGATCGAACACTGGATAAGTTAAGGGCTAAAAAATCTGTTACGGCTATTGGTATTGCTTATGCCGGGCAGGAAATGCCGGCCGTTATTCGTGGGCCTTATGATCAACCGTTGGACTATATTGTGACGGAACAGGAAGTCATTAAACTTTCTTGATGCTTTTCTCGTTAACTTCAATCCATCTTTTAATAAGCCATCTTTTAATCTGGATCAGATCCTTAGAGGTTGGTGTTTTCAAACCGATATCTTTGATATGTTATCGGGATCAAGGCTATTTCAGGTAAACCCTTTGCCAAGCCGCTCAGCAAAGGGTAGTACGACACTGTATTGAAAGAGGGTTACCTTCCTCAGTAATTCGTAAATGAAGAGACTGTTATGAGATTATTGTTCTGTGGTGATGTTGTCGGGCGTTCCGGTCGTGATGCAATTGTTGCTCACTTGCCAGGACTTCGCCGGGATCTGAAACTGGATTTCGTTATTGTGAACGGCGAAAACGCGGCATCAGGTTTTGGGATCACAGAAAAAATCTGTAAGCAGTTTTTTGATCACGGCGCAGATGTGGTTTCCGGTGGTAATCATAGCTGGGATCAACGGGATTGCATGGTTTATATTAACAATGAAAATCGTTTGTTGCGTCCCTTGAACTATCCCGAAGGTGCGCCGGGGCGCGGGGCTGCGCTCTATGAGGTTCCGGGCGGGCGCAAGATTATGGTGATGAACGCCATGGGGCGGGTCTTTATGGATCCATTGGATGACCCTTTTGCCGCGATCTCCAAAATACTGGATCGCTATAAAATGGGACAACAGGGACTTTCCGCTGTTGTGGTTGATTTCCATGGGGAAGCAACCAGTGAGAAAATGGCTATGGGACATTTTCTGGATGGCAAGGTTAGCCTTGTCGTTGGAACTCATACTCACGTGCCAACTGCTGACCACACGGTGCTACCTAATGGGACAGCCTATCAAAGTGACGTTGGTATGACCGGAGATTATGATTCGGTTATTGGCATGAAAAAAGAAGTTCCTGTGGCCCGCTTCACAAAAAAGCTGCCAACAGAACGTATGAGCCCAGCGGTTGGTGAGGCGACTTTGTGTGCGTTGTATATCGAAACAGATGATGCCACAGGTTTAGCTACTCGCGTTGAACCCGTTCGTGTTGGTGGACGGTTGTCTCAAACGATTCCGCAGATTGACTAAACTGTATTGAGTTATGAGTGTTTAGCGATTTTTTCGGATAAAGATTTAAATCGCTGAACCTCGTCAATCATCATACCTGTTTGTTGAAGCGTATCTTTGGCGATAGAGGATGCCCTGGATGTCGTCTGTGAGGCCGCCTCTGATGTTTTGTCTGAAGAAGGGCTTGCGGTTTCAATAAGCGTGCTCAAGGCATCCAGATTTGAATAAAACGCGTAATCCTCTGTCAGATCAGCAGCTTGTTCTGCAAGTTTTGAGAACTCTTTTTCATTGAGTTGACTGTCCTCAGGGAAATCGAGGATATGAAACTTCTCTGCCATGATGTGTACCCGATCCAGATATCACGTTCTTCGGTTAACGATGGCCTATTCTAGGCATTTTAGCTTAAACTTTAGTTAATGATTTTGGCTAGGTTTCTCAAATTTCAAGGCCATAATAGGCGATGATCATTTGGTGGGGGCGTGGTCGAAAAAAGAAAACAATTCTATTAGGGCTTCTTCTGGCCGCGAAATCCTGCTAGAAGGCAATTAAAAATACTGTTTAATAATACGAGAGCTAGGAATTCTGCTCATGGCAGGCCATTCACAATTTAAGAACATTATGCACCGCAAGGGTGCTCAAGATAAAAAACGTGCGAAAATCTTTGCACGCCATACACGCGAAATTATGGTTGCAGCCCGTTCTGGATTACCGGATCCAGAGCAAAACTCGACCTTGCGTAATGCCATCATGGCTGCACGTGCTGCGAACATGCCGAAAGACAACATTGATCGCGCTGTTAAACGTGTTGCTGGCGGGGAAGACGTCGCAAACTACGAAGACGTCCGTTACGAAGGGTATGGTCCGGCTGGCGTAGCTGTGATTGTTGATGCATCAACCGATAATCGCAATCGGACAGCATCGGAAGTTCGGACTGCTTTTTCCAAGCTTGGTGGTAATTTGGGGGAAACAGGAAGCGTTTCTTTCATGTTTGATCGTGTTGGTTCTTTGACCTATCCCGCGGCTGTTGCGGATGCTGATGCAATGTTCGAAGCCGCGGTTGAAGCGGGTGCAGATAACGTCGAGAGCACGGATGATGATCACGAAATTATTTGTGATCCCGGCGATTTTGCAGATGTTCGTGATGCCTTGATTGAGAAATTTGGTCCTCCGACAGAGCTTGGTCTGCAATGGAAACCACAAAATACCATTAGCTTGAACGAAGATCAGGCCTCAACAATGTTGAAGTTGATTGATACACTCGATGATAACGACGATGTTCAAAATGTTAGTGCTAATTTTGAAATCGACGATGAAATTATGGCCAAGCTTACAGCTGGCTAAGTCATAGAGGAGGCCGGGTCCAGAGATAATGCGGATCATTGGAATCGATCCCGGCCTTCGTTTTACCGGGTGGGGAATTATCGAATCAGAAGGCAGCAGTCTGCATCATATTGCCAATGGTGTTGTAAAAACGCTGTCAACGAACGAATTGCCCCGACGACTTGTGGAAATCCACGACGGTATTCAGGCGGTCCTTGCTGATTATCAACCCGACGAAGCGGCTGTCGAAATTACACTAGCCAACAAGAACCCAAGTTCAACGCTCAAACTTGGCATGGCGCGTGGTATTGCCCTTATCACCCCGGCATTAGCTGGCCTGCCTGTTGGTGAATACTTGCCAATGATTGTCAAGAAATCAGTCGTTGGAACAGGTCATGCAACCAAGGATCAGGTTCAGATGATGGTTGAACGTCTGTTACCGGGATGTAAAATTACTTCCTCTGATGCTGCGGATGCCTTGGCTATTGCCATTTGTCATGCCCATAATGCTTCGACAGGCAGAAAATGGGCTGAGGGAACGGAAGATCCAATCAGTGCCGCTTTGAAAAAGGCAGGAATTGAAGACCCAAGAGCTGTGAAGAAAACAGGCAAAACGCGGGGGAAGAAATTTAGATGATCGGAAAGCTGACCGGAAAGGTTGATTCCACTGGGGATGACTGGGTTATGCTCGATGTTGGTGGCGTTGGATATATTGTTTTTTGTTCCAGTCGTACGCTCTCTGTTCTTCCTGGCGAAGGCGAAGTGACAAGTCTGTTAATCGAAACCCATGTCAGAGAAGATCACATCCATCTGTTCGGGTTTGCAACGGCGGCTGAAAAAGAATGGTATCTCTTGCTTGGCACGGTTCAGGGGGTAGGGGCAAAGGTTGGTCTTGCGATTCTGTCTGCTATCTCCCCGGATGAGTTGTCTGTAGCCATTGCTGCTCAGGATAAAACCACGTTAACCCGGGCAAACGGTGTCGGACCCAAGCTGGCTATTCGCATCATGAACGAACTTAAAGACAAAATTGCCAAGCTTTCACTGGGAACGTCAGGCGAAATTGTTGATAGTTCTGCGGCAGAAGGAAAGCCTGCGGCAACGCCGATGGCGATTTCAGAAGATGCAATATCTGCATTAGTCAACCTGGGTTATCGACGGTCCGAAGCTTATAGCGCTGTTGCCAAAATATCCAGCGAGCAAGGGGCTGATACGCCGCTTGAAGAACTTATTCGCGGTGGTCTTGCGGAGTTAATGCGGTGAGCGACGACAGATTAGTATCCAATGAATTTTCCGAAGGAGACGGCGCAGAGAAATCGCTCCGTCCCTTAAGTCTTGGGGAATTTATCGGGCAGCGCCAATTACGTGAAAATCTGCATATTTTTATCGAAGCTGCGAAACAGCGTGGTGACGCACTTGACCATGTGTTGTTCTTTGGTCCACCGGGTCTAGGGAAAACGACGCTGGCTCAGGTTGTCGCCCGCGAACTCGGCGTTGGCTTTCGGGCAACATCAGGTCCCGTTATTGCCAAAGCTGGCGACTTGGCAGCGATCTTAACAAATCTGCAGCCACATGATGTTCTTTTTATTGATGAAATTCATCGCTTGTCCCCTGTGGTCGAAGAAATTCTCTATCCAGCGATGGAAGATTTTAAGTTGGATTTGATTATTGGTGAAGGACCAGCCGCAAGATCTGTGCAAATCGATCTGCCGCCCTTTACCTTAATCGGAGCAACGACACGGTCTGGATTGATTTCGACACCATTGCGCGAAAGGTTTGGAATTCCGCTAAGGCTTCAGTTCTATGAGCCAGAGGAATTACAGCAAATTGTTGCTCGTGGAGCCAAAATTCTTGAAGCGCCTATGAGTGATGATGGGGCTTTTGAAATTGCGCGTCGGGCAAGAGGAACGCCCAGGGTCTCTGGTCGATTGTTACGACGGGTGAGAGATTTTGCGGCTGTCGCTGGTGTTGAGTTGATTGAAGCTGCTGATGCGGATGTGGCTTTGCGTCGCCTGGACGTTGACGAAAAGGGACTTGATGCCATGGACCGTAGATATCTGAAGGTTATTGCAGAAAACTATGGTGGCGGTCCTGTCGGTGCAGAAACCCTTGCGGCTGCTTTGTCCGAACAACGGGATGTCATCGAAGATGTCATTGAGCCCTATTTGATCCAACAGGGATTTTTACAGCGAACACCACGTGGTCGTTTGCTTAGTTCAACGGGATATAAATATCTGGGTTTGAACGAACCTGTTGAGATTAAGGCCCGGAGATCATCGCAAATGGATCTTCTTTCTGGTGCCAGGGCATCAGACGATAGCCCCGGCGATAACAATGAAATCGGGTGATTGGGGCATAGGTGACTGAAACTGGCATGAAACAAATTTGTGATCTTCCCCTTACCGGAGTGTTCGAAAAGGGCAGTCATTACTATCCCGTACGTGTTTATTACGAAGACACGGATAATGCTAAAATTGTCTATCACGCCAATTACTTGAAGTTTGCAGAGCGAGCCCGGACAGAGATTTTAAGGCTCCTTGATTTTGAACAGACAGATCTAAGTAAGCGTTTTGGCCTTTTTTTTGCCGTAAAAGATTGCTTTCTTAAGTTCGCGCAGCCAGCGTATCTTGATGATTTACTGGTTGTTAAGTCCAGAATTACTCAAATGAAAGGCGCAAGCTTTGCGTTTGAACAGATTATTTATCGGGACGATGTTCCACTAGTTCACTGCGATATTCGTATTGCTTGTGTGGATGAAAAGGGGGGACCCGCAAGGATCCCATCAGAAATAAGTCAGACTTTGGGTAAGTTCGGGGTGTAATCCTGGGCCGTAAGTTTGGGGAATGAGTTTAGGGTGCTAAAAGGAGCTGTCAAAGCCGATGGCAAATGAAGTTGTAGAAACAGTCGAGACAGTTGGTCTTGGTGGCGAAGTTGTTGATTCTGTTGCGTTGGGTGGGGCAGCAGCTGTTCATGATCTCAGTGTATGGGGATTATTTCTTCAAGCCGATCTGATTGTAAAAATCGTTATCTTTATCCTCATTATTGCCTCTATCTGGTCTTGGGCAATCATGATTGATAAAATCGTGAAATTGCGTAGCTTGCGTCGCCGAGCTGATCAGTTTGATGAAGCCTTCTGGTCTGGTGGCTCTTTGGATGATCTTTATGATCGTATTGAAAAGCGCCCCTCTGACCCGGTTTCCAGTATCTTTATTTCTGCGATGCGTGAATGGCGTCGGGCAAGTAGTCGTGGCAATGGTAGCCGCAGCGATCATGCCCGTGTCAGTTTGCAACAGCGTATTGACCGCGTAATGGACATTAGCCTGAACCGCGAGATGGACATTCTGGAAAGAGGTATGGTCTTCCTTGCCTCTGTTGGATCCTCTGCGCCTTTCATCGGTCTTTTCGGGACAGTATGGGGCATTATGAATGCCTTCACCTCAATTGCGGCCTCTAAGAACACTAGCCTTGCTGTTGTTGCGCCAGGGATTGCAGAAGCTCTTTTTGCAACGGCTCTTGGTCTTGTTGCAGCTATTCCAGCAGTGCTTGCCTATAACAAACTGTCCAGTGATATCGGGCGTTATGGCGCGCGACTGGAAGTTTTTGCAGGTGAGTTCAGTGCGATTCTCTCTCGTCAGCTAGAGGAGCACTAGAATGGCAGCGCCGACACTTGGTGGTGGTTCATCCAAAGGAAGCGGTCGTTGGAAACGTTCTAGCCGCAAACCGATGAGTGATATCAACGTAACGCCCTTTGTGGATGTTATGCTTGTGCTCCTGATTGTCTTTATGGTGACGGCACCCTTGTTGACCGTCGGGGTGCCTGTCGATTTGCCCAAAGCGCAAGCTAAAACACTGAATGCATCGGAAGAACCGCTGGTTATTTCTGTAAACGCCACGGGTGAGCTTTTTCTGCAAGAAACCAAGGTTACAGAAGAGCAGCTGGTTCCTCGTCTGAATGCAATTACAGAGAATAAACCGGATACGCGTGTTTACGTGCGTGGTGATAAAGCTATCGATTACGGACGGGTCATGCAGGTGATGAGCCTTGTTAACAGTGCGGGTTATGACAGGGTCGCTTTGATTGCTGAATTACCCAAAGAAAAGAAGTAGTCGCTAAGAATATGCGTACAGGCATTGCTGTTTCTTTATTAATGCACATGGCGTTGTTGGCGTTTGTAATTTTTGGATTACCACGCTTTAACAAGCCTTTTCTTGCTGAGCAGGTTGTCCCTGTTGAGTTTGTGGTACTTGCGGAGCTTGATTTAGAAAAGCCACCAGCACCAGAACAGGATATTCCTGAACCCGAGCCAGAAGAGCTTCCTGAGCCAGAACCCAAACCGGAACCAGAACCTCAGCCAAAACCAACACCAGAGCCTCAACCAGAACCCGAACCAGAGCCACAGCCAGAACCTGCTCCAGAACCTGAACCAACTCCGGAACCAATCCCAGATCCTATTCCTGAGCCTGAGCCCGCTCCAGAACCGGAACCTTTGAAAGTTGAAGCGCCAGAGCCGGAGCTTATTGAAAATATTGAACCAGAGCCTGAAGAAGTGAAGAAGGCTTTGCCGCCAAAACCAAAGGCGCGTCCGAAGCCACCTAAACGCCCAGAACCTAAACCGGAAGTCGTGAAGAAAGAGGAAGAGCCTAAGCCGAAAGTCGATGCACTAACTTCTATCTTGAAAAATGTGGATAAGCTGAAATCTGCACCAAAGAAAACCACGACTAAAGGTAAGGCACCAACTACGCCGACACGACAACGTGCTTCCGCTGCACAGATCAATGATATTCAACGATCACTTCAACAACAGATGAAACGTTGCTGGCGGGTAGATGCTGGTGCATTACAAGCTGATGAAATGATCGTAGAGATCTCTATGCAAATGCGCCAGGACGGCAGTATTAATAGTGTAAAGATTGTTGATCAAAATAGGTTTAATAAAGATGCTTATTTCAGGACTGCGGCTGAAAATGCTCGGCGTGCTGTGATTAGCTGTGCACCTTATAAACTTCCAACTGACCTATATAGTGATTGGCAAACAGTAAACTTGAAATTTGATCCGTCTAAGATGTTTGGGCAATGATTTCAAAGCTTCATTGTAAGCTTACTTTGGTGTGGTTGTTTTGCGGGTTTTGTTTGTGTTCGTAAAGTTTTTCGATTGCCGAGCCGATTACGCCTTTGGAAATAATTGGCGAATGCTGGAAAACAAATTTTAGCCCCAATTCTTCGTTAGATACTATTGTTGAGTTATCAATGAAGTTGTCTCTTGATGGTAATGTTGAAGAGGTTATCGTTGTTGATCGTGAGAGATTCGATCATGATGATGTCTTTAACCTAGCGTCTAGTGAACTTAGTAAAGCACTCGTGGAGTGCGGACCTTAATAAATTACCAGCCGATCTGTATGACGGTTGGAAAGTGATTAATATTCGATTTGATCCGTCAAAAATGTTCGGGCAAAGAACGGGAGAAGAACAGTGATGTTAATAAAGGCAACGCGCGGGTTGCTGATTGCCGCGGTCAGTGTGTTGGGAATGGCGATAGGTAGTTTTTCTGCCCAAGCTGAAATCAATGTAAATATTACTGAAGGTTTTGTTGAGCCTCTACCCGTTGCTGTTGCGGATTTTAACGGCGGACAGCCGGAAGAACAGCTAATCGGGCGCGATATTGCCGAGGTGATTTCTGCTAATCTTGAGCGTACAGGACTGTTTAAGCCAATTGATGACAAAGCGTTTATTCAGGATCAGAACTCTCTTCAGGTCGGCGTTCGTTTTGGGGATTGGCGCTTAATTAATGCGCAGGCATTGGTGACAGGATCTGCACGGGTTCAAGGCGATGGTAAAGTCCGTGTCGAATTCCGTTTATGGGATGTTTATGCGGAAAACATGATGACCGGTTTTTCCTATACATCAACCAGAACCAACTGGAGACGTATTGCTCATCGTATTTCTGATGCGATCTACAAGCGTCTGACCGGGGAACAAGGATATTTTGATACCCGGGTTGTGTATGTATCCGAAACGGGACCTCAGAATCGACGCCAAAGACGTTTGGCCATTATGGATCAGGATGGATTCAATCATAAATTCCTGACGAATGGCAGGTTTGATGTCTTTACTCCGCGTTTTTCACCAACGTCACAAGAGATCACATATTTGTCATTCGAGGGGAATGTTCCAAAGGTAAAGCTTCTTGATCTGCAAACTGGTCGCGAAGAAACTCTAGGGAACTTCAAGGGAATGAGCTTTGCGCCACGATTCTCACCCGATGGAAACTCTGTTGTGATGAGTTTGGCGGACCGCGGAAATACTGAAATTTATACTATGGATCTTCGGACCAGAAAGTTTTCCCGTCTGACAAATCACCCGGCTATTGATACGTCACCGTCCTATTCTCCTGATGGATCTAAGGTTGTATTCAACTCTGACCGAGGTGGTAGCCAGCAGCTTTATGTGATGGATGTTAACGGTGGCAACGTGAAAAGAATCTCTTTTAATAAAGGGCGTTACGCGACACCTGTGTGGTCTCCTCGTGGTGATTTGATCGCTTTCACACGTCTTTCCGGTAGAAAGTTCTATATCGGTGTGATGAAGCCGGATGGATCAGGTGAACGCATGCTGGCCGAAGGCTATCATGCTGAAGGTCCAACCTGGTCTCCGAATGGTCGTGTCCTGTCCTATTACAAACAGGGCAAGTCCGATAGTCGTGGTAAGGTGAAAAGCAAAGTTTATACGGTTGATCTGTCAGGATATAACGAAAGAGAGGTGGTTACGCCTCTTGATGGAGTTGATCCGGCTTGGTCTCCACTATTGCAATAAGCTGTATGCTTGATAAATAACAGTTATATCGTTATAGTCGGGGACGTTTCCCGATTTAATCGGTGTAACTGGGGGTTTATTGAGTTTCTTCGTTGATCTGTTGTTTCAGACAGATCACCTAACAATTTTAGTATTCGGGTATTACTCGAGAGGGCGAAAAAATTATGCGCTTTAAGTTGCTCACCATGTTTGCAGCCGCACTGTTCCTAAGTGCTTGTGCCAGCAATTCTGATAACAATGCAGACGGATCAAACGACGGTTCATCTGCAACAACTGGTACAACTGACCAGTCCTCGTCTGTAAGTTCTTCTTCTATTCAGGGACCACAGCCTGGTACTCTGGAGCACCTCGTTGTAAACGTTGGTGACCGTGTTTTCTTTGGTTATGACCAAAGTGATCTTCAGGCTGAAGGTCAGAAAACAACTGAAGCTCTTGCAGTTTGGATGAACAGCTACCCAGCTGTAACATTGACTGTTGAAGGTCATGCTGATGAGCGTGGAACACGTGAATACAACTTGGCTCTTGGTGAGCGTCGTGCAAATTCTGTACGCGATTACCTTGTTGCTCTTGGTGTAAATCCAAACCGCGTTCAGGTCGTAAGCTACGGTAAAGAGCGTCCAGCAGTTCTCGGTTCTACCGAAGAAGCATGGGCTCAGAACCGTCGTGCAGTCTTCGTTGTAAACTAAGCGCATAGACTGATCTTATAAAAATCCCGTTTGGTTACACAACCAAACGGGATTTTTTTGTTAAATTATTGCTTCTGTGAGCTGGTTTTTGGTGTGCCACAATCTCACCAATATAAGGCTATATAAGTTCAGGACCTACTACCGTTTAAGGGTGCAAGAAAAAATGTCATTGATGGCTGTAAGTTTGAAAACGTTTCGTTTAGGGGCCGGGGCTGCGTTTGTTGTGATGGCAATGCAAGCAAGCGCTTGGGCGCAAAACTCACAAGTACAGGGGTTAGTTAATAAAATTGATCGCCTTCAACGTGAATTGGTGACGCTACAACAACATGTTTATCAGGGCAAAACGCCATCTGCCGAAGAACTCGCCGCTGTTGGAACCAACACAGGTGGTGCCAATGCGGGACGGCTGGAACTTCGTCTTTCCCAAGTTGAAAGTCAGATGCGGAGTTTGACCGGGCAGTTTGAAGAGGTAAATTTCCGTCTCGATCAGCTTGGCAGAAGGCTGGACAAGCTTGTTGCTGATACCGATCTGCGTTTGCAGAATTTGGAAAATGGCTCACAAGTTGGCGCCCAATCTGGAACTGGACAGCAGGGCACGAATCTTGCTGCGAATACTGCTTCACAAGCTCAGCAAGCAACGGGGCAACCGCCAGCATCCGGGCAACCCGGTGTTTTGGGAACGATACCCGCGGAAGACCTGAATAATTTCAACACACAACAACAGGCAGCAACGGCACCAAATACGGCTGTTGACAGTGCATCGCCACAGAGTTTGATCCAGGGCGGATTACGGTCTGACGAAGTTGCAAGCTATACTCTTCCGGGCGATACGCCTAAAGAACAGTATGACTATGCTTTTGGGTTGCTTCGGCAAGCTCGCTACGATGAAGCTGAGCAGGCTTTCTCTACCTTTGTCGAAAGCCACCCTGAAGATTCACTGGCAGGTAATGCGACCTACTGGTTGGGCGAGACCTATTACGTGCGTGGTGATTATCAACAAGCTGCGATCACCTTTGCAGATTCTTTCCAACGCTACCCCAATTCCTCTAAAGCACCGGACAACCTTTTGAAGCTTGGTCTATCCCTGTCTTCTCTTGGTAACACATCCGATGCCTGTGGTACGTTTGGTGAGTTGATCAATCGTTATCCAAATGCAAGTGCTATTGTTAAGCAGCGTGCAGGGCAGGAATCTCAACGTTTGAACTGCCCATAAATTCCATAAGCAAAGAGTTTCCTGTGAGTGATAAGCCGCCTGAAAAGGTGCTTCAACCAAAGCCAGCTAACAAGTTATGGCCTATTGAAGAGGAAGAGTTTGCACAGTTGATGTCTGTGATAGCTCTTCCTCGCAATCCTTTTCGGATTGGGGTTGCTGTATCCGGTGGTGCCGACAGTATGGCGCTATGTCTGTTACTCAGGAATTGGGTGAAGACAAAAGGTGGTGAGCTCTTTGCTGTGACTGTAGACCATGGCCTACGTCCAGAATCAGGTATTGAAGCTCAATGGGTGCATGCACGGCTTGTAGCAGAAGGAATTCAGCACGACGTTCTCACCCGATCTCTGTCTGATGAAGAGCAAGAAAAAGGCAGTTCGCAAGTTCGGGCGCGAAAGGCACGACGTGATCTGGTTGCTGGGTGGTGTAAAGAGAAAGAGATTTTTTTTCTAGCCCTTGGGCATCATCTTGATGATCAAATTGAAACCTTTCTGATGCGGCTTGTCCGTCAGAGTAAATCTGATGGTTTGGCTGGTATTTCCATGCAGCGGCAAGACGGAGCCATGACACTCATCCGCCCCTTACTCAGCTTTCCGAAAGAACGCTTGATCGAAACGCTCAAGTATTGCGGTTGGGGGTGGATCGAAGAGCCGAGTAATCAGCGGGCAGATTATCTAAGAAACCGGATCAGACATCAGCTTCCATCACTGGAGCGACAAGGGCTAAGAAAAAGCAGTTTAGAACGCATTACGCATAGTTTAGGGCGAATTCGCCGTTCACTGCAAAAGAAGACCGATGCTTTTATTGATCAAAGAGTACGATTGAATCCGGTTGGGTACGTTGAAATTGATTTCCGCGAATCGGAAAAATTCCAGATGGAAATATTTCAACGGGTTTTACAGCGGACACTTCTGACAGTTGGTGGAGGAAATTATTCTCCTAAAACCAATAAGCTGGATCGTTTGGTTCAATCACTGATGGGCACTGAACCCGTTAAGGCGACCCTTGCGGGATGTGAAATAATAAAAAAAGATGATGTTCTCTTTGTTGTTCGAGAAAACAGATTGGTGCCAAAGCTGTCGTTAACCCCGGGACAGGAATACCTGTGGGATAACAGGTTCTTTGTGCAGGTTAATGACGAAATGGAAAGTGATAGTCTAATACTGCAAACATTAGGTGAAAGAGGGTGGCAGGATCTGTGCGCTTTACATCCGGCAGTTAAAAATGTCGGGGTTTCCCGCTTTGTCCGATATAGTCTGCCTGCTGTTTATCTTGGGGATAAAATCATAACCGTTCCCCATTTGGAGTACCTGAATCCGGACTGGATCGATAAAATTCGGATGAAAATGCGATTCGAACCAAAAAATATGCTGATTCAGTTGCCCTTTACGGTTGCTTAGGAGCGTAAGCGCATTATCTTCTAGGAAGAAGTGATTCATTTTGCTGCGCCTGTTTGGGTGCAGCCTAGATTTTTTGGAAGGTCGTTACCTTGAATTTCAGCCGTAATGCAGCCCTATGGATTGTAGTGGCCCTGCTTTTGTTTGCTTTGTTTAATTTGTTTCAGGGACCATCGTCTCAGAGCGGGCAACAACAGGTAGCTTATTCTGAGTTTCTAACCCAGGTCGAATCTGGACAAGTTTCTTCTGTCACTATTCAGGGACGCGAGATCAAAGGTGTTTCTAGTGATGGGCGTCAGTTCTCCAGCTATGCGCCTGATGATCCCAAACTGGTTGAAACGCTGCGTGATGCCGGTGTGACTGTGAAAGCCGTTCCATTGGAAGAAGGGTCAACTCTGATACAGATCCTGATCTCATGGTTCCCAATGATCCTTTTGATTGGTGTCTGGATTTTCCTTTTCCGTCAAATGCAGGGTAATAGCGGTAAAGCAATGGGCTTTGGTAAGTCCAAGGCTAAATTGCTGACTGAAAAACAAGGGCGTGTGACCTTTGATGATGTTGCCGGTATTGATGAAGCCAAGGAAGAGCTTCAGGAAATTGTCGAGTTTCTGAAAGATCCTCAGAAATTCCAGCGCTTGGGCGGTAAAATTCCAAAAGGGTGTTTGCTTGTTGGACCTCCGGGTACGGGTAAAACCTTGCTGGCACGGGCTATCGCTGGTGAAGCCAACGTTCCCTTCTTTACTATTTCTGGTTCTGATTTTGTTGAAATGTTTGTGGGGGTTGGTGCCAGCCGTGTCCGTGATATGTTTGAACAAGGTAAGAAGAATGCGCCATGTATTCTCTTTATTGACGAGATTGATGCTGTCGGTCGTCACCGTGGTGCCGGCATGGGCGGTGGTAATGATGAGCGCGAACAGACCCTCAACCAGCTGCTGGTTGAGATGGATGGCTTTGAATCAAACGAAGGCGTGATCATTATTGCGGCGACTAACCGTCCTGATGTTCTTGATGCGGCTCTTCTACGTCCTGGACGTTTTGATCGACAGGTTACAGTATCAAACCCGGATATTCTCGGACGTGAAAAAATCCTTAAGGTTCACTTACGAAAAGTACCTCTGGCTCCTGATGTTGATGCGCGTGTTGTTGCGCGGGGAACACCAGGGTTTTCCGGTGCGGCCTTAGCTAATCTGGTTAACGAAGCTGCTCTACTTGCGGCAAGATCCGGTAAGCGCGTGGTCACCATGTCTGATTTTGAAGATGCAAAAGACAAAGTCATGATGGGGTCCGAGCGTCGTTCCATGGTCATGACAGATGAAGAAAGAGAAATGACCGCCTATCATGAAGCTGGGCATGCTCTTGTTGGCATCCACGTCAAAGGTAATGATCCGCTTCATAAAGTGACAATTATTCCTCGTGGTCAATCGCTGGGCGTAACAATGAACCTGCCAGAGCGTGATCGTCTTGGTTACAAGGTTATGGAAATGAAGGCTCGTCTTGCGATGATGTTTGGTGGTCGTGAAGCAGAACAGCTAATTTACGGCGCTGATAATGTTACGACGGGTGCTGGAAATGATATTCAGCAGGCGACAAACATGGCTCGTTCCATGGTGATGGTATACGGCATGAGTGAGAAGCTAGGACGTTTGCGCTATGTATCTCGACAGGATGATCCATTTAGCTACGGTGGTGGTGGCGATAATGGCCTGAGTGTTTCCAGTGAAACCCAGAAAATGATCGATGATGAAGTTCGCAGTATTATTGAAGCCGCTGAACAGCAAGCTCGGGACGTTTTGACAAATCACCGTGATCAATTGGAGCTTATTACCAAAGCACTGTTGGAATACGAGTCTCTTTCTGGGGAAGATGTTGATCAGCTTCTTAAGACAGGCAAAATAGACCGCAGTGATGATAGTAATTCTGGACATGGTTCAGAAGTACCTCGTGCATCTGTGCCCAAGAGCGGTAAAGCTCATCGTGATGACGAAAAAGATGATAAGGGTGGCGCAACGCCGGAACCACAGCCAGAGAGCTGATCGGTTTCTTTCTATTCTTATTAATTAATCAACCAAGGCCTCGCATTCTGTGAGGCCTTGGTGGTTTCACAGATATCCGCAGGTATCTCATGTCCGATAAACTCTATATTCGTCCGGTTGGGGTATCACCCAGCCATAGTTCTGTTGGTAAGGCATTACCCTTTATGGGTAATGGTAACAGCTTTGGTGCTGCCGAAGTTACGATTCGATCGTTGTCTGGTGACATCAGGGAGCGGCACGTTCTTCCAACAACAGAAATTCTTCCGTGGTTAACGGACAATAAGCATACGGACCTAACTTCTGCTGCATCTGATCTTTTGGCAACTTTAGGACAGCCAAGGTCTTCTTTTGCCGGGCTGGATATGTCTCGCCCACATGTAATGGCGGTCATTAACGTAACGCCGGACTCCTTCTCTGATGGAGGGGATCGTTATTCTGCCAGTACAGCGGTTGATGATGGTTTGCGTATGATCGACAAGGGAGCAACCATTCTTGATATTGGTGGTGAATCGACCCGTCCAGGTGCTGATCCAGTTTCGTTAGATGAAGAACTGAGGCGTGTTATTCCAGTTGTCGAGAAACTTACCCGGGCAGGTGCACTGGTTTCCATTGATACCAGACATGCAAAGGTAATGGCGGAGGCGGTTCAGGCGGGTGCAGCGATCATCAATGATGTTACTGCTTTGGAAGGTGATGCGGAAAGCCTTGAAGCTGCGGCAAAAGCCAAAGTCCCTGTTATCCTGATGCATATGCAGGGTACACCCGAAACCATGCAGGCTAATCCGCAATATCAAGATGCAGCATTGGATATATATGACTATTTGCAATCGCGCGTTCAGGCTTGCCTGGATGCAGGTATTCCAAAAGATATGATTGCCGTTGATCCGGGTATTGGCTTTGGGAAAACTGTGGATCATAATCTCAGATTATTGGATAGCTTGTCCCTTTTACATGGCATCGGATGTCCGGTCTTGCTTGGGGTGAGCCGAAAGAGTTTTATTGGAAAGCTGTCACAAGGCGAAGAACCAAAAGATCGTGTTGCAGGATCACTTGCCTGTGCGTTAGTGGGGTTTGATCGTGGGGTACAGATGTTCAGGGTTCACGATGTGGCTGAAACAAGCCAGGCCTTTGCAATTGGGCGGGCTATAAAGCAAGCTGTGTAGCAAAAATATAATTAAAATATTATCGCTGGTGTTGGAGTTATAGAATTAAATGAGCCGTAAATACTTTGGAACAGATGGCATCCGAGGCAAAGCCAATGAAGAGCCGGTTACTGCAGAGATTGCATTAGCTGTCGCAAAGGCAGCGGGGGCACATTTCCTGCGGGGGAACCACCGTCATACTGTTGTTATTGGTAAAGATACGCGCTTGTCTGGTTATCTTCTGGAGCCCGCCTTGACCGCTGGTTTTATCTCGGTTGGTATGGATGTAGTTCTTTTGGGGCCGGTACCAACGCCGGCTGTCGGTATGTTAACGCGTTCCATGCGGGCAGATATGGGGGTGATGATTTCCGCATCACATAACCCTTTTGAAGATAACGGAATTAAATTGTTTGGTCCTGATGGTTTTAAACTGTCAGATGATGTTGAAGCGAAAATTGAAGCACGCCTCCAGGACAACAGGTCAATTCCTCTTGCTTCCAGTACAAAGCTCGGGCGTGCTCGGCGATTGGATGATGCATCTGGTCGGTATATCGAGTTTGTAAAAAATACCTTCCCTAAAGATTTACGACTGGATGGAATGAAGGTTGTTATCGATTGTGCAAATGGGGCTGCGTACAAAGTTGCGCCGACGGTTCTTTATGAGTTGGGTGCCGAGGTCATTCCTGTGGCGGTAACGCCGGATGGATTTAATATCAACCGGGATTGTGGTGCGACGGCGACTAGTTTGATGCAGGAAGCGGTTGTTGCGCATGGTGCGGATATAGGTATTGCACTTGATGGAGACGCAGATCGCCTGATTTTGGCAGATGAACACGGTCAAATCGTCGATGGTGATCAGGTAATGGCGATTATTGCCAAAACGCTTCACGCCCGCGAACTTCTGAAGGGGGGCGGCGTTGTTGCAACTGTCATGTCGAATATGGGGCTTGAGACCTATTTGAAGGATCTTGGGTTAGAGCTTATTCGTACACCTGTCGGAGACCGCTATGTGGTTCAGACCATGCGTGAACAGGGGTACAATCTTGGCGGTGAACAATCCGGTCATATGGTTATCAGTGATCATACCACAACCGGGGATGGGTTGATTGCGGCACTACAGGTATTGGCTGCCGTTATTAGAGCAGATCGTCCGGCTAGCGAAGTTGTGCGCGGGTTTACACCATTACCTCAGTTGTTAAAGAATGTTCGGATAACAAGCGGCGTGCCGTTGGATGATGTTTTGGGCATGGGCAAGGTGCAGGATGCGATAAAGGCAGGGGAAGCACAGCTGGATGGAACCGGACGTGTACTGATCAGAAAATCAGGTACTGAACCCTTGATCCGCGTCATGGCCGAAGGTGAAGACTCTGATCTTGTCAACACAGTTGTGTCCGAGATTTCGGATACAATCTCTAACGTAACGTAATCATTTTCTGATTTTTGTAACGCCAGTCTTTTAGGTAAGTAGCTTGTGCCCTTTACCTAAAAGACTGAAGTACCCACGTCAGGGCCTTTTTTTAATATATCGACGAGAATTTCGAGACCTCTGATCAGTTTCTCTTCTGAATCTGGTTGTCCCAAGCAGATTCTGACGGCATGGGGTGGTGCTTTCCTGCCAACAATAAATGCTTCCGAGGCTGAAATCGTAACGCCTGCTCTGTTTGCAGCATGTGTGAACTGGCTGGATCTCCACGGGGCAGGCAGGTAGAGCCAGACATAGATGCCCAGTGTTTCACTTTCCATTTCATAGTCGGTGAAGATCTCTCTGGCGATTTGTACGCGACGACGTGCGCTCTTTTTTCTGCCGTCCAGAATTTTATCGGCTGAGCCGCCCATAATCCATCGTGTGGCAATTTCTGCAGTGATGGGCGAGGCCATCCAGCAGGTGGCACGTACGGCAGCGATCAAACTGGCAATACTGTGTTGAGGACCAGTAAGATAACCGACACGTAATCCAGGTGCGATGGTTTTTGCTAGAGAGCTGATATAGTAGCATCTTTCCGGTGCCAGATTGGTGATCGGTGGCAGTGCGTTCTCAGCCACAAGCCCAAATACATCATCTTCTATAATTGACACTCTGTGACGCCGCGCAATATCGGCAATGGCTTGGCGTCGTTCCATAGGAAGCAGGCGCGTAGTAGGGTTCTGAAAGTTAGGTACACAGTACAAAAATTTAACATCCCCGGCTTTGCACGCTTCTTCAAAAGCCTGAGGCACAATACCGTGTGCATCCATTTCTAGACCATCGAGACGCAGGCCAAGCATTCTACACACGGATTGTATGCCGGGATAGGTCATTTCTTCGCAAAGTACGCGGTCCCCGGGGCGTGCCAGTGCTGCCATGGTTACGGCTATGGCGTGATGCGCTCCTGCAGTAAGAATAACGTTGTCGGGATCAACGGTAAGGCCGTTCATATCAAACCATTTAGCACCGGCTTCACGATGATGAGGCAGGCCGGAATGGGGTTGATAACTCAGAAGATTGGTTACTTCCGGATCTGTGGAAATGCTTTGAAGGGTCGAGGCCATTTCTTTTTCTTCGACGCCCCCCGGTGGTGGGTAGGCAAAGTCCATGAGGATCAGGTTCTGATCTTTAAACCTGGTTTGGCTCAGCATATGGCGTTCTGCAGCGGAGGGGCCGTGAACAAAAGTACCACGTCCGACTTCGCCAAATGTCAGCCCTCTACGTTCAGCTTCTGCATAGGCACGACTGACCGTGCCAACGGTGACGCCGAGATGCCAGGATAGATCACGGTGCGTTGGAAGACGGTCACCCTGTTGCAGAAAGCCGTTTCGAATATCTTCAGAAAGGGCATCAGCAATTGCCATATAACGGGGGCCTGCCCCGAATTTTACTTTTGGAAGCCAATTTGTCATGGTGACAATGTAATCATTGACCCCCAAATAAATCAAGTTTTAACTGTGACAATAATGATGTTTCAGGGAATTGTTTCCCTGATCCAGAGTGTAATTGTTTTATTTCAAGTGCTCGGTTGCTAGCAAGTTGGCACGTTCCGGGAAAAGGGTAAGGACAATGACTAGTGAATTGTTGCGCAATGCTTACGAGAGAAGTGAACGATATCTTTCCGAGATTGATAGCCAAAGAGTTTTTCCAGCAACTTCTGATCTTACGGCTCTCACTGGGTTTGAAGAACCGTTTCCTGAAACAGGGCATACGCCTGAGGATATCTTGAGGCAGTTGGATGAATTGGGGGCTTCTGCGACGGTAGCATCCGCAGGAAGCAGATATTTCGGCTTTGTTGTGGGGGGCAGCTTGCCTGTTGCTGTTGGGGCAAACTGGATGGCCACGGCTTGGGATCAGGTTGCCTCTTCGTCAGTAACGTCACCTGTGGCCGATAAGATTGAAAAGGTAACATCACAATGGCTTCTGGACGTGTTGGACTTGCCACGTCAATCAGCTATTGGCTTTGTGACCGGGGCGACAATGGCTACCTTTACGGCCCTGGCAGCTGCACGTCACAAGATCCTGAAAAAACAAGGTTGGAACGTTGAAGAAGATGGGCTTTTCGGTGCACCCGAAATCAAAGTCATCGTGAGTGATGAGGTGCATGTAACTGTCTTGAAAGCGCTATCCATGCTTGGCTTTGGGAAAAGCAGAGTGATCAAAATTCCAACAGATACAAATGGAGCTATGGATATCAGTGCGTTGCCTGTACTGGATAGTCGAACCATTGTCTGCACACAGGCCGGGAATGTGAATAGTGGCGCTTTCGATCCTATCGATGAGATCTGTGATCACGCGCAGGTTGCTGATGCCTGGGTACATGTGGATGGGGCGTTTGGTCTTTGGGCGCGATCATCATCGTCTAAAGCCTATTTAGCCTGTGGAATTGAGAAGGCGGATTCCTGGGCCGCTGATGGACATAAATGGTTGAATACGCCCTATGATGGTGGGGTGGTTGTTTGTCGTGACGATGAAGCCCTTCATGGTGCAATGTCTGTATCTGCTGCTTATCTAAAGGATCGGGATAGAGCATCACAAAGTTATATTCCGGAATTTTCCAAACGTGCCCGTGGTATCGATATATGGGCCGCTCTTAAGTTTCTTGGTCGTGATGGTGTCGATGATCTTATTTCTGGCTGTTGCGATTTGGCTCAGTACTTTGCCAAAGGTCTGGAAGCTCTGGGATTGAATATTTTGAACGATGTTGTTCTTAATCAAATCGTGGTTTCCTGGGATAGCGCCGAGAAAACAGAAGCATTGATTCATACTGTTCAACAAGATGGTACTTGCTGGTTTGGTCCAACGGTCTGGAAAGGGCACAATGCTTTTAGGCTGTCGGTTTCATCCTGGAAGATAACACGCCAGGATATTGATCTATCTTTGAAAGCGATCGAAGATAGCATGCAAAAAATCGAGACATCAAAGTAAAGAAGAAGTCCAGATTATGATGGAAATACCCTTGTACCAGATTGATGCCTTTGCTGATCAGGTTTTTAGTGGAAACCCGGCGGCTGTGTGTCCTTTGACCGAATGGTTGCCGGATAACTTGCTGTACAAAATCGCGGCAGAGAACAACCTTTCTGAAACGGCCTTTTTTGTGCCGACAGACAAGGGGTACCATCTACGTTGGTTTACACCAACGACAGAGGTTGATCTTTGTGGTCATGCGACTTTGGCAACAGCACACGTGATTGCGACTGAATTGGATAAAGCAACCAAAGAGATTTTATTTCAATCCAAAAGTGGGGTGTTAAAGGTTACTTGTAGGGATGGACGATATACGCTTGATTTTCCGACCCGACTGCCGTCACCTTTTGATGGCGTGTCTATGGTGGAGGAGGCTATCGGAGTACGTCCACAGGCAACTTATAAATCAACTAAGTTGATGGCAGTGCTTGATGATGAAACAAGTGTGCTTGCCGTTGAACCCGACTTTGACAAGGTTGCGGCATTGCCGGGGGATGGCTTGATTATTACATCAACCAGCCGCGATTATGATTATGTTGCCAGATATTTTGGTCCTCATTGTGGAATTCCAGAAGACCCCGTGACAGGTTCAGCTCATGTTGTTTGTGCGCCCTATTGGAAAGAGCAGTTGGGCAAGACTAAGATGATTGCCAAACAAATCTCGAAACGCGGCGGTGTGCTTGAAATAGAGGATTGTGGGGATCGAATTCTTTTAACTGGAACGGCAGTGCTTTATCTTAAGGGCACAATTTATCTATAGTACCTTCTAAATACATTCAGCAGGTTCAAAGAGAGATCAGACGCATGAACATTGAAACAGTGACTTCTCCTGAGGATTTTTCTTCTGCTGTAAAGCTTTTCAAAAACTATGAAGTGTGGGCACAAGCATGCCCTTGTTTTGAAGGCTTTGAGAAAGAGCTCGACGAGATTGATCAGCGTTACTCGCTACCCAATGGGCGTTTATGGCTTGTGAAATCTTCCGAGGGTGAAGCCGTTGGAGTGGTCGGGGTTCAGTTTAAAGGAGACGCTGGTTGTGAGCTAAAACGCTTGTGGATTGAGCCGCAAGGGCGAGGCCATAATACAGGGCAAGCTCTTATCAAAACTGTGCTTGATTTTGCCAAAGGGCAAAAGGCGCGTTCAATTTTGCTCGAAACCGTTCGCGGTCAGATGGATCATGCAATTACACTCTACGAAAATTTAGGTTTCCACCAGACCGAATTTGATGAAGACAGCCAAGTTCTGAAAATGGCCTATACTTTTTAAAGGGGCCATATCCAGAGAATAAGTGGTACTGAAACCACGAGGATAATGAGATCCAGTGGCAGTCCCATACGCCAGTAATCACCAAACTTATACCCACCAGGTCCCATTACAAGCAAATTGGATTGATGTCCGATGGGCGTTAGATAAGTTGATGAACTGCCGATGGCAATTGCGATCAGGAAGGTATCGATATTCACGCCGAGACTATTTGCGATAGAGATACCAATCGGGGCCATGAGAACGGCTGTCGCGGCGTTATTCATGACGTCAGACAGGACCATGGTAATGAGAATCAAGAGCGCCAATATAGCCCAGACAGGAATATGTTCGCTGAGGGAGACAAGTGGATAGGCGATCATTGCCGTCCCGCCCGTTGTTTCCAGTGCCATCCCGACTGGGATCATCGCCGCCAAAAGCACAATAATCGACCAGTCCACAGATTCGTAAAGTTCCTTGAGGTTAAGTTCCCCAAGTAAAACCATTGTGCCAACGGCACCAAGGAAGGAAATTTGTGGTGGCAGAATACCGAAAACAACCAGAAAAATTGCGAGGGCAAAGAGAAGAGGGGCAACAATTGACCCGCGTTTCGGGGTTAAAGAAAGCTCTCTCTCTGCAAGTGGCAAAAGTCCAAGAGATGCAAGCGTTTCTGGCATTTCTTCTCTTATACCTTGGATGAGAAGGACATCCCCCGGCATAAAACGAACCCGTCCGATCCGTTCGTTGACGGGTTGGCCCTGTCTGGCAACACCAAGGGTATTAATGCCGTGATGGGTATGTAATTGCATGTTATGTGCAGTCCGGCCTTCCAGCCTGGATCCTGGGGTAACTACAGCCTCTAATATACCCACTCGATCAGACTGAAGATCTTCAGAACTGTCATCTGCAGAGCCAACAAGCTCGAGATTGGCTTCATCAACAACCCGTTGGAGTGTATCTGTATCAGATTCGAGGGTAAGAATGTCCTCTGCTTTGAGACGCATATAACCCGATGGGGCGAGCATACGATCTTCGCGTCGAACCAAGGCTACAACAGCGACGTTACCCTGAGCCAGTGTTTCCAAATCAACAAGACGGTGTCCCACATAAGGTGAATTTTCCGGAATTCGGACTTCGGCGATATAGTCTTCAATTTGGAAAAGGCTTTCATTTTCACTGTTGTTTACAGCCCTTTTGGGCAACAGGCGCCAACCCACGACAGAGATAAAAAGAATGCCTGTTAAGGCCACACCAAGCCCAACGGGTAAAAAATCGAACATGGCAAAGCCTTGTCCTGTTTCAGCCTGTCGAAAACTTGAGATAATGATGTTAGGCGGCGTACCAATGAGCGTGGTGAGGCCGCCAAGCAATGAACCAAAGCTGAGGGGCATTAAGACTTCGCTTGTGGGTCTTTTGCTGTTGTAGGCGCTGCCAATCGCTATTGGTAACATAAGGGCGAGGGCGCCGACGTTGTTCATGAAAGCAGAGCAAACGGCAACGACAGCAGTAAGGGCCAGAATATGAAGCGTGGGGTGACCCGCGGCTGGTTCCAAGAAACGAGTCGCCAGTTCAACAATGCCCGAATTTCGCAATGCTTGCGAGATGATCAAAACGGCGGCAACGGTTATAACCGCGGGATGTCCGAATCCCTCAAAAGCAGTGTCAGCAGGGACAACACCAAGGATCACAGATCCAATAAGCGCCATCATTGCGACAACATCGTATCTTATACGGCCCCATATAAACAAAATTAATGCGAGACCTATAACGGCAAAAACGATAAATTGATCGGTATTCATTCCCACCCTGCTTTGGCTTACCTAACTTTGCGGCTCACCTAACTTTGCGAAGTCAATTCCTCTAACTATATAGAAATTATTCTGGAATAGCACTGACTAGAATGCTGTGCTTACGCAAAAATTTCATTTCTGTGAAAATCAGGCAAATTAAAGGGAGCATTTTGCGGTGCAATATGTTTATGATGCATCCGCGACCTGAAAAAGTCGGTTTGCGACCCTGGATTCAGGGTGGTTTGTGTCGGGCAGTTTAAGAACATAACTGCCATACTGGAGTAAAATGTCCAATGAAAGAAAAACCTAGTGAACGTCCCTTAAATCCAAGATTCTCATCCGGGCCTTGTTCGAAGCGCCCTGGCTGGTCTCTGGATTCACTAGGCTCTTGCTGGCATGGTCGATCTCATCGCGCAAAAGGCGGAAAAGCTAAACTCGCGGAAGTGATTGAACTGTCTCGCAAAATCCTTGGTATCCCCGAAGATTATCGTGTCGGAATTGTCCCAGCTTCTGACACTGGTGCTGTAGAAATGGCGCTGTGGTCTCTTCTTGGACCGCGGGGTGTTGATATGCTGTCATGGGAAAGTTTTGGTAAAGGTTGGGTCACAGATGTGATCAAGCAACTGAAACTCGATGACGTACGTACTTTTGAAGCGGATTACGGGAAATTACCTGATTTGTCTCAGGTTTCCTGGGATCGTGATGTGGTCTTTACCTGGAACGGTACGACCTCTGGTGTTCGTGTGCCTAATGGAGAGTGGATCAGTTCTGATCGTGCGGGACTTTCTATTTGCGATGCAACATCAGCGGCTTTTGCGATGCCGTTACCTTGGGATAAGCTGGATGTAACAACGTGGTCCTGGCAAAAGGTACTGGGGGGCGAAGGTGCCCACGGTATGATTGCCCTTAGTCCACGTGCCGTTGAGCGTTTGGAGAGCCACGAACCTGCTTGGCCAATGCCGAAAATTTTCCGCTTAACCAAAGGCGGAAAGCTTAACGAATCGATCTTTACCGGTGCCACCATTAATACGCCTTCGATGCTCTGTGTCGAAGATGCGCTGGATTCTCTTAAATGGGCTGAAAGTGTCGGTGGTCTGGAAGGGCTAGTGGGGCGTTGTAATGCCAACTTCGCTGCAATTGCAGATTGGGTCGCTAAAAGCGATTGGGCTGCTTTCCTTGCAGAAGATGCATCGACGAGTTCAACAACATCCGTTTGTTTGAAAGTAACAGCAGACTGGTTCGCAGCTCTTTCCGATGATGCTCAGGCTAAAGCAGCAAAAAGACTTGCTGCGTTGTTGGAAGACGAAAACGCGGCGCTTGATATTGGCGCTTATCGGGATGCTCCTGCGGGATTACGCATCTGGGGTGGGGCCACAGTTGAAACGTCAGACATAGAGCTTCTTTTGCCTTGGTTGGACTGGGCAATTGAACAAGTGCGTACAGAATTCGAATAGAGTGTTGGAAAAATGGTTAAAGTACTCATAAGTGATAAGTTAAGTCCGAAAGCAGCGGACATATTTCGTGATCGTGGTGTCGAGGTTGATACCAAAGTTGGTCTTTCCGAAGAAGAATTAATCGCCATTATTGGTGACTATGATGGTCTGGCTATCCGGTCTGCAACAAAAGTGACGCCGCAGGTATTGGAAGCTGCGACTAATCTGAAAGTTGTCGGGCGTGCAGGTATTGGCGTCGATAACGTAAATATTGATGCGGCATCTGCCAAAGGTGTTGTTGTTATGAACACGCCACATGGTAATTCTATTACAACTGCAGAGCACGCAATTGCGATGATGTTTGCTGCGGCACGGCAAATTCCGGAAGCAAACGAATCAACGCAGGCCGGAAAGTGGGAAAAATCTCGCTTTATGGGGTCTGAGCTTACAGCCAAAACCTTAGGCGTTATTGGTTGCGGTAACATCGGGTCTATTGTTGTGGATCGTGCGCAGGGACTGAAGATGAAGGTAATTTCCTTTGATCCTTTCCTGTCTCCTGAACGGGCTAAAGACTTGGGTATTGAAAAAGTCGAGCTGGACGAACTATTGGCTCGGGCAGACTTTATTACGCTTCATGTTCCCCTGACTGATCAGACCAAGGGGATTATTGATGCCAAGGCCTTGGCTAAAACTAAAAAAGGTGTTCGCATTATCAACTGTGCCCGTGGTGGATTGGTTGTTGAAGCAGACCTTAAAGACGCTTTGGAAAGTGGTCATGTTGCCGGGGCAGCAAGTGACGTATTCGAAGTTGAGCCTGCAAAAGACTCTGTTTTGTTCGGTGCTCCAAACTTTGTCGCAACACCTCATTTGGGGGCGTCCACAGCTGAAGCGCAGGAAAATGTGGCCTTGCAGGTTGCCGAGCAACTTTCAGATTATCTTCTGACAGGTGCTGTTACCAATGCGTTGAACATGCCATCACTGACGGCTGAAGAGTTCAATAAGCTTGAACCTTATATGGCACTGTCGCAACAGTTGGGTAGCTTTGCTGGCCAGCTTACACGCACTGGCCTGAAAGCAATCAAGATTGATTACGAAGGCTCTGTTGCTGCCCTTAATTGTCGTCCGTTGACGCAGACGATTGTTGCCAGCCTTTTGGCCCCAATTATGGATTCTGTGAACGTGGTAAGCGCACCTGTAATCGCACGGGAACGTAATATTGATGTGAGCGAAGCCAAGCATGAACGTGATTGTGACTTCCAGACATTGATTCGTCTGACGGTTACAACAGAAAAAGGCGAACGCTCTGTGGCTGGAACACTTTTTGGTGGCAAACGTCCGCGTTTGGTTAACATCAAAGGTATCGAAATCGAGGCGGAGCTTGGTAAACATATGCTTTATCTGACCAATGAAGATTCTCCGGGATATATCGGGGCTCTTGGTATGCAGTTGGGTGAAGCTGGTGTGAATATCGCGACTTTCCATCTGGGCAGAACGGCACCGGGACAGGATGCGATTGCTCTTATTGAGCTGGATAGTCCTTTGGATGCTACACAGTTGGAGAAAGTCAAAAATCTTCCGCAAACAAAACAGGTCGTACAGCTTGATTTCTAGCGGTCGCTTTTTTTGTGAATACTTTTGAAGACTAATATATCTTCATCAAGTTTAATCACCAGAAGGCTGTGAGTATTTCTCGCAGCCTTCTTTTTGAATTCACTACATATTTTAGCTCTTCTGTCAGAAAAGAGTAACTTTTCGGTCCTGAATCAGGGAATCATGTTGCTCTTGCAGGGTAAAACCTGTAGTCAATCACCGAAAGAGCCCAAGGTTAGACCTTTTCCGGTCACGGCAGGTTTTTTCGCATCGTATGAGCTTAAAAACGACCCGGAACGCAGACCATGAAAAAAAATGGGAACCAGGCTTTATTGCCAGCTGGCTTACAGGATTTGTTAATGCCTGCAGCCGCGCATGAAGCCGAAGTAGTGCGCCGTCTTATAGATAGTTTTTCATCAGAAGGTTATGATCGCATCAAACCGCCATTGTTGGAGTTTGAAAATGCGTTGCTTTCAGGTGCTGGCGAAACTTTATCCGATCAAATTTTCCGTCTTATGGACCCATCCAGCCATCGTATGATGGGGGTCCGCGCAGATATCACTCCACAAATCGCACGGATTGCAGCCTCGCGTCTTCAAAATGCCCCGCGACCTCTACGACTTTGTTATGGTGGTGATGTTCTACAGGTGACGGGCAGTCAACTTCGCCCGGAAAGACAATTTACCCAGGTAGGTGGAGAACTGATCGGTATTACCGAAAATGCTGCGGATGCCGAGGTTATCTTGGCTGCAGTTACGGCGCTTGAAGCGGTCGGTGTCAAAGATCTGAGTGTTGATATTAACCTTCCAACGCTTGTTCCGGCGATTGCAAAAGAGTTTGGCTATGATGCTGAACAGGCCTTGGACCTTCGCGTTGCTTTGGACCGTAAGGACGCAGCCGAAGTTGAAAAGATTGCCGGGCAACACGCAACTTTCTTCTTGAAGCTTCTCAATGCTGCGGGTTCAGCTCAACATGTTATTGATTATGCGAAGGATCTGGAATTTTCAGGCGTTGCAGCTGAAGAGTTTGCCAAGCTTATTGATGTTGTGGAACTGGTCGCTAAGGCTGCTCCGAAATTAACAGTAACGTTGGATCTGGTCGAACATCGCGGTTTTGAATATCACACGGGAACAAGTTTTATCTTTTTCTCCAAGGGTGTCCGAGGGGAACTTGGGCGTGGCGGGCGATATGATTCAGTAAGTGTAGATAATGTTACTGAGCCAGCCACTGGTTTTACCCTCTTTATGGATACTGTTTTACGAGCCCTTCCAAAACCGAAGGTCGCACGTCGTATTTTCCTTCCGCATGGAACACGACGTGACGAGGGTGCTGCATTGCGCGCACAGGGGTGGATAACAATTTCAGGTCTTGAACCTGTTGAGAATGATCGCGCGGAAGCGCTGCGTTTGTCCTGTAGTCATCTCTTAGAGAATGACCACATACATGAGTTAGGAAATAACTGACATGTCTAATGTTGCTGTTGTTGGCTCCCAGTGGGGAGACGAAGGTAAAGGTAAAATCGTTGATTGGCTGTCTGAGCGAGCAGACGTGGTTGTCCGCTTCCAAGGTGGTCATAATGCCGGTCATACACTGGTTATCGATGGTGAAGTTTATAAACTTTCTCTTTTGCCTTCCGGTATTGTCCGCAAAGGTAAAATGTCCATTATCGGTAATGGTGTTGTTGTTGATCCCTGGGCTTTGTTGTCTGAAATGGATCGCTTGCGTGAACAAGGTGTAGAGCTTACCCCCGAGAACCTGAAAATTTCTGAGAATGCTGCTCTTATTTTGCCGCTGCATGGTGAAGTTGATCGCGCGCGTGAAGCTGCTGCGAAAGGTGATGCCAAGATTGGGACGACGGGCCGTGGTATTGGCCCTGCCTACGAGGACAAAGTTGGGCGTCGCGCTATTCGCATTTGTGATCTGGAAGATGCTGATTTTCTAAAAGAACGTGTTGATGCATTGCTGCTTCACCATAACGCTTTGCTCAGAGGTCTGAACCAGCCTGAGATTGATGGTGCTGGTGTTGTTGAAAAGCTTCTGGAAGTAGCTCCAAAGATCCTTCCCTTTGTTGATGTCGTCTGGCAACGCCTTGAAGAGTGCCGTAAAACCGACAAACGCGTTCTGTTCGAAGGTGCTCAGGGCGCGATGCTGGATGTTGACCACGGTACATATCCTTTTGTGACATCATCCAATACGATTTCTGGCCAAGCTTCTGCTGGATCTGGTGTTGGTCCTAGTTCTGTTGGCTATGTATTGGGCATTACAAAAGCCTACACAACACGTGTAGGTTCTGGACCTTTCCCGACAGAATTGTTTGATGATGTTGGGCAACGTCTTGGCGAGCGTGGACACGAGTTTGGTACTGTAACAGGTCGTCAACGTCGCTGTGGTTGGTTTGATGCTGTGATGGTACGCCAGGCATGTAAGGTCGGTGGAATCACCGGTATCGCTTTGACCAAGCTTGATGTTCTTGATGGTTTTAAAGAGCTTAAGGTTTGTGTTGGCTACCGTATTGACGGTGAAGAGTTCGATCACCTGCCATCGCTACCAAGTAAACAGGCCAAAGTTGAGCCTATCTACGAAACACTCGAAGGTTGGGATGATAGCACATATGGTGCACGCTCTTGGGCAGATCTTCCGGCGACGGCAATTAAGTACATCCGTCGTATCGAAGAACTTATTGATGTTCCGGTTGCATTGCTGTCAACCAGCCCGGAACGCGATGATACAATCCTTGTTCAGGATCCATTTCATCCGAAGTCATAAGATCTGCTGATTTCGACGATTATTGTTAATAAAAAAGCGCTTTCGTATAAGAAAGCGCTTTTTTTATATCTTCTGAAGAATTGTGTGTTTGAAGCCTACTAATATTCAGCGTTGTTAAGGACATGTTCGCCTTAACGTATCATGGTTATTTTATCCCAATCAGCATAATCAGGACTCCCTTCTGCACGTATTTCTCCTTGGTACCCATATTCGACCATGTGAACCATCGTATGATTTTTTTCGGCAAATATGACTGCGTAGGATTCTGACAAATCAGCTGATGTCAGTAAGTTGGTTGCAGAAAAGTTTGGCCATCCAGCGTGATTAGTGCCGCGCGGAGCACTAAAGGGAATACCATGAAGTGAACCAGATAGAGGCAAATGGCAGTGTCCGTGAAAAATATGCGCTATTTTGTCTTTATGTGGTCTGATTGTCTCTGCAAAACGATCTGCATCCAGCAACATAATTTTATCCATAGGCATAATGTTTAGAGGGACCGGATTGTGGTGCATGAAAACCCAGATGGGCCCTTCCAGTTTTGTTAGTTGCTCGGTTAACCATTTACTGCGTGCTTCACAAAAGTGGCCCGCATGGGTTTCTTCCCCCCATGTGTCGAGTTTAATTGCATGCCCCAGTGATAATGGGACCACACTGTGTACAAAGCCTCCTTCGCCTTCAAGGTCAGGAAACTCTCCGATAAGGGTGTTTCGATCATCATGATTGCCAATGCATAAATGAATTGGAATGGGGAGTGAACCAATCATTGATTTTAGGCGCTGGTAATCTTTTGCGTCGCCCCAGTCGGATAAATCACCGGTTATGAATATTGCTTCTGCATCAGAGTGATATTGCAGTGCATGATTTAATGCTTTGTGAAAATTTGCATTAGGGTCTCGACCTGCAATCGTTTGCCCGGGCGTTGTTAGGTGAATGTCCGTAAATTGAAGAATTTTCATTTGGCTACCAAATTGTCTGAAATATAAAAAAGAGCACTCACGTGATTGGTGAGTGCTCTTATTGCATAAACTTATGAGCCTGCGGCTGTTGGCAGCAGATCCTGAACTTCTTCAGACAGTTCTTTCTGAAGTTCTTGCATATCTTCGTATTCGCCAGTGACAATACCTTCTATCGCATCATAGATAACCTGGGTAGCCGCTAGGCCGTTATCTCCGGGATAGGCTTGCCATTCGCGCAGCAGTGGTAGCTGACGCACAGCAGTCGCTTTAGTTGGGTTTTTACTATAAAAATCTTTCAGGATGATATCGTTAGCAGCCTGATTTGGTGGCATGTAGCCTGTTGTTCTGGCAACTTCAGCCGCACCTTCACCAGATGTAATGAATTTTAACCATTTCCATGACGCATCCAAAACGGCAGGATCTGTTGAGGTTGATGTCAACATTGCCGAGTTACCACCAGCAGGTAAGCCAAGCGGGCCACCGGCAACGATACCTGGATACTCATGGGTCACGAGTGTAAAGTCACCCATTGAGCGTTCAACGGCACCGACAGCAGATGTTGACCAGTACATCATCCCAATTTCACCGGCTGAGAATGATGCCAAGGCTGCTTTCCATTCAATGTTTTGCATGTCACAACCACGGAATAGCGACTTCATTGTATTAAGAGCAGTCAGACCCTCGGCTTCATCCAGCGTGAAATCAACTCCATTTACTGTTGGTTTGTCCTGACTCCACATCAATGACTGCAAGAACCAGTTACCAGTGATATTCCATCCCCAGAACATTGGGTTCTTGACACCTGCGTCACGAAGCTTGCCGCATGTTGCAATGACTTCATCCCAGGTCTTTGGCAACTGGTCTTTGTCTGTAATACCGGCTTTTGCCATCACTTCCATGTTGTAATAGCCAACAGGTAGTGAAATTGAGAATGGCAGCCCATAGACTTCGTTATTGAAAGTACCGAGGTCCAGCATTGCTTGATGGTAGCCATCTTTAGCAAAGTTAGCTTCTTTGGCGATGAATGGCTCTAGCGATTGGGCTATTCCTTTATCAACCAGAATAGCCTGACGGTTGAGACCTTGCATTGTTACATCGGGAAGCTCATTAGCGACGGCTTCACGTAGTACTGTATTTGATGCGTCCTCGTAACTTTCATAAGTTGCCCGGAATTTTACGTCGATGTTTGGATGGGCTTTGTTGAATTGTGGGAGTATTTTTTCATATGTCACATCAAACAGATGCGAATAGGGATATGCGAATTCAATCGTGACTTTGTCATCCGCAACTGCTGATGTTGCAATAAACGTACATGCTATTGCAGTTAGAAGTTTTTTCATTATCTTATCTCCAGTTACCCTTGATCTGGATCCGATTTTGCTGATCTTCCAGATCTTGTTGATCCCGGTTGGGATTTTGTGATGAGGAGGAGTATTTGTTTCTCCTCATTTCATTCCAGAAAGTGTGATTCCATCGATAAATCGTTTTTGTGCCAAGGCGAATGCAACCAGCAACGGAGTCACTATCACGACTGCGGTTGCCATCATGGGGCCAAAGTTATCGCCGTCGGCATCGCCTTTGAATTCACGTAATCCCAAGGGCGGTGTGAAAAGATCTCTATTGCCTGTAATAACAATTCGCGGCCAGAAATAATCATTCCAATGGGCCACGACACTAAATATGGCAAAGGCCATAAGTGCCGGGATTGCAGAAGGAAGCATGACGTTCCAAATAATCGAATATTCGCTCATGCCATCCATGCGTGCGGCATCAATCAGATCATCGGGAATGGTCATGAAAAATTGCCGCATCAGGAAAATACCAAAAACAGAGATTGTCCAGGGAATGACAAGCGCGGCATAGCTGTTTGTCAGACCCAACTTTGCCAACATGATATAAAGTGGTAGGGCGATGGCATGGACAGGGATTAACAAACAAAATAGAACCAGTGCAAAAACTGTTTCTCTGCCCCAAAAACGTAGCTTAGCCAAAGCGTAAGCACAGGGAAGAGCAATAACAACCTGTATGAAAAAAATGGAAAAAGTGACAAGTATACCGTTTAGCAAATAACGAAGGAGCGGTGCTTTTTCGAAGGCTGTCTGATAATTGTAAATCCATGGTGTCACCATGCAATCAGCGACGGCATTCCCAAGTTTTATGCAATAATCATCGCGAAAGGGTTCTTGTGTTCCAAAAAAACCGCCCGTGTTTTGCATGATTTCAGCTGGCGCTTTGAGCGAATAACTGAGCATGACATAGAAAGGCAACAGCACGATCAAGGCACCGAAAATAAGAATCACATGCTTGATGGCTTCCGAAGAAGAAAAACGAAATATTCTCTGAGAGGTATCAAAATTAGACATAATGGGTTCTCTTATCTACCAGCCATCGCTGAACGATGGTTAGAAGCATGACGAAGACTAAAAAGACGACAGTTATGGCTGCCCCGATGCCCATGAGATTTTGCTGGATGCCTTTTTCGTAAAGAGCAAACATCATGACATAGACAGATTTTGATGGGCCGCCACCTTGCGGGTAAAAAGCTTCCACCATATCGAATACCTGGAAACTGCGGATAAAACTGATCGTCACAACAAAGACGGTGGTTGGGCCAAGCATAGGCCAGGTTACAAGTCTAAAACGCTCCCATGACGATTTGGCACCATCCATTTCCGCAGCACTATAAAGTTCTTTGGGGATAGAAGTCAGTCCGGCGAGATAAAGCACCATATTGAAGCCAAATCCTTGCCATATACCGATAAAAGCTACAGTCCAGATCGCATAATTCCGATCTGTCAACCATAGGGGGAAAGTTCGTTCACAGCCGTTTGCATACCAACCCCAGTTTTCGAGAACTGTTCCGCATCCTTGTTCCAGAGTTGAATTTATGATCCCAATCGTCGGGTGAAAGGCAAACTCCCAGACAATTGCCATGGCGATCAGAGCAGCCATGACCGGGAGGAAATATATGGTTTTATAAAGATCACCAAAACGAGTAAGGGATTTAATCAACAGAGCCGCGCCTAACCCCAATCCAACGGTAATCGGGACAACTACAAAGACATAACGGATCGTTGCGCCGAACATTTTTTGGTAAGTTGTTCGTGTGAAAATCTGTTCGTAATTCTGTAAACCGACAAAATTTGCTCCAGAATTTCCAAGGGAATAGTTGGTGAAGCTCAATCCCAATGCTGCAAAGATTGGAATGATGAGTATTAGCAGCATCAAAAGCAGTGCTGGGGCCATCAGCCACAAGTGTACTCGTGATTGGCTCATCACGCGACCTCTGCCAGCTTCTGTGATTTGACCGTTAATCGATTACCACTCTCACCAAAAATCAGGAGTTTGTTCTTTTGTGCTTTGAAATAAGTCAAACTACCGAGAGGAAGTCTTTTGCCTTCACTCTGAGAAGATCGGACAACAATTCTTTGCGACATGCCTTCCGTTTCGAGGTGATAAAATAGGTCTGAGCCCAAGTTTTCTATATGTCTAATAATGCCAGGAAAGCTGTTCCCATTATTTTCTGAGAGGGAGAGGTGTTCTGGTCTTAGCCCTATGTGTAATGTGGAGTGTGGGTATGAAACATGGGTTTCTAATGATTTACCAAATAGGCTGACACAACCGGTTTCATCCGTAGATCCGGGAATGATGTTAATGGCAGGTGAACCAATAAAACGCGCCACATCAATGGTCTGTGGGTTGTGATAAACTTCATCAGGGGGACCATACTGTAATATTTTCCCTTTCATCATGACGGCCATCTTGTCTGACATGGTGAGGGCTTCGGATTGATCGTGTGTGACGTAAACAAAAGTGGCCCTCAGGCGTTGATGCAGTTGTGTTAACTCTGATCGCATGTGCACGCGTAGGGCGGCATCAAGGTTGGAAAGAGGCTCATCCATCAGAAATGCTAATGGATCTCGCACCATTGCACGACCTAGAGCAGCACGTTGACGTTGCCCCCCAGAAAGTTGTCCAGGTTTTCTGTCGAGCAGGTTTTCAATTTTGAGTATTTGCGCGGTATTTTTTATTTGTTGATAAAGTGTTTTGTATTCTGTTTTCGCCAATAGAGGGCCGATCAACGGAAGTCGTTGAGGGAAACTCAAATCTCTTAATTTGAGTGGTGTCAGCATATTCTGTGCAACACTAAGGTGCGGATAGAGAGCATAAGACTGGAAAACCATTGAAAGATTACGATCAGCGGGACGGATACGAGTAACATCCGTATCATCAATAGAAACGGTGCCAGTATCGGCACTTTCAAGGCCCGCGAGAATTCGTAAAAGGGTCGACTTACCACAACCAGAAGGGCCGACGAGGGTTACAAATTCTCTGTCATTAATATCAAGGTCGATTCCGTTGAGAACATCTGTGTTCCCAAATCGTTTTGAGATATTGCTGAGGCGAATATTGGCCATAATGGTCTCCGTTAGTTTCGCCAGCAATTTAATAAGTCTCGGAGACGTTTGTATGACGTCATATAAGTGACGCTAATGTCTGTTAGAGTTTTTTACTCAATTAAACGGATATGTTGATTTATGCGGCCTAATTCTCACCAAATCATTGCATTTGCGCATGCTGTCCGCGAAGGAAGTTTTTCGGCTGCTGCTGTAAAGCTTCAAGTATCTCAATCCGCTGTGAGCCAGCATATTTCCAAGCTGGAAAATATAATTGGCTCTAAATTATTTTTACGTGACAGAGAAGGGTTTACCCTGACCAAAACAGGGAGTGAATTTTTTGATCTGGCAGACCGATATTTAACGCTAGATCGTTTGTTGGAAGAAAAGCTAACTAGGTATTCTCAACTGGGGGAAGGGCATCTAACCATCATTGGGAATGCCCCTTTGCCAGCATTGGGATACATTTCACGCTTTAATCGAGCTCATCCAAATGTAGAAATTAATTTCACGCTATATGATTGGACAACGTCAGCAGCGTTATTGCGCAATAGAAAGGTTGATATCGCTTTCATTACAGAGCCCCCGATTTCGGATGAATGGGTATACCAGAAAGTCGCGACCTGTCGTTATGTCCTCTATGTGCCTCAAACTCATAGGTTTGCAAAATATAAAAGTATTTCTTTGCATGAGCTAAAAGCTGAAGCGCTCTTGTTGCCAGAGAAAGGGTCTCTGACTGAAAAAGAGGTTCGCGCGGTTTTGAAACGTGAAAATATTCAAATTAAAAGAATAATAAAAACAACAACCTTTCCCGTTATGAAAGAAGCCATATTGCACGATGTTGGCCTTGGAATTTTTCTGGATAACAGCACAACAAGCGATGATACATTGAGTGTAATTCCAATCAGAGAAATGACGAAGGATTACGATATTTCGATTGTTATTCCAAAAGACAAATATGATTTGAGGTTAATTCAGAGCTTTGTTTTTGATGCTATGCCGAGTTAAGCAGGGCCGAACTAAACAGATTCGTATGTTTGGCGAGGATTAAATGCAGGGCTAAATCTGCGAAAAGAAAAACTTTGTTAACTATCTTTTTTACCTTTCTCTGTTATAGCTCTAGAACTGTGTTTATCTTTCGTATTGTGAAGGCCGGGGGGCCTGTTCTCGGGTTGAGGAAGTAATGCCTGCTCATATCAAGGAAATTGCCAATGAATTGGCACACCTACAACAACCTGTAGAGTTCGAGGACAAGTTTCGACTTTTGCCTGCGGAACGCTTGCCTGAGTTACAATCGCCGGGGACTTTGGCAATTGCTGCGGCAAGTCTTAAGGGGAATAATTCTCTTTTTGCTCTGATCTGCCAAAAAGAAGCAGCGCCGCGCTTTTCTATGATCAGATTAATGAGCCGTGTTTCCTGTCCCGTGATGATGACACCTGTTGGATCAGGAACAGTTATTTTTCCGGATGATAATATTCGCCGTTTTGTTCTTGTATATGAGCGCCCTTCGGGAAAGCGCCTGATCCCCGAAGTCGGTCATCCGGTTCCTAAATTGGATGAAGATACGATTATTAACGGGGTTATACACAATCTTTTGCCCGCCCTAAGTGAGCTTTCGTCCAGGACATTGATGCATCGGGCTATTCGTCCCGAAAATATATTTATGTCTTCAGATGGCAGGGCGATGCTTGGGGAATGCCTTTCAACGCCTGCTGCTTATGCGCAACCAGTATTATACGAACCTATTGATTCGGGTATGGCGGATCCATCCGGACGGGGGGATGGTGGTGTCCTAGATGATTTTTACTCTTTTGGTGTTCTCTTAGCTGAACTTGCCATGGGGAAAACCCTTCTGAAGGGAAAATCTGATGAACAGATTATCGAAGCTAAAATAAAGCTTGGATCTTATGGTGCGTTGGTAGGGCAGACACGGGTGCCACTTAAATTGATGGAACCCTTGCGTGGATTATTGAGTGATGATCCTCATGAACGCTGGGCTATGCCTGATATTGAGATGTGGGCGAATGGGCGCCACCTGAGCCCAAAACAAGTTCCTCTGCCTCCAAAAGCAGTCAGGTCCATCTCTTTTGCAGGGAAGGACTATCTAACGGCACCAATGCTTGCGAATGCCATGAGGTTGAACTGGTCTGAAAGCAAAGGACTTATTCAATCAGATCATCTCGATTCCTGGGTCAGACGAGCACTTTCAAATGATGATATGGGCGATCTTATTGTCCTGGCTGAACGGACGTCTCATGCATTAGCAACAACAGGGAGCGGAGATGATAGAGCTGTATCAGCATCGATCATGGCCTTAGATCCTTCTGCACCGATCATATACAAAGATGTTGCTGTTCGCGTTGATGCTATTGCACAAGCGACGGCCCTTGAATTTTTTGAACCGGGCAAGGTTGAGCAGTTTCTGGATATTATTCGAATGAAATTGTCTCAGGCCTGGGTGACATCGCAAACAAGAACCAAGCCTGAATTTGTTGCTATTATTAAACAGATTGAGCATCTGGCGCAGAATGTGAAAAGCATGGTGCCTGGGTATGGGATGGAACGCGCTGTCTATGCAGGCAATGAAGGTTGGCCCTGTATGTCCCCGTTAGTGGGAGATAACTATGTGGATGATGTTAGAAACCTGTTACCCGCTTTGGAAAGCATGGTTGCCGCTGGGCGTATAGAGGGCGCGCCTGTGGATCGGCATATTCTTGCTTTTGCGATGAACCACATGCGCGGAAATTTTGATGCTCTGTTAAAGCGCTTTGAAGACCCATTTAATCGCGATGTTTATAATGGGGCTTCATTGAGAATTTTATCAGATATGCAGAAACAGTTTGGGCCACCAAACTTGCCTGCCCTATCTGCGCATATGGCTAATTTACTTATCGATTCAGTCGAAAATTTCCATAATACGGCGTTCAGAAAACAACTCCGTGAAGCTGTGGAGAATGCGACTACGGAAGGCAAGTTAACAACCCTACAGTCGATTTTGGATAACTCTCAAATTAAGGATCAGGATCAAGTTGGATTTGATCAGGCTCAGGTTATTTTCTCTAACTTGGAAGCTCAAGCCACATGGCTAGAGCAAGGAGGGCTGGTGTCTAATGAGAACGTTAGACATGTCAGTGAGAAAACATCTGCTGTTATTTCCGGCGTGTGTTCCAGCTTGGCATTGGTCCTTATGACGATAGCCTGGGTTTTTTAGAGGATATTATGGGACGTTTACCTCTTCTTTTAGTCATTCTTGTTCTGGCTGCCGTTTTAATGCCGTCAGCTATTCTTTTAGCTGTTTTGATGGTGCCCAGCCTGGTTGTTTATGTCATTGACCGTAATCCACATCGATATTTTACGGTTACAATAAGCTTACCAAATTTTTGTGGTGTGCTGTCCCCATTAACAGAGTTATGGGAACGCGGTCAAACTTTTGACGGTGCTTTTAGTGCCATCGCTGATCCCTGGAATATGATGATAGCATATGGCGCTGCTGGATTAGGGTGGGTACTTTACCTAGGAACACCAATTTTTGTTTCCAGCTATCTGAGTATCTCAACAGAGGGGAAAATTAAATCCATCCGGCGTTATCAGGATGATCTGATTGATGCTTGGGGAGAAGGCGTAAAGCAGTCTGCCAATATTGCGCCAGCTGACGAGATGGAACCGGAAGAGCAAGAAGTCAGTTAAGCTTTTTCACTCTTTTTAAAATGATAATCAGGTAATAGAGAACAAACAGAGCAAAAAACAACTCCTGAACTTCACTGGCTCTTTGAAATACGCGAAAAGGAACATCCAGAGCTGCAAGTAAGCGCTCTGTCATCCGGGTTGTTTCTGCAATGATTGCTGTTGGCAATAGAACGAGTGTAGGAACAATAATCGCATAGGGATGGTTTTTTATATGTGGTTTTCTTCGGAAAACAAGTGGCAAGATAATCCCGCCTAGAATAATACCAATCTCTAATATCGTACGCGGTTTTTGATCAAGCCAAGAGCTTGTATTATGAAAATTGGTCTCTCCCTGATCGTTAATCTTTGACCACTCAGTCGATGTATCCCATTGGAACCAGTGTTGTCCCCAACTGGCTTCTTCACCAGACATATAAAAACTACCCAAGGCAGCAAGTAATATCCAAAACCACAGAAAGGAAAAGTTAGGGACTTTGGGATGAAGAATGATGCGTATAGCTAGCACAAAAGATATTGCTGGAATAATCGCATGAGAAGTCTCGAGTATACCTGTTCGCTCATTTCCGATCCAACGACTATAGGTCTCCTCTGGTAGAAGGAGGCCCGTCAGAAGTAATATAGATGCCAGAGCAATAGGCAACCATAACCATAACCACTTTGGAAGGTTGTCTTCGAACGTATTATCTGAAGATGTCATGGCTTACCTAATTATAGCTTTTAGAATTTTGTTTTAGGAAACTAACTTTTCAGTAAGCTGTTTTCCAGAAAATTTTAATGTTCTTGTTTAATGTAAGCGCCGCAACAAAAAAGCCAGCTAGAAAAGATCTAGCTGGCTTTTAATTTGATCAATTTAATTCACTATGAAATTGCGAGCTTTTGTTCAATAGCAGCATTTTTAATTGCTTTTTGAAGCTTTTCAAAAGCACGGACTTCGATCTGTCTGACACGCTCTCGACTAATGTCATAGATGTGAGAAAGGTCTTCCAGTGTTGTTGGGTTATCTTTTAAACGACGTTCTTGAAGAATATGTCTTTCACGCTCGTTTAAAGTGAGTAACGCGTCTTCTAAAAGAGCACGACGTTTTGTTAATTCTTCTGTTTCAGCAAACTGAACTTCCTGACTTTCGGTTTCATCAACCAGCCAGTCCTGCCATTCACCATCGCCATCAATGCGCAAGGGGGCATTTAGCGAATTATCCGGTCCTGCTAAACGGCGGTTCATCTGAACAACGTCGTTTTCTGAAACTTTAAGCGTATCAGCAATATGTGTGACCTGTTCAGGTGAAAGGTCACCTTCGTCGATTGCTGACATCTGTCCTTTGAGTTTACGCAGGTTGAAAAAGAGTTTTTTCTGTGCAGCAGTTGTTCCCATTTTAACGAGGGACCACGAATGCAGAATGTATTCTTGGATAGAAGCACGGATCCACCACATGGCATATGTTGCCAAGCGGAAACCTTTTTCAGGATCAAAACGCTTCACCGCCTGCATCATGCCAACGTTACCTTCGGAAATCAGTTCCGAGACGGGCAACCCGTAACCGCGATAGCCCATGGCGATTTTTGCCACGAGACGCAGGTGGCTGGTGACGAGTGTATGTGCGGCATCAGTATCGTCATGTTCGCGCCAGCGCTTGGCGAGCATATATTCTTGGTTTTGTTCTAGCATCGGAAACTTGCGAATATCCTGAAGATATCGCGACAGGTTTCCCTCTGGTGTCAGGGCTGGGATTTTTGATGATACCATTTTACGTTCCCCTTTTGATAGCTAGTTATGATGCAATGCTCACAACGGCAAATTCTCTGCGTGATGCTACATATGGTGTGTCATGCCGCGGTGCACAAGAGGTAACTTATTTCTAAATGCGATTTTTAATTATTATAAACTAATAATCAAATCTTTCAAATCTCTTGATAGTTCACTTGAAAAGGACAGAGCTTCTTTGGTTACAGGATGAACAAAACCAAGCGTTTTTGCGTGAAGAGCCTGTCTTTGGAAGTTTTTCATAAGACCTTGAGCTTCTTCGGTAAGGTTTTTGAGCCTGCCCTGGCTTTGACTACCATAGAGCGGATCACCCAAAAGCGGGTGACCTAAATGGGTCATATGAACGCGAATCTGATGGGTCCGTCCGGTTTCCAAGCGACATTCTATTAGGCTTGCCGCACCATTCGAGAAGATTTCAAGAGTCTTGTAATGGGTAATTGCTTTTTTGCCCCCCGTCGGAACAACAGCCATCTTTTTCCTGTTTTTTGGACTACGGCCGATATTACCTTTAATTTCACCTGCTGCAGGTTTTGGAAAGCTCCATACAATTGCATTGTAGCTTCGCTCTATATCGTGAGTAGCAAATAGCTGTACCAATCCCTGATGACATTCATCTGTTTTGGCAACAACCATTAAACCACTGGTGTCCTTATCTATACGGTGGACGATACCAGGGCGCTTTACTCCTCCGATACCTTTGAAGTCATCTCCACAATGATAGAGTAGTGCATTAACCAGGGTTCCATCACTATTCCCCGGGGCGGGGTGGACAACCATGCCAGATGGTTTGTTCACAATCAGGAGATATGGGTCTTCATAAACGATATCGAGCGGGATGTTCTGAGCAACGGGTTCAGGGTCGGCTGCAGAGGGAACGGTTAAGCAAATGTCTTGTCCGGGTTTTAAGCGATAGTTAGGCGTTTCGATTATCATCTCGTCAATTGTAAGGCATTTCTCTGTAATAAGGGCCTGTAAACGACTTCTGGATAGGTCAGGAAGATGTTGAACAAGAAAGCGGTCAAGGCGTTGCTTCTTTTCTGCTTCAGAAACGATCAAATTGTATATCTGTGCATCATTCGTATGATTGCCGTTATCTGGCATGTTTCCCTCGTATCGGCTTTTCTTTTAGGCTGCTCTGGTCTTTTAGGTTGCTCTGGCTTGCCGAACAGATCCTGCTCGCTTATTACATGACTTCCTTTTACTCGCGGGTTGAATAAGATGAAAGCTATTAAGATAGCCGTCGCCATAATGACCATTCTACTGGTTGTCGGTTTTGCCGTCGTTATCTACACGATTTCGACAAGGTTAAGCGATGGGACTCTTTCAAAGAAAGTCGAAGAAGTTGAAATGCTGTCCCAAAAGGAAGTGCTCGGAGCGCCAGTTATTGGATCGGGACATTTATTGGGGGAACCCTTTGATATGGTATCCATCAAAATCCCAGCTGGCTGTCGCTTGGCGGATACGCAGTTACTTGAAGGCCGTATTCTTTTTAGATTTGATGGCGAGCTGACACGTGACTGTCAACGTGTGGAACTATACGACAGTATTAAAGGAAATAAAATCGGCGGTTGGCAGATTGATATTTCCACAGATTGATGGTTGCCAAGTAACTTTAAAGCAATGACAAAAGACCTATGGGACGAACTCTATGACTAATTTTGCCTCTGATAATGTAACAGGTGTGTCGCCAGAGATCATGGATGCATTGGTGTGTGCAAATAACCATCATGCAGCAATGAGTTATGGTGCAGACCAATGGACGAATAGCTTATCGGGCAAAGTGTCAGAGATTTTTGAAACGGATGTCACAGTCTTTCCTGTCATAAGTGGTACAGCTGCCAATGTTTTGCCGATTGCTTCACTAACGCCTGGCTATGGCACGGTATATTGCCATAAAGAGGCACACATTAATGTAGATGAATGTGGCGCGTCTGAATTTTATACGGGGGGAGCAAAGCTTGTTCCGTTAGCTGGTGAGCATGGTAAGTTTTCTGACAGTACGTTGGAAAATGCAATTTTTGGTCGCGGCGTTCCTCGTCATACTCAACCTGCTTTGGTTAGTTTGACGCAAACGACAGAAGCGGGAACGCTATACCAACCTGATGAAATTGCGGCGATAACCAGCGTTGCCAGAAAGAATGATCTCAAAGTTCATATGGATGGTGCTCGGTTTGCCAATGCTGTTGTCGGGACAGGATGTTCACCTGCGGACCTTACTTGGCGTTCGGGGGTTGATGTTCTTTCATTCGGGGCGACAAAAAATGGGGCAATGGGTGCCGAGTTGGTTGTTTTTTTTGGACAAGAAAATGTAAAGGAATTGGAAAACAGGCGTGTCCGCGGGGGGCATTTTATCTCAAAGATGCGTTTTCTGTCTGCGCAATTAACCGCTTATCTGGATAATGATTTGTGGCGAAAAAATGCACAGCAAGCGAACGACATGGCGCAGCGTATGGCGAGACTTCTATCTGATCACTCTGCGATTGAATTTATTCACCCTGTGGAAGCCAATATTCTTTTCCTGACGATGCCCAAAGTAATGGTGATCTCTTTAAAGAATGCTGGATTTGAGTTTTATGAAATGGTGCCCGGCGAAGAAAGATCAGTGGTTCGCTTGGTCATGTCTTTTAATTCAACTCAATCTGATGTGGACCGTTTTGCGGCTGTAGTAAAAGAATCCAACGCATAAATCGTACTTCTAATCTTGGGAAGCAGCCCCGGTTTTACCTCGCGGTTTAACCGGGGCTTTTTTCATGGATACTACTTTTTATAAAATAAAAATAAAAATAGTTAATCCAGCTTCTTGGATGAAGCGTAAAAAATATAAGAGCAGTATCAAGCGATTAGGGTTTTGTGAATTATCTTGCACGCTTTTTGCTATCAATTTTGATGGATTTTAGTCTCAGCCTTCTAAAGTTCCATTGTTTTATGCAAATGACACGGGCTGTTTTTATGAAGGAATGCATCACAGGTTAAGCCAATATATACAGAGGAGGTCATGATGCCCAAGACCGATATTTTCGACGCTTATTCCGAGCTATATGATAGCCGGCAAGAAAGCGAAATGTCGTTGAGGGATTACTTGTCGGGATGCCGAGAAGACAAGAATATGTTCGCCTCAACTGCCGAGCGAATGCTCGATGCTATTGGCACACCGGAACTTTTCGATACCAGTCAGGACGAGCGTATGGGCCGGATCTTTATGAACCGGACGATCAAACGCTATCCGAGTTTTAGTGAATTCTATGGGATGGAAGAAACCGTAGAACGCATTGTTGGTTTCTTTAAACATGCTTCTCAAGGCCTCGAAGAAAAGAAACAAATCCTTTATCTACTGGGACCGGTTGGGGGCGGGAAATCGTCGATTGCCGAACGATTGAAGATATTGATGGAAAACTGTCCGGTTTATGTCTTGAAAGCCGGGGATCATATCAGTCCTATCTTTGAATCGCCGCTTGGTCTGTTTAATCCCGAAACAATGGGGGATCTGTTAGAGGACAAATATCATATCCCGAAACACCGCCTGACGGGCTTGATATCTCCTTGGGCTCTCAAACGTTTGGAAGAGTTTGAAGGCGATATTTCCAAGTTCACTGTGGTGAAGATGTATCCCTCAAAGCTGCGTCAAATCTGTATTTCCAAAACTGAACCAGGAGATGAAAACAATCAGGATATTTCGACGCTGGTCGGAAAGGTTGATATTCGAAAACTGGAATACTATAGCCAAAACGATTCTGATGCCTATTCTTATAGCGGTGGCCTGAACATGGCGACTCAGGGCCTTCTTGAATTTGTCGAGATGTTCAAGGCGCCAATTAAAATGTTGCACCCGTTGTTGACTGCCACGCAAGAAGGTAATTATGTGGGCACAGAAAATCTTGGGGCTATTCCTTTCCAGGGCATTATTCTGGCGCATTCAAATGAATCCGAATGGCAAAATTTTAAAAACAACAAAAATAATGAGGCCTTTATTGATCGTGTTTGTGTGATCAAGGTTCCTTATAGCTTACGGGCAAATGAAGAAGCTGATATCTATCACAAACTGCTGAGAGACAGTGACTTGAGCGAGACACACTGTGCCCCGGCAACTCTGGAGATGATGTCACAGTTCAGTGTCATGACGCGCTTAAAAGAGCATGAAAATTCCAACATTTTCTCAAAAATGCGGGTTTATAATGGTGATAATCTTAAAGATGTCGATCCAAATGCAAAACCAATTCAGGAATACCGGGAAGCTGCAGGACAGAATGAAGGCATGAACGGTGTTTCTACCCGATTTGCCTTTAAGGTTCTGGCGGAAACATTCAACTATGATCCGAAAGAGGTCTCGGCTGATCCAGTCCATCTGATGTATGTATTGGAACAGGCAATTCAGAGGGAACAATTCCCCGATGAAATAGAAAAACGATACCTTGAATTTATCAAGGGATATCTATCTGTCCGCTACGCCGAATTTATCGGCAATGAAATTCAAAAAGCTTATTTGGAATCCTACTCTGACTTCGGACAAAATCTGTTTGATCGTTACATTTCCTATGCGGATGCGTGGATCGAAGGGCATGATTTCAAAGATCCGGATACCGGGCAACTGTTGGATCCACGTATCTTGGATCAAGAATTGTCCAAGATTGAAAAACCGGCAGGAATTTCAAATCCCAAAGATTTTAGAAATGAAGTCGTGAAATTTACCTTGCGTGCCCGGGCAAATAACAAAGGGCATAATCCACGTTGGACATCCTATGAGAAATTACGAGAAGTAATTGAAAAGCGGATGTTTAGCCAAGTGGAAGATTTGTTGCCCGTGATTTCATTTGGTTCCAAAAAAGATAAGAAAACTGAATCCAAACATAATGAGTTTGTCGATCGGATGGTTGATCGTGGGTATAGCAAGCGACAGGTTCACCGTTTGGTGGACTGGTACATGCGTGTAAACAAAGCAGGTTGATCAGGTAATTTTGGGAGGCAATGGATAGGTGGATTAAACAGCATGATGCATTTTATTGACAGGCGATTAAATCCAAAGGGCAAGAGTTTACCCAATCGACAGAGGTTTATTCGTCGTGCTCAAAACCAGATCCGCAAAGCTGTGAAAGAGGCTGTGAATGGCGGTAAGGTGACCGATATTGGGCATAACGGTCGCATAACCATTCCCTCTAAGGGCTTAAACGAGCCGCGCTTCAAATATGACTATACGAAAGGCAAACACGACCGTGTTCTTCCGGGAAACAAAGAATTTTCCACAGGCGATCAGATAAAACGGCCACCAAAGGGCGGTGAAGGGCAGGGTGGTAAAAAAGCCAGTGAAGACGGCGAGGGGGAAGATAGCTTTCAGTTCTCTCTTTCCAGAGAAGAGTTTCTGGACGTTTTCTTTGAAGATCTGGAACTGCCCGACCTTGTAAAGACGTCATTGAAAGAAGAAGTTGAATTTGAGAAACAGCGTGCTGGTTATGTACGTGTTGGATCGCCAAGCAATATGGATTTGAAGCGAACAATGCGTCATAGCCTTGCTCGTAGAATTTCAATGAAACGGCCAGGTAATGAAGAGCTCAATAATCTTCGTGAAGAGATACTGGATCTTGAAGCCAGAGGGCGTAAAACCAAGAAACTAAAAGAACTACACGAGAAACTTGAGCAGTTGGAACATCGTCGCAGATTTGTGCCCTATATAGATCCCTTGGATGTTCGATATAAATCCTACACAAAGATCCCAAAACCGAATACACGCGCAGTTATGTTTTGTTTGATGGATGTTTCGGGGTCCATGAGCGAAAGCATGAAAGATCTGGCAAAAAGATTTTTCATGCTGTTACATCTATTTCTTACTACTCAATACGAACGGGTTGAATTGGTCTTCATTCGTCATACACACATGGCCAAAGAGGTTGATGAAGAGACCTTTTTCTATTCAAGAGAAACGGGCGGAACTATCGTTTCCTCTGCTTTGGAGGAAATGCAAAAAGTTCTGGAAGATCGCTATCCGCTTGGTGACTGGAACGTCTATGCAGCGCAAGCATCTGATGGCGATAATTTTGCCAGTGATAGGGAAAAATGTTTGGCCATTATGGGGGATGTGATCCTGCCTGCTTGCCAGTATTTTGCCTATATTGAAGTGATGGACGAACAGGAACTGGAAATATTTAAAGACGAACAAAATATGACGGATCTCTGGCGAATCTATGCACAGCTTACGGCTGGGTTTGAACAGTTTGCGATGCGAAGAGTCGTTAAGCCAAATGATATTTTTCCTGTTTTTCAAGATTTGTTTTCGAAGGAAAATGCTGGGGATAGCTAGCTATATAGTAGCAAATTTTTGAAGTCCCAGAAGCTATTCATTAGCAAAGCTATAGAAAGGAGTTCCTATGGCAAAGGCACAAAAGGTACCAAAGCCCCAAAAACATTTGTATGAAGGTGCAGAATGGAGCTTTGAGAAGCTTGATCGTGTCTACGATGCCATAGAAGAAATTGCAAATACCGAACTGGGCCTGAATGTTTATCCAAATCAAATAGAGGTTATAACTTCCGAGCAGATGCTGGATGCCTATTCAGGTATCGGAATGCCGCTGATGTATAACCATTGGTCATTTGGTAAAAGCTTTGTTCAGGATGAATTCTATTATCGCAAAGGCATGCGCGGGCTTGCTTATGAGATCGTTATAAATTCCAGCCCTTGTATTAGTTATATCATGGAAGAAAACACCATGACGATGCAGGCGTTGGTCGTTGCCCATGCCGCCTTTGGTCATAATCATTTTTTCAAAAATAATCACCTTTTCAAGCAATGGACTGATGCGGAAGCCATTCTTGATTACATGCACTTTGCTCGGGAATACATCAATAAATGTGAAGAGCGGCATGGTGTTGAAGCTGTGGAGGAATTGTTGGATGCGGCGCATGCCCTTCGTGAAAATGCTGTCGATCACTACTCAAGACCTGTCCCTATGTCCCGTGAAATGGCGCAACAGCGTATCGACGATCGCGAAGAACATAAGCGCACTGATTACAGGGATATTTGGCGTACTTTGCCTCACAAGGAAGCTGATGTTGAAGATGAAGAGGTAAAGAGCAAACGGCAGGAAGCCAATATGGCCAAGTTTGGATTACCGGAAGCCAACCTTCTTTATTTTTTTGAAAAACACAGTCCTGTATTGGAAGACTGGCAGCGAGAGATTTTGCGTATTGTTCGAAATATTGCCCAATATTTTTATCCGCAAAAGCAAACCAAAGTAATGAACGAAGGCTGTGCCTGCTTTTGTCACTATTATATCATGAACAGGCTTTTTGATAAGGGCCTGATTACCGAGGGCGCAATGCTGGAATTCATTGATTATCACAGTCGTGTGGTGGCCCAACCAGACTTTGATGACCAAAGGTGGAGCGGTATTAATCCTTATGCGCTAGGTTTTGCCATGATGCAGGATATCTATCGTATCTGTCATGAGCCTACGGACGAAGATAAACTTTGGTTTCCGGATATAGCGGGATCCAACAATGGTATTGAAGTTTTAAAGGATGCCTGGGCAAATTATCGGGATGAGAGCTTTATTTTACAGTTCCTAAGCCCGAAACTTATTCGAGACTTCAGACTGTTCCAAATCCACGATAACGCGTCACTTCCCCATTTAAAGGTTGATGCTATTCACGATAGCCGAGGCTACAAAAAAGTGCGTAGTGCCCTCGCAAAATCTTATACTGTCTCAGCCATGACATTGGATATACAGGTTGCCGATGTCGAGTTTGAAGGTGATAGAGCGATTACTCTGCGTCATATGGTCCATGATGATGTACCAATTGATGGTAAAGAAGCAGAGCAAGTGATGCGCAGAATTGCTCAATTGTGGGGGTATGATGTCAGCCTCTATTGTGAAGATGCCCTCTCTGGGAAAATTCTTGCAACTTACGATGTAACGGCTTCTTGATAAGTGCTGATTGGTGTTAGCTGAGATATGTATAATCCCTAACTTTTATAGTGAGTAAATATTCAATAACTGTTATTATGCAAGAGTCGTTGCTGTCTAAAACAGATCTTTGCTTCAGTTGCCATAATATGTGAGCAAGTTTCATTTTGGATAGGTGTTCAGGAAGTTAAATAACAGGATTAGATAATCCTGGAATGTCGGTATTGCCGTACCGATTTCAGAGGGGAGCACATGACAATTAGCTCGTTTAGTGACATAGACACTCAAGACTTAGATAAAACCTATCCTGTTCGGGATGAGTTGGTTATTCAGGCTTTGTCAAATGAAGTCGGGGAAGAGACTATTCCTTTTCTGGTGGAACAGTTTCGCGCAGATCTGAAGACGCATCTCGCTGGCGTTATAGATGCTGCTCGAATGCATAACGGCGAAGAGTTGCAGAGGGAAAGTCATACCTTAAAAAGTGTGAGCGGGACCTTTGGAGCTCTGCGGTTACAGGAACAGATGCGTCTTATAAACGAATCCTGTCGACGTGGAGATCACCAAGAAGCTATAGAACTTGCTGCAAATGCAGATGTGATTGGTGCGTTAACGATGGATGCTTATCAAGTCAGATAGTTTTCAGGATGTATCAAGAAGTGTTCTTTGTCTTGTACTGCTTGGCAAGGCACGTATTCCCTCGTATCATCAATAAAAGGCTTGTTTAGTTCAGTATTCTATCCTGATTTTGGTAATATAATTGATGGCAGAGACTCCCTCCATTTTACTGGTTGAAGACACGGCGTCCTTGGCTGCTGTGTATACGAGTTATTTGCAGCGCTCCGGCTATGAATCGACCCAAGTAACATCAGGAAAAGAGGCGCTTCATGAATTGGACGAGGGCGGGTATAGGGTTATTCTCCTGGACCTCCAGTTGCCGGATATGGATGGTATTGAAATCCTGCGAATGGTGCAGGAACAGAAATTGCCTGTTGCCGTTGTGATTATCACATCTAATGCGTCGGTGAATGTTGCTGTCGAATCAATGCGTTTGGGCGCGTATGACTTTCTCGAAAAACCCTTCTCCGCTGACCGGTTAATTGTCACAGTACGGAATGCCTTAAAGCATATGCAGTTATCCGAGATGGTTGAGGCCATTAAGGAACGAACGCATTTTTATGGTTTCATTGGCTCTTCCTTTGCGATGCAGTCAATCTATCGAACGATTGATTCTGCAGCTGCATCCAAGGCAACTGTCTTTGTTACCGGAGAGAGTGGCACAGGTAAGGAAGTTTGTGCAGAAGCAATTCATAAATGCAGCCCTCGTGCTGAAAAGCCTTTTGTGCCGCTTAATTGTGGAGCCATCCCCAAAGATTTAATGGAATCTGAGATATTCGGTCACGTGAAGGGGGCTTTTACCGGGGCAATTGGTAATCGAGACGGGGCAGCTACACAAGCCGATGGTGGAACGTTGTTTCTGGATGAGATCTGTGAAATGGATCTCGACTTACAAACCAAGTTGCTACGTTTTATACAAAGCGGCACTTTTAACAAAGTTGGAAGCACGCGTCTTGAAAAGGTAAATATTCGTATTGTTTGCGCCACCAATCGCAGCCCCTTGAAAGAAGTTCAGGCCGGCAGATTTCGAGAAGACCTTTATTATCGACTTCATGTTATTCCTATTCATCTGCCGCCTTTGAGAGACCGGGATGAAGATATTCTGGAAATTGCGAAATCTTTTCTGGTTGATTATGCCAAGGAAGAGGGAAAAGAGTTTGCAAGTTTCTCTGCTGAAGCAATTGACGCCATTAATAATTACAGTTGGCCGGGTAATATTCGCCAACTTCAAAACGTTATCAGAAATTCCATCGTGTTGAATGAGGGACAGGTTTTAACCGCTGATATGTTACCTTCATTAGGGGGGCAGAATAACAGTTTTGCAGAATATAAAGGCAATGTTCCCGGTCGGAATCGTGGAGACGATTCAAGCGATAACAAGCTTGAGACTGTTGAGTTACTATCCTCGGTAAATCGTTATACAGGCATATCGCAATCAACTGAGATTACACCGCTCTGGATTGTTGAAAAAGAAGCGATTGAATCTGCGATTAAAACTTGTGATGGGAATATTGTAAAAGCCGCAAGTCTTTTGGACATAAATCCTTCGACCATATATCGCAAAAAAGCGCAGTGGAAAGAACAGGAAAAGAAAACGAGCTAATTATAGTTCGTCTTCCTAATCTTTGTTTTTGTCAGCGACGCAATCATAAGAACGACAAAAAGTATTGTCAGAGCGAGAGATACATACATTAATGCTTCCTCTTGGAATGCTTGTGTCGCCTGTCCACCGATGAGTGGCATTAACCCCCCAATACCCCATAAGAAACCAAATGATGCATTTGCCGCAATTAAATCGGCGCCTTTGTATTCGTGCCCGACGGCGGTGAGAACAGTGTTGTAGATAGACGTTAGAATTCCACCCCAGCAAAATAACAGGAATTTAAATAATAGAATGATATGCGAAAACTGGAATGTCAGGATGATACAGAGGATGCAGACCAAGCCCAAAAGAAGAAGCAATTTGGGAATGTTCATATGATCGGCGAGCCACCCAATAGGGTATTGAAATATAAGTCCGCCAAGGAAGAATAGTGTTAACATGACATGCATATCAGGTTGCGCATATCCTATTCTGGAACCGTAGTAATGAAAGAAAGTGCCCATTAGAGTCTCTGTGCCTGATGCCAGAACGACAGCCGCACAGTAAGCGGGAGCAATGAGTATAAAGGAGAAATAATTAAAGCTGCTTGGGGATTCTAAATCCATCTCCGGATCTTGTACGAACAATAACGGCATTGTTGCGACAAAACAAATACAGGCACCGGTTATAAAGGGCAGCCAGCTGTCTGTACCGGTTAGAATGAGAAGTAAAGGGCCGGAAGCAAAACCAAGACCTAGTGAAATATTGAACAGGGCAAGTATGCGACCCCGGTGTGATGAAATGGCAAGGTGATTGATCCAACTTTCACTGGCAATAAATATTCCGGCAACAGCCATTCCCATAACAAATCGGATGAGAACCCAAGCGATTGATGCAGGGAAGAGAAACAGGCAAACAAACATCAGTGTTTCGGCGAGCATGCAAATGATGACAAATTTTCTCATGCCAAGAAGCTTGATACAGGCCGGGACAAAAGGAGAGAAAAGAACAATCGCGATCCCCAGCATTGAGCCAATAAGACCAATAAAAGAGCCGCTGCTTCCGTCACGATCCAGGGATATCGTCATCAACGGAAGGGTAAATCCCATACTGATTCCAGCGATCGATACACAGGATATAACTGCGATCAAATCTTTGAGATTACTGGGGCGTATCGAAGGGTTCTGGCTTTCCTCTGAGATTTCACTCACACGGATATTTTTCTCTTAATGTTAAAACGATGCTTTCAAATGCGGGTTGGGTAGCTGTTTTTGTTGAAAGAGAGTGCCTGATGACATCAATGAATTGGCCCCGTTCAATATTTGAAGGGAAACAAAATGCCTCTGCGATCAATCCTTGTTCTCGCATTTCCAGCAAGCTTTCGACTGTGCCGGTAATATAGCCGTTACACAGACCGCCATACCATCGATCTTCGGAGCTGCATAATTGAGCAAGCTCTTTGTTGGAGAGTTGGTTCGTTGCAAAGCTAAGGCTGGGTGTGATTAGAAAGAAACAAATAAATAGAGTTTTAAGCAAAATGTCGTATCCGGTCTTAAATATGTTGAAAGAGGAGTTTATCATGGAATTGCACGCAATGGTTTATTTTTAACGTTAATACCAAGAGTTTATTGAATTTGATAAATTTAAAATAGGGGTATCTTTCGCAAATGATTGATTAAATACAAGCTTATGAGTAGGTTAATTCTTAACAATTATAGAGTGTGATTTTTTTCACACTAAACCATAAAACATCATAAAAGGTTGGATCGTGCGTAAATTTACGATTTCAATATCTATAATACTACTGCTTGTTATTGCTGGTGTGCTCTTCGGGCCGGGTTTTGTTGATTGGAACAAATATAAAAGCGATATAACGGAACAAGTTTACGCCTATACAGGCCGAACTTTGGATATTGAAGGTGATCTTAATCTTCGGATATTACCGGTCCCAAGTTTTTCTGCGTCGGATGTTCGTTTTGCGAATGATCCCAGATCCAGTAATAAAGCGATGGCGACGCTTGATGAGTTAGGGATCAAAATTGCAGTATTCCCTCTCTTGAGTGGGCGCTTGCGAGTTGACGAAGTTATTCTCAGAAAACCAACAATTTATGTTGAAAGGTTTTCTGATGGCTCGGGAAACTGGATGTTCTCACCAGAGGAGAAAAGCAAAAAGCAAGGTGCGAGCACCGCTGCTGGAACAGATGGTAGTTCAGGGACCCAAGAGAGTGATCATAACCAAACGGATAGTAGTTTTTTCTCTGGCGTAATTCTGGACCATTTCCGGATTGTTGATGGCACAATCCATTATGATGATGCCGAGGGGAATACCCATGAAACGTTTGAAGGCATTAATGTAGAGATCGCTGCAAAAAGCCTTAACGGCCCCTTTTCCTTGGGCGGTGATCTGCTCTTGCGGGGGCAGCGCACAGAAATTGAATGGGATCTAGGACAGTTTGCTGAAGAGGGGGCAACAGCGATTAATGCAGGTATTCGCCTGCCAGATTCTCAAGCAAAACTAAAGTTTAATGGCTCAGTCTCTCGCCATGTAAACAGTACTTCCTATCGCGGTAAATTTGAAGGCGACGGTGGTGACCTGGGATCTCTTGTTTCAGAGTTGCTTGAAGTTGACATGCAAACAAGCGCGGATAGTGATTTTGAATTATCTGCTGAGCTTGAAGGCAATTTGAATAGGCTTGCTGTAAGCGACATTATTGTGCGTGTTGGGTCGCAAAAAGTCACAGGTGGTGTAGATGTCGATTTTAAGGATGGTGTGGCTATCTCAATGAACTTGGCTAGCCCAAGAGTTAACCTCGACGATATTCTTGCTGTTCAAGACACTGTGCTGACGAATCAAAATGCGAAACAAAAAAAGAATAATTCCGGCCAAAATACCGCGACAATCGCAGATAAAAAAACAGGCACTGTGTCTAAACAGCAGTTAGGCTCATCGTGGCCAACCTTTTCTCCAGAGCTTTCTCTTCAGGCGCAATTAAGTGTTGATGATGTTATTTATAATCAACAGATTGTACGCGGTTTGGTTTTACAATCCCGTCTTCAAAATGGCTTGTTTGAGTTACAAAATTTAAGTGCCCAGCTTCCAAGCGGGAGTCAAATTGCTCTTGCCGCCAATTACCAAAATCAAACGGTAAATGGACAGTTGAATGCACGAACAGAGGATCTGCGTGGACTTCTGACGTGGCTTGAGATTGGTGTTCCTGATGTACCTAATGATAGATTACGGCGGCTGGATAGTAAGGTGCGCTTTAGTTTGACGCCGGATCAGGTTGTTTTAAACCCGGTTTCCGTGACTTTGGATGTTACACATTTGGACGGGGCGGCAACGATTGCTCTTCGGGATCGTCCCGGTATTGGCGCACGTGTTGTGATTGATCGGATTGATCTGGATGCCTATAAAATTGGGAAAATCTCGAACTCTTCTGCTGGAATAAGTGAAGGCACCATAACCTCTGAAAATTCTGCTGTAGTCGAAGATACTGATGGTAAGCAGCAAAAACAGGTGCTTGATTCAGATAATAAGCCAGATTCAGATAATAAGACTGGATCGATATTAACGCGCGCCGATGCAAACTTGGATATTACCCTTGGTGAAGCTGTGTATCAGGGGGTTCCTCTTCGCGGCGTGAAGCTGGATGCCACGCTTCAACAAGGCAACTTGCAAATCAGAAATGCTTCTTTGGATGACATTGAAGGATCTTCCCTAGCTTTGTCTGGCACGATAAAAGATTTTGAGGCTGTGACACCTACTTTTGATACGACAGTTATTGCCAAGGTCGTGGATCTACCAAAGCTTCTGACGCTAGCGGGGCAAGATAAAATTGATGGATTGTCTCAATTCGGATCTGTCGAAGTCAGCGGTAATATCAAGGGAACGAAAGAGAAGCTGTCTCTGGATCTTCTCGGGGCGGCAATGGGGGGCTCTTATCAGGCTAAAGGAGTGCTTCAACCGGGCGCAACGTCTTTATATCAAGGTTTGATGGCTATTGATCATCCTGATGCAGCTCAGTTGGTTAAGCGTATTAATCCAGAAACTTCGACAAATCCAAAATGGGGGCGCGTTTCTGTTAAGTCGATGGTAAAGATCGGGTCCGCATCGATAGAGCTTTTTGAACTTGATGGAACCATAGCTAACACACCTATTCAAGGGAGTGTTGTCGCAAGCCTTTCAGATCTAAAGCCGAAGGTGACGGCTAACCTGATGACTGGCAAGCTGGATCTAAATAGTCTTCTTCCTCAGTCTGCCCCCGGTGGTGCTTCTGGCGGAGCGAGTGGAGGGGGAAGTTCTGTTTCTGCGGGATTAAACAGACGCTGGTCTCAGGAAAATTTTGATCTCTCTGCTTTGTCCTCACTGAATGCAGAAATCTCGCTTATATCAGATGCTCTTCGGAATGATGCTATGAACATTGAAAATGTGCAGGCAAAAGCGACATTACAGGATGCTGTTTTGACCTTGTCTCAGTTCTCGGGTGTTGCCTATGGGGGAGGCGTAACAGCCGTTGGTACTGTTGATGGTCGGGATCAACTTCGTATTGATATGGACATAGATGCTCAGAATATCGATAGCGGAGCGTTACTTCGGGACGTGGCTGATTTCAAAAGAGTGTCCGGTCCGATTTCGGTACAGGGGAAGATAACAACGGCAGGTGGATCGGAAGCCGATCTTGTTCAGGGGCTAAATGGTAATGGCCAAATTTCTGGGGTCTTAACCGCAAAGGTTAAAACGAAAGAAGTTGTTGGCGGTGCTTTGCTTGGTGTTCTTGGTTCCAAACTAAAAGGAATTCAGGGCGTAGGTGATGCAACAACGACATTGCTGCAATCCTTCGCGGGGCATCCGGCCCAGTTAAAAGGAACCTATACTATTCATAACGGAGTACTGGTGACCAATGATCTTCGGGTTGATGGTAATCGAACATCGGTCTTTACCGCAGCAACAGTAGATTTTCCTGCTTGGTTGATTGAAAGTCAAAGTGACTTGTTTAAAGAGGGGGGAGACCCAACCAAACCTTACTTAACTGTTCATTTGAAAGGAGATTTGGATAAGCCTAATCCAAGAGTCAAAGGACAGTTCCTTCAATCAAACAAGTCCAACACGATCAATCAGCTTCTAGGTGGCGAAGTTCCAAGTTCAGATGTGTCTGAACCGCAATCAGAGGTAACGGGTGAACCTGCAGAACAAACAAGTGAGCCTGTTGTTGAAGATAAAAAATCCAAGAAGAAAAAAGCTAAAGAACTCTTGAAAGGCCTATTTAAAGAACTTGGTGGCTAAGTCTTAGTCTTCTTTTGAAGTGATTACTGGGTAAAGTAATAGAACATAAAAAAAATAGAGCGCTTCTCTGTTGGAAAGGCGCTCTATTTTTCTGGGGTCGGTTCAGAAGCCGTATCTTTGTTACTGTCTTCAAGCCGTTCTTTCAGATGATTGAGGACAAGAATTCGAAGCGCGCTTGAAAGGTTACTTGTTCTGGCTTCGTCGACTTGTTCAACAAACTGGTTGAGCGATAAGCCTTCGCGTTTTGCGAGCAGTTTTATTTCCTGCCAAAAGCCTTCTTCCAGACTAAAGCTGGTTCGGTGCCCGGATATGGTTACGGAACGTTTTTTGATTTCTTCTGATTTGAAGTCCAGAACCATGTCGTTCTCTTAATGCAACAAAAGAAGAATAAGGCGGGCAGATATGGATCTACCACCCGCCTTAAATCTACTTATGCTTTACGGGGGCCGACCATGTTTTCGGGGCGGACCTTTTCATCAAACTCTTCTGCTGTCAGCAGATCAAGAGCCACAGCGGCTTCTTTTAGTGTGCTGTTTTCCACATAGGCTTTTTTGGCAACTTTGGCTGCATTGTCATAACCAATATGGGGGTTTAGGGCCGTGACCAGCATCAGAGACTGTTGCATCAGTGTCGTGATGCGCTCTTCGTTTGCTTCAATACCATCAACACAGTTTTCACGGAATGAATCACAGGCATCACCAATTAGCTTGGCAGATTGCAGTAGGTTGTAAATCATCACAGGCTTGAAGACGTTCAGTTCAAAGTGTCCGTTAGATCCGGATACCGTTATTGTCGTGTGATTACCCATAACCTGTGCGCAAACCATTGTCATGGCTTCTGCCTGTGTTGGGTTTACTTTACCTGGCATGATCGATGAGCCGGGCTCATTTGCCGGCAACAGAAGTTCGCCCAATCCACAACGAGGACCTGATCCAAGCATGCGGATATCGTTGGCAATTTTCATCAATGAAGCTGCGAGGACATTCAATGCGCCTGATGCCTCAATAATGGCGTCGTGAGCAGCAAGTGCTTCAAACTTGTTTGGCGCAGTTGTGAAGGGCAGTTTTGTAATGTCTGAAACCTGCGCCGCAAACTTTTCAGCAAAGCCTTCGACAGAGTTCAAGCCAGTACCAACCGCTGTACCACCCTGAGCAAGTTCAGCAAGACGAGGAAGTGTATTTTTGATTCGGGCAATGCCATATTCGATTTGCTTGGCATAGCCGGAAAATTCCTGACCGAGGGTTAAGGGCGTTGCATCCATCAAGTGGGTGCGTCCAATTTTGATGATTTTTTCGTAAGTCTTTGCTTTGGCATCAAGAGAGGCATGCAGCCGTTCCAGTGAGGGAATAGTTTCTTCACTTAGCTGCCTGACACCCGCGATAGACATCGCAGAAGGGAAGGTGTCGTTTGATGATTGCCCCATGTTGCAATGATCGTTCGGGTGCACAGGGGACTTTCCGCCACGCTCACCAGTCAGCAGTTCATTTGCACGACCTGCGATGACTTCATTGGTGTTCATGTTGCTCTGTGTACCAGAGCCTGTTTGCCATACGACCAATGGGAAATGATCCGTTAACTTGCCGTCGATCACTTCTTGCGCAGCCTGACAGATTATTTCTCCCAGCTTTTTATCTAGCACACCCAGTTCAATATTTGTGCGGGCTGCAGCAAGTTTTTGCGTGCCGAGTGCCTTAATCAAAGCTGGTGGCATTTTTTCACCACCGATTTTGAAGTTTTGTAGTGAACGTTGAGTCTGTGCCCCCCAATAACGGTCTGCAGCGACTTCAATTTCGCCCATGGAATCTGTTTCAATACGGATCTTGCCTTGATCGGACATGCTGGTGGCTCCCTACTTTCTCTGGCAGCTGGTATGATAATTAGAGCGGTAACAGATTTACCTGTCATCAACTCAATTGTAATGTTGCGCCGCAGTATACACAGAATGCGTCATTGAAAAACAGGCTATCTACACTATTTATTCTCATACGCTGTTATTCGTTTATTCCGGTTGGTTTATTGTGGGCAAAGTATGCTGTCGCTGACTAGGTTATAGTTTTCTTTTTTTAGGTTTCTTCTTTGCGTGGGCACGTTTCGATGCTGCGATTGCGAGTTCTGCCCAGTGAATGAACTCTTCCGGATCTTCCTGAGCTATTTCAGGAACAAGCCAGTATGACATTTTTATTGGTTTGTTTTTGCCTTCATAAGTAAAGGGTTCGCTGCCGGCTTTGATGAAAAGGTTTTCGCTCTTTTTGTCTGCTTTTAAATAGATATTACCAAAGGCCTCAAGAGCAAACATGATGTCTTCAAAATAAAGACCATGCCCACCAAACATTGGTTTAACCCTGATTTCCCCCAATGGAAGGCAGAGGTTTATTGTTTCTTTGACACAGCTAGGTAAAGTTTTGCTCATGAGTTTGTCTCGTTGATAAATTCGTTTATAGAACCAATAGCCTCTGACCAATTCTGCTCATCTGTTCGGCCTGATTTTTTACGCGGAGTTAGGTTATGATTCCCATTTTCTGACCAGTAGATTCTTATTTTATCCGATAAATCATAATGCTCAACCTCATCTGGTTTTCCAAATGGATCACGTGTGCCCTGGATGATGAGGCAGGGTGTTTGGGTATTTTCAAGATGTGCGGTTCTGGTGTTTTCTGGTTTGTCAGGGGGGTGAAAAGGATAGCCGAGGCAGATGGTGCCAGTAACGCTCATTTCATCGGCAATCATACTCGCCATGCGCCCTCCAAGAGATTTCCCCATAATATAGAGCGGACGTTGAGGGTGTTGATCTATTACCTGTTGCCAGAATTCCAAGAGTTTCGGCGCTCTGTCCGGAGGGCGTTTTTTTCCGGTAGCTCTGCGTTCTGCCATAAAGGGAAATTCAAATCTGATAATGTAGTGACCGGAGCGCCCCAGTTTTTCAGCAAAGTAGTTCATAAAATCGGTGTCCATAGGAGCGCCGGAACCATGAGCAAAAAGAATGGTGGTTCTATCCGTATCAGAGACCTCTTCTTGGTCGTTTTCTGGGCCGTTATGTAGAAAATGGATGCTTGTCATGATGCTTTCGTGTATATTTAGAACAGGTTATGACTTTTTATGCACAGATCTACGGTATAGAGCATGAGTGATATTCGCCAGAAAGATTTATCTGACAAGTCTGTTCAAGACATGAATTCTGAAGAGAAGAAAGAAATGCGTCGGCGGTTTGAGGAGTTTGCCAGTCAGGTCGGTCAGAATAATGACTCTATTCTTGCAACACCTGAAAAGCCGAAGAAAGTGGTGAAGTGGGACCCCAAAACCATGGGGCGTGCTGAGAAAAAATAAGCCACATAAAGGTATTGTATCGTTACGATAGAGGCTGGGGTATGCTCACCACACTAACGTAGAACTTATTGCAACGCGGCCTCAATTTGCTATACCACGACATACAAAGAGCATCTCGGGATCACGTTAGTCCCTTCTAAAATCCGATGCTCAATAATTTATCTAACGTCATACGTCGGGATAACCATGAGCCTGTATACAGCCTACCTAAAAGAGATTGAAACGCGCAAAGAACAGGGATTAAACCCTAAACCTATAGAAGATGATGCGCTGACAAGAGAAGTCATTTCTCAAATCAAAGATACTAAGAATCAACATAGAGAAGAGTCTCTGAAGTATTTCATCTATAACACCTTGCCTGGTACAACCAGTGCAGCTGGTGAAAAGGCGAAGTTTCTAAAAGAGATCATTCTTGGTGAAGCGGTTGTTGAAGAAATCTCTATGTCCTTTGCTTTTGAGTTACTTTCACATATGAAGGGTGGCCCTTCGATTGAGGTTCTTCTTGATCTTGCTCTTGGTGATGATCAAGCGATTGGAAAACAAGCGGCTGATGTACTGAAAACTCAATTTTTCCTCTATGACGCTGATATGGCGCGCTTGAAAACAGCCTTTGAGGCTGGAAATTCAGTGGCCCGCGATGTACTCGAAAGCTATGCCAAGGCAGAGTTCTTTACCAAGCTTCCTGATGTAGAAGAAGAAATCAAAGTTGTTACCTACATCGCAGCCGAAGGCGATATTTCCACTGACCTATTGTCGCCGGGAAATCAGGCGCATTCTCGCTCTGATCGTGAACTACATGGCAAGTGCTTTATCTCCAAAGAAGCACAGGACGAAATTCAGGAACTGCAAAGACAGCATCCAGATAAGCGCGTGATGCTGATCGCTGAAAAAGGCACCATGGGTGTTGGGTCTTCTCGGATGTCCGGGGTGAATAACGTGGCCTTGTGGACTGGTAAACAGGCAAGTCCTTATGTTCCATTTGTTAATTTTGCACCGATTGTTGCGGGGACGAATGGTATTTCACCGATCTTTCTGACTACAGTTGGCGTAACCGGTGGTATAGGCATTGACCTCAAGAACTGGGTGAAAAAGCTGGACTCTGAAGGCCAAGCAATTCTGAATAACGATGGTAATCCAATCCTGGAACAGAAATATTCTGTAGAAACAGGTACTGTTCTCACCATTAACACTAAAGATAAAAAGCTTTTCAATAATGCTGGTGATGAAGAGCTTGCGGATGTGGCGTCTTCTTTTAGCCCGCAAAAAGTTGAGTTCATGAAGGCGGGTGGTTCTTATGCCATCGTGTTTGGTAAAAAGCTTCAAACCTTTGCCGCAGAAACTCTTGGAATTGAGTTGAAGTCTGCCTTTGCTCCTTCAAGAGAAATTCAACATGAAGGTCAGGGACTGACGGCTGTTGAAAAAATCTTCAATGCAAATGCTGTTGGTGTCCGTCCAGGTGCCATTTTGCATGCAGGTTCAGACGTTCGTGTGAAGGTTAATATTGTCGGTTCTCAGGACACGACAGGGTTGATGACGTCGCAAGAGCTTGAAGCCATGGCTGCCACAGTTCTATCCCCGACAATTGATGGGGCCTATCAGTCAGGTTGTCATACTGCGTCTGTGTGGGATTTTAAAGCACAGGAAAACACGCCTAAACTGATGGCTTTCATGCACAAGTTTGGTCTCATCACCGCACGTGACCCTAAAGATGTCTATCATTCGATGACAGATGTGATCCACAAAGTCTTGAATGACATTACAGTGGATGACTGGGCAATTATTATTGGTGGTGATTCGCATACACGTATGTCCAAGGGGGTTGCCTTTGGCGCTGACTCAGGCACTGTTGCGTTGGCTTTAGCGACAGGTGAGGCAACCATGCCGATCCCAGAGTCTGTTAAAGTAACATTCAAAGGAACCATGGCTGATCACATGGACTTCCGTGATGTGGTCCACGCGACGCAGGCGCAGATGCTCAAGCAGTTCGGCGATAACGTCTTCCAAGGGCGCATTATCGAGGTGCATATTGGAACCTTGCTGGCTGATCAGGCCTTCACCTTCACAGACTGGACGGCTGAGATGAAAGCCAAGGCATCCATCTGTATCTCTGAAGACGAGACCTTGGTTGAATCACTTGAGATTGCGAAATCACGCATTCAAATCATGATCAACAAGGGCATGGAGAACGATAACAAAATGCTCCATGGCCTTATCGCTATTGCTGAAAAGCGTATTGCCGAGATTAAGTCAGGTGAGAAGCCTGCTCTTACACCGGATGATAATGCCAAGTATTTTGCCGAAGTCGTTGTTGATCTGGACGAAATAAACGAACCGATGATCGCTGATCCTGATGTAAATAATGCGGATGTTTCCAAGCGTTACACTCACGATACAATCAGGCCGATTTCTTATTATCAGGCAGAGAAGAAGGTAGATCTTGGTTTTGTTGGTTCCTGTATGGTCCACAAAGGTGATGTGAAAATTGTGGCTCAGATGCTCCGTAATCTCGAAAAGGAAAACGGTAGCGTTGAGTTTAAGGCACCTCTGGTTGTTGCAGCCCCAACCTATAACATCATTGATGAGTTGAAGGAAGAAGGCGACTGGACTGTCTTACAGAAGTATTCTGGTTTTGAATTTAACGATGCGGCTCCGAAAGTTGAGGCTCGTACAGAATACGAGAACATTCTTTATCTTGAGAGACCGGGATGTAGTCTTTGCATGGGTAACCAGGAAAAGGCAGCCAAAGGGGATACGGTTCTCGCCACTTCTACACGCCTGTTCGAAGGGCGGGTGGTTGAAGATTCCAAAGATAAAAAAGGAGAGTCTCTACTGGCTTCTACACCAGTTGTTGTACTTTCTGCGATCCTTGGGCGAACACCAACAATGGAAGAGTATAGAGCTTCGGTAAAAGGTATTGATCTGACCAAATTTGCCCCGCCATTGCAAAAGCCGGGTAATACAAAGTCAGCCCATTTCTGATATCATTTGATACAATTTCTCTAATGTCTTGTGCGGGGGCAGTCTTTTATGGCTGTCCCCGTAATTGATTCCAATATTTGATTTGTGGATTATTATTGGTTGCAAGGGGGATGTTTCAAGGAATTGGCCATGCTTTTTGGCAAGTCGGAACTTGTTATTTTATGCGTTGAAGCATGCAAAGAATTGTCCCGCTCAATTATAAACAGGCAGAGTTTTGATGTTGAATTTTGACGCGCTTGGGTATTGGGTGAAGAAGAATTACTTCTTTCTAAAGGTGTCCAAGGTGACGATGTTATCGCCGGATTCACGTTGTTTCTCTTTGATTTTCTGCTCTTCCGGGCTGGCATCAGCATTGGCAGCTGTGTCGCTGTTTTCAAAGGCATCTTCTTCAAAGTCTTCCAGAAGATCTTCTAGTTCTTCTTCCAAGTCTTCGCTATCACCATTTGTGATATCAAATTGCAGGCCGAACCGAACGGATGGATCGGCAAAGGCAACGATAGCTGAATAGGGAATACTCATGCGTTCTGGAACATCAGAGAAACTGAGCGTTACGCTGAAGCCATCTTTCCCAACTTCAAGATCCCAGAATTGGTATTGAAGGATGATGGTCATCTCACCGGGGTAACGCGCTTTCAGATGATCAGGGATGCTGACATCTTCCTGGGCCGTTTTAAAGGTGATGTAGAAATGATGATCGCCGGGCAGACCGTGTTCTGCTGCGTATTCGAGAGATTCCCGAACTACGTTCAAGAGAGCTTTTTCGACCATATGGTCGTAGCGAAGTTCGCTTTCTGAAATCTCGTTGTTTCCCGACATACTTCTATATTACCCGGCCGCTGCTTATCTGAACGTTTTATCGCCCTGATTAATTCTATACCTCTATCTGCTACTCTAACACAAAGCCAGAGTCCAGACATGAAAAGTGGGGGCTTCTGTTGCCAGGTGCCCCCGAACCCCGCCTAGGCTTGTGAAAGCCTAGGGCTTAAAAGCGGTTGCTCAGACTGCAATTAAGCAGCGAGAGCTACCCCACGAGAATTGTCATTTGCAATTACTCAAAACGGCCCGATAACGGCGGAACCATGCCGGGCACCGAACAAATCTTTACCACGCGTGTCGATCCTATTTCGCCCCCATAATTCACATTCATAAGAATGTAAGGAATGGTGGAGGCGCCGGGTACCGCCCCCGGGTCCACAACGCTTATTCCATAAGCCCGTTTAGCACCATAGACGGCCGAAGCCGACACCTTGAATATAGTAACTATCTGTACGACTTCACAAGGGCTGATGTCTAAAAAGAGTATTTTTCTTACTCAAATGGGCTGACTGGTTCCTATTCATAGGAAAAACAGAGAGTTATTCCACTGTTTTGGGCAGGAAGGAAAGATCAACGAAATATTTTTCCGGATCTGACTGATCAACTAAAACAGTAACCGTATCTCGTTGTATATGATCGGTTGGATTAAACCAGATATTGTCACTTTTGAAGAGGTGTAGCGTGCCACTTACCGGGTCTTGCCATTGCGCGGTAATCTGGAAAGGATATCTGCCGTTAACTCTTACGCTCGTGTTTTCTGTAATAGAATCTATTCTAGCGGTAACGTGAGATCCGTGGCGTAACAGATAGTTCTTCAGCTTTTCCTTTTTGTAAAAATAGACTGATAAGCCAATTCCGAAGGCCGAGAAAATAAAGCCTATTACGCCTAATATCAGCGGGCCAAGCCAAAGTGAGAGCGTGCCATCAATCTTGGCATCTTGCGGGTTTTCTGGATTATAAAGAACGGATACCTTCTCTCCTCTGTTGTAAGCTGGTGGGTTTGATCCGGTACTTGATTGAAAAGTTACTTCTTCACCTGTTGCTGTCTGGAAGATAACTTCAGGACGGTATACATAAGAATTGCTTGTTGATGAGCTTGAAGAAGACCGTGACTGTATCAAGTCAATGACTGTTCCCTGTGCGGAATGGGCATTGTCGACAAAATTATGAGTTGTGTAGGACCAGATACCCATAACAGACAGGGTAATCAGGCCCACACTCATGAAAATATATTTGAGTATTTTGATTGTTTTCATTCGGAATGCTTCTTCATTGACGTGCCGGAGTGGCGTTTTTGTAACCTAGGTGGCATTGCTAAATTATGAGAGATTGGCTTTTTTTGCAAAAGGACATCTTCTGAACTGATGACTAAATCCTGACACGTGATATGATCACGCAAACAAATCTCGGATTCTTCTCACCCTAACTTTTTGAAGGAAAATTAATGCGTCAGTATCTCGATCTCATGAAGGATGTCCTGGAAAATGGAACAGATAAAGGAGATCGTACAGGCACAGGCACTAGAAGTGTTTTCGGGCGACAGATCCGCTTTGATCTGTCTCAAGGGTTCCCTTTGATGACGACAAAAAAACTTCACCTTAAGTCGGTCGTTCACGAGTTGCTTTGGTTCTTGTCCGGGGATACGAATATTAAATACCTTAAGGAAAACGGGGTGCGGATTTGGGATGAATGGGCTGATGAAAATGGCGATCTTGGTCCTGTCTATGGGCATCAGTGGCGTTCATGGCCCACCCCTGATGGCACAACAGTAGATCAGATCACGAGTTTGATGGCGCAAATCAAGAGAAACCCTGATTCCCGACGGCATATTGTTTCTGCCTGGAATGTGGCCGAGGTGGACAATATGGCCTTGCCGCCGTGCCATAGTCTGTTTCAGTTCTATGTTGCCGAAGGTCGGTTATCTTGCCAACTTTATCAAAGATCTGCGGATATTTTTCTGGGCGTTCCCTTTAATATCGCGTCCTATGCGCTTCTGACCTATATGATTGCACAGCAAGCGGATCTGGAACCGGGTGATTTTGTCCATACCTTTGGAGATGCCCATATCTATTCCAATCATTTTGAGCAGGTGAAAACTCAATTACAACGTGAACCGCTCAAATTGCCGAGCCTGAGAATCAAAAGAAAACCCGACAGTATCTTTGATTATACCTTTGATGATTTTGATATTCTGGATTACGAAGCGCATCCACATATCGCGGGCAAAGTATCCGTTTAAATCGATATAGGTGTACAGATCGGTTCGTTTTATCATTAAGTAACAGACTTCTTTACGGGAAGAACACCATGCCTTTCGATACTCTGAATACGCCGACGCTTTTGCTCGACAAAGATGTGTTTGAAGAAAACTGCCGAGTAATGCAAGAGCGCGCCCAAGAGGCAGGTGTAAGGCTACGCCCGCATATGAAAACGGCAAAAGCATTAGAAGCTTATCACTGCGCAACAAAAGATGGTTTTGATGGCATTACTGTTTCTACCTTGGCAGAAGCTGATTTCTTTGCCAGTGGAGGTGTAACAGACATCCTTTACGCTGTGGGGATTGTCCCATCAAAGTTGTCACAAGCGCAGAGGATACAAGACAAAGGCGTTAAGCTGACGTTGATCTCCGATAATCCTGATGCCATTTCCCTTTTGGATGATGAGGCCAAAAAGCTCGGGACAACTTTTCCGATCTTGATTGAGATCGATAGCGGAGGGCGGCGCGGGGGCGTACTTACTGATTCTCAAGAACTTTTGGATTTGGCAAAAGCCATTACATATTCCCGGTGCTTGAGTTTGGAAGGGGTTATGACACATGCAGGCCATTCTTATCACTTCTCTACACCAGAAGAGATTGCTGAAGTAGCTGAGCAGGAGAGACGTGCTGTCGTCAGTGCTTCAGAACGCCTGTTGGATGCAGGATTTCCTTGCCCTGTTGTCAGCGCGGGGTCAACACCGACAGCGGTTTTTGCCAAAAGCTACGAAGGACTGACAGAAATCAGGCCGGGCGTTTATATGTTTGGCGATGTTGATCAGATGTTCATTGGGGCCTGCAAGCAAAACGAGATTGCAGCCACGGTTCTGACCTCTGTCATTGGGCACAATAAAACAGCAAACCGGCTTTTGATTGACGCTGGTGGCTTGGCTTTATCGAAAGATATCAGCGCCAGCGAATTCTCGTCTCATACAGGTTACGGGCTCGTTTGTGGGGTGGATGGCGACGTGATTGAAGAGCTGTATGTCGAATCTGTTCATCAGGAACACGGCCTTATTGCATCGGTATCCGGTGATCTGCCTTATGAGAAATTTCCTGTTGGAAGCCGTCTTCGGATCTTACCTATTCATACTTGTATGACCTGTGCAGGGTTTTCTCATTATGAAGTGCATAGCGCCGAAGGAGAGCTTTTGGGGAAATGGGAACGGATTAATCGTTGGTAATGTGCAGATGGTTTTTATGAAACTGGGCCTCATGAAACTGGGATGAGTTTTCTGAATCGTTTTCGGGATGTCTTTATTTTTGTAGGTAGTCTCTGGGCTGTTTTTGCCTTGAACTGGGTATTGTCTGGTGCCCTTTACCAATATGGTCTTGTGCCTCGGCACATGGAAACACTACCGGGTATTCTCGTCTCACCTTTTTTACATGGGGATTATGTTCACCTGATATCAAATTCAGTTCCGCTTTTGATTTTGGGCTGTTTGGTATCGCTCGAAAGGTCCGGCGAAAGACGAGGCCAGTTTCGTTCTGTTTGTCTGGCACTTATTCTTTTCTCTGGCGGGTTGGTGTGGTGCTTTGGCCGTACTGCTCTTCACATCGGGGCAAGTGGCGTAGTCTATGGATTGCTCGGGTATTTGTTGGGATCGGCCTGGTGGCGTCGCGATTTCCGATCAATCATCATCGCGGTATTTGTTCTCGCGCTATACAGTGGATTGATCTCTGGACTTTTTATCCCGATGAGAGGTGTCTCATTCGAAGCACATCTGTTTGGCTTCTTGTCGGGCGGGTTGATTGCCTACATTTCCTGTAGAACAAAAAAAACACCCAGATATTCTTGATAAGATATATCCGTGTGGCTTCTTCGTTGCTCGTTAGAAAGAGTATTACGTCAGTAAAAAGCCCTTTGCGTAGGGATCGCGATCATCAATGAAGATGTTGTTTAGACCGTGGATACGGGCCCAACCCTCTATGGATGGGATAATGGCGTCGTAATCACCGACTGTAGCACGATCTTCAACGCGGCCTTTGAACAGGCTGCCGATGATACTCTCATGTACAAAGTCGCTACCGATGTCGAGTTTTCCCCGGGCAGCTAACTGTGCCATCCGGGCAGAGGTCCCTGTACCACAAGGAGAACGATCGATGCCCTTGTCGCCATAAAAAACAGCATTCCGGGCGTGGGCGTCTGGGTGCACGGGTGTTCCCGTCCATTGTAGATGTGAGCAGCCGCGAATACGGTCATCTTCGGGGTGAACAAAAGCGTATTTTTCATTGATCAAATTACGGATCATGGGGCTTAGGCGCTGGATATCGCCCGGCGTGATATCGTTTAGATCCTGGTAGTTTTCCTGTTGTTCTATGATTGCGTAGAAATTACCGCCATAGGCAACGTCAAACGTCAGGTTGCCAAAGTCAGGCACATCAACGTTAAGGTTGGTTGAATGAAGGAAAGAGGCAACGTTGCGAATACGCACGGAATCAACGTAATCACCGTTCTTTTTGTACTCTGCAATCACCAGACCTGCAGGGGTGTCGAGGCGTAAAACACCTTCTTCTTTTGGCGTAACCAAACCGCGCTCAATCATGACCGTCACAGTACCGATTGTACCATGCCCACACATTGGCAAGCAGCCACTGGTTTCAATGAAAAGAATACCGATGTCACAATCTTCACGGGTTGGGGGATAAAGAATACTGCCGGACATGATGTCGTGTCCGCGTGGCTCAAACATTAATCCTGTTCTGATCCAGTCATATTCGGCAAGAAAATGTGCGCGCCGCTCTAGCATGGAATCTCCTTGAAGAAGAGGGCCGCCGCCTGCAACAACCCTGACCGGGTTTCCGCAAGTATGTGCATCAACACAGAAAAAAGTATGGTTTGCCACGTATGTTTATCCTTATGGAAGCTTTCTGCCCAACCGGGGCTTTATTGTTTGAGGCTTTGTTATCGTTGGTAAAATTGTGATGATTTAATTAAAACGGTTAATACTAAAGGGATTGAGATCAAAACTTGCTGACCGACCAGACACCATATCAGCAACCGTTCGCCCTGTGACGGCGCCCCCTGTGATACCAAGATGCCCGTGGCCAAAGGCGTAATGGACATTTGTATGTTGGCTTGATTGACTGATGACGGGAACACTGTCGGGTGTTGACGGGCGACGTCCCATCCACTTCGTTCCACCAGCACCGTTCAGATTGGGCATATAGTTTTGGGCAAGGGTCAGAAGTGCGTCACACCGTTTGTAATTGGGCTCGGCTTCTATCCCCGCAAATTCGACAGCCCCACCGATCCGGAGGCCAATATTCATAGGTGTTGCGACAAACTTGTCCTCTGCAAAAAGGACCATGTTGTTTAGGTCAATTCCGGGGGTCGGCAGTGTTGTGTTATAGCCTCGTTCGGTATCCAGCGGAAAGCTGTCGCCAAGTTTTTTAGCCAGACGTGCCGACCAGGCACCGGCACAAATCACCAGCTGATCAAACGCGATATTTTGCCCGCTCTTGGTTATTGCTGATGAGGGGCGATTGTCCTGATGTTCAATGTGTTCTATTTCATCGGTGATATAAGTACCGCCATTACGGGTAAACTGTTCCGCAAGACCTTTGATTAAATCTGCCGGATTGGCAAAGTGTCCCCAGTGTGGGGTGTAGACGCCACATTTCGCCAGTTCTCCCAACTGAGGTTCGCGTTCCAGAATTTCTGATCGGGAAAGGTTGTGTGCCTCAATACCGTTTCTGCGTGTCAGATCCCAGTAATAGGAGTCTTTTTCTCTTCCCTTTTCGCTTTTGTAAACGGTCAGTGATCCTTCTGTTTTCAAAAGCGATTGTAATCCAGCTTCGCCAAGAAGGGGAGCGTAGTCATCAAAAGCGGTCTTCAGATAGGCGCTCATAGCCGAAGCTGTTTTTTCTACCTGTTGATGGCTACTGGATTTTAGGAATAGATACAGCCAAGGGAGGAACTTTGGTAGATAGGTCAGGCGAAGGGATAAAGGCCCCAAAGGGTCCAGTAACCAGCCGGGCACATCTTTCCAAAGCCCGGGAAGAGCAAAGGGAACGATTTCTGTTGCGGCAATTGCACCTGCATTGCCACAAGAAGCACCATCACCGAGCGGGTCGCGTTCAACAATCGTAACAGAATGGCCGTCTTTTAAAAGATAGCTTGCACTGCAAAGACCAATGATACCCGATCCAACAACGAGTATGTTTTTTTTTGTTCCCGCGCTCATCCATAATCTCCAAAGGCTGAGTCGTTTTTCGTTACCCTATGGCAGCGTATAGGCAGTTTTTACTGTTGTGAAGAACTCAGCTGCATAACTACCCTGTTCTCTGCTGCCATAGCTTGATCCTTTGGTGCCTCCAAATGGAACGTGGTAATCAACGCCTGCTGTGGGAAGGTTCACCATGGCCATCCCTGCTTTGGCATTTCGTTTGAAGTGTGATGCGTATTTCAGGGATGTTGTGCAGATACCGGATGACAAACCGAACTCTGTGTCATTGGCAACAGCAAGAGCTTGATCATAATCAGCAACGCGAATAACAGAGGCAACAGGTCCGAAGACTTCTTCACGATTGATGCGCATTGAATTACCCGTTTCTGTGAAGAGAGCAGGGGACAGATAGAAACCTTTGGTCGCACGTTCCAGAAGCTCACCGCCATAGGCTAGCTTTGCGCCTTCGTCCTGACCAATACGGATGTAATCCAGATCCTGTTTTAGCTGGCTTTCATCAACAACCGGGCCGATATGAACACCATCAGACAGCGCATTGTCGATTTTGAGTTGTTCAAGTCTGGCGATTACTTTAGCGACGAATTCGTCGTGAACACCTTCTGTTACGATCAGACGGGAAGATGCTGTACAACGTTGACCCGTTGAGAAATATGCGCCTTGAACAGCTGTTTCGACCGCAATATCAAGATCGGCGTCATCAAGAACAACCAGAGGGTTCTTACCACCCATTTCGAGCTGGAATTTGGCCATGCGTCCGGCACAGGTAGCGGCAACATGACGGCCAGTTGCAACTGATCCGGTGAAGCTGACGCCATTAATTTTCGGGTTGGTCAGAATTTCTTCGCCAACAACTGACCCGCGTCCCATGACAAGGTTGAAGACACCTTCGGGTAGGCCAGAGCGTGAGATGATGTCAGCCAGTGCCCAACCGCAACCAGGAACAAGGTCGGCAGGTTTGAAAACGATGGCGTTACCATAACAAATAGCAGGGGCAATCTTCCATGCAGGAATAGCAATCGGGAAGTTCCATGGGGTAATAATACCAACAACACCCAAAGCTTCTCTGACAACTTCGACTTCTACGCCGGGACGAACTGAAGCAAGTTTGTCGCCTTTGAGGCGTAGTGCTTCGCCCGCAAAAAACTTGAAGATTTGGCCTGCACGTGCAGTCTCGCCGATACCCTCAGCAAGGGTTTTTCCTTCTTCGCGTGAAAGAAGTTCACCTAGTTCTGCTTTTCTTGTCAGAAGTTCTGTGCCGATTGTATCCAGTACATCAAAGCGTTGTTGTGGTGTTGACTGTGACCAGCTTTTTGCTGCGACATCTGCGACATCAATTGCTTCGCGGGTTTGCGCTGCGTCAGCTTGGGTGTAAACGCCAACAATTTCAGATGTGTTTGATGGATTGATGTTATCACGGGCTGCTGAACCCTCAACAAACTGTCCGTTAATGTAATTCTGTTTCAAGACTTATACTCCCTTGGTGTTGGGGATGATGAACATCATCTATCTGTTTGATCGGTTATTTTCGATTTAGTCGACTGGCGATCATTCTAAATCAATAACCCGTTTTTTTCGGGCTTGGGTATTGGTTTTAAAATCCGTAGAACTGCCTTTACGTTGACTTGCCATTATGGTGGCAAGAGGTCTTGGATTTCGTGAGTTTTTTGTCTTACCTGATTAAGCGTTGAGGTTATTATATGTATTCATTGGATATTGTATACAATATTTTAGCATTAAGAAGAGATTCTAATTATTTCTTGTTTCTATCATATTGATTTTTATTATTTTAATAGAAATCCACGGCCAATTTTATCGTCTTCTTCTACCGTGAAGGTCGATTCACCTGTATAGTTTGCTTTTCCTTTAACGCGAACGCGAACCGCCTGATGAGGTCCGTAGCTGAGAAGCTCTTCTGCTGTTGCATCGAACAGGCTTTTGGTAACACTTTCAAATTGGCGGGTTTGTCCAATTTCGATTTGATTTTTGGTAATTTGCACTGCTATACGCGCGGTTACACCTGAACCCGTCGGGCTTCGATCAACCTGTCGATCTGCAAAGACACAGATATTGGCGGTTGGTGTTGTTGTGAAAGCATCTTCCCCGTCGGTTAAAATTGTACCATAGAGGAATGCGAGATCGTCAGATTCCGGGTGTGCTAATTCGACAGATGCTCTTACAACGGAACTGATTGCATCAGCAGCATCAACGAGATCTCTTGTCGGGGTGTTATGTATATCTAATCCCAGTTGTTGTGCAGAGACCAATGCATAAAAAGCACCCCCATATCCGATATCGAATGTGACAGTGTTGTATCCCGGAACATCAATACTCTGATCTGTAAGGAAGGCGAAAGCTGGAACGGAGCGAAAAGAAACTGCATCGCTTTTGCCTTTTTTTACATCGACATCAGCAACGACAAGACCACAGGGGCATTCAATCTTGACTGTCGTGGTTGGTTCCATGGCTTCAACAATGCCTTGATCTATGGCATATCGCCCAAGAGCAATAACAGCATGCCCACACATGGTGCTGTAACCTTCGTTATGCAAAAAGAGCACACCAAGATCGGCTTCCGGGTGAGATGGTTCGACCAAAAGAGCGCCATACATATCATAGTGTCCGCGTGGCTCGAACATAAGAAGGTGTCTCAGGTGGTCAAGGTGATCTCTGACGTAGCGACGCTTTTCTAGAATGCTTGCCCCTTTTATCTCAGGGTATCCATCTGTAATAATTCGCAGTGGTTCCCCACCCGTGTGCATCTCTACAGTTTTAATTTTAACGTCAGTCATCGCATTCGGCCTGAAAATGATGTTTGCATACTTTATACAATAAAAATATTCCAAGAAAAAAGCAGCAATTTTTGGAGCCGCTTTTTTCTTCGAATTAATTCAATGTAAAACTAGATGGCTGCTTTGTTACAAACCGGTAAGGGTTAACCAGCAGATTGCTCATCGAGAAATTCAATCAGATTCTCACAGCCTGCTTCAATATGGCGATCCAGTAGATCAGCAGCAGACTTAACATCACCGGCTTTACAGAATTTCAAGAGGTCCCAGTGGTCATCACGTGCTTTGGCGCGTGCGCCCGCACTGTGGAGCTGTATCCGAAGGTAGCGATCAATATTATTGTGCAGATTTTGCACAATCGCCAAGGTTTTCGGACGTTCTGCTGCGATATAAAGGATATGATGAAATTCTGCGTTTAGCTCTCCCCATAAGGATACTTCGCCATTTTCAAGCGCCACATCATAACGATTGAGGATATTTTCAGCGTCCTGAATAAGTTCTGGTGGCATTCTGGGAATTGCGCGAGAGATCAAATCGCCTTCCAGCAAACGTCTAATGTCAAAAAGTTCGCGAATTTCTTCGCGGGATAAAGCCGAGACGACGGCACCCTTGTGAGCATAGAAGGTAACAAGGCCTTCTGCTTCCAGTTGTCTCAAGGCTTCACGAACGGGAATTCTGCTGACGTTAAAGCGTGACGCAATGGCATCCTGCCTTAGTTGGGCGCCTTCTTTTTGCTGTCCTGAAAGTATTTCTTCTCTGAGAGCTTCCGCCACCGCTTCGGTGATCGTTTGGCGTTTAAAACCGCCTGATTTATTATTGATGTCGGCCATTCGGTTTTGGGCTTCCGTTTTTATAATTGCTTAATTATGATGCCTTCATTGCCAATGACGGCTGGGCTGCATAATAGGATATTTTATCCGCCTTTGACCAGCAGCTTTCATAGATAATCTGAAATCAAGGTTAATTGACGCGATCCTCTGGCCATGGTTTTAATATTTTCCTCTACTGAATACGATTGAAAAGAGTGAGTTGATGACGACTGTTTCCCTGATTGTAGCCCATGGAAAAAACCGAGCAATCGGGAAAGACAACGTTATGCCATGGCACATTCCTGGTGATTTGAAGTTTTTCAAAGCGCAAACAATGGGCAAGCCAGTTATCATGGGGCGTAAAACCTTTCAATCAATAGGTCGCCCCTTGCCTGGTCGCCTTAACATTGTGATTACCCGTGACGAAAATTTTAAAGCAGAAGGCGTGAGGTTGAGCTCAAGTTTGGAAGATGCTCTGAAATTGGCCCGTGAGGAGGTTCAGCGTTTAGGTGGTGATGAATTAATGATTATCGGGGGGGCGCAAATTTATACGCAATCCATTGATCTTGCCGATCGTCTCTATATCACAGAAGTTGATCTTGAGCCTGAAGCGGATGCTTTTTTTCCAGAAACAAAAGTAGAGCAATGGTCTGAAGTTTCCCGCGAAGCACATGCGCCAGACGGCAGTACACCCGGGTATGCATTTGTTATCTCTAATCGGGTGTAATCATGTAGGTTAGTATGCTTTGTTTCTTTTGTCGGAATTTTGAGACTTGTTGGATGCGATCTCTGACGTGCCTTTGATTTCGCGTTTGAGCTTTTCTTTTAAAATTTCGCTGAAAGCTTCAAAGCCGAGAACTTCAATCAGGAAAGCATTTTCGCCGCCAATAACATTCTTAAGGTAATAGGCCCCGAGCCATGCCGATGGTGCCCCAAGGCCATTTGGGTTTGGTCGGAAAGATAAAACGGGCAATCCATTGATTGTAATACCCTGATTAATAGCATCATTTCTGGCTAGCTGGACATGCCGCCCGTCGCTGTTTGGGCCGTCACCGGAAATATCAATGACGGATCGTGGGGCAATGAAATCATTGTGGTTAATCTCAAAGCTGGCGATATCGATCATTTTACTGATGGATGTTGACGGGGCCGAGCTTATCGGACGGCTTGTAAGCTTTTCCGAGAAGATCTCTGCACTTTTTTTGCTGTCGAGAATAGACCATTCAACGACTTTGATTTGATGTTGCTCTCCGGCCCATTCGATATAGGTCACGGCAATGCGCCCCAAAGGCCCCGAGCGAATACTGTCGATCACATCTGGGTCTTTCAATGCTTCAATATAACCCCTGCGTTGAAGGTTTGCTTCGTATTCATCAACACTGTGGGAAACATCAACGGCCAAGACTAATTCGAGATCGACGGGTTCCAGCTCTGTTGCGTAGGTGGTTTTGATGCAGAGATAGCAGTCCAAAAACAATCCCAGCATCAATCCCGGAAATAATCGGGGAGTGATAGCAAGAATGCGTTTGGAAAACTTTACGATTTCCCTCGTCACGGAAGCACCAAGATCATTTATCTATTTTGAGAGCCTCTCATAAAAAGGAAAATTCTCAAAATGATGGAAAAAAGCCCCGCGAAAATCTCACAGGGCTTTTTTGTCTAAGGTTAAGTTTATTTCTAGCTAAGAGGTTGCATCATTCCATCGATATAGCAGGTGCTTTTCGCTCTGCGTTGGACAGACTTGCCCAGACTTTAGTCGCGATTTCTGCGTAACGCTTGGCATGTTCGCCATCTGGTGAGGAAATCACGATAGGTTCCCCTTCATCAGATGTCATTCTTATATCTATGTGCAGTGGCATTTCACCAAGGAAAGGTGTTTCCATTTTTTCTGCTTCGGCACGGGCGCCATGCTCCCCAAAGATGTGGGCTTCGTGACCACACTCTGGACAGATGTAAACGCTCATGTTTTCGATAATACCCAGAACAGGGACATCAACCTTGCGGAACATGTTTAGACCTTTACGTGCATCGAGCAAGGCAATGTCCTGTGGCGTAGAAACAATGACAGCCCCGTTTAAGGGAACCTGTTGTGCCATGGTCAACTGCGCGTCGCCTGTGCCGGGCGGCATATCTACGATCAGGAGGTCCAGTTCGCCCCAAACAACATCACGTAACATTTGGGTTAGAGCACTTTGAACCATAGGGCCACGCCAGATCATGGGGGTGTCTTCTGCTACCAGAAAGCCGACGGACATGCACTTGATGCCGTGTCTTTCCATTGGTAACAGGGTTTTACCGTCTGGTGAGGACGGTTTCCCGGTGATCCCCATCATACGGGGTTGGGATGGACCATAGATATCTGCATCCATCAGGCCGATTTTTAAACCTTGCTTGGCAAGTGATAATGCAAGGTTGATAGCCGTTGTTGACTTGCCGACACCACCCTTGCCACTGGCAACAGCAATAATATGCTTGATACCTTTTAGCTCGATCTTGTTGCCTGGCCCAGGAGAAGGAGGGGGTGATTTTGGCTGTTGAGAAGGTGCTTGGGGTTTCGTTTCGCCCGGAGCATTGTCGGCAGTAAGAATCGCACTGACCGATAAAACGCCATCAAGCGCATGAACGGCTTTTTCGGCTATTTTACGCAAAGATTCCATTTCTGCAGCTTGCGCAGGATCAATTTCGATCGAAAACCCGACATTGCCTTCTTTTATGATAAGGCCAGAAATCATGCCAAGGCTGACAATATCCTTTTTACTCTGAGGTTCTACAATCGTTCTCAAAGTATCGAGAATTTGTTGTTCTGTAACCTTACTCATCCCTGAATTTCCCCTGAATTTCCCTTGAATTCGCACTTGAATTTTCCGCAACTTGTACAATATGTGCAGGTACTCTTTGTTGGTCTCTTGCACGTTGATTAAAGTGTTATGCCTTGATTATATGGTAGGGTCCACGACAAAGATAAGGGGGAATTGACGCACCCTCTGCTGAAAATATTTAGTTTTCTGTTGCACTGGGCTTGAAAAACAGGTGCATTTAGTGACAGATTCAAGCAAATTCGTTTGCATTCTTAATTGATTAACACAGGGAAAATAGATGCCTTGGGAAAATAAAGGTTCTGGCGGCGGCGGCCCGTGGGGCGGTGGCAATAGCGGCGGTGGCGGTGGAGGACAGCGACCACCTGATATCGAAGACATGATTCGCAAGAGTCAGGACCGGGTTAAAGAAATGATCCCAGGTGGTGGTGGATTCAGCGGTAAAGGCTTTGTCTTTATTCTCGCTGTTGTCCTGCTCCTATGGCTTGCATCCGGTTTCTATCGTGTCCAGCCTAACCAACAGGGGGTTGTTCTCCAGTTCGGTAAATGGGTGAATACAACAGAAGCGGGTTTGAATTGGCATTATCCATATCCAATTCAAACAGTCCTCACACCCGAAGTAACAACAATTCATCAGATCGATATTGGGTTCCGCGGAAACAATACAGGTAGTCGTTCGCAAAGCAGAGCTGTTGCTGAAGAGAGTCTGATGCTGACCGGGGATCAGAATATCATTGATATTCACCTGACCCTTCAGTGGAAAATTTCAGACCCTGGACAGTTCCTGTTTAATATTCGTGAACCAGAAGCAACGGTTAAGATTGCTGCTGAATCAGCGCTACGTGAAGTTATCGGGCGTACAGATATTCAACCTGCTCTGACCGAAGCGCGTGATGATATTCAAACGCAGACCCGGATTCTTCTTCAGTCGATCCTTGATGGGTATGAAGCTGGTATCCTGATTACTGAAGTTCAGCTTCAGAACGTTCAGCCTCCAGCGGCTGTGATTGATGCCTTTGATGACGTACAGCGTTCTTTACAGGATAAAGATCGCGCACGTAATGAAGCCGAGAAATATCGTAATGATATTATCCCGCGTGCACGTGGTGAAGCGCAAAGACAAATTCAGGAAGCTGAAGCCTATAAAGAACGTCTTGTGAATGAGGCGACTGGTGAAGCGGATCGTTTCCTTTCTGTTTACCGCGAATACAAACAAAATCCAGAAGTGACCAAGCGACGTATGTATCTTGAAACGATGCAGAAAGTTCTCAAAGAAACCGATAAGGTTATTTTGGGATCAGATCAGGATGGTGTTGTGCCATACCTGCCGCTTGATCAGCTTCGTAAAAATAGCCAATAAGATCGGGAGTTAGTATTATGAATAATAAAATTACTCTCATTGTTGGAGTTGTCGTTGTTGCTGTTGCGTTCCTTACCAGCAGCATGCTTTTCACTGTGGACCAACGCGAACAGGTGATGGTTCTACAGTTTGGTAACCCGATTAAAACGGTTTCTGAGCCTGGCCTAGAATGGAAATTACCATGGCAGGATGTTCAGAGATACGAGAAGCGTGTTCTGAACCTTGATCCGCCAGAAGAGCGTATGATCCTTTCCGATCAGAAGCCTTTGTTGGTTGACGCATTTGCGCGGTATAAAATCGATGACCCGCTACAGTTCTTTAAAACAGTACGGTCAGAAGATGTTGCTCGTACACGGTTGGGAACAATTGTTAATGCCGGTCTGCGTGGTGAACTTGGTAAAGCAACATTGAGTTCAGTGTTATCACCAGAGCGTGATGTATTCATGGCGCGTGTTTTGAAACATGTGAATGAGCAAGCTAGACGTTTTGGTATCGATGTGCTGGATCTTCGTATTCGTCGCGCTGATCTGCCGGTTGAAACCAGTCAAGCTGTGTTCGCCCGTATGAAAACCGAACGTGAAAGAGAAGCGGCAGAGTTCCGTGCGCAAGGTTTTGAGTTGGCGCAGCGGATTAAATCAAGTGCTGATCGTGAGGTGACGGTTCTAACGGCGGAAGCCAAAAAAGAATCTGAAATTCTTCGTGGTCAGGGTGATGCGGCTCTTACAAAGATCTTGAACGATGCCTATGGACAAGATCCAGAGTTCTTCAAATTCTATCGTTCGATGCAGGCCTACGAAGAGGCGTTAGCCACCAAAGGGACCTATATGGTGATTTCACCAGACAGTGATTTCTTTGAATTCTTCTCTGGCGTGAATGCACCAGATAAATCAGCTGAATAAGTTGATTTAATGATTATGAAAGCGGCGGTATCTTTCGGGATATCGCCGCTTTTTTGTGGTAGATAACTTAACAAGTTTTGATGAATAAACAGTGATGTAGAGATGACTGAATTTTTAACGGCTTTAGCGATGGTTCTTGTCATTGAAGGGATTTTTCTATCGCTTTTTCCGCATCGACTACGGCAATTGCTAGAGCTTTTGAACGAGATGTCACCGAGTGCATTGCGTGCAGGCGGGCTTAGTTGTGCGGTTGTTGGCGTTTTTTTGATCTGGATTATCAGATCTGTCTAAAAAGTGTTTCGATGGAGTTGGAGATCAAAGAGGTAATAAAGGGCGAAATGTCACGTGGAAGTCACAATTACGCCCATTTCCTACGACATCGTCAAAGGCAACATAGCTTGAATCTAACTGGTTTAAGCATAAGTATTCGTTACTCGCTAAATGCGACAAGAATAGTTGGAGAAATCTCGAATGATAAAAAGAGCGGATAATACAGGTAACCGTGCTGTGGCGGTGGCGAAGTCCGTAACCGCCAATCAAAATTCACAAAGTTCCCAGAATATACAAAAATGGCTTGTTGGCGTGACCGTTGCTATTGCGATGCTTTCTATGGCTGCGGCGGCGAAGGCCCGTTCAGCGCCGGATAGCTTTGCAGATCTGGCTGAAGAGTTATTGCCGTCGGTTGTGAATATTATTACGACGCAAACCATTGAGCCAAGTGAACAGACCGAGGGGGAGCAGCAGATCCCTCAGGGTGAAAACTTTGAAGAATTTTTCCGGGACTTCTTTGAACGAAGAGGTGGGCGTGGCCCACAGCAACCGCGCCGTGGCGGTGCACAGGGGTCCGGATTTATCATCGATTCAGACGGCCTGATTGTCACGAACCATCATGTGATTGATGGTGCAGATGAAGTGGCTGTTCGTTTGCAGGACGGAACTGTTCTTGATGCTGAGATTATTGGGACAGACCAAAAAACAGATTTGGCTTTGTTAAAGGTCGATACAAAAATTGACCTTCCAGAAACCAAATGGGGTGATTCGAACAAATCCCGGATTGGTGACTGGGTTCTTGCTATTGGTAACCCTTTTGGTCTTGGTGGATCAGTGTCTGCGGGCATCATTTCTGCTCACTCACGTGATATCCGGTCTGGTCCTTATGATAACTTTATCCAGACTGATGCTGCGATCAACCGGGGTAACTCTGGCGGGCCGCTCTTTAATATGGATGGCGAAGTTATTGGTGTTAACTCTGCAATCTATTCCCCGTCAGGTGGTTCAGTTGGTATCGGCTTTTCCATACCTTCGACTATGGCGAAAAATATCATTGAACAACTTGAATCACACGGTGAAGTCAGACGTGGTTGGCTTGGTGTGCACATTCAGACTGTAACAGAAGAACTGGCCGAAGGTCTGCGTCTGGACGAAGCAAGTGGGGCACTGGTTGCCTCTGTTGCCGAAGGTGGTCCAGCTGAGAAAGCTGGTATCAAACAGGGCGATGTTATTCTTGAGTTTAATGGTCGCAAAGTTCCTGAAATGCGCAAGCTTCCTCTGATGGTCGCGGAAACACCGATTGGCCGTGAAGTTGACGTTGTGGTTTGGCGTAAAGGAAAACGTAAAACGGTTCAGGTTGATCTTGGCCAGCTAGATGATGATGTCGTTGCGGCTGTTGCGCCTTCTCAGTCCAAGAAGAAAAACGAGCGCAAAACTAGCAAGGTAGATGACCTTGGTCTTTATCTTGGTAAACTTGATGGAGAAACCAGGCAGCGCTTTAAATTGAACGACAGTGTAAATGGTGTGGTGATCACTGATGTCGTTCCTAATAGTAGCGCAGCCGAGAAGAGCTTGCGCCCAGGTGATGTTATTGTCGAAGTGGATCAGGAAGAAGTATCTGATCCAGGACAGGTGGCATCACTTGTGGGAAAAGCCAAAGACGCCGGCTTCAGGGTTGTTACTCTGTTGGTGTTTAAACAGGGTGAATATTCCTGGGTTGCAATCAAACTTGATTCGTAACCAGAATACTTTTCTCTTGTGAAAAGGGCGTCCCTTTTATTGGGGACGCCCTTTTTAATTGGGGGGGGCGTTTAAGCGAAGTCTTCTTTGCTATAGCCTTGATAATAGAGCAGGGCGAGGTGATCGGTGTGCTTGACCTGATACTCTACAGTGTCCTGTACAATAGGTTTTGCGTGATAGCCAACACCCATGCCAACGGCTGACAACATGGCGAGATCATTGGCACCGTCGCCGACAGCGCAAACATCTTTCAGGGTGAACCCCAGTTTCCGAATAAGATCTTCGGTTGCTTCCAGTTTGGCTTCTCTTCCGAGAATAGGCTCTGTCACTGTGCCGTTCAGTTTACCGTTTTCAATGTTAAGCGTGTTAGCCCGGTCTTCATTGAATTGGCAAAGATCTCTAATTTGAGCTGTGAAAAAGGTAAACCCGCCAGAGACCAGTGCCGTATAGGCACCGTGTTTCCGCATGGTTTTGACAAGAGTGTCTGCGCCCGGGTTTAATTCCATCAAATCAGATATTTCGGTGAGCTCGCTTTCAGGAATATCTTTTAAGAGAGCAACTCGTTCTCTGAGAGATTCTTCAAAATTTAACTCTCCATGCATGGATCGTTCGGTAATTTTGGCTATCTGGTCACCGATTCCATGACGAACGGCTAGCTCATCAATCATTTCCTGACCGATGATGGTCGATTCCATGTCTGCGACAAGCAGCTTCTTGCGGCGATTTGCTGTTTCCTGAACGGCAAAATCAAAAGGACTGCCCAGTACTTCCTGTGCTATCAGGTCCTTGGCTTCTTTAATCCCCAGGTCCGAAAAGAAAATATCGCAAGCTTCCCCGTCTGAGAGCCAATCCTGTTCTTCTAATGATGCGCCATGTTCTGTCAGGCATGTGGAAATTGACTGAACAGTTGCATGATCAAGCAGTGAACTGTTCGGGCGGGCAACAAGGGTGGCAACAAAACGCATTGGGACATGACCTCGGGTCTGATTGTTAGTTCTGATTTGTTTTTGTGGCTCTTCAGATCAGGTTATAGTAGGAACCAGATAGACCTTGTTAAAGCAGAGAAGTCAGACGTGATCAACGATAAGCCTAAAGTAATTGTCATAACGGGACCGACCGCCAGTGGGAAATCAGCTCTTGGTGTCGATGCGGCGCTGGCGCTGGATGGTGAAATCATCAATGCGGACTCTATGCAAATATACAAAGAGCTTGATGTCATCACTGCGCGTCCGGACAAAGCATCTTTAGAAAAAGTTCCCCACCATTTATATGGCACAATCCCCGGTTCTAACAGGTGTTCTGTCGAGCAATGGCGAACTCTGGCTATTGAGGAAATTGATCGTGTCCACGGGCGTGGCAAGATGCCAATTCTTGTTGGTGGGACAGGAATGTATATTCGGGCGCTGGAAAAAGGGATTGCAGAGGTTCCTGATATTCCAGAGGCTATTCGCGAAAAAGGGCGAGCTCTTTTGGCGCAAATCGGTGGAGAGGCTTTTAAAGCGGAACTTTCACTGCTTGACCCTGAAATGGGAGAGAAACTGAACCCGGGTGATAGTCAGAGATTGGCGCGGGCCTGGGAGGTAGTTTCTTATACCGGGAAGTCGCTTTTGCATTGGCAAAGGGAAGCTGAAGGGAAGGTACCGGATTATGATTTTATCCGCTTTGCCTTGGTGCCGCCCCGGGAAGATCTTTACGATAACTGTAACAAACGATTTGAGATTATGCTGGATCAGGGCGGGTTAAAAGAAGTGGAAGACTTGCTCGCTTTATCTCTTGATCCTTCGCTGCCGATTATGAAGGCTTTGGGCGTGCCGGAACTTGCCGAATATATCCAGGGAAAGGCGAGTCTGGAGAGTGCAATTTCGCGTGCGCAGCAAAATACCCGCCGCTATGCAAAAAGGCAGATGACATGGATCAGAACACAATATAATGACGCTAAAATCGTAAATGAGAAATATTCGGAAAGATTATTGGGTGATTTTTTTAATTTTATTCGCCAAAGCGGCTTGACCCCTTCTTGCTAAGAGGCTAGTTTTCGCGCTCGCAACCAAAAAGAAAGGCTAGAGAATCTTGGCCTTTTGCTCCTTTTCTTGTTACAGGCTTTGGAGCTAGGATTGCACATCATTGAAAAGCCAGTTGTTTGAGAGGAATGAAACCAATGGCGACCGAACAGTTTACCGGCGCGGAAATAGTGATCAAAGCCCTGAAAGATCAGGGTGTGGACACCGTGTTTGGCTATCCTGGCGGTGCAGTGCTACCGATTTATGATGCTATCTTCAAACAGAACGACATTAAGCATGTTCTCGTTCGTCAAGAAGGTGGTGCGGTGCACGCAGCGGAAGGATATGCACGATCTACTGGTAAAGTTGGTGTCGTCCTTGTCACATCTGGTCCCGGTGCAACAAATGCTGTGACCGGTTTGACCGATGCTCTTTTGGATTCAATTCCTTTGATCTGTCTTACAGGTCAGGTTCCAACGCACCTTATTGGTAACGATGCGTTTCAGGAGGCTGATACAACGGGTATTACGCGTCCCTGTACAAAGCATAACTATCTGGTTCGTGATATCGAGAGCTTGTCTCGTACAATGCACGAAGCTTTTTATGTGGCGCAAAACGGACGTCCCGGTCCTGTTGTTATTGATCTGCCAAAAGATGTACAGCAAGGCAAAATCGATACGTATCTTGCACCGGAAGATGTGAAACACAGAAGCTATCGCCCGCAAGTTAATGGTGAAGTTGATCACATTAACGAAGCTGTTGAACTAATCGCGAACGCTAAGCGACCAGTTTTTTATGTTGGTGGCGGGGTGATTAACTCTGGATCGTCTGCTTCCACGGTTTTGACTGAGCTTGTTCGTTTAACGGGCGCACCTTGTACAACGACGTTGATGGGACTTGGTGCTTATCCGGGAACAGATAAACAGTTTCTTGGTATGCTTGGTATGCATGGTACCTACGAAGCCAATCTTGCCATGTATAACTGCGATGTCATGATCAATGTTGGCGCACGGTTTGATGACCGGATTACCGGTGTTATCGATGAATTCTCACCGGATTCCAAAAAGATTCACATTGATATTGATGCCAGCTCTATCAACAAGAATGTCATGGTTGATATTCCGATTGTTGGCGATGCCGGACGTGTTGTTGAAGAGATACTTCGGATATGGAAAGAGAAGAAACATTCTCTTGATGCCAAATCGCTAAAAGCATGGTGGTCTCGTATTGATGAGTGGCGCGCGAAAGACTGTCTTGGCTATGTTCAGGATGGACCGATCATCAAGCCTCAGCACGCGATTAAGCGTCTTTATGAACTAACCAAAGATCGTAAGCCTTATATTACGACAGAGGTTGGTCAGCATCAGATGTGGGCTGCACAGTACTTTCATTTTGATGAACCCAAAAAGTGGATGACCTCTGGGGGCTTGGGCACAATGGGCTATGGTCTGCCAGCTGCGGTTGGAGCTCAGCTTGCGCACCGTGAAGATCTGGTGATTGATATTTCCGGAGAAGCTTCCTTCATGATGAACATGCAAGAGTTGGGAACAATTGCCCAGTACAGGCTGCCTGTTAAGATCTTTGTGGTGAATAACCAATGGATGGGAATGGTGCGTCAGTGGCAACAGTTGCTTCATGGTAATCGCCATTCTGAAAGTTACTCTGATGCATTGCCTGATTTTGTCAAACTGGCTGAATCCTTCGGGCTCAAAGGGATGCGTTGTGAAAAAGCGGAAGACCTGGATCAAATGCTTCAGGAAATGATTGATTCCCCTGAGCCGGTTATCTTTGACTGTCAGGTCGCAAAAGAAGAAAACTGTTATCCGATGATTCCATCAGGTGCGGCGCATTACGAAATGTTGCTTGGTCCTGAAGATACTGCTGCGAAGCCAATTTCTGAAGAGGGAATGGTTCTCGTCTGATCGCGGATTGATTTGTTGTTCGCATTGCTTTGTTAAAAGTGTGCGAAATGAATTGTGACAAAAACTATTAGTAGGATATGCGTCCCATGGCGCCGATGGATACAAATATTGAAAGCCGTACGATAGCGGTTCTTGTTGATAACGAACCTGGTGTTCTTGCCAGAGTTATTGGCCTGTTTTCAGGCCGTGGATATAACATTGAAAGCTTGACTGTGACCGAGGTCGATGTCGCGCACGGTCTTTCTAGAATTACAGTCGTAACATCTGGTACTGCCCAGATCTTGGAACAAATTAAAGCCCAGTTAGGGCGTCTTGTTCCTGTTCACCGCGTCCGTGATTTGACAAAGGAAGGGACTTCTGTTGAAAGAGAACTTGCTTTGATCAAGGTTGCAGGTGCTGGTGAGAAGCGTGTTGAGGCTTTGCGGATTGCGGATATTTTCCGTGCCCGTGTTGTTGATTCCAGCCATGATCACTTTGTTTTTGAAATGACAGGCAAAAGTGACAAGCTGGATGTCTTTGTTGATCTAATGCAGCCCTTAGGATTGATTGATGTCAGTCGGACAGGTGTTGTAGCCATTTCCCGCGGGGCAAAGGCGCTCTAGGCGATACAACCCACGAGATTTTCTATTTGATATAGCTATGAATAGCTACAGTAAGGAAGGAATAAGCGATGCGTGTCTATTATGACCGTGATGCGGATGTAAATCTGATTAAAGGTAAGAAGGTTGTAATCGTTGGTTACGGTAGCCAGGGCCATGCCCATGCTAACAACCTGAAAGACAGTGGTGTTAAAGATGTGCGTGTCGCACTTCGTCCAAGCTCTAGCTCAGTTGCAAAAGCTGAAGCCGCTGGTTTCGAAGTTATGGCACCAGCTGATGCAGCTGCCTGGGCAGATGTTGTGATGATCCTGACCCCAGATGAAAATCAGGCTTCTCTATACAATGCTGATCTTGCTGCGAACCTCAAAGAAGGTGCTGCAATTGTTTTTGCACACGGTTTGAATGTTCACTTTAAACTGATTGAGCCACGTGCAGATCTAGATGTATTCATGATCGCGCCTAAAGGCCCAGGTCACACCGTACGTAGTGAATACCTTAAAGGTGGTGGTGTTCCATGCTTGATCGCTGTTCATCAGAATGCTTCTGGTAACGCACAGGAAATTGCCCTTTCTTATGCTTCTGCTATTGGTGGCGGTCGTTCCGGTGTTATTGAGACGACTTTCCGTGAAGAATGTGAAACTGATCTCTTTGGTGAGCAGGTTGTTCTGTGTGGTGGTCTTTGTGACTTGATCAAAGCAGGTTTTGAAACGCTGACCGAAGCTGGTTATGCACCTGAAATGGCTTACTTTGAGTGCTTGCACGAAGTGAAGTTGATTGTGGATCTAATGTATGAAGGTGGCATGGCAAACATGCGTTATTCCATCTCTAATACAGCGGAATTTGGTGACTATGTAACTGGCCCACGTATTATTACTGATGAAACAAAAGCTGAAATGAAGCGTGTTCTTGCTGACATTCAGTCTGGCCGTTTTGTTCAGAAATTTGTTTTGGATTACCAAGCTGGTCAGCCTGAACTGAAAGCAACACGTGGTTTGAATGCCGAGCATCCAATCGAAGAAGTTGGCTCTCGCCTTCGTGCGATGATGCCTTGGATTGGTGCGAACAAGCTTGTTGACAAAGAAAAGAACTAATTTTTCTTTGAGCTTTAAAGAAAAGGCGGGTTTATCCCGCCTTTTTTTATGTTTGATGTGGTTTGTTAACCATCTTTAAAGCTCTTTCTTTGCACGATGTATCCGTGGGGGAATAAACGTAAATTCCGGGTGATAACAAGGAAATCGCGAAAGAGTAAACAAACTGCGATTTTCGGCCTTTCACAAAATGTGAAAAGTGTTATTGTACCCGACCATCGGGACATTCTGTTTCGGGGGGAATTTTGTGACTTTCTCCAAACATTACGGGGCTATGCCTTGCAAAGTGTGCTTTGCAGGAGTATCCCTCGCATAATTGTGTATGACGTTTGAAATTTAGGGATAGCTAATTCATGGTCTCTTTGTTTGGCATGTTTTCTACCGATATGGCCATTGACCTCGGTACCGCCAACACCTTGGTATATGTGAAGGGACGGGGCATTGTCCTCAACGAACCTTCTGTGGTTGCAATCGGTGAGAAAAAAGGCAAGAAACAAGTTCTTGCTGTTGGTGATGAAGCCAAGTTAATGCTTGGTCGTACGCCAGGTAACATCCAAGCTATCAGACCGTTGCGTGATGGTGTTATTGCTGACTTTGATGTCGCAGAAGAAATGATCAAACACTTTATTCACAAAGTGCATGGCCGCCGCTCATTCGCCCGTCCAAGAATTGTTGTTTGTGTTCCTTTTGGATCTACTGCGGTTGAGCGTCGTGCTATTCAGGAATCAGCTGAATCTGCTGGCGCACGCGAAGTTCATCTTGTCGAGGAGCCAATGGCTGCTGCGATTGGCGCCGGACTTCCTGTGACTGAGCCAACCGGTTCTATGGTTGTTGATATTGGTGGTGGTACAACAGAAGTTGCTGTGCTTTCCCTTGGTGGAATTGTTTATTCCAGATCTGTCCGCGTTGGTGGTGACAAGATGGATGAAGCGATTATCGCTTATATCCGTCGTAACCATAACCTTCTTGTAGGTGAAGCATCTGCTGAACGTATCAAGAAGGAAATTGGATCAGCTTGCCCACCTGAAGATGGTGAAGGCATGACAATGGAAATCAAGGGCCGTGATCTTATGAACGGCGTTCCTAAAGAGCTGATTATCTCTGAGCGCCAGATTGCCGAAGCTCTTGCCGAGCCTGTTGGTGGTATTGTTGAGGCTGTTAAGGTTGCTCTGGAGCATACAGCACCAGAGCTTGCTGCTGATATCGTTGATAAGGGTATTGTCTTGACTGGCGGCGGCGGATTGCTGCGTAACCTTGATTATGTTCTCCGAGCTTCAACTGGCTTACCTGTATCCATTGCAGATGACCCTCTTAGCTGTGTTGCTATGGGAACCGGTCGTTGCCTGGAAGACTGGAAAACACTTCAGCACGTTCTCATTCAGATGTATTAACGTCAAATTTGAAATTATTTTGTATTTCTATCAATTTAAAAGTTATTTTTTAACTTTTTGGTGTATAGTATATAGAATATTTTCAAAGGTTTGTGACGATTATCTCATGTTAAATATAACAGGAGCAGAACTTGAATAAGAGGATTGGAGCCATCAGTCATGTGACAACGCCTGTTCAGGCGTGGCTTCACGGTTCTGCTTATGCTGTTTTGATTGTTGTTGCTATCGCATTGATAATTTTGGCGAAAACTGGAAATGTTGGTGTTGAACGTGTGCGTACAGCCGTTGTGGATGGCGTGTCTCCCTTGATGGAAATCGCCAATCGTCCTGTCGTTATGATAAGCGATACGATTGAAACCGCTCAAAACTATGTGGCTCTAAAATCTGAAAATGAAGAACTGCGACGCCAGAATGAAAATCTGCGTCGTTGGCAAATTACAGCTGCCAAGCTGCAAGGCGAGAATGCTTCTCTGCGGGGAATGTTAAATCTTGCGCCGACACGAGCGCCAAATGTAACAACAGCAATGGTGGTTGCTGATCAGGGCGGTTCTTTCGTACGTTCTGTTGTTGTTAATGCCGGTAGTTTGGATGGCATAACAAAAGGTCAAGCCGCAATGACTGGTTTGGGGTTGGCCGGTCGTGTAGCCGAGGTTGGCCGCCATTCTTCTCGTGTCATTCTTTTAACTGATCTGAGTAGTCGTATCCCTGTTTTTGTTGGCGCTTCTAGATCCAGAGCGATCTTGGCAGGAGATAATTCCCCCTCACCATCCTTACTTTATCTTGACGAAGGGACAAATGTGAAGGTTGGGGATGCGATCTATACATCGGGCCAAGGTGGTGGTTTTGTCGCGGGGCTGCCTGTCGGAGTTGTACATTCTTTGACAGATGCTGCAATCAAAGTACGTCCTTATGCTGACTGGGGGCACCTCGAGTTCTTGCGCCTAGAAGACTATGGCCTGAAGCAAAACCTGGATATCCTCTACTCGGATAGCGGGGCCGAGAGACAAAAGTGAACCCGACCTTTTGGCAACGTATTGATGGACTAGCCCGTTCTGCCTGTCCTTTTACGATTACGCTTTTACTTACAATACTTTTTCTTGTTCCCTTACGTATCCCGAATTTGGCAGAGGTTGTTCCCTCTATCCTTTTGATTTCTGTTTTTTATTGGACATTATATCGTCCTGATTTGATGCCAATATGGGCCGTTTTCGGATTGGCTTTTATCCATGATCTTCTGTCAGGTATTTTACTGGGTGTTGGTCCTTTAATTTTACTGTTGTTCTGTTTGGCCTTAAATGGTCAACGTAAGTTTCTTGTTGGTGCTTCTTTTTCTGCCCTTTGGATTAATTTTTTTATTCTCTCCAGCTTGGCTTTTCTGTTTAAGTGGGTCTTAATATATTTATTGGAACCGGGTATTCCTGATTACAGACCAGTGATTTTTCAAAACCTGACGACTGTTGCCGTATACCCCGCTTTTTCATGGATTTTTGCTTTGATTCAGCGAACGTTACTCAAGGATTAGGATTAAGTTTATGCCGATGGTTCACGAAGACCAGGACCGTCATAAAGGTTTTACCCGCAGAATATTGATGCTTTCTTGTGGAAAGGCCGCATTGTTGTCTGCGCTTGTTGGCCGTATGTATTATCTACAGGTTATCGAGGCTGAGAAGTATAAAACCTTGGCAGAAGATAACCGTGTTAATCTACGATTGCTTCCACCAAGACGTGGCAACATTCTTGATCGCTTCGGTGTTGAAGTCGCAAATAATCAGCAAAATTTCCGGGTCGTTGTTGTAAAGGAGCAAACGCCAGATCTTATGGCGACCCTGGACGCGTTGGCGAAACTGATCAAACTTTCTGAGCATGACTACAAACGTATCCTGAGAGATGTAAAACGCAAACGAGGCTTTGTCCCCGTTACTGTTAAGGATAATTTGAGCTGGGATCAGGTCAGTAGTATCGAAGTAAATTCAGCTGATCTGCCAGGAGCGAGTATCGAAGTCGGTGAAACCCGTTTTTATCCTTATGGGGCTAATATGTCTCATATTCTGGGGTACGTAGCAGCCGTTTCTGAAAAAGAACTGACGGGGGATCCTTTACTGGAGCTGCCAGGCTTTCGGATTGGTAAAAGTGGCATAGAGAAGTATCACGATAGTGATATGCGCGGACAGGCCGGGACCAGTGAGTTTGAGGTGAATGCTTATGGCCGTGTAATTCGTGAACTTGCCAGAAATGAAGGCGGTAGCGGTCGTGAGATGATTCTGACGGTTGATGCCGGCTTGCAAACATTTGTCCAACAAAGGCTTATGAGTGAGCTATCTGCAGCAAGTGTTGTGATCGATATTCAGAACGGGGATGTCCTCGCAATGGGCTCTGTGCCTGGGTACGACCCAAGCGCCTTTAATCTGGGTCTTAGCAATAAACAGTGGAATAGCTTGATTACTAACCCCTATACACCGCTTACGAATAAGGCAATTGCAGGTACTTATGCCCCGGGATCAACCTTTAAGATGGTTGTGGCCCTGGCAGCAATGAAGGAGGGCATTGGTGCTTTAAGCCACACAGCCTATTGCCCTGGTTTTATGAAGCTAGGAAATGCGCGGTTCCATTGTTGGAAGCGTGGGGGACACGGTACAGTCAATATGATCGAAGGATTGCAACATTCCTGCGATATCTATTTTTATGATGTCGCGCGACGTATTGGGGTCGATAAAATTGCTGAAATGGCAAACAAATTCGGCCTGGGCGAGAAAGTCGATATTGATTTACCTGGTGAACGCTCAGGTGTTATCCCGACCAAAGCTTGGAAAGAAGCCAATATAGGCGAGCCATGGCAAGGGGGGGAAACTCTTGTTACGTCAATTGGACAGGGCTTTGTCCTCGCCACGCCACTCCAGTTGGGTGTTATGGTGGCTCGGATAGCTGCGGGCGGTAAAAAGGTGATACCTCGTCTTGCTAGAGGGTATAGAGAAGGTGAAAAAACAGTTGCCTATGCTGTTCCCGAATTCGAGGATCTGGGGATCCCCCAAGAGCATATGAAGATGATTTATCAGGGCATGGATGCTGTCTCGAATAATCCTCGCGGTACAGCATATAAATATCGTATCAAAGAAGAAGGCTGGGAGTTGGCCGGTAAGACAGGAACAGCGCAAGTGCGCAGAATTACCCTTGCCGAAAGACAAGCTGGAATTTTCAAGAATGAAGATTTGCCATGGCGACGAAGAGATCACGGCTTGTTTGTAGCCTATGCCCCTGTTGATAACCCTCGTTATGCCTGCGCTGTTATTGTGGAACATGGCGGCGGCTCTAAAAGTGCAGCGCCAATTGCTCGTGATATCTTGCTGGAAACACAAAGAAGAGATCCTGCGCGTACGCCTGCTTTGCCCCTAGAGCAAAGTGCTGAAGTGATAAATTTGGCTGGAGAGTCGTAAATATGGGTCAACAGCCTCATTACCTTGGGCGGCACAATCCGGAAATTACCCTTGGGCAAAAGCTCTGGCAGTTAAACTGGGGAATGATTATCCTCATTTGCATGATCGCCTCAATTGGCTTGGGGATGCTTTATTCTGCTGCAAATGCAAGCTTTGACCCTTGGGCATCGAGACAGGCAATTCGTTTTGCTGTCGGTTTTGTCATGATGATTATCGTAGCTCTGGTGGACATACGATTTTGGTTCCGTGTTAGCTACCTGTTCTATTTTGGAGCCTTGGTTCTCTTGGTGGGGGTCGAGGTCATGGGCAGTGTCGGAATGGGGGCTCAGCGGTGGATTGATCTGAAGTTTATTCAGTTACAACCATCAGAGTTGATGAAAGTTTCCATTGTTTTTGCTTTGGCTCGATACTTTCATGGTGTTTCGCAAGAAGATATCGGGCGAATTACTTTTTTGATCATTCCATTGGTCATGGTTCTTGCGCCTTCTGTACTGGTGCTGCGACAACCTGATTTGGGAACAACTGGTATGTTGATTATGGCATCCGGGGCTGTTTTCTTTTGTGCCGGTGTGCGGCTTTGGAAATTTGCTGTGGTTGTTGTGTCCGGCCTTGCTGCAATCCCTATTGGTTGGCAATTCTTGCATACCTATCAAAAGAACCGTGTTTTGATCTTTTTAAACCCTGAGCAAGATCCCTTGGGTACAGGGTATCATATTCATCAATCCAAAATTGCCTTTGGATCTGGTGGCGTATTTGGAAAAGGGTTTTTACAGGGGTCTCAGAGCCATTTGAATTTCTTACCCGAAAAGCAAACAGATTTTATTTTCACGATGCTTGCCGAAGAGTTTGGTATGGTTGGCGGGCTTGTACTTTTGGGGCTCTATATTCTTTTGATGGTTTATGGTTTGGCAATTTCTTTGCGCTCAAGAAATCAGTTTGGCCGATTATTGGCTATTGGTTTGACTTTTAACCTTTTTCTCTATGTTTTTATTAATATAGCTATGATTATGGGGTTGGTACCTGTTGTTGGCGTTCCATTGCCGCTTATCTCATACGGTGGAACTGTGATGTTGACGGTTATGGTAGGTCTTGGTCTTGTGATGTCAGTGTGGCTTCATAGAGACATCAAGATTTCCCGCCATGGTGTGCACGATGAATAACGTGATGTCTCTATGCTGTACTTACTGAATGCTGATATAGTTGGCGTTTCTATTAAGGCCCCTGTTTAGAGACACCAGTATCCATAGCCGTTATCGAAATTACGATCTCGCCACATTCCTTTCATATCAGCAATTAGACCGTTTGGCTTGATGATCTGTTGGATATTGATGTTTGTTAGTTCTTTATAGCCACTATGGGGCACAGCACCAACTACACAGTCATACGGTACATCGGTTTCAAGAGATGGTTTCAGATCTATATCAAAAAACTGTTTTGCTTCGAGAGGGTCAGCCATGGAATCGTGAACATCTACTTCATGTCCCAGTTCTTTTAAATCATGAATAATATCAGTTATTTTGGTATTTCTTAGATCCGGTACGTCTTCTTTAAAAGTTAACCCTAGGATAAGAGTGCGAGGCTGGCGTAAATTTGGATCTCTTGCCAGTATTGTGTTGTGAATAGCGTTACTTACGGCCTTGCTCATGGCTTCGTTGGTTGTACGGCCTGATAATATAACTTTTGGATCATGTCCTGTAGCAACTGCACAGTGCGCAAGGTAGTAGGGATCCACACCAATACAGTGACCTCCTACAAGCCCAGGTTGGAAGTTCAAGAAATTCCATTTTGTGCCTGCAGCTTCTAAGACATCGTAGACTGAGATACCTAACTTCTGGAAGATAACGGCAATTTCATTTACGAATGCAATGTTGATATCTCGTTGCGCATTCTCAATTACTTTTGCAGCTTCGGCTGTTTTAATATTTTTGGCTAAAAATATTTTGTCACCATTCATTGTGCCATAAATGTTTTTAAGTATTTGAGCTACTTCAGGAGTCTGCCCTGCAACAATTTTTGTGATATTATCGACGGTATGTTCTTTGTCCCCAGGGTTTATGCGTTCGGGGGAATAGCCAAGGAAGAAGTCCTTTCCACATTCCAACCCGGAGCATTGGGCGAGAATAGGGCCGCATATATCTTCTGTTACGCCGGGATAAACGGTACTTTCATAAACAACGATATCACCTTTTTTTAAAAAACGGCCAACTGTTTCAGATGCCATTTTTACAGGGGTGAGATCTGGTGTATTATTGTTATCTACAGGTGTTGGAACAGTAACAATGTGAACGTTGTGACCATTAAGCTCTGCTGTATCGCTTGTCAGATGTAGAGTAGAATTCCGTAAATCAGACGTTTCTATTTCACCTGTACGATCAAAACCTTCTGAAAGTTCGGTGATACGGCTTTGGTTTATATCGAAACCAGTGACTTTATAGTGCTTTGCTAAATGAACTGCCAGCGGAAGACCGACATAGCCTAAGCCAATAATACTTATTGTTGGATTTTCTGTCATAATACCAGCTTGAATAAGTCAAAATGAATCTTTGTTCGTTGTAAGTGATCGACGATATCTAGGCAATATTAATTCTACCAGGAAGGTGATCACAGAATTAGACTTAGATCAAATAAAGGTAAAAATAGATGTTTGACCATTTGTTTACCATTTTGATGTTACTAAAAAATGGTACGAATTTGTCATGAAATCAAAAGGTTGTCTTAATGGCAGAATATAAAGGTATCGAACGACGTCTCGTTTTTCGCCTGCTTGATTACTGGGAGAAGAAAAAAGACGGCCGGAAAATGCCAAGCTTGGATGATATTAAAGCATCCGAGCTCGGAGACGACTGGGATTGGTGTTTTTTAATTTTGCTGGGGGATGAAGATGAAAGCGCAACCTTTCATCATATAGGATCTTTGATTTGGCCTGCTGATCGGGCACCTCTGATGGGGAAAGAGGTGAGTGCTAGTCCTGATAATAGTCTTGTTCAACAAGCAACACGTTTTATGCCAAGGGTAATGGAATTAGGAGTTCCTGTAAGCATTGGGGGAGAGTGTGAAGATGGTGGGGATAAGCTCCTTTATCGCAGTACGTTAATGCCTTTATCGTCGGATGATGAGTTTGTTGATGCACTCTTTGGCGGTGCAAATTGCCGAAAAGTCACGAACAAATAAGGGTTTTAGCCAGGATGTCTCAGGCTGTTTCTTTCGAAGTTGATACTTATCAGAATAATCGCTGGGTGCTTGAATGTGTTCTTGATGATAAGGACATGGCGCTATCTACAGCAAAAAGACTGTATGATTCCAAACGTTTTTCTGCGGTGAGAGTTGTACAGGAAACGTTTAATGAAGATAGTAATTCCAGCCGAGAACGGGTGATTTTTGAAACCACAGTTGCTGATCGGGATAACCGCGCAGCTAAGCAACAGACGGCAGCGGTTAAAGTAGATCGTTCAGAGCGAAAATCCCTTAAAAAACGTCCTCGTCAAAACACTAAACCTGCTACCAAAACAGTAAAGAAAAGTGGCCCAAGCCTGTGGGTGTTATTGTTATGGCTTGTTGCTATACTCGCGGGTGGTGCAACTCTGCTCTATTACTTACAGAGTCTATGAGAAAGAATATTTGGCAGGGCTTTTGATTTAGCCCTACCATTGTCATTCCATCATTTCCAATAAATTGTAAAATCTTCTGGATTTGGGCGTTTACGCTCTTTTACTTCTCTCTCTACACTGCCGACATATAAGAAGCCGATAATGTCCATATTGTCTTCAAGACCTAGTCCAGCTTTGACATTAGGGTCATAAGCAGCATTTCCGGTTAACCAAATCGCTCCGTAATTCCGTTCATGGGCCGCAAGCATGATGTTCTGAGCTGCTGCGCCAGCGGAAAGAACGCGTTCGTTCTTTGGCACGCCCGGCTTTTCGTCTGTCATGACCGAGCAGACGACGATGACAAGCGGTGCGAGTTTGGGACGGCTGCCTTCTTTTTCCAGCTGTTCTGCTGTGGCATCAGGATTTCGTTTTTTGAGCGATTCTACAAAAAGCTCAGAAAGCTTGTTTCTTGCCTCTCCTTCGATGATGACAAAACGCCATGGGCGTAACCAGCCATGATCCGGCGCAGTAACAGCAGCACGGAGCATATAGTTGATGTCTTCTTTACTTGGGGCGGGGTCTACCATCCATTGGGTAACAATAGATTTACGAGATAAAAGAAATGACAAGATAATCTCCTAATAAGCTTTATTCATCTCATAAATGATAATTGGCAAACTTACACCCTCTTTTTGATCTTGGAGGACTGAAGAAGGTGAGGGGTCATTTAAATCTGATTATCATGATTAATCTATTTGCAATCAATTCTCATTTACACTATACATTGGTCGTGGATGAAAATCATTCTCAATGGCGAGAGAGAAAATGTACGTTTGCATATGTAACGGTTTTACAGAAAAAGATGTGAAGAATGTAGTCGGTCTCGGCGCTTCTTCTGTAGCAGGCGTATACAAGGCGATGGATTGTTCTCCACAGTGTGGAAAATGCGGCTGCGATATCAAAGATATGCTTGATGAAGAGAAATCACTTAATGCACAGTTCGCAAAGATGAGGCACCTCGCAGCCGAATAGGCCTCCCTCATTGCTGTAATTTCCCTTTACTGTAATTCCCATAATTTTCGGCCATGTTTTCAGGGTAATGAAACCGCTTTGAACTATGTTCAAGTTAGGTTTAGGCAGGTGCTTTGATGCGATTTTAAATTAGCTTGAAGATTGTGAAAACTCATGCTTTGAGCATTTTGTAATCCTCAATTTAATTATAACCGATATGATCCCCAAGAACAGATTTGATATTTAACAACTGGAAATAGTAGTTTTATCATTGCTGTTTCTGTTTTTGCCTAATAGTGTTAGGTAAGAAGTTATATTGTATAAATTAAAGCTGTTCTTTGGTGAGGAATTATGAAAAAGGCACAAGTGAAAGCCACGCAGTTAAAGGATTATACGGCGCCGGCTTTCTTGGTAGATCATGTTGACTTAACTTTTTTCCTCAAGCCCGAAGCAACCAAGGTTCATTCTAAATTAAAGATCAGGCAAAATTCCAGACAAAATTCCAGTGGAAAACAAGCTCTGATTTTGGATGGTGACGAATTACGTCTGGATTCTATCGCCATTGATGGGAAAGTGTTGAGAGAGCACGAGTATGTGCTCGGCGAATTTTCTCTTTCTATTCCTGACTTCCCTACAGAAGCTGTCCTGGAGATTGTGACCTGTATTGATCCTGTTCAGAACACCAGACTAGAAGGTCTTTATCTGTCGGGTGGGAACTTCTGTACGCAATGTGAGGCCGAAGGTTTTCGCCGGATAACTTATTATCCTGATCGTCCGGATGTTATGGCGACATACACGGTGACTGTTCATGCGGATCGGAATAGCTACCCGATCTTGCTGTCGAACGGTAATCTAGTTGATCAGGGGGGCGGGGATGACGGCAGTCACTGGGCCCGATGGGATGATCCTTTCCCGAAACCGAGTTACCTGTTTGCCTTGGTTGCTGGCGATTTGGCTTGTCATGAAGACAGCTTTAAAACCTGCTCAGGTCAAGATGTAACCCTTAAAATTTTTGTTGAACATGGAAACGAAGATAAATGTGCCTATGCCATGGACTCTCTTATTCGTTCGATGAAATGGGATGAAGAACGTTTTGGGTTGGAATATGATCTGAATATCTTCAACATTGTCGCTGTTAGCGACTTTAATATGGGCGCTATGGAGAATAAGAGCCTTAATATCTTTAACTCCAAATGTATTCTCGCAAGTCCGGGTACGGCGACAGATTTTGAATTTGAACGTATAGAAGCGATCGTTGCGCACGAATATTTTCACAACTGGACGGGCAACAGAGTAACGTGTCGGGACTGGTTTCAGTTAAGTCTAAAAGAAGGTTTAACTGTTTATCGAGATCAGGAATTCAGTGCGGATATGCGCTCTGCACCTGTAAAACGCATTCAGGATGTGCGAACATTACGTGCTCGACAGTTTCCCGAAGATGCCGGACCTCTTTCGCATCCGATCAGACCTGAATCCTATATTGAAATCAATAATTTCTACACATCTACCGTCTACGAAAAGGGTGGGGAAGTGATCAGGATGATGGCGGAACTTCTCGGGAAGGACGGCTTCCGTAAGGGGTTGGATCTCTATTTTGAACGACACGATAACCAAGCTGTAACCTGTGACGACTTTGTTGCGGCTATGGAAGATGCCAATGGTGCTGACCTTAACCATTTCCGTCTTTGGTATAGTCAGGCGGGAACACCGGAAGTTGAAGCCAATTGGTCCTACGACGAGAAACAGAGAACCTTTATTCTGACACTTGATCAATTCACTGCGCCGACACCGGGGCAAGATGTGAAGCAACCGTTGCTCATACCCTTTACAGTAGGTCTTCTTGGGCAGAAGGGTGACGAACTTCCTCTAAAGCTTGAGGGAGAGAATGTCGTAAGTCAGACAACAAAGCGAACGCTACGATTTGACCAGGCTCATCAAACATTTATCTTTGTTGATGTGAATGAGCCACCAATTCCATCATTGAATAGACATTTTTCAGCACCAATAAAATTATCGACCAAATATACAACTGAAAATCTCGCGTTCTTGATGGGACATGATAGAGACGCTTTCAGCAGATGGGATGCAGCTCAAACATATGCTTCGAGACTGATCCTTAGCATGGTGAAGTCTATCCAGGATGGTGGCGTTGCTGAATTTGATCGCCAATATGCAGATGTTTTGGCATTGAATATCGCGGACAAGTCGCTTGATCCTGCATTTTTGGCGCAAATTCTTACTTTGCCATCCATTGATTATGTCACAGAACAAATGGAAGTCGCTGATTTTATTGCCGTAGAAAAGGCTAGATCAGTATTTAAGGCAGGCATTGCAAAGGCTTTGTTCGGCGAGTTCAAACAACTGTATTTAGCGGACAAAAAAATATCAGCCTATAGCCCGGATTCTGTTTCTGCCGGACGTCGTGCTCTTAGCAATACGGCACTTGGCTATTTGTCGGTTATTGAAAATGACCCCGAGTGTTTGAGGCTTGTTGTCGAGCAATTTGAAACCGCTGACAATATGACAGATCGAATGGGGGCTTTGTCATTACTGGCTGACATTCCGGGGCAAGAAAGAGAAAAGGCTCTTAGAGAGTTTGAAAAGCGCTATGCGGATAACGCTTTGGTCATGGATAAATGGTTTGCTGTTCAGGCTACATCCACAATTCCAAACGCATTGGAGGAAGTGAAAAAGCTTCTATCCCACTCAGCCTTCTCTTATAAGAATCCAAATAAAGTCAGGGCTCTTATTGGGGCATTTTCGGGGGCAAATCCGGCGCGGTTCCATGCTGAAAATGGTGAAGGGTATCGTTTCTTGGCCGACAGTATTATTCATTTGAATGGAATTAATCCACAAGTCGCTTCAAAGATCCTGGCACCTTTGGGAAGCTGGCGTCGGATGAATGCGACACATCAGAAAATGATGAAGATTGAATTGCAGAGAATTCTGGACACAGAGAATCTCTCTAATGATGTCTATGAGATCGCATCCAAATCTCTTTCGTAGATTAAATAATATTGTGGTTAGTAAAAAATGCCTGCTTTAGCGGGTATTTTTTTACTTGATCAGAAGCTTACGACAATCACCTAAGCGATCCTGCCAACCCAGCGTCACCAGTTCGGGAGTATCTTTTTCTTCGGTTGGATAACCAATACAGCAATAGGCTACGAGCGCCCATTCGTCGGGTACTTCCAGTGTTTGCTTCACGGCACCCGGATCGATGATAGAGACCCACCCCAAGCCTATACCCTTAGCGCGTGCTGCTAGCCAGAGGGTGTGAACGGATAGTACGGCAGAGTAGCGTAACATTTCAGGCATGGACTGGTGCCCTAGGCCATGGCCCTGTTCAGTTTCTTCGTGCGCAAAAACCGCGAGCTGTATTGGGGCGCGATCCATGCCCGATAACTTAAGGTTGGCGTATAACTGCGCTTTTTCTCCGTTATAACCTTCAAGAGCTTGTGCATTTGCACGTTCAAAATTTTCTTTGATTTCTTTTTTTGTTGTTTCGCTTTCGACCAATACATAGCGCCAGGGCTGGCTGTTTCCCACCGATGGGGCAAGACATGCGAGATCCAATAATTCGTCAAGAGTGCCATCGGGCAGAGGGTCTGTCTTGAATTGGCGTACGTCACGGCGCCATTCCAACAATTCGGTTAATTTGTTGCAAAAATTATCGTTGAAATCTGGTTTGTTCATTACACTTGAAGCCAATCGTCGCTACTTGTTGCTTATAGAAAATGCATCGAATGGTCGGAACTGTCGATGGTTTTATTCATATTAACCGTTTTTGATATTTGCCTTGCAACAACATTATGTCCAAGAGAAAAGGTTAGGTGAGAATTTGATGAAAGCGGTACGTCGCCTGCGAAGATAGAGAGTCCAATGTGATGGCAGAAAAAAATACTGCGCTTGTTCATTCGTTAATCCTGGGTGGGGCTCGTTCTGGTAAAAGCAGCTATGCCGAACAGTTGGTGGAGCGGCAGAAGGGAGACTGTCTTTATGTCGCAACTGCGAGGGTCTGGGATGATGAAATGTCTGATCGGATTGATGAGCATAAAGAACGGCGCGGCGCGCGTTGGACAACCTTTGAAGAGCCGTTGGATCTAGTGCAATGCCTGAAACGGATTCAGCGACCTGATGCTACAATTCTTGTTGATTGTCTAACCCTGTGGGTAACAAACCTGATGATGGAGGGGCGTAATCCTGACGTAGAAGGTGCACAATTGGTCGCGTCTTTGGCCGAGTTGCCTTGTCCTGTTGTGTTAGTTTCAAACGAAGTCGGTTTAGGAATTGTCCCTATGGACAAGATGTCCAGAGATTTCAGAGATTATGCAGGGCGTTTACATCAACGGCTTGCTGCAGTAGTTCCTTCCGTAACATTTATGGTGTCAGGATTGCCAATGCAGGTTAAACCGCCTGCGGTAGGGTCTGACTAAATTTTAAAAAGCAGGATTTTGACGTATGTCTCAAGCAGCAAAAATTCCAGCCACTGTTATTACAGGTTTTCTGGGCGCTGGAAAAACTTCGACAATACAGCATCTTTTGAAGACTGCTGGTGGTAAAAGAATTGCGCTTATTATTAATGAATTTGGTGACCTTGGTGTTGACAGCGATATTGTAAAGGGCTGTGGCATCGAAGGATGTAATGACGATGATGTTCTGGAACTCGCCAACGGGTGTATCTGTTGTACTGTTGCGGACGATTTCATTCCGACGATTGAAAAGCTGTTAAATCGCGAAACGCCTCCTGATCACATTATCATTGAAACATCTGGTTTGGCTTTGCCCAAGCCATTGGTGAAAGCTTTTAACTGGCCGGAAATCCGTACCCGTGTAACCGTTGATGGTGTTATTACGTTGGTTGATGGCCGCGCTGTTGCCGATGGTCTGTTTGCAACAAACCCGGAGGCAATTGCACAGCAGCGTGAAGCAGATGAAAACCTTGATCACGAAAGCCCCTTGGAAGAGCTTTTCGAAGAACAGCTTGCGTGCGCCGATATGGTTGTTGTCAACAAGCTGGATCTGCTTAATGAAGGTGACATGGATACAGTCCTAGCGGCAATACGGAAAGAAATTCGTCCGGAAGTAAAGATCGTGAAAATATCTCATGGAGAGATTAACGCATCTGTTCTGCTTGGGCTGGAAGCTGCTGCCGAAGATGATCTGGATTCCCGCCCTTCACATCATGATGACGGGCACGAACATGATCACGATGATTTCGAAAGTTTTGCTGTTGAGTTGGGCGAGATAGCAAACCCGGAAGCTTTGATTGAAAAGCTGCTTCCGATTGTCGCTGAACACGATATTCTTCGTGTGAAGGGTTTCGCTGCAGTTGCCGATAAAGATATGCGCCTTGTGATCCAGGGTGTCGGTAGCCGCTTCCAACATTATTTTGATCAGGAATGGTCAGAGGGTGTTGAGCGTCGTTCCCGTCTTGTGATTATTGGTGATCACGATATGGACGAACCTGCTATTCGTGCTGCGATCGCGGCCTAAATAATATAACACCGGGGACGAGCATGACTCTTCCGGTCCCGGTGTTACATAACTATCAATCCGAAACTTAGCGATAAGTCAGGATTACAAAAACCCGAACCAAGAGAAATACTCTATGCATCTGTTACAAGCCCAACCCGGGGCAATCGCTGATGGATCCGAAGCAATCGACCTGGGGCAAACACCGGGAGATATTGTTATTGTATCTGCGGCAGATACCGAACTGGCCAGCTTGGTTCAGGCCAGACAAGTAATTGGTGATGCATATCCGTCTCTGCGTTTGGCAAACTTGATGCAGTTATCCCACAATATGTCAGTCGACTTGTATGTTGATGATATTATCGCCAATGCGAAGGTCGTTGTCGCACGGATACTTGGTGGGGCTGGCTATTGGCCTTATGGGGTAGAGCAACTCAGGGCAATTTGTAAGCAAAAGAATATTCCACTGGTGTTGTTACCCGGTGATGATCAACCAGATGCAGAGCTTGCTGCTCACTCTACTGTATCGCGTGATGTTTATCATCGGGTGTGGCAATACTTCATTCATGGTGGGCCAGATAATTCCCGAAATCTGTTATGCTATCTTGCGGGGTTAATTGATCTTGATTTTGAGTGGGTTGAGCCTAAACCTCTTTTGCGATCCGGTATCTATTGGCCGGGAAGTGATAATCCTGAATTGGGTGATCTGCGTAATGATTGGATAGCGGGCGCACCAGTTGCTGCGATTGTTTTTTATCGTGCGCTTTTGCAGGCAGCCAACTTGGCGCCGGTTGATGCTTTAATCAAATCGCTACAAGAAAAAGGCATTAATCCTTTACCCGTTTATTGCGCCTCGCTGAAAGAGCCGATTTCAGCAGGGATCGTCAGTACACTGTTAAATGATGCAGATACTGGACTTATTCTGAATGCAACGGGCTTTGCGATTTCAACGCCCGGGGCGGACAGAAAGGAAACGCCTTTTGATGTCGTTGATGCACCTATTTTGCAGGTTATTTTTTCTGGTGGGAACGAGGCAGGGTGGCGAGATGGTTTAAGCGGTCTTTCTGCACGGGACATCGCAATGAATGTTGCGTTGCCAGAGGTCGATGGACGTATCCTTTCCCGCGCTGTTTCATTTAAATCTGAAGCCCGCTACGACGAGGCAACTCAAAGCTCTGTTGTCAGTTATCAGGAAGTAGCAGACCGGATTGATTTTGTCGCTGATTTGGCGGCTGCATGGTTACAGCTCAGGAACAAAGAAATTTCTGAACGCAAAGTTGCGGTGATTATGGCGAATTACCCTAATAGGGATGGGCGCATGGGGAATGGTGTCGGCCTCGATACGCCTGCTGGCACAATACAGCTTTTACAGGCAATGTTTGATGCTGGTTATAGCGTCACTGATATTCCTGTGGATGGGAATGCTTTGGTCGAGCGCATGGCAGAGGGACCAACCAATGCTGCCGTTGATGGGCGCGTCATACGATCAAAGATTTCGTTAAGTGCTTACAAACGGTTCTGGGATGGGCTGTCTGTTAAGGTCAAATCAGCGATTGAGGATAGATGGGGCGCTTTTGAAAATGATCCCTTTTTTATGCCGGATGCTGATGCTTTTGCAGTCTCTGCGTTTCATTGCGGCAAGATCATTATCGGCCTTCAACCCGCGCGTGGATATAATATTAATCCGGTAGAAACCTATCATGATCCCGATCTGGTTCCGCCGCATGGATATCTGGCTTTTTATGCGTGGTTACGACAGGAAGAAAAAGTCGATGCCATTATTCATATGGGCAAGCATGGGAATATGGAATGGTTGCCGGGAAAATCATTGGCACTTTCAGAGGAATGCTTCCCGGAAGCTGTTTTTGGTCCAACACCGCATCTTTATCCCTTTATCGTGAATGACCCGGGTGAGGGCACTCAGGCTAAGCGTCGTGCCCAAGCCGTGATTATTGATCATCTGACACCCCCGTTAACGCGGGCTGAATCCTATGGTCCCTTGGCTGATCTCGAACAACTTTGTGATGAATATTACGAAGCGGCAGGGGTGGATCCTCGGCGTTTGAAAGTGTTGAGAGACGAAATTTTGAAGATCACGCAGCGGATCGGTTTGGACAAGGACTGCGGTATTGAACAAACCGATGATGAAGATGCTGCGCTTTCAAAACTGGATAACTATCTTTGCGAATTGAAAGAAATGCAAATCCGGGATGGTCTGCATATCTTTGGTCTTGCCCCGGAAGGACGCCTTCTAGACGATTTGCTGATTGCTTTGACGCGTTTACCACGTGGTGAAGGGAAAGAGGGTGATGCCTCTTTGATCCGATCTTTGGCAAAAGATTTGAGCTTTCCAATTGAATTCGATCCCTTGGATTGCCGTTTCGGTGATCCCTGGTCTGGACCAAAACCTGATATTCTTGACGCAGAGGGTAGTTGGCGTACCAATGGAGATACTGTCGAACGTCTCGAAATTTTGGCGCAAAAACTGGTATCCGGAGAGGCGCAAGCATTAGATGAATGGGAGAATACACGCCCGGTTCTTGATGAAATCAAAAGCACGATTGGGCCTATTGTAGAATCTTGTGGTGCAGAAGAGATTAAGGGGACTTTGCGTGGTCTTAATGGACAATTTGTCGAGCCTGGTCCTTCTGGTGCGCCGACACGAGGGCGGCCGGATGTGCTGCCAACAGGACGGAATTTTTATTCTGTAGATTCCCGCGTTGTGCCAACCCCCGCAGCTTGGCATTTGGGCTGGAAATCAGCAAATCTGATGATTGAACGCTATCGTCAAGAAAACGGATTCTGGCCAAAACGAATGGCGCTTTCGGCTTGGGGAACGTCAAACATGCGGACAGGCGGGGATGACATTGCGCAAGGTCTGGCCCTTATGGGGGTTCAGCCAAAATGGGAGCCAACATCAAGACGGGTTGTGGGGTTTGAGATTCTACCTTTGTCTGTTCTCGATCGCCCCCGTGTTGATGTGACACTGCGAGTTTCTGGTTTCTTTCGTGACGCTTTTCCTGCACAGATTGATCTGTTTGATTCAGCCTGTCGCGCAGTAGCTGCCTTGGATGAAGAAACCGAGAAAATGAATCCTTTGGCTGCAAGAGTATCAGCTGAATCAGCGGATCTTATTGCTAAAGGGTTAGATGAAAAGACAGCGACTAAACGCGCTGGCTATCGTGTTTTTGGCTCTAAGCCTGGGGCTTATGGCGCTGGATTACAGGCGCTGATTGATGAACGCGGTTGGGAAACTGAAGCTGATCTTGCCAAAGCCTATATAGGGTGGGGCGGTTATGCCTATGGTAGTGGTGGCGCAGGGGAAGCCGAACATGGCTTGTTTGAAAGTCGCTTGAGAGATGTGGAAGCGGTTATTCATAATCAGGATAATCGAGAGCACGACTTACTGGATTCCGATGATTATTACCAGTTTGAGGGGGGCATAACTGCGGCTATTAGGCACCTTTCTGGGGAACAGCCAACTGTTTATCACAATGATCACTCTCGTCCTGAAAGCCCGCAGATCAGAACACTTCAGGAAGAAATCGGTCGGGTAGTCAGGGCGCGGGTCGTGAATCCAAAATGGATAGATGGTGTCAGACGTCATGGCTACAAGGGGGCTTTTGAAATGGCGGCGACCGTTGATTATCTTTTTGCCTTTGCAGCAACAGCGAAAGTAGTCGAAGATCATCATTTTGATGCTGTTTTTGATGCTTATTTGGATGATGCTGAGGTCCGTGAATTCTTGGAGCAAAATAACCCTGCGGCGTTGCGTGAAATGGCCGAACGGATGATCGAAGCACAGGACAGGAACTTATGGAAAGCGCGGTCCAATTCTGCGCGTGCTCTTTTGGAAAACATCGTTGCCAGTTAAATAAACTGGTTTGTGAATCGTATAATTAGAGAAGATATTGGGGAGAAGATTAAATGAGTGATACGGAAGATAAACAGAGCGCGGAAGATTTTGAGCGTGCTAACGAAAAATCAAAAAAACGCAAAGCCGCCCGGGACAAAATGCTATCGAACAAGGTCAACGAAAAAGGGTTGATCATTGTTCATACGGGTAAAGGTAAGGGTAAATCCACGGCCGCATTTGGCCTGGCGACACGTGCCGTTGGCAATGGCATGAAAATCGGTGTTGTGCAGTTTGTAAAAGGAAAGTGGGAAACAGGCGAAAAATACGTTCTGGAAAAATTCCCTGATCAAGTCGAGATGTATGCGCTTGGCGAAGGTTTTACCTGGGACACGCAAGATAGAGAACGTGATATTGCTGCTGCTGAAAAAGCATGGGCAAAATCCAAAGAAATGATTGATGCCTGTCGCGGCGATAATCCGAAATACGACATGATTGTTTTGGACGAACTGAACATAACACTTCGTTATGATCATCTGGTTCTAGAGGAAGTGATTGATTTCCTCGAAAACAAACCAGAAGATTTACACGTTGTCATTACTGGACGGAATGCCAAGGAAGAGATGATCGAAATCGCAGATCTGGTCACTGAAATGACCTTGGTTAAACACCCCTTTAGAGACCAAAATATCAAAGCCCAACGCGGTATTGAGTTTTAATCGGCTTTTTGGTGTTTTTGATGATAAAAAGAGGCCCTTATCGAGGCCTCTTTTTATATTGATAAAGGTGCTTGCCCAGAGATAACGATGTAGGCCGAAGCGGCAACCCATATGGCAATCGTGATCATCAGTTGTGGATCGGAAAAGAGTGCTTCTGTAGGAGATTCCCCTGCATTTGTCATCTCCACAATGTACCAATATCTGTAAATACCAAACAGGACAATCGGGATTGTAATTGCGAGCTCTGGGCGTGTGGTAACAACGAAAAGACTATAGAAAACCAGTGCACCTGTTGCTGCCATTTCTGCAAAACGATTGACGAGAGATATTGAATAAGCCCCAAGGACTTCTCTGCCTGATGTGCCTCTATCTTGCAATTCTTGCCGCCTTTTAATTGAAGCGAGAAAGAGGGCCAGGCAAAGTGTTGTGACAAACATCCATGCTGAGACCGGTACATTCAAAACGGTTGCACCCGCAAAGACGCGTAAAACAAAACCAATTGCAATGGTGAAGATATCCAGAACAGGTTGATGTTTTAGGTAAAAGCTATACCCAATATTGAGAAGGACATAGCCGAAGAGAACAAATGTTGCTTCAGGAAAAAAGAAATACCCGACAATTAAAATACCATAGAGGCAGATCAGTAGAATAAAAGCCTGTGGAACGGAAAGCGCTCCCGAAGCCAAAGGACGTGTTTGTGATTTCTTAGGATGTTTTCGATCATTATCTATGTCTTTAATATCGTTGAGGACATAGACCGCAGATGATGCAATGCAGAATAAAAAAGTTATAATAAGTGTTTTTGTTATAGCCTCGTGGCTAGAGAATAACCCTGTAAACAATAGAGGTGCCAAAACAAAGCCGTTCTTAACCCAGTGCTTGGGGCGCATTAGCTTTGCAATGCTTAACCCGATAAAGGGGTGACTTTTGCTTTGTTCTTGGTTCTTATTATTCATATCTAACTTTTAAACCGAAGTCCTTCATGACCCTTTTGTTGAGCTATAGTCTCTTTGCTGTTTTTGCGACAATCGCGAATATTGTTTCTCAGGATCTATTTCTGAGATTTTATTCCGGCCCTTTTGCTCTTGTTTTGTCCATAGGGGTAGGGACGGGAGTTGGTCTTGTTACTAAGTATTTGCTAGATAAAAGGTATATATTTCGTTACCGAACGAGTGGTATGGGACATGAAAGCAAAATTTTTATGCTTTATACGGTGATGGGTATCTTTACGACAGCGGTGTTCTGGGCTTTTGAATTTGGGTTTCATTTTATTTTTGATGATAAAATGATGCGTTATCTCGGTGGTGTAATTGGCCTTGGGATTGGATACTGGATTAAATACCAACTGGATAAGAGGTACGTATTTATCTCGAAGGAAGCAAAATGCTAATCAGTGGCTGGGGGCAATATCCATACGCTGAGGCAGAAATCCTTAGCCCCGTGTCTAGTATTGAGCTTCAGCAAGATTTTAAAGATGGAAAGACCACGGTCTGTGTGGCCCGGGGCTTAGGGCGTAGTTATGGGGATAGTTCTCTTTCTTCAACTGTTATATCCACAAGATATTTAAATCGCTTTCATTGTTTTGACGAAACAGCAGGTGTTCTAACCTGTGATGCCGGTGTTAGCCTTGATGACCTTCTGGGTGTCTTTGTACCCAAGGATTGGTTTCCGGTTGTTACGCCGGGAACAAGGTTTGTCACAGTTGGTGGAGCAATTGCCAGTGATGTACACGGAAAGAACCATCACAATGTGGGGACTTTTTGCGATCATGTTCTATCTTTTCGAATTTTGATTGCCAACGGAGATATCCTCAACTGTTCACCATCTGAAAACAGAGATTTATTTCTGGCAAGCTGTGGCGGAATGGGACTAACAGGTCTCATTCTCGATGCGACATTCAAGTTAAAAAAAATTGAGAGTAGCTTTGTTGAAGAAACCACCTACAAGGCAGCTAATTTGAAAGAGTGCCTGGCGCTTTTCGATGAACACAATTCGGCGATCTATTCGGTTGCCTGGATTGATTGTTTAAAACAGGGAAAGGAACTCGGACGGTCTTTATTAATGCTGGGAAGGCATAGTGACAAAGGTGGATACATTGATCTGAAAAAAACAGTACCTTCCATTCCTTTTAATATGCCGGGTTTTTGTTTGAACAAATTCTCAGTGGGAGTCTTTAATAGTCTTTATTACGGGAGAGTGCGTGAAAAAATTCAGGAACGTCAGGTTCATTATAGTCCCTATTTTTATCCTTTGGATGGCATAGAAAACTGGACGCGGCTTTATGGCGCAAAAGGTTTTGTACAATATCAGTTTGTAATTCCAAAAGAGGCAGGCCTAGAGGGAATGACGTGTGTCCTGGATAAGATAGCTCAATCGGGAGCGGGATCTTTTCTCTCGGTTTTGAAGGTTTTTGGCAAAGGAAATGATAACTTTCTTTCTTTTCCTTTTGAAGGTTACACGCTGGCATTGGACTTCAAAGTCAGTACGCGAACCTTTGAATTGTTGGACCAACTGGATGCAATTGTTCATGACTATGGCGGAAGGATCTATCTGACAAAAGATGCCCGTATGAGTGAGCGGGTATTCAAGAAGGGGTATCCTGAATGGGAAGCCTTTCAAACGGTTAGAGAAAAGTATGGTGTACTTGGAATTTTTTCTTCTTTGCAGTCGAGACGTTTGGGGTTGGATGTCGAGCACTAGGATATTGAGGCATATATGAAAAAAGTACTTATAATCGGGGCAACGTCAGCGATTGCAGAAGCAACAGCAAGGCTTTTTGCGAAACGTGGTGATCAACTGTTTTTATTTGCCCGGGATCAGGAAAAACTTGCAACCATTGCCAATGATCTAAAGATTCGGGGTGCTCAGGATGTTTACACAGGCGTGTATGATGCTTCAATACAGCAAGACAATGAGAACAACTTTGAAGAAGCCATAAAGCAGCTTGGTGGTTTAGATGTTCTTTTTGTCGCTCATGGTATTCTACCAGACCAAAAGGCTTGTGAAGTCTCTATCGATGACACAGTGAAGGCCTTTGATATCAATGCGACCAGTGTCTTTGCAATACTGACGCATTTTGCCAATGTTTTCGAAACTCAAAAAAAGGGATCAATTGCTGTTATCTCTTCTGTTGCAGGAGATCGGGGGCGGCAATCCAATTATGTTTATGGTGCTGCAAAAGGCGCTGTCACTATCTTCTTGCAGGGTTTACGGCATCGTCTTGCCAAATCTGGTGTTCAGGTTTTGGCGATTAAGCCGGGTTTTGTTGATACACCGATGACAGCTACTTTTGACAAGGGGGCGTTATGGGCGCAACCCGAACAGATTGCTAAGCTGATTGTTAGGTCTTTGGATCGGAAAAAGTCAGTTATTTATACACCCTGGTTCTGGGGAGTCATCATGTTGATTATACGCTCTGTTCCTGATTGGATTTTTCATAAAACCCGTCTTTAGATTTTGTGATTTTAAATTTTATGGACTTTAGATTTTTATAGGAACGTCCTAAGCTCCGATACTTTCTTTGTTGCAGTTTTTAATCGCTGCTATTTATTCGGAGACATAGATGTTTTTTGTTCCCGGCAAACATAAAGACCATGGTTTGCCTTACAACCCTTTTAAAGCTTGTGTACTTCCGCGCCCAATCGCCTGGCTTTCAACACAGTCAGCAACAGGTGTTTGTAATCTGGCTCCGTACAGTTTTTTCAATGCTTTTGCGGATGAGCCGCCAATTATTGGTGTGGGGATAGCTCCGGATAGTCGTGAAGAAGGCACGAAGGATACGCTTAGAAATATCGTGGAAACGAGAGAATTCGTTTTTAACCTTGTTTCGTGGGAACAACGTACTGCAATGAATGAAAGCTCAAAACCTGCCCCCGCTGACGTGGATGAGTTTGAGGCGGCAGGTCTTGAGAAGCTTCCTTCACAGGTCATCAAACCTCCTCGTGTGAAGGGGGCGCCTGTTCATTTTGAATGTAAACTCTTCAAAACCATGGGCTTGCCAAAAAACAGTGGCGGTAAACACTATACTTTGGTTCTTGGGGAAGTGGTCGGGATGCACATTGATGAAGCTTATCTTACCGACGGTATGGTTGATGCGACTAAAATGAAACCCTTGGCACGCCTTGGCTATCAGGATTATTCCGTTGTAAATGAAGTTGTGCAGTTGGTCCGTCCCTCTGCTTAAATTGAACGAGTGTAAAATATAGAAAGTGTGATCCCGTTAAAGGCTCATACCAAGAAAGCAGGGCAGGGTGATGGCGTTTTTATTAGAGCAAGTTCAGTTAGATGCTCTTGATTTGTTATACGTTTTGTTTTGCGGATCAGTTGCGGGACTTTGTCGTGGCTTTGCTGGTTTTGGTCTTTCTGCGCTGGTTGTCACATCATTAACCCTGGTACTTTTGCCTGTCGAGGTTGTGCCGATAGCTTTGTTGCTTGAGATGATCTCTAGCTTGGTAATGGCCCGGATGACATGGACAGCGATCCACTGGGGACTGTTGAAGTGGCTTTGTGTTGGTGCAGCAGTTGGTGTGCCGGGAGGTGTGTTTTTGCTGAAAATAATACCCGCAGACCCGTTACGCATTGCCATCTCCCTAGGCGTATTGATCGCAAGTATTCTGTTGTTCCTAGGGGCGCGCTTTAGAGTAAAAGAGAGTGGTCCAAAGAACTTATCTGTCGGTCTGATTTCAGGCGTTGCGAATGGTGCTGCATCCTTGGGGGGATTACCTGTTGCGATCTATATGATGGCTGCTGCGCTTCCGGCAGAGGCCGTCCGTGCAACGATGAATCTGTATTTTCTGATACTCGACGCCTATGGCACAGGAGCCTTGGTTCTCGCAGGGCTTTTGGATCAGGTTACAATCGCTCGGGCACTGCTTCTTGTTATTCCTGTCACTCTCGGTATTTACCTTGGCAATTACATTTTTCAGCGCAGCTCAGCAACCCATTATCGCTATGTAGTTCTGGTCTTGTTGATGGTGTTATCCGTTTCAGGTTTGATCAAATCTTTTGTCTGATCCTATATAAACTTATTCGTGCTGTTTTTCATAACTAGAATTAAAGAAATCTGGAAATTAGTATTAGAAGAAAATGTCTAGTTCACGAGCGGGAGTTCTGCTGCGGCAGCTAAGCGAGCGAGCTCTGTACGATTTCTCGTCCATGTTTTTGCGAGTAGATTCGAGACATGACTTTTAATGGTTTCTAAGCCGCAGTTTCTAATACTGGCAATATCGCGGTTTGTATTGCCTTCTAACAATAGTTGGCATATTTCTTTTTCAGTTGATGTTAAGGAGTAAGATTTTGCTAACTTTTGGGCGTTAGTTACCAATCTCCATTCGGGATCAACAGCAAAAATTATAGACCACCCATTAAGAGGACTATCTTTCCCTTTGCGACCTAATGGCGAAATTTCGAGACTTACTGGACATGGATTATCATTTTTAGAAATATTTAAAAATGTTCCTCCAGCAAAATCAGCTCCAATACTCATTTTTGATGTGTCGCTAATTGATTGAAGCAGAATCGAATCTGTTTTTTGATCCTTTGCTCGCAAGCGATTGTGAGGGTCAAGGTAAAGACTATCCAAATCCAGAATTTGATCAAAGGCAGTGTTTTTGAGAATCAGGGTGCCGTTATTTGAAACAATGCCTATACCGATTGCCAGCTTGTCGAGAACATCTAGCAACATTCCATACTGTGATTTCAATAGATGTACGGGGCGTATTAATGATGTCGCACGTTTTAGGTAGGGGACGAGCTCTGATACAGTATCACGGGCGATGGGAACCTGATTATGATAATTACGACTAAACTGTAATCCTAAAACATCGACCCAAGGGGCTTTTTGATTTATCAATATCCCCATTCTCATAAAGACATTGAGGTTGATTTCTGCATCGCGAAAAGCATTGGTACTGTCAATCCCGTTGCTTAAGGCAAGCATCTCTCTGTCTGTTAAGGTCGAGTATTCGGGTTGGTTTTTTAATTGTTCTACACATACGGTACATAAATCAGATTCAAATTTTCCGTGTGCCGTTATGTATTTCCAATATTCTTCCTCGGGATAGCTATCACTGAACTTATTGTAGTTGTATAACTCGGGAGTATTCGGCTCGATCAGGGCAAAAACGGCTCCGTTAGCATTGCAGGCGGTTGCAATAGCGCTTAAGGCTTCGGGCCACTTCTTTGGTTCCAGTGCAGCTTCGTAAGCTAATGCAACGGCATTTAACTGCTTTTGCATTTTTTTCTCCGTAAATACACGAATAAGTAGAAAGTAGCTGTAGATTAAAAATATATCAATCTTTGTTCTTCCCCCGACTGGGGGAGGAAAAGAAAAATCATCTTGGTTAATATTCCTTTAGGAGGGGTATTTGAGGGCTTGGTTAACGGGATGCCATGAACTGTAAGCGTTGGAAGAGTTATTTGTTCCCGAATACAAATCACGGCGCCTATGTTCTCGAAAATCTTTCCTTAATTAATCCTAATCATAAATCGGGTGAAATTATGAAGAAACTAAATGTATTGATTTTTCTTGTTGTTGGATTGGCTGTTAGTGCTTGTCAAACTGCTGGGCAGGCATTGGAGAAAGCTGGTGCGCAAAAGTTAAGTAAAGAAGAGATCACGACCTTATTTTCAGGTAATACTTGGAAGTGGAAACAAGGTGGCGGATATTACGATCCTGACGGAACGATCCATACTTTATGGGACGGTGAGCGCCAAACAGGTACATGGGCGGCAAATGATAATGGTGAATTGTGCCGCGATGTTGAAGCCTGGGGTGGGAATAAGTGTACCGTTTCTTTTTATAAGCAAGGTGATGTCATTAAAGCTATATATAAGAACCGTTCGTCAGTCCTTGATACAGAGAAAAAGATATTCAAGGGAAATATTCTGGACTCCTTATAAACTTGGTAAATCAGATATGGACGATACTTATTCTTATCAGGATTGATCTGATTTAAGTATGAGTTCCAGTCTTGGTGTAACTCAGCCCTTCAACAGATTTTGTGGAAGGGCTGAGGTGTGTAATAGAGGATTTTAACCTGAATTTTCGATAAAATGAACTAAAAGTACAAAATGCCCAAGCAAAAAAACAGCGGACATAACATCCAAAACCCGGCACCGATATAAAGTTTCAGGGCCAAGGATACATCCCTTGCAGAAAGTTCACTGCGACCACCGTCACCCATCCAGGGATCATCAACAATATACCCCGGATATTTCCGGGGACCCGCGAGGGCAAAGCCAAGTGCGCCGGCAACGGCTGCTTCCTGCCACCCAGCATTGGGGGAGCGATGTTGACCTGCATCGCGGAGCATAATTTTAAAGGCCCTGATTGCTGAAGCTTTGGGAACCAATAAGCCAGCCAGTACATAAAGTAATCCGGCAAGACGTGCGGGAACTAGATTTACCAGATCGTCCAAACGGGCCGCGAACTTACCAAATGCTTCATAGCGCTCGTTTTTGTGGCCGATCATGCTGTCCAAGGTGTTGATTGTCTTGTAGGCACAAAGTCCGGGAAGACCAAAAAGAGCAAACCAAAAGACGGGGGCAACAACGCCGTCAGAAAAGTTTTCTGCCATACTTTCAATGGCGGCACGGCAGATACCTGCCTCATCCAGACTTTCAGGATCTCGTCCGACCAGATGGCTGATGGCTTTTTTTCCTTCACCCAAATTTTGTGTAAGTGCTTTGGCTACATTGTGAACGGCTGCTCCCAAACCACGATAGGCAATAAGACTGGAAGCAAGGATGGATTCGACAATCCAGCCATGAGATACTTGCCCCAACGTGCGGGAGAGTATAAGACCGACAGCAACGGCCAGAACAATGATTCCGATTGAAAGTAAGGCCCCGAGAAAAATTCCGGTCATCCGGCTGTTCTTGGGCTTATTTAACCGGATTTCACTGATTTCTATGGCCTTCCCGATAATGACAACGGGGTGAGGAACAAAGCGATACAACCACGCAGGATCACCGATTACGATATCTATGAAAATAGCAGTAATCAGGATCAGGACTGGTAAAAAAAGTGGTTCTTGGACCAAATACGACATCAACATGGCGCGAGAATGTTAGCAGTCTTGTTACAGGTCAAGTAGTCGTAAGCCATAATTTGATAAAAGTGTATCGCAGCAACGCCGCCCTGTTGCTAAAAAATGATGGATGAGGTGAGTATAATGACCGAAAACGGTCCTAAAATTGGTGTAATGGTTTGTGGACATGGCAGCCGTGATGAAGGCGCCGTCCGTGAGTTTGAATCCGTTGCCCGGGGTATTCGCGAACGCTTGCCTCAGTACGAAGTTGATAGCGGATTTCTGGAATTCGCGACACCAATTATTCGTACTGGTCTGGATAATCTGCGTGAATCTGGACATGATCTGGTTTTGGCTATTCCGGGTATGCTCTTTGCCGCTGGTCACGCCAAGAACGACATTCCGTCAGTATTGCGTACATACGAAGCGCAACATCCTGACATGAAGATTGAATATGGCCGCGAGTTGGGTATTGATACCAAATTGATCAAAGCTGCTGCTGACCGCATTCAGGAAGCCGTTGATCGTGCCAACAAAGAAAATGGCGAAATGCCTATCAACGAGACTATGTTGATGGTTGTTGGACGTGGCGCATCGGACCCTGATGCAAATTCCAACGTGAACAAAGTGATGCGTCTGCTTTGGGAAGGATTTGGCTTTGGCTGGGGCGAAGTTTGTTACTCCGGCGTGACTTTTCCATTGGTTCAACCGGGTTTGGAGCATGCGGCAAAGCTTGGATACAAACGTATCATTGTTTTCCCTTACTTCCTTTTCACAGGTATTTTGGTCAAGCGTATCTATGATTACACTGATACGGTGGCAGCAGCCCATCCGGATATTGATTTTGTAAAAGCACCTTATCTGTCAGATCACCCGCAGGTTCTTGATGCCTTTGCTGATCGTGTTCAGGAAATTCTGGACGGTACTAATGTGATGAACTGTAAGCTCTGTAAGTACAGAGAACAGGTTCTGGGTTTTGAAGCTGAAATTGGCTTGCCGCAGGAAAGTCATCATCATCATGTTGAAGGTATCGGTACAGGCACTGCCGATGATCACTCGCATGATCATGACCACTCTCACGGGCATTCGCACGATCACTCACACGGTCATGCCCATGGACATGGTCATAGTCACGATCATGGGCATGATCACGATCACCACCATCACCCTTATCCGCATGCGGATCACCCCCTTGGTCCTGTGACCATGGCCAAAGATGAAAAGAAGTCCTGATCAAGGTTTTTGAGTATGCCGATTGAATATGACTATATCCGGGACCCGCAGGAAATTTATCGCGAGTCATTTGCGCAGATAGAAGCTGCGGCAGATTTTGGGAAAATGCCGGCTGATGTTGCTGATGTCGCTGTACGGATTATTCATGCCTGTGGAATGCCGGAAGTTATTGACGATCTTGCCTGGACTGACGATGTCGCAGCGAAGGGGCGGGCTGCCCTGAAATCGGGTGCGCCCATTATTGTTGATTGTCGTATGGCACGTGATGGCATTATTCAAAACAGACTTCCTGCGAATAATCAGATCTTGTGTCCCTTGATTGATGAACGTGTGCCGGAAATTGCGAAAGAGATCGGAAATACGCGATCAGCTGCGGCAGTCGAGTTATGGAAAGAAAACCTTGAGGGTGCTGTTGTCGTCATCGGGAATGCACCGACAGCGCTGTTCCGATTACTGGAAGTTTTACAGGACGGTGCGCCCAAACCTGCTGCAATTCTTGGCTTTCCTGTCGGGTTCGTTGGTGCTGCTGAATCAAAAGAGGCCTTGATTGTTGCCAATATTGACATCCCTTACATGACATTGCGTGGTCGTCGCGGGGGAAGCGCCATTGCATCTGCTGCACTGAATGCGGTGGCAAAGGACAACAAATGACTTCTGAAGCAAACACGGGTGCCTGGCTCACGATTTTGGGTATTGGCGAAGAAGGGCTGGATAGCTTGACGCCTGTTGCTCGTCGTTTGCTTGATCAGGCAAAGGTACTCGTCGGTGGAGAACGTCATTTGGCAATGTTGGGCGAAGATCCTCGAGAACAAATAAACTGGTCATCCCCCTTTTCTTCAATGGTCGAGAAGATACTCGACCGTAGAGGAGAGAGTATTTGTATTCTGGCGTCGGGCGATCCGATGTGTTTCGGGGTTGGAGCCACCTTCTCCAAACGCATTCCTGCTCATGAAATGCTCGTTGTTCCCGGTATCTCATCCTACTCACTTGCTTGTTCAAGACTTGGTTGGGCAATGATGGATGTTGATATGCTAACGCTACACGGACGTCCTTTGAGCTTGCTTCATCCGCACGTTCAACCCGGGGCACAGTTGCTCATGCTGAGTGAGAACGGAACCACGCCAGCCGAAGTTGCTTCGTTGCTGACGGACCGTGGTTTTGGCGATAGCAAGATTACCGTTCTTGAGCACATGGGGGGAGAGAAAGAGCAGGTACTTGACGGTGTTGCGCACTGTTGGTCCTATCCTGCTTGTGCTGATCTGAACACGATTGCTGTTGAGTGCATTGCAACACACCGTGCAGAAGTCTTGCCGACAGTTCCCGGATTGCCTGATGATGCCTTTGTGCATGATGGGCAGATGACGAAAAAGATTGTGCGCTCATCGACTCTGTCTGCTTTGATGCCTATGGCAGGGCAGGTTCTTTGGGATCTGGGTGCTGGTTGTGGATCAATCTCTATCGAATGGATGCGTGCAGCCAAGGGAACAAAGGCTGTTGCGATTGAGCGGGATCAAGAGCGTCTTTCAAGTATAGCTGCGAATGCACAGGCTTTGGGGACGCCCTTTTTATCGATTAAAGAAGGTGAGTTGCTTTCTGTCCTCAGCGAATTGATGAAAGAAGAGCAACGTCCCGATGCCATTTTTGTTGGCGGAGGAGCCACTTCTGATGGACTGTTTGATATCTGTTGGAAGGCTTTAAAGCCCGGAGGTCGCTTCGTCGCAAACGTTGTGACGCTGGAAGGCGAAATGAAGCTCTTTGAATGGCATAAAAAAATCGGGGGAGAACTCAATCGTATTTCGATTAGTCAGGCATCCCCCATTGGACCTTATCATGGCTGGCGTGCGGCGATGCCTGTAACTCAGTATGTAGTGACGAAAAGATATGACGGGTAAACTTTATGGCGTCGGCATTGGCCCCGGCGATCCTGAACTTTTAACATTAAAAGCCTTGCGTTTGATCCAGAAGACCAATGTTTTGGCCTATCCGGCACCGGATGTGGGCGATAGTCTGGCGCGAACAATCGTGGCGGAACATCTACCGGGTGGACAGACCGAATACCCAATCCGGATACCGATGGTTACAGAGCGTTTCCCGGCACAGGATGTTTATGATCAGGCGGCCAAAGATATTGCAGAATTTCTGGACGCAGGACAGGACGTTGTTGTGCTTTGCGAAGGCGATCCGTTCTTCTATGGCTCCTTTATGTATCTCTTTGGACGTATGATGGAACGCTTTGAGGTTGAAGTCGTCCCTGGCGTTTCCTCGTTGATGGCCTGTTCGGCAATGGTTGGCGCGCCCCTGGCTGCGCGGAACGATGTAATGACGATTATCCCGGGTCCTGTTGATGCCGATATTATGAAGCAACGCCTGCGTAATGTGCAGGCAGCGGCGATCATCAAGGTTGGCCGCCATTTTGAAAAAATTCGCAGCATTCTTGAAGAACTGGATTTGGTTGATTGTGCTCGCTATGTGGAACGCGCAACCATGGAAAACCAGAAAGTAATGCCCTTAAGCGAAGTGGGGGATGCCAAGGCACCTTACTTCTCAATGATTTTGGTCCACAAACGTGGTGAGGCCTGGACACTGTAATGATGCAAAAATTTGATCACTCCCCTGCCTTTGTTGCTCTGACAGCAGAAGGCGCGAAACTTGCCATACAACTACGTGATGCCTATGGCGCTGGTGAAGTTCATGGCCGCGTGGGCCGTGTAGAAGGCGCAGATGTTTATTTCGATGAAACCATCGCGCATATTCAGTCGCTTTTCCGCGAAGGACGCGCAATTGTCGGTATCTGTGCTGCCGGTGTTCTGATTCGTGGCTTATCACCTTTATTGGCTGATAAGCGTGCAGAACCGCCGGTTATTGCTGTTGCTGAAAATGGCTCTGCTGTGGTTCCCTTGCTTGGGGGGCATCACGGCGCTAATGATCTTGCAAAATCCTTGAGCAGTAAACTTGATGTTGTTGCCTCTATTACAACGGCTTCTGATAATCGTTTTGGTATTGCACTGGATAATCCCCCAGCAGGCTGGAAACTTGGTAACCCGCAAGATTATAAAGCCTTTATTGCGGCTGTATTAGCTGGCGCTAAGGTAAAGCTTAATGGGAAAGCTGATTGGGTGAAGGCCGGAACATTGCCTTTGTCTGATGACGGCGAGTTGACAATCACGGTAACGGAAAAAGCGATTTCCGGATCTGAAACAGAACTGGTGCTCCATCCGGCAACGCTTACGCTTGGTGTGGGCTGTGAACGCAATGCGGACGCGCAAGAGCTCTCTAGCTTGGTACAGGAAACACTTCAGGCGGAAAACCTGTCCCCGAAAGCAATTGCAGGCGTGTTCTCTATTGATGTCAAAGCAGATGAAACGGCTGTTCAGGCTCTTGCTGCCGAACTGGATGTCCCTGCACGTTTTTTCCCGGCTGAGGAACTTGAAAAGCAGACGTCTCGGTTGGAAACACCATCAGATATCGTCTTTGCCGAAGTTGGTTGCCATGGGGTATCTGAAGGATCTGCTCTCGCAGCTGTTGGCGATACGGGCAAGTTGCGTGTTGCCAAACATAAGTCGAAACGCGCGACCTGTGCTGTTGGTGAGGCTGCGGGGATTGTTGAGACATCAACCCTAGGTCAAGCACGCGGTAAACTCTTTGTTGTTGGCCTTGGTCCCGGCGATCAAAGCTGGCGTGCACCGGAAGTGGACCGCGTAGTTCGGGGTGTGACCGATCTGGTTGGATATCATCTGTACCTTGATCTGCTTGGCCCCTTGGCCGAAGGTAAAGACCGTCACGGTTACGAACTTGGCGAAGAAGAGATGCGTGTTCGTATCGCACTGAACCTTGCTGCCGAAGGGCGCTCTGTTGCGCTGGTCTGTTCAGGTGATCCGGGTATTTATGCCATGGCGGCACTGACCTTTGAGCTTTTGGATCGCGGGGAGCGAGCCGATTGGAACCGTGTTGATATTCAGGTGACGCCGGGTATTTCTGCGCTGCAGGGAGCTTCTGCCCGTATTGGTGCGCCGCTGGGACATGACTTCTGTACAATCTCTCTCTCAGATCTTCTGACCCCTTGGGAAGCTATTGAAAAACGTTTGAATGCAGCGGCACAGGGTGATTTTGTTATTGCTTTCTATAACCCGGTTTCAAGACGCCGTACCAAACAATTGGCTACAGCGGTTGAGATTTTATTGCAGCATCGTCCTGCTGATACGCCGGTTATGTTGGGTCGCAACCTTGGTCGCGAAGGTGAGAGCATGACTGTTCTACGTTTAGATGAATTGACACCTGATCAGGTTGATATGTTGACAGTTGTCCTTGTGGGGTCATCTACCTCGCGCAAGATTGAAAAATCTGACGGTTCATGCTGGGTTTACACACCTCGTGGATACGAAAAGAAAGCCCATCTCTATGAGAACTTTGACGAGACAGGCGAAGTGAAAACGATAACAGAAGGATCAGCAGCATGACGGTATATTTCATTGGTGCTGGTCCGGGCGCGCCAGACCTTATTACCATTCGAGGTCGTGATCTCATTGCCAAGTGTCCTGTGTGTCTCTATGCGGGATCGCTGGTTCCCGAAGGAGTTATTGCTTTTGCACCAGAAGGTGCTTTGATCAAAGATACTGCGCCGATGAATCTTGATGAGATCATCGAAGACATCAACACGGCTCATAAAGATGGTAAGGATGTTGCGCGGGTGCACTCTGGTGATCCCTGCCTCTATGGTTCTGTTGCCGAACAGATGCGCCGCCTCGATCAACTGGGTATTGATTACGAAGTGGTTCCCGGTGTTTCGGCCTATGCTGCGGCGTCTGCAGTTATCCAGAAGGAATTGACTTTACCTGAAGTGAGCCAGTCGATTATCCTAACCCGGACGGCGATGAAATCTTCGGCAATGCCCAATAACGAAGATCTCGATACCTTTGGCAAGTCGGGCGCAACCCTTGCGATCCACCTGTCTGTACGTAACCTCAAACACCTTCAGGAAACGCTAATCCCGCATTACGGCGAGGATTGCCCTGTCGTGATAGCTTACCGCGTAACCTGGCCAGATGAGTTGATCATTCGCTGTACGCTCAAAGATGTGCGCGAAAAAGCCCGTGAAGCCAAAATCACCCGCACCGCGCTGATCCTGGTCGGTCACGTGCTCGCGGATGACAAAGACTTCATCGACAGCAAACTCTACGATCCGAATTTTGTTCACGTCCTGCGCCTCGGTAAGGATAAGAAAAAAGCAGCCGCCGTGGAACGTGAAGCAAATGCGCCGGGTGGATTGGACTAGCTATAGCTAGGTTTTAGTTTTAGGAATGAATGTAAGGGAGGCTTTCGGGTCTCTCTTTTTTTATTTATATTCTATGGGTTAAAGAAATTTTGAACCTTATGAACTTTCACAACGGCCTATCTTTCAACTGCAGTGGATGATTACTGCTCAAACAAACGTTGAGGCGATAGAGATGAAAAAACTTATTTTAACGACCAGCCTTTTGGCGCTTACTGCGACGGCTTTGAATTCGGTTGTGCATGCAAACTCTCCCCGTAGTAATTCTGATTATGTAAAAGATGTGACCCTGTCCATGAAGGGAATCAACGTTAACATGATTGAGTTGAAAAACATGTCCGGCTCAAAGTTGATGAGCAAGATAAATGTTCAACCTGTTAACACAGTAATGAACATTCCATTGAAGGGTTTTGTTCAGTGCACCAAGAGCAAGAAAATCGATTTTGATAAGGGCAGAATGTATTTTGGTACTACGCAACGACAGGGAAATAAAATCGTTCCTGTTAATGCGCTTTATGAAGACAGTTATCACCCTACTTTCAAAGTCTGGACAGGTACTTTTGGCGGCTGGATTGCAGAAGCAGGAAATGCAGAATCTTTTAAAGTGCCGCTTTCGAATATCAAGAATGGGCATCCATCTGTTCGCGTTGATCCGGTTGAGGAATTTAATAAAAGATTGGAAGAGCACGTAAATGGTGGTGGGGATGAACTTGATTTCCTTAAGCAGGATCAGTTCTTTAGCATCATGCGCCCGGTTTCTCTTGCCGGATATTGTAATAAAGGTGCTGATAGCAGGGGTGGTTATGTGACGACATCGGTGCCAATTGGTATCAAATTCAAAGGTGACCCAACCCTTGTGAAATCATCGCCTGCACAGGTTTCACAAAATAATCTTGCTACAAAGTTTGCCCTTAGCGAAGCGAAGGTTGCACCGCATGTCAAAAATTATGTTGGCCAATGTCCTGCTGATCTTGGTTTTCGTTTAACCTTCAAAGCGCAGGGTAAGGGAACCGTTAAGTACCGTATGATTAACGAAGTTGGCGCAAAAGGTCCGATCAACAGTGTTAACTTTAATAATGATGGTCATAAAATCATAGATTTTACCCGTCATATTGGCGAACCATCTGGCGGAAAAATCAACAAACTTGCGATTAATAACCCTCAGCAAAACGGCAATATCAACGGGTTTGAAAATGCACCTAGTGACAAGAAGCATGGTTCTTGGAAAGTAGAAGTTGTCGAGCCTGTAAACAGTACGTCAAAAGAGAGCTTCTATAGCTGGAAATGTACGCCAAAATCTAAATTTAACTCTCCTACCACTTTGAAACAGGCACCAGGGAAAGTTAAAATTGATAAAATCAAAGCTGTGCCAGTTGAGCCAGAACCTCAACCCAAGCCTTTGCTTAAGCTGAAGGTGAATGCACAATAAAACTAATAAATGAGTTAAGTATTTAATCGGAGAGTGGCGGAAAAGCCCCTCTCCGTTTTTTTTTCACAACATACAAAGTTCAAAGAACGGCATTAATAGCCGTATCAGCTCGTTTTCTTGCATTCCCAAACCGTTCGATAACCTTCGGGTGAGTTCTGGGCAACAAACTCGGCTGAGGCTTTGCAGCTTTCGTAAGTTGCGTAGGTTTCTGATCCCCCAATAGTCATTTCCTCTTGACCGTTCAACAACGATACGAGGAAAAATGTGATTTTAAACATGGGAACTATCCTTCCTATGCTTAAAGTACATTCAATGTTTGTGCCAAGGCGATGACGAGACTTGGGAAAGATTTTGACAGTAAAAGAAGATCAGTTGGTTTCGATGGGAAGTTGATAACGCGATTTAATCGCGAACCATTCCGGATCAGTGTTCATTTTCAGGATCATATCATCAAGGAACAGGTGCACCTGTGGCAGATAACCACTTATAAGCAAGCGTCGAAGAAAGGCACTGTGTTTATAGGGACTGAAGTATATTTCTTGATCTAGTTTTCCTTCCCAAACCAGATAGCGAGCAGAACTTTCTGCCATTATTGCAATATCTGCACGTTCACCAATCAGCATTTTAATCAGGTTTCGTTCGTGCGGGGCATTGGTTCTGGAAAAGTTTCCTTTGGCGACTTCTTTATCTATGGCGGCATAACGATGACCGAGGACACCGCCGAGCATCAAGCTATTTAAATCGGCCATTTCTTTAATATCAATGGGGTTATCTTTTCGGGAAAAATAGATATTGCCATCTGATAGTAATGGTTCTGTCCAAAGGAAAAGCGATCTGGCGTTTATACCAAACCATTCCGGCGATACCCAAGGAACAATAATGTCGCTATTGGCTTCGAGTAGAGTGTCCAGACGTTTTCGCGGAATAATATTAAGCTTAAACTGAAACTTGTTATTACCGTGCTTGTTAAGGTATCGAACGAGGTCGTAGCTAAGGCCTTCATTTTTGCCTGTGATGAAGGGGGGAACGTTATGATAGCTGTAAATTTCATACTCTGCCGCATGAGAACTCTTTTGAGAAAGCATTGCAAAGAATGTGCAGATCAGTGCAACAAGACGATAAATGCTGGCAAGCGGTATTCTGTGGCGATTATTGATCATGGCTATAACCTTTAGCGTAAATCAAAATAGACCACTATTATATCACATTGGTTGCATTTATAATTATTTTTCTGTTTTGAAGAGTATTTTTCGTTTCAATAAAACTTGTGATCACAGCCTTATGATACGCATTGTGGCAGAGTAAAATGGAAGGTACGGGGTTATTTCAGCGTAAGATGATTGTGGAGTTCTTGCCATCTGGCTTTTACGCTAGGAAGTTCGGATGACATGACTTCCTTTACCTTATGAAGGCTTTCTTCCGAGAAATTTGCGTTCCTGAGTTTATCAATATGGACCTTGATAAATTCACCGTTTTGAGCACAGGAAAACAGCTCAGGGCTAACGGCAATATGCCCGTCATCAGCCATTAGCATCAGGGGGCCATTGACCTGAATTTCATCTCCGCTTTGAAGAACTGCTTTAATTGTCATTTTGGTACTCAGGATTTGCGAGCAAGTGAATTCGAAGGGCAACACTAAAAGCTGTATTGTAAATTTTTTATAAACTTTAAGTGTCGTGTCTGCTGAAATGTGAGAAAACCATAGAAGTGAAATTGTAAAAAAGCAAGTTTTCACCTAATAGAGTTAGAGAATAAGATTGATTTTTCTAAGATCTCATTAGATTTTTTCCCAAAGGCCACTCTCGCCAGCTGCGTAGATTGCATCAATCAAGCGTTGGTTTTTTTGTGAACTTTCAAGAGTAAATACTTGTGCTTCATCTGCGGGGGACTTGGTGAGTGCTGCACGCGAAAAGGCTTCTATCTGTAGTTTGTATTGGTTCACACCGGGGAAGCGAAATTCTTGTTTCTCGGAATGGTTGGCATTGTGCAATGTGACTTTATCCGCATCGTAAAGACCTGCATTAAATGGGGCTGAAACCTCTATCCATCCTTTATCGCCGTGGAATGAAATTTCCTGTCGATGTGCGAGCTGCGTTGCCACATACATGGACATTTCAAAGTGACCAAAATTTGCACGACAAGATGCAAAAGCATCGGTACCAAAATCCTTATCGTATTTGACCCTTGCTGAAACTGCGACAGGCTCAAGGCCTGTTGCAAAACGGGTTGCTACGGTTGGGTAAACGCCGATATCCGGCAATGCACCACCCCCAAGCTCAGGGATGTTCCGCATATTGTTGGTATCTTTGTTGAAGTAGGTGAAAGCAGCTTGAACGTGGGAAAGCTTACCTATGTCTCCGTTTTGTATTAAGTCACGTACTTTGTGCCATTGAGGGTGATAGGTGATCATAAAGGCTTCTGAAACCAGAACATTATTTTTATCTCGTGCCTGAATGATATCAGCTATCTGGGGGGCCTTTAAAGAAATGGGTTTTTCACAGAGAACATGCTTTCCCGCATTTGCAGCCTTGATCGACCATTCTACATGATGCGCAGTAGGGAGGGGAATGTAGATTGCGTCTACAAGATCGCTGGCAAGTAAGTCGTCGTAAGATCCAAATGTGTGTGGAATAGCAAATCGTTCCGCAAGTCTGTTTGCTTTTGATTTATCCCGACTGGCGATGGTAGTGATAACAGCATTATCAGCATTTAAGATCGCAGGAATAACGTGTTCGACACCGATTTTGGCAGTTGATAGAATTCCCCAGCGCAGCATTTCTCGTCCTGTTCAAAATTTAATAGTATTTGTTTTTTTGTGATGAGTTACGGTTAGATCATTTGAAAGTAGCTACCTAGTTTTCCGGTTCGTAAAACTCAGTATCTAAATCATCTAGTTTTTCAGCAACGTATTTTCGCGCATCGGCGATGCCTTGATTGTACTGAGAAGGGCCAATTTTCTGCAGGAGGAAATCCACGACCTCTGCGGCACGGAACTCACTGATCTCTTCGTCAAACTCTGAGTAGTGAAAATTAATCAAGGCTTCGATAATGTCTGCTCTTCGTTCTTTTTCAAGCTTGATACGCATGATGCCAGCTCTTCCATTGATACATCGGGTTTATGGTTGGGATTATTTTTTGTGAACTTGCTTGTTTGAAAAATGATTTTGTAACCAATTGAGACAGTCTTCTACGGTCGATATTATCATAACTGGTGGCTGTGGCGGACGGGCGATCATCAAAACAGGAACATTATGCTTTCGAGCGGCAATCAGCTTGGCGCTGGTTCCGGTGCCACCTGAGTTTTTACTGATAAGCAAATCAACTTTTTCTTCTTTTATAAGACGGGTTTCCTCATCAACAGAAAAGGGGCCACGCTGAAGAATAACCTTTAGATTCTGTTTTTCTGCTTTTGTTTCTGTTTCTGGGGCTGGTGGTTCAATCATTCGCGCGACGAAGTGATGCTTTGTTATCGACGTGAAGCTGTTGAGTTCTTTTTGGCCCGTCGTGAGGAGAATGGTTAAAGAAGTGTCGAGAGACTGTAAATAATCTTGCGCAGCCTGCATATCTGGCACATCAATCCACGCGTCATTTTCTTCTTTTTTCCAAGCAGGGCGCTGCAGGACAAGATGGGGAATTTCAAGTCTTTGACAGGCTATCCAAGCATGATCGGTTATGGTTGCTGCAAAGGGGTGCGTGGCATCTATAACAACGTCAATAGCGTGTACTTCTAAATATTCGCAGAGGCCCTCTATACCACCGAAACCACCAATTCTTTCGTTACCGGATACTTTCTGACGGTTCGTTGTGACGCCTGCACGAGATGTGGTGATATGATAGGTTGGATTTTGGGATAACTGATCAGCAAGTTGGTTGGCTTCGGTTGTGCCACCCAAAATCAAAATGCGTGATTGGGGTGCGCTGTCGTTTGTTTTTGCCTTTGCACGCTCGGGGATATTCTTAGTGACTCTCGAGATCATTTAGAAAATCCGGTTTTGGCTACGATGGCTCCGGGCCTATCAATGATAATGATTTCTACTTCGGTGTTATTTTTTCGGGCATTTCCTGTAAGAATTTTCAAGGCTTCATCTTGAGCGAGGAGAGCAATTTTTTCAGCCAGCGGAATTTCCTCAGCGAGGCAACGCACAAGGATTTGATTGGCTGTATTGGCTGTTTTTGCTTCTTCAACGATATCTTCAGGTGCGGATATTTCGCGCAGTTTATTGGCTAACCACGTCATATCGACCTGACTTCGTCCAGAGTGAAGATCCATATGGCCCATTGCAAGTTTAGTTAGCTTGCCAAAGCCGCCGCCAATGGTGAGTTTGGGGACAGGGTGGTCGCGCAGATATTTGAGCATACCGCCAGCAAAATCGCCCATATCAAGCATGTCTGTATCTTCAAGACCATAAAGATCCATGACTGCTTTTTCCGATGTTGATCCCGTACACCCTGCAACATGTGGACGGTTTGTTGCTCTGGCGACGTCGATGCCGCGATGTATGGAATGGATCCATGATGAGCAGGAAAAGGGAATGACAACGCCTGTGGTTCCCAGAATGGACAGACCGTTAAGAATACCTAGCCTTGGATTCCATGTTTTCTGGGCAAGTTCCTTGCCGTCGGGAATTGATATTTCAATTTCGACATCCCCGGGCAGATTATGTGCGTGGGCAATTTCCGTGATAACCTCGGTCATCATTTTTCTGGGAACTGGATTGATCGCAGGTTCACCCGCCGGGATGGGTAAACCTGGCTTGGTAACCATGCCAACCCCTTCGCCAGCGTGAAAGACTATGCCGCTTCCAGGCACGCCATGTCGAACCCGAGAGATTATTGTCGCAAGGTGGGTGACATCCGGATCGTCGCCCGCATCCTTTATAATTGCTGCCATGGCTGAGCAATCATCTTTTTCTTCTTTGCAAAGAGCAAAAGCGGGTTGCTCTCCTTTTGGGAGAGTTATAGTAACAGGATCAGGAAATTGATTTGTTACAAGAGCTGTATAGGCCGCTTTGGTTGCCGCAGTGGCACAGGCACCGGTGGTCCAGCCTCTTTTCAATTTTCCTTCGGGTTTTCGTGCCATGACAGTATAATGCTAAACCGTTATTCTATAGATCGTTCGGCTTTACTTCTGAAAGAAAATCAGAAAGTAACTCCAGTTTGGGACACCTTATCAATTTGAGGTATCTTCCCAATTTGAGGTATCTTTAAAGTGAAGCTACACGAGAAGGACAGTGTGATAAATGGATAAACTGCCTCTAGACCTTCCAAATTTTGAACCCGGCTGGGTTTGGCTTGTTGGTGGCGGACCAGGTGATGCTGGCCTTTTGACGCTCTATGGTCTGCATGCACTGCGATCAGCCGATGTTTTGGTGTATGATGCACTGGTCGGTGAAGATATTCTGAAGATGGCCCGTGAAGGCTGTGTTCTTGAATACGCAGGTAAGCGGGGCGGTAAGCCGTCTTCAAAGCAGGCCGACATCTCACAACGTCTTATTCAGCTGGCAAAAGAAGGTAAAAGAGTTCTGCGCCTGAAAGGCGGCGACCCCTTTGTATTCGGTAGAGGTGGCGAGGAAGCTCTGGCGTTAGTGGAAGCAAATGTTCCTTTCCGTGTTGTTCCGGGTATCTCTAGTGGTATTGGCGGTCTGGCTTATGCCGGGATTCCTGTTACCCACCGCGATTGTAATTCTGCGGTTACCTTTCTAACCGGACATAATGCAAGCGGCATTGTGCCAGATAACATTAACTGGGAAGGTCTTGCACAGGGATCACCCGTTATTGTGATCTATATGGCGATAAAGCATTTGGGTGATATCGCACAAAAATTAATGGCCCATGGCCGTTCTGCTGATGAGCCCGTTGGTATTGTCAGCCGAGCGTCGACCCCGTCACAAGAAGTTTTGGAAACAAGCTTGGGAAGTTGTGTGGAAGATGTCGCCAAAAGTGGTATTGAACCGCCAGCGTTGGTGGTGATCGGCGAAGTCGTTCGGTTACGTTCTGGACTCGATTGGATGGGGGCGATGAACGGGAGAGTCCTGACATCTGATCCGCTTAATCTATCTGCAAATGTCGATAAGGTTGCGAACGCTTGATATCCAAAAGCAGGGCCAAGAATTTCGGGGAACAGGGAGCTTCTCTAAATCCTGAAGCGCCTAAAGGACTGATTATTGCGGCGCCTTCTTCTGGAAGTGGCAAGACCACGCTGACCTTGGCATTGTTACGTTATTTCAAGAACAACAATCTACGCGTTAATCCGGCAAAGGTTGGACCAGATTATATTGACACTGCTTATCACACCGCCGCTGCTGGACGTGCTTGTTTCAATCTTGATCCCTGGGCGATGAGACAAGAGAGCCTTGCCGCTATCATTACCCATAGCGGCCAAGATGCTGATGTGATCCTGACCGAAGGTGTGATGGGGCTTTTTGATGGTGCGGCAGGTGGGGCAGGATCAACCGCCGAATTGGCCAAAAAAACCGGATGGCCGGTTATTCTTGTGATTGACGTTAAGGGAATGTCGGCTTCGGCCGCAGCTATTTTGCATGGCTTTGCCTCTTTTGACCCGAAAGTATCCATTGGAGGTGTTATTTTTAACCGGGTCGGGTCCCCGCGGCATGCCGAGTTGTTGAAAGAAGCTTGTGACCCCCTTGGAATTCCGGTTCTCGGTTATCTGAAAAGACAAGATGATTTGGTTTTGCCAAACAGGCATCTTGGCTTGGTACAGGCAATTGAACATAGCGAACTTGATGGATATCTAGATGAAGCGGCAGAGCAGGTTGGCTGGGATGTTCGTTGTGAAGAGCTTTTAAAGCAGGCCAGCCCTTCCATACTTTCGCATAAAGATCTCCACAGTTTTGTACCCCCGATAGGGCAAAGGATTGCAATTGCGCAGGATGTGGCTTTTTCCTTTATCTACCCAGCACTTTTGGAGGGGTGGAAGAAAGCTGGCGCAGAATTGAGCTTTTTCTCTCCCCTTGCTGATGAAAAGCCATGTGCTGAAGCTGATGCGATTTATCTGCCCGGTGGATATCCTGAACTACATGTGGGACAGCTCGGGGCAAACCTGAGTTTCTTAAAAAGTCTGCGACAGGCCGCAAAAAAGAATAAAACGATTTATGGGGAGTGTGGTGGCTATATGGTTCTGGGCAAGGGGCTTATTGACGCCCGTGGGGATCATCATGAACTTGCCGGACTTTTACCCGTAGAGACGTCTTTTGCTGTGCGGCGACGGTCTCTGGGGTATCGTGAGGTTACAGCCCTCAATAATAGTGCTCTTGGTGATAAAGGTTCAACTTACAGGGCCCACGAGTTTCACTATTCGACCGTTGTGAGAGATGAAGGAGACAATCCCTTATTTGATGTGAGGGATGCGGCGGGGCAGAAAAAAGGTAAAGCTGGCTGTGTGAACGGTTCGGTTATGGGGTCTTATATTCACCTGATTGATCAATTTTGAGAGGTTGGTTTCCACCTTTAATATGCCTTGTGTCTTGGCTAGTTCGCGGCTTTAAGCTGAAAAAATATTAAAACTGTGCTATTGTATCCTTGAGGGGTGTTGAGAGCTCAATCTGAGCTCTGATACTCAAAAGGAAAGTCTTACGTGCAAGTGAACCGAGAACGTTTCCATAGTTCTGCTCAGTGTTTGCCATCCCCCCAAGCCTACCCGATGATCCGTGGGACAGTTGGTCGGTATATCGCACGCCCATGGTTTGATGCGTTGGCCCTTCGTTTGATTGTTAAATACCTCTTTCCCCTTACCCGCGTTTTACAGAGGGCAATTCTGAGTGAGGGAGATGCCAAAAAGCTAATAGAGGACCTTGGCCTCAAACACGCATTGCCGGATAGCTGTGACAAAGCTCTTACGGAAGTTTGCATCCGCCACTATGTGGCGAAATCAGCTTTCGAGCGTTGGAAAGTGGTTATGTTCGGCGACGGATTGAGCATTGCGGGGAGAGTTTTTGCCGAACGACGGCGACAGGAAACACAACAAAGATTATTAGAAGCATCTCTGTTCTTTAAAGAAATTCGTAAAGAAGTCGCTCCTGTTCAATGGCAACTGCCAACCCCCAAAGAGTTTTTTAAAACTTTTGAGGGGCATTTGAACGATTTGGATGATTTCTATGGACCACCCAAAAAGATGCCCAGAGTTCAATCGTCGCATTCTATTCACGGTGTTTATGGGCGTGAATATTGGTTGCGTTATGACTCTGAATTTGGTGCAGAGAACTGGGTACGTTGTTATGAACCACTCACGGGATTGAACCCGAAGGCCCCGACGATCATTTTTCTTCAGGGGCTTGGGGTCGAACAGGATTGTTTCCAAGATAGGGAAGATCCGGTTTGTGCGTTGACCGAGGCTGGTTTTCGCGTTTTACGTATGCAGCAACCCGGTCATGGCTTCCGAAAAGCGCCGGGGTTTTATGCCGGAGAACAAATTTTCAGCGAAGGACCTATGGGGTTGATCAAACTCTATAGACAGTGGACTTCAGATATTTCTGTATTGATGAACTGGGTGCGCCAGCAACGTGGTGGCCCTGTTGTTTTAGGTGGCGTGAGTTTAGGTGCTTTAACGGCTCAGCTTTATTCTTCTGTTGCCTGGAATTGGCATGATGATCTGAAACCGGACTCGTTACTTCTGATCGGCACCAGCGGAAATGTATTGGATGTATTACTTAAAGGCTGTCTAACACAGGCACTGGGTATTCCCAAAAAACTTCATGAACTGGGCTGGCGCGAGGCCGATTATGTGAAGTGTCTGCCCTTTGTTCAACCAACAGGGCATTCTGTTGTTCCGCCGGAAAAGGTGATCTTTATGCTTGGACAAGCAGATAAACTAACACCTTATAAAGGGGGACTGGATCTTGCTAACCGCTGGCGGGTTCCCCCGGAAAACAGGTTTCTCAGAAATGGGAAGGGACACTTTTCCCTGCTGATTGATCTTATCCGTGATCCAATTGTCTTAAGGCGATTGACTGAAATTACGGCATAATTCTTCGGTTATTTCACTGATATAAAAGGATGATTTTATACATGCAATTACGACACAGGTGGTCTGTGAGACGGGGCATTAACAAGATCATTGTTATCTGTTATGTTGCCCCGAATTCGTACTGTATTTTGATTTGGCAGCTACAGAATAAGTCGTGACAGGTGAAAAGGCCCTGATTAATTCGGGCTTGATTACCAAAGGGGATGGTCTTACATAGCCATCAAACAGACAAACTTTGGCGACGGACGCAAAAGTAAATTTGCCGAAGTCGTTTAAACGAGATAAGCGAACTCATGAATTCTCTTGGTATAGATAAAGAACCTAAAGATACACGCGTTGTTGTTGCTATGTCCGGCGGTGTCGATAGCTCGGTTGTTGCGTGTATGTTGAAAGAAGAAGGCTATGACGTAATCGGCGTTACCCTTCAACTCTATGACCATGGAATTGCCTTGGAAAAAAGCGGTGCCTGTTGTGCCGGGCAAGATATCTATGATGCCCGTACAGTGGCAGATCGCTACGGGTTCCCGCATTACATTCTGGATTATGAATCACGCTTTAAACAGGATGTGATGGAAGATTTCGCAGACAGCTATATGCGCGGTGAAACACCCATTCCCTGTGTGCGGTGTAATCAGAAAGTTAAGTTCAAAGACATGTTGGCGATGGCTAAGGACCTCGGCGCGGATGTGATGGCAACGGGCCATTATGTCCAGCGGATCGAAGGCCCCAATGGTCCTGAACTCCATCGGGCTTTTGACGATACAAAAGACCAGACCTATTTCCTTTTCACTACAACCGAAGATCAACTGGATTTCCTCAGGTTCCCTTTGGGCGGGTTACCAAAAACGGAAACCCGTAAAATTGCAGAACGTATGGGGCTATCCGTTGCGGATAAGCCAGACAGTCAGGATATCTGTTTCGTACCCGACGGATCTTATGCCCGTGTGGTTGAACGTTTGCGCCCCGGTGCTTTGGATAAGGGAGATATTGTTCACCTTGATGGCACTGTTCTGGGACAGCACGACGGCATTATCAACTATACGGTTGGGCAACGCCGGGGTATCGGCGTTGGCGGTACTAGTGATCCTATTTATGTTATCCGTCTCGATGCAGAAAAAAAGCAGGTTATCGTTGGCCCCAAAGAAGCACTTTCTCGTGATGTTGTTCTTGTGAATGAACTTAACTGGTTGGCCGAACCCTTGAATGACCGGGGTCGTGAAGTCACGGTTAAACTGAGATCAGCATCGAAACCAACCTCTGCTACCGTATATCCGGAAGGCCAGGGGTTAGGTATGGGCGGCGCCCGTGTTGTATTACATGATCCGCTGTATGGTATTTCACCGGGGCAGGCTGCTGTTTTTTATGATGGCGATCGCGTTCTGGGTGGTGGCTGGATTGTCTCCACGGAAAAACAGGTTCTGGACGAAGCAACACAAGGTGCTGCTTAAGATTTAAACCTGTAGGTTTATTTCTTTCTGGAATAGTTATTTTGTTCCTGTTACGTTCTGTGGAATGATTCTTTCCACATTTCACAGAACGTAACTGCGCATGATCCCCCAGATAAGCAATTCTCAAGCTCGAAGACTGTTTATGGAACGACAGGGGTTATGTGACAATCCTGCCGCTAAGCAAACGAAACTTCAGCTACTAGACCAGATAGAGCGTATGGGATTTGTGCAGATTGACAGTATCAATACTGTTGAGCGCGCGCATCATATGATCCTCTTTTCCCGAAATCAGACCTATCAGAAAAAGTATTTTGATCAGCTTCTGGAAAATGATCGTTCGCTGTTTGAAAACTGGACACACGATGCATCGGTAATTCCAATGCTTTATTATCCCTATTGGAAGTATCGCTTTCGCCGTACAGAGGCTTACTTGTTGGAAAGATGGCGCAAGTGGCGACGGGAAGGGTTCGAAGAAAACTTTAGAACCGTTTTGGAGCATATTCGCGCGCACGGTCCGACGCGTTCCCGGGATATGAAAAAACCGGAAAGTGGCGATAGTAAAAAGAAAAATCAGGGCTGGTGGGATTGGCATCCTTCCAAAACAGCTTTGGAATTCCTGTGGCGTACAGGGGCTTTATCGGTTGATCGGCGCGATGGCTTTCAAAAGGTTTATGACGTCACAGATAGAATTATTCCATCAGAAGTTCTTTCCCAAGATATTGACCATGAGAACTTTATAGATTGGTCGTGCCGTTCCGCGATGGAAAAGCTTGGCTTTGCGACGCCGGGTGAACTCGCTGCTTTTTGGGACGGGATAAAGCCTGCTGAAGCCAAAATCTGGTGCGAAGACAAGCTAGGCAAGGAACTTATCGAGGTCGAAGTGTTGTCTGCTGATGGCAGTAAACCTCGTAAAGTCTATGCTTTTGAAGGCATCTTAAGTCAGCTGGATAACTTGCCGACAGCCCCGAAACGTGTGCGGGTACTCAGCCCTTTTGATCCGTTGATACGGGATAGAAAGCGAACCGAACGTCTTTTTGATTTTCACTATCGTATCGAAGTTTTCGTGCCCGAAGCAAAACGACAATATGGATACTATGTTTTCCCTTTGCTTGAAGGCGAAAATCTCATTGGACGTATTGATATGAAACGACAGGGAACGGAGTTGTTTGTCAAAGGTCTGTGGTTTGAGCCCAAAGTGCGAGCCAGCAAAGGACGCCTCAACGCGCTAACATCTGAACTGGAACGGATCAGGCGCTTTGTTGGCTGTGAAAAATTGGCCTTTGCTGATGATTACCTGAAGTCAGTTTAGGTATTCCATTTAGCCTTCTATTCTTAAGGAAAGCCCCTATTTAAAGAAACAAGGATTTAATAAATCCATTCCGCAAGTTTAGGATTTATCTCGATGGCATCGTTAAAAAGCCAAACCATACGATCACAGAACCACATCTTTCCCATGGTCATGGCAAAACCAAAAAACATGGTTGGCCAGAATAAATTCAAATAGGCGGTTATAAGACCACCGAAAAAACCAATCCCTGCCATGATGCCCAAAGCGCGGGTTTGTGATCTGTGCATGTCGAGAAGTTCATCCAGCCCTTCAAAGGGAACCTCTTTGAGCCAGATACGTTCGCCAAAGGTGACTTGAGAAGCCCAGAAATCAGTGTGCCGGGGTTTGGGAAATATCCGCGGATTGAGATACATCCAAAAGGCGAAGAGAAACAAAAGAAAGCCGGCCACGGGCCAACCCCAGGCTTCATGTGACCAGATCGCCGGGAATATCAGCCATCCAGTGGCAACGCGCGTCCACCCTGACATCGGGTGAGAATGGTGTTCCCATGTATTCTGCGACATTTTGAAGATGTTTCGCATGGTATCGCTCAGCTATTGTTTTCGTCAGGATTTGAAAGAGGAGTACAGGCGAGGGTAGTGACCTCGCAAGCCGGGTTCAAGCCAATAGTATAACAACTTTCTTTTGTCATATTTCAAATCGGGCAAAGATCCTGATTGGGGGAGGGGAATGAATTTTCAAAAAAGACAAAATGAATTTTCAAAAAAAATAAAAAGCGAGTCACTCCGCTATTGACAGTTTTGTGTCATGGCATTATCACCCCTCTTACAGCGCGGATGATTGACGAATCAGTTAATCAAACTGGCACTGTCAAAGCCTTATGGCGGAGTAGCTCAGCTGGTTAGAGCAGCGGAATCATAATCCGCGTGTCGGGGGTTCAAGTCCCTCCTCCGCTACCAATTCAAAAAGCCTCAGCAAAACTGCTGAGGCTTTTTCAGTTTTACCATTAAATTTTTAAATTCGATCAAACAAAACTGGTCAAACCAATTTTTGTGACGCATTATCTGCCTTCTTTGTAAGTGAACTCTTTGGTTCCAGATCACAGTCGGGATAGAGAAATGGCGTTGGGTATTGGTTTTATTGGCTTGGGCATTATGGGCAATCGCATGCTAACAAATATGTCTGTGCATGGCGGGTTTGATTTGATTGCGGCCTGGGACCCTAATGAAATTGCGAGATCTGCGGCTCAAAAAACCTATCCTTCTTTGACTGTTTTGGAGAGTGTCGAAGAGATTATCAGTCATCCTGATGTCGATGTGGTTTATATTGCCAGTCCGCCGGCGTCCCACCGGGACTATGCTTTGGCCGCCGCAGATGCTGGGAAAGCTGTCTTCTGTGAAAAGCCTTTAGGGATCGATGTGGAACAGTCACGGGAACTGGTGGCGGCTTTTGAGCAAAAGAATATCTTAAACGCAGTGAACTATCCGCTGGCAAATTCTCAGGCAGCTGATCTTATGAAGGCAGATATTGACGCTGGTAAATTGGGTAAGATTACCTCTGTTGATGTTCGGCTGCATTTCGCCCCTTGGCCCCGGGATTGGCAACAGGATGCAACCTGGTTATCTCAACGCGCAGAAGGTGGTTTTGTCCGGGAAGTGGGCTCTCACTTTATTTACTTAACCGAGCGTCTTCTGGGGACGGCGGAGCTTTTGAATACCTGCGCGATTTATCCGGAAGACGATATTTCCTGCGAGACAAATGTACAGGCTCAACTTGCCTGCGATAACGTCCCTGTTTCTTTTCATGCCAGTGCGGGCGGTGTTGGCCCCGATGTTGTCGAGTTCACCGTTTGGGGCGAGAAGAAGTCCTATCGCCTGACGATGTGGGATCAGCTCTATTCGACAACAGGCGAGGAATGGAAACGTGAACTTTCGGAAATTGATGATGCAAGACAACACGGCTACATGCGGGGACTAGATAACCTGATCGCTTGGAATGAAGGCAAAGAGTGTTCGATCGCAAGCTTTGCTGATGCTCTTTCGGTCCAGGAGAAGGTGGAAGCCATTCTGTCTGGTGAATTCTAAACTTCAGCCAGAGCAAAGCTGGCAAAGGTTTTTGTTAGATCGTGACGGGGAGAATGGATGAAGTCAGACGTTGGTCTGTCTTCGATAATGTGCCCCTGATCAATCAGGATGAGTTTATCTGCTAATCGCCAAAGTGTTCGAAGATCATGGGAAATGATCATTAAGCCGAAATCATAGACCTGCCGCAGATTTCCCAAAAGCGATATAATGTTTTTTTGCGTGACAAGATCAAGCGCGGAAAAAGGCTCGTCTAAAATCAGAAATTCGGGTTGGGCAGCGATAGCCCTCGCCAGGGCTATACGTTGGCACTGGCCGCCAGATAAGGCGTGAGGTCGTTTTTGCATGAGAGCAGAGGTAAGGCCAACCTGATCGAGCAGGTCTTGCGCTTTTTCATGGCGTTGTTTCTTTGTTGTATCTTTCTGTGTTTCCATAGCTTCTTCAACACAACGAACAGCTGATAAAAACGGGCTAAGCGCCATGTGAGGATCTTGCCACATATACTGGATCTTGTGCCCGGTTTTGCCGAATTTGGGTTGGAACATCGTGCCACCTATTTTAAGGCAAGATTGGTCAACTTGATGGATACCAACCATTGCCTTGGCCAAGGTGGATTTTCCACAGCCGGACCGTCCCAATAATCCTGTTACCTTGCCGCGCTCTAGGGTGAATGAGATGTCATGCAGGATTTTATTGCCACCAAGTGAAAGGGACAGATTATCGACTTGAAAACTCATTTAAGCGACCTTCATGGCATCAATAATTTCCCGGGTGGTTTCGGCACGTTCACGATAGGTGAGTTCGTCCCTTGTACAACGATCAACAATCTTACCGTCTTTCATGACCAATAGATCGTTGCAGACCCGTTTGACAATACGAATATCGTGGCTGATAAACAGGCAGGCGGATTGAGTTTCTTCCAGCATGATTTCCATCGCCTTGAGAACGTCTTGTTCAGTTAAAACGTCCAGTCCCGTTGTTGGCTCGTCGGCGATTAAAAGCGTTGGTTTCAATAGAAGAGCCATAGCCATTAACACACGTTGTTTCATGCCTCCACTGAGGTGGTGTGGATATTGTGTCAGGCATCGTATTGGCAACTGCATGCGGTCAAAAGCATATTCAACGGCATTGATAATTGTAGTTTGATCCTGCTCGATAACTGTTGCGATCTCTATCATCTGTTGTTTGATTGTCAAGGCAGGGTGAAGAGCACTTCCCGGGCTTTGAAATATACAGAACATTCCCTGACCACGGATACGACGTTTTTCCGCAGCTGAGAGAGTGAAAAGATCTTGTCCCTGCAGAATTGCTTGCCCCTGTTTCCTAACAAGCGGCGGGCGTAGTATGTCCATGATGGCATGACTGGTTACTGACTTTCCGCAACCGGATCGCCCGATAAGTCCAAGGCGCTGCCCCTGATTCAGGGAGAAACTAACATCATCAATAATGGGGTTTTGATCTTTTCCCTGTTGACAGATCGTCAAATGATTCAGCTTGAAAAGAGGGGTGTCTACCATCGGAAAGGACTCCTGTTATCAAGCTTATGTCGTATTCCCTCCCCAAGCAGATTAAATCCCATTACGGCGAGGCTTATCAGCAAACCCGGAGCCAGCAACAGGCCGGGGCGTTCGGTGAAGAAAGGACGTGCTTCGTTTAACATCGCGCCCCATTCGGCTTCGGGTGGTTGCGCGCCAATTCCCAAAAAGCTGAGGGAGGAAAGAACGAGCAGTATCGACGCCATTTCCAAGCTCATCACAACGAATAGAGGGGGTAAGATCTGGGGCAGGATATGTCGTATAACTAACTTAACCGGACCGATGCCGCATTGGCGCGATGCCAATACAAAATCTTTTGCGAGGGCGTCTGTTGTCAGCGTGTAAACCAGACGGGCAAGGCTGGGCCACCAGGCCAGTGCAACGCCAATAATGGCAGAGTTTAGAGAGGCACCAAGGAACCCGATAATGACCAGCGAAAATATGATCATGGGAAAGGCGAGAAAAATGTCCGTTATCCGCATGAGCAGGTGGTTAACCACCCCACCGACCATCGCAGAAATAAGCCCGATAGGGACAGCGATGAAAAGAATGCTTATCGCGGTCATCACTGCGGCCCCAAGGGAGAGAAATGTCCCGGACATTAAACGCGAGAGTACGTCGCGACCAAGGTGATCTGTGCCCAACGGATAGGTCCAGCTCATTCCTTCTAGTCGGCGAATAAGGTCCATTTTATTGGGATCGTGCGGGGCTAGACTTTCCCCGAAGAAGGCGATGAGAAGTAAACATCCGATCAGGATAACGCCTGTATTTAAGCCAAGGGGTGTCGCACGCAATGACAAGAGTTTCACTCTGTTCCCCCTTGAGAACCGCTCTGTTCTCTAAAGTGCGGGGTTAGCCAATAGTTCAGGAGATCAGCAATGAAATTACTGACAAAGAAAATCAATCCCATAAAAAGCAAGTAAGCTTGAAGAATAGCAAAGTCGCGTTCGAAGACCGCTTGTAAGGCCATTTGCCCAAGCCCAGGGAGGTTGAAGATATTTTCTACAATAACAGACCCGCCCAATAAGGCACCAAAAGTTACCGCCCAGTTGGTCACCAAGGGCGGCAGGATAGATTTCATAATGTGACGACGCAGGATAAGCGTGGGGCTAAGCCCCTTGACGATTGCAAGACGGATATAATCTTCGCTCATGACAGCCAAAATTCTATCTCTCATTAAGCGCCCCATTGTTGCTGCACTGCCGAGGGAAAGTGTTAAAACAGGCAGGACGAGGTCATACCATGCCCCCGATCCCAATAGTGAAATCCATTGAAGGCTCAGGGCAAAAATAAATAACAGGAGTAGAGCGAGCCAAAATGAGGGAATAGAGACCAGAAAGATGGAAAAGAACTGAACGAAATTTCCCAAAGCCTGTGACCGCGTTAAGGCGGCAGTAATGCCGAACAAGGCCGAGAGTACAATCGAGAACGCCAGAGATAATGTTGCCAGTGTAATAGTAAGAGGAAGGTGGGTTTTGAACTCTTCCAATACGGAGCGTCCAGAGGCAATGGACTGTCCCATATCCAGATGAAGAAGCCGAATTAACCAGTCAATATAACGTTTAAAGATCGGTTGATCCAAGCCGTATTCCTGACGCAGGGCAGCGATTTGATCCGCTGTGAAAATAACGCCAAGACGGCGCAACTCCATCTCGACTGGATCACCGGGGGTCAAGGCGACCATGAAAAAACCCAGCATGGACATACCAAGCAGAGTTGGAATTGCCGTTGCCATGCGTTGTAGAATGAAGTTTCTCACGTGGGTTTCTCCGTCTGCTTAAGACTTACCAGTTCTCTCAAGTCCAGATATTTCAAACCGTGATCCGCAGGCCGATACATCAGCCTGCGGAACTCACAAGTCGGACTATTTGACTGTTACACGACCATAATCAATCCAGTCAGCGTGCTCAAACATAGGGATTTCCATGCCAGGGCGAGACAGGTTGAAATTCGGTACCATAAGAATAGGAATAGCGGCCAGCTCATCTTGCACAATAGATCTGTGTGCTTTGCGAACATAGTCGATGATTTCTTCGCGACTTTGGGCTGCTCGTGCTTTTTCCAACAAGGCGTCTACAGTTTTGCCGGGGGCTGTGAACTGATACCCCCAAGGTGTTTTTGAATGGAACAAGTTATAAAGTAGATAGGTAGGATCAGTGTTGTTGTTGGAAGCAAATTCCATATAGAGATCAGCTTCACCCGTTGCGAGATAAGTATCGTCATAAACACCTGAATCATCCACCTGTATCAGATCAATCTCGATACCTATGGAACGGAACATTTGCTCTAGCAGTTCTGGCATCGGGCGAACGGAAGAGACGTTTGGATAGGCCGCAACCAGTCTGAGTTTAAGCGGACGACCATCTTTTGTGCGTGTACCATTTTCACCAAGGACCCAACCAGCTTCATCTAGAAGGGCACCTGCTTTATCGGGATCGTACGCAAAGCCGTCTACGTGATCATCACCAAGGTCAAACATCCAGTTTGGCAATATGCCCTTGGCAACTTCACCACGGCCATCAAACAGGATCTCGGCTAACTGTGGGCGGTTAATTGCATAGGCAATCGCTTCTCTGACCCGCTTGTCTTGCATCGTGTCAAAAGGGGCTTTCCCGTGCATGTTTGCGAGTAGGGCAACGTAACGGATGGGACGCGACTGGTGAACAACAATAGAACCGTCTTTAGGTAGCGCCAACATCATTTGCGGGGTGACTTCGGCAATGACATCTACTTCGTTGTTCTTTAAGGCCAGAAGACGCACTTGATCGTCGGCGATAAAGCGATAGGAAATTTTCTCAATGGCTGGTTTTTCGCCCCAGTAATTGTCGTTTTGCTTTAGCGTGATGGACTGTTTAGGTTGGTAATCTTCCAACAGGTATGGGCCCGTCCCAATAGGGTTCTGACTGCGATCACCCGCAGTAGAGAACAAAGATGCACCGCGGTGGGTCATGTTTTCGATGACCAGTGCTGAACCAATTTCGGATTTGAAGGTAAAGCTGTAGGGGCCTGTCTGCTCAAAGCTTGTTTGATCAATTTGAAGGAAGTCGGATTTTCCCTGATCATAGAGTTTCAACGCTGCAATTGCGGCCTTGGCGTTAAAGTCAGAACCGTCGTGGAATTTGATGCTTTCGCGGACGTTAATTGAATAAACCCCGTTTTTATAATCCCAGTCTTTAAACAAGACGCCTTGGGGTTTGAAATTTGCATCCGGTTTGACCGCTGTTTCAACAATTTGCGCAGAAGGACGACGTGTTGTGAATGAGAATTTTTTTGCATCAACGCTGTAACGGTCTTTTTTGACGGCGATACGGAGATGTGTTGATTCCTCTGCAATTGCTGAAGATGAGAGTGGCAATAAGCAACAGGCAATTGCGATACTCCCTGCACGTAGCGTGCGGGTAAATGCTGACATGATTTTGTCCTTAAATTTTGAGAAACGATTGGAGGTTAACTCGAAATAAAAGGCGGATCCCGAGGACGATAAGATGTCAGAAGCGGAGAACAAAGATGGCAAAAATCATCTTGAGGTAACAGATGTAACCGAAGTTCCTGTGATGGAACTGGCAGATTCGTCGTAGTGTGCGCTGTTGCTTTTATCGCGTTGAACGCAAAACTACAGACAGAATTTTGTTGTTGTTTAGGATCAGGTTTGACTGGTTGACCGCTCTCGTCAACCACAATGGTTTTCATGCCTTGCGCGGTACAGATGACAATTTCAAAACCATCTGAACCGTTGGCGGCCATGAGACCTGGCGGCACAAAAAGCTGAAGCAGCGCAAAGTATAGCGCAAACATCCCTCTTTTTGCCGAAGTCAATCTCACAACCTTAAACCTTTAATCCTGTAATTTTCGCTAAGCTATGCCAGCATCTTTAAGCTAGCCTCTTTAAGAATGCAACGTGCTATATTGTCTGGGTGTATTTCATTTCCCTGATGTGTTTCCGGGACAGGAATTGCCAAATTAATATGACGTTGATTATTTACCTGTGAATTTGATACCCGCAATGAGATAGATCAGGTCAAAGCAGCGTTGGTTGTCGATAATCTTATTGCGTGCTTCAGGACGAATGGTTATTGAGTGTCGAACTCAGTTTTCCCGCAATTTATAAGGTCGGCTTACAATGTGGAGCGACAACAATTCTGAGTTTTGAGAAGACGGATTGGCAACTTATTGGGATTAGATGAATGTCTGATTATACTTTTTACGTAGGTCATTTAAGGTTCATTGCCAATCGGACCGGACGGGTGAATGACGAGGTCTCCAGAATGATGGATATTCTGGATGATATTGCGTCCCAGATTGAGACAAAATCTGCTTTTAAATTAAAGGCAGAGGATCTGCGTTTGGGGTCGCGTGCTTTGGCCGGTGTTGCCGGATTCCTGCAAAAACAAATCTTGCCAGAAGTTGTTGCTGCTCAAAATGAAGTTGGCGAAAAGCAGGTGCGCTGGGTTATTGATACGTCGATGGCCTTTACGTCCAAAATTCTGATGCATGCTGAGATCACCAGTGACAAGGATGATCTTGAACTGGATCTTCCAAAAGCACCTTCCTAAGTTACTTTTATAATTCCGGAGTATAAATTCTATCCATTTGACGCACTTTAACCGTCCTGCTCCGTTGATTATTTTATCTTGTGTTTTCTTTGTGAAGTGATCGGACTACTCTTTCATAAGCTTGTCTTCCTGGCAGCATTTTGTGTTAATCTACTCGGTAAAAGTTAAGCGAGTGATAGGCGAATAGATTTATGAAGCGGATAGGTTCAGGCAAGTCACAGGGAATGCTGTCTGGCATATTCCTTAGTGTATTGTTGTTTTTCTCACCTGTTTACGCGCAAGACCTGATTGTTGACCACTGGGTCTGGGCAGGACAATCGTTGGACGACAAAGATCAGAATCAACAGAAATTCATAGATAACTGCGAAACACTTAAACTAACCTGTAAAGTGGGTGTGACCAGGGTTCTGGTTCGTTCCTGGGGATATGACACAGGTCAAAAATCGATACCACATCAAAGCCCGAAATCCTTTCCGAATACAGAAAAACTTATTCTGACATACCGCATGGAGAAACGGGTAGGTGCAAGAGAGATCGTTGCTTTTATTAATCGTGATATTAATATTTGGAAACGGGCCGGCCGGAATATTATCGGTGTTGAAATCGATTATGATAGCCCGAGTTCAAAGCTTAATGATTATCGACTATGGCTACAGACCGTGAAGAACCAAATACCTGCGGATGTTTCTATTAGGATAACGGGTTTACCGACTTGGTATGAGGATAATCGTAAAGGGGCAAAGAAGCTGGCTGCGACTGTTGCAGAGGTCTCGTTGATGTTCTATCGACAAAAACAGACGCCGATAACTGATCATCTTCTTGATGCCATAAAGGAAGTGAATAACATCAGATACGGATTTCTCTGTAATGATGAGAGATGGCACAGTCTTTTTAAGGAGCAAAAGAAATATGGGACGTTTCGCATGGCAATATTCATTACTGCTGAGTGTCATGTTAATCGCGAGCTTGCTCCCTCGTGATCTCGCAGCGGGGGGAGGTCCTCCTTGCCAACAGCCCATAGCGTCACGCTATTGTTCGTCAACTCAGCTTGATATGCTTGTCCCACAAGAAGGCCGTGCGAAGATATTTTTGGAGCAATTGATCCGGGCGTATCGTCCTAAATTAATTGAGACTGCTGATAGCTCAGATCTTGAACTTCAAATCTTCAATGATATTCGAAATTTTCACGAAACCTATCGTATTGGGGAACTTGCATCGAAAGAATTGGGGGCCTTTGTTCGTCAAGAGAACGAAGATATTTTCGCCAGGGGGGACTATCTGACTCAAGCTTATTGTTACAACGGGGGAAGTTTCTCAAACCTTCATAGCTATTATGTCGGTTTGAAAAGTAGCAATTTGGAACAGGATGAAATCAGACATTTGGCTATGATGCGTCTTGCCCTTGTACAAGACTGCCTTTTCAACCTCGATGACTATTTAAAAACATCTAAGATGTTTCGGGGGCATGTAAGCAAAGAGCAGGGCTTGTATAAAAACTGGTCTCAATACATCGAAGCCGCAGCTTTTTATCACGATGGCTTCTTTCCCGAGGCTGCAGAGCTTTTTGCAATGATCGCACTGGAGGAAAAAAACGAAGGGCGCGAGACCGGATGGTTAATTGAAACAGCGCGTTATATGGAAGTTTTGGCCCTGTTTCATAATGGTAGAGAGGGTCAGGAAAAAGTCTTCCTGCCCGCGATATTTAATAGTTTTACCGAAGCGTTTCTGACGGATTTCCCTCAATCAGAATACCGACGCCATGTAGAGGATATGGAGATCGGTATTTGGTTACATTATGGAGATCGTGATCGTTACTACACAGAGCTTCTGGATGAAATAGCGGGCAATCAATTACTGACAAGTGATGGAACGAAAATAGATGTACTTGATCATCTCGCGATCAATGCCTTACGTGCCAATATTGATGAAATCTCGACACGACCGCTCAAACATCGTGATGGAATCACGCTTTTAGCGGCTATTCTTTCCAAGCCTGATGATCTAGAAAGGTTATGTGCCCAGACAAAAAATGTTGCCTCCGGCCAGTATCAAGAAATTGAAGCCTATAGCGCGATGGTTTGTGATTATCTGCTTAAAGGTAAGAAGCCTTCAAGTGATGTCTATACAAACACGCCTCTCTTTAGTCATGCCCAAGCTTTTGAGGCAATGGTCAACTTGGAAGAAGGCGAGTTTAATACGGTTGGCATGCAAATCAGTAATATCGCGGCAGGAAAAACGACCTCGCTCGAAGATCTTTTCGCGCTGCGGACCAGACAGCTTGAAGCTCGGTTAAAGAACAAAACACCACTGGCTTTTATTTTGGAAGATGGCATTGAGGAAAAGAGTCAACTTGCAGAACTTACAGTACTGGATAGTGTTCTTTATGAACAGGTATCTCGCTATTTCCTGAGCGCAAATGACTTGATCACTGCCTTGTCCGGTACAGCCGATCCCTTGTTGCAGTTTGCCTTGATCCGTCCACATCTGGATGAGGCTATGGTTCAGGAAGATTGGCAGGGAGCGATAATGCTTTCTAAAAAGCTCGACTGGAAAGCCATCTTTCGAGCTAGTGCATTGGACAAATCAAGTAAGTTGCGGGAAGAAATAAAGCTCTATGCCGATATTGAGCAAAACTTGGAAATACTCGTGTCAGGACAAAGTATTGAGCGAGATAGGGCCAAAGCGTTGTCGGATGTTGCGTATTTCCTATACGAGAACCATATTGCGCCACGCTGTAGCTACGCACGTACCAAGTTGATTAACCATTATCTTGAAGATTGCCAGCCTGTTTATTTTCGTTTAGCTGCGGAAGGTGTCTGGGCGGAGAATAAAGTGACTGGTCAGCCGAGAGCACCGATTGAAATGTTTGCAGAGGCCCTCGATCTTTATGGCGAGGAAAAGGGAACAACAGCTGAGCGCGCGCGCTTACTTCGGATCATGATATTCTGTGCCAAGGGTGCAAATAATGTTAGCTATTGTTTGCGCTGGAAAGATATTCCCAAGAAGCAATTTCAGGATTGGTTTGAAACACTGGCTTTGAAGTACCCAAAATCAGAGCGAGTTAAATACTGGTATTATGATCTGCCATTTTATACAGGCGTTTACACCAACAGGGCAGGGCAAGAGCTGGACCAGGAATACTGGTATGAAGAAGATGCCTATCTTGGATATCTGGATGGCGGCCCTTACGCGCTGAACATCCATTAATTATGGGAATTAATCTCGACCATTAATTGGGGCCGTTAATCCTAAATAAGCATCTTCTTTGTAAAGTTCATTATGCCTGCAGTAGAGGTTTGTGTTTCATACTATCGGGAATATCAGCACCAATCCGTGAGAGGATTGTTGGGGCTATGGCTAGTTGGTCCAATAGCTGATCTTTTTCTGGAACCTTCGCGGCACCAAAATAGTAGAAGGGGACATAGCGCATAATTTCCTCGTTACCGCCGTGATGACCATCAGCATTCATGCCATGATCGGCTGTAACGAAAATATCGTATCCTGCTTCTAACCAGATTGGTATTGTCCGAGCCAGCGCGTTATCAATATGCCAGGTCTGAATACGGTATTGCGCAGAGTCCGCAGTATATTTATGCCCAAGACTATCAACGGATGAACTATGTAATAGAACATAATCCGGCGTATGACGACGAACAAGGCGGGTTGCCTGTGCACAGAGATCAATCTCAGCCGGGGCACAGATGTTCGCCGTAGAATAACCTTCCATTGAATAGAAACGCCCGTGCTGGATTGCCTTTGTTTCATCTTCCACTTCGACATGCTCAACAGGATCGTAAGGACCGTTATAGAGTGTGTGGAAGTAGGAGTGCGCGACTGCTGCCGTGCTATGTCCGGCTTGATGTAGCTGGTCAAAGACATTTGGAACGTTTGAACGTCGTAGAGCTTCGTTGCCACTGACACCATGATCAAGTGGTGATAAACCAGTGTGGATGGTTTCATACATGGCGGCTGAAATGGTTGGTAACGTTGTACGCATTTTCCAACGATGGGCTCGACCCAGTTCAACCATTCCTTCCAAGTAACCACATTGGGAGAGGGCGGTGTCATAGCCAACGCCGTCCATGATGACGAGAATTACTTTATTGGACATATCGTTTTTAACCTGTTTGATGCTTCGTCACTATGCAGCAGCACAAAAGCTGTCAACAACGCGCTGAAGGATAGGTGCATAATATTCATAGGGTGGCGTCGTTACTGCAGGATCTTTGCCTTCGTCATCCCAATAGCGCACCTGAATGATTTCCTTCAGATGCGGATTTTGTTCCAGCTCTTTCATCTCAGCTTCACTCATCGGTCCACCTTGAAGATTAAGGGTATGGATAGAGGCATCCGACAGGCGTGAAAAATAAGCTTCGTCTTTTGCGCAGAGGTATCTTTTTGCTGCTACGTGCTGGCGAACACATTCAGTGATTACTGGCGGGAAAAACTTTTCCAATACGGCAGCACCAGCTTCGTCGTGATGATTGTTGATACCTTTTTCGAGCGCATCGTCCGGAAACTCGTTGGTGTAGTGACCGATATCATGCAACAACGCTGCCGCGATCAAAGCGTCGTTTGCTCCTGCTTTTTCTGCGAGTTGTGCGCCCTGAAGCATATGTTCGGACATTGTGACATCTTCGCCTAGATAGGAGTCTGCGCCACGGCGATGGAAAATATCACCAATGAAATCAACAATGTTCTCTTTGCTCAATGTCTGGAATTTATCGACACTCATTGGGCTGCCTCCTGCATTTTAACTTTGGCATTGATTGACGCAAGTGTTGATAACAGACCGTCTTTATCTGCATAACATCCCTGAAGCCAGCGGGTCCCCACGCCTGAAAAGCCTTTTCTTGCATGCATGACACGGGTGTTGTCTACGATAAAAAGATCTCCGGGTTTCATCATAAAGCTGACTTCCATTTCTGGGCGTTCAATTATTTCAGCATATTTACGATAGGCAGTGTAGAACGCATCCATCTGTTCAAAAGGAATATCAGTGAAGGGGGCCGAAGAACGATTGTTAAAACGGATCGATAGCATTTCTCCGTCCGGGCCAAGTTCAATGGTCGGACGTTTTGATTGCAATCTTACTTCGTCACTTCCCGCGTATTCAAAGCGTACAGGAAAGCCGGCGAGTAGCTCAAAGCTTTCTGGTGATTCCTGGTGTAGGACTTCAGCAGCTTTGAAGCCATCAACAACAATTGAATCTCCTCCATCAGCGGAATTTTCCATACAAGAGAGTAATTGAAGTGTTGGAACCGGATCACGGTATGGATTGTCGGTATGGGCCTGCAATCCCAATCCTGTGTAGGCAAGGTTCACAGGGTTCACTTCTGACCTGACTTCAAAGAAGCGACCATAGTTTGTTTCTCTTACATAACCGAAAAGCTCTGCCACATCACAAAGGGTACCACTCTCAAGTGGCAGATCCGTCATAATGGCAAATCCATAGGCTTCCACAGCTTCTAGCCAATTGCCGAACTCAGCTCCTTTCTTTTGGGCTGTCGCATAATCAACAGTTGGAATTTGTGACGTATTGGAAAGACTGGAATCCCATGTTTTAACGCGAGCACTTACCCAGCCCTTATCTGTGGAGTGGGGGATGTCATAGGCATGTTCTTTTAACCAATCACCGGGGAAAGCAACGGTTTTATTTTCGGGTTGAAAAGTGATCTCAAGAGCGCCTTGGTCATCTACCGACGCTCCAGAAATATAGGTTTCAATAGGCAGATCCAGAATGGTGATCAGCCTTTGGCCATTTCCTTCTGATCGTGTGGCAGCATCCAGAGCATTATCCCTGAGCCAAAGCGCATGAAAACGGGTAGACGATCCGTCATGCCAGGTTGCTTTCAAGACCTTGCCATCATTAAGGATGGCTGCGGTATCCAATCTCATTTTATCTCTCCAAGACAGAATTTTTTATAATTGACTGGATTAGTCCAGTTATAAGGAATAAAAACAATCAATATAATATAGCCCTATGACCTAATTATTTTTATGGCTATGGAGTAAGCTATTGGCATCATTACCACCTTTGGATTGGTTGAGAACATTCGAAACCTCTGCCCGTCATGAAAACTTCACAGAAGCTGGCGTGGAACTGGGGTTGACGCAGGCAGCGGTTAGTCAACAGATCAGAAAGCTGGAAGCTCATCTTGGCGTGATTTTGTTTCACCGTTTGGCGCGAGGTGTGGAACTGACGGCAGAGGGTGATGCCTATCTTCCATCCGTTCGATCATCTCTCCATGCTTTGGCGAGATCAACAGAAGATCTGTTCGGTAAGAAGGGCGCGAAAATCATTACAATAGCCTGCCCCGCATCAATTGCATCTTTGTGGTTGGTGCCTCGCTTGCCCTGGATCAGAGAAGCACGCCCCAATGTTACCCTTTCCATTGCCTCTATTCATCGTCCTGCAGACTATGAAGCAATTAATGCTGATATTGAGATAAGGTTTGGGGCTGGGAACTGGGAAGGGAAAGTTGCGACGCACCTTTTTTCCGAGGTCTTGTCCCCAATATGCGCGCCACAATTGCTGGAAAGCACGAAGGAAGATGCGTGGCAAAATTTGCCATGCATCAGGTTGGCTGGTCGACGGAGTGGTTGGTCTGAGTGGGCGATTGAAGCAAAGGTATCTCCACCTAGAAAAACAGCTATTCGTTTTGATAGCTTTATTACTGCACTGGATGCTGCAAAGGCAGGCGTGGGAGTATTACTAGCGTCATTGCCTTTAAGTGAGGGAGCTCTGTCCCGAGGTGAAGTGGTCCGCTTGTCCCCTATAGAACTGGCGATGCCGAGCGGGAATTGGCTTGTTAGAAAAGAAGCAGGGCAGATGAGGGCGGATATTGAAGAAGTTTGCAGACTGATTTCACATGCTGTGCCCTGAGGGGCCATTTTGAACTTCTTCTTAGCGACTAAGTTATTCGGATAAAGCTGCTCATCCCTGTTTTTTGATGCTCAATAATATGGCAATGGAGAAGCCAGTCACCCAGGTTATCAGCGACAAAGGCAACATCCATACGCTCATCGGGCAGGACAAGGGCTGTATCGGTGACAAAGGGATCAATCTGTCGTTTGTTGGAATTGAGCAGGGTGAAGGAAAGTCCATGCAGGTGGATCGGATGTGTATGTGGAGTTCTGTTTCTAAAGCTAAAGATATAGCTTTTCCCCAGCTTTAGTTCGGCCAATGGTTCCATTGGATCTGGGGAAACGCCCAGCCATGCTTTTCGATTGATGGCCCAAAAGGAAAAACCAATCGTGCCACAAAATCCGTTTTTCGGGGCTGATTCAGCTGTTGCTGTAAACTCGAAAGGAATGTGCGCTGCATTTTTAAGGTCGGGAATTGGCACGGGATTGCGTGGGAGCGGCTTGAGGTCGCGTATATCGCGTTTTAGGGATGCGCCTTGTGATCGTAAAGTTGCAACCGTCCAGGCTTTTGAGGAAGAGGCGTTGATAAGCTTGACTTCTTTACCTTCTTCGTCGGGCATTCTAATGGCGATATCAATGCGTTGTCCTGGGCCAACCGCTTGGTGATCAAGCGGGAAATGTTGCGGCACAGGATAGCCATCAAGTGCAATAACTGTTGCGTTTGCGCCCTCTGTTTTCAGCTTGAAAATGCGGGTGACGTCACTCACGACTGCCCGTAGACGGATGATGCCGCCACTGGGAACATTGTAAACCGGGTTTTCTTCCCAGTTGGTGGTTTTTACTGTCCCGAAGGTACCAGCCCGGGCACTTTTCCTAGCTTTGTACAGGTTAATAAACTGACCATCTGACCCTAAACGCCAATCCCGCAAGTTTAAAGTTACATCGGCGTCAAAATCAGGAGTTTCTTTTTCATCGACGACCAATACCCCTGTAAGCCCATAACTCATTTGTTCCAATGTATTGCAATGGGGGTGATACCAATAGGTTCCGGCATCAGGTGGCGTGAAGATATAATCAAACATTTCGTTTTCATAAACGTAAGGTTGGGTCACAAAGGGTACACCGTCCATGGCATTGGGTAAGCGTAAGCCATGCCAATGAATAGTTGTCGGTTCCGGAAGCTTGTTTTTCAGGCGTACATGGAAAGGTTCGCCTTGTTTAGCACGGAGTATAGGGGCTGGGCCGGATGCATTGTATGAAAACACATTTTTGGTCGGATGATGTCCCAGAATATTTTGTTCGATTATTCTCGGTTTCAGAACCAGATCGGGTGTCGCATTTGCCTGTGAGGCGAGCAATCCAAATGATCCTCCGCCAATGGCAGCGGTACCTGTGGCTAAGCCGGCTTTTAAAAAATGTCTTCTGTTCAGCATGGTATTCTTAAATCTTGGGAAAGAATTATTTGTGAATAGGAATTATTATCAATTAAGCAGTAGTCCTATATGAAGATTAAGTCAAAGAGCCGGAATGTCGCATCCAAAGCTATTGTGTTTGTCGAACTTTGTTAGGGCGCTTTGTACTTGATGCCTGAAATCAATCATTGATTAAATTCAGGCATCAGAATGGAAAATAGTATTATATTTTTCAAAACACTATTCAAAAATGAGTAAATTAGTACAAGTGCAGTCATTAAACTGTGATTTCTGAATTGTTTCTTTGCTGAGGGATAGATTCACAGACCTCTCGTTTCAGGATGTATAAATGAGCGATTTTGATTTAGTTGAATACCAGAACCGTCTGTCTCTTGCGCAAAAAGCAATGCACGAAAATAACCTTGATGCGCTGGTTTTTTGTACAGAAGCAGAGGTCAGATATTTTACCGGATTTCGGACACTTTTTTGGCAGAGTCCAACACGTCCCTGGTTCCTTGTGCTGCCTCAAAAGGGAGAACCTGTCGCGGTTATTCCGGCAATCGGTGCAGACTTAATGCAAAAGACATGGGTAAAAGATATTCGAACCTGGTCTTCGCCCCATCCAACGGATGATGGCATTAGCCTTTTAGCAAAAGCCTTGGAGGATTATTCTCGCATTGGCTGGCCGATGGGACCAGAGACGAGTCTACGCCTTCCTGTCCGTGATTTCGATGCATTGCGTTCATCCTGTGGGGCAGAGTTTATTGATTGCACCGATCTTCTCAAAACTTTGCGGATGGTGAAATCAGAGGCTGAGCTTAAAATTATCAAGAGTATCTGCGATATTGGTAGCTCTGCTTTCGCTAGGGCAGGGGAGCTTTTCTCTTCGGGACAGGCGCTGGATGATGTTTTCCGACAATTTAAAATCGCCCTTTTACAAGAAGGGGCCGAGGATGTTCCTTACCTCGTTGGGGCTGCAGGGCAAGGCGGTTATAGTGATGTTATCTCGCCGCCATCACAAACCCCTTTACGTGACGGTGATGTTCTTATGCTGGATACTGGCTCAACTCTGAAAGGATATTTCTGCGATTTTGATCGGAATTTTGCGATTTCCCATGCTGATGATGCCGCAAAACGTGGCTATGAAAAGCTGTGGCAGGCAACAGAAGTCGGCTTGAAACACGCGCGATCTGGCACACGGTGTTCTGATTTGTTCAATGCCATGCACGAAACTATGGGCGGTGGCTCGTCTGATGTTGGGCGTTACGGGCACGGATTGGGAATGCAGTTGACGGAATGGCCATCTATTTATGCGCATGATCATACAGTCCTCAAACCAGGAATGGTGATGACACTAGAACCTAGTATGGAAATTTCGCCCGGAAAAATCATGGTTCATGAAGAAAATATTCTGATTACAGAAGACGCGCCTGTCTTGCTGACACAGCGGGTGGCCCCTGAATTACCTATTATCTAGGGATAAAAGATTACTCCTGTTAGTGGGAGTAAAGCCGGGATCTTTAAAAATACTTGTAGGACTGAAAATGAAGCTGGATTTTACGCTTGATAAGGGGAACGAAGCCAAAGTTTGCCTTGGATTGATCGTTTTACAGGCTGATGAAACGCTGGAGAATGAATTCCGGCATGCCATTCGGGACTTTGATATTTCTCTTTTTCATTCCCGTATCCCCAGTCGTCCGTCCGTGACTAAAGAAACATTGGCCCAAATGGCAGAGGATTTGCCCGCTGCGGCAAATCTGCTGCCCCAGAGCACTAGGTTTAATGCGATAGCCTATGCCTGCACATCTGGCGCGACGGTTATTGGGCCGCCAGAGGTTGCTGTTAAAATACATACACAACATCCGGGAGTTCCGGTAACAGACCCTATAACGGCGGTGATGACGGCCTGCCGAACTTTGGAAATAAAGAGGTTGGGTTTTTTAACGCCCTATGTTCCTGAAGTTTCAAATGCAATGCGAGCCCTGTTGGAAGAAAATGGGTTTGAAATTGCCAGCTTTGGCTCTTTTGAGCAGGATCAGGAGAAGGTTGTTTCCAGAATATCCGAAGCTTCTACGCTGGAAGCGATTGTCAACGTTGGTAAAGAGAAAGGCTGTGAGGGTGTTTTTGTCTCCTGCACCAATTTACGTACGCTCGGCATATTGGAAGAAGCCGAGCAAGCACTTGGTAAGCCTGTAGTTTCAAGTAATTTGGCTCTTATCTGGCATATGTTGAGACTGGCTGGTGTTAAGGGGCGAGGGACGGCACCTGGAAAGTTATTTGCAAAAGACCTTTCTCCATCATTGCGATGAGATTGTCTTATTCCAGTTAGGCGCTGTCTTTTGAATCCATAACAATAGTCACGGGGCCATCGTTACGTAATTTGACATCCATGTGTGCACCAAAAACACCTTTTTCTACGGAGAGCCCTTCGTTTTGTAAGGCATTACAGAAGAATTCATAAAGCCGTTCGCCCTCAGAAGGATTTGCTGCACCAGAGAAGCCGGGCCGGTTTCCTTTTTTCCAGTTTGCTGCGAGCGTAAACTGACTGACTGCCAACACTGACCCATTTACATCAATGACTGAACGATTCATCTTGCCGTCTTCATCAGTAAAAATCCGCATTTTGCTGATTTTTCTGGCAAAATAAGCCGCTTGATCATCATTGTCGCCATGTTCAGCGCAAAAGAGAATGAGCAGCCCCTGTTTGATCTCCCCGGTTATATTGTCGTCTACGGTCACAGAAGCTTCGCTTACTCGCTGTAGAACTGCTCTCATTATTCGCTCTTTCTTAGGTGGGGTTATTCAATCAGTTCAAAGCTATGAGTAATTTCGGCTGCTTTCCCAAGCATAATGGACGCAGAGCAATATTTATCGGCTGAGAGTTTAACGGCGCGCTCGACCTTTTTCTCGTTCAGACCTGCGCCTTTAACCCGGAAGTGCATATGAATTTTAGTAAAAACCTTAGGGTCGGTGTCCGCACGTTCTGCTTCGACATCCACATCAACATCTTCGACGTTTTCGCGTCCACGTTTCAGTATGTAAACAACATCGTAGGCAGAACAGCCGCCCAGTCCCATCAAAAGCATCTCCATAGGGCGTGGCCCAAGGTTTCTACCACCGCCTTCGACGGCACCATCCATGACAACAGCATGACCAGAACCACTTTCAGCCATAAAGGCAACATTCTCTATCCATTTGATGCGTGTTTTCATGTCTTTGGTTCCTTGGGAGATAAATTTATACGCAAGGTAGCTTTCACTTCTTGGCAGGTACAAGAAGAAATGTCTTTAGATCACTAATTTATGAAAAGGGCGCGAAGAAGCCTACTGTATTAACAAGAGTTACCCGAAATAGAGCGAGTTCAGTATCTTTAACTTGATTGTGTCATGCTCAACATCGAAGGGAAGGAACAGCACGGTATAGGACTGTTGTTGCAGTTCTTTTTTTACGGCTGCTTCCCATCTCATCTGTTTGGTGACAAGGTGCGGTTTTCTGGTGTTATATACATGCGTTAAACGGGATCTCGCATCGGCAACAGCATTCTCGGGCAAAGCTTCTTCCAGGGGAGAACGACTGGCTTTGATGCCAAAATTTTCCCGGCAATTATCACCTGTGATGGATACAAAAAATTTCGTGTCACTCTGGGCATTAAACAACATGACATCAGGTAGAGCTTCACGTACGACGCTGGGATTAAAATCTGACCAGGCAGGTAGCTCTTTGTCAGCTTTTAGTTCCAGCCAATAGCGATAGAGATTGGCCTGAGCAACAGATTTTAAATTCTGCTCGGTCACTTCTAAAACTTTAACTATATCAAACGTTTTTGCCATGGTTACAGTACTGTTCAATACACTTTAAATGAGACGCTATCGCGGCAAGGCCAACGTATTTAACACGTTTCATTCGAACATGGGTTAATATCCGGCAAAAATATGATAATTATCTGTCAAAAGACAATTTTCACATTCCTGAAGGCTTGTAGAGGCTGAAACTGCCGAGGTGCTGAATGAAACAGGTGCAGACGATATTTGATATTCATACAAAAGGGCAAGGCCTTTATGAATTTACCCGTGAAGTTTCTCTGTGGGCAGAGCAGCAAAACATTGTTTGCGGGCTCTTAAGTCTTTTTATTCGGCATACTTCGGCCTCCTTAACAATTCAGGAGAATGCCGATCCTGATGTACAGTTTGACCTGAACAACTTCTTTCGTCGAGTCGTCGAGGAAAATCCTTCTCTTTATCGGCATACCTGTGAGGGGCCGGACGATATGCCTGCGCACATCCGCTCTGCCCTGACGGATGTACAGCTAAGTATTCCAATCGTGCACGGTTCGCTAGCGCTGGGAACTTGGCAGGGGATTTATCTGTTTGAGCACCGTGCTATGCCTCATGACCGTCAGGTAATTGCTCACCTGATCGGAGAGTAGGTGCTGTTCTTTGTTCCTTCTGAGATTACGGCCCGATGATTACTCCGCTTGTTGCGAGGCCGATGGCTATTTGCTCTGTGGGCGAAAAGCTTTGCAGTAGCTGTTGTCAGTTTCCAGAAATGGTCCGTTGATAAGGTCTATGCAATAGGGAATGGCAGGGAAAACAGCATCCAGGCAGTCTTTGATAGCGGATGGTTTGCCGGGGAGGTTGACCATCAGGCTTTTCCCTCGGATACCGGCAGTCTGTCTGGATAGAATAGCCGTTGGTACAAACTTCAGACTTACTTGCCGCATCAATTCGCCAAAACCGGGCATGAGTTTTTCGCTCACAGCTTCTGTTGCTTCAGGGGTGACATCTCTTGGCGCTGGCCCCGTGCCGCCGGTCGTGACAATCAAACAGCATTCTTCGATATCGGCAAGTTCGATTAATGTCTGTTCTATAAGGTTTTGATCATCTGCGATGATCCGTGTGACAGGCTCCCAGGGCGAAGAGAGAATTTGCGATAACTCTTTGTGAATTGCGGGACCACCAAGATCTTTGTACTCACCCCGACTGGCGCGGTCAGACACGGTAATAATTCCGATTTTTGCGGTAGGTAATGGGTTTGGGGAGGTGGTCATAAGGTGCTCCTGTTTTGAACGCTTGACCTTTGTTGATAATATTTACGGAGAAATGGACACGAAGTTAAGGAGAAGGTCAGCATCGATATCTGAATAGTAAATTAAAGATGTGGTGTATTTGATGAAGATCAAGGCACACCCTGCTGGGGGTAAGCATGATCGGCAGCATAATTACGAGATTTCATTTCTGAGCTGTTCCAGATGTATGACAAAAACGTACCATCCAGGGTGTTGCCTTTCACACCAATGCTATTTGCCGGGTTTATGATGCGGCCTGTTCCTGCATTTTCTCTCAAGCCAATCGTCAAACATGTTCTGACAAGGATGAAAAAGCTATATCCGGAAATTTTTTCTCGGTTGGCAGTTCTCGGCAATACAAGCTTTCTTATCGATCCGACAGATTTGCCATATTGCTTCTGTTTATCAGTTAAAGAAGGCGAAACTCATATTGATATTTGGGATGATGATTCAGATCGTTCCGGGTTTCAGGCTGTTATTTCGGGGCCCATGCTGGATTTAATCAAACTGTTAGAGGGACGAGTCGACGGGGATGCTCTTTTCTTTTCAAGAACGTTGAATGTCGAAGGAGATACCGAGGCTGTTCTTACGCTTCGGAATGCTGTCGATAGTGCAGATGTTGCTCTTGCCGATGTGATAGGTGTTCCGGTTCCTTTTATGAAGCCTGGTTTTGACAAACTGTTTTCAAAGGTTGGTTCTCTTTTTGGAAATTTGGAGAAAGATTTCGTAACTGTTCAACGATCTGTTTTGCACCCGATCGCTCGGCATATGGGGGAAGTGGATAAAGAGTTGGATAGGTCAGCTGATCGGATGAGGAAGATTGATAAGGAACTTGTCAGGATCAAAACATCCTTGAAAAAATCACAACAGTCAGTGGAAAGAGGGCGGTAATGGAACTCGTTTGTCCCGCTGGTACGCCAGCTTCTTTACGCGCTGCCTTGGACGCAGGGGCTGATGTTGTTTATGTCGGCTTTCGTGATGAGACGAATGCACGTAACTTTCCTGGTTTGAATTTCAGCCCTGAAGAGCTGGAAGAGAGCCTGAAAAAAGCTCACGATATGGGACGCCAGATTTACGTCGCGATCAACACCTATCCACAGGCAGGGAATTTGGAGCCTTGGTATAAGGCTGTTGATACTGCAGCGAGAATTGGTGTTGATGCAGTCATTCTGGCCGATATTGGTTTATTGAATTATGCCAAACGACAACACCCCGGATTAAGGCGGCATTTATCGGTACAAGCCTCTGCATCTAATCCTGAAGCGATTAATTTTTATCGCTCTGCATTTGACGTTCAGCGTGTTGTCCTGCCACGGGTCTTGACCGTTCGTGAGATTGCTGAGCTGATTGAGGAAATTGATGTTGAGACCGAGGTTTTTGCCTTTGGTGGAATGTGCGTCATGGCTGAAGGACGGTGTTCTCTTTCGTCCTATGCGACAGGGAAATCTCCCAATATGAACGGTGTGTGTTCGCCTGCCAGTCATGTTGAATATGAGCAGCGTCGCGGAAAACTTGTATCCAAGCTTGGCGAATTCACCATCAACTCTTTTCCCAACGAGGAAGCCGCAGGGTATCCAACTTTATGTAAAGGCCGGTTTGTCGGGCATACGGGCGATCCGTCATATCTTTTCGAGGAGCCAACATCGTTGAATGTGATGATGATGATGCCGGAACTTATACAAGCAGGGGTTAAAGCACTGAAAATAGAAGGCCGCCAACGGGGGAAAGCCTACGTACATCAGGTGGTATCCGGCTATCGAAAAGCGATTGATGCTGCAATGAAAGGAGAGCCCGTTCCATTTATGGATATGGGAAATATTACCGAAGGAACCCGATCAACAGCAGGTGCCTATGAAAAGAACTGGAGATAAGATTTAATGAGTTCGCAGGCAATGAATTCACGGGCAACGAGTTCAAAGGCAAAACTTACACTTGGTCCCGTTCTTTACAATTGGCCAGCTGAACAGCGGCGAGATTTTTATTTTCAAATAGCAGACGAAGCCCCCGTTGATGTTGTCTATATTGGCGAAGTCACTTGTTCCAAGAGAGCGCCGTTTTTGACGCCTTTTATACCAGAGATTTGTGATCGCCTAGAACAGGCCGGCAAAGAAGTTGTTATCTCAACTCTGTCTCTTGTGATGTCAAAACGGGAAAGAAAGGAACAGCATGAACTTGTGCAGGATAGCCCCTGGGCTCTGGAGGCGAATGATCTTTCTGCCATAGGGTTGCTCAAGGGGCGGGAACATATCGTCGGCCCATTTGTTAATGTTTATAATGAAGATACGTTAGACTATTTTTATGAGAACGGTGCGCAAAGAATTGTGTTGCCGTGTGAGTTATCGGGCAAAGCGATTGAACGCCTTCTATCATCCAACAAAGGCAGAGAAGTTGAAATTCAGGCTTTCGGACGCGTTCCGTTGGCCCTCTCTGCACGCTGTTATCACGCCAGGTCTCATGGGCTTAGTAAGGATGGTTGCCGGTATGTGTGCGAACAAGATCCGGACGGTATGAATGTCGAGACATTGGATGGGGAAGCTTTTCTTGCCGTAAACGGAACGCAGACGATGTCTTACACTGTGAATAATCTTTTGGGTGAGATAAATGATTTGAGCAAGCTTGGTGCGACGCATTTCAGGTTGTGGCCACAACAGGTGGATATGATCCGGGTCATCGAAATCTATCGAGCACAGTTGGACGGAGCAATTGCATATGATGCGGGGCAGGAAACTTTGTCAGAACTTGTTGATTTTGCCCCTTTTTCAAACGGATTTTATCACGGTGTAGAGGGGAACAGATTAGTCGAATAACTTGGCCAGACGATGACGCAGTCTATAATGACGGTTTCAAATCAGGTTGTTAACATGTTATGGTACCTCTCGGTAGGTAAAGATTTCACCATACATTAACTTCGCAGGTTGGCTTGGATTTGTACTCGAAACAAGAGCGTCTGGCGTGGGATGCGAAAAATAGAGCTCTCTATGAGTACTGGCTTTCCATTCACCCTGATAGTGACACACTTCCCGGGCGGCAACACCTTGATCCGATTGATATCCCATCCCTATTACCGAATGTCTGGCTTGTTGACGTTGTCAAAGATCCGGTCAGGTTTCGGTTTCGTCTGTTTGGCACAGCCCATTATGGTGCAATGGACCGGGACTGCACCGGAATGTGGATTGACGAAGCTTTTCCAAGCTTCCCGGGATCAGAAGTTTATAGCGACTATATAAATCTTATTGAGAATGGCGTGCCAAGCTATCGCAAAGGCCCTGCTTCATTCCATATTCCGAATTATAAAACGATAGAGCGTATTATGTTGCCTCTGGCTGAAAATGGTACTGATGTGAATATGATTTTGGCTCTGACGGTTTATTTTTAATTTCATTTGAATTTGTTTTGTTTGAGATATTTTTAGAGCACTTTCTTCTCTAAATTTTACGTTATTCCATTTTGACTATAACTCGTTTTCCCGGGGAAAAATCATGTCTGTAGTGCAAGAGCTCTATCTTGAAAAATTAATGGCTGCTTCCACGGCTGCACAAATGATTGAGGACAACAGCAATCTGATGATTTCGATGGGGGTGTCGATGCCTCCGGCCTTAATGCGGGCGGTTGCAGATCGGGCAATGAACAGGGACCTTACCTGTTTGAAAACGTATTACATGCATGCGAGCTCGTATGCTGGCGAGACAATTCTCGATCCGAAAATAATGTCTGTTATCAAGCCGCATTCGCTCTTTATGAGCAGTCATGATCGACAGATTGAAAAGCTTGGGTTGGAGCAAGGGGAGCGTTGGCTGGAATACATTCCAAGTACCTTTCATCAGGTCGGCCGCCTTATGAGTGAAACTTTGGGGGCAGATTGTTTTATTGCTACCGTCTCCCCTATGGATAGACACGGATACTTCAGTTTAGGGACCAATAGTGATTATGGAACCACAGTTGCGCGTAATTGTGGGAAGCTGATCATTGAAGTGAACAAGGAAATGCCAAGGGTTTTTGGTGAAGCACTCATTCATATTTCAGAAGTAGATGCCATTGTTGAAAATCATGTTCCCCTTCAGGAAGTTTTGCCATCAGCGCCACAAAAGGTGGATGAGGTTATTGCCAGGCAAATAGTCGAGTTGATCCCGGACGGCACGACTATTCAAATGGGGGTTGGTGGTGTGCCAAATGCCGTGGCTGGTTTTCTGGCAAAACATAACGATTTGGGGCTGCACAGTGAGCTGTTGTCACCGGGGATTATGGATCTGATAAAAAGTGGCGTTATCAATGGCCAACGTAAAACGTTACACAGATTGAAACACCTGTTTACTTTGGCGCTGGGTAACAAAGAACTCTATGATTTTATGGATGATAACCCATCGCTTGCGGGATACCCTGCTTCTTATATTAATGATCCGACAATTATTGCTCAGAACGAGAATATGATCTCGGTAAATTCAGCATTACAGGTTGATTTAACCGGTCAAATTAATGCTGAGTATCTAAGAGGGCGAGAGTTTAGTGGCCCGGGCGGGCAGCTTGATTTTGTGCGTGGTGCCTATGCGTCTCGTGGTGGCAAGTCTTTTGTTGCTTTGCATTCAACGGCAAAAGCGGGAAGTGTTTCTCGAATTGTATCTCAATTGGACGGGCCCGCGACGGACCCCCGGATGGATACACATCACGTTGTGACTGAATATGGTATGGTTGATCTAAAGGGCTTGTCACTTTCTCAAAGAGCAGAGTCTCTGATCTCTATTGCCCATCCTGATTTCCGGGATGAGTTGAGAGAAATGGCCAAATCACGTGGTTTGTTAAGCTGATTGTACTGTTAAATTGTATTGCCACAATCAAGGCATGTTATAATTATATGACGGGCTTTGTTGCGGTGCACAATTGATCTGGTTATAGTGGTCTCTACGCGTCATTGGGCACGAACATTATCGAGCATTATTCCCGGCACCACAGAGATCTATAAAATGGCTAAACGTACAACTATCCCACAGATTATGCGCCTTAAGGGGCAGCGCCCTATTGTAAGCCTAACGGCGTACACCGCATCACTGGCTAATCTGTTGGACGAACATGTCGATTTTCTGTTGGTTGGTGATAGCATGGGGATGGTTATTTACGGAATGCCTAATACCCTGAGTGTTACGTTGGATATGATGATTGCCCATGGAGCTGCGGTTGTACGGGGGAGTAAAAAGGCATGTGTAATTGTGGATATGCCATTTGGTAGCTATCAGGCATCTCCGGCACAGGCTTTTGAAAACGCGGCACGCATTATGTCCGAGACGGGGTGTGCAGGTATCAAGCTTGAAGGTGGCCAGGAAATGGCTGAAACTATCGCGTTTCTTGTCGAACGCGGTGTGCCTGTTTTGGCTCATGTGGGGCTGTTGCCACAACATGCCAACAGAGTTGGCGGATTTCTAACGCAACGCGATGAAGAGAAAATCTTGGCCGATGCTCATGCGGTCACTGAGGCGGGTGCCTTTGCGACCGTAATCGAGTGTACAGAACCTGCTATTTCGCGTCGGATAAGTGAAGAGATTGCAATTCCGACAATTGGTATTGGTGCTGGATCAGATTGCGATGGTCAAATTTTGGTGACTGAAGACATGATCGGTCAGGGAACAGGCTATGTTCCTTCTTTTGTTAAACGATACGCGCAAGTGCATGAAGATATCACCAAAGCGGTTCAGAACTATGCGAATGACGTTCGCAACCGGGATTTCCCCAGTAATTAATCGGTAACCCCAATAGTTATTTTGTGATCCCGATAGTTATTTTGTGATCAGAGTGATTTTTTAATTATTTCTCTAGCCAGAGTTTTAACTTATCTGGGGTCCTGGTGAGACCCTTTGTTATAAGCTCCTGCATTCGTGAGCCGTGGTAATATCGTTCTTCCTGAATTTTGTTTCTTTTCCATTGCTGCCAATGCAGGCCGTTGATGTGAATTTCCTGACCTTCTTGATCAGTGAAGCTCGATTTATTGAGAAACAGGCAAACTTGTTGCTCTGGGATCATGATTAGATCTTCAATCCTGCCAGCTATAGCTTTGGCACTTTTGATATAGGGCTCCTGCTTTTTCCGGCTTTCGGCTTTATCTTGTGCAAACAGATTGTCATTTTCAAACATGATCCCTGTGTCATCGAAATATAAATCCAAAGCTTCCAGAACCTTTCCCTGATTAAGCAGGTGGACTTGATCTTTTACGTTGGTTTCGAAATCATCTGGTAAAACATGCATTGGGAGATCCCTAACCGTTATAACGAATGGTATTTGGAGTGATTGTTTTTGCTTTTAGAGGTTACCGTCACTTTAGAAAGTAACATTATGTTGAACGAGCCTGTTTAGCTTCTCACTAACTTCTTAAGGTGGTCGAATTTTCTTTTATGATCTCGCAGGCTCTGACATAAGGGCATCAGGAATGAGAACGTGGATTTATCTCTGCTTTCTCACAATGGAGTTATAGACAACATATTATAAATGAGGGCATGAACGTGAGCGAAAGAAATACAGAAAGTGATGAGCTACTTGACGGTTTGAGAGACGAATTGGTTGAATTCGGCGCAGAAGACCTGATTGTTTTTGGTTTGAAGTACACAGATGATGATGAAATTGATCTTTCTATCTGGGATTCTTTAGGTGATCCGGAACTGGTTGCTGATCTATTGGAAGATTATGTAAAAGCGTATCGTCGCGAGAATAAGCCCAAAAAATAATCGACCTGATTAGTTAAGATTTAAAATTAAAAGAACGAAGATATGAGCGAAAACGAAACCAAAGATGAAGAGTTTTCATGGGATACTACTGTTACCCTTCGTGGCAGTGAGGTAGTTATTCCCCTTAAGGCCTCAGTGATCAAGCAAGAGATCGAAGACCAGATTTCGATTAAGGGCTCGCATCGAAAGGCTATCTTGCGATCTACCATCAAGAAATTTTCTGCAGGTTTGAAAAAAGGAGCAGAAAATTTACAGGACGAGGCTTTGCAGGAATTCCAGTGGAATGCTTTTATTCTGTTGATTGATGATATTATTGCCAACCGGCACATGGCAATGAGGTCAGATTCATCATTGGTTGAGGCAGCTATTGCTGACCCTCGGTTGCAAGCGCCAAAGTAATTCTGTTCGGTTATCGGGCTTAGAAGCCTGTTGTGTTTTCCGGGTTGTATCTATCTGGCAATAGGTGAAGCAAGAGTGTTGTAAGATGGAAAAGAGATTAACGGCGTCCCACTGGGGAACATATTATCTTTCTGTTGATCAGGGCAAGATTATTGCTGTTGAACCTCATGAAATGGATCCGGATCCATCCGCTATCGGCCAATCTTTTGTTGATGGTATACAACATGCCTGTCGCGTGAAGCGCCCTGCAGTTCGTAAAAGTTACCTGGAAAAAGGCCCTGGTGCAGCAACAGATAAACGTGGTGCTGAACCTTTTGTCGAGGTGGAATGGGATACTGCTTTTGAGCTTGTTGCCAAAGAATTGGATCGTGTTCGAACCGACTTTGGCAATCAGTCTATTTTTGCTGGATCTTATGGGTGGGCCAGTGCCGGGCGCTTTCATCATGCGCCAAGTCAAATTCATCGCTTTATGAATTCTATTGGTGGTTACACCAAATCCGTGAACACATACAGCTATGCTGCGTCTGAAGTAATTCTCCCCCATGTCGTTGGTACGATGGATTGGTTGCTGTCACAGCATACGTCCTGGCCCGTATTGGAAAAACATTGTCAGTTGATGGTAATGTTTGGTGGCGTGGCTCTGAAAAATGGGCAGATTAATGCTGGTGGTGTTGGCCGCCATTCGGCAAGGGAAGGTCTGCTTGCTTGTAAGAAGGCGGGTACAAGATTTGTTAATTTCAGCCCGATCCGCGAAGATGTTGACGATGCGTTGGATGCCCAACACCATCAACTCGTGCCTAATAGTGATGTCGCCATCATGCTTGCCTTGGCATACCATCTTTATGATGGCGGGCGACACGATCAGGAATTCCTGAATAAATACTGTGTTGGATTTGATCAGTTCAAGCCGTACCTGTTAGGAAAAACTGACGGACAGGCCAAAGACGCTAACTGGGCCGAGAGGATTTCAGGTGTTGAAGCATCGGTCATTCGTGATCTTGCGGAAGAGATGGCAAGTAAACGAACGATGATTACGGCCAGTTGGTCCCTTCAACGTGCGGATCATGGTGAGCAAACTCATTGGATGGCGATTGTTCTGGCTGCAATGCTGGGGCAAATCGGTTTGCCTGGTGGGGGCTTTGGGCTCGGGTATGCTGGCGTTAACGGTGTCGGACATCAATTCAGAAACTTTACTTGGGCGTCATTGGATCAAGGCGTCAATAATGTCCGGGATTTTATCCCTGTGGCGCGGATCAGTGACCTGCTGTTAAATCCGGGTGGTCGTTTTAGCTATAATGGACAGTGCTATACCTATCCAGATACCAAGGTGGTGTACTGGGCAGGGGGCAATCCATTCCATCACCATCAGGATTTGAACCGTCTGCTAAAGGCGTGGCAAAAGCCGGATAGTATTATTGTTCATGAGCAAACATGGAATGCATTGTCTCGTCACGCAGACATAGTTTTGCCGGCGACGATGACTGCCGAACGCAATGATATTGTTTGTGCAAAGCGGGATGATGATATCTTTGCCTTAAAACAGGTTGTTGAGCCTGTTGGAGAAGCCAAAAACGATTACGATATCTTTTGCGGGATCGCACGTGCGATTGGCGTTTTGGATCGTTTCAGTGAAGGTCGTGATGAAATGGATTGGCTCAAAGTGTTTCATGCGAAAAACCGTCAACGCGCTGCCAGCTTTGGTATCGATATGCCGGATTTTGACAGTTTCTGGGAGGCAGGAGAATATTCCCTGCCTGTTGGTAAAGAATTAGTCCTACTTGAAGATTTTCGGAATGACCCGGAAGGCCATAAGCTCAGAACGCCATCTGGATTGATTGAGATTTATTCCAAGACGGTTGCTTCTTTTAATTTGGAAAGTTGCCAGGGGCATCCGATGTGGCTGGAGCCTAAAGAGTGGCTGAGATCTTCTTGTGCCAAGAAATTCCCTTTACACCTTATATCAAATCAACCTGCAACGCGTCTGCATAGCCAGCTTGATCATGGAAAGACCAGTCAGGAAAATAAAGTGTCTGGCCGTGAAGCGATGACAATGCATCCTGATGATGCGTTGGAGCGAAACCTCGAGGTCGGTGATGTTGTTCGGGTTTTCAATGATCGCGGCGCCACCCTTGCGGGATTGCTTATTAGTACGGCAGTACAGCCCGGCGTTGTGCAACTTCCTACTGGGGCATGGTACGATCCGGTCGAGCCTGGGGTGATTGGCAGCTTGGATAAAGCCGGAAACCCCAATGTTTTGACCAGAGACGAAGGATCATCAGAGCTGGGGCAGGGACCAACGGCTCACTCAACACTTGTTGATGTTGAAAAATACTTAGGCCCTGTTCCAGAGGTTACAGTCTACACGCCCCCTGAAATGATATCTCGCTAGATGACACCAGAAATAAATGAAGTAGCAATGAAGGCGGCTTTTTAACCTTCATTCCTACTCATGAAGAGATATTACGGGCGATGGCTGTTTCCCCATTTGTAGTGTGCATTTTTCAGGCTGGCAAAAACCCAGCTATCGTTTTTTCTTGGGGCATCACTTTTACTAAAGGCAGCTGATGAGACCAAATGATAGGCGCCATTTTGGTAAACAAAAGTCGGCAATGATCTTTGCGCGACATTCGTGCCGCGACAAGGGATAGCACCAACGTGAGGCAGTTTTTGTTTGGAAAGCTGTTGCGAGCATCCACTGGAAAGGCGCACGGCATGTTCCCAGCCGTTGTGATACCCGGCGTTAAACATTTTAGCTGAACCTGATCTGAGTTGGCGGCGCATGCCTTTATTAAGACTCTTTAAACCTAGCCAACCTGTATATTGGCCCAGAGGTTCTTTTAGCGTCACAATTGCCCAGTCACCAGCTATGCTGGCAAGGCTATCTGGTGATTTCGGGTTGTAACTATCAGAAATTTCAACGCGGGCAACGTTTGAGGATGCTATATGTTTATCATGCTGATAGGCAGCACGATAATGAAGTTCATTGTTGTTCCACCATCGTTTCTCAGCCTTGTTGTAAAGGCAATTTGCTTGGGTAAATAGATGTTTTTTCCCGATCATGACGCCGGTGCAATGGTTCTTGCCACCAATGTTAAGGCGACCGATCGTACTCCAGGGGTAGGTCAGGGCGTTAACGGTACCTTTGCTGTTCTCTATCTTTGTAGATGAGGACTTTATCGATGAGGATGCTTTTGTGCCCTTTTCATTGTAGAAGGATGAGGCCTGTGTTGAAGGCGTGGACGCCGCTGATAAAATCAGCGCACTAAGACCGAGGGTGAAAGGCTTTGATATTTGAACGAAAAAGGCTGGATACTTATGAAACATCTACAAACAAACTCTTGTTGAAAACTCTGCGGTGAACTCTGTGGTGAGAATGAAAGTATCAAGTTGTTTTGTAGGTGGGTGTGACCATTTTGGGATTCTTTTTTTAACCGATTCTTAATAAATTCAGGCCTCTATAGCTAATCAAACTTTAAATTTGAAAGTTGGAGTTTGGCCCTGTTTCGAGCTTATTTATGTGAGAATTTGGAAAAATCTGGTGTGAAGAAGAGAAAATTCTTTACTATGGCTTGCTCTTAAGAGTTTGAAACGGTATAGCTATTACTGAATTTATTTCTGCTGTGGGTTGCAGCACTCATTAAGGGGTGGACAATGAAAACCAAAAGTTTTCTGTTCGGGGCTGTTGCGGCTGTGATCGCTGCTGCACCGGCAAACGCTGGTCCGCTGGACGCTATGTTCGGTGGTTTATTTGATACTGACAGTGCTCAGGGTCTTGAAGTTGAAGGTGTTCAGTTCAGCAACGCCTTGTACGACGGTTATCTTGCTCTTTCTGAAGAGCGTGATGATAACTGGGATCTTGTTGATGCCGAGCATTTTAATCACAAAGCACGTACTGCTGCGCGCCGTTCTTCCGTTTTGCCAGATGCACCGGATGATCGCTGGTTGCGCGATGATCAGAAGCCTGAATTCGCTGACGCGCTTTTACGTATGCGCAAAGCTTTTGATCGTGGTGGTCGCGTTGTAGCACCGCAGTTGGCTGCTAAAGCTCAGGTTAATTATGATTGCTGGATTGAGGCAACTGAAGCTGGTCGTTCCGTTCAATATCAACCTTCATCACGTGGTGCTGAATGTAAGGAAGCTTTCGATGCTGCGATGAACGGTCTTGATGCACTTGCAACTTTCAAGTTGACAGACTTCCAGCCATATATCTCTCCTGCACCAGCTGCAGAAGAAGCGCCATTGGCAAGCTCTTTCCTCGTGTACTTCAACTTTGACAGTACTGTTGCTACAGACGCTGGACGCCAATCTTTGGAAGAAGCGCTTTCAGCAGCTCAAGGCAATGATGCATCGACTGTTCGTATGGTTGCGCACGCTGACCGTTCAGGTGCGGTTGATTACAACCAGGCACTTTCTCAGCGTCGTCTTTCCGTTGTGATGGAAGCAATGGCCCGTGCTGGTGTTGATGTAGGACGTATCGTTCCGGATGCTGTTGGTGAGACACAGTCTCTGATCCCAACTGAAGATGGTGTTCGTGAGCCTGGTAATCGTGTTGTGGAAATTGACCTGGTTCAATAACCTGATCTCACTATGAAAATTTGACCTCATAGGTCATCTAAAAGCCCTGCCGATTCGGTGGGGCTTTTTTTGTTGTTTAACTAGGGATTTAATGAAGTCCCTCTCAAGCGGTAACGCTTGGGAAAGGATTCTTTAGCTCTTTGTTAGTTCAAATGTCCTATAAATGCCTTGTATAGGGGAAATTACGTAGTATCGGGGGCTGCTATTTATGGTTAAAATAAAGTTAATAAGTTAAACTCATACATATAGGTGTAGTATTTGGGAATGATTCACTTGAGTTGAATTCACTTCCTAGTAATATTAACTCAAAGTTTAATGGGCGCAGTGCGCCTTGTAAGAATATGTGCCGTACAAAGTCGTACATACTCGTCGTGCATACAGAGGCACAAGACATAGGAACCTTAAGGGGGATTCCAAATGACTGATGATATTAAACGAAATGATGGTGAAGCAATGGTAGATACAAATGATGTGAATGTCGTTGGGGAAACTGGGCGTGATGTACTGGTCGGACAGGCTGCGGGGGCAGTTGACGTTTCGGCACCGGGCGCAGGGGAAACAGTCAATGTTTCTCTTGTCAAAGGACAGAGCGCGAACCTTAACTTCGACGCAACTGCTGCCACGCCAGTCGTTGACGGTAATGATTTCGTTCTGACATTCGACTCAAACGGTGACGGGGAAGCCGACAGTCGAATTGTTTTCCAGAATTTGGTCGAAGAATCTCAAGGCGCGGATGCGCCTGTTCTTATTATTGGCGGTGTTGAGTTGTCCGCCGGTCTTTTGATCGGTCAGGCACAGGCCCTTGCCGAAGGTGAAACCCTTGAAACAGCAGCTGGCGCAGGTGCTGGTCCGGCTGGCGGCGGCGGAAGCGTCTATAGTGATGATCTCGGTAGTGCGATTGATCTCCTGAATGCGCAAGGCGTGATCGACCCGACAGAACTTCAGTTCGGTTTACTTGGTGGGCAAGACGAAATCACCGACCCTGCACAGGGTACTTTGCTGATCAGTTTCATTACAGCAATTACCGAAGTTGAAGAAGGTCCAAACGGTGGCATTACGGGTTCTTTTGGTGGCGGTTTCGAGGATTGGCTCCCTAACCATCATTTGAGCGACGGTGACGACGGGTTGGATAGTGATCCTTTTGTGGGTGGCTCTCTTGAAACCTATGCTGCACCGATGCGCATGGTGCTAACTTTTGTTCCTGCTGACAATGAAACGCTTGATTCTGTTGTTATTAATGAACTGCCTGAAGGCGTGCGTTTGTTTATTGGTGGCAGTGATGAAGCTGATGAATATACGGGCGGCTTCCCTGTAACGGTCTCTCCTTCTGATTTCGCTGACGTTTATGTTCTACCTCCGCAGCATTCTGATGCGGATATCACAATCACGGGTTCTGCAACAATTTCAGACCCGGATTCAGGTGAAAGCGCAACACTTGGCTATTCAACAGTCGCTATTGTTGATGCTGTCGCAGATGTGCCTCTAGGATTGGAGGTTAGTGCCCCTTCAGATACTCAAGATGTTGTATCTACAGACGACAATCTCAATTTAAACTCCGTTAATGTTGAATCGGAACCTACAAACGATGGTTCGAATGATTCAGATTTGAATATTGGTCAGTCGGAAGAGCAGTTAGTCTCTGTTAATGTCAGTGTTGAATTTGCTGATTATGAGGATGATTCTGAAGCGCACGAGATCATTATAGATGGTGTTCCTGAAGACTGGGATATCGTGGCAATTTCAGGCGCCCAAATTTGGCAGATGCAAGGCGATAAGGTTTTTGCTGTAACCTTTGATAGTGAAGGTCGCGAGCTACTGGAGGATGTAACAGATAACCTGGCGGCTCTACCTGCTTCACTGCAATATCAGATTGCGCTTGCAAGCGGTGAACCTCGCGGAGCGGGCGAGTTTTCCTTAGAAAGTAACACATCAGGACTAGGTCCAGATGGTGAGTCTATTGGTAATGAAACCGGGTCTGATGAATTCGTTCGTTACTTTATAGATGTTTCTGAAGTTGTTGATGGGAATGGTGGTCAATTTAATAAGACGATCGAGTTCGATCCGAATGACTGGACAAACACTCGTAATGCAGATGGCTCTTATCGTACAATTACTGTAGAAGGCGAAGATGGACCTGTCGAGCAGCGGGTTAATAGCTCTGCAAATCTTGAAGTAAGAGCCGTTGCAACAGAAATTAATACGTCTGGTGATGAGCTTACAGACCCTGATGGCACGCCCGTCGATGAAAATAATCAGTCTGTTACTGACGCGAAAACGATTGAAGTTTCTATTACGGAAAATGAGCCGTTTGTCGGATCTGTTTCTCTTTCATATGATGAGACGACACGTGTCGATGATGGTGATCCTCAGCCAACTGACGAAGTTGTTGATCTATCAACTATTACTGATATTACAGGTGGAACGCCTGATGTTGCTCTTCCTGATGGTGTGACTTTACAGCTTTCAGCGCCACCTATTGGCGCGGCTCAAGGGGCGCTAGCTTATAATCTCTATACAGATGGATCCAATGATGAAGATGATCATTCGGATGATTCATATAATACAGTTGATAATGCAGTTGTGACGCAAACAGTTGATTCCGATCCGACGCCCTCTGTCCCGAATAATGGGTTGGAAAATATCGCTTTTGATGCCGTAAACGGTCCTAGTGGCTTGGTCACAACTGGCGGAGAAACCATTAATCTATTTAATGATGCGAATGATAATATTGTTTGGGGCATCACAGATACTGGCGTTGTTGCCTTTAAAGTTGTTATCAGTGAAGACAACGATGGTGTAGATGGAGATAACCTGGAAAACGGTGCACATACTGGATCAATTACTTTTGTTCAGTATGTTGCAATTCAACATTCTGAAGAAAATCCGGAAGATCATGATCCAACATCTCACGATGAAGAAGTGCGATCAGGTTCTGACTTCTCACTTGGGTACACGATTACTGATGATGAAGGGGATACTGATACAGGTACTTTCAATATAGATATTGAAGATGATGGCCCTGTTATTACAGGTAATGAAGTCATTTCTGTTGACGAGAGTAATCTTCTGGGCGGAAATAATGGGCCAGATGGTACTAATGATGGTGATGCCGATAATGCAAAACCGATCACGGCACAGGGTACGTTTGATAACTTTGAATTTGGTACCGATGGTGAACTGGCAGATGACGGTACAACAGATGCACGGGATGGCATTAAGATTGACCTAACAAGTGTTAGTGATCATAACGATACCTCTGCTGCGCTTGTAACGTCTAATGGTGATGTTCCTGTTAACCTTATCCAGATTGGGAACGTTCTCTATGGCTATACAGGTGCGGAACCAACTGCACCACTAAACGCCTCGGATGATAATTTGGTGTTCACGCTAAGTGTGGATGGCGATGGTAACTATCAATACAGCCAGTATCAGGCGTTTGAACATTACGATACAGCGAACACCAATGAAGATCTAAATCTAGAGTTTAATGTAACCATTACTGATGGTGACAAAGATACAGCAAGTGCGACAATTTCGCTTACAGTTAAAGACGATGCGATTATTAACAATGATGTTGATGCGATTGTTGCGACGGTTCATGAAGATGCGCTAAGTATCTTTAATCCCTTTCTGGAAGATTCTTCAGAGGGTAATGATGATCCAAATGATACTGAAACGGCTTTTATCGCTAATGTTGATTTAGCTAGTCGAGTTGACGCTGGTGCGGACACGCCTGCTCGTTTTGAATTAAACGATGAGATTTCGGGCACTAAAGTAATGTCTGGTGATCAAGTTGTTACATCAAAAGGTGGCGAAATTACCTATGTTTGGGTAAGTGAAACACAAGTTAATGGTGTTGTCGTTGGTGATGGACTTTTCGGTAGTGATCGGGTTGTCTTCGAGATAAAGAAAGTGGCTGGCGGTTTCCAGTTTGACCTTGATGACCAGATTGACCATCCCGTACCAACTGAAGGTAACGAATTTCCTGGCGACAGAGAAATTTTACCTCTTGATCTTTCCAGTGTTTTTGAAGCATTTGATGCTGATGGAGATTCTGTCGTATTGGACAGTGCTGTAACAATTAATGTGCAAGATGATGTTCCCGAAAACAATTCTAAGGAAGCACTCAGATATAAAGTTAATGAAGACGCATTGGATCGTCCTGGTGATCTATCTGATGGCAACGATGATCGATTTGATCGAGAAACGGCTTTTATCAGAAATATAAGTTTAGCCAGTCGTGTATCCGTCGGCGCTGATGAATTTGTCCGATTTGAGTTCAACGATGCTGTTACTCTTACGGGTAGCCCTGTTACGAGACCAGATGGAACACCGATTACTTCTCAAGGAGATTCGGTTACTTACGTTTATGTAAGCCCAACACAAGTCAATGGTGTTGCTGGCAATCCGGCACGAGTTGTCTTTGAAGTTCGTAAGGTTTCCGGTGGTTTCCAGTTTGATCTTGAAGACCAGATTGACCACCCTGTGCCAACTGAAGGTAACGAATATCCTGGCGACAGAGAAACTCTTCCTCTTGATCTTTCCAGTATTTTTGAAGCCTTTGATCGTGATGGCGACAGTGTTGTTCTTGAAAAAGCTGTCACTGTTCAGATTGAAGATGATATTCCACTTAACAATGATGAAGATGCGATTGTTGTTGGAGTAAACGAAGATGCTTTGACGACAGTTGATGGTGAAGATCTTTCAGAAGGTAATGATGATGCTGGTCAGTCGAAGAGTGCGGATATCAAGTATGATGATTTGGTTGCACAGGTTTCGGTTGGAGCTGATGAGCCTGCACGTTTTGAGTTGAACGATGCTGTTAGCGGTAATGTAATGACAGTAGCCGTTCCTGCGGATGGTGATGTTGCTGCCGTTCCTGCTTCTGCTGTTACATCTAAAGGTGATGCTGTTAAGTATAGCTTTGTTGCTGCGACAGTTGATACCCCAGCGATGATTGTTGGTGTTGCCGGTTCTCCAGAGCGGATTGTGTTTACGCTTAAATCCGATGGTGCAGGTGGTTTTGTCTTTGAACTGAATGACCAGATTGATCACGCTGATGATACTGCGAATGATGACAGTCAGGTTCTGAACCTTGATCTGTCGGGAGCGATTGAAGCTTTTGATGCTGATGGCGACAGTGTTGTTCTTGATACTGCTGTCATTGTTCAGATTGAAGATGATATTCCGATCAATCAGACAGAAGGTTTGGTTAATGTCACTGTCCATGAAGATGCTTTGACAGGTCAGAGTACTGGTAATGATGAAGGTGGTAAGGTTTCCAGTCATGCAATCAGTGCTACTGATCTTGCTGCGACGGTTTCCGTTGGAGCAGATGAGCCTGTTCGTTTCAGCCTTAACACTCTTGCTGCGGATGCAGACGAGACTGTTGATGATGAGAGCATTGATGGTGAAGCTGTTCTGGATACGAATAATAACCCGGTTACCTCTGGCGGTCCTCTGAACACGGTTGTTTACAAGGTAGTTGGAGGCAAGATCCAAGGTGTTGTTGAGGGCCCGATTGGCGACGGTTCAGATGACCGTGTTGTATTTGAGCTTACTTCCGATGGTTCCGGTGGATTTGTTGTAACGCTTGTTGATCAGATTGATCACCCTGCAGCGACTGATGGTGCTGATGCGACAGGTGATGATGAGACGCTTGGTCTAAATCTTTCCGGTGCGTTTATCGCAACAGATGCAGATGGTGACTATGTCGTTCTTGATACTGCTGTCACTGTTCAGATTGAAGATGATATTCCGATCAATCAGACAGAAGGTTTGGTTAATGTCACTGTCCATGAAGATGCTTTGACAGGTCAGAGTACTGGTAATGATGAAGGTGGTAAGGTTTCCAGTCATGCAATCAGTGCTACTGATCTTGCTGCGACGGTTTCCGTTGGAGCAGATGAGCCTGTTCGTTTCAGCCTTAACACTCTTGCTGCGGATGCAGACGAGACTGTTGATGATGAGAGCATTGATGGTGAAGCTGTTCTGGATACGAATAATAACCCGGTTACCTCTGGCGGTCCTCTGAACACGGTTGTTTACAAGGTAGTTGGAGGCAAGATCCAAGGTGTTGTTGAGGGCCCGATTGGCGACGGTTCAGATGACCGTGTTGTATTTGAGCTTACTTCCGATGGTTCCGGTGGATTTGTTGTAACGCTTGTTGATCAGATTGATCACCCTGCAGCGACTGATGGTGCTGATGCGACAGGTGATGATGAGACGCTTGGTCTAAATCTTTCCGGTGCGTTTATCGCAACAGATGCAGATGGTGACTATGTCGTTCTTGATACTGCTGTAACAGTCACAGTTGAAGACGATGTTCCCGTTGCGAATAACGATGATTATACCAACCAAGGTAATGACTGTCTGACACTGACCAACTCTGTTGATGTTGATGTTCTCGCAAATGATAGTGTTGGTGCTGATGATCCTGCGACAGTGACGAAGGTTACTTTTGATGGTCAGGATTATGATGTTCCTGCAACAGGTACAACAATCATTAAAGGTGAATTTGGTGAGTTGGAAATCGGAGCAGATGGTAAGGGAACTTACACTGCATACGAGGAAGATCATTTTGAAGTTACCAATACTGTTGGTAGTGCTGGAACTTCAGGTTCATCTGCCGATTGGAACGACGTGAAGCTTTATGCCTTTGAAGCTGGAGAAGCCCTTGATCTAACGCCAGGCGGGCTGAATGATCCTAATGACCAAGTTACCTTCACTGGTCGTGGAATTGGTGTTCAAGGAAATCAAACCAGTGGTGGAAGTCAGAATCAAATTAATCATGACCTGAATACTGATGATAGTCAGAAGCTAGTTGTTGATTTTGATGAAGGTGTAGATCGCGCGACAATTACCCTGTCTAACATCTTTAAAGATGAAGGTGGCTCGACCGGGCATGAGCAGGGCACTTGGAAAGCCTATGATGCGGACGGTAATATCGTCGGTGCAGGTGTTCTTGACAGCTCGTCACTTGATTTTGGTAGCAGCAATAATGTTGCGACAATTTCAATTAACCCTCCTGCGGACTTCCAGTATCTTGTTTTTGAAGCGACTGAATATGAAAATGATGGAGCTTCTGGAGGCGACTCTTCGGATTATTTTGTCCGCGCAATCGAATATACAACCAGCCCGGATGTACATGGTAAAGATGTATTTACCTACACAATGTCGGACGCTGATAATGATACTGACACTGCTGATATCTGTGTCTGTGTCGATGATAAGGGGGTGTATATAACTGATTTAACACCAGCATTACTGGGTGGTGATGCGATTGTTGATGAAGATGATCTTCCTGATGGAAGTGATGATACCCCAGAGACAACAACGGTTACCGGTGATTTCAAGATTACGGCTGAAGATGGTCTTGATTGTATTATTATCAAAGGAGAATCTGGAGACATAACTATCACAAAAACAGAATTATTAGCTTCTGGAACTACACCTGTCTCAATTACGACTGAACTCGGTAACATTCTTACAATTACCGGGTACAATTCAGCCACTGGTGTTGTTAGTTATAGTTATGAGCTGAAAGATAGTGAAAATCATGCGCCGGGTGCGGATGAATTGTTTGATGATATCGCGTTAACAGTGAAAGATACTGATGGCGATGAAGTCTCTGCGACACTTGCTATCCAGATTATTGATGATGTTCCTACAGCCGTTAATGATACTGACATAGTTGATGATACACCGGACAGTGGTAATAATACTGCGACAGGTAACGTGATGACTGCTGCAGGGACTGCTAATGGCGGTAAAGACACAGAAGGTGCTGATGGTGCTGATGTTACAGGCATTGTTAATGGTACAGGTTCAGTAGGTACATCGCTAACAGCTGATGGTACGTATGGAACGATCACGATAGATGGTGATGGTAACTATACCTACACTGTTACAGCCTCCGACTATCCTTCTGGAGCTAAAGAGACCTTTACCTATCAACTCACGGATGGTGATGGGGATACAGATACAGCAACGCTGACAATTGATCTTAGAACTCTTATTACACCGCCGACAGTAACGGTTGAAGTTTCCGACCCTGATGGGGATGGTAGTCTTTCAGCAGGTTTGCTTGAGGACACATTTGGTGAGATCAAGGTTACAGCTAAGTCTGTTAATGATGATCAGATTTCCAAAGTTATTTTGGATATTCCTTCCGATGTCACAGTTGAGAACGGTGCTTTTACAATAACAATTAACGGTTCTGTCATTGACCCGAGTGATTATGTTGTTTCTTCAACAGGTACAGAAACAACATTTACTCTTGATACACCAACAACACATGATGTTATTGTTACATTCAATGCGAAAGCTGCTGCGAACAAGGGTGATGACATTGCTATTACTGCGAATGCTGTTGTTGTTGACGGTAGCTTGGAAGCAAGCAGTAATAATGGTCCGACGGGGATCACAGTTGATGCTGTTGTTGATGGATCCGAGCTTGGCTATGGTAACCTGAGTGGTTCGGATAATGGTCCGATTTCTCTGGGGCTGACGATTTCTCTGGGTAATGACAGTACAACAAGTGCATCAACACTTGATGCCGGCGGACCTGACTTTGAAGCTCAGGGTGGTACAGATGTTGATGGTTCCGAGAGCATCACGATTGTTGAAGTTAGCTTAAGCTCGGGCAGTCTTGGAGGATTTGGCGGCCTTATACCTGATACGTCAACTTCAAATGTTTGGAAATTTGATACTTCCGGTATGACCGAGGCGCAGGTTAACACCTGGATCCAAGGCCTTAAGGTTACACCAGTTCAAGGTGTGACAGGTGATATAGATGTTACAGTAAAAACAACGACAGTTGATGCTGAAGTTGGTAATGCTCTGACCGATGCTAACAATACTGATGAGGATACCTATAGCTTTAAGGTTGATATTAAGGATACAGGACCAGAGATTGGTACTCCTGAGAAACTGAATGTCGACGAAAGTCATCTTCCAGAAGGAACTGATGCCAATAATGATGGGGATAGTGATGACACCGCCATTACTGACACAGGCAGCTTTGGCACCTTTGGTGGAGGTCTTGATGGAATTGCGTCTATTGCCCTTAGCCTGAATACAACTGGCGTTACGACATCAGATGGTGATCTCTCTGTAAATACGATTCAGGTTGGTAATGTACTCTACGGGTATACTGGTGCGGATTTGAGCACAGGTGAGACAGTCTTCACTTTTGGCATTACTACGGGCGGGGATTACACATACAAACAATATGCTGCACTGGAACATCCAGATCACCCGACCAACCACAACGAAGATTTAACATCTGGTTTGTCGTTTAATGTCGAGTTGACAGATGGTGACGGCACAAAAGCGGATGCAGATGTTACTGTTGAAGTTCTTGATGATGGTCCAACCATGACCGGCAGCACTATTTGTCTGACCGAAACCCATGTAACGTCCATTGTTGGTTATCAATTAGAGGATTTGAACGGGATTACACCTGTAACTGTTACATCCCGTGGTGAAACAGAAGCTGATTATAAAAACAGTTTTGGTTTCTACTATGCGGATGCAAATGGAAAGCCAATTGGTGGCGAGATTATTGTGTCGAACGAAAAAGATCTCGATGTTGGTTCTCCGGTTACATTTGATGTTAACCCGATGACTGTCGGTGCTGTTTCAATTGGCTTCTTCCTTATCCCGGATGGTGCGGGAGCAAATACTGGTCTCACAGGCGGGCCGGTTACGTTTGTGGAAGATGCACCTGCGGGATCAAATAAATGGTCCGTGGTTAAAGACGGCGTAACTCTGAACTCTTCTCAAGCAGAGAAGCTTTATTTCAGTGATCCGACCCTTAACCCTGATGGTGATCCTGATGGGGCTTCTGGTCCGCTACCATCTGGCTTGCATGTACAGGATCTGATTACGGCACCTGGTAACCAGAATTGGGAAGATTTAAATATTGATGTTGGTGATAAAGATTATGATGATGTTAACCTTCAGGTAAATATCACTGAAAATTCTGCCTTTGGTCAGATTACATTTGATACCGGGGCCGATACGCCGGGTACATTTAAAATCACAGGGCCAACCAATATACAATCTGGCAAAACTGATGTGGTTGCGACCTCTTCTACAGATGATGGTATTATTACAGTCACGGGTACAGCAGGTGATACAGTTGTCTATGAACTTGTTTTCGACACTGCAACAGGTAAATACGAATTTGTAAGTATGGCTCCGTTGGATCACACTGATTCTGCTGATCTGAATGTTGTTTTCAACGTTACCTTGACAGATGCTGACAAAGACAGTGTTTCTGCTGATATCACTGTAAAGGTATCGGATACCGGGCCTCTGGCAGTTGAAGATACAGAGAGTGTTGCCGAAGGGGCAGCTACGATTACTGGTGATGTCACAGAAAATGATGATTTTGGTAGTGATGGTCGTGGTAAGGTATCAGAGGTTAATGGTGATAGTGACAATATTGGCAAGCCGATCACTGGAACTGCGGGCGGCACGTTTAAAATCAACACTGATGGCACTTATGAATATACTCCGCCAGCAAATGTTGATAACTCAAACGGCAATCCTGTTGATACGATAAGCTATACGATTATTGACAGCGATGGATCTCCATCGACCAGTACCCTGAAAGTGACAATTACTGATACAGGACCTGTTGTCGGGAAACCTGTGAACAGTATTGTTGACGAAGAAGGTTTAATTAACGGTAATGTTGATGATCCTTATGTTGGTGACAGCAGTGGTTCAGATACTTCCGTATCCAATGTAGATCTTGATATCACTTTTGGTCCTGACGGGGCTGGCACTGTGACTTTTGATCCTTCTGAGATTGATTTCTCTGGCCTCAAATCGGGTGGAGAAGATGTTAACTTTGTGGTTCTTGATAATGGAAATGGCGCTCTAGTCGCCTATACTGGTGATACACCTCCGTCATCGACAACTGCTGGATCTGTGGTTTTCCATGCGTCATTGAACAACTCGGGAAGTGGGTCCTATAACTTCACACAGGTGAAGCCACTGGATCATCCAACAGCAGATACAGAAGATAATATTGACCTGACCTTTGCTTTTACAGCGAAGGATGGTGATGATAGCTCTGTTCCTGGTAAATTTACAGTTACTGTCGATGATGATGGGCCCGTTGTTGGTGATCCCGAGGCAGTGGTTTTGGATGAACCAACGGCAGCGATTTATAATCTTGTGTTTGTTCTGGATACATCTGGAAGTATGAATAGCTCTTCAGGGGCTGTTAATAACGATGGAAGCACTATTAGCAGATTAAACCTTGCGAAAGATTCGATCACACAATTGATTGCAGGCTATGAAGCGCAGGGCGGTGTAAACATTCAGATCGTCACCTTTGATTCAGGGGATACTCTGAGCGCTGCATCGTCTATTTCGGGTACTTTTACATCTACAGGTGAAGTAGAGACATACTTCTCCGGGATTAGTGCAGGTGGTGCTACGAATTATGATGCGGGTCTAACGCAAACCCTGACCAATCAACAAGTTCTCAATCTTACTGGCGAAAAAGCTGTTTATTTCCTCTCAGACGGAATGCCAAATTCTTCTAATGCAAACACTGAAGTTGATGGGACTCCTGGCGCAGGTATTGATACTGAAGATTCTGCTGCTTGGTTTGCTGGCTTGCCAACAGGAACAGATGTTCACGCTGTTAGTGTTGGTACCAACTTATCGACCACTAACCTTGATCCAATAGATAATACTGGTGGTGCACAGGTTATTCCAGGAGATGAGTTGCTGCCTACACTTTTGGCAACACTTCCAAGTTCAACATCAGGTAATGTTCTAACCAATGATAGTTTTGGAGCGGATGGTAAAGGTGATACAGCGCTAAAATCGATTGCTGTTGGTGGTGCTATCTATACCAATACATCTGATGTTGGCGGGGATGTCTTGAGTAAAGTCGGTTCGACAATAACCATCAAAACAGAGGCTGGCGGACAGCTATCTGTTAACTTTATAACAGGTGCTTATACTTACGCCGCACCGTCAGTTGAAGAAACAACCATTGAGACATTCGATTATATTATTCAAGATGGTGATGGTGATACTGCATCTTCTAGCCTGACTGTTACCGTCAATGATGTTCCTGTTGATAATCCAAATATTCTTAATGGATCTTTGGTTACGAACAGTAATTCTAATGGACAGAGCTTTATCTTCACTTTCTATGATGAAGATGATCCAAAGAATGCTTATTCTAAGGTCATCTCATTGGATAACACTGGTCAGGAAGGTAATGATGTTCTTTCCGGGCATGATGTTGGTTTTGCTATCGATCCGAATAAGAATTACATCACGTCTCTAGAAGCTACAGATACTGATGGTGGACAGGTTCAAGTGACTTATTTTGAGGTTGAAGGAACTGTACTGGTTTCCAAAGGTGGTGGTAGTCATCCTCATTTGAGTGATAGTGCTGACGGTCCTGGTGGACAGGATACCTTTGCGATTATCGGCAAAGTTAAGCCATCTATGAGTGGCCCAACTGAAATCATTAAAGAAGCAATTCTTGATGATGGCAATACCGATGGCACTCCGACTGGAAGTTCCAATGATCGTTCTGATTACCTCTGGGGTGGCTCTGATAATGATTTAGATAGAGTGGCAGATACTCGAGGCAGCGATGGTGGAGGAAATGAAAACTCAATCATCAATGCTGGTGATGGTTTCGATGATTTATTTGGCCGTGGTGGAAATGATATTCTTGTTATGGATCTGGATAACAACAATGAGTGGCTTGATGGTGGCTCAGGTTTTGATCTAATACGAATAGATGCGCCAGTTGATCTATCTGAGAGTAGCCTAGATAATGGTAGTGATATACACGTAGAAGATGACGGTCATGTTTTCTACACAATGGATATGTCTAGCTATTTAGCCAATACCTTCGATGTTTCTAAAATTGAAGGAATCCTTCTTACTGAAGATGCGGCAGGTTCTGAAAATGTTGGTATTGATTTGAGCCTAACAGCGGCTGATGTGCTTGATATAACTTCCGGTAACTCTGGTGCAGATGCAAATACGCTTCATATCATGGGAACGGATGGCGATCGTGTAACATTAACCGATCAGGATAATTCTGGTGCAGAGTGGACCAAGGGCTCGACTACTGATGGCTTCACGACCTACACAAATGCTTCGTCTATATTGAAAGTTGATGAAGATATTGAAGTGACAGATCTTAATGGGGATGTATTTTAAAACATTCTTGTAAAGTGAAAGTGCTAATTAAAGGGGCTTCTAATTGGGAGCCCCTTTTGTATGTTTCTTTATTTATAGAAATGTATTGGGACGCTTTAGTTGAAAACTCCCGTCAATTAACAGGTAACAGCTATTGTCGCTGCTCTTTACAACTGCGTCAAGGCATCTTCATCGTCGTCTTGTTTGTCCATTTGAGCTTTGGCTTTTTCATCGGACTGGATTTTTTCCATGGTGTTGGCGAGTTTTACCGTTGCGTCTTTCAGCGACGATAGCGGCATGATCAGGGTTGTTGTCGGTTCGGAAACCAGTTTGCCAACGTTATTCGGGTCGCGGACGATTTGGCGCAGTTCGATGCGGACGTTGCCGTTAACAACCGTGATGGAACCAACGCCATCTGTGAATACATGTTCCATGGGGGCTAATCCTTTAACAATAGTTGTCCATCTGTTTATACATCATCTTAGTACTGTTTTTATGTGCCTCTATATGTTCGTTGTAAGTTCATGATAACAACCCAATGGTCAAATGAAGTACAAACATTATGGAGGCATGAAGAAAATTGTGTCCATTTTTAAGATAAAGCAGATCTGGTTTATATTACTTTAACGAGAGAATGAGATCACCCAATAGCTGTAAATCTGTGTGGCTTGCCGGAATTTTCTTCGCTTTTTTGAAACGATTTTCCGCTGCGGTAATGGTGTCTAAGGTTGCGTTCCGTGGTTTTCCAACCAGATAGCCTTGGCGGGAAAGTAGCGTAGCGATGGTTTGTTCCGGGGATGTTGAAGCTTCACTTCCTGGGGCAGGGTAGGCACCTTTATCCCAGAGAAAACCAAGTTTTCCGATGCCGGATTTTACATCATCTTTACCCTGTTGCGGGTGGAAGCGTAGTGCGTTCAGGGCGCCAACGTAATCATTGATGCCTCTGTTATCTGCGCTCAAACCTATAACGTTTATGCCGACAATGGAAAAGGCGCTCTTATCATATAGAAGCAGGGGCGAGCCACTATCGCCGTTTTGAAGGAAGCATTGATGAGCAATACCATCGTTACCTTTGAATTTTTTCGGAGCCTGACAGTTAAAATCAACTGTCTGAGCATTTGGGGCGCCAGCTCGATAACCTGATGTAATTAAACGGGATTGCCCGGTTTTTAGTCGACTGCGAACAGATCTATCAAGGGCATCGAGTTTTAACCAGCCAGTTTGTGTACCAATGGGATCAGCAAGCTCTAAAAGCGCCCAATCGGTTTCTGTGTTTCTGGCAGAGGCTTCGTTCTTTGGTTTATAACGCGATGATTTTTTATAGGATTTGATCTTGGAATGGATCTTGTACTGATCGTGTTGATAGCCTGCGATAAAATGCAGCTCTTGAGGGGCAAGCCATCGTCCTGTTTTTGCGTCATAGATACAGTGAGCGGCGGTCAGTACATGACGTTCACTGACCATTGCGCCGGTACAGTGTGCTCGCCCCGCTGCGTTAAGCCTGCCGATGGTACTCCAGGGGTATTCCATGGCATTAACGAGAATACGCTCCCGTGCAGCGAGCTTTTGAGAAGCCTGACTTGGGGTATTGGATAAGATGACCGCCGACAGGACTGCTAAAAGCATTACTTTGGCGTTTAAAGCTCTTAACAGCCCAAATCTTAATGGCATCGGTAAAACCTAGTGCTGGATAGAGGCGATGAGCTTTTCGCCCTCGACAGAGTTTACCACATCCCTAAGCGCGTTAATAACACCCGTGTCATAGCGATCATTATTTTCTTCGAGAATATCCAATGCTCGCAGAGGTTCCAGCCCATGGCGGTAAGAACGAGGTTCAATTCGCGCACAGAAAACATCGCAAGCCCCAAGAATACGGGCTGTGATCAATATTTCTTCACCAACCAAACCACGAGGATACCCTTTGCCGTCAAGACGTTCGTGCATTTGCATGATCGTTTCCAGAACAGGCAAATCAAAATCAATGCCCCGGAGCAACTGTTGCGTATGTTTAGGATGTTTCTGGATTTCGGCGATCTCTTCTGGTGTCAGGCGTTCTGGTTTGTTGAGAATACTTCGTGGAATAGCCAGTTTACCGATTTGTGACAGGTTTGATGAGATCTCTAATGTGGAAATTTCGAGTGTGCTCAGGTTCATACGTTTGCCAACCATAAGGGCAAAAAGACATACACGACGCGAATGTCCGCCTAAGTACGGATCGCGGAGTTCCACGGCGCGAACCAAAGCAGTTACCATCTGTTTGACAGCTTTTTCTTTTTTGCGCTGTTCTTCAACGATTTCTGTAACGTCCCGGAAAACAGAAACGATGCCGGATACCTGATTGTCTTCACCAACAAATGGCACTTTGCTGATTTGCAGATGATGTTCTTTGTTGTTCAGGAATACGCGTTCGTTGTTGGTAACCACACCGCCGGTAGAAACGGCGCGTTGATCACTGATCGACATTCTGGCTGCGGTGCCGGTGCCAAAGATAGCGGCATCATCCATGCCAAGAAGCTGATCTTCTTCTCGGCCAACACCTTTGGCAAAGGCCGGATTAATATAGCGATAGCTGCCATCGACCGCCTTCAGGCCGATGAAGTCAGCAATGGAGCCATTAATTTTATCCAGCAACTGTTTTTGCGCATGAATGCGTGTGGCGAGATCTTTGAACTGTTTCGCCAATGCACCGTTATGCTCACTGTTCAGGCGCCACCAGAAGGCTAGGAAGACAGCCGCGACGATAAGTACGATAAAGCCAGCGAGGAGGTAGGCAATATTTCTGAACTCAATCAGGCTTTTTTCTGCACTTACGCGATCAACTTCCTGGAAAATCCACAACTGATCAGGGATCAAAGGAGCGCCAACTGAATAGACCTCTTTAGCGGCAATCCCGATCGTCGGGCGAAGGGCAAAGGCAAAGATATCTTCGTTGTTTGATGTCAGTGTGATATCGCGGATTAGCTCTGGATCCTGTGGCGTTATTTCCTGGAAACCTTTGTTGGTAATTTGGACCATTCTGGTGATTTCGCCTTCTTCAGACAAAGCTCGTTGAGAGAGAAATTCACCAAATTTTGTGGTTACAGGAAAAGTAAGAAGCATCAGGCCAACAGGCTCTTCTTCATCCGCTTCTGACTGTGCGGGTAGTACAGGTAGCAGTAAGTCCATGACCAGCCCGGATGAATCAACACGTACCGGACCAAAGGTTACTTCCTTGCGTCCGAATGCTGACATGGCAAGTTGCTTTTGCTGCTCGGTTACTGGGTCCGCACCGCCACTGGTCAGGTAAGCGATACCTGTTTTTCCAAACAGATAGCTAGTTGTGAAATCACTGTTAATGGTAAAGTCAGTGAGAACACGTTCCATAAAGGGAAGCTGTTCAAACAGAGAAACCCCAAGACTTGAATCGGGATCTTCGTCTGGTTTTGGGGGAACAATCTGGGTGAAATCGCCACCCGCAAGATCTACTTCGTATGCAAAGAGACGGAAAAGTTCATTGGATACCAACCTGTCGGATTGTGCCCGGACAGAGTCTAGCCAGGTCTGTACAAGCTCGCTACGTCCGGAAGCGAGAATTTCCTGTCTATCCTGAACTTTGGCTATAACAGTGCTTTTCCTGTCATTAATGATTAAGCCCGGGACAATAATCGACATGAGTATGAGGGCACCAATAACAAGAGCCGCGGTGACAACTGTACGCCGGTTAGCCGGGCGTTCAGATGTGGCCATATCGTTTATGGCGTGAAATTCGAATTTCTCTTTACCGTTTTTCTTCATTGTTTTCCGCTCTGTCCCCCCGGGGAGCATTTGTGTCTTTGGACTGTTTTCATCATCTTACTTGATATGTGCCCAACGTGTCGTCGAATTCATAGAGTACTGAGGTATATAATGGCGATATTTTGTATGCGTCAGGATCAGGTTTGAAAGACTGTCCAGTATCAGGATATCGTTCTTTTCATATATTGCCAGTACTGCGTGCCCAATACCACGGATACTATCCTTTAAAATCACAATACGCATTTCGTTGTCTTTAAAACCAAGTTCTTTCAAGGCATAGAATTTGGCGATGGAATAGTCTTCGCAGTCACCGGATGTTCGCATGAACTGGTTGGGCGAGGCCCAGTATTCGCTAACACCATAAACTTCGTGGTCCAGTTTATAGGGCCAACGGTTAAAGAATTTATTTACCGTATCAAGCTTCTGTCGCCGCGACATGTTCTTGGCGGCATGAATTATTTTCCGCCAGGATTTTTGTTGCGGTGTTTTACAATTGGCGATGTTGTTTGCGCAGGCGTTAAATGACCTGATTTCAGGTTTTGATTTTTTTAACACACGGGCCCATTGTGGTAGCGCTTTGAATGACTTGGATCTGAATTCAACTGTTCTGAACAGGGCTGTCCCTTTACCCTTGGCTGCCTTGGCCAAATCACCAAGCGACTGGGCATGCGCAGCATCCATAGGCATCGTGTTCACAAGAACAGAAGCCAAGGATGCAATTAATGCGGCCTTTTTGATGATTTGTAACGGCTTAAAGTCGGTCAAGGGCTGCGTCGCGTTCGCCAGAAATAAATAAAATTATGCAGCTTCTAAAATGGCAAAGAACCGCTTAACAGAGTCTTAATTTTTATGGTGTGGAAGAGGTAAATTTGTCGCGTTCACGTTGTGTTGATGGTGAGCATCCAATCGAATGCTCACCATAATAAATTTAAGATAAATTCTTACTTTTCCCGAAGGGCTGAATCGCGTGCTTTCAGGATTGGCTTTAACAGGTAATCCATAACAGTTTTCTTACCTGTTAGAATTTCGACATTTGCTGTCATACCGGGAATAATTTCCAGCTCCTTACCTTTGCTGACAATTTTATTATCAGCAGTACGCAGATAGACACGATAGAAACTCTCGCCTTCTTCATCCTTGATGGTACTAGCTGAAATACGTTCCAGCTTCCCTTCGAGCCCCCCATAAATAGAGAAGTCATAGGCTGTAACTTTGATGGTTGCTTTCTGGCCAGAGCGAAGAAAGGCACGGTCAGATGGACGGATTTGGGCTTCGACAAGCAGGGTGTCATCCAGTGGGACGATTTCAACAATATCTTCACCCGGACGAATAACACCACCAACAGTGTTACGCTTTAGTTCTTTGATTGTACCGCGAACAGGGGATCTGATATCTGTTCTCTGAACAGTATCCACACCTGCTGCAACACGTTCGCTCAGCGACTTCATCTCTGCACGAGATCTGTTGAGCTCATCAGATACTTCTGCTTTTGTAGTCAGGACCATTTCGTCAATACGTTGCTTTGCCTCTAGGACAGCGCCTTCTAGGCGAGGCAAACTTGTACGCAACGTTTTGATTTCACCTTCAAGGTCTGCAACTTGACGATCAATACGGATAAGTTCAAGCCTTGGCGAAATGCCTTTGTCGACAAGTGGTTTGGTTATGTTGCGCTCTTCGCGTGCCAAAGCAAGAGAGTTCCTCAGTTGCCCTATCCGGCTCTTCACCTCTGATACTTCATGGCGGCGTTGTCGGGACTGATTTTCAAGAACTTTGATTTGTGCTTCTTGTTGAAGCTTTCTTGCATTGTATAGCGATGTTTGATCCGCGACTTGATCCGGTGCGCTTTGAAGTTCTGCTTCTGTATATTCCAAAGGCGTATCGTTCAGCTCTGCGGTCAGACGTTTGACTGTCGCGGAGAGAATTTTTAGTTGCTCGTTAGAATCTTTTACCGTTGACGTAGCTTGAGAATTGTCAATACGAAGAAGGATATCCCCCTTCTCAACGATATCACCTTCCTGAACCATAAGTTCGGTAATAATACCCCCCTCGAGATTCTGGATAATTTGGGTTTTTTGTGCCGGTATAAAGGTACCTTCGCCACGTGTTACTTCATCCAGCTCTGCCATGGTTGCCCATGTGCCGAACACGAGGAAAAACAAAAATGCTGTGAAGGTAAGCGTGTAGGCGATACGGCGCCCTCTTCTGAGGGTCGCGGCATGTAGATCTGGAGCAAATAATAGATCTTCGTCTTTTTTAGACATGGAAGACATGATTGGGCCTTTTCCTTGTGTCTTTATTTCTGTCTGATTGTTCTCAATGGCTTATGGATCAGGAGGCTATCCGGCGCTCGCCCGGATTTGTCCCTGTTTCAAGGCTTCAAGAACCTCTGCTTTTGGTCCGTCAGCGACGATCCGGCCACTATCGACAATGACCAGACGATCAACCAGTGTAAGCAGTGAACTTCGATGAGTGACCAGAACCAGTGTTTTTCCAACAACTGCTTTTGATAGGCGTTGTTTGAATGCTGCTTCTGATGAGTTATCCATACCACTTGTTGGCTCATCCATTAGCAGGATTGGCGGATCAAGAAGTAATGATCTGGCAATAACAACGGCTTGCCGTTGCCCACCTGAAAGGGACATGCCACGTTCACCGACCTGGAGATCAAATCCATGAGGATGTGTTTTAAGAAAATCCGTTACACCTGCAAGGGATGCGGCACGCAGAATTGTCTGATCATCCACGTGTGGAGCTCCAAAAGAGATGTTCTCTTTTACGGATCCGAAGAAGAGATAGTTATCTTGTGAAACGTAACCGATATTTCTGCGAAGATCCGCTGGATCAATCTGGCGGATATCGGTGCCATCGGCAAGGACGGAACCTTCGGTTGGATCGTAAAGCCCCAGGCAAAGGCGTGCGATTGTTGATTTTCCCGAACCAATGCGCCCCAGGATACCAACACGTTCGCCCGGTTTAACTTTGAGGCTGACGTTATCGAGCGCTTTGACTTCTTGTCCCGGGTAATTGAACGTTATTTTTTTTAGTTCAATTTCACCGCTTAGACGTGGGCGGTGAAGATAGGTTTTGTCTTCTGAACGCTCAACTTCTGAACTCATGATGTTATCAAGCGATTTCAAAGCAACACGAGACTGTTGTAATCTGGTAAGCATACCCGCAATGGTACCAAGAGGTGCAAGCGCACGTCCGCTCAGCATACTGGAGGCAACGAGAGCACCCATGGTCATCTCTTTTTCGATGATCAAAAACACGCCGACGATGACAACAACAACGGTGGTCATCTGAATGGCCAACTGTGCAAAGGTCGTTGAAATACCTGATAGTAGTTTAGCTTTACCGGCTGAGTCCGCCGTTAAACCGACAAAGCGTTCCCACGAACGTTGAATGCGCCCTTCTGCTGCCGTCGTCTTGATGGTCTCTAGTCCATCGATAGTTTCAACCAGCAAGGCATGCTTTTGGCTGGATTCTTTGTGGGTTCTTTCAATAACTTTCCGCAGGGGAATTTGAAGGAATACACCGACGAGAATGACCAGCGGCACAACAATCAATGGTATCACAGCAACCTGTGGGGCTGCGACAATCGAAATAATCCAGATAAAGAGGAAAATAAAAGGTAAGTCGATCAGAGCAACCAGAGTACCTGATGTAAAGAAGTCCCGGAGCGACTCAAATTCTCGCAGGTTGTTTGCCATGGCCCCGGTTGAAGGGGGTTTGTTAGAAAGTTTCATTGCCATAAGCTGTTCAAGCAGACGGCTGGCAATGATTACATCAGCGTTTTTACCTGCTACATCAACCAAATAGGTTCGCAGGTTTTTCATAATAAATTCAAAAAGGAAGACTGTTGTCACCCCGATTGCCAGAACAGCAAGTGTGGCACTGGCTCCGTTCGGAACTACGCGGTCATACACATTCATGACGAACAAAGGGCTGGCGATGGCAAACATGTTGATCAAAATGGACGCCAACATAACATGGCTGTAGATCGGCCAGAATTTGAACAGTGTTCCCCAGAACCAGGCTTTAGGTTTTTTTAGCTGGATATCTGATGCACGTGAGTCAAACTTGTACTCTGTCCGCGCAAATATTGCATAGCCTGTGTACTGTTCCTGAAGTTCTTCTACGGTAATTTCTCTTTGCCCGCGCCCTTCCGGTATGGCGATGTTGGCCTTGCCGGATTTTGTGTAGTTCAGAAGAATGCAGGCTCCGCCTTGTTTTAGCAGAACAATACAGGGAAGTGTAACGGGTTGAATATCTTCGATTGTTGCCCGGCGAACGGTTCTTGCTGTTAAGCCCGCACGTTCCGCGGCACGAACAGCCAAGTCGGGTGTGAAGTGGGCATCGCTGTGCGGAAGTCCGGCTTTCAGTGCTTCAACGGATATAGGCCTTTGCATCATCGACGCAAGCATATACACACATTCAAGAAGTGGATCTTCGAAGTTTACAGAGCCGGGATCAACCTGCCACTCTGCTTTAGGTGGCACACCACCGTCGATCACTTCTGAAGCTTTCAGAGCATCAGCAGCTTGCTGTTTGGCCTGCTCTTCTGCTGCTTTTTTCTCTTTTGCGGAAACCTTTTTACCACTCTTGGGTTTACTCGCTGTATTCTCAGAACTCATTCTATCCCCGTTTCCCCCGAAAAATAGTATTCAAGACCCTAAGGGAGTGTAGGGCCTTGGCGCAAAATCATATGATCTATCTGTTAACCTTAATAACTAAATCTAGCTTGCCTGTTTAAGGTTAACGAATAGTTGAGTAAGACCGCTGGTGTCCTTATTTTTAAGCATAATAATCTTAAATATTTCAAGAATTAAGCGATAATACAAAATAATATACAGGCTTCATAGCATACTTCGCAGATAAGGCCAAAGAATGTCACGTGACAAGTAAATGGCAGAAAAAAGGAAGAAAAAGACAAAGCCAGCTGCATGATGCAACTGACTTTGTAAAATACCGATCTCTAAGTAAATCAAGCTATAACTAGATTATATCTTATAGAAATTATTGTGCTGTCGCTTCTTTCAGATAAGCCAGCAGGTCTTCAATCTGTTTTTCTTTTTTCAGGCCGCCGAAGCCCATTTTTGTTTTGGGAACAAATGCTTTTGGTTTTTTCAGGAATTGGGCCAGATTTTCTTCCGTCCAGGTAATTCCTGATGCTTTCATGGCTTTGGAATACTTGTACCCTTCGACACTGGCGGCGGGGCGGCCAAATAGCCCTGCTAAATCAGGACCGATTTTATTTTTACCTATTGTGTGACAAGCTTTGCACTTGTTAAAGACTTTCTTCCCGGCAGCCGGATCCCCTGCTGAGGCCTGTCCAATATAAAGCGATGAGGTTACGGCGAAGCTCATTGCAAGAACTAAAAATCTGTTACGTGTAGATATCGACAAAGTTATTCTCTCCTGATTGAAGCTGATTAAGCAGCTTTCTCGTTATATGGTCAGCCTCAGAGTGAGTGAGGTTTAAACCTGCGCGATTGATAAGGGGTATCATGCGGGGGGAAAGTTAATTTGTCTGTAAGGTCTCGCGAACACGTGATTGAGTGCGAGAAATTGTTATATCTATATGCAAATAAAAAACCCGAGCTCTGAAGCCCGGGTTTTTTGCGTACAAGCACTTAGTGAGCTTAACTATTCTCTTGTAGATAAGCGATAAGATCTTCAATTTGTTTGTCTTTCTTCAAGCCACCAAAAGACATTTTTGTTTTTGGCACGAATTTTTTAGGTTTCTTGAAGAATTCAGCGAGGTTTTCTTCCGTCCATGTAATGCCGGAAGCTGTCATTGCTTTGGAATATTTATAGCCTTCTACGGAAGCAGCGGCTTTGCCAATAATACCGTGGAGGTTTGGACCAACTTTGTTTTTCCCACCTGCATCAATAGTGTGGCAAGCTTTACATTTTTTAAAGACCTTTTTGCCCGCGGCTGCATCGCCAGCTTGGGCGGCGCTAAGGCTAAGACCTAATCCGATAACAAGGCCCAAGGCCATGGTGGCGATTTTTGCCATAATTACTCTCTCCTGAATAGTATGTGTCGTTTCGTTCTATCAGTTAAATGTCGTAGTCGTAATAACTTAGCGAGCCTTCAACATTAATAGATCTTTGGCGAGTTGTCTTGGTGCAACTTAGCTCAATAGATTTGTTTAAGAATTGATTATGCTCAATTTTATCCTGCTGACGAGCGTTTTCCTTCTTTATTTGCTGATGCGTGCGGTAATGTCGCAGTTTCATGCAAGGCTATTGATAGCGTCTTCAAGCTCCCAAAAAGTGTCTATAGTGATATCTGGGTTTTGGGCTTTTGCTGCTTCGGTACCGTAGCCATGGGTGAATAGAATAGAAGGTATCCCGGCGTTTCTAGCGGCAAGGACGTCATTGACGCCATCGCCGATCATAATTGCCTGCTCTGTGCTTGCCCCTGCTTCATCCAAAAGTTTAAGGATGTGATCAGGGTTTGGTTTTTTTACGGGGTAGCTATCTCCACCAACAGCTTTGTCGAACAGATTGTTGAGGTCGAGCCTGTTCATGATTTCCAGGGTCGGTGCATAGGGTTTGTTGGTGCAAATTAAAAGTTTCCAACCCGCTGCTTTCAGGTTTCTGAGGACAGTACGACAGTTTTCGTAAAGATGGGTTTCAACAACAAGATTTTCTGAATAGATCTCGAGAAAATTTTTGACTTTTTCTTTCAGTTCATTTTCTGACAGGGCGGATCCTGTCGCGGCGTAACCACGCTCAACCAGCTTTGTCGCGCCATCACCAATCATGGATTTAACTTCGATAAGGTCTGGTTCTCTGCGCCCTTCGTTTTTCAATAGGATTTGTAAAGATAAAGCGAGGTCCGGTGCACTTTCAATAAGAGTGCCGTCCAGGTCGAAGACAAGTACATTGCGTTTGGTCATAAAGATAAACTTGTTTTGTTGATGATATGCTTCTCGGTACGATAGGGGCAAAAGCTAAACAGGATTATTCTTTTAAACAAGAACTCTTCATTTCCAATTTATAGAGAGCATTATCCTGTAATAAATCGAAATATAATGTAACACACAGAAATAAAAGGTGATTTGAGCTACAATTTCTTCTATGTCAGTTTTTGCTCGCTATATTTTCGCCTGATTTTGTTGATAGGACATATTCTAATGGTTGATCCCAAGAGGGGTAGGGGGTAAGCACTGTGAAAGACTTAACCAACGGTGATCCTTGGGACCTCCGAGATTGATGAATACTAGAGATCTATGACTAAACGTAAACTCGCCGTGATTGTGTTGGCTGCTGGCCAGGGCACCCGAATGAAATCAGATTTGCCAAAGGTTCTTCATTGCCTCGCAGAAAAACCCATGCTGTCGCATGTTTTAGATGGTGTTGAGACTCTTTCTCCTGATCGTATCGTCGTTGTCGTTGGTCCTGATGCTCAGGCTGTAGAAAAAGCGGCGGCACCTCATAAGACAGTTGTTCAGGCCGACCGTCTGGGGACGGGGCATGCGGTGAAACAGGCTTTTGTGGCTCTGGACGGTTTCTGTGGTCCGGATGATCAGGCGGACATTATGGTGATCTTTGGGGATACACCACTTATTCAGCCTGAAACCTATCAAGCTATGTTAACACAAAGATGTTCCGAAAATGGACCCAAGCTTATTGGTCTGGCTTTTCGTCCTAAAGAACCCGGGCGTTATGGACGGGTTAAGCAGGATAGTAGTGGCCGCGTTATGGGCATCATTGAACATGCTGATGCAACAGATGAAGAGCGCGCGATTGATCTTTGCAATGCAGGCATTTTGCTCGGTGAGGGCCCGACAGTACATCGATTGATCAATCAGCTGGATAATAACAATGCCCAAGGTGAATACTATCTTCCGGTAATTTTTGATTTTGCTTACGCTGAAGGTCTGGACACACGTGCGGTTGAAGCAGGCGAAGAAGAAGTCATGGGGGTTAATTCTCGCCAGGAGTTAGCCGTTGCTGAGCGTATTTTACAACAGCGTCTGCGTGCGAAGGCAATGGCTCAGGGGGTGACTTTGATGGACCCTGATACGACATGGCTTTCGACAGATACACAATTCGGTCGAGATATTATTATCGAACCATCAGTTTTTATCGGTCCAAAAGTTTCCATTGCTGATAACAGCCATATCAAAGCTTTCAGTCATTTGGAAGGTGCAATCATTGGTGAGGGAGCTGCAATCGGTCCTTATGCCAGATTGCGTCCGGGTACAGTGATTGGAAAAGGTGGCAAGGTTGGTAATTTTGTCGAAACCAAAAATGCTGTACTTGGCGAAAGTGCCAAGGTCAATCATTTGAGCTATATCGGTGATGCCGAAGTTGGCGCGAAAGCGAACATTGGTGCTGGAACAATTACCTGTAACTACGATGGGTTCAATAAATGGAAGACCTCTATTGGTGAGGGCGCCTTTATAGGATCTAACACGGCGCTGGTTGCCCCTGTTGATATTGGTGCAGGTGCTATTGTCGGGGCGGGATCGACTGTTACAAAGTCAGTCTCTGACGATGCAATGGCTGTCGTCCGGGGACGTTTGATTGACAAGGCCGGTGCCGGGGCGAGTTTCCGTGCCAGTCGCAAAAAAATTAAAGAAGAGAAAAAAGGCTAAAGCATTATGTGTGGCATCATTGGTATTATCGGTACAAAGCCTGTTGTTCCTCTCTTATTAGATGGTTTGAAGCGGTTGGAATACCGTGGATATGATTCCGCGGGTATTGCAACACTGGTTGATGGTGGTCTGGAAAGACGTCGGGCTCAGGGCAAACTTGTTAATTTGCAGAATCGTGTCGAAGAAGATCCAATTACGGGTATGACAGGTATTGGACATACCCGCTGGGCAACACATGGCCGCCCCAATGAAACTAATGCTCACCCTCATGCCAGTGACAAGGTATCGCTGGTGCATAATGGTATTATCGAAAATTTTCAGGAACTTCGTGCAGAACTGGATGCCAAAGGGCAAGTATTTCAGACCGAAACCGATACTGAAGTTGTTGTGCATTTGATCACAAATTATCTGCATGATGGTTTGTCACCTGAAGAAGCCGTTCATACGACCCTCAAGCGTCTGGAAGGGGCTTTTGCCCTTGCGATTGTTTTTGCAGGTCGAGAAGATTTGATGATCGGAGCAAGGCGTGGCAGCCCGCTTGCCGTTGGTTATGGTGACGGCGAGATGTATTTGGGGTCTGATGCTCTTTCCCTTGCTCATCTGACAGATCAGATTTGTTATCTTGAAGAAGGGGACTGGGTCGTTTTGGACAATAATGGTGCGACCATCCGGGATCTTGCAGGGAATCTGTTGAACCGCGAAGTTATTCAGACTGCTGTGTCTGGCGCCATGATTGGCAAAGGCCAATACCGTCACTTTATGCAGAAGGAAATTTATGAACAGCCAGCTGTTGTTGGCGACACACTGCATACATTCTTTAATCCGCTGGCACGTTCAATCCAACTACCTGATTTTCCCTTCGATTTAGCTAATATTTCTCGTTTGACCATTGTTGGGTGTGGTACGGCATCTTTGGCAGGAATGGTGGCTAAATACTGGCTTGAGCAGGAAGCTCGCCAACTGGTCGAAGTCGATATCGCGTCCGAGTTCAGATACCGTGAAGCCCCGTTGCCGGAAAATGGTGTCAGTCTGTTTATTTCTCAATCCGGTGAGACGATTGATACTCTTGCTGCGCTTCGTTATGCCAAGGAGCAAGGGCAAAAGATTATATCTGTTGTCAATGTACCTGAATCAACTATCGCCCGTGAATCAGACATGGTTCTGCCGACTTTGGCTGGTCCTGAAATTGGTGTGGCATCAACCAAGGCTTTTACCACACAGCTTACTGTTCTGGCCTGCCTTGCTATTGGTATCGGTCGCGCCAAAGGAACCATTACGCCGGAACGTGAAGCAGAGCTGTCTTCGGCTTTGACCGAAATTCCATCAAGAATTACTGAAATCCTGAATACAGACGAGGCCATCCGTAAAATATCTGCTGATGTTAGTGAAGCAAGGGATGTGCTTTATCTTGGTCGTGGTAATCTCTATCCCATGGCGATGGAAGGAGCATTGAAGCTTAAGGAAATCAGTTACATTCACGCTGAAGGGTATGCCGCGGGCGAAATGAAACATGGTCCCATTGCTTTGATTGATGAAAATGTCCCTGTCATTGCCTGTGCCCCAAGTGGACCGATGATGGAAAAGACGATCTCGAACCTTCAGGAAGTACATGCCCGCGGCGGACAGATTATTCTGTTCTCTGACGAAGAAGGTGTTGCCCGGGCCGGAGATATTGCCAAGCATAGTGTTGTCTTGCCAAGGGTTGATCCCTTTGTGGCACCGATCCTTTATGCCCTCCCCATTCAGCTTCTCGCCTATCACACAGCTGTTCTGAAGGGGACAGATGTGGATCAGCCCAGAAATCTTGCCAAATCTGTGACTGTTGAGTGATTGCGGATTAATTGATGAGAAAACGCAGTGCTGTTCGGGCGATTATATTGTCGCCTGATGATAAGATTTTATTGGCGCGTATGCAGTACCCAAATACGGAACCCCTGTGGTTAACCCCTGGCGGTGGACTTGAGGTTGACGAAGATCCTGTTGCTGCTTTGCGTCGGGAATTGAATGAAGAGATTTTTATTTCTGATTGGGATATTGGCCCATTGGTTTGGACCAGAGAACATCGCTTGACCTTTAATCAACGGGATATCTGCGTGGATGAAATTTTTTATGTAGTCAGATCCACAAAGTTTGATCCGCCACAGGCCATGCCTGATGAAAATGAAAATCAGTATTTTCATGGCTATCGTTGGTGGGGCGTCGCAGATATTAATGCATCTGATGAAACTTTTGTGCCCTTAAAAATAGGAACGTATCTCCCTGATTTGATCAACAGTATTATTCCCGCGAAACCTATTGATGTCGGGGTTTAGTTTTTAGAGGGAAGGCATATAGGTATTATTATCTTAGCCTTTGATGTCCTTTGAAAATATCTCTATAAAATGCTCTGACATCACAAAGCGAGCGCGATAAAATGACAATAGAGATCTTGCAGGCCGATACACAGACCATTCATAAAGTGGTGGAATGTTTTGATCTTTACCGTCAGTTCTATGGTCAGGAAAGTGACCGCAAAGCTTGTGAGGTTTTCCTTTCAGAACGTCAGGATAGTTCTGAATCCGTGGTGTTTTATGCTCAAAATAATAGCGGTGATGTTCTTGGGTTTACCCAAATTTATCCAACATTTTCGTCGGTTTCACTCAGACGGGATTTAATCCTGAATGATCTGTTCGTGCATGAGAAAGCACGGGGACAGGGCGTTGCCAGAAAGCTGTTAACTGCGGCACGTGATCATGGGAAAAAGGTGAACTCCAAAGGTATTTTGCTGGAGACGGATATCCTTAATGCAAAAGCCCAGTCCCTCTATGAATCCTTCGGATTTGAGCGTGAAACTGATCACTACTTTTATTATCTAACGATTTAATTTAGAAGGTCCTCAAGAGGTATTGTAATAATCACTCTTGGTTCTTGCTAATCCGCCAAACGTAGCATCTTGTAGGCTTTAAACTCAGGCCGTTAGACTTTTGAAATTTTTATCTAATGAAAAATACACCTTCTTGCTGGGGTGTATTCCTATTGGTGTCTATATGGCCATTAGTAGGTGTTGTTGAGGGTACTCAGATAATGAAACGTATTAATGTTATTGGAACCAGTGGTAGTGGCAAGTCCACTGTTGCCCGTAATCTTGCCAGTGTATTGGGGTATCCTCATATCGAGATGGATGTTTTCACTGGAAACCAAATTGGGAAAACGCTTCAGATAAAGAATTTCTTTCTGCAATTACCGAAAGTACGTCTGGTACAACTTGGATACTAGATGGAAACTATAATCACACGCAATCTATCAAATGGACTAATGTTGATACTGTTATTTGGATAGATTATTCGTGGATAAGAACATTTTACCAAGCGTCAAAACGTGCCGTGATTCGAGCTGTAATGAAGAAAGAAAACTGGCCGGGTACAGGCAACATCGAGAGCTTCAGAAAAACGTTTTTAAGTAGAGATTCAGTTCTGCTTTGGACAATGAAAAGTTATAAAAGTAACAAAAAGTATTATGAGAAAATACTGAATGATAAAAAATATACTCATATCAATTTTGTGCGTTTAACCTGCCCTGCTGATACCAGAAAATTTATGACTTCTCTAACGGCTGGTTGCACATAAAATCAGAAGTAAGTTGCCCTTTGAAAGGAATAATCTACTGTTTCTTAGGGGAGGTTATTCCAACTCCAGTACAACAGGTTGGTGATCTGACGCATCAGTTTGTTCATCTACACGCACATTTTTCACGTTGGACACAAGGCTTTCTGTGATGAAGAAAAAATCCCGGCAATGGGGGCCTTCTGGCCATTGCTCCGGGTCGAAGATGCCGCAGGTCGGGGCGTGGCTTTTACCCTTGTGAAAAGCGAGCCATGCATCAATATAATGTTCCGATATTTCCGGTATTTCTGAATTTAACAGGCGATAGGTTTGTTCGCCAACGACGGCATTAAAATCTCCGCAAATAATACTGCGTTCTGGTCTGGGCAACGCCGCGTAGGGGCCTGATTGCGGGGCTATATGGTGATAGTCCTGGTTTGCGATAACCTCTTCCTGTGCCTTGCATAGATATTCAGCTTGCGCATAACGTTGTTTGTTACAGTGGTATTCAAGATGTGTTGTTGCAATGCGCAAGGGGCCACTTTCGAGATCAACAATAATTTCCAGTGCTTGCCGCGGCATGTTCTTGCAGGGCTTTTCCGGGCGCGGTTGGGGCAGTAGGTGATTGAAAACCTGTACAACGGGCAGACGTGAAAGGACCATGTTGCCAAATTGACGTCGATTGGCCTCTCCGGGATACAGGTGGTCTATTGCCGGACCAAAAAAAGACGCATGTTCAGGAAACAGGTCTGCGAGAATAGTGTATTGATCTGCTGCCTGACCTTTGTCAGAGATTGGGTCAAAACGTGCAACTTCTTGAAGGCAAATAATATCCGGGTCACCTTGGGATTTTATGACCTTTGCAATCCGCTCAAGGTCGACTGTGCCGTCTACACCAATGCCACATTGAATATTCCAGCTTATAATTATTGTCATTTGATTCCCGCATGCATAAATGACTGTACAAATTGGCGCTGGAAAAGAAGAAACGCAACAAGTAAAGGCGCAACGGCCAAAAGAGTTCCGGCAGTAATGATTGACCAATCAACACCTGATTCCGGAGCGCCAAAAATAGCAAGGCCAACGGTTAAGGGGCGCGTTGTTACGGAATTGGTAATGACAAGTGGCCAGAGAAAATTGTTCCAGTGATAGCTGATTGATACCAAGCCAAAAGCGACATAGGTTGGCCGGGCAAGTGGGACGTAAACTTTCCACAGTATTTGCCATAAAGAACATCCCTCAATTTTTGCCGCATCCTCTAGCTCATGGGGAATTGTTTTAAAGGTTTGTCTTAAAAGGAATATGCCAAAAGCGCTTGCCATGTAGGGTAAGCCAATTGCCAGAATGCTGTCGACAAGACCAAGGTTACTCATTGTCGTGTAGTTCTCTACAATCAAGACTTCGGGCATAATCATGAGCTGAATTAGGACGAGGCCAAAAGCGATTGATTTACCCGGAAACTCGAACCGGGCAAAAGAGTAGGCCGCCAGGGTGCAGAGAACGAATTGGACGAGAAGAATAGACGTGACCAGTAAAAAGGTATTGAGGAAATAACGCGCAAAAGGGGCCTGTTCCCATGCCGTGGCAAAGTTATCCAATGTCAACGGTGCAAAAAGCTCAAAGCGGGTCGCGTATTCAGCAGGGTGAAACGCAGCCCAAAGCGCATAGATGAGCGGTAGGACCCAGAGAAAAGCGAGAAAATAGGCTGCGCTTGATTCAAGAGAGATTGAGAACTTTCGTCCTTGCAGGTTGATAATCACTGGTAGTGGACCTTTTTATCAAGAAAGACAAACTGCCCGATTGCAATAATTGCGAGTACAGCGAGAAGAATTACCGTAAGGGTTGATGCGTAAGCTTGATCAAGGAAGCTGAAAGCAACCTCATAGATATAATAGAGCAATAGTGAGCTTGCGTTATCTGGCCCACCCTTTGTTAAAATGAACAAGTGATCGACCAACTTGAATGAATTGATTACGGCATTGATCAGAACAAATAAGGTTGTTGGCATTAATAATGGAAACATAATTCTGCGGAAATAGTACCAGCGACTGGCCCCTTCCAGACGGGCGGCTTCTTCTAGCTCGGGTGACAGTGTCTGCAGCGCGGCGAGGTAAAAAATCATGAAAAACCCAGCTTCTTTCCAGATGGTTATTACGATAATACAGCCTAAAACTGTATCTGGATCGCCGAGCCAGTTATGACTTTCTATGCCAAAAACACTGGCTACTTGATCGATTAAACCAATTTCTGGTGTGTAAAAGAAAAGCCAGATATTTGCGACTGCAATCATTGGCAGCATCGTGGGTAAGAAAAAACTCATACGTGCCAAAGATTTAAACTTTAAACGGCTATTCACCCAAATAGCCATCATCAATGCCAAGGCTATCGAAATGGGAATGGTGAATAGTGCGTAAATCACATTGTTCCATGCTACTTGCCAGAATACATCGTCTTCTAACATGAAAGTATAATTCTCTAATCCCACAAATGCTGCTGGTCTTATTGCTGTGCCCTGGGAGAAGAAGCTTTTCGCTAATGTCGCAAGAGTAGGGTAATAGGTGAAGGCCAACAGAAATAAGGTGGCTGGCAATAATAAAAGCCACCCATATAGCTGATGTTTTGTCGAAGCATGCTTCATCTATTGGTACTCATAAATTATTCAACGGAAACGAACGAAGATAGAAACAGAAGACCCCGGAGACGATAAATCATCATCTCCGGGGAAGGTGCAGTTTAGTATTTAACGATAGCGCTTCAGTAAGCGATCAGCTTGTTTTTGTGCGCCTTCCAGGGCTTCTTTTGGTGTTTTTGAACCTGTGAGGGCTGCTTGTATTGCATCATCAAGAAGTTTGCGAACACGGCCATTTTGGTAAGTGGAAAGCTCTGCTGTTGCGAATTCCAGCTGATCTCGTGCAACTGCTGCTGGTGGAAAATCAGCAACGTATTGCTTCATTTCTGTCGTAGCATAAGCCGCAGGTTTCGTACCGAGATAACCTGTTTTCATACTCCATTCAGCAGTCCGTTTTGGTTCTGTGAGAAAGCGGATAAGCTTCATCGTTGCTTTTCGTTCTTCTGCGGACGTTTTCTCAAAAATGTAGAAATTACCACCACCTGTTGGTGTGCCACGGCGTTTTTGAGCAGGCAGCATTGCAACGCCGAAATCAAACTTTGCGTTCTTTTTTACGACACTGAGGTTTCCTGTGGAATGCCACATCATAGCTGTCTTGCCCTCAAGGAAGTTTTGACGGAGTGTGCCCCATTCAATTGTTCCCTCTGGCATGATGCCGTGTTTTGTGCCCAGGTCTTTCCAGAATTCGAGTGCTTCGATTGTTGCCGGAGCATCAAAGTATGTTTCGTTACCGTCGCTATTCATCAGAACTTGATCGTTCTGCATGCTAAGCGCGCCAAACATCCAATAGGGGTAGCCTGTGGAGGGGATCATTGCGCCCCATTGACCATCTTTGGTCAGTTTTTTTCCTGCTGAAATTAAATCGTCCCAGGTCGCCGGAGGTGTTTCCGGATCGAGACCTGCTGCACGGAAAGCATCTTTGTTATAGTACATAACAATTGTAGAGCGTTGAAAGGGGATGCCCCATGTTTTTCCTTGAGTCTGACCGTTTTCCATAAGGGCTGGATAGAAACTGTTCAGCCACTCTTTTTCTTCTTTGGTCTCAACGACATCGTCAAATGCAACGATTGCACCTTGCTCAATGAGTTCATAGGTATCGATGGAAAACATCACTGATGTTTGTGCTGGCTCTCCACTTTTAAGAGCCGCGAGAGCTTTGATACGGGCATCGTTATAATTACCGGCATAGATGGCATTCACTGTAATATCCGGGTTCTCTTTTTCAAAATCTTCAACGAGCCCATCAACGATATTTGTTAACGGTCCACCCACAGCAACGGGGTAGTACATTGTAAGTTCAACGGCAGAAGCACCTGTAGCTATTCCTGTCGAAACTCCTAATCCCAAGGTCGTGGCGAGAGCCAAACTTCCGGCTTTCCTCTTTAGTGTCTTCAGCATGGTGTAGTCCTCTTGTGATTGAGGAAGACCGTACTTCCGGCTTCCTTTTTGGTCCCGCTACAGTGTGTAGAAGGGGGTGTGAAGATTTTAAATTTAGATAGGTAAAACCTCGATATTATCGTTGCGCTTACCTGTTGATTTATCAAAGACGTGCACGGATTTTACAGGCCATTGCAGTCGTGTAGATGTTGGTTTGGTAATCGTGACTTTTCCGGGGGTCCGCACAAGTATCTCCTGATCTTGGATCTTGGCGGTAACGACTGTATCGGCCCCTAGATAATCTGCTGAAATCAACTCTGCTTTAAGGCCATTTTCATTCGACAGGACAATATCTTCTGGTCTGATACCGATCAAAAAATTGTCTTGCTGATTTTGTGATATTTTCTTGTCTAAACCGCAGGCGACAGGATCGATAAGGTTCATTGGTGGTGTGCCAATAAAAGCTGCTGCAAAGGTTGTCGCAGGTTTGTTATAGAGTTCTTCCGGCGTGCCTTCTTGTTCGACTTTACCATCACACATCAAGATGACTTTATCCGCCATACTCATGGCTTCAGCTTGGTCATGCGTGACATAAATAACGGTCATGCCTAACCTTTGCTGAAGTGCGCGAATTTCGACGCGCATGATGTGACGAAGCTTTGCGTCTAAGTTTGATAGAGGTTCATCCATCAGGCAGATCGGATTTTCAGCGATAATTGCGCGCGCAAGAGCAACGCGCTGTCTTTGCCCTCCAGAAAGCTGTGCGGGCTTGCGATCCAGTAGTTGTTCAAGGCCAACCTGTTCAGCAACCTTTTTAAGACGTTCTTTCTGCAGTTGTTTAGGGGTGTTTCGTACCTTTAACCCAAAGAGAATATTTTCTTCGACATTCAAGTGAGGAAAAAGCGCGTAATTTTGAAACACCATAGAAAGGTTACGATCAGCAGGTGATGCAATCGTCGCATCTTCACCGCCAATGAAAAGGCTTCCTTTGCTGATTTCCTCTAAACCGGAGATCATTCGCAAGGAGGTAGATTTGCCACAGCCTGACGGTCCCAGCAGTACGGCAAAAGTACCTTGGTCAATGGAAAAGGAAACGTTGTTCACAGCCGTCGTTTCTCCCCAAATCTTGCTCACGCCCTGTAGTTCTATCGCTGACATTTCTCTCTTTTGCCTTTCAGGTTTCTGTTCCCTCATTGAGAGGCGTCAGCACCAAAATATGATGCCTGTATAGAATTGATTTATGTAACTATTGTGTACATAACATTACACGAATGTAAATAAACTTACATTCTAAGGTGAAGAAAACCAATTTTGCTCGTAATCCACTTGGCCTTAATGGGGCCTTGCTACTTAGGGGGGGTGGTTATTTTTGAGCAACAAAAAGCTTTGTTTTAGCCTTATCTAGTGCCTCTATGATTGGTTTTGGGGGGCGTATATCCGTGAAAATGCCGTCAACTTCTGCTGCATTGGCAAAGGGCATCATAGCGTCAGCGTTAAACTTTGTATGATCAGCAGCAGCAAATTTATGGCGAGAAATTTCCAGAGCTGCTCTGGAGGCTTGAGCATCTCGATAATCGTAGTCCAGAAGCTGTCCGTCGTTTGTGATCGTTCCAATTCCAAAGATACCGTATCCGACCCTGAAATTTTTTAAAAATTCTGTTGTGGTTTCGCCTGCAATGGCACGATCTTTATTACGAACTAACCCACCCGGTAAAATAATCTCGAAGTCAGTTTTTTCACAAAGTATTGAAACAACACCAATATGGTTTGTAAGAATTCTAAGGCCTTCGTGTCTTATGAGGGCTTCTGCGACGGCTTCCATTGTTGTGCCAATATCGATAAACAGGGATGATCCATTTGGTATCTGCTTGGCAATCTCTTTACCAATGGCTGCCTTTTCTTTGGCATTTCGGACCTTGCGATTTGGATAGGCCAAACCGTCGATCCCGGCAGGTAATCCAGCCCCTCCAAAATGGCGTTGGAGTAGATTTTTCTCGCTTAAATAAATAATGTCGCGGCGAATAGTCTGTTGTGAAACTCTGAATTTTTCGGCGAGCATTTCTAGGGATGCAAATCCCCGTTCCCGAACAAGATCAATTATTTGGTCCTGACGACTGTTAATACCTATGCGCTTTTGATCAATCACGGAAATTACCTGTAATGGGGAGGTTTTATGAATCGCAATATAATTATTTATGTTAATAATGTAAACTTTCTTACATTTTTGTGTTGGTAAGTTGAAATTCTAGCTTCTGTTGTTGGTGCTATTGGCTTAAGCACTATTGAAGCGTGTAACTAAATTCCTATATCAGCGACAGGTAATGAAGCTGAAGAGATTTCGTTGCTGATCCCCTTACTGTTTTTCTCATTCCATTTGAACATAATTATATCGAGTAATGTTGGGTTATGATTGATTTAAATAAGCTACGTACATTTACCGTTGTGGCAGATGAAGGTTCAATAACGAAGGCGGCGGAACGCCTTTATAGAACTCAGCCTGCGATAAGTGCTCAGCTGAAAGATGTTGAAGACGAAACAGAATTGGTTCTTTTTGAACGGAAAAATTCAAAAATCTATTTAACAAAAGAAGGAAAGTGCCTGTTCGAATATGCACGGGAACGTATCGATGAAATTGATGCTGTTGTAAATTGTTTACGCAATAATCGGCAAAATTTAGAGGGGACAATTCGTCTGGGGGTGCATTTTGAGTTAACTTCTTTTTTTATACCAGAGATTGTTCATAAATTTAAAGTGGAGCATCCTAGGGTTCGGCTCGAAATTTTTGAATTAGATCACGATGCTCTCGAAGCGGGATTGTTGGCAAATGATATTGATTTGGGTCTGGTCACTGCTCTTAAAAAAACAAGTTTCTTTGAAACACATCCCTTTTTCACCTTTCAACGGCATCTTGTCGCATCACATGAGTATTTGTCGAGAGTTTCACCTGAACTTCGATATGAAGATATTTTTGATCTAGAAATTATTGCAAGCTCTAATCTTCTTTCTGATTATAAATCCTGGCTTAAAATTAATCAGCAGAGCCAGCTTTTTAAGCAAGTCGAAAATATTACCAAACTTGTTACTGTAAAAGATGCCGAAGCCATGCGTAGTTTGATAAAAAAAGGGGCAGGTATAGGTTTTTATGATGATTTAGGGAAATCTCAAGAGCAGGATGTTGTTCGCGTCTTTCCAGAATCTAACCCAATAACAATTAATATCGAAGTGGCCCGCCGTAAAACTAGGACGCAAAATGTTCTTTTGGATGAATTTTATGATTTCCTTTCGAACAACTCATTAACCGTTTGAGCAAAATAAAATCAGTCCTCATGAATGGTTTGGTTTCGTGGTGTCTAGCCGCTGTGATATCAGGCTATGAACAAGTTCATGGCTTCCGTGCGGCTGTGTATGTTTAGTTTTTTATAAATGGATTTTAATTGCACCTTAACGGTGCCTTCTGATTTTTTTGTTATGTTTGCGATTTCTTTATTACTCATCCCTGTTTTGAGTAAAGTCAAAATTTGAATCTCTGTTGTTGTTAATTTTATATCCGAAAACAAGCCTTCATCAGAATGAAGTATTTCATTCTTTTGTGAAGTGTCCATTGAAAATGATTGTTGGATTAAATTGAATAGTCCGTCAATTGGCTTGTTTATGGAATAGATGGCTTCAACCTCAACGGTATTCAGAATATGAGATGGTCCTGTTTTTTCATCGGTTATAAGTATTATTTTTGCCGAAGAATTTTGCTTGATTGATGCTATTTTTAGTAAGCAATTTTTACTGAGTGTTGCTGAAATATATAAAATACAGTGAGGAAATTCCGTATAATTGTAAGGAAGATGAATGTCGTTGCCACGGTTAATGAAGACCTTACTGTCCGGGAAGGCCATTCCGACTTCATCTGCAATGAACTTCTTGATCATGTCGAGTTCACCAAGAATAAAGAAAGAGGTGAGATCGTTTGTTAAAGACATAAACGTAAACCTGTTTTTGCAAAAGAAGTTGTCAGAGACCAGATGAGTATCCCTTCTAAGGAGGTGAAGGTTATTTCTCGTATTCTGTATGTATGATTTATTTCTATTCTTCCAAATCAGAATTTCTTTTTGGTTTTGATAGTAATTTTTATGACTTTTCTAATTTTGCGTGGAGTAAAAAGAGGTCCGCAAATTGCAAACCTCTTTTCGATGTTCTGACCGATGCAGAATTTAGCCTGATTGATACAGAATTTAGAACGCAACAGAAATGCCTGTTTGGAAGTTGGTGAAGTCTTCAACACCTCCTTCATAGTCGCCGATTGTTGCACCTGCCCAGGTTGATAGTCCTGGAGCGATTTCGTATCCGACACCTGCGGAGTAGGCTATACTTTCATTTTCGATCCCGTTATCTTGATCAAATTCTGACCAAGCGGCCCCGACAGATAAGCTCCAGGCACCAATACCATATGACAGACCTGTATCAACGGTGTTGATTTCGCTTGTATCTTCTGTGTCTTCATGTAGCACTCCGACGGCTGCTTTGAAGCCGGCATAGCCAAGCATTACACCACCACCTACTGCATAATATGTGTCGTCTGAAGTTCCTTGGTTAGTGACTTCATGGGTCGCACCGATCAGAGCGGCATCAATGGTAAAATCATTAAAGGTACCAGAATAATTTAGGCCGGCATCCAAGTGATTGTTAAAGCTTGTTTCATCACCGCTCACAGTTTGCCCAGAGTCACTGTCAGGGGCAAAAGATAAACCCGCTTTAAAACCATTAAATGTTGGAGTGAAATATGTAATTTTAGAAGCGTCAGATGAATCACTGAAATCCGCAGCGGTACGACCTAAGTTGCCTTCATTTTCGAGTGCTGATAAGCCACCAGTGTAATTACCGAACATACCGTACTGGAACCCTACTGAAGAGCCTGAGACCATCATTCTGTCGCCGACCGAATCTTGGTCCCCAAGTTCGACACGTCCGAAGTCGCCTTCGACAAAGATATGGTTTTCGTCGGTGTTGTTTGTATTGTTTTGATCTGCTTCTAATTGAATATGAAGGCCATAGGTCAGGCCATTATCACTTGTTTGAGACGCATTTAAATGAATCTCGGAGTTGGTGTTGAAATCAAGGCCTTTATTGGTGTCTCCACCAGCTACGTCACCGTCAACGCCTGTTGATGAAACGTTAAAGTCAGTATAGGCTGACCACTTGATTTTTGTATCTGTTGCAGACGCAGATGCCGTAAAAGAAAAACCTGCTGCAAGTGCGGTACTCGCCAGGAAAATTTTTTTCATTTGTTTAGATCTCCATAGTAAAGCTGAACTTTGAGGAACATTACGCATTTTTCAAAATTGCTTACGAGATCTATCAATGATTTTTCTGTTTCAGCAATACCTCATCAGGGGTATTGAAATTCAAAAAATAATAATTATGCCTATAAATATGTGAATTTATTTTTAAGAAATCCTTTTGCTTTAATTCAAATGTTATCAATTAGTTATTGGTATTTTTAATTTACAAAATTTTTGTGTTTTAGAGTGGCGTTGGTCTGGGGGCAGTTTACCATTAATGTAAGACGCCGGGATAATTGGATCTTGAACTGAGGTCTATGCTTGTTTAGCGTTCAAGCTACTCAATTCTCGTGTTGTCCAATTGCTGACGCCGCCAACCTACACTTGTTTAGGATACCTACAATGTCTCTTTCTTTACGAGATAAGTCTCTTTTCCAGCAACAGGCTTTTATCGCGGGTAAGTGGGTTGATGCAAATTCTAACAGAACCGTTCCTGTATATGACCCAGCTACGGGAAATGAATTGGGGCAAATGCCTTGGATGGGGGCAGGGGAAACACGCAGAGCAATCGAGTGTGCGGAAGGGGCCCTTGCAAGCTGGAAGGCAAAAACAACAAAAGAACGTGCTTCCATTTTGAGGCGCTGGCACGAGCTGATGTTAGAGAACCAAGATGATCTGGCGCTGATCATGACGGCGGAACAGGGCAAACCGTTGGACGAAGCCAGAGGGGAAATCAAATCTTCCGCCGGGTATATTGAATGGTTTGCAGAAGAAGCTAAAAGGATTTATGGCGAAACAATTCCGGCAGGACGTCAGAATCAACAGCTTCTGACAATTCGACAGGCAATTGGCGTTGTTGCAGCGATTACACCGTGGAACTTCCCGGCGCAGATGATAGCGCGAAAGTGTGCGCCTGCCTTGGCTGCGGGATGTACTGTTGTTGTGAAGCCAGCACCACAAACTCCCTTCTCGGCTCTTGCTTTGGCTGTCTTGGCTCAGAGAGCTGGTCTGCCGGATGGTGTTTTTAATGTTGTGACGGGCAAGGCAGGAGAAATCGGGGATGAAATGACGTCCCACCATGCGGTTCGCAAGCTGTCATTTACGGGGTCAACCGTTGTCGGCAAGGTCCTGATGGAAAAGTGTGCTTTGACGGTAAAGCAGGTTTCCATGGAGCTTGGCGGAAATGCACCTTTTATTGTTTTTGACGATGCCAATCTTGATCTTGCGGTAAAGCACTTGATCGCAAGCAAGTTTCGCAATGCAGGACAAACCTGTGTGTGTGCCAATCGGATCATGATCCAAAAAGGTGTTTACGATGTTTTCGCCAAGAAACTGGCAAAGGCTGTAAAAGATATAAAGGTTGGCGCTGGTCAAGAAAAGGGCGTTGAGTTAGGGCCGCTAATTGATGACCGGGCTATTGATAAAGTTGATGGTCTGGTTCGTGATGCCTTGTCGAAAGGGGCCGAAGCTCTGGTTGGGGGGATGTCAATGGATCTTGGAGATCAGTTTTATGCGCCGACAGTGTTGACGGGCGTGACTGAAAATATGCAGGTTTTCCACAAAGAAATTTTTGGACCAATCGCGCCACTCTATTGTTTTGAGCATGAGGAGGAGGCCATTGAGTTGGCGAATGCGACGCGCTATGGCTTGGCGGCTTATTTCTTTTCCCGTGATGTTGGTCGGGTGTGGCGTGTATCCGAAGCTTTGGACTACGGTATGATCGGGGCCAATTCAGGGACGCTATCATCCGAAGCGACACCTTTTGGGGGAATTAAGGAGTCCGGGATTGGCCGTGAAGGGGGCCAATATGGCATTCAGGAATATTTAGAAATTAAGTATATTAACATGGGTTTAGAGAGCTGATTTTAAATAAAGTTTTTTACTCATGAATAAAAGTTGCTGTTGCGTGTTTTATAATTGGGACTAACAAAATTTAAGGTTTTTATTATGCTAAAATATACAATTAATTTTCTATTGGCATTCGCTTTGGTGGCTTTGCCTTTGAAGGCAATGGCCAATGGTTGGCAACTTGATAATGACAGTTCGCGATTAAGCTTTGGCTCTATCAAGAAAACATCTGTTGGGGAGAGCCATTATTTTCCTAATCTAAAAGGAAGTGTGAGCGCTGAAGGTAAGGCGCAAATCGAGATTGAGCTGAGTTCTGTGCAGACTGGTATCGATATTCGGGATGAGCGCTTAAAAGAACATGTCTTTAAAGTGGCTTCGTGGCCGCAAGCAACACTTACCATGGATGTTGATATTGCTTCTTTGGTCGCCCTGAAATCTGGCGAAATGATGATTTTGGAAGACGTAGATACTAACGTGTCAATTGCGGGTGCAACCAGTGAAATTACAAGCTCTATCGTTGTGACACGTCTTAGTCCGACACGGATTGTGGTTCAGCCAGATTTGATCGTGATGCTTGATGTAGAAGATTTCAATTTGGAAGTTGGGGTTGAAGTTTTACGCGAATTAGCGGATTTGAGTTCTGTTTCGACTGTGGTACCGGTTAACTATCGATTTGTATTCGAGCGTCTTAAGTAAATAGAAATATAATCTTATTGCCTTGTTTGTGGCCTGTTTCTGTTATTTGCAGTAACAGGCCATTTTTTTGTTTAATATCTGTGCTCTAAATTTATAGTGATGAAGTCAAATCTATCGGCTGTGTGCCCAAAAGGTATGCCCAAATAAAACTTCTTAAGGCTCAGAACTAAAGGCAATCAGATGAAAAATAGTAAACTTGTGTTGGCAACACGTCCAAGCCCTACAATTTCGGCTGATATCTTCCGATTGGAAGCAGAACAAGTTTCTCCTTTGTCTGATGGCCAGTTTCTGATCAAGAATCATTATCTTTCTGTTGATCCAGCAATGCGCGGGTGGGTGACGGATATGCCGAATTATATTCCGCCTGTCGAGATTGGCGCAGTCATGCGCAGCTTTGCCGTGGGGGAAGTGGTTGATAGCAAACACCCTGATTATACTGTTGGAGAGTTTGTTTACGGATTGTTTGGCTGGCAGGAATTTACAATAAGCGATGGCTCGGATATTGAGCGCAAGGTTAATCCTGAAGATGGCCCTCTTTCGATCAACCTTCATGTGCTGGGCATGACAGGTGCAACAGCCTGGTTTGGATTAACCGAAATTGGCGATCCCAAAAAGGGGGAGACTGTTGTTGTTTCAACCGCTGCAGGTGCTGTGGGATCTATGGTAGGGCAGATTGCCAAAGCAAGGGGCTGTCGCACTGTTGGTATTACGGGAAGTGATGAAAAAGCTACACGCTGTCTCAAGGAATTTGGATATGATGCCGTACTGAACTATAAAACGGCGACCGATTTGGCTGGCGATCTTGCCAATGCTTGCCCTGATGGTGTTGACGTCTATTTTGATAATGTCAGTGGTCCGATTACTGATACTGTCATGAATCTGTTTAATATTGGGGCACGGATGACTGTGTGTGGAGTGATAGGTATATCTCCTGATCATGTGGATGGCCCACGGGTATCACGCACCATGTTGGTGAAGCGCGCCAAGATGCAGGGTTTCCTGATCTTTGACCATATGCACCGTCTCTCCGAAGCTGTTTCTGGGCTTCTGCCTTTGTATAAAGCGGGTAAGTTAAGCTTTAGCGAAGAGGTATTTGAGGGACTGCTCTCTGCGCCTAAGGGGCTGGAAAGCCTGTTAGCCGGAACTAATCAAGGCAAGGTCATTGTAAAGCTAGAGGGGTAATATCTAAACCTATCGAACCCTTATTGTGTTGTGATCCGACCTTTATAAAGGGTCCCCTCTTTGGATATCCAGGTGATAAGGTTGTCTTGGGCTGTCATATCATAGCAAGTCCATCCAAAAGGTCCCCATTGCGAGCAGTACTGATTAGCTTGAACACTCCATTTTCCCTGTTCGGCTTTTTGGTCCTGCGCCTGGTAATGGGTTACTCCTGAGGCATGAAAGGTTTGCCAGAAAGCATTGTTTGCATCTTGACGATGAACAACTTTTTTGTCTGTGAGATACTGTCTGATTTCCTCGCCAGATAATTTTCTTTCCTCACTGTGTGCCAGTGCGGGAAAACAGAGGAGGGAGGCCATAATCAAAATGTAGCGATTGAATTTCATAAGCTGGGGGCCTTCGATAAAAGCTGGGGGTGTTGTAATTTGTTTATAACGGCTTAAAAAACTATTACCTTGTCACGATTTTGTGAATATTAAACTGCATAGAAAAAAACAGTGGTTTATGGGGTGAACAGGCGAATTTTTTACGCCTCTTGAAGTGATCGTTATTATTCGCTCTTTAAATTCGATACTTTTATTTCTATCTAGTCTGTCCTAAGTATTTAGTACCAATAATATAGCTTTATCTTTCAGGAGCCTGTGGCATGCCTACCTATCACGATGATGATGTTCAATATGATTACGATCTGTTTGTGATCGGTGGGGGATCTGGTGGTGTGCGTGGTGCACGAATGGCCGCAGCCACGGGCGCTAAAGTCGCATTGGCAGAAGAGTATCGCTATGGTGGAACATGCGTCATTCGCGGATGTGTGCCCAAGAAACTCTTTTCTTACGCAAGTCATTTCCACGAAGAGTTTGAAGATGCTGCAGGGTTTGGTTGGTCTGTTGGTGATAGTTCTTTTGACTGGAAAACGCTGATTACCAATAAAGACAAAGAGATTGATCGCCTTGAGGACATTTATAAAGGCATTTTAAAAAATGCAAATGTGACAAGGTATGACGGGCGTGCTGTTCTTGAAGATCGACATACCGTGCGTGTTGGCGATCAAACCTTTACTGCGAATAAGATCCTGTTGGCGCCTGGTGGGCACGTTGTTTTCCCCGAAGGAAAAGGCTGGGAACATGCTATAAGCTCTAATGAAGCGTTTCATCTGGATGAACTGCCCAAACGCGTGATCGTCTATGGAGGTGGTTATATCGCTGTCGAATTTGCCGGTATTTTCAATGGTCTGGGTTCCGACGTAACACAAGTTTATCGTGGCGACGCACTTTTACGTGGGTTTGACCGTGATGTTCGGGAATTCCTCGGCACTGAAATGGCGAAAAAGGGCATTGCGCTTGAGCTTAATCTGACGATTGAGAATATAGAGAAAACAGATGGTGGATTGGAAGTTACCTATTCTGATGGTCGTAAGGTCGAAGTAGACGCTGTTTTCGCGGCGACAGGGCGTAAGCCGAATGTCGAAGGACTTGGCCTTGAAAAGGCTGGCGTTGAACTGAACAGCAGAGATGCAATCAAGGTTGATGAATTCTCGCAGACAACGGCGAAGAATATCTATGCTGTTGGTGATGTGACCGATCGGATCAATCTGACACCCGTTGCCATTCAGGAAGCAATGGCTTTTGTTGATACTGCCTTTAAGGGCAAACCCCGCGCGATGGATCATCATAATGTTGCGACCGCTGTCTTTAGCCATCCGCCCGTTTGTACGGTTGGATTAAGCGAAGAACAGGCGCTGGATCGTTATAGTGATGTCGATGTCTATCAATCTTCTTTCCGTCCCATGAAGCACACTTTGTCCGGCCGTGATGAACGGGCTTTGATGAAGCTGATTGTCGAAAAACATGGCAAGAAAGTTGTCGGACTTCATATGGTGGGGGCTGATTCACCTGAAATTGTTCAGGGCTTTGCTGTTGCGATCAAAGCCGGGGCGACGAAGGATATGTTTGACGCAACTGTTGGCATACATCCAACCGCCGCGGAAGAGTTTGTTACAATGCGAGAACCTGTAAAAAAGTAAACTTAAAACTAAGCTGACATTTGGGTACATTTAAAAAGGCTGCACGATATTCGCGCAGCCTTTTATTATTGATTTTCTAAAGAGTTTTTCAGGACCTTACCTATTTAAGAAAAGTCCAGTTTTTGTAGAAAATACCATTAAAGTTAATAAAGACTGTCTGCATGATTTGCATGAAGACGTTTTGTAACCCTGTGAAGGCCGATGGCCGCAGAACGTCAACAAAGACACAATAACGTTCATGATCTTCTTCATTGATGGATTGATGCTGGATCGTATCATCAAAAATGAAAAGTGGTTCATCGTGCCAGTAGTGTTTTTTGCCATCTACTTCAATATAGATATTATCGCTTTTAATCGGTGTCAGGTTATAAAGAACACGTAACGTCAGGCGTAAGGGGCCAAAATGCAGTGACGTCGATTTCTTTTTATTAAAGACGGATACGCCGATGGTTTTGATGTAGGTAAATTCCTTGTTAAAGGCAGGAACGGCATCATTGGTGTTTTTGCCATACCATTTGTAAAACAACATACCACGGCTCTCACCACCAAGTTGGGCGCGAATGTCGCTGATAATTTCTTCTTTATTATCATCAAATTCTTTGAGGACGCTGGCGATCTCGGCGCGATGCCCTTCGGGAAAATCATCCAGTTTATATACATATCTGTTCCGATCAGAGATGAGGTCAAGAAACAGGTTGATCGGTGATAAGGCCCAAGTGAGCATGCCGTTACCCGTAAAATATTTCTTTGCCAGATCTGCTGTAACCTGATGGTGACGCCCGAGATCCAAAAGCCCCATGATGATAAAGGCAATGGTCAAGAGGGGGATAAAATAGAGGAGGATCGCCAGCGGAATAATTACTCGTAATAATCTGCTGATCTGTTTTTTACTCATTGAGTGACCCTTAGCTTCTGACCGCTAACTACTTGAGTATACTATCTCGGGTAGCTGTATTGGCGGTATGATTTTTAATCTAGCAAATGTTTCTTCTGGGTTTATAGCCTGTCGTCCGTACTGTTTCAAATGTCAGCAGCTATAAATGCGAATCGCTATCAATTAATCATGAATAGGCTTTGTCGCAAATGAAATTCTAGTGAAATTCGAATTATAAATGCCTATATCAAGAGCATCTTCCGTACTGTGGATATGCTTGAGATATGTATTTTTGATGAATATATAAGATAAGTAAGGCTTTGTGCTGGTAAAGGACAGAAAAGACGATTAAAACTGTCAAACGTGAAATTATATTGTGTAATTTAGAGGTATTGTAAATGAGCGCGAAATGGACACCTAATTCCTGGCGCGCCAAGGATATTCGGCAGGTGCCCGAATACCCGGATTCTGCTATTGTAGATTCCGTGGAAAAAACCTTGGCGGGTCAACCGCCACTGGTTTTTGCAGGCGAGGCACGCAGACTACGTAAACAACTTGGTGAAGTGGCCGAAGGCCGCGCCTTCCTGTTACAGGGTGGCGATTGTGCAGAGGCATTTGCCGAGTTCCATCCCGATAATATCCGCGATACCTTTAAGGTAATGCTACAAATGGCTGTGGCTTTGACATTTGGGGCTGCTTGCCCTGTTGTTAAGGTTGGTCGTATGGCGGGACAATTCGCCAAACCACGTTCCGCCGGAACCGAAACTATCGATGGTGTGGAACTGCCAAGTTACCGTGGTGATATCATCAATGGTATTGGCTTCACACCTGAAGAGCGTATTCCTGATCCGGAACGTTTGGTAAAAGCTTATCATCAATCAGCTTCGACGTTGAATCTGTTGCGGGCTTTTGCGCAGGGTGGTTATGCCAACCTTCGTAAGGTTCATGACTGGAATCATGATTTCGTTCGTAATTCTGCACAGTCAGATCGCTATGAAGCCTTAGCTCAACGTATTGATGAAGCCATTGGTTTTATGGAAGCCTGTGGGTTGACCGAAGACAAGGTTCCGCAGTTGAGCGAAACTGATTTCTACACCAGTCATGAAGCGCTACTTCTTAATTACGAAGAATCCCTGACCCGGGTAGATAGCCTGACTGGCGATTGGTACGATTGTTCCGCACACATGCTGTGGATTGGTGATCGCACAAGGCATCTGGACGAAGCGCATGTCGAATTTATGCGTGGCATCCATAACCCGATTGGTATGAAGTGTGGTCCGACGTCCAACCCGGATGATCTATTGAAACTTATTGATCGCTTGAACCCGAACAATGATGCAGGGCGCCTGACCCTGATCGTTCGTATGGGCCATGACAAAGTTGAAGAGCATCTTCCAGCACTGATCCGTGCGGTTGAACGTGAAGGTAAGAAAGTGGTTTGGTCATGTGATCCTATGCATGGCAATACCATCAAGTCTTCCAGCGGATATAAAACACGTCCGTTTGATCGTGTTCTGGCCGAGGTTCGTAACTTCTTTGCCGTTCATAAAGCTGAAGGCACCTATGCAGGTGGCGTTCATTTTGAAATGACGGGTAAAGATGTGACAGAGTGTATTGGTGGGGCGCAGGCGATTAAAGATGAAGATCTTTCTGCACGCTATCACACCTACTGTGATCCGCGTTTGAATGCCAGCCAGTCCTTGGAATTGGCTTTCTTGATCGCGGAACAGTTGAAAGAAGAGCGTGAAAGCCGTTCCTCTTCACCTGTTGCACAAGCATCTTAAGGTTCTGACGATTCACGGGTAAGCTTAATGCCTGATAGTACGCACGAAAAACGTCAACAGAACAAACACCAGAGGGAGGAGCGATCCTCCCTCTGGCCTGTTGAGGATAAAGATATCACGGCTTGGACAGACCATTATTTCAATAGAAGTAAAAAGGTCGTTGAAAAGTTTGGTGATCAAAAGGTGACCTATGCCATCTTTATGCGGCGTCCTGTTGTGTCTGCGCCGGGGCTCGTCATCAGGTGGCTGGAAGAAATGGCGCAAAAGCGTAATTTTGATCTCGAAATAGATCTTCGTTATGCAGAAGGACGCTGGGTCGGTGCGGGTGAGCCTATTATGTACTTGACCGGGTCTCTCAGACATCTTGTTGATCTTGAAACCTTGCTGTTACAACGGCTTGGACCTGCGTGTGTTGCTGCCTATAACGCCTTTACAATGTGCTCCGACCTGCATTCCGTTGCTTTTCTGGCAATGGATGCCCGCCATTGCGCGGGAACAGACATGGCTGAAATTATGGCTTATGCGGCTTCTGTCGGGGCAGATCGCGCCAAGCGTAAAAACGGAGCCATTGGTTTCGTGGGTAATGCGACGGATGCGACCGCACACTACTTTGGGCAAGATAGTGGCATGGGAACAATGCCGCATGCCTTGATTGGCTATGCGGGATCGACTTTAAAAGCTGCGGAAATGTTCGATGAGACTTTTCCGGGTGATCCCATGACTGTTCTTGTCGATTATTTTGCGCGTGAGATTACCGATGCCTTGACGGTTTGCCGTCGCTTTCCAAAGCGTGCCGCTGAAGGCTTGTTGTCCGTTCGGTTGGATACGGCTGGAAGCCGCTTTGTCGAGACGCTTGATCCTCCGAGTTCTTACGCCGTGCTGGAACGTAATGTGCCGCGAGCTATTCGTGGCTATCGAAATGAAGAAGAGCTTCGTTACTTGGTTGGCCCGGGTGTATCAGCTGCAGCGATCTGGACCATGCGGGAAGCTTTGGATAAGGAAGGCTTTACCAAAGTTAAGATTGTTGCCTCGTCCGGCTTTAGCCCGGCTAAGTGTCGCTTGATGGCCGAGGCCGAAGCACCGCTTGATGTCGTTGGTACTGGGAGCTACCTCCCTAATCGCTGGTCTGAAACCTATGCGACGGCTGATATTGTAGAATATGATAACGTCCCCCGTGTGAAGGTGGGACGAGAATTCCTGATTAGAAAGTAAATAAGTTACAATGACTGAAACGGTCACGGACGCATCAACAGATACATCTATCGAAGATTTGATCGATAGTTTTGAGTTCCTTGATGATTGGGAAGAGCGATATCGCTATATCATTGAAATGGGGCGAAAGCTTCCCCCTATGGATGATGCTTTGAAGACTGAAGCTTCGCGTGTTCAAGGGTGTACCAGCCAAGTGTGGCTTGTATGTAATGTGGATGAAAACACGCCGCCTCATTTGAGCTTTATTGCCGACAGTGATGCCCACATTGTACGCGGGCTTGTTGCTGTTCTTTTGATGATCTTTTCAAACAAGACTGCTGCAGAAATTAAAGCTATCGATATTGATGATATTTTGAAGCGTCTTGAATTTTCGCAACATCTTAGTCCGAACCGTGCCAATGGTTTGCATGCGATGGTAAAACGCATTCAGGCTACTGCGGAAAGCTACTGCTGAGATCAGAAAATTTTTTAAATGAAGAATAAAAAAGCTCGCAGAGATTTCTTTGCGAGCTTTTTTTATGGCTTCGGTAGATAGCTATTTTGCCCAGCCAATGCGGCCTTTGAGCTAATTAGAAAGTTCCGGGATAAGACCCACCATCTAGTAACCAGTTCTGTCCTGTAATAAAGCCAGCACGTGTGCTGCAGAGGAAAGCACAAGCCGCACCAAATTCATCTGGTTTGCCAAAACGTTTACTGGGGTTCGATGACTGACGCTTGGCCCATTCTTCTCCGAGTGTCGTACCGTTCTTTTTGGCTGCACTTTCCAATGTCGCGGTTAAACGGTCTGTTTCAAAGGGACCTGGCAGCAGGTTGTTTACTGTAACGTTGTTCGCAGCAACTTCGCGCGCAAGACCTGCCACAAAACCCGTTAAACCAGATCGAGCACCATTGGACAGCCCCAGTATTGAAATCGGTGCTTTAACGGCGCCAGAAGTGATGTTCACGACGCGTCCGAACTTACGGTCGATCATCCCGTCGATAACAGCTTTTGCGAGCAGAATGGGAGTGACCATATTGGCTTCCAAAGCTTTATGCCACTCGTCACCTTCCCAATCGCGGAAATTACCGGGGGGAGGTCCACCGGCATTGTTTACCAAAATATCTGGATTTGGACATGCAGCAAGTAATTGAGTACGTCCTTCAGCCGTTGTGACGTCACAGGCAACAGCTGTTACTGTCGTACCTGTGCTTTTACGAATTTCTTCTGCTGTGGCTTTCAACGAATCTGGTGTTCGTCCGTTAATAACGACTTCAACACCTTCGTTTGCCAGTTCCATTGCACAGGCTTTACCGAGCCCTTTGGATGATGCGCAAATAATGGCTTTGCGGCCTGCGATACCTAAATCCATTTTTATCTCCCTGATGTGTATGGTGAAAATTCCTGAGGGTGATCTTCATTCCATTGATCTTGGACATCTTTGTTAATACTGCAAGTTCAAATCCTTGATCCTGCGTACATTATTTTGCACTACATTTTAGTAACTTGTTTTTGAAGTTAAAAAACCCTACATATACTCATGATGAGTATATGTAGGGTTTTGAGATGAATACCGTCTCTTATCCTTGCCGCCATACCTGTATAGAGGTAATAAGCTGACATGAGCGAAAAACTGACAATTGCCTTTGCGCAAATGAACCCGACAGTCGGCGATATCCGTGGGAACGCTGATCTAATCCGTGCTGCCCGTAAGAAAGCTGCAGATGCCGGGGCAGACTTACTGGTTACACCGGAACTTAGCTTGGTGGGCTACCCGCCTGAGGATCTGGTCCTAAAGCCGGAACTCTTGCTGGAAGCACAGGCCGAACTGCGTAGCCTCATGGCTGACACGGCTGATGGTGGACCGGGGGTTTTGGTTGGTGCACCGATGCCGGATGTGAAGCTACAGGAAAACCCTTTCAAGAAAGCATTCACGACAACAGGCTCAGAAATCTACAACGCTGCGGTCCTACTGGATGGTGGTAATCTTGTTGGATGGAAGGGGAAGCATTTCCTCTGTGACTATAGTGTTTTTGATGAAAAACGTGTTTTCAAACAGGGCGCTTTAACAGGACCGTTCTCATTCCGTGGCGTACGTGTTGGTGTCTTTATCTGCGAAGATATGTGGGACGCTGATGTTTGCGAAACACTTGCCGAAGCTGGGGCGGAGATGTTGATCGGCATCAACGGGTCCCAGTTCAACGCAGGAAAAACAGATACACGTCAGCTCTTGGCCATAGAGCGGATCAAGGAATGCGAGCTGCCGCTGGCCTACCTGAATATGGTTGGCGGGCAGGATGACATTGTGTTCGATGGTGGCTCTTTTGTTCTGAACGCGGATTGTAGCCTCAAGGCACAGGCCCCGATGTTCGATGAACATTTTATGGTGACCGAATGGCTTAAAAATGCTGATGGGGAGTGGGAATGCCAACCGGCACAGACTGTTGCCCCCGAAGAAGAACTTGCCGCTATTTATCGTGCCTTGGTGTTAGGTGTACGTGATTATATTCGTAAAAACCGTTTTCCCGGTATTGTTATTGGCATGTCGGGGGGCATTGATTCCGCGCTTTCTGCGGCGATCGCAGTGGATGCAATTGGCCCGGAGCAGGTGCGTTGTGTCATGATGCCGTCGCCCTACACATCCCGGGAAAGTCTGGAAGATGCAAAGCTTGCTACTGAACTCTTGGGTGTGACGTACGATTCTATTTCCATTGGCCCGGCGATGAAGGCTTTTGAAGAAATGCTGGCTCCGGTGATGGCGGGTACCGAGGCGGATACAACTGAAGAAAATATTCAGGCGAGATCACGTGGTTTAACGCTAATGGCGATTTCCAACAAGCTTGGGTTTATGGTACTTTCCACGGGCAATAAGTCAGAGATGTCTGTAGGCTATGCAACGCTTTATGGTGATATGTGTGGTGGCTATAACGCTTTGAAAGATGTTTATAAAACCAAGGTTTTTGCTCTGTCTCGTTGGCGGAATGAACACAAGCCGGATGATGTTCTGGGGCCTGATGGTGCTGTTATGCCGGACAGGATTATTACCAAGCCACCTTCGGCAGAGTTGAAACCTGATCAAACGGATCAGGACAGTTTACCCGAATATGATGTGTTGGACGGTATTCTGGAATGCCTTATCGAAGAAGAATTACCCCTTGTAGATATTCTTGCACAGGGATATGACGAGAGCACTGTTCGTCGGGTCTGGCGTATGTTAGACCTTGCAGAATATAAACGACGTCAATCCGCGCCGGGTGTTCGCGTAACAATTCGCGACCTTGCCCGTGATCGACGCTATCCGATCACGAATGCATTTCGTGGTCTTACAAACCGATAAATTAGAGATAAAGACGAGTTCATGAAAGTACGCTTTGCTCCTAGCCCTACGGGTCGCCTACATGCCGGAAACGCCCGTATTGCGGTATTGAACTGGCTTATGGCCAAAAAAGCAGGTGGAAGCTTTTTGCTTCGTCTGGATGATACGGATACTGAACGTTCAACAGAAGAATATGCACAGTCCATACAAACCGATCTGAAATGGTTGGGTCTTGAATGGGATGAATTTGCTGTTCAGTCCCACCGCATGGATCGTTATGAGCTTGCAGCAGAAAAGCTGAAAGCGGATGGTCGTCTTTATCCTTGTTATGAAACCTCTGATGAACTTGGTCTAAAGCGGAAAATTGCCTTACAGGCAGGTCGCCCACCGATCTATGATCGCGAAGCTTTGAAGCTGACGCCTGAAGATATTGCCAAGTACGAAGCTGAAGGACGTCAGGCTCATTGGCGTTTCAAGCTAGAGCACAAGGATATTGATTGGACAGATCTTGTCCGTGGCGATGTGCATTTTGAAGGCCAACACCTGACCGATCCTGTGCTTATTAGAGAAGACGGTCGTCCCTTGTATACGTTGACATCCTGTGTTGATGATATTGAGCTGGACGTGACGCATGTATTGCGTGGTGAAGACCATGTGTCCAACACGGCGGTACAGGTACAGCTGTTCGAAGCGCTCGGTGGCAAGGTGCCTGAATTTGCACATATCTCGCTGATGGTTGGTGCTGACGGTTCTGGTTTGTCTAAACGCCTTGGGAGCTTGAGCCTCGGGTCTCTTCGTGAAGAAGAGGGGCTTGAGCCAATGGCCTTGAATAGCTATTTGGCGCGCCTTGGTACACCTGATCCGATTGAAGTTCGTCAGACTCCAGAGGCTTTGACCGAGCTGTTTGACATCGCGCGTTTTGGCCGTGCGACACCGCGCTTTGATCCGGTTGAGCTCGGGCACCTGAATGCCAAGGTTCTGCATGATGCAGATTTTGCATCTATCAAATCCCGTCTGCAGGATGGCTTTGACGAAGAGCTTTGGGAGGTTGTGCGCCCAAATCTGGAGAAATTATCTGACACACAATCCTGGTTTGATATCTGTCGGGGGGCTGTGACCCCGGATATTGCAGACGAAGATGCTGAATTCCTGACATTGGCGGCTGAGAAGCTACCTGAAGGAGAGTGGGATCAGGGGACATGGAAAGCCTTGACCACTGTCCTGAAAAACGAAACGGGTCGTAAGGGTAAACAGCTCTTCATGCCACTTCGCAAAGCCTTGACGGGTCAGCAACATGGTCCAGAACTGGCACAGCTTCTGCCTGTAATTGGTCGGGAACGTGCTGAGGCGCGTCTCAAAGGTCAAACGGCCTAAAAATTGCCAACATAGTAGTCGCTATAGCGACTTGATTAAAATTATTGGCGTTTATTGATGAAAGAGGTTTTATCTAAACCTCTTTCTTTTATACAATCACTTTATTCAACCCCTAGATTTCGGGAAAAGACGATGACGATTAAAGTCCACAATACTCTTGCGCGTGAAAAGCAGGATTTCGAGCCAATCGATCCTAAAAATGTGCGCATGTATGTCTGTGGGCCGACTGTTTATGATCTGGCGCATGTGGGAAATGCCCGTCCTGTTGTTGTCTTTGATACCTTTGCCCGTTTGCTGCGTTATGTTTACGGCGCGGAACATGTGACCTATGTTCGTAACATCACAGATGTTGAAGACAAGATTATTGAAGCCTCCTTGAAGTCTGGTGAGCCAATCGAAAGTATTACCAAGCGCACAACGCAAGCCTATCATGACGACATGGCGGCGCTTGGAGCACTTCCGCCTGACATCGAGCCGCGTGCGACCGATCATATTCAGGAAATGATCGACATGACCGCAACGCTGATTGAAAAAGGGCATGCCTACGAAGCGGAAGGACACGTGCTGTTTTCTGTTCAATCCATGGCGGATTATGGTGAGCTATCTCGTCGCAATCGCGATGATATGATTGCCGGTGCTCGTGTTGAGGTCGCGCCCTATAAAAAAGACCCTGCTGATTTTGTGCTATGGAAACCGAGTAACGATGAACAACCTGGCTGGGAAAGCCCTTGGGGCAAAGGTCGTCCGGGGTGGCATATTGAATGCTCTGCCATGTCACGCGTTCATCTGGGTGAGACCTTTGATCTTCATGGTGGCGGATTGGATCTTACCTTCCCACATCATGAAAATGAAATTGCACAATCCAAGTGCTGCAACGAAAAGCCTTATGTTCGTTACTGGATGCATAATGGCTATGTCGTGGTTAACGGCGAGAAAATGTCCAAGTCCCTTGGCAACTTCTTTACGGTACGCCAACTGTTGGACGAAGGTCTGAATGGCGAAGCACTGCGTTTGACCTTGCTATCTGGTCACTATCGTCAGCCATTGGATATCACCCGTGAGAAGGTCGCTGAGTTTAAGACACAACTTGATCGCTTTTACGGCGCTATACAGGCTGTTGAGAAGATTGAAGTCTCAACCGATGAGGTTTCAGATGCTTTCCTTGAAGCTCTGAAAGACGACCTGAATACACCACTGGCGTTGTCTGTGTTGCATGATATTACAACGCAGTTGAACAAAACCACAGATGATCGCAAAAAGAACCGCAAGGTTATCGCTCAACTCAAAGGGCAGCTTTTGGCCGGGGGTAAATTGTTGGGAATTATCCAACAAGATCCGGAAGTCTGGTTCAAGGGGGATGGTGATGATAGTCAAGATATTGAGGCGTTGATTGCCGAACGCATTGAGGCCAAAAAATCTAAAGACTTTGCTCGTGCAGATGCCATTCGTGATGAACTGGCAGCTCAGGGCATTGAATTGTTAGATAGCCCTACTGGAACGACTTGGCGCAGGAAATAATAGCAAAGATAATTGGGAAAATTGCAGTGCCAGTTTAAATCAATTGATGATCGTGAAGGGCCGAATTTTTTCGGTCCTTTTGCGTTGTTGTTTTTACAAGCTCTGGATAATTCTTTTCTATGTTATATGTTAAGACTTATCCTCAAGTGAAGCTGCTGTCCTCGTAGTACTTTCTGTATTTGAAACTGGGGACAATAGCCCATTAATTCTCTCGTTAATCTGGCTTAGTTTTTCTTGCTGACTTTCTGTCAGATTCAAAATGTTTCCCTTAGGGCCGATGTCAGTATCAAGGGCCTTGGTGATACGGGTGTTGAGGTATTCCAGCTTCCATTTCATGCCAAAGGGAATGTTTCCATTGTTGGCTTCTGTTCTTGTAACAGCTTTATCGACCCATTTTTCCAATGAGTTGATCTTGTCATCATTGTCCGATGCAGATGGATTTTTTGCTTGAAGGCGGTAGTCAACCTGTAGCGCTTTCATAGCTTCTTGCGAGAGAGTGACCCTGTCTTGTGTTCTTGGTTGGTTTAAAGAGGTCGTTTCGCTTGATCTCTTGTGGTGTTGTGATGAGGGGATGTGTGGCACTGCTAGAGCAGTATTGGCTCTGTTTGTACGATGAAATAGGTTTATATGCATAAGCTTTTCCCTTAAGGAACAGGTATGCATAACACAGCATTTTTTGTGCCAATAAATTTAAGTTATTGATCTTCTTTAAGTTGTTAGAATTATGGGATTTTTTTCCTGAAATAGTATGAGTTCTTGGGAAAAAGGTACCCAGTGATCAGAGGCCTCAAAGATCTTAACTTCTTTTATCTAGTTCTAGTTATTAGTGAAGGCAATGCGAAACGCCATGCCGCCTAGAATAGTAGCTGTGAGCCAGCGCAATAATGTTTTTATACCTCGACTTGCTTTGATCTTTGTAGCGGCTAAAGAAGTCAATGTGATGAGAACAACAAAAACAATATAGCCATTGATATTAAAAAGAAGTCCCAAGGTGAGTGTTTGCCACACCACGTCCTGTGGTGCAGCATCAATAAACTGCGGTAGAAAGGCGAGCATGAACAGACCGATCTTGGGATTTAGGAGGTTGGTTGTGGCACCCTCCAGGATAATACGTCCGTTTTTTGATTTGCTTGGAACGGATTGCTCTTTGTTCTGCGCCTCGCTCTGTGATGGTGTCGCTAAAATTTTGTAGGCGATGTAAAATAGGTAAATCGCGCCGGCAATTTTGAGTGTTAGAAAAGCAGTTTCAGACGTAGCAAGCAGTGCTGATATTCCCAATGCGGAAGCTGTGGCATGAACCATTGATCCCAAACTAATACCTACTGCAGCAAGCAATCCGGCTTTCTTACCCTGATGTGTTGTCTTGGCTAGAACATATGCCATATCAACCCCGGGTGTGAGGTTCAAGGCAATCCCGGCGAGAATGAAGGGGATAAGTAATGACAAGTCGGGAAGAAGCTGTGGCATGTTTATTACTCATAAAAAAAGCCCGTAAGATCTCATTTATCCTACGGGCTTTAGAATCAATGAAAAGCTTTATTCAAAAACTTCGTTGATATTCTGTTCTTCGGGGAACCGTGAAGGCCCAAAACGATTTGGCCCTGCTGTTCCTCTCAAGAAGCCACATTCAATAAGAACCCAGAAAGCTCCGATGATTGGAACAAAAATAATAAGGGTCCACCAGCCGCTTTTATCCCTATCATGCCAACGTTTAATAAGGACAATGATAGAAGGATAAAGGCCAACGATCGCAAATATAGTGCTTAAGAGACCACCGCCAGCTTCGATGCTATAGGTGCCAATCATAAAGTCCAAAGCGATGAGGACGATGTTGATGATGAAATATGGTAAAACGTATCTTAGCCAATAATCAGACCGTGAAATACGCCCCTTTGAAGAAAGTAAAAACCATTTCCAGGAAAAGTCCTGGCTACCTGAAGCCACAGGTGGCTGTGTCATTGTGGAATCTGTCATAAAAAAATCCCCCCAGATTCATTGTACAAAAAAGAAATTAACTCAAGAACACCTTAAGTTGGTCGCTTATATAACATTATTATAGTTGTGCTTCTATTGTTTTTATCTTGGCGAGCTGTGACGTAATTGTGAAATGTCTCGGTAATTGAAAGGATATTAATGAGTGCGTGAATTATGGCTGTAAGATTGACCTTTTCGTATCTGTGTGGTCAAAAGCAGGTATAAATCAATTTCACAAAGAAACTTGTAATAAAATGTCGTCAGACTCCGTAAACGAAAACCGTGTTTTTCTATTTGATTCCACTCTGCGTGATGGTCAGCAGACACAGGGAGTGGATTTCTCTGTCGCTGATAAAATTGCGATTGCGATGGGATTGGATACGATTGGCGTTGATTATGTTGAGGGAGGATGGCCGGGAGCCAACCCGACGGATAATGAGTTTTTTAACGAACGCCCTGATCTTAAAGCAGCTCAATTTGTTGCCTTTGGAATGACACGACGCCCCGGACGGTCTGCCGAGAATGACCCCGGACTTGCGCCTTTGGTTAATTCGGCTGCTGATGCAGTTTGTATTGTTGGTAAGACGTGGGATTTCCATGTTGATGTTGCGCTGGATATTACAAAATCAGAAAACATCGACATGATTGGTGAGTCCATTGCGTTTTTGAAAACGCGTAAAAGTGAAGCAATGTTTGATGCAGAACATTTCTTTGATGGCTATAAAGCCAATCCTCAGTTTGCTATGGATTGCCTATTATCAGCATACGATGCTGGTGCGCGCTGGATAGTCCTTTGCGACACCAATGGTGGGACATTACCACAAGAAATTCGTCAAATCGTGAGTGAGGTGACGACTAAAATTCCAGGTACGCATCTTGGAATTCATTGTCATAACGATACTGAGAATGCGGTTGCGAACTCTTTGGCGGCGGTTGAAGCTGGTGCGCGTCAAATCCAAGGCACACTTAATGGGTTGGGCGAGCGGTGTGGCAATGCAAATCTTGTCTCATTGATACCATCGCTAAAGCTAAAAACACCTTATGATATTGGCGTGAGTGATGAACAGTTGCGACGTTTGACGTCTGTTTCTCATATGCTGGATGAACGCCTTAACCGAGCATCATCTAGTAATGCGGCTTATGTTGGGCAATCTGCCTTTACTCATAAGGGGGGATTGCATGTTTCTGCTGTCGAAAAAGACCCGAAGACTTATGAGCACATAAACCCTGAAGATGTTGGTAACAGACGTCATATTGTCGTGTCGGATCAGGCTGGACGTTCGAACGTTTTGGCTATGTTCAGGGATATGAATATCAATCTGGATGTTCAAGATAACGGCAAGATGACAACCTTGTTGCAGCGGGTGAAAGACCGGGAATACGAAGGTTATTCCTATGATGGTGCCGAAGCCAGTTTTGAGTTGTTAGCGCGACGTGCGTTTGGTGAAGTGCCGAAATATTTCTCTCTGTCGCGCTTTCGGGTTATGGACGATCGGCGCTTAGATGCAAAGCATAATCTGGTGACTGAATCTGAAGCCACGGTCCGTCTGGATGTCGGCGGGAATGAGATCATGGAAGTTTCGACCGGTAACGGCCCGGTAAACGCATTGGACTGTGCCTTAAGGAAGGCGCTGTTGCCTTTCTATCCAGAGCTCGAAGATATGGTACTTCTTGATTATAAGGTGCGCATTCTAACACCACAGGATGGAACGCGGGCAGTGACCCGTGTGATGATTGAATCAGGTGATAGCACAGGACGTAGATGGACTACCGTTGGGGTCTCGCCAAATATTATCGATGCGTCGTATAACGCGATTAACGATGGCATTACATGGAAGCTTTACCATGAAAAAGCCAAAAGCATTTAAACAAGCGTTTGATTTCGAAAACGGAGAATACAGTGGCGGGTACTGATTCCACGCAACCAACTTTGGCTCAAACATCAAAAACAGGTGGTCCGGCGATTATTCTGGTGAAACCCCAGCTTGGCGAAAACATCGGGATGGTTACCCGAGCCATGTTGAACAACGGGCTTACAGAACTGCGTCTTGTGAAGCCCAGGGATGGGTGGCCTAATCCTGCGGCGGAAGCATCAGCGGCGGGCGCGATTGAGGTGTTGGAAAAAGCACAGGTTTTCGAGACGACAGAAGAAGCAATTGCGGACTTGCATAAAGTCTATGCGACGACGGCGCGAACACGGGATATGACCAAACCAGTGGCCGTTCCACATTATGCTGCGAAAGAAATGCGTACTTTTGATCAATCGGGCCAAAAAGTCGGTGTTCTCTTTGGCCCGGAAAAAGCAGGTTTGCATAATGATGATGTTGTGCTGGCTGACACCGTTATCTCGGTTCCGCTGAATCCCAAGTTCTCTTCGTTGAACTTGGCACAGGCTGTCTTGTTAATAGCCTATGAGTGGTTTCAACAGGGGGCAAATGTTCCGAACGAAGAACTTTTGCTTGGTAGTTCACCGTTGGCGACTAAAGACGAACTATTGAATTTTTATAAGCGTCTTGAAGCAGCCTTGGATGAATCAGGTTTCCTCTGGCCACCGGAAAAACGACCGAACATGGTGCGTAATTTACGGAATATCTTCCAGCGCGCTCATTTAACTGATCAGGAAGTCAACACGCTGCACGGCGTCGTCAAGACCTTACAACTTGGTCCTCGGGTACAAAAGCCAAAGAAACAGCAGAAGTAACTCTTTTATTGATAAGCAAGAGCGCAAAGTGAAGTGATTAAACTTTCTACCTTGCGCTCTTTTAAATTTTATCCATTCGCAATCAGATCAAGCGGCATCTTTGAGAGATTTTCACAACCCTCTTTTGTGACGACAACCGTCTGTCCGGGGCACATGGCGGTGTTGTTATCACTATCCATCAGGATCATGTGAAGGAAGAAGACCATATTCTCCTGCACTTCTACGGGATTGCCATGATAGAACATAGGCCAGTCCATCCAGTTCGGCGCAAAAGTTGTCCCAAGGCTGTATCCGGTGGCGTTAAGTCGATGTTCCTGCATACCTGCTTCATCGGCTACACGGGCATAGGCATCAAATACATCACCGACGGCCGCGCCGGGTTTTAGGGTTTCCATGCAAGCAGCCATGGCATCCGTTGCTACCTTGTGCATTTCAATCTGGCGAACGGTTGGGGTGCCAATCACAATGGTACGCATCATGGCGGCGTGATAGTGGCGGTAGGCTCCTGCCCATTCCAGTGTGATCTGGTCTTCGGCATCAAGATGTCGGCGACCCGTAAAATAGCGGCAGAGCAGAGCATCTTGCCCAGAACCAATGATAAATTCATTTCCCGGATAGTCGCCGCCGCCTTTGAAAACGGCACCTTGCATGGCTGCGAGAATATCGCCTTCGAAGGCTCCGGGCACGCAAAGCTCATTTGCTTCGCGGAGCGCATTATCAGCAAGCTCAGCCGCTTTGCGCACATACCCTAGTTCAGCAGGGCTTTTGATGACCCTGAGCTGGCTCACGAGATCAGATGCATCTTCTAGCCTACAAAAACAATCCAGTGCAGCATAAAGGCGGCGCCCGTTTCGAGCTGTTAATCCGTAAGATTCAAGCTCGACTCCAAATGTTTTATCTTTTCCACCGTGCTCGTCGAGAATCTTCCGAAGCTCCAGTTCCGGTGTTGCATCGGGGCCATCTACCCATACTCTCACATCATCAATAATCGATGTATGTTTGGCCTGACGTAAATCTGCTGATCTGGTAAGCAACGTCATTGTTCCATCGGAACCAAGGTAGAGGCACTGAAAGAAAACGTACCCGAAAGTATCATATCCGGTAAGGTAAAACATTGATTCTTGACGGAAAATTAACATTCCGTCCAAGTTTCTTTTTACCATTTCGTCAATGATTTTTTGACGACGTTGGGCCAGTTCCTCTTCGGAAAAGTGGATTGCCATTGGTTTAACCTCGTTAAATGGGTAGTTCTGCTGACCTGCAGGAAAGATATTGAAAGGTATCTTACGCAGGCTTTGCAATCTGTACAGCGGGAAATAGGTTTGACTTTTGGATGTGTATCCGTATAGTCGCGCCTGCATTCCCGGGAAAGTGGGGCGGCTATGGCCTGTTCCCCGTCCTTAATTGGAACTACCGGGACACCAAACTTAATATATAGGATATCAGAAATGTCCAAGCGTATCGCTGCTAAATATAAAATTAATCGCCGTCTTGGCGTAAATCTTTGGGGTCGCCCAAAAAGCCCCCTAAACCGTCGTGACTACGGCCCTGGTCAGCATGGCCAACGCCGCAAAGGTAAGACTTCTGACTTTGGTACACAGCTTATGGCCAAACAGAAGCTCAAAGGTTACTACGGCAATATCGGTGAAAAACAGTTCCGTCGTTACTTCGCGGAAGCTAACCGTCGTAAAGGTGACACAGGTCAAAACCTTGTGGGTATCCTTGAAAGCCGTCTGGACGCTGTTGTTTACCGCGCGAAATTCGTACCAACTGTATTTGCTGCACGTCAGTTTGTGAACCACGGTCACGTAACTGTAAATGGTAAAAAAGTGAACATTCCTTCTTATCTTGTGAAAGAAGGTGATGTGATCGAAGTTAAAGAGAAAAGCCGTCAGATCCCAATGGTTCTGGAAGCTGTAGAATCTGTTGAGCGTGAAGTTCCAGAATATGTAAATTCCGATCTGAAAGCGATGAAAGCTACTTTCGTTCGCGTTCCTGAACTTGCTGATATTCCATATCCAGTTCAGATGGAACCAAACCTGATCATCGAATTTTACTCCCGCTAATCGGGACGAAAATTCTGCCAATGATTTTCGGTGGCATCAAATGGTTATCAAAAAAGGTTGTCAGTTTTGCTGGCAACCTTTTTTATTTCCGTAATTCGTATTGTCTCGACTGTTTTAAACCTCTGTGCTTTTGACCAAAGATTTAAAACTTAAAAGCTTTCGATACCAGGAAATTTACATTCGCCCCTTGTATAGATTTGGCTTACGCGTCCAAAACGATGCTGAACAATTTGTAAATAACCTTTACAGTCTTCAAAGCGAATATAGGTCTCGTACCCAAATATCCGGCGCTTATTGCGAAAGTCTCTAATTGTTCTTTGCGAGGTAATCTTGCTCTCGTCGATTTTATACTTCGTGAGAACGTCTTTGATTTCTTGTGGATAAGGACTTATTGAGTTCGCAGATACAGGATTATTGATAAATAAAAAGAGTAAACAGAAAATCGTGAACGGCTGCATAACGTGTTTTATTTTAATCATGTTACTTGTTCTCTTGTGCAGTGCTAGAGACAAAAAAAGGCCGCATAAAGCGGCCTCTTTCGATTGTCAGAGAAGGTTAAGAAGCTTGTTCTTGGCTCTCTAACCCCTTGTCCTTGAAAAACTGTTGAAGCTCTCCGGTCTGGAACATTTCGCGAAGAATATCACAACCGCCAACGAACTCGCCTTTGACGTAAAGCTGTGGAATAGTCGGCCAGTTACTAAAATCTTTAATACCTTGGCGAATGCTTGGGTCTTGAAGAACGTCAATACCAGTAAATTTTACGCCGAGATGTGTGAGAATTTGGGCGGAAGTTGCGGAAAACCCACATTGTGGAAATACAGGTGTTCCTTTCATGAAAAGTACAACGTCGTTTTCATTTACTTCCTGACGAATGCGTTCAGCGACAACGTTATCCATAGGGTCTATTCCTTGATAGTATTAATTTAATAGGTGGGCTTTTAACTCTGCGGGGCAGAGGTCTGTAAAGCCAGCGCGTGTAACTCATTGCCCATGCGTCCTTGAAGGGCTTGATAAACCATCTGGTGCTGTTGCACGCGGGTTTTTCCTTCAAAGGCAGGCGAAACGACGTAAGCTGCATAGTGATCACCATCGCCACGAAGATCTTCAATGGTTACATCTGCTTCGGGCAGTGCTTCCCGAATCAGTGCTTCGATCTCTGCAGGGTTCATCGGCATAAATACTGTCCTTGTTCTCATTTCTCCGGTTCAGATTGAGAAGCTTATTCTGGATTCTCAATCCTGTTCAGATACCACACTACAAAGCTTGTTCGAAAAGATCTACAGGAGAGGTATGTTTAATCCTCTCCTGCGTCAAAATTTCTTTCCGGATGGTGGATAAAGCTATCCAGCCATATAGTTTGGCATCCATGCTTCGTTGCATGCACGAAGCTCTGCTACGGATATGGTGCTTCCACCTGGCAGCGTCAAGTCATTGCCGCCCGTACGACCTACAATGGCTGCAGAAACACCAGCTTCTTCGGCAGCTTCAAGCAAGCTTTCGGCATCACCGATGGAAATCAGGTAGCGGCCTTGATCTTCACCAAATAGCCAAGCTGTTGTCGGTGTTTCAACTTCGGCAGGTTTGATGACTTCGACACCCATGTTCGATGCAATGGCCATATCGGCAACAGCTGCGGCAAGGCCCCCATCAGACAGATCGTGACAGCTTTCGACAAAGCCACCTTCAATCTGTGATCTTACAAAGTCGCCATTCTTACGTTCAGCAGCAAGATCAACAACCGGTGCATTTCCTTCGCGACGTCCTTCGATCACATCAAGGTATATGGACATACCGACATGCCCGATTGAATCTCCGATAAGAACCAGACTTTCCCCTTCAGATCCAAAAGTAACCGTTGCAGTCTTGTCCGAATTTTTAATCAAGCCGACGCCACCGATAACAGGTGTTGGCAGAATGCCTTTGCCATTCGTTTCGTTGTACAGAGAAACGTTACCTGATACGACCGGATAATCCAGCGCAAGACAGGCATCACGCATACCTTCGATACAGCCCACAAATTGTCCCATAATTTCCGGGCGTTCCGGGTTGCCAAAGTTCATGTTGTCGGTGATGGCCAAAGGCGTAGCACCAACTGCTGTAATATTACGATACGTTTCAGCAACAGCCTGTGCACCACCGCGAACAGGGTTCGCTTTGCAGTAGCGAGGTGTACAGTCAGAAGTGACGGCAAGGGCACGATCGGTGCCGTGAACACGGACAACGCCAGCGTCGCCGCCAGGGCGTTGGATTGTATCACCCATCACCATGTGATCGTATTGTTCCCACACCCAGCGGCGGCTGGACATGTTTGGTGAACTCATCAAGGTTTTAAGGGCTTGTGTTGTGTCCGCAGCTTCCTGGATATCGCTTGCAAGTACATCGTCAGAATCTGGTGTTGGAACCCATGGACGGTCATACTCTGGAGAGTGATGTGCCAAAGGTTTAATTGGAAGATCGCCAACAACATCGCCGTGGAATTTAAGCACCATACGCTTGCTGTCGGTAAGCTTACCGATAACCGCGAAGTCCAGATCCCATTTGTCCATAATGGAACGGGCGAGATCTTCTTTTCCAGGCTTGAGGATGATGAGCATGCGTTCCTGACTTTCAGAAAGCATCATCTCGTATGGGGTCATGCCTTCTTCACGCTGTGGAACTTGATCCAGATTTAGCTCGACACCCATGTCACCAGAAGAAGCCATCTCAAAGGAAGAAGAGGTCAGGCCAGCAGCACCCATGTCCTGAATAGCGACGATGGCATCTGTTTGCATCAGCTCCAGGCAGGCTTCAATTAGAAGCTTTTCAGTGAAAGGATCACCAACCTGAACAGTAGGACGCTTTTCATCGGAATCATCGTCAAATTCAGCGGAAGCCATGGTGGCGCCGTGAATGCCATCGCGACCTGTTTTTGACCCAACATAAACAACCGGATTACCAACACCAGAGGCCTGGGCGGTAAAGATACGATCTGCCTTTGCCAGGCCAACGGTCATGGCATTTACAAGAATGTTTCCGTTGTATGAAGGATCAAACTCAACTTCGCCAGCAACAGTTGGAACTCCAACACAGTTACCATAGCCACCGACACCGGCAACAACACCTGAAACGAGATGGCGTGTTTTGGGGTGATCAGGCTCACCAAAACGCAGCGCGTTTACGTTGGCAATTGGGCGTGCGCCCATGGTGAATACATCACGCAGGATACCACCGACACCAGTTGCGGCGCCTTGGTAAGGTTCGATAAAACTTGGGTGGTTATGGCTTTCCATTTTGAAGATGGCGGCATTGCCATCACCAATGTCAATAACACCAGCGTTTTCGCCAGGGCCCATAATGACTTGTGGCCCTTCGGTCGGAAGAGTTTTGAGCCACTTTTTTGAAGACTTGTACGAGCAGTGCTCGGACCACATAACCGAAAAGATGCCAAGTTCAAGAAGGTTGGGCTCGCGACCCATAATTTCGAGAACAAGGGCGTATTCTTCTTCGTTGATCCCGTGTTCTGCGACGATTTCAGGGGTAATTTCACTCATTTTTCTATCACCTTATGAAAGGGCCGCAACGAGGCTATCAAACATGGGGCGTCCATCTGTTCCGCCGAGGACATCTTCGCAAAGACGTTCAGGGTGCGGCATCATACCAAGAACATTGCCTTTGGCGTTATAAACACCAGCAATATTATTGAGAGAGCCGTTCGGGTTGCTGTGATCGTTGACACTGCCATCTTCGGCGCTGTAGCGGAACGCAACTTGTCCGTTATCTTCCAAGGCTTTTAGGCCTTCTGCATCGACGAAGTAGTTTCCATCGTGATGTGCAACAGGGATACGGATATTTTGTCCTGCCTGATATTGCTTTGTGAAGACGGTGTCGTTGCGTTCAACCTTTAAATGAAGGTCCCGGCAGACAAACTTCAGATTGCTGTTACGCATGAGTGCGCCAGGGACAAGGCCACATTCTGTCAGAATCTGAAAACCATTACAGATACCTAGAACAGGAACGCCTTTGTTGGCGCGGGCAACAACTTCTTTCATAACGGGTGATTTGGCTGACATGGCCCCACAGCGAAGATAATCGCCATAGGAAAATCCGCCGGGAAGGCAAATTAGATCAACATCATCAAAGTCAGCATCTTTATGCCAGACCATCTGGGGTTCAGATCCCATGGATTGACGCAATGCAACCTGAATATCTCGGTCACAGTTGGATCCTGGGAAAACGATAACCGCCGCTTTCATTGGCAAGTTCCTCGTAGTTTGAAATTACAGTAAGCCATTACAGATCTATAGTCGTGATTGCAGAAGTCTATTTCCGTAAAGCACGAACTTACTGTTCCAGATCGATGGAATAGTTTTCGATCACAGTGTTTGCCAAAAGCTTTTCGCACATGGCTGTAACGGTTTCGCGTGCTTTTGCTTCATCGGTTTCTGCGATATCGAGTTCGATGAATTTTCCCTGGCGTGCTTCGTTAACACCATCAAAGCCCAAAGAGCCTAGTGTGTGTTCAATTGCTTTGCCCTGAGGGTCTAGGACTCCGTTTTTCAGAGTGACATGGATGCGCGCTTTCACCCGTATTCTCCATTATTCCGTTGCGAATAGAAGTCGGTTATTTTTTGACTTCTTATAAGCTACTTTTGTTTAAACAACTTGGGGACCTTTTAAAGGCCCCCGCTACAATGAACCTTTAGGTCCAGATTTCGTTCACAGTTTTACTCGATGACTTACCAAAAAATGCCATAAGAGACTGGATTAGTATATGCCTTAATCCGCTGGATAATATCATTAAGGATTTGAAAAAACTGCGTATCGATAGATATGGTCGAACTGATCCAAGGCCGACAGGCAAAGGTGACAGGCGATAAAGTAATATGCCTGTTAAAGAGGCCATTGGTTTGCCTTTGAAAAGCGGCTTGCCTGGCATTCGCTCAGTCCTTTGGGTTTCTACCCAGAAAGAGATAACAAAGAATGGAGGTCTGCTTCCATCCCTATAGATTTGCGGTCCATATAGCAGTCTATGCTATAGAAGACAATCCCGCTTTGCCTTTCTCAATCAGATAGAATTTGTTGAAAATATGTTCTTTCTATTTCAGCAGGATTAACTGCTTAATATTACATATTATTCTGATTGCTTTGTGGTGCTTTTTTAGCTGTTGGATTTGTATTTTTCGTATTTATCAATTTGAGTTGACGAAATGAATTTTATATTTGTATTTCTTCGAAGGGGACATCACCGGGCTTGCCATTGGCAAACCACCATTTTGTTTTCTCTGGAGTCCCCGAAGAGGTCGTGGCTTCTGGACTGGGGAGTGCAATAACAGAGGACGAACTGGTTTCGAAGCCAGTTTCAGTCTCGACAGTCATTGCTATTTTTGAATCATTATTTTTACGTGACAGAATTTCTTTCCAACCAGACCAGTCATTTACATCCACATCAGGGATGAAGTTCACAAAATCCTGCCTGTGTGCCGCAATACGAGGACTGTCATCATTGCCATCGCCAGCGGTAATCATAAAAATGCCCTTGGGGATGGGGAACACTTCTATGGCTCCGGGACCATTTTCGGGATCATTTCGTAACCAAAAAGCTTTTTTATAATCGGCAATGATCAGATTAAAACTTCGGTAAGCTGCGGTGTTTAAGTCAGCAAGTGCCATGGCAGCATCGTAAGAATCGGCGTGGTCCAGTGCTTCAAGAACCAGCTCACCTCTACTACGTTTGTCTTCTTTCACGCCAAGGCTTCCTCGACGATTCAAGACGCATGATATGAGGCCGTAATCATTTACGCCCAACCAAGTGCCTCCTGCAAGTTCATCGAGACCAGCGACAATTTCAGGTCGATCGTTCCAATGTCGTCTAGGAGGGAGCCAAGGGCGATCATTCATTTCGTCGCGATTGCCGGCAAATAAAAGTGGCCATTTATGGCCCGGGCGAGAGAGAAGCGTGACCGTACACATAGTTCCTGCTGTAATAATGTAATTATATTAATATAATTAAAGAGTTTCCCTTGCAGAAGTGAAGGGGTATGACAAAATATATAACAGATAGTTCGATGAATGGCTTTTGGTTATTTTGCTCACTTATTTGGTATAAGCGTAGCCAACAGTTTTAAATTCAAGAATGACAATTAAGTTCAGGCAAGGAGTCTTTGTTTTATGACTAACATTAGTGACCGCGAAAAGGCATTTGAAGACAAATACCAGCATGATGAAGAGTTGCGGTTCAAAACAGAAGCGCGCCGTAATAAACTTCTTGGGTTATGGGCTGCGGATCTGATGGGCCTTACCGGGGACGCTGCCGAAGAATATGCAAAGACTGTTGTTAAAGCAGATTTGATTGAGCCCGGTGATGAGGACGTAAAACAAAAAGTTCTGAAGGACTTTCAAAGCCGCAATGTTGATAAATCTATCCACCAACTGGAACGCCAGATGGCTGAGTTGATGGAAGAAGCCAAGAAACAATTAATGAGCGAATAATCCGTTTTTTGAGTTACAGTTCATTCGTTATTCAAAAGGAGCTTTTTATGGAGGCTCCTTTTTTATTTTGGCTTTTTGCGATCTATTTCATTTCTGTATTCTGTTGATGTCTGGTGAATAAACTTTTGGTTATTAAGTTCCGTTTATACTGAAAGGCACAGGTATGTTTCAGGATTTTTTATATTTCAGTTTTAGGGAAATGTAGAACATGGATACATTACAGGAATTGAAAGAAGCTCATGAGAACAAGTTCAAACATGAGCAGGATATTCTCTTTAAAGCCAAAATTCGCCGCAATAAATTAGTCGGGCTTTGGGCTGCTGAGCTGATGGAGCTTTCAGACAGTGACGCCGAGAAATACGCAGAAGAACTGGCTGAGTTGCATATCAAGGATACCGGGCGGGATCGCTTACAGGTTAAGATTGTAGATGATTTTACGCGTTATGGCGTGCACAAATCAGAACACCGTATCGAGCGACAGATACACGATTTCATGCTTCAGGCTTTAGAGTTGGTGAAAAGCGAATAGGCTTCCCAACATCTGAGAAAGACATACAAAGAAAGCCCCGAAATCGGGGCTTTCTTCTTTTTAGGCTTATAACAAGTTAGGATCTCTAATAAGCTTATTTTCCAAAAATTCTCTCGAAGATACGATCTACGTTCTTTGTGTGATAACTGATTGAATCTTCATCCAGAAGTTTACCGAGTTTCTCAACACTTAGAATTTGCATCAAGCCTTCGTCCTTGGACATAAAGAAGAAGAAACGGTTGTCGTGTTCTTGTGCTTCTTTTTCTACGGCGTCTAGTTCTGCAGGTGAATCCGGGTTGTCAGGATCAATGCCGTAACTTTTCCAAACACGCATGGCGTTGCGCTGTACGATGCGGTAAGCATCTTCGCGGCTGACGTCGTTCTGAGTGAGGTAAAGCAATACACGCTGAGCGTCGTGGATGCCGCCAAAATTGTTCATATGGTCAAGCATGTTTTGCGGATAAACCACAAGCTTTTCAATGGTGCCGGCAAGACGATTAAGTGCAAAATCAAGCGTTACTGTCGCATCCGGGCCGATCATACGTTCAACAGATGAATGCGAAATATCACGCTCGTGCCATAGGGCAACATTTTCGAGTGCAGGTGTTACTGCTGAGCGAACAATACGTGCCAGTCCAGTCAGGTTCTCTGTCAGGATCGGGTTACGTTTATGTGGCATTGCAGAAGAGCCTTTTTGCCCCGGAGCAAAGTATTCCTGTGCTTCACGAACTTCTGTACGCTGTAGGTGACGAATTTCGGTAGCAATGTTCTCCACAGAAGAAGCAATGATACCGAGAACGGCAAAGTAATTTGCATGACGATCGCGTGGGATGACCTGAGTTGAAATTGGTTCAGGTGTCAGACCCATTTTATCCGCAACATGTTCTTCAACGGAAGGATCTACATTTGCAAAGGTACCAACCGCGCCGGAAATTGCACAGGTCGCGATTTCATCACGCGCTTGTTGCAGGCGTTTTTTATTACGATCCATTTCCGCATAGAAACGAGCAAACTTAAGGCCCATGGTCACTGGTTCTGCATGGATGCCGTGTGAACGGCCGATACAGGCCATGTGTTTTGTTTCTTTGGCACGTTTTTCCAACGCAGCCAACAGGCGATCCATATCGGAAAGTAAAATGTCAGCAGCTTGTGACATTTGAACGGACAAACAAGTATCCAGAACGTCAGATGATGTCATGCCTTGATGCACAAATCTGGATTCTTCACCAACGTTCTCTGCGAGCTCTGTCAGGAAGGCAATGACGTCGTGTTTGACTTCGGCTTCGATTTCATCGATACGAGCGATACGTTCAGGCGTATAGGGCTTTTGGCCCTTTTCCCAGATAATGTCTGCGGCTTCTTTGGGGATAACACCTAAAGACGCCTGGGCGTCACATGCATGGGCTTCAATTTCAAACCAGATACGGAATTTGTTTTCTGCTTCCCAGATTGAAGTCATTTCTGGGCGACTATAACGCGGGATCATGGTGCTTTTGTTCCTTTGGGAAAGTGCACAAAGTTATGGCAAATTTTTACTGCCAACAATCTCAGGGTGAAACAAGCGAAGTTGTCAGCTTCTGTCAACTGTTATAGTGAATTTATCTCATTCTTTCTTACCAAGACAGCGTTGCTCTGCTTTTGCAACTATGGCTGTGTTTAATGATAGCTCTTGAATAATAATTACAACTTTATGTCTTGATATCCCCGCCTTTTAACAACCTGTTTCTTGTGCTATAGCCCTCGACCATAAAAATTTAATGAAAAATTCATTGAGGCGGATGTGACACAAAATTCAGCAAATAATGTTGATAATCTAACTGATTTTTCCAAACTTTATTGGCAATGGTTACCATTGCTAATGGTTGCGGTTATGGTTATCGGTCGTACAATTTTCCCGGATTGGGCAGAGTACGAATACTATATTGAGAGTGAACGCCGCGGTATTGTTGAGAATGCTGCTTTTGTTATGTTGGTGCCGGCGGTTGTTTTTGGCTTCCTTGCTTGGCGTATGCGTGACGCTCTACCATCAAAATATCTTGGCTATTGGCTGATGCTTTGCACCATAGCTGTCTTTATTGCTGCGGGTGAAGAAGCAAGTTGGGGGCAACATTGGTTCCAGTGGGAAACACCGGAAAGCTTGGCGGCCATTAATGATCATAATGAAACGAATTTCCACAACACGCTTAACGGTCATGATACGACAATAAAATCAATTATCATGATTGGTATGGCGATTGGGACAATTGTTATTCCACTTATCATTAAGTTTGGTTACATGGCTAAACCGGCGATGGGAAGTGCCTTTTACTGGTTGTTTCCAACTGTTGTTGGCTTGCCGGTTACCATCTATTGCCTTGTAAGCCGCGTGCTGAGACAATTGTTTCAGAAATGGACCCGGCTAGACGAGCATATGTATTTTGATATGGATTTGAATGAACTAAGCGAGTTTTATGTCGCTTGTTTTCTGTTCTTCTATCTCTTTTCTTTCTGGTATCGCTTGCGTCAGGCTAAAGCGCAATAAATTGATCGCTTGTACTTTAGAAAAGGCCGCCGAAAGGCGGTCTTTTTTGTTGAGGTGCGCGCTTTTCTTTATAAAAGCCCAAGGTGACGAAAACTGCTGTTGCCTGTTTTGCTGATGATTAGATGGTCGTGTAATTCGATACCAAGTTTACCACATATTTCTTTGACTTCTTTTGTCATGCTTATGTCTGCTGGCGATGGTGAAGGATCTCCACTGGGGTGGTTGTGAACCATGATCAAGGCAGAAGCATTGAGCTCTAAAGCGCGTTTGACCACTTCTCGCGGGTAAACGGGTGTGTGATCTATTGTGCCCTTTTGCTGAATCTCATCGGCAATCAGTCGGTTTTTTCGATCCAGAAAAAGAAGTCGAAACTGTTCTATCTTTTCCCGCGCCATAACTATTTTGCAGTATTCAACAAGTCGATCCCAGGTATCAATAACTGGATGCTCAAGTATCGCGTCTTTCGTCAAGCGTCGGGCTGCTTCTGGGATGAGTTTAAGCAGAGATGCAGCTGCATCTCCGACACCTGTAACTTGTCTGAGCTCATCCGGGGAGGCTGCAAAGACTTCAGCCAAGGATCCGAAGGTTTCGATGAGTTTCTTGGCCAGGGGTTTTGTATCCCCCCGCGGATTAACACCAAACAGGAGGAACTCAAGCACTTCATAATCGGCAAGGCTTTCAGCACCTTTTTCCAGCAGGCGCTGACGTAACCTGTCGCGATGACCATGATAGTGAGGTTTTTCTGTTTTCAAACCAATGCCTGAGTACGTCCAAATTTAAGAATGTTCATCCTGAATTTAAGAATATTTAATCGTAAGGTGGTTTGTGCCAGCCTTTTGGGGAGAGGGTGAATATTTCACAACCATCTGCGGTCACACCTAAGGTGTGTTCGTATTGCATGGAGAGAGATTTATCTTTGGTTACCGCTGTCCAACCATCATTGAGAACCTTGACCGCATACTTTCCACCGTTAATCATGGGCTCGATGGTAAAAATCATGCCTTCCAATAAGCGTGCGCCTTTACCGGCTTGTCCATAGTGCAAGACACTCGGAGGGGTGTGGAAGCTTCGGCCGATGCCGTGCCCGCAAAAATCTTCGACGACTGAAAAGCGGTTTGCTTCGGCATAGGTCTGTATAGCATGCCCAATGTCACCAAGCGTTGCACCGGGCTTAACCACTTCAATGCCTCGTAATAGGCATTCGTATGTGACTTCACTTAGACGCTTGCTTTTTACGTTTGGCTTGCCAGCAAAAAACATGCGGCTGGTATCACCATGCCATTCATCAAGAATAACTGTGACATCAATGTTCAGGCTATCCCCATCGCGCAGAACTTTATCTTCCCCGGGAATTCCATGGCAAACAACATGGTTAACTGACGTACAGATTGATTTCGGAAAACCTTTGTAATTCAGCGGTGCTGGGACGGCGTTGTGCGAGGTAATAAACTCATGACAGAGGTCGTTTAGCTTGCCAGTGGATACACCGGGTTGGACGTAAGGTGTAATGAAGTCCAGGGTTTCCGCAGCCAGTCGACCAGCTTTGCGCATACCTGCAAAATCTTCTTCAGTATAGGTTACAAACTGTCGTTCTTCACGTGTCAGATTGTCGATCACGTTCTTTCTTCCATTTCTTGCTAGTCTTAACAAGTACGCAGTTTTTAACGTACTGTATTATATATTACGATAATTAAAGCCTATATACCTAGCTCTAGCGGCTTATCCAAGTGAATTCCCTCTGGCGTGACATCACAACCATAGGCGATTACCTCGACGCCTCGCGCCATTGCGATTTTCAGGGCGTCAGCATAGACGGAGTCAATGTCTTTCGCGGGCACGAATAGAGTACAATCCCCCCGTTGCGCAAGATAGAACATGACGGCTCTGTGTCCTTCTTCTACCATATCTCCTAATTCCTGAAGATGTTTTGTGCCTCTGGCGGAAACAGCGTCTGGGAATTCTGCAACGCTGGGTGATCTGCTCAGAGTGACGGATTTGATTTCCACATAGCAGTCAGCTTTGTCTTCGGCTTGCAAAAAAATATCAATACGGGAATTTTGGCCGTACTTAACTTCCCGTTTGATGGTTGTATAGCCCGTCAGATGGGGGACATTGCTTGCTGAAATTTCTTCGAAGACAAGTTTGTTGGGGACAGCTGTATTCACACCCACAGGGGTTTTACCTGCAGCGCCAATTTCCCAAGTGTATTTTAGCTTTCGTTTCGGATTGTCTGACTCTGATAACCAAACTGATGAGCCTGCCTCGACAAGACCAAGCATTGAACCTGTATTGGTGGTATGTGCGGTTACGATCGTGCCGTCTGTCAGCGCTACGTCAGCTAAAAAGCGTTTATATCTTTTTACAAGTTTTCCGGGAATTAAGGGCGTGTCAAATTTCATAAGATCCTCTTTTTTACGACCTTAGTAGTTTCGCACTTTTTATAGCAAGGGAAATTAATAAAGAACTCACATATGTTGTATAGGATTAGATTGATCTTTCTGGTAAAGGTGCACAAGTACCATTTATATCACTTGCCAAAGGCTTGGAAGCCAGTACAAGGTGTTATTAACGCTTTCAAACGGTTTTATTTGTGCCAAGCCTGTGTGATTACAGGTAGTTACATGACCATTGATTTACCCATTTGTTTATCGGGAGAATTTTTATGAATTGCCGCTATGTTTTTACCGCTTCTGCTTTTGCAATCCTTCTTGCAGGGTGTGCTTTTGGTGGTAAAAGCGAGCAAACGGTACCAAAGCAGCCGAAGACTTACTCGTCTTCATCTCCTGCCTTGGCTGTACCACCAAGTGGTAATTCGAACGAAGTTGTTAATCAAAATGTGACAGGCACAGTTAATGAAACCAATGATGGTCTTAGCATCAGCGATCAACCGGTAACCAACAGCTATCCATATGGTTCTGCAGAACCTGCGCCAACACCTGCACCATCGCAGGGGCAGCCGATTATTAAGGCTCCAGATGGAAAATTATATTCTGCGGAAACACCTAAAACCGAAGTTGATTATGAAAATGATGTTGCCTCTTGCCATTACTATGCAAGGGGTCTTGTTGCGCACGATGCGCGAATTGAAGATGATCGCGGCGGTAGTTTTGGCGACAGTTTGGGCGGGGGAACCTCTTCTCTCTTAACTCTGCGGCAGAATATCGACAAAAAGGATGTTAAGAAAAGACAGGCGATTCACTTCAATCGTTGCATGCAAACCAAAGGCTATTATCAGCGATAATAGCGGTTTAACAATCGCAGTTTGTTTACAATAATCTAGGGTAATTTGAGCCAGAATTTAACCTCTGCTCAGAAACCCTTGCGCCTTGTGCAATTCAGGCTATTCTCAATCTATTGTTTATTTCTTGGCCCATTATATCCTTTCGGGCTGGTTTCCTTTGTCGGGAAAGAACCTCTTTCTGCAGGCGTAACCCATGATTCATTTTATTTTGGCAAATGCACGGTTTTTGGCATTTGGCTTTGTTGTCGCTTTTGCATCAAGCTTTGGACAAACGTTTTACGTATCTTTGTTTAATCAGGAAATTCGCACCGAACTAAATCTATCTCATGGTGATTTCGGCGCCTTCTATTCCGCGGCGACCTTAATCAGTGGTTTTGCTGTAATCTGGTTTGGCAAGCAGATAGATCATATGGATTTACGGCTTTACAGCTACTTGGTGATCCTTGGGCTGTTCGTCGCTGCGTTGGGAATGGTTTTCATTCCGTCAGGTTTACCATTTTTGATCTTACCGCTCTTTTTCCTTGTCCGGTTATGTGGGCAGGGGCTTATGAGCCATATATCCGTGACAGCAATGGCGCGTTATTTTCACGATAACAGGGGACGGGCGATTTCTATTGCGTCGTTAGGTCTTTCTTGCGGTGAAGCAAGTCTGCCTTTATTGACAATATGGCTGTTGAGTTTGTTGAACTGGCGAGAAGTATGGATCTTGAATGCTGGATTTTTAGGTCTTGTTTTGATGCCAATGGTCTTCATGCTTTTGCGTGGTCATAGTGAACGCGATGCACGAATGAACGAGCAGATTAAAAGCCAGGCATTAGCTGCAGGAGGCGATAATCTTCATCGGCAGTGGACGCGGCGTGAGGTTTTGCGAGATCCTGCGTTTTATCTGATGTTACCGGGTTTGAGTACTTTGGCCTTTATCGTGACTGGAATCTTTTTTCATCAAATCCATATTGTGACGGGTAAAGGGTGGTCCATGGCGTGGTTTGCTGGAAACTTTACAATATATGCGGCGATGATAACGATCAGTGCAGTTATGGCGGGCTCTTTCGTTGACCGTTTTGGTGCCGTCCGATTATTGCTTGTTCATATTCCCATCTTTTTGATTGGGTTGTTATTTCTGGGACTATCAGATCATCTTTATACTGCAACTCTTTTTATGAGCTTTATTGGTATTTCTGTTGGTTTTGGATCAACAGTGACGAGTGCAATCTGGGCTGAGGTTTATGGAACCAAACACATTGGTGCTATTCGTGCAATGGCGATGTCTGTTTCGGTTTTAGCCTCTGCACTTTCGCCAGCCCTTTTTGGGTGGCTCTTTGACCGAAATGTGTCATCCGAAGCTGTTGTTATGGGCTGTGTTGTTTGGTGTGTGTTGGCCACACTTTGTCTTTTGGGTGCGCAGAGACAGTTCTTAAATAGAAAAGCTGGCGCATAAACCGATAACTCTCTTGTTGTGATGACCCGCCCTAAAATATGTTGACGTTTTTTAGGGCGGGTCACGGTTTAGTTAAAGGCGCGTTTCATAAAAGGTAATCGAGAAAGAACAAGAAGGTCTATCGCAAGTACGCCAAGAAGCGTCAATCCCACCAAAGGAAATGCCAAGGAAAGCAGGAGCATGATAAATACGGCTCCTTTCCACAGTGGAAGGTTTTTTGGCAGAGGTGGTGCTACAAGTCTTCCTGCACCTTTGGGGCGACGGATCCACCACATGATAATACCACTGATGCACAGGAATATTACTGCAAGGCAGACAAGGGCGTTGAGGATCGTATTCCACCAGCCCATATCCCCTTGGTGTAAAGCTGTGCCAATTGCCATTGATTTGGCCACCAGGGAATAATCTTCATACCCTACCTCAGCCAAAATTTTACCAGTGTATTGGTCAACATGAACGGTCCTGTCGTTGGTCGGAGTTTCTGTGTCTCCATCCCAAGAATCCGCAGTTATCGTGTAAACGCCTGTTGATGATCCGGGAAAGTTGATGTGGAATTGTTCGTCAAAACCAATGCTGAGGGCCAGAACAACCATGGAATTCAAGTTAATTGCATAACCTTCGGGAATGCCAATAGTGCCTGCATCGGAACCGGATAGAGGCATTTTTGTTAGTTCAATTCCCCAGGGTACTTCTTTGATTGCCCCGTCATTCATCATGCCATGAACTTCGTCGGAGAGGGGGACGTTATCCCATTTTTCTGCGGGAAATGTGCTCCAGGGTTGTACAAATTTTCCTCCCCATACACCTGCCCAGGATAAGCCGGAAATGAGAAAGAAGAACAAAATCACAGAAATATAGAAACCAATAGAGACGTGAAGGTCTTTCCATAAGCTGCGCCCTTTTTCTGATAAATCGGGGACCAAAGCACGTTTCAGGCCCTTTCCATCTCGTGGCCACCAGAGGTATAATCCTGTTGCAATAAGAACAATAGTCAGGCCCGCGGCAATTTCCAGTAATCGATCACCGAGGTCTCCGATAAGGAGGCTACCATGAATGTCACTAGCGAAATAAAACCAGGTAGAATCTTTTTCCACTGCCCCGACAATTTTGGCTGTATAGGGATCAACGGAAACGAGTGTTTTTACACCATCGACATTGACTGTAAAAAGGCTGGTACGATCAGCTTCGGGTGGCGGTAAATATTGTGTAATCGCACTATCTGGATAAGCATTGGCGACAGCTTTTTGTTGTGCGGTGGGAAGCAACATTTCTTCTTGCGGTGTTACATAAAGCTTTTCGCCAAAACGGGTTTCAATTGAATTGAAATAAACCATGATCAATCCGGTCACGGCGAGCACGAGAAGAAACGGGATAACGTATAGCCCGGCGTAAAAATGCCACCGCCAGACTGCGCGATAGAACTTCTGGGATATTGTTTGTGGGGTGGCTTCCGCGCCATCGTCACTGATAGGTATATTATTGGCCGCCATATCTGACATGACAAACTCCTGAGTATTCTCATCTTGATGAGATAATTATTTTTTGACGCTGATTTTTGGGAGGTGCGTAAACAGCTTCGGGCGAAAAGATTTCGACTGAAAATTCTGTTTATGTAATTCCAAAAACAACAGGTGATATAGAGAGTTTACTTAGGAGGAATAGGGCGGTGCCCTTGAGCCATAGGCCAAATGTCTTTGTAGAGATGCCAGATGACTATCAGAAACTCTGTTGCTTGAGTGTGTTGATAGAGTGACAAGTTCTACATGGTAGCTGAGCACTGATAGATGTTGATCCGCGTGCAGAGAAAACACACAGTCAGAGCTCGTTTCAAGCTGTTGTTCTTCGTCAGAAGGAACCGCAATTTCTTTTATGCCCTCGGGGGTACATATAACAAGGGTAAGCGTATCATCTGCGAAACTGGTCATCATTCCTTGCGGAATTAATGAGACAGCAAGAAATTGTAGTAAAAGCACAAGCTTTACTATCTTTCCAATTGCTGTCGCGGGCCGCCAGTTCATCGATAAATCCCTTTGTTAATCCGCTTATAGTCGACAAAATAGAGTCACGACAACTTTAAATTTGCGGAAATCCAGAGAAGATCGTTGTTCCTGCTGGGCATTCTTTGTAGCCTGATAGACTAACTTGTGTGATTTTTTTTCTGCACGTTTTACCTCTAACCATTTGTACTCTTATTATTTGTAAGGACTAAGATTATCATGAATTGGAAGATCTATTTATCTGGTGAAATTCATACAAACTGGCGTGAAGAAATAGAGCAACAGGTTAAGGCTCTGGACCTGCCTGTAGAAATTTATGCGCCAGTTACTGATCATGCATCTTCTGATGATTGTGGTGTCTCTATTCTCGGGGCCGAAGAAGATAAATTTTGGCATGATAATAAAGGGGCAAAAGTAAACGCAATCCGTACCCGAACGCTAATTGAAAAGTCTGATGTCGTGGTGGTTTGCTTTGGCGAGAAATACAAACAATGGAATGCGGCTTTTGATGCTGGTTACGCCTCTGCACTTGGGAAATCGCTTATTATTATGCATGGCCCGGATCACCAGCATGCCCTAAAAGAAGTTGACGCTGCAGCACTGGCAGTTACCCGAACACCGGAAGAAGTTGTGAATGTTTTACGCTATGTGATCCGTGGTGAGCTTTGATTTGCCTGATGATGTGGATTTGAAAAGATTTCAACCAGCGTGAACAAGGGGCTATGGGATAAGATGGAACGTACTTACACTGCATGTCTGATTATCATTGGAAACGAAATTCTGTCAGGACGGACGCAGGATTCAAATCTTTCGTTTCTTGGCGATAAGCTTAATGAAATCGGCATAAGGATGGAAGAGGCCAGGGTCGTACCCGATATTCCAGAGCGCATAATGCACACAGTTAACGAGGTGCGTAGTTCTTTTGATTATGTTTTTACCACGGGGGGAATTGGTCCGACCCATGACGACATAACATCACAGTGTGTTGCAAATGCTTTTGATGTCCCGCTCATTCTTCACCCTGATGCCCACAAGGCAATGCTATCTTTTTATGGCGAGGAACAGTTAACGGAAGCCCGTTTGCGTATGGCCCATGTTCCGCAGGGTGCCAAGCTTATTGAAAACGATATATCTATAGCCCCGGGATATCAGATTGAAAATGTTTTTGTTCTGGCGGGTGTGCCCAAGATAATGCAATCGATGTTCTCAAAATTGGCACCGGGTCTTGTCGGCGGAAAACCAATGATTTCAAGAACTTTGACGTCCCACGCAAAGGAAGGTGAAATTGCCAAAGACCTTGGTGATATTCAAGAAAAATACCCTGATGTGGATATCGGTAGTTATCCGTTTATGGGGCGAGGAGGCACTGGTGTGCGTATTGTGATGCGTTCTACGGATGAGGATTTGCTCATGCAATGTGAAGAAGCTGTCGATGGGGTCCTTAATAATTACACCTAATGGATTTTGTGTAGCACGTTTTAATTTCTGAGAATGGGTTTAATCATTTTTGGGAGTTAAGCATTGATAAGAATAGAACGATGTAAAAAAGACTGTGCTTAAATATATTAACCATAATCATCACTATAAAAGTGCTAATATTGAGGCGTTATTTAGGGTTAGGTTGTTTATTTTCTTGTAATTTTTACGCTTTTGGTTCACTTTAAAGTATATGGGATTTTATGAAAATGCACTGAAGTCGACGGGGGATCGATAGACATGCAAGACGCATTAAAAGCAAATATAGAAGAGCGCCGGGGCAAGGCACGTATCGGCGCGGCCTTGAGCGGAAGCTTGAAGTTTGGTCCAGAGCTTTCTACCAACTGCGAAGTGGTGGATGTTTCTGTGACTGGTGTGAAAGTTCAGCTTGCTGATACCGTTCCCCTTAACAGTGAAGTTACACTTATTTTGCCAGGGTCAGTTCACTTTGGTGGTGAAGTAATGTGGCGTCATGGGTTGCAGGTGGGATTGAAATTCAGAAATTCACCCGAGAAGATAGCTGAACGCCTGTCAGGGTTCCTGAATAGCGACGATATGCGGGTTTTACATAGTTAAGTAAGACGTTTGTACTTTAGTTTTTGAAATATAAAAGTTCTCCTTGTTGAGGAGAACTTTGTTTTTAACTGGCTAATGAAGAACTCGTACCTGCTTCATCTTGATCATATTCAAGAACAAGTTCATCCCAGAATAATAGAGCTTCAGGCAGTGTCATTTTCCCATAGGCTTCCATAAATCGTTTTGCCAGTGGCAAAAACGCTGCTTTGTCTTTCTTTTGCCAAACATGAAGGTGCCATCGTTGCCCGGAAGATGCGATGCCTTCGCCTGTTGCAAAGCCAAGGGCTGTAATTTCGGTCTCATTTTCTTGCAAGGTGAAGCGGACCAAATCATATTCACCTGTTTCATAAAAGAGAATGCGGTCAATGTCTTTGGGGGAGAGTGTCTCTGCGATTAAGACATCAGCTTGCTTACCTGGACTTGGAATTAATACGGGATAGCTTTCTTTTGCTTCGCGCTCGCATTGATAGCCCATAAGAAAACCTTGCTTGAAATTCTGCATATCAACTGAACGACCCAAGACAATCTCAAGGACGTCCTGATCCATTAATGAGCCAAAGAAGAAAAGAGGTAGGGAATTGTCATGCATGGCGAATCTCGGGCGTGCTGAAGCTTTGGAAAATTTACGGTCAACAAGGCTCTCTTTGTCAAAATGATAAACGCATGATTTCAAAGGAGAGCAGGTCTATGTTCTAGCAACTATCTCTTCAAAAGAAGAGTGGTGCGGACGGCGGGACTTGAACCCGCACGGCCGAAGCCAACGGATTTTCATACCATCTACAGCTTTCGCTGCCACGCCGTTGGTGCAAGCACCGCGCGTTTGTGGTCTGGACTATCCCTTCACCATAACAAGGTCTAACTCACTGATCCTTGCCGTAGGTGCTGCCCGTCTAGTCTCTACACCTTCCCAAATCTTTTTCAAGTCTTGGGCTTGGCTCGGGATTGGCATCATCTTGCGATCTAAGCTTTCCCCGAATTTGAGCAGTTCTACTCTCTGGGTTTCCCCAAAGGCACTCAATTTTTTAAGTCCGTCGTGTCTACCAATTCCACCACGTCCGCACGTGTTGTCTAGGACACTCTGTGAGGAAATCTCTCGCCCGAAAGCGGCTTTGTGTCAATGATTCGTTTTTGGGTTTTAAAATTTTTTTTGATTTTTTTCAAAATGGAGCATGGGTTGTTGTAAAAGGGCAAGGGTATGATTTTGAACGAAATTAAAACCCATGATCAGTTGTGTTCAATTGTGATCTGAGTTGCTTTTGTTAGGGGCGTCGTCGTTGAGGTCATTGGTGCCAATTTCACCTCTCTCTTTGGCTCTATCCAGATCAACCTGCACGTTCGGGACAAAATCATCTGCGGTGGCTTCATCAAGTAACCATTCACGGAAAGCTTTGATCTTGGTGATCTCTGATGTGCTTTGCGGGGTTACGACATAATATTGATAGGTTGATGGTGTTCTGGGGCCAAAAGGGCACACTAGTCGGCCAGCTTTCAGGTCATCATAGGTGAGAGATGTACGCCCTAATGCGATTCCCTGACCTTCTATAGCGGCCTGTAGAATAAGACTGGAATCATTGTAACCGGGTCCCTTGTCCGGATCTATGTCTGTAACACCAGCGATATGTAACCATCTCCGCCAGTTAACGGCAAAAGGTTCTTCGCCCACATCATCATGGAGTAATGTGTGATATTTCAGATCATGTGGGCTACGTAAAGGTAGTGATCCTTTGAGAAGGTGAGGGCTACAGACAACAAGGCTCTCGTCTTCCATCATTTTGTCAACGCGACAGCCGGGATATTGCCCCGCACCAAATCTGATCGCGAGATCAACATCGTCGCGAGAGAAATTACTTTTTGTAATGGTTGCCGAAACAAGAATATCGATTTCAGGATGTTTCCGCCGAAACTTGGGAAGGCGTGGTAGTAACCACTTTGCGGCGAAGGATGGCATGACCGAGACTTTGAGAGTGCCACGATCCCCGCCATCGTAAAGCTTTTGGGTGGTTGATTTTATAATGTCAAAAGCTTCACTGACAGCAGGCAGTAAAATCTGTGCTTCGTCCGTAAGGATAAGGCGTCGGTTCATTCTGCGGAAGAGTTGAATCCCCAAATGATCTTCGAGTGATTTGATCTGATGGCTAACCGCTGCCTGCGTGACAAAAAGTTCCTGGGCAGCTTTTGTAAAGGAAAGCTGGCGGGCGGCGGCTTCAAAGGCACGTAAAGCATTTAGAGGAGGTAGAGGTCTCAGCATGATTTCACATTATAAAATCTAATCCGATATATGAAATAACATCGTTTGAGATTGAAATCAAACAGTCATATTTTAGCTGTATCAAAGAACACAGAGAACAACGGCCCGCTTGGGCGCATTATTTCGGATAAGGAGAACTGTTATGGCAAATGTAACAATGCACAAAACCTATACTTTTGGTATGCTACACAAGAACAAGCCGAGCGTATCCTTTGTGAAGGCGCCAATTGCGAGTGTCATCCAGAAACTAATTACATGGGAAGAGCGTTTGAACGAACGTGCCAACCTTCGTGACGCCGAAGCTTTTTTGTTATTGGATATGGGCATTTCGGCTCAGGCTGCGCAACATGAAGCATCCAAGCCATTCTGGATTAGCTAATACAAATTACCCTGCCCCGACCGCGCTATCGGGTTCTTCTAACAAGAAGGTAGCGCAACTTCCTCTATAGGAACTTTATAAAGCCCGTTAATTGCTCGCCGACAGCCGTTAACGGGCTTTTGAGGTTCTTGGGGAGCAGTTCCCGTGTACAAATTGTGTATTAGACCCTGGTCAGGGAAGAAACTGTTCGCGGATAATGCGTTCTTCCAGATTGTGCTCTTCGTCAAAAAGAAGATTCATATCGACGCTATCATCCTGACGAACACTGACCCGTTTGACGTGCTTAATTTCGGTGAAGTCAGCAGTCGCAGAGATCGGGCGTTTTTCCGTGTCCAATGTCCGAAAGGTAACTTCAGCGGTTGCGGGAAGGAGGGCTCCCCGCCAACGTCTCGGTCTAAAGGCGCTAATCGGCGTCATGGCCAAAAGGGATGCGCCAATGGGGACAATGGGGCCATGGGCGGACAAATTATAGGCTGTACTGCCTGCGGGTGTTGATAAAATCACGCCGTCGCAGACCAGCTCCTGCATGCGTTCTATGCCATCGATGTCGATGCCGATACTTGCTGCCTGTCTGCTATCTCGATGTAGAGAAACTTCATTGATTGCAAGGGCTTCAAACTTTTGTCCTCCGACGGTCTCTACAGACATGCGGAGTGGGTGCAAGGTGATTTTTACGGCCTTTTGAATACGTATATCAAGTTGATCTTCGTTATATTCATTAAGCAGGAAGCCAATAGTACCACGGTTCATACCGTAGATAGGAACGTCCAGACCAATGAACTGATGTAAAGTTTCCAGCATGAATCCATCGCCACCCAACGCAACGATTACATCAGCTTCGTCAGGGGAAACGGCTTTATATTTGTTCTTCAGGCATTCCAGTGCATTGGTTGCTCGTTCTGTTTCCGAAGCAACAAATGCAACACGTTTTCTGCTCATCGCATTTTTCTCATGGCAGTTGGCCTTTTCCGTAAAACATCACTGATATGTATTTCACAAATAATAACAATAGACTGACAGCCACTTGCAGCGCTGTCAAAATGTCTGATACTGATTAAGAAATAAAATACATAAAAGGGGAGTTTGTTTTGATCCGTTCATTGTTTTTCGCAATTCTGACCATTGTTGGTTATTGCAGTGTCCTTGGCGCTACCGTTCAAGCCGCAGACAGGCATGCGGGGTATTATTATCCTGATCCTGTTTACCGGGAAGTTTACAAAGCCAGGGCCAAGCAAATTGCAACGGCTAACCGTAAAACCCGTATCGCTTTTGTAACCTCAATCACACAGCAGAACATGCAGCGGGAGTTTGCCCCAACAGCCGCAATCTTTGCCAAGGGTAATGATGCTGAAAAACTTATTATTGTCGGTTTGGAAGATGGTCGACTGGACACGATTTATCGTGCGCGGGCAATCTTTGCCAATATGACGGCGGGTGTTCGTACTTTACCTGTTTTTCAGGAGTTGGGTGTTGAGGATGTCTTTACTTTTTTTGATCTCGCGGCCTTGATGGGATTTACGCAGATTACCATTACCAATGGCCGGAACTTCACGCATCAGGTTATTCTTCAGTGATGATCTGTGGTTCTAGCGTGGTGAGTTGTCAAAACCAATCGTAATGATCGCTCGTATTTTTCTCCCCTTTGCAATTGGTTATTTCCTTTCGTTTTTATTACGAGTTGTGAATGCTGTTATTGCCCCTGATCTGGTTGCTGAATTGAGTTTGTCGGCGGCAGATTTGGGCTTGCTGACAAGTACTTTTTTTATTGCCTTTGCTTTCACCCAGCTCCCTTTGGGGCTGTTATTGGATCGCTATGGCCCGCGAAAGGTGGAAAGTGGTTTTCTGTTACTCACAGCCGCTGGTGCGCTTTTGTTCTCTTGGGCCGAGAGTTTTCCGCTTCTCATCCTTGGGCGCGCGTTGATCGGGTTTGGGGTATCTGCTTGTATGATGGCGGCCTTTAAGGCTTATGTTAGTTGGGTTCCCAAAGAACGACTTGCATTGGTCAATGGTTGTCATCTTGCTGCGGGTGGCCTGGGGGCTATTGCGGGAACGGCACCTGTTGAATTTCTCGCCGATCTGATGGGCTGGCGCGGTGTCTTTGTCGTCCTTGCGGTGATGTCTTTGTGCATTTCCGCGTTGATCTACATTGTCATTCCACGGCGGGATGAGATCCCGGCTAGCGAAAGTGTGTCTAAACAGATCAAAGATTATGGGCTTGTTTTCAAAAGTTCTTTCTTTTGGCGGATCACGCCTTTCACCGTGATGTCTCAGGCCGCATTCTTTTCTTTGCAGGCGCTATGGTCTGGTCCTTGGTTACGTGATGTCGCCGGTTTTGATCGGGATATCGTAGCATGGGGCTTAACACTGATTGCAATTGCTGTTTTTGTGGGGTTTCTTGTCGGTGGAATTGTCACAGACTGGTTGCGTCGTCATAATATCAGTCCGATAACGATCGGATTTTATGGCATGCTACTTTGCATAGTTCCTCAAGCTTTGTTGCTGCTTGAAATAAACTCTTTCCTGATGGTTAGTATTGTTTGGATGGCGTTTGGTTTACTGGGAACAGGTGGATATCTAATTTATCCCGGATTTTCGCAATTCTTTCCCAGTCATTTGGCTGGGCGTGTTAACACGGCATTGAATTCTCTGGTGTTCGTAGTTGCTTTTGTTGGGCAATGGGCTGTTGGTGCGGTGATTGAATTGTGGCCTGCGCAGGCTTCTGGTGGTTATGCTATCGAAGGATATCAGGCAGGTATTATCATGTTGCTTGTTGCACAGTTGATTGGTGTGGGGTGGTATTATCTGTTCCCGTTAATGATGAAAAAAATATCTTCAGCATAATCAGGCCGTGAATAAAGGGAGTTTATTTGAAACTCCCTTTGTCTTTACCCGCCTGTAACACTCATGTGCCGGGCAACGGATGGATCGGCTTCCCGATCAATGATGAAATCATGGCCTTTAGGCTTTCGGGCAATAGCCTCAAAGATGGCCTGTTCTAGCGGGCCGTTTTCATCACTACTGCGCAAAGGTTCCCGTAAATCCATGGCATCATCCTGTCCAAGGCAGAGATAGAGCGTGCCTGTGCAGGTCATTCGGACCCGGTTACAGCTTTCACAGAAATTATGGGTCATCGGGGTAATAAAACCGATCTTCCCGCCAGTCTCTTTTACCTCGACATACCTAGCTGGTCCCCCCGTTTTGTGGTCACTCTCATTCAGGGTCCAGTGTTCGCTTAAAATGGAGCGTACTTCAGTTAGGGGCAGGTATTGGTCAACACGATTTTCGTTGCCAATATCCCCCATCGGCATAACTTCGATAAAAGTAATGTCAAAGCCCTCGTCACCGCACCAGGAAACAAGTGTATGCAGCTCATCGTCATTTACACCGCGCAGAGCAACGGTATTAATCTTAACTTTCAAGCCTGCTTTTTTGGCGGCCTGTAATCCTTCGAGAACCTGATCAAGTTTTCCCCAGCGTGTGATTGCGGCAAACTTGTCTTTGTTCAGAGTATCTAGAGAGACGTTAATGCGGCGCATTCCTGCATCTGCAAGCTGTTGCGAATACTTTTCCAGCTGGCTTCCATTTGTGGTCAGGGTCATTTCCCTGAGCTGTCCTGATTCCAGATAAGGTGTCAGGCCATTAAACAGCTTCATAATGTTTTTGCGGACAAGTGGTTCGCCACCTGTAAAGCGGAGCTTCTTTACGCCAAGGTTGATGAACGCGGCGGAAACTCTTTCCAACTCTTCAATTGTCAGCAACTCTTTTTTTGGTAAGAAGCTCATGTCTTCAGACATACAATAAACGCAGCGAAAATCACATCTGTCCGTGACTGATATCCGAAGATAGTCAACCATGCGGCCAAAGGGATCTACCATTCCCGGGTGCCCACCCTGAATGTCACTTTCATTATTGGCAGTAGAAGCAGACGAAATAAGTCTCTTCTGAATGTTTGACGAATTGATCATCAACTATTTCTCCTGAGCTTTCAGGCGGTCTGTTTTTTTTGTTCCTGAAAATCATTCCTACACTTTGGCGCATAGGTCGTTAATTGCAAGTCAATTTAAACTTCTTCATCTATAGCGAAAACAAAAGGGCTGCGCTTTGTCATATATCAAGCGCCCTTTGTCGCGTCTTTGGGTTTTCTACATAAGCTATTTACAGTGCTTAACTTGTCGGTACTCGCTTGATCGCGGTTATTCCTGTCCCGCCTGTTTCCATTTTTACACGTTCTGTAATATGAGCAATAGGCTCTATAAGGACATCCATGGAATTGGCGGTTGCGTGAATTGCATTCTCTTTGTCCAGGGCAATAGCGACATGACCGGGCCAATAGATCAGATCACCCTCGGTACACTGATCTGAATTTACAGGAAAACCAACTGTTGTTTCCTGAACGTAAGTGTCTCTTTGCGTGTTAAGGCCGCTGGCGCTGAGGGATATTTGAACCAAGCCAGAACAATCAATACCAACCGAAGATTTTCCGCCCCAAAAATAGGGGGTTCCTAAAAATTGATAGGCGATATCCACATGGCTGAGGGCCTTTGTCTCTAGTGAACAGATATGATCAGTAAAGACCCATCCTCCACCTTGTATTTGGGTATAGCGTCCTTCTTGTTTCAGGGCGAGCACCGTTGATTCCATTGAGAGCATATCTGTGGCGGGGATTTTCATGTCGGGCTGAGGATAAACATAGGTACGAAGCGCTTTTACTCGGTGCGTGGTTTGTCGTACTTCCCGTGAGAGACTGTCGGCGCGAATATAACCAACGTAACTATCTTTTGCATTTTGAACCCAGGCCCAGCCATCTTTTTCTTCATAGACTGTGACTTTTTCTCCGAAGAGTAACTCTGTGTCTTGTCCTGCTTCGCCCGCTGGATGCCGCCGTAGGGGAACGATCCCTTTTGATATCTGAGCCGCATAGCCTTTGCTAAACTTAGGCGCCTCTACCTTGTCGCGGAGGTATTCAGCGGCGAGGTCTTCTCTCAAGGGGTGAAGGCGAGGGTCCAATGTTTGTGACATGTGGTGTCAGGCTTTCTTTGTCTGTCCTAAGTGATAACCAGCTTGCCACTGTCTGGTAAGTAAATAAAGTATTCTTGTTCTTGTTTTGTAGTCTAGAGGTCGAAATGACGGCAATTTTCTTTGATTTGGATGGTACCTTGACCGATCCGAAAGAAGGTATCACCAAGTCTATCCAATACGCTTTGAGGGGGCTTGGCGCGGAAAGTCCGTCATCTGATGATCTGGAATGGTGTATTGGGCCGCCCTTAAAAGAATCATTTGATTATCTGCTGGGTAAGCCTTCTTTGAGCGAAGAGGCCTTAAAGCTCTATCGACAAAAGTTTGCTGAAAAAGGGCTTTACGAAAATATCATTTATCTAGACGTTAAGAACCTTCTTGAGCAGTCTCTGGTGGCAAGCTTCTGATCTGGATTGGGTCTTTGATATGAAGATCTCGTTGAGGGAAGGGGAATTCGACGCCTGCTTCTTTAAACTTATCCCAAATTGCCAGCAGCAAATCACTGGTTATATTGCCTACTCCGTTTTGAGGGTCCGCAATCCAGACACGAACTTCAAGATTAACTGAATTGTCGCCAAAATTTCTAACCAGACAATTTGCTGCCGGCCTATCCAGGATGCGCTCGTTTTCTAGTGCAGCTTCGATACAAAGATTGATGGCTTGATGAAGGTCAGAATTATAGGAAACACCGATTGGCACGCGGACTCTGACCCAACTGTTGGTGTAGGACCAGTTTTCTACCCTTTGTGTGATGAATTCCTCATTTGGAATCAGGTGTTCGATGCCATCGCGGGTAATGACAGAGGCATAGCGGGCTCCGAATGATTTCACCCACCCATAGGTATCATTCACGGCGATAACATCGCCGGGCTTTATGGATCGGTCCATTAACAAAATGATGCCGGATACCAGATTGGAAATGACTTTTTGTAACCCAAAGCCGATACCTACACCCAAGGCACCACCAAAAAGAGCAAAGGCAGAGAGATCTATGCCAACTGTCTTGAGGCCAACTATGACGGCAAGGCCAATAAAGGTGACTTTTAATAATTTCCCAAGAAGGACCTGAACTGAAGGTGTTAATTCAGGTACGGCCTTTACGCGGCGTTCCAGTAAAGAGCTAAAGGCAATGGCGGCCCAAAGTAGCACAGCGAGTGAGATAACACCTTTGAGTACCATCAGAACTGATATACGCAGGCCACCAACATCAAGTGCGGCTGCATCAAGAATTTCTTCCGCAAAATCCAGAAGACCCAAGATGTTAAGAGCCGCGACTGACCAAATGAAAAGAGAGACCAGTCGTGCGAGTATACGTGTTTTGATCAGGCTTGTTGTCAGGTTTATGATAACCCATGCCAAAGTCAAACTGGCGACAGTATTGATTAGAAATCTTGTGCGGACAGGCATCTCAAGCTGAATGAGTGCTCCCAATGTGATCCAGAGCATCAATAGGAAGATTACCCAGGGGATCATGGGCAGAAGATTGGTCAGGATAAGTCTTAAAGCTTGAGGTGTTTTGTCTAATTGCTTCCAATCACTCGCCATGGGACGCAATTTGTTGCCGAGATAACGACTAAGTGGAAGAAGAATTAGTAGAAAGCCAAGCTGGAAAATCACCGGCCAACTCAAGAGATTTTGTCCCAGCCAGTTGGTGATCTGGTCAAGCCAAAGGGTAACCTCTTCTTGGTTCGGGATCATTAAAAAATCCAAGCTTAACCTCCTGATTTGGCTCTTATAAAAGTGTGGTCACAAGACACTTGTAAAGGTGATTCGTGCTGTACTCTGCCCATAGGCTGTTACGCAAGTTTAGCAATTTTATCCTAAGACGAACAGGTTCCGTTTTGTGTCCATGTGGTTTTGTTATCCTGCGTCAATTTGACAAATTCGATCTAACTTGTTGATGTTAAATATATTAATTTAATATTTCTTCTTCTTCTCGGTGGTAGTGCTTTATTTTTTGTTGCTATTATTGAGTTTTTATCTACATTAATATTGTATTATTTGTATTTATTGGAAAGTAATTCTCAAAATGAAAATATCTAACAAGCAGAAAGAAGCGAACAAAGCTAAGTTGATTGCTGTTGCCGTGGATCTATTTTCCGAGCATGGCTTTCACAATGTTTCTATGAAGCAAATTTCCAAAGCAGCAGAGATGGGGGATTCAACGATCTATAAGTATTTCCCCAACAAAGATAAGTTTCTGTTGTCCTACCACGAGACCGCCTTGAACAGTGTTCTGGAGCTTGTTGACGAAGCGGAGGATTTTTCTCACTTTACTCTTGAAGAAAAATTACAATTTTTCATCTATAATTACCTAGATATCCTGGTTGAAAATCGAGAGTTTGTCGCGGAAAGTATCGAAATTTTACGTGCGTCCCCTGCTTTTTTGATGCAACGGGAATTTCCTGCAAGCAAAGCTCTCAAAAAGAAAATTATCGAAATTCTGGAGCAGTCGGTTGAGGATGAAGAGATCCCGGAAGTTCCTTTCGAAGGTGCTGTTGCCCATCTGATGATTGATGCTCTATTGGGGATAGTTCTCTATTGGCTACAAGATGATAGCGAAGAGTTCACCCAAACAACTCAGTTTGTCGAAGTTTCGACTAATTTCTTTGCCACATTGTTAAGGAGTGGTGTGCTTGGCAAGGGGGTCGATCTTGTTAGTTTTATGATTAAAAGTCAGATGATGCGCTTTCTGGAAAACGGGCAAGGGTTCTCAACCCTGATGAAGGGATTTGGGGCTATGGCGCGTAATGGGGCCAATATGGGAACCGGCAAAGGGGGCTGGAAACATGGCGGCTAAGGGATCCATTGCAACCAGAAAATTGCATCGTTCGGCGACAATAGGCCTAACCGCCACCAAGGTTGGGTTGCGACATTTAGGGCATGTCGGAAAGAAAAAATTCACTGTCGGCTATTCTACACCCAAGCAGGATGAAGAAGTCAGAACCAAGCATGAAGAAGACATCGGGAAAACACTTTTCAAGGCTTTGAACCAACTTAAGGGAACTGCTTTAAAGGCTTCGCAAATTCTGAGCATGGAGGCGGATATTCTTCCCGAAGGTATCAGGCGAGAATTATCAAAAGCCTGTTACAAAGCAACACCATTAAATCGGGCCTTGGTTGATAAGGTTTTCCGAGATCAGTTTACCAAAAGCCCGGGGGCAATTTTTGAAAATTTTGACTCGAAAGCATTTGCAGCGGCTAGTTTAGGACAGGTTCACAGAGCGAAGCTGGCTTCGGGACAGGATGTAGCCGTTAAGGTGCAGTATCCTGGAATAGCAGCTTCAATTAAAAGCGATATGAAGATGCTCGGGGGGCTGCTGACGGTTATTTCTGCCTCTACAGATTTAATGCCAGATAGAAATATTATAGATACGGTTCTGGATGAGATCACTATACAGCTTCATCGCGAAGTCGATTATTTTCAAGAAGCAGAGAGCCTCAAGTGGTTCAGAGATAAAATAAAGGACGAGCGGATCATTGTACCTGAGATTTATGATGACTATAGCTCAGAACGTATTTTAACAACTCAATTGTTAACAGGGCTTCATCTGGATGAATGGTTGGCCACCAATCCTTCGCAAGAAGCGAAAAATGCCTACGGCCAGCTCTTGTTTGATTTTTTCTTCAACAGTTTTTTTGAACTGGGGTTTGTACATGCAGATCCACACCCGGGTAATTTTCTGTTCATGGAAAATGGTCAGCTGGGGTTACTGGATTTTGGGTGTGTGCGGAAAATGGATGGCGGCTTCACTCAAATTATATCCGATTATTATAAGTTTCTCATTCATCACCATACAGTTGAGCCTGATTACGAAAAGTTGAGAGGCTTTTACGAAGATCTGGAGCTAAGCAAGGATGAGATGACGGACGAAGAATTCCGATCTCTTTTGCAACCTCAGTTGGACATAATTCAAAAATGGATGATTGAGCCGTATCTAGAAGAGCAATTTAATTTTACCAACAGGGAGTGGCCGGAAATTAAGATGGCTGATACCCGAAAAATAACACCTTTTATGAAAGAGATTAATCGAAACCTCCTGTATTTTGATCGAACCTATCGTGGAATGATTTTGTTGTTAAGCAAGTTGGGGGCGACAGTCAAAACCGGAAATAAGTGGATCGGAGCGTGATGATGCCAACAGCTATGGAAAGCCACAAAGATCTGTTTCATGGTAAAACATCTCAAGAGAAATTCCTCCTCAAATATTACCGGGAAAAATTACAAACATATTTTATTGAAAAGCGATGGGTCGGCCGTTGGATTATGGGAGTGGCAATAACGCATATTGCCTTTACCTTTATTCTTTTCCGAACTCAGATTGCATTTATTTTTATGAATGGCTTCTTTGATATGGGGATTACAAACTATGAAATCAGCAATACGGTTTGGTTCTTTTTCTTTGGTATGCCGCTTTTTCTTGTCGGACTTCTGATCGATCGAGATGAAAAACGAAATACGCTTCCCCCTTTTCAGGAGGTTTTACTTTGTACGCTGGTTTGCATGACAGCGTTAGGGATAATGCTCATACCTTTATCGGGGTTTTGGCTAATGGTTCCTGCAATTTTCGGATTTTATCTGAAAAACAAATCTGCCAATGATAACTGGAATTGATCGTATCTGTGTAACGGGAAAACAATACCAGTACTTGAAGCTTTTAACGGGGCACAAAACTTACAGGATGACTTTTAAAAGCTGCGCCATGTGGCTGGGAACTTGAAACATGGAAGTGTAGATGGGGGGCTGTGGAATAGCCTGTGTTGCCTGAATAAGCGATGAGTTGCCCTTTTTCGACCTTGTCGCCGACCTGTACAACAACGCCATCTTTTTTGAGATGTAGGTACTGCCCTATCGTGCCATCAGAGTGTTGTATCCAGAGGTAATTCTCTTCACTTTTATATTGATTTGAAGCACCGCCTTGGAATGAATCTTCTCTGAGGGCTAGCACTGTTCCTTCGCGCGCGGCAAGAATTTCTGATCCAACAGGCATTGCCCAATCTATGGCGAAGCTGTTCGGGCCTCTATGAGAAAAGGCCCCGTTCGGACCTTGGGATACCGGATAGGATTTTGTTTTTGGAAAAGGGAGTTGATAGAGCACGGTATCATCGTGTTTGGCATCTCCGGTTTCCGGATGGAGTTGTGATGTCCAGCTGTAGCGCCATTCTCCATGATTTTTTACTTTTACGAAGAGAATGCTTTTGATTTGATTCGGTCCAACTAGCGCGTTCTTTGTTATTTGCTTGGGCGTAATATTGTATCCCGTCATGTGTAACGATACACGCACAGGAAAAGCATAGTTGTTTTGAACACTAATTTGGGCGCTTTTGTTATCCTCTACGGTCAGATAACAAATCTTGCTGTGGTGAAAACAAGTCTCGCGTTCACTTGCTTTCGCTTCTGTTGCCAGCAAGAAACCAAAACAAGTAAATAGCGTACCGATAAAACAAACAAAGGAGAAGGGCCGAAGGGAAAGGTGTTTCATACTCTGACGTCACTCTCTTGCTTTAGTTGCTCTGTTTCTCCTGATGATACTTTACTTATGGGGGAAAGGAAGATTTACCCAAGCAACAGGCTGTCGCTATCGAGTTCCTCGCCTCTAACCTTGCCAAACATGTCTACTAGATCGTGAATTGTCATGGAGCTACGTTCTTCACCAGAAACATCCAACACGACTTGCCCTTCATGCAGCATTACTGTTCTTGTGCCAAACTGCAGAGCCTGTCCCATCGAATGGGTAATCATCAAGGTCGTGATACCGGTCTCTTGAACAATGTCATTGGTTAGTTCCAGCACAAAGGCCTGCATTCTAGGGTCAAGTGCGGCTGTGTGTTCATCGAGCAACAGACATTTTGTTGGTTGTAATGTCGCCATGATCAGGCTGACAGCCTGTCGCTGGCCACCACTGAGCAATCCCATTTTGTCTGCTAAACGGTCTTCCAGACCTAACCTCAGGCGAGACAGGCGCTCTTTGAAAAGTTCACGCTTGGTATTGTTTATCGCCAGACCAAAGCTGCGCTTTTGCCCCCGTGAATGGGCAAGGGAGAGATTTTCTTCGATGGTTAAGGCTTCGCAGGTTCCTGCAAGAGGGTCCTGAAAAACACGAGAGACCAAACTACTCCGTCGTGCTGCTTTCCAACGACTGACGTCTTTTTCATCAATTGTAATGGTGCCGCTATCTGCGATTAATTCACCTGTCAAACAGTTCATAAATGTGGATTTTCCCGCACCGTTTGATCCGATAACAGTAACGAATTCCCCTTCGGCAACAGACAGGTTTATACCCTGAAGCGCTTTGTTTTCGTTTGGTGTATCTTTGCCAAAAGTGATGCGGAGGTCTTGAACATTGATCATTTTAGTTACCCCGCTTCATCAGTTTTTTGAGGGGGTTTTTGGCCCCGGGTAAAATCAAGGCAATTGTAACCAGTAAAGCAGTGACAAGATTAAGATCAGAAGGTTCCAACCCGATGCTATCAGCGTTGAGGGCAAGGCCAATGGCAATGCGATAGACGATTGAGCCAAAGATACAGGCTAGAACAGCCATTAACATGCCGCGTGTCGAGAAGATTGCTTCACCCGCGATAAGAGCAGCAAGGCCGATAACAATCGTACCTGTACCAATTGTAATATCAGCGAAGCCGTTCATTTGCGCGAACAGAGCTCCGGCCAAACCAACAAGAGCATTTGAAAGTGCCATGCCGATATAGGTTGTCTTGTTCGTGTCAATCCCTTGTGCACGGGCCATCTTCTGGTTTGCGCCGGTTGAGCGCATGGCTAGTCCATAGTCAGAATTGAGGAAGCGGGCCACGATGATAGCAACGACAAAGACGATAATAGCTGCAATAATTGGTTTCAGATAATAACCCGGCAGGCCTTGGCCTTCAAAGGGCGTGAGAATGGTTTCTTCAGTTATGATGGCAACGTTTGGACGGCCCATAATACGCAGGTTGATTGAGTAGAGCGCAATCATGGTCAGGATAGAAGCCAACAGGTTGAGGATCTTGAAGCGCAAGTTCAAGAAGGCCGTAACCAGTCCAGCCATGCCGCCTGCAAAAAAAGAAATAACCGTAGCCAATAAAGGGTTGAAGCCGGAGACAATCATCGTTGCACAGACGGCTGCGCCTAATGGAAAAGATCCGTCAATCGTTAGATCGGGAAAGTCTAGAATTCTGAAGGACAAGAAGACGGCTAAAGCAATCAAGCCGTAGATCAGGCCTAATTCGATGGCACCCATAAAGGCAATAAGGTTCATTTATCCGAAGCCTCGCGGCTCTCTAACTGTTGTGTTTCTGCGTCGATTACGCTGCTTGGGTAGTTCCATAACGCAAGAAGACGAAATCCGCAAAACGAATTTCGTCTTCTTTAAATGCTTTTCTATCTCTGTCTTTTGGACAAGAACAGAAAATGGATCTTATTTGATCACTTCAGTTGCACGGGCAATGACTTCAGGTGAAAGGGTTACACCCATTTTCTCTGCCATGGTCGGGTTCACAAAAAGATTTGTCTTGCTAACGCCCTGGAATGCAATATCGCCTGCTGCCTTGCCATTAAGGATATCAACAACAACTTTACCTGTTTGACGTCCGACATCGTAATAATCAAAGCCAAGAGCAGCCAAAGCACCACGTTTAACAGAATCAGTATCGCCTGCATAAACCGGGATCTGGTTATCAATACCAACTTTCACCACAGCTTCGAAGGCTGAGATGATTGTGTTATCCGTTGCAACGTAAATAACGTCTGCTTTGCCAATCAGGTTTTGTGCAGCAGTCAGAACTTCCCCGGTTTTTGTCGCTGGTGATGCAATCACTTCAAAGCCTTGGTCTGCACCATGTTTTTTCACAAGATCCAGCAAAACAACTGAATTTGCTTCACCCGGGTTGTAGGGAACGCCGATGCTTTTTGCATTTGGTGTTAGTTCTTTAATCAGGGCAATGTGCTGATCAATAGGGGATAGATCACTGACACCTGTAACATTTGTACCTGATGGACCTTCGCCGGCGACAAGTTTAGCAGCGACCGGGTCGGTAACGGCAGAGAAAACAACCGGAATATCTTTTGTTGCAGCAACAACAGCTTGGGCTGAAGGTGTTGCAATTGGTACGATTACATTCGGGCCGTTACCAATATATTCTCTTGCAATCTGAGCAGCCGTCGCTGGGTTACCCTGCGCACTTTTATAGAGGAATGTAAGGTTCTTGCCTTCTTCAAAACCCTGAGCTTTCAGTTCGTCACGTACACCGTCACGTACAGCATCAAGGGCTGGATGCTCAACGATAGCAGTTGTGGCAACAACAACATCTTCTGCCTGCGCTGTAAAAGGAAGCGCGAGACCAAGTGCTATAGTAGCTGCAAAAATTTTGGATCCCAAATCTTTGGAAATCATGATGTGCCTCCGAGATAGCAATTATATATTTATTTGAATGGTTCAGACCCGCATAACGACTGCACATAAATAACGCATCAGGAGTCTGTCCAGATTTGTTGATGTGTATTAATCCTCGTCACCACCATGAAAGCAAGAGGATATATTGGAAAGACTTGATGTTTCTTGTTTGGGTTTAAATTTGAAAGCATTGTTAAAACGGCGGCAGTGATATGTCATCCTAATACAAGATAGCTATTCTCTATCAGGGCTTTGCTTGTTCCCGAAAAGAAAACTCGACATAGTATATTCAATGTGATGTGCGTGTCTGACAAAGTGTAAATCGTACAAGATATAAGAGAGCTATAAAGATTGTTGTGGATCGCCTAATGAAAGATATCGACCAGGGAAAAAAGACGCGTCATCGTGTGGCGAAAGCAGATGCAAAAACGCTGGAAGAATTTATTTTGAGGCCGGATCCAGCCAAGGAAGGCTTAACGGAAGCAGTGGCGGGAACTGATCAGGATGGCAATACTATTGAAATTCCTGTTGTAGTCGAGAAGCCGTTGACACTCTTCCTGAATGGTCAGGAAATTGTAACAATGATGACCATTGGTGATTATCCCGACTATCTGGCTGTTGGATATCTTTTAAATCAAAATATGTTACGTCGTGATGATGTGATTACAGCGATTGATGTAGATGAAGAGCTTGATCTGGTTGTTGTTCGAACTGAACGCGAAACCAACTATGAAGAAAAACTGAAAAAGAAAACGCGTACGTCTGGCTGTGCCCAAGGAACTGTCTTTGGGGATTTGATGGAAAAATTTGAAGATATAAAGCTTCCTGCGGATGCCAGAATTCATACGTCATGGATCTATGCCCTCAGTCGTAAGATTAACATGGCGCCCAGTTTGTACCTAGAAGCAGGAGCAATACATGGATGTGTTTTGTGTCAGGGCGACCAGCCGTTGATTTATATCGAGGATGTCGGGCGTCATAATGCCGTCGATAAAATTGCAGGCTATATGTTTTTGAACAACATTAGGGCTTCAGACAAAATTTTCTACACAACGGGCCGTTTGACATCAGAGATGGTGATTAAAACAGTGCAGATGGGAATCCCCGTACTGGTTTCCCGTTCCGGTTTCACAGCTTGGGGTGTTGATCTGGCAAAAGAAGCTGGACTTACATTAGTCGGTAGAGCGAAGGGCAAACGTTTCACGGCCCTTGCTGGACAGGATCGAATTGTATTCGACCATCAAGTTGCAGATTTGGAGGATGAAGATCCTCGACATCAAAGAGCAGCAGCCCGGGGAACTGAAGCCAGTCCTTCAGGAACTCAGACCAAAGAAAGCCTAACCAATGACTGATGTTGCAGGTGTTATTCTGGCAGGTGGGTTAGCCCGTCGTATGGGCGGCGGCGATAAGGGCTTGAAGTCATTAGCAGGGGAGAGCCTGCTCGCTCGTATTATACAGCGAATTAGGCCTCAGGTCGGGCCGTTGGTGCTAAACGCCAATGGTGATCAAAAGCGGTTTAACGCATTTTCGTTACCTGTTGCCGCTGACGTGGTTGATGATAACCCCGGCCCTCTGGCTGGTGTCTTGACGGGCATGGAATGGGTTGCAGCGTATTCACCTAACGTAAAATGGATGGTCTCTGTTCCTTGTGATGCCCCTTTTATTCCAATGGATCTTGTGGGTCGATTAATATCGGAGGCGACAAAACAGGGCGTACCTTTGGCTTGCGCCATGTCACAGGGGCGAACACATCCGGTGGTTGGCTTGTGGTCCGTTGCGTTACGTAATGATTTGCGACAAGCGATTATGCGAGAAGAAATGCGCAAAGTTGATCGTTGGACTGAACGGCATGGTATTTGTCACGTTCCTTTTGACGATGTTGTCATTGGGAATGAGACTATTGATCCTTTTTACAATGCCAATAAACCGGATGATTTGGTACGGGTAGAGAGATTGTTGGAGAATTAAATTTCGCTTTCTTCGTCGACAGTTTTTAAAGGTAGTTTGGTATTTTTGCGAACCTGAATGTGTAACATTAGGCTTTGCTAATCTTTCCGACATCATGCCTATTAGAAGCTTGCCAGTCTTTATATCCCAATCTTTATATTCGGGAATGGTCGGACTCAGGGATATTGCATCCAGATGGGACTTTCATACCCTGATATGAGTTTGGGATATAAATTTGGCTTATAAAGGTCATGTCTTGATATAAAGAGATATGAAACTATCCTGATTTCTTTGCCTTCCCGGTCGGTATCAGTTACTGATTGGTTACCTCAAAATTATCCCGTTTGTGGATAGTGGCTGTAATATTTGCTACTCAGCTATTCTCACTTCACATGTTCTTTCATGACATGTTTTTACGGGACATGCTCTTATGGGAAAATTCATTTGTCGCAATCTGTTGTTATGCCTGATCGTTTAACGTCTTTAGAAAATCCCCCTGCCAGTTTGTCATGGTTGATGTGGTTGTTGGGTGCGATGCTCTTTTTGATCGGATTCTTTCATCGTATTGCCTTCGGCGTTATGGCTGAACCTCTGACCATAGAGTTTGGCTTAACGGCAACGACCTTGGGGACTTTGGCGAGTTTTTACTATTATAGTTATGTGGTTATGCAGGTGCCCGTGGGGGTGATGGCAGATCGTTTCGGTCCCCGAAAGCTTTTAACCACGGGGGCTATTATTGCTGCCATTGGAACTGCGATTTTTGCGCTAGCGCCCAACTACTGGGTTATTAGTTTTGGTCGTCTTTTGATCGGTGGCTCGGTGGCTGTGGCTTTTGTCACAATGATGAAGATAGCCCTGCATTGGTTTGATCTTAAACGCTTTGCGCTTCTTGTGGGGCTTGGGCTTTTATCAGGTAATCTGGGGGCTGTTGTTGCAGGGGCACCGCTACAGCAAATGATTGAGTTGATTGGTTGGCGGTATGTCATGCTTGGTTTCGCTGGAATCACAGGCGTGTTGGCGTTGGCAACAGGGATTTGGTTGCGGGATGATCCGACGGATCTTGGGTATAAAAGTTATGGCCACGAGCATGATGAAACTCAACCAAAACAATCCATCTTCGCTGATTTAAAAGAAGCGATTACCTATCGTACTGTTTTTCTTTTGACGCTGGCATGCGGGGCGTCTGCCGGATCAATGCTCACTTTCGGTGGCCTTTGGGGAGTACCTTTTCTTAAGGTTGCCTATGGTTTTACGACTTCTGAGGCTGCATTAATAACCACGGTTACCTTACTTGTTTGGGCTGGTAGTGGTGTGTTGTTGGGGCATTGGTCTGATGCGTCAGGTAAGCGAAAGTTACCCTTTACGGTGCTGGCGCTTATTGCTGCGTTGGGGTGGTTTGTGGTCACACAAATACCTGATCTTCCAATTGTTGTACTTGGTTTGGGATTACTCACAGCGGCAACAGGAAGCTGTGTGATGATTGTTGGATTGTCTTGGGCCAAAGAAGCTGTTCCTGCCCGTTTGCAGGGGACATCGCTTGGCTGGTGTAATACGGGTGTTATGATTGGCCCTATGGTCTTACAACCGTTAGCAGGCATTTTGATTGATCTTAATTGGAGTGGGGCAACTGAAGCCGGACAACGTGTTTATAATGTGTCCGCTTTTGAGGCTGGATTTATCCCTATGATCGTTTGGCTGGTCGTTGCTGCAGTTTTGGTGCTCTTTGCAGAAGAAAAACAAAACCCCTTTAAGTAATTACAATCATGACAAGGGCTGCCTTGGACAGACAGCCCTTGTCAGTTTTATCATAAGTAACTTACTTAACGGTAACGGCATAATCCGATACGTCACCGGTTTCCTTGATCAGGTCTTTTGCTTTCAGGAAATCAGCAAAGTCACTGTAACGTCCTTCGTCCAGGGCAGCGGGCCGTAAGGCAAAACGCGGAAGAGTATCTTTCCAGGCTCTGCGGTTGAGTTCATCATCAAGATCTGGATAGGCTTTGATGAAAAGATCCCAGCTTTTTTGCGGGTGGTTAACCAGATAGGTGGTGGCTTGTTCTAAAGCTTTGAGAAAACGGGGGAAGCGAGGGTCATCGACATTCTGATTGTTTGCGACAAGAATAAGCTCGTCATAAGAGGGAACACCTTCTTCTTCGACATAAAAAGCGCGACCCGGTTTTTCGACAATATCCATCTGGTTAAGTTCAAAGTTTCGGAAAGCCCCGATGACAGCATCGACCTGACCTGAAATAAGTGAGGGCGACAGTGTGAAGTTAACATTAATCAATTCAACATCGCTTACGTCCAGACCGTGTTTTTCCAGCATGGCATCCAGAATAACATCTTCAAAGCCACCAACGGAATAACCGACTTTACGGCCTTTCAAATCTGCAATGGATTTGATCGGGCTGTCTTTGAGGACGACAAGAGAATTCAAAGGTGTCGCGACCAGTGTGCCCACACGCGTTAGCGGCAAACCTGCGGCAACTTGCAAGTGAAGTTGAGGTTGGTAGGATACGGCGAGTTCCGCTTTTCCTGCCGCAACCAGTTTAGGGGGATCGTTCGGATCAGCTGGGGCAATAAGATCTACATCTAACCCCTGTTCTTTAAAGAAGCCCTTTTCTTTGGCTACAACAAGTGTGGCGTGATCCGGGTTTACGAACCAGTCGAGCAAAACGGTTAGCTTTTCGTTGGCAATTGCTGGTGTGGAAAGGCTTATTAGAGCCCCCAAAGCAAGTGCTGTGGTCGTCAGTTTTCGTAACATCATAAAATCCTTAAATAAGAGTATTTACCGTGTTTTGTGATCATCAAGAGAAAGGTATTGGAGGAGTTTGTTTAATAGGTAATCCGTTGTGAGATAGAGGGTAACTGCCATGACGGAAAGTATGAGCAAGGCTGCAAACATAAGATCTATTTGCATACGGCCATTGGCATGAAGCATCAGGTAGCCGAGCCCTTCTGATGAACCAACCCACTCGCCAACGATGGCACCAATAGGAGCTGTCGCCATGGCAACGCGCAGACCAGATGACAAGGCGGGAAGGGCAAGTGGGATACGCACGTGGATCAGAAAGGCCAATGGCTTTGCCCCCATGACTTGGGCCAGTGCCTGCCAGTCTTTTGGCGTTCGCCTTAATCCGTCATAGAAGGCCGCGGTTACGGGGAAGTAGATAATCAAAACTGCCATGGCAACTTTTGAAGGCAGGCCATACCCCAGCCACAAAACTAGAATGGGGGCGAGGGCAAAAACAGGAAGAGATTGGGTAATAACAAGGATCGGTGTCAGCCAGTCTCGGGCTGATTTGATTGTGGCGAGGAACAAGGCAGAGCAACAGCCCAGGAGGCTGCCAATAAGAAAGCCCAAAACAATCTCGAGTAACGTTATTCCGGCGTGGTTGGTCAGTGTTTCAAATCGAAGAAACAGAGCCTGAAAAACGGCGAGAGGGGCTGGTAAGATGTAGGGTGGTGCGTCTGTAATATAAACAAGTACCTGCCAAACGAGAAGAAATCCTGTGATAATGACGAACGGACGCGCGAATTTTATCATGACAGGGCTTGGGTATCAGATAGTTGGTTTATCAGGATGTCGTGCTCTTCCAGTAGAAGTTCGTTCTTGATGTCGCGTGGCGGTTTTGCTGAAGGCGTTAATGCCTCTGCGCTGGCAATAGCTGGTCCCTTTAAAACATAAATTCTGTCTGCAAGTTTTAGAGCTTCGAGAGGATCGTGTGTGATCATGACAACGGTTTTGTTCGTCAGATAACGGGCAGTAAGGTCATGCATCTCCGAGCGCGTTATGGCATCCAGTGCGGAGAAGGGTTCGTCCAAAAGAACAATCGGGTGGTTTTCCAATAAGGTTCTTGCCAGGGCTGTTCTTTGGCGCATGCCGCCGGACAGGTTGTCTGGCTTCATGTCCAGATATGCTTCCAGCCCTAAATCTGCCAATAGCGACTTTGCTTTTTCTTTGCTGATTGCGTCGGTGCCGGAAAGCTGTCTTAGCTTGTTGCCGATCAGGACGTTTTGTAAAACGTTGAGCCAGGGGAGTAACAAGGCATCCTGTGTCATCCAGCTTATGTGCCCTGATAAAAAAGAACCATCTTGCGCTTTGATTGTTCCTTGATAAGAGGAGGGCGGAATAAGGCCGGCAATAGCTTTGAGCAGAGATGATTTTCCTACACCACTTCGACCCAGCAGAACGTTCCACTTTCCGCCTTTCAGCTTAAGGGAAAAGTCGTTGAAAATTTGCCTCTCCTGATAAGAAAGGTAAAAATTCCGGATATGAATATCATGTGCTGTGCAGGGCATGGCTAGATGCAATTCGCTTATTTTTGTCGGGAAGAACTTCGTGCTCAAACCGTCCAGTTCTCGTGAAAGTGATGAACAGGGCCGTGCCCTTTACCGACTTCTAAGCTATCCGCATGGCGAAGAGCTTCGCTCAAGTATTCTTTCGCCGCAATGACAGCTTCTAAAAGCGAAAGCCCTTTGGCAATTTCGGATGCAATGGCTGCAGAGAGTGTGCAGCCGGTGCCATGACTGTTCTTGGTATTGATACGCTGTGAACTCAGGCAGATTTCATTTTGTCCGTCAAAGAGGAGGTCATCACTTTTGTCTCCGCCAAGGTGTCCGCCTTTTAGAAGAATGGCTTTGGGGCTGATAGCTTGAAGTGCTGTCAGCATATCTTTCATTTCTTCAATAGAATCTGGTTCTTTTTCTCCTGTTAAGACAGCGGCTTCAGGAAGGTTGGGGGTGATGATTTCTGCTAAGGGAAGCAGGTTTTCTTTCAAACTTGCAACAGCATCATCCTGAAGGAGCTTGTCACCACTTTTTGCCACCATAACCGGGTCAAGAACGACCGGGATTTGTGGGTAGTGTTTTAGAACATCAGCAACCGACTTGATAATATCTGGTGTGCCGAGCATTCCAATCTTGATCGCCTTGACGTCCAGATCTTCAAAAACGGTATATAGCTGATCTTGTATAAAATTTGTTGATACCGGAAAAATTGAATGCACTTTACAGGTATTTTGCGCGGTCAGGGCGGTGATTACCGATGCGGCATAAACACCCAGAGCTGACATTGTTTTTATATCAGCCTGAATACCTGCGCCACCACCGCTGTCTGATCCGGCGATTGTTAGGGCTATTGGTGCAGACATGTTTTCCTCCGTTTTATTTTCAGAGGAAGTTGTTCATGCTGTTTCCTGTTGGGGAAGGTGGATTAATGGCACTTGCCAATCCCAGCATCTCAATTTCCTCCGCCGGTATTAACCGGATCAGGTTCTGCGGGTTAGCGTTAGCCTCTCAGCTTAATGAACCAATATATTAGTTGATCAAGCACCCCGACGAGATTTCCTGAATTATGCGGTGCTTTTGAAAATAGGCAAGAGAGAAAGTTATTTTTGATTTTCTGGTTTATATTTTACTCAAATCTGGACCTGGGGATATGTTTTGGCGCATATAGAGCTTCTCAGCCCGCAGGTTGATCTGGCAGGGTGTTTTTTCGGGAGTGATCTAAATGAGTGAAATTATTCGTCATGATACGACGGCGCGATCCAGTAAAATTGTTGAGCACGGCAATACGGTTTATCTTTCAGGACAGGTTGGAACAGCGGGTGAATCCGTTACTGATCAGACAAAAGAAATTTTAAACAAAATTGACACATGCCTTGAGTCTGTTGGCAGTGACAAAAGCAAGATTTTACAGGCAGTCATCTGGTTGAGTGATATGAAATATTTCGCTGAACTTAATGAGGTTTGGAACGCATGGGTCCCGGAAGGTCATGCACCAGCGCGTGCGTGTGGAGAAGCTAAACTTGCGCGTGCAGAACTAAGTGTTGAGATTATTATTACAGCTGCAAAATAGTCGTAAATCAAAGATAAATAGTCGCTTACAGGCTGCTCGATTGAACGTGTCGGGCAGCTTTTTTTATGACCTAAGCGACTTAGGCTGGATTCTCCTGTTTGTATAAAGTATAATACTTAAATGCTCGCCAGTTTTGATCAATTAGTAAAAAGAAACGGCTGTTTTGCTACGTTTATTGCCCAGTTGATCTAAAGCAAAGACCTCCTCTTGTCATTGAGCGAAAAGAAGGTCACCCTGTGTGAATTACACGCAGGGATATAGCTTTATCTGGCGCGTACAACGAACGATAACAACAGGGAAAGAGTTATGGAGTTTAAATCAGGTATCAAAAAGTTCCTTACTGACGGAACATTCGTGAAAACAACACGTGCAGTCGCACTTGGGGTTTCTCTACTGGCAGGTACAACGGCACTGGTTGCCCCAACTTTGGCATCTGCTGAAATGGTTTTTAACCGTGGTAATGGTTCTGAGCCAGGATCACTTGATCCTCAAATTTCAGAAGGTGTTCCTTCTTCTCACATTCTACGTGATGTATTCGAAGGTTTGACAGCTGAGAATACTGACGGATCACTAATTCCGGGCCAGGCTGAAAGCTGGACAATTAGTGACGACGGTACTCAGTTTACCTTTAAGATTCGCGACGATGCTGTGTGGAGCAACGGTGATCCTGTAACAGCACATGATTTTGTTTATGCATGGCAGCGAGCTGTCGCACCTGCAACAGGTTCAGAATACTCATTTCTTCTCTATCCTCTACAGAATGCACAAGCAATTGCTGGTGGTGAAGAAAAAGATCTTAACAAGCTTGGTGTGAAGGCTGTTAACGACAAAACACTTGAAGTACAGTTGGAAGGTCCCGCACCATATTTCTTGGGAATGATTACGCACTCTGTTGCCTATCCAGTTCATAAAGCAACTGTGGAAGCTCATGGCGAAGCTTGGACACGCCCTGAGAACATGGTTTCAAACGGCGCTTTTAAACTTGCCGAGTGGACACCGCAATCTCGTATTGTTTCTGTGAAATCAGATACATATTGGAATAAAGATACGGTTAAGCTGGATAAGGTCGTTTATTATCCAACTGAGAGCCAGACTACAGCGCTAAAACGTTATCGTGCGGGTGAGCTGGACTGGACTTATGAAGTTCCTAATGATCAGATCAAATGGATTAAAGAGAACATGGCTGATGAGTTCCATGTTTCTAACTATCTCGGAACTTATTACTACGGCTTTAACATGACAAAGCCACCGTTCAATGACCCGAAGTTGCGTAAAGCATTTTCGATGGCAATTGACCGGGACATCCTGACTTCAAAAATTGTGACTGCTGGTGAAGTACCTGCCTATGCCTTTGTTGTTCCTGGTGTGACTGGTTATGATCCTGTTTATTCTGGTTTTAAAGCAAAGGATCAAGCTGCGCGTAATGCCGAAGCTGTGAAGCTTTACGAAGAAGCTGGTTATTCCAAAGATAATCCAATTGAGATTGAACTTCGTTATAACACCAGTGATAACCACAAAAAAATCGCGATTGCGGTTGCTAGTATGTGGAAGAAGACTTTCGGTGCGAAAGTGAATTTGGTGAACGAAGAATGGAAAGTTTATCTGGAAACACGTAAGCTTAAAGAAGCGACACAGGCTTTCCGTGCTGGTTGGATTGGTGATTACAATGATCCAAACACTTTCCTTGAGCTTTGGCTGTCAGATTCCGGACTGAACGATACTGGTTTTGATAATCCTGAGTTCGATAGTCTCCTTAAACAGGCTGGCCTAGAACAGGATGCTACCAAGCGTAAAGAATTGCTGATGCAGGCTGAAGCAATCTTCTTGGAAGCTAATGCTGTTGCGCCAATTTACCACTACGTAACAAAACGTATGGTTAAGCCTTATGTAAAAGGTTGGAAGAGTAACGTGATGGATCACATCCGTTCTCAGTATATCACTATCGAGAAATAGGAAATCCCGGTTTCCCAATAATGTCTCGGCGCGTCATCACGTTGGTGGCGCGCCGGACTTTTTTGTCAGGACATAGTACATGTTGTCGTTTATTTTAAAGCGTCTGGCCGGGGCTATTCCGACGCTGCTTATCATCGTTACCCTTGCTTTTTTTCTTATCCGCTCAGCCCCAGGCGGACCTTTTGACAAAGAGCGCACAGTTCCTCCGGAAGTTGCCGCAAATTTGAATGCGGTCTATCATCTGGATGATCCCTTGTGGGAACAGTATCTATACTATCTGGGAGGTGCTATTCAGGGAGATTTTGGACCTTCTTTCCAATATAGAGATTTTTCTGTAACTGAGCTGATTGCTGCTGGTTTTCCTGTGTCTTTAACACTTGGTCTAACAGCAATTTTTCTGGCGATTACTATCGGTGTGTCACTCGGTGCAATTGCCGCGCTTAAGCAAAACTCTCTGATAGATTACGCGGTCATGGCGACGGCAATGACGGGAATTACGATTCCAAACTTTGTTATGGCACCACTCCTAACGCTGGTGTTTGGGGTTTACCTGCACATGCTCCCCGTTGGCGGTTGGGGCGAGAGTATATCCCAAGCCTTTTTGCCTATTGTGGCATTGGCTTTGCCGCAAATTGCCTATATCGCACGTTTGACTCGTGGGTCGATGATCGAAGTTCTTCGGTCAAATTTTGTTCGTACTGCGCGTGCAAAAGGTCTGCCTGAACGCTTGATGCTCAGTCGCCATGCCTTGAAAGCTGCGATGTTGCCTGTTGTTTCTTATTTGGGTCCAGCATCAGCCGCTGTGATCACAGGTTCTGTTGTCATTGAACAGATTTTCGGTATTCCGGGTATTGGCCGATACTTCGTACAAGGGGCCTTAAATCGGGATTATACCCTCGTGATGGGCGTCGTGATTTTTTACGGGTCTTTGATTATCTCGTTCAACCTGATCGTGGATATTATCTATGGCTTCCTAGATCCAAAAGTGAGGATGGGATAATGGCTGTTGATATGGAAATGAAAAGTACGGGCTCTGCTGAGAAAGAAATTCAGGGTCGTAGTCTTTGGCAGGATGCGTTCAGGCGCTTGTTGACGAATAAAGCCTCAGTGGTCAGCTGTGTTGTACTGTTAAGTATTGTTTTGATTGCTGTTATTGGCCCCTGGATACATCCTAACCCGTTTGATGAGGTTTATTGGGATTATATCCAGGCTGCACCTGATATAGAGGCCGGTTTCTACTTTGGTACAGATACCAATGGACGTGACCTGTTTGTTCGAACTTTATTCGGCATCCGTGTCTCTTTGCTTGTTGGCTTGGTTGCTACAGGTGTGTCGCTGGTTATTGGTGTTACCTATGGGGCGATTTCAGGATATGTAGGCGGTCGTACAGATCACATCATGATGCGCTTTGTGGATATTATGTATTCCATGCCTTTCATGTTCTTCGTGATTCTGTTGATGGTGATTTTCGGACGAAATATCTTTCTGATTTTTGCAGCACTGGGTGCTGTTGAATGGTTGACCATGGCCCGTATTGTTCGCGGTCAGGCCCTTTCGATTAAAAACAGAGAGTTTGTTGAAGCTGCCCGTGCATCAGGCGTGAGTAACTTTAACATTATTCGCCGACACATTATTCCTAACGCTCTGGGACCTGTGATTGTTTATGTAACACTGACAATTCCACAGGTTATTTTGATTGAAAGTTTCCTTTCTTTCCTCGGTCTTGGTGTTCAAGAGCCGATGACAAGTTTGGGGGTGTTGATTTCAGAAGGTGCTCAGCAGATGGAATCTGCGCCTTGGACACTGTTGTTCCCGGCGAGTGCACTGGCAATCATTCTGTTCTGCTTTAACTTTATTGGCGATGGTCTGCGCGATGCGCTTGATCCGCGTGATCGCTAGGGAGGTCTGAAAAATGAGTGATATTATTCTCGAGGTGAAAGACCTCTCCGTAACCTTCTCGACACCCGAAGGTCCCGTGAACGCCGTGAACAATATGAACTTCACGATTAAAGCGGGTGAAGCATTGGGGGTTGTTGGTGAGTCAGGATCTGGGAAGAGCCAGACCTTTCTCTCTATCATGGGATTGTTGGCTTCTAATGGTAAAACAACGGGTAGTGCCAAACTTTTGGGGCGCGAGTTGATTGGCCTAAGTGCTGATGAGCTAAACAAGATCCGTGGGCAGTCGATGTCCATGATTTTTCAGGACCCCATGACGTCTCTTAATCCTTACCTCAAGGTATCGAAACAGCTGACTGAAGTACTGGTTTTACATAAAGGTATGGGCGAACAAGCTGCGAGAGCAGAAGCTCTTAACATGCTGGATAAGGTGGGAATTCCCGAAGCGAAAAGCCGCTTTGATATGTATCCACACGAGTTCTCTGGCGGAATGCGTCAACGTGTCATGATTGCAATGGCACTGTTGTGTGAGCCAGCTCTGTTGATAGCCGATGAACCCACGACGGCATTGGATGTAACTATTCAGGCGCAAATCCTTGATTTGATGCGGAAACTGAAAAGTGAGTTCAATACGGCGATTGTTATGATTACCCATGATTTGGGGGTTGTGGCCGGACTGTGTGACACGCTGAACGTCATGTATGCCGGGCGTATTGTTGAGCGTTCATCCGTTAATGAGGTCTTCTCTGCGCCGCGTCATCCCTACAGCCAGGGGCTTCTGGCCTCTACGCCAAGACTGGATGAGAAATCGCATAGCAATGAGCTCATAACAATTCCCGGGCAGCCGCCAAACCTGCAACGTTTACCCCAAGGCTGTGCTTTTGCGCCGCGGTGTATCCATGTGCAGGATCGGTGCCTTTGTCAACGTCCGCCGCTGTTTGAAACGCCAAGCGGAAGTCATAATGCCTGTTATAGAGAGGAGGATGTTGCATGAGTACGTCCCAGGAAGTCCTTCTTGATGTAAAAGACCTCAAGGTTCATTTTTCGATCCCGAGCGGCAAGCTTTTCAAAAAGCCAGGATTGCTCAAAGCAGTTGATGGTGTTTCATTCCAAGTCAAAGCGGGTGAAACACTGGGCGTTGTGGGCGAGTCCGGGTGTGGAAAATCGACACTTGGACGTGCGGTTCTGCGCCTTTTAAAGCCGACAGACGGGCAGGTTGCCTGGTTTGGTCAGGAAATGGGTGACATGAAGTCAGAAGAGTTACGGAATGTACGCTCTGATCTTCAGGTTATCTTTCAAGATCCGTTGGCCTCCCTTGATCCTCGTATGACGATTGGGCAGATTATTGGTGAGCCTTTGATCACCCATTATCCAAAACTGTCAAAGGCTGAGGTAAAGGAAAAGGTTAAGGCAATGATGGCCAAGGTCGGCCTTCTACCCGAACAGGTTAATCGCTATCCGCACGAGTTTTCTGGTGGGCAATGCCAGCGTATCGGCATTGCACGGGCAATGATTTTAGAGCCAAAGCTTATTGTTTGTGATGAAGCTGTGAGTGCGCTGGATGTTTCCATTCAAGCCCAGATCGTTAACTTGTTGATGGGGTTGCAAAAAGAATTTGGACTTAGTCTGATCTTTATTTCGCACAACTTGAGTATTGTCCGCCATATTAGCCATCGTATCATGGTTCTCTATCTTGGCCGGATGATGGAAGTCGCGGACAGAGATGCGATCTATGCGAAGCCTCTTCACCCCTATACCAAAGCGCTGATTTCTGCTGTGCCAATCCCCGATCCGGAGATTGAGCGCAATAAAGAGCATGTAGCTTTGAAAGGGGATTTGCCAAGTCCTTTAAACCCGCCGTCAGGCTGTGTTTTCAGAACCCGTTGTCCCTTTGCCAAGGATGTCTGTGCTGCGGAAATTCCCGCTTTGAAATCCTATGCAGGTGATAGAGAGGCAGCGTGCCATTTTATTGAAGAATAAACGGGCAGGTACCTTTGCTTAAGAGGCTGGTTTGAAGTTTTTTGAGCAAGTTTAAAAGTTAATAAGGTCATTCTCTTTTGTTTGAGAATGACCTTATTTTTTGTGATTTTGAGACGATTCTTTTATCACGCATTTTATCTATATTAGTATAATTACTTTGGAATGAATTTTTTTACCTGAGTGTTTTGTCATTATTCTCATTGTTTTGAATTTAACTAATTGAAAAATAATAAAATATTTACTTATCGTTTTGTTTAAAATTTTACATAAAAATATTATATATTTGACATGAATTAAGTATAGGTAAAATTACTTATAAGTATATTTCGTTAATAATTATTATTGTTACTGATGTTATAATCACCATGTAGTGTAAATATAATTTATTACTTTGTTGGTGATTTGCATGGTTGGTAGCAAAACGAAAATCGTAAATTCGGATGTTCTGGAAACAGATGTTCTTGATAGTGGTCAGGTCGTGTCCCGTGTAGGCAAGCCTGATGTTGGACAGAGCTTTGTAATCGAAGCTCAGCCCGGACAGATCTACGATCTTGATTTTGACTTATCCAATGCCCAGGTTTCAAGCGTTGCTGAAGGCCAGTTGGTACTATCCTTTCCTGATGATAGTAAAATTACTTTTCTTAGCCTTTCTGACTATGAAGACGGGATCACACCAATCATTAATGCTAATGGCGAAGCGATTGATATCCCCGCATTGTTCGAGCTACTTGCATCATTGAATACTGAAGCTCCCCTGGAAACTGCGGCGGGGAGTAATCTTACAGCGCAAGGCGGTGGTGGTTCGACTTACAATGATGAATTGGGAGAAAACCTTGATGGATTATCACCAAGTTCAACGCTTGACGGTGTGGACGCTCTGTCTTTTGATTTGATTGGTGATGACGAAGATGAACTCGACCTTCTCACAGAAGCTGTTGAAACAGATACAAACCCGGCAACGCCTGATTCAGAAGATTGTTCTCTGAAGCTTCCCGAAGCTTTAAATCTTATTCAGGGAACAAATGGGAATAATGTACTGCGTGGTACAACAGGCTCTGATGAAATTCAGGGGAATGACGGGCACGACAGAATTTACGGTGGTGATGCTGCTGATGTCATTGTTGGTGGTAAAGGGAATGATCGGCTTTACGGACAGGAAGGTGACGATTTCTTCCTAGTCGAAGGGGATGATCAAGGTGCTGACCGATTTAATGGCGGTTCTGGTAACGACACAATTCACGGATCAGAAGGCGATGACGTTATCACCGTAAGTCATCTGACACGCGGTGATTCTATTGAAGAAATAAACGGTTGTGGTGGCGAAAACGTATTAGCGGGTACATCTGGTAACAATACGATTGATCTGCGGAATACGACGCTTACGAATGTTGATCGTATTGATGGCGGTGCAGGTCATGACCGTATTACCGGTTCGGCTGGCGATGATACGATTGTCGGTGGCACAGGGAATGATTACCTCCGTGGTGAAGCGGGCAATGACACTTTTGTCGTTGAAGGTAATGGTCAGGGATCAGACCGTTTCAATGGTGGCACAGGCACGGATAAGATCCAGGGCAGTGATGGTGATCAAACAGTAGTTGTTCAGCACCTGACGACAGGCGATTCCATCGAAGAGATTGATCTGGGTACAGGCACCAATGTTCTCTCTGGGACATCAGGCAATAATACGATTGATCTGCGGAATACGACGCTTACGAATGTTGATCGTATTGATGGCGGTGCAGGTCATGACCGTATTACCGGTTCGGCTGGCGATGATACGATTGTCGGTGGCACAGGGAATGATTACCTCCGTGGTGAAGCGGGCAATGACACTTTTGTCGTTGAAGGTAATGGTCAGGGATCAGACCGTTTCAATGGTGGCACAGGCACGGATAAGATCCAGGGCAGTGATGGTGATCAAACAGTAGTTGTTCAGCACCTGACGACAGGCGATTCCATCGAAGAGATTGATCTGGGTACAGGCACCAATGTTCTCTCTGGGACATCAGGCAATAATACGATTGATCTGCGGAATACGACGCTTACGAATGTTGATCGTATTGATGGCGGTGCAGGTCATGACCGTATTACCGGTTCGGCTGGCGATGATATTATTATTGGTGGCACGGGAAATGATTACCTCCGTGGTGAAGTGGGCAATGATATTTTTATTGTCGAAGGTAATGGCCAGGGATCAGATCGTTTTAATGGTGGCACAGGTAATGATAAAATCCTAGGTAGTGATGGTGATCAGATACTTATCGTTCAACACCTGACGACAGGCGATTCTATCGAAGAGATTGATCTGGGTACAGGCACCAACGTTCTTTCTGGAACATCGGGCAATAATACAATAGATCTGCGGAACACGACGCTTACGAATGTTGATCGTATCGACGGTGGTGCAGGCCATGACCGTATTACGGGGTCTGATGATGACGATGTGATCGTAGGAGGAACCGGAAATGATTATCTTCGCGGTGAAGCTGGAAACGACCTCTTCATCGTGGAAGGTAATGGTCAGGGGGCAGATCGTTTTAATGGGGGTACAGGCGCCGATAAAATTCAGGGTAGTGATGGTGATCAGACAATTACTGTCCAGCATCTGACCACAGGAGATTCCATTGAAGAGATTGATATGGGATCTGGTTTTAACGTCTTAAGCGGCACCAATGGTAACAATACAATTGACCTCAGCAACACCACGTTAGTGGGGGTGAGTGAGATTGATGGTGGTACTGGACACGACCGCATTACTGGCTCTGACGGGAACGACATTATTATTGGCGGTTCGGGAAATGATGTTCTCACTGGTGGTGATGGTGCCGATATATTGATCGGTGGTAGTGGTAATGATGTTCTTCGTGGCGGTACTGGGAATGATCGTTTTGTCTTTGATCTCGCACTTGATGGATCTGGTAACAGTTCTGCCGAAGGTCGGGATACGATAATGGACTTTGAGGCCGGGGATACATTGGTTCTATCCGATATTCTCGCTGATTTAGGCAATCCAGCTGATCCGTTAGCGGCTCTTGATAGTCTCGGTGATGTCTCAGTTGTTGACGGTGGTGCGGGCCGGAATGTCGATATTACTTTCGGTAATGGAGATAGCGTCACTTTGCGAGGCTTGGGGACGGTAGGAAATACATTGGATTCACTTCAGGATCTGGAAGATCAGGGCTTCATGATTGATGTGGTCTAAACTCAGTGATTCCTCGGATCGATAGGTGTTTGCATTTTAGGCAAAACTTCTTCCAATAGGTTTGCTGCTGAGAGTAAGGGGCCTTCACCCTGTGGTTTGCCGACAAGCTGTAGTCCGACGGGTAGGCCTGTTTTTGTCAAACCACAGGGGATTGAAATTGCGGGGGATGCGGTAAGCGTTATCGTGGATACTATCGCCAACCAGTCGATGTAGGTTTCCAGTTTCTGACCCGCACATTCATCCACATATCTTTGTTCTACAGGAAAGGGCGGCACAATGGTTGTGGGGCAAATTAACAGATCGTATTCATTAAAGAATTTTTGCATGGAATAGTAGATTTCACCTCTTTTCCGTTCCGCCCATGCGATGTCTTCGGCACTCAAGGAGCGCCCATATTCAATGTTCCAGATAATGTCCTCTTTCAACTTATCTCGATGTTGATCTAAAAGAGGTCCTAAGCCGACAACAAAATCTAATCCCCGCAAGCGTTTAAATACTTCAGGAGCATCGCGGAGATTTGGTGTCATGTCCTCGACAACGACATTAGCATTCTCGAATTGTAGCGCCGCGTTTTTGCATATTTCAGCAACCTCTGGGTCAACCGGACTAACACCAAGGTCAGGGCTGTATGCGACCTTTATCGGTTTTATTTTCTTGTTGGTAATTGACAGGAAACTATTTTCGGGGTTTGGCTGAGCCAAAGGGTTCATGTTTTTGAAGCCAACCATAGCATCTAGTAATAAAGCTGTGTCTGCTACATTTCGTGCCATCGGTCCTTGCATGGATAGAGTTTGGAACGGCGATGTTCCTGGTCCATCAGATAATCGATGCATAGAAGGGCGCAAGCCGACGACCCCGCAAAAACTTGCCGGATTACGGAGTGATCCGCCCATATCGGATCCATGCGCTAGCCAGGCACATCCTGTGGCAAGAGAAGCCGCAGCACCTCCGGAAGAGCCTGCTGCTGACTTTGACAAATCCCACGGGTTTCTGGTTGTTCCCAGAACAGGGTTGAATGTATGCGCGCCGGCGCCAAATTCCGGTGTATTTGATTTGGCATAAACGATGGCACCATTTGTTTCCATGGTTTCAACCAAAACATCGGACCAGTCGGGGATGCGATCTGCAAAAATCGGGCTGCCAGATGTAGTTCGAACGCCTTTTACGGCGGTTAGGTCTTTAACTGGCACAGGAATACCAGCCAAAAGCCCGCGCGCTTCAATTGGTTTGGTTTCAAGTTTTTTTGCAAAGTCGTAGGCGCGGTCAAAACAAAGAGTTGGCAGGGCATTAACCGAGCCATCCACCTGCTGAATTCGATCTTCAAGAGCATGCAATAGATCTGTTGGTTTGATGTCTTTGCGAACAAGACGATCTCTTATTTCACAGGCTGTGGCATTGATGAGTTCAGAGGTGCTGGTTGCAGACATTTTTATGCTCGGAGGTAGATGATAAATGAGAGGGGTAAGCCAAAGAAGGCTTTTAGCTTATACCTATCCGGCTTCTTTGGTCGATAGCATTTTAGACAGAAATGAGCTGATTTGTTTTTGTGCAGTCTGGGAGAGTTGATCGGCGAGTAATTTGAGATCCTTTTTCCTGACCGAGCTTTTTCGCCATGCCAAACCAAGTTTCCTGTGACCAGAGTTTCCCTCCAATGGTGTTAGAGATACATTTGTACCCGAGAGTAATGATGATTGGCAGGAAAGCGCGGGTAAAAGAGTGACCCCCAGACCGTTAGCAACCATATGCACCAGCGTCAGCAAACTGGATGCCTGTAGGGTTTGTCCGGGTTTTAACTTTGTCATATGACAGACCGCCAAGGCATGATCACGTAAGCAATGCCCCTCTTCGAGGAGGATAAGCTGGCTTTGCAAGGCTTGACTCTGTAACAGATGATTACGTTGCGCAGCATCCATTGTGGCAATTGGATGATCAATGGGGTGGGCCAACAGGAAGGGGTCTTCGGCCAGTTCAACCCACTCAAGGCTTGCTTCGTTATAAGGAAAGGCCATTAAGGCTGCATCAATGGTTCCTGCCCGTAAACGATCAATGAGACGGGATGTTTCATCTTCGACGAGGTAGAGCTTGAGATCGCGATATTCTTTTCGTAATCGGGGAAGTGTCTGCGGCAGCAAGTAGGGTGCAATCGTCGGGATGGCACCAAGTTTAAGATCGCCACTAAGTGTCTCGGTACTATGCCGTGCCATTGTTGCGATATCTTCTGCGCCCCGCAGCAGTTCTATTGATCGCTGAACAATATCATTACCCAACTCGGTAAAGAGAACTCTGCGCTTGGTCCGCTCAACCAGTTTACAGCCAAGTAAATTCTCAAGCTCTTGAATGCCAGCACTTAGGGTTGATTGGGTTACGAAACAGGCATCGGCAGCCCGCCCAAAATGGCCGTGTCGCTCCAGCTCGACGAGATATTTTAACTGCTTTAGCGTGGGTATATGCATATTAATCGATTTTCCCAATTATTGTGATCAGAATAACTTGTTGGATCGATTTAAAGCAAGTGCGTATTGTTTCTTTATCGGCCGGCGCAATTCAAACGATACAAACAAAAACAATTTTAAACTTCACAACAGGCCGGATGAAGCAATTTTGATCAATTCCCAGCCTCTATTCTCAAGGTTGGATAAGGAGAGAAGGTAAGCAGAATGAAGAACAAACTTACAACCGCATTCGGTGCTCCCGTTGTAGATAACCAGAACATTCAAACCGCAGGGCCACGCGGTCCAGCGCTATTACAAGATGTTTGGTTCTTGGAGAAAATGGCCCATTTTGACAGAGAGGTCATTCCTGAAAGACGTATGCATGCCAAAGGGTCTGCTGCGTACGGTACATTCACTGTTACACAGGACATTACGAAATACACGAAGGCCAAGATCTTTTCCGAGATTGGCAAGAAAACCGATATGTTCCTTCGCTTTTCCACAGTAGCGGGCGAACGTGGTGCTGCAGATGCCGAACGTGATATTCGTGGCGTTGCAATGAAGTTTTATACAGAAGAAGGAAACTGGGATCTTGTCGGAAATAACACTCCTGTATTTTTTCTTCGGGACCCTATGAAGTTCCCGGATCTGAACCATGCCGTAAAACGCGATCCAAAAACTAATATGCGTAGTGCTGATAACAATTGGGATTTCTGGACCAGCTTACCGGAAGCTCTGCATCAGGTCACGATTGTGATGAGTGACCGCGGTATCCCGGCGACGTATCGCCATATGGATGGTTTTGGGAGTCATACCTTTAGCTTTATCAGTGCGAATAACGAGCGTTATTGGGTGAAATTTCATTTTAAAACCCAGCAAGGTATTAAAAACCTAACGGATCAGGAAGCCGCCGAACTGGTTGGTCAGGATCGTGAAAGCCATCAGAAAGATCTTTTTGATTCAATCGAAAACGGCGACTTCCCTAAGTGGACGCTATTTGTTCAGGTGATGCCGGAAAAAGAGGCTGGATCTTACCACCTCAACCCGTTTGATCTGACCAAGGTGTGGCCAAAAGCGGATTATCCGCTGATTGAAGTTGGTGAATTTGAATTAAACCGTAATCCTGAAAATTATTTTGCAGAAGTTGAGCAATCTGCTTTTAACCCTGGGAATGTTGTACCTGGTATTAGCTTCTCGCCAGACAAAATGCTTCAGGGACGTTTATTCTCATACGGTGATACACAGCGTTATCGTCTGGGTGTTAATCATAGTCAGATTCCGGTTAACGCACCTCGTTGCCCTTTCCATTCTTATCATCGTGATGGCGCAATGCGTGTTGATGGTAATGGTGGCAGTCGTATCGGTTATGAACCTAATACACAGGATGAATGGAACGAACAGCCTGATTTTGCAGAACCTCCTTTATCAATCGAAGGAGCTGCAGATCACTGGAACCACAGAGAGGATGACGATTATTATTCTCAACCTCGTGCCTTGTTCCAGCTCATGACTGCTGAGCAGCAACAAGTGCTGTTTGAAAATACAGCAAGGGCTGTTGGTGGGGCTCGACTGGACATTCAGCATCGTCATATCCGCAATTGTTACAAAGCTGACCCTGCCTATGGCGCTGGTGTTGCCAAGGCGCTGGGTTTGAATGTTGAAGAGATAGCTGCCGCGGAATAAGAAATTATTCAAAGGCAGTACGAAAGGGAAGGTCGCGCCGGGCCTTCCCTTTTTTGTATTTGAATTACTGGTGGCCTTATTGAAATTTTCACAGAATTGAAGTTTTTACAGAGGGGTTTGGCAAGTTTAATTTAAAATGAAAGTAACTTAGGCGTGTGTATTGTGTAAGTTAATTCATCTTATTGATGCTGATGTTTGGGTAAATATTCTTTTTTTGAAAATATTACTGAAATAATATGGTTAATGCTCAAAATTAAATTGATCTTTTATGTTCTATTTGCTTTCTCATGACTGAGACGGCGCTTTAGTATTGGTTTTGAGAACACAGAAGCCCGGTAATTCAATTTGAAATGGGCTGTGTGTATGACCAGCGAGCATTATCGTAATGAGCATGCTCTTACTTCGGAAGCACGAAGTAATGTGAGCAATATATTACTCGAAAATAGCTTCGAGGCCGTTCTTGTCACCGATATCAAGGGACAGATTTTATATACGAACCCGGCTGTCAGCAGAAATTTTGGGTATAGGTTAGAAGATCTCTATTCTCAGTCAATTTTTGATGTCTTTACCGTTAGTGAAGATGATCAGAATAAGCTTCTGAAAGTTTGCGACAAGGACAGTTTGCCCGACGCTGAAATTATTCTTCCCGGATTGATCAAATCAAGATCCGGGGACGAAATTGATGTGCAGCTTAGATCTTTTGTAACGGAAACTTCTACTCAGCGTCAGTTTACTTTCCTTGTCCGCGATATCAGTACCCGGGTTTCGATCAGCCGTGAGCTAGCATCTTCGCAGCAGTTAATGGGCAGTATCGTAGCCGGGGTTGGCGATGCAATTATTGCTACTGATCAAGAAGGTTACCTGACACTTTTTAACAGAGGTGCAGAAGATACTTTTGGATATCGTGCGGATGATATTTTGGGCGAACACCTCGACAGCCTGATACCTGAAGAACACCGTGGTGATCATCGTACCTACATGGCCAGTTTTGATGCGGGTGCCATTGATACGCGCGGTATGGGAACACGAGGTGCCATTTCCGGTTTGCGTCAAAATGGTGAAGTATTCCCCGCGGAAGCAACGATCATGAAGATCGGTGAGGACGAGCAACAAACCTTTGCGGCAGTTGTCAGAGATGTATCGGAACGAATTAAAGTTCAAAACCAACTCCGCGAAGCGAAAGACATGGCTGAAATTGCCAGCCAGATGAAGTCATCGTTTCTGGCAAATATGAGCCATGAACTTAGAACTCCATTAAACGCGATTATCGGCTTTTCTGAATTTATTACGGAAGAACATCTGGGGCCAATTGCACATCCAAAATACCGGGAATATATCGGGGATATACTGGATAGCGGACGACACCTCTTAACAATCGTGAACGACATTCTTGATCTGTCACGTGTGGAAGCTGGTGAAATCCAACTCAACGAAACCGTCGTATGTGTTCGCCAGTCAATTCTATCTGCCTATCGCTTTGTGAAGCGTCAGGCGAAGGTAAAAAACATTACGCTTGATGCAAACCTTAGCGATGATTTGCCATATCTTTTTGCTGATGAACGTTTGGTGAAACAGGTTATTATCAACCTGGCAACCAATGCTGTGAAGTTCACGCCAGATGGTGGCTCTATTAAGGCAGAGGTTCGTCGTGTTGATGGGGATAATGGTATTGCTATTGTTATCTCTGATACCGGGATTGGGATAGCCAAAGATGATATAGAGCGGGTCATCAAGCCTTTCGAACAGTGTGAAGCCAGCTATACAAAAACCATAGAGGGTACAGGGTTGGGATTGTCTCTAGCCAGATCTCTTATGCATTTGCATGGTGGTGAGCTATCTATTGAAAGTGAAGTCGGACTTGGTACATCAGTTGTTCTAACCTTCCCGGTTGATCGGGTGGTAACAAAAGAAACAGCTCTCACAGGGCTACAATCAAAGACATCTGTACGAAAGCTTACAGCTTAAATTATGCAAAAGAAAAAGGCTGAGTGCCCACCACTCAGCCTTGAAAGTTAATGAGCTTTACTGACTACTAATTTACAACTCGGTAGTCTTCTTCAGGGAAAAACATGTAGTCTTGATCTTCGCCGACTGCATTGTGGCAATCAGCACAGAACTTCACTTTCTTGGAGTTATGACCATTTGTTTCGCCAAAAATCTTTCCGCTTGGGGTCACAAGCGTATATTTCCAGTCACCGTTTTCAGGGGCAAAACCGGCTTCCATTTTTTCCATCAAGAATAAAGGACCGGGCTTTACGCCCTTCTTACCAACTTTGAAACTATCCTTGGCAACAATGGCGCCTACAGGCAGCGTACCGATATCTTCGTATTTCCCATAGGCCTTCGCGAGATCATTTGCGTAGTTGTGAACCAACCGGCCACCGTGTGTGCTGGATTTGTGAGGTGCTTTTGTATAGCGATCCCAGTTGAAGTATTCAGTAGAAACAGGGTGGCCTGATTTTGCATAGCCATCTCTCATCTTTGGTGAGAGAGTTTCGTAATGTTCGGCAGCTTTCTCAGAGGTAACGTCTTCAGCATTCACAGCTGCGGGTACCATAAATAGTGTTGGTACAAACAATGTTGAGAGAAGGAAGCTTTTGACAGATGAGCTGAACGTGATCTTCATTTGGGTATCTCCAATTATCCTGACTGGCACCGAATTATCGCCTTACCCGCGTTTCGGTATTTTTTTGTTCTTCTTTCTAGATAGCATTCTTGTAAGAAAGTGGGAGTAAAGCTTCTTCACGATCAAGTGAGATCAAGTGCTTAAAGGAAAGTTAGCTCATAAGAAAAGGGCCGCATAAATGCGACCCTTTCTGATTTAATACGTGTCGCGTCCTGAAATAAGTTTACATATTGGAGACTTATGATGGGACCTTCAAAGAAAGAGCGAGTAAAGCGTAGTC
>NZ_MTSZ01000029.1 GCF_002118315.1 Kiloniella majae
CTTCTTTCCCGCATTGTTTTCTTAATGCATCTGCTCTGGTGCTTTCTCTTCTTTTTTCCTCAGTTCTCTTCTCCCCTGTTTTTCGTTACCTTTCCCTCCTTCTCCTGATTTTCGTCCTCTGTTTCTTTTCCCTTTTCCTCTCCTTCCCCCCCCCTCCTCCCGAGCCTTGATCCCCCCCCCCCCCTTGGTCGATACCCCGTTGGCTCTCCTTCTCAAGTCCCTCACCTCTGGTCCTCTCCGTCTTTCGCTTCTCGCTCTCTTGAGCCTTGAATCTCCT
>NZ_MTSZ01000030.1 GCF_002118315.1 Kiloniella majae
TCCTGGTATCCTTTTTCTTTTAACTTCCACCCCTTCTCCTTTTTTACTTCCCCTTCTCCTCTTCCTCTCCCCCTCTTTCTTTTTCCTTCCTTCTCCCCTTCTCCAATCTTCTTTTCCCTTTCACTTTCCTCTCCCTTTCTCTTTCCCCTTTTTCAACTATTTCTATTCCGGTTCTAGCCTCAATCTGTTTCCATTTTTCACCCCCCAACCACATTCACTACCGCTCCTCTCCCTCACCCTGTCATCGTTTTCTCAACCTATCCACATCTTACAACC
>NZ_MTSZ01000031.1 GCF_002118315.1 Kiloniella majae
TACGGTAGAGGTTGTTGCGATTCCAATGGCTGATGATACTTCATCCAACAATGATGATATCAGTAATGAGAAAAATAGTGAGCACCTACATACTACCGATAATTTGTCAGCGAATGTTATTCAGCAAAGTAACCGCTTTAAATATAAACACTATCGTTTCATGTATTTTGCATTGATATCGTTTGAGTTAATTATTGTCGTTTATCATATATTTACTTAATTTCAAACCACATCCACCATTTAATCCAATAAAAATAATCACGTAAAGCAAC
>NZ_MTSZ01000032.1 GCF_002118315.1 Kiloniella majae
AAATGAGGGGGCGGGGAAGGCGTTAAGAACAGCGGACAGAATGAAAACAAGGAAAGGGCGAACGGGGGAGGTAGGGAAAAAAGAGGAAGAGGGGCGGGGGGGGAGAGGGGAGGAGCGGGAGGAAGAAAGGAGGGAAAAGAAAGAGAGGAGGGAGAATGAAGGAAGGGGTGACAGAAGAAAGGAAAGAAGAAATGAAGTAGAGGGTTAGGGTGAAAAAAGGTATTGGAGAGAATAAAAAAGAAAAGAAGAAGATAGGGATTGATGAGAAAG
>NZ_MTSZ01000033.1 GCF_002118315.1 Kiloniella majae
GATATCGCTGAGGTGGTCATTGAGATAGCGTCGATTCGGTAATCCGGTTAAGGGGTCTTTGAAGGCCAGCTCTTTCAGTTCCTGGGTTTTTTCTGCCACCTCTTTTTGCAGAGCAAGCGGGCGCACTAAAATGTTGTAAAGCATCAAGGCACAAATACTGGACAGCAGCAGCGAGATGGCAATCATGTTAAGGGTGCGTGTTGCGAGGTTGTTGCTGATGTCATGGGACAGGGACAAAGTCCAAGAGCCAGATGGCAGGGTGATTTCTG
>NZ_MTSZ01000034.1 GCF_002118315.1 Kiloniella majae
GGGGGAAGGAACGAGGGCAAGGTTGGGGGTGGGGGTCCGGGTGGGAGAGAAAGGGGACGAGAGGAGAGAGGCAAGGAAGGGAGCCGGAAGGAGCGTAGCGAGGAGGCGAGGCCGGAGGGAGAAGAAGAGGAGAAAAAGAGAAAAAAGAAAAAGGAGAGGAGGAAGAAGATGGGGCGGGAACGAAAGGCAAAAAAGGGAAAGGAGAAGGAGAGGGGGTGGGGAAGCGGGGAGGGGAGAAAGAAGAGAAAGGAGAGAGAGAGAAGAGAA
>NZ_MTSZ01000035.1 GCF_002118315.1 Kiloniella majae
GTCTCTCAGCATCATTGGTTTTTTTACACTTGATTTTTCCTTTTCCTTCTTTTTTCTTTGCCTCAACCCAGCGTTTACGTCCTTGCCTTTTTGCCTTTTTATCCCTTTCCTTTTTCGCTTTCCCATGTCCTTTCCTTTTCTCCTCCCCCCCGTCTCTCTCCTCCTTCAACTCCCTCTCCCCCTTGCCCTCTTTTTTTCCCTCCTCTCGCTCTTGCTCTTTTGTTCCATGGCTACCCCTTTCGCTATCTTGGGGGTCCGACCC
>NZ_MTSZ01000036.1 GCF_002118315.1 Kiloniella majae
AGGCGGGAGAGAGAAGAGTGAGGAGCGGAGGAATGAAAAGCCAGAGGAATGAAAAACGGAGGAGAGAAGGACCGCGACTTCTGGGGGATAGGGATGGGAGGCCAAGGGGCCGGAAAGGTGGGAGGGAAAAGGGAAGAGAAGGGGAATGGGGGGGTGAGGAGGGAGAAAGGGAGGAGGGAAAAGAGGGGAAAAGAAAGGGGAAAAGAGGGGGGGGTAGTAAGGAGAAAGAGGAGAAAGGAGAAAGTCTCGGGATGCGGGAG
>NZ_MTSZ01000037.1 GCF_002118315.1 Kiloniella majae
TAACAATAAAATATTTAAGAAATACCCATTTAAATCGCCTTTTCCCGAAGATAACCAGCATGAAACAGGTCCATTGAAAACTGCAATCAAAATCGCAGATAACGAGCTACTTTTTCCCTTAGAAGATTATTTCTATAAATTTAAAAGTAGTTATTTCGCCAAGGTTTACCTTCATGATAATTATGCGACTCATGATCCTTTTATTTACTCAATGAAAAAATCTCAATCTTCGCATATCTCAGATTGCTCTGTTGCTTAC
>NZ_MTSZ01000038.1 GCF_002118315.1 Kiloniella majae
TTCTTCCCCTCTTTCCTTCCTCCCCCCCTTCCCCTCTCCCCTTCACCTCTGCTTTCTCTTTCTTTCCGTTCTTTCTCTCGCCTCCACGCTCCACTCCATTTCTTCTTCCATTCCCCCTCTCTCCTCCCCTCCCTTCCCCCCCTCTTTCCTTTACCTCTGCCTCGTCTTGCTCTTCCCCCTCCTCTCCCCCCTTCGCTCTTCCCCCCGCCCCCCCTTCTTTCTCACCTCCGCCTTCGTCCTTGATTCCTCCCTCTCCGCC
>NZ_MTSZ01000004.1 GCF_002118315.1 Kiloniella majae
ACTACGCTTTACTCGCTCTTTCTTTGAAGGTCCCATCATAAGTCTCCAATATGTAAACTTATTTCAGGACGCGACAGGGCAAATAAAAAAGCCGATACAACGAGTACCGGCTTTTTAAATTTTAACAGTGCAAAGATTTAAGCTGTTGTATCTACTTTTTCTGCACCCGCAACAGGGCCGCCCTTGGCTACACCAACGCGTGCTGGCCTTAGGAGACGATCATGAAGACGGAAACCTGGTTGAACAACCTGCAGGATTGTTCCTTCTGGCTGAGAAGGATCAGGTATTTCGAACAAAGCTTCATGGCTGTGCGGGTCCATACGAGCCCCCATCGCCTCAACTTCAGTGATATTATGCCTTTCAAAAACTTTGAGCATTTCGCGATTGGTCATCTCAACACCATCACGAAGTGTTTTAAGATCTTCGTTTCCTTCAGCTGCTTCTTCTGAAACAGACGACAACGCACGTTGAAGATTATCCATAACACCGATCAGATCTGTCACCAGCTTTTGCGGAGCGTACTTGATAGCATCTTCTTTATCACGACGGGTACGATTACGAAGATTTTCCATGTCTGCCATTGTACGCAACAGCTTATCAGTCAGCTGTGCATTCTGAGCATCCAGTTCAGCAACTCTGACAGCGTCTGACTTTGCTTCTTCAGCCGCAGCGCCAGTATCAACGGTTGTTTCCTCGGCTGCTTCTTCGTTTACAAGATCATCAGGAATCTGATCTTCAGCAACAACGTTCTCTTCCGAATTTTGTTTTTCCGTTTCGGACATTTTCCGCTAACCAATCTTCTCTTTTAAGTTACCAACTTTGGGACAACACAGGATTTCAGCCCTGTTTATCCAGCTATTTTCATCCAACCATTCGACCAAGTATTTTGGCGGTGTAATCCACCATCGGAATGATTCGGGCATAGTCAATTCGCGTTGGACCAATGACCCCGATCGCTCCGACAACCTGTTGTCGAGTATTTTTATAAGGTGCCATTACTACAGAACACCCCGCTTGGGCAAACAATTCATTTTCAGAACCGATAAAGATCTGGACACCCTCTGCCGTTTTTGTCATTTCCAACAAACGAACCAGAGACTCTCGTTTTTCCAATGCAGAGAATAGATGGCGTACCCTTTCCAGATCTTCAAGGGCATTTATATCTTCAAGTAACTGAGCCTGCCCCCTAACAATCAACGCGCCATTAGAACTGCCATTGATATCTTCGGCCCATGTTGCCAGTCCCAGCTCAACAACTTTCTGCGAAACCTGATCCAACATGGCCTGATGTTCTTTAAGCTCGGTTTGAATCTCCTGTATCGCCTCTTCCAGAGTCCGCCCAATCAAACGCGCAGCCAAAAAGTTTGACGCTTCCACAAGGGCAGAAGGCGGCAATCCCAAGGGAATATCGACAACTCTGTTTTCAACAGATCCTGAATCAGAGACCAGCACAACCAAGGCCCGTCCAGGTGCAAGGGATACAAACTCAATATGTTTTAGAGGCTCAGATAGTTTAGGCGCAACAACCAGACCTGCGCACTGGGAAAGACCGGATAACATACCGGTGGCCTCTTCCAATAGCTGAGGCATGGATTTCCCCCCGGCGGCGCACTGTGCTTTTATCTGGCTACGCTCGTCTTTGCTAAGGTTCCCATGCTCCAGTAAACCGTTCACATAAAGCCGAAGGCCGACATCCGTAGGTAACCGCCCGGCAGAAGTATGTTTGGCAAATAAAAGCCCCATATCCTCTAAATCTGCCATGACATTACGAATTGTTGCAGGGGACAGGTCCATACCCAGCTTGCGCGATAGTGTCCGTGACCCAATGGGTTCCCCGGTTTCCACATAAGCATCAACCACCAGGCGGAAAATCTCACGCGAGCGGTCATTCATGCCAGCAATTGCACCGGATATCAGGGATGTCTCATTAAATTTCACAGAATTATCCTTTAAATTCCATTACCGTTAAATAAGCGATCCTTATCCACCTATTTGTGTAGGTATAATTTAGTTAGCCACCAAGCTCTGGTCAATGCTGTGACCTTCGAAAACTAACGCTTGCATCAAAACCGGATACCTCTTAAAGACCCTTTCAAATTATTGGGCTCGCCCGGGGAAGGTTTGAGCAAAACTTTCGTTTATTTGGGTAAAGCTCTGGTCATACGTTTCGGCATAGATCCGATAATCCAATTAGGAATAGCGATAAATCATATGGGTACTGGTTCTTCAATAACAAAGCTGGATACATTTTTCGCACAAAATTCCTTTGATGAACCTCATCTGGCCATTGATCTTGATAAAGTAGCAAGCAATTTCAATAATCTTGCCTCCGCTTTACCAGAAGCCTCGATTTATTATGCAGTAAAAGCCAACCCGGAACCTCAAATTCTATCTTGCCTCAAAGACATCGGTTCCTGTTTTGATGCAGCCAGTATAACAGAAATCAAACTCTGTCTCTCACTTGGTATTCCCGCCAACTATATCTCTTTTGGCAATACCATCAAAAAACAAGGTGATATAAGTCAAGCTTATGCACTCGGAATTCGGAGCTATGCCTTTGATAGCGAAGAAGAGCTACAAAAAATAGCCTCTCTCGCCCCCGGATCTGATGTTTATTGCCGTGTTCTTGTCGATTGTGCCGGTGCTGACTGGCCGCTCAGTCACAAATTTGGGTGTTCCACAATAATGGCCAAAGAGCTATTGTTGAAATCAGTAGATCTTGGTTTACTGCCAATAGGGCTTTCGTTCCATGTGGGATCACAGCAAACACAGATAAGCCAATGGGCTAACGCCCTTGAACAGATTCGCGATATTTATGACGATCTAAAAGAACAAGGTATTGAGCTATCCACACTCAATCTAGGCGGTGGCTTTCCAACGGCTTACAATGCAAATGTACCTTCCATCGCACAATACGGAGACTCTCTCTCCGCTGCATTGAAAAAACACTTTGGCGACCGCTGTCCAAAGATCATTATCGAACCAGGTCGTTATATTGTCGGTGATGCGGGTATTATCGAGGCAGAGATTGTTTTAGTCTCGCGCAAGAATGCTGAACAAGAAAAACGCTGGGTGTATCTGGATATTGGCATCTTCTCTGGCTTGGCTGAATGTCTTGATGAAGCGATCAAATACCCCATTACTGTGGTTGGAAAAGAAGCCGATACCAACCTTGGGCCTGTCATTCTCGCCGGGCCAAGTTGCGATAGCGTCGATGTGCTCTATGAGAAGTTTAATTATCAGCTGCCGCTCGATCTAAAATCCGGCGACAAAATCCGTATTCATGCGACAGGTGCTTACACAACAACTTATTCTTCTATCGGATTCAACGGCTTCCCCCCCTTAAGCTGTAGCTGCATATAAACTCAAACAACCTATTTCTCGATAATCAAATAGCGTGTTTGGTGTGAGGGATGTTCGGGCTCTTTATCTGGCGTTTCTTTCTCAGGGTTACTCTTGCTTTGTCTCAGATCTTCTGTTGTCTGCGAGTGACCTGAAGTATTAGGGCGAATGCGATAGCTACAACGGCGTCCCCCTTCTAGCAAATATTCCGCACGCTCCACATCAACATCAGGCCCAAGAACCGACCTGAAAACGGATAACTCAGCTCTGCAAAAACCCTGACAAATGGTTGCCGCTGTACAGATTGGACAGTGGTTTTCAATAAATAAAAAGCCGCCGTCGTTATCTGGTTCAGCCGATGCCATATATCCTTCTTGCTCTCGCAATTCGACTAACTTCTGGACCCGATCTTCGAGGGATGATGCTTCTGAAAGAGCAACAGTATAGTTTTTAAGAGTTTGTTGCTCGCGATAGTTCACCAGTTGATCAACGCCTTGATCACCGAATACAGCACGGGCACTTTCAATTAAATCTCTGGTTAAAAGAGCGTGAGAATCACCAAAAGTATTATGGGACTCCGCTGTTAGTTCCCAACTTACGGCCGGTCGACCTGCACCTGATACCGAAACATCTACAGCTGCCTTTTGGATCATACCTTCCATAGACATACGCTTTAGATGTTGCCGCATACCTATTGCTGTCATTGACAATTTTTCTGCCAAATCAACTGCTTGCATTGCGCCACGTGCCTTTAGGAGCGCGAGGATAGCATCTTCTGTCTTTGCATTTTTTTTCATCGAAATAGAGTATACTCAATTAATTCAATTAAAAAAAGTATTTGCTTTTTTAATTATTTGACCTAGAAAATTAATAAGAAAAGAAAAAACTTTTTTATTTAAGGTCCCCGCCATGTCCACTCACACACCGACAGAAGCACTCACCCCAGAAGCTTCCAATAATAATACGAAGATGACACCACAGAATATCTTGCATCTAATCATCGTTTGCATGGGTGTGGCGCTTTATGCCTTGAATAGTTTAATTACCTCGACACTGTTACCTTCCGCTGTTGATGATCTCAATGGATTGGAATTTATCAACTGGTCCGCTCTGCTCTATACCACGGCCGCGATGATTGCCTCACTTGCCGCAGGTACAACAAAAACCAGAATTGGCGGGCGCGCCATTATGACCATCGGCGGGTTGATTTTCACTGTCGGCTCACTTCTGATCAGCCTTTCCCCATCGATGGAATTGTTCTTATTCTCCCGTGTTGTCCAAGGCGTTGGCGGCGGATTGATTCTGGCGAGTTGTTACACCGTTATTGCTGACCTTTTCCCTCGTCATCTCTGGCCCACTGTTTTTGCAATGGAGTCTGCAGTCTGGGGTATTGCCTCAGTAGGGGGACCACTGGCTGGCGGTATTTTTGCTCAAACAGTTGGATGGAGGACGGGTTTCTATATCATGACTGTCTGTGCAATCCTGTTTGTCATCCTTATAAGGTCTAGTTTCCCCAAAAAAGAAGTTACTCAATCCACTGAACAGACAAAATCCAAATCGCCTTTGCCATTCTTCCGACTTGGACTGTTGGGGTCAGCAGTTTTAATCATTGCGATGGGGAACAGAGAACCCGACTATGCAGTTGCTTTATTAATTATTGGCTTATCTTTGTTTGGGTATCTTTTGTATCGGGACAAAAAATCCAACACCTCACTATTACCCAAACATGGGCTTAGCCTTTTCACCGTTGCAGGAACCGGAATTACCATCATCTTTCTGGCCATGGTCTCTTCTATCTCTTTTATGGTGTATGGCCCCTATATTTTACAAAAAATTCACGGTTTCACACCGTTATCAGCAGGCTTTATGGTTGCCTTGGAATCAATATCCTGGTCCCTCGCAGCTATGGTCTGTGCCAAACTCCCCCAAAATAACAACTGGCGATTATACCTGATTCCAACAGGTGTTTTCACAGCATTTCTAGGCTTCTATGGTATTGCACAATTCCTCTATGGCGGACCACTATGGTCCTTGAGTATTGCAATATTTTTAGCAGGTGCAGGTTTTGGGATTTTCTGGGCTGATCTATCTTCTGTCATCATTGAATCAGGACCAAGTGACGAACAGGACAAACGATCTGGTGCCATTCCAACACTACAAATGTGTGGGGGCGCCTTGGGTCCTGCAATTGCCGGCATTCCAGCAGCCATGCTTGGGTTCAGTGAAGGGGCCAGCCCTGAGATTATTGAACAAACATCATATTGGGTTCATGCCATCTTTTTCCCTGTGCTCATATTGGCTAGTCTATTGTCAATCTATCTGGTTAGATTAAAAAACAAAGACGCCCAAAAAGATCTATTGAATTCAATTCCAGAGCCCCTGTGATATTCCAGAGAAGTCAGGCAGATAATCAGATCATAAATACACCTGATCAATGTCACTGGACGTACCGGAAGCCATAAGGTAGCTTCCCGCTCAATATATTTATTTATCGCCAATATTATTGAGGGCTTATCATGCGTCCATCAGGCCGTACTCCTGACCAAATGCGTCAGGTCACTATTGAAACTAACTTCAGCAAGCATGCCGAAGGTTCTTGTCTGATTAAGTTCGGCGATACGCATGTGCTCTGCACTGCATCAGTCGAAGACAGCACACCGCCCTGGCTTCGCAATTCCGGAAAGGGATGGATTACTGCCGAATACGGCATGCTCCCCCGCGCAACACATAGTCGTTCTAGTCGGGAAGCTGCGCGTGGCAAACAATCTGGTCGTACACAGGAAATCCAGCGCCTGATCGGGCGTTCCCTACGGGCCGTTGCTGATATGTCAGGCTTTGGTGAACGCCAAATTAAAATCGATTGCGATGTTCTACAGGCCGACGGGGGTACACGTACAGCTTCCATAACAGGTGGTTTTGTTGCTCTTCATCTAGCATTCCAACACATGAAAAAGCTTGGCATGATCGAAGACATTCCTTTGACAGACCATGTTGCGGCTATTTCTTGCGGCATTTTCGAGGGCACTCCCGTTCTGGATCTTGATTACCCCGAAGATTCCAATGCGCAGGCTGATTCAAACTTTGTCCTTACAGGCGGCCTCGGCGTTGTCGAAATTCAAGGTACTGCCGAAGAAAAGCCTTTTTCTCGCGATGAGTTCAACGCACTACTCGACCTCGCCGAAAAAGGTGTTTCTGAGCTTGTTGAGCTACAGAAACAGGCAATCTCTGGCGCATAAGCAGATTGCTGTCAGAATATTAAAACAGGCCCAAAAGGTAAGCAGGAAATAAGCTCATGACTCAGGCTGAAAAAACACACCCTGAAAAAACACTGCGGGATAACAAACTGGTTCTTGCCAGTCATAATCCGGGAAAGCTGCGCGAAATCGCAGAACTTCTGGCTCCCTATGGCGTTGATGTTATTTCAGCCGGAGATCTCGGCCTGCCTGAACCTGTCGAAGATGGGGTAACCTTTGCAGCAAATGCAGAAATAAAGGCGCTTGCCGCTGCAAAGGGATCTGGCTTGCCTGCGCTTTCAGATGACAGTGGTCTGGCTGTGGTTGCCTTGAATGGTGACCCTGGTATCTATTCTGCGCGTTGGGCAGGCCCTGAAAAGAATTTTTCTTTGGCAATGGAAAAGGTCGAAGAGGAACTGCAAAAAGCGGCAGAAACAGGTAATGACACACGCGCAGCCTACTTTGTATGCGCTCTTTGCCTCGCTTGGCCTGATGGCACAACAGAAGTCTTCGAAGGTCGTGTTGATGGCACTATTGTACATCCAGCACGAGGCTTGCAGGGGTTTGGTTATGATCCAATTTTTCAGGCCGAAGGCGAGACGATAACCTTTGGAGAAATGGATCCGGCTCGCAAACATTCTATGAGTCATCGTGCCCGAGCCTTCGCCTTGCTTGTAGCCGAAAAGTTTACCGCAAAGGCCTGAACACAGATATTGCCAACAAACTATGCTAAATTGGCTTTACTAAGTTGGCTGTGCGAAACTGGCCAGAGCTTGTTATTGGCCAATTTATGGGCGATTTCTAACTGATTTCCAAAAGGCAGTGTTTTGATCAACACCCCAAGTTCTGTCTCAAATCTGCCTGCAGCCGCCCAGCGCGGATTTGGCATCTATATACACTGGCCCTTTTGCCTGAAAAAATGCCCCTATTGCGATTTTAACAGCCACGTCCGCGAAGAAATCTCTCAGGAACGATGGCGTGCAGCCCTGCTACAAGAGCTTGATCATTACGCCGACTTATTGAAGAGATCTGGCGGCGAAGGCAGAATTGTCAGCTCAGTGTTTTTCGGCGGCGGCACCCCATCTCTCATGGCGCCGGAAACCGCCGAAGCACTGATTCAACGAATTCGAAAGCACTGGCCCTGCCACAACGATCTTGAAATTACACTCGAAGCCAACCCGACATCTGTTGAATCTGATAAATTTGCAGCTTTCGCCCAAGCTGGTATCAATCGCGTATCTCTTGGCATTCAATCGCTAAATGATCAGGATCTCCAGTTTTTGGGACGGGAACATTCCGCAGCCGAAGCTCTTAAGGCAATTGATGTTGCCCGGCAGAATTTTGCACGCTTTTCTTTTGATCTGATCTACGCACGCCCAACACAAAATAAACAAAGTTGGAAAGAAGAGTTGGAACGGGCTCTTGCAGAAGGCACCAAACATCTTTCTCTCTATCAGTTAACAATTGAAGAGAACACGCCATTCCACGGTGCGCGCCGCCGGGGAGAGTTCAAAGAACTCAACCCAGACACAGCTGCCGAACTTTACGACATTACCAACGATGTTATGGCCCGACAGGGCATGCCCAACTACGAAATATCGAACTACGCCAATCCCGGAGAAGAAAGTCGTCACAACCTAACTTATTGGAAATATGGAGATTATGTCGGCATTGGCCCTGGTGCACACGGACGGTTGACCCTGACAGACAACACCGCTTTGGGTAACAAAATCGCAACGAGACAACACAGAGCCCCGGAAATTTGGCTCAGCACAGTCGAACAGACTGGCCATGCCACACGGACACATAGTTCTGTTTCGGTTACGGAACGTTTTGAAGAAATGCTCATGATGGGATTGCGTTTGAACGAAGGCATAAAGCTCGTAGATATTCAAAATGAAACAGGCCAAAATCTAAATGATCTGATTCAGCCGAACAAGATGGAACAGCTTGAACAAGAAGGCTTACTGTCATTAGGCAAAAATAGAATACGAGCAACAATCGAAGGCAGAACCCGATTAAACAGTGTTCTCTCTTATCTCTTGGCATAATCAAATACACAGCCCAGGAATTACGCCAACAATTCAAGGCAAATCTCTGCAGCGAAAATATCATTTTATCCACGTTGACAATCGCCCTAAATCATTTCAGAAATAGCTATGGCCAATTATGATTATTCCTCTTCGCTTATAGATTTCTCGGAAGCCCCCGATGAAATTCTACGTATTTTGAAGATATGGCAAAGTCATAAACCTGCTCGGGGTAATCCCTATAAAAGTGAAATGGATCCGCTAAGGTATCGCAAGCATCTGGGTCGCTTTTGTGTTGTCGAAGTTCAAAAAGATCCTCTGGATTTTATCTACCGCCTTGATGGTACCGAGATTTCTTCTTCTTCGAACGAGGATCTACGCGGTAAAAGCGTCTTGGATGGTACACCAAGCGAAATCTACCAGGAACATTTTGAAGAGTTTAAAACAACCTTCAAAGCATCAGTCCCGCAAATATGGAAAATTTTCTATCAGGAAGCTGAAACCTGTCACTATTTACGCCTGATTCTCCCCTTTGCGCAGAACGATGCTGTGGTAGAAGACTCGCCATCATACTTCATGACCTACTGTTATTCTCTCCTTTCTCCCGAGGGGCATTTCGAAGCATCACGCCCCTCAACATCAAACATCTAGCTCTATCTATAACTTGCCTGATCATCACCCAGATGAGACAAGGCATTAAATAGAGGATTTATGTATGCTACACCTTGAAAAAGCCGCCGCCGTTATTTATCAACAGGCCTCGAAAAGGCCCGGTTTTGAAGACCTGAACACAGATGAAAAGTGGCAAGAGATCGCTCTTGATAAAGACCGTGTTATCAAAACCCTGACCCATAAGTGGAAGGGATGTATTTCTCTAATCGCCGAACTGAAAGAACATCCAGATGTGACAGCCGCAGGAATTGCGGATCTCCCAAAAGATTACAGGCTTGAGAAACTCGAAGGGCCAAAGGCTGATGAGGGAAAACTGTTGGAAGATACCGCACGGGCCATGGCATCCGCCGTTCTTGATGTTGCACTGGCCCAGCATATAAACCGGTAACACGTGCTTTTGGTGCAGGATACGACTGTGAATCACACTACAAAAGAGCAGATTAAAAGCATTCCCTTTTGGCGTGATCTCAACCCGCATCTCACAATCAGCTCAAATCCTCTTAGTGCGTTTCCTCTGCAAGTAATTGATGATGCTCTACTGTCCAGCGTTTCTAATTCTTTATGGCAAGACGGCTATCTGAATTGCCAGAGCATCTTTACCGAGCAAGATATTCTCCCTCTTCGTCAGGCAATGGAAAGGCTCCACAGTCACGACCTGCCACAAGCATTTATTTACCTCTATGACGAAACTTGGGAATTATTTTTCCGCCTGCGTGCACTCCTACAAAACTTCCTTGGGGAAAACTATAGCGTGCTTCCCCATTTTTGGGCCTGGTACATCGATCCCGGCAAAGCCAAAGGCTGGCCACCACACAGAGACAGTGCAGATCAATCCGTAATCGAACTCTATGGTCAGGAAATGTTGGTCTCTCTAAGCCTCTGGATCCCCTTAACGGATGCAACACCTGAAAATGGCTGCATGTCCGTTCTGCCGCTCAGTTGTGAGCAAGATTACGAGGCTCCCGTTACTGATCCATCTGAAATCGCCCTACAAGATATTCTTTGCCTACCCGCCCAAGCAGGTTCCGTACTGGGCTGGCGGCAGGATCTGTATCACTGGGGTGGTCGAAGCCACCGGAACGCTCAAACGCCAAGGTTAAGCCTTTCTCTTGAATTTCAGAATGCGGCACTGGATCCTCTCTGTGAACCTCTGCTAGATCCCCAACATCCTCCTGCCCCTGAAGAGCGCTTGAATCTCATTTTCCAACAGTTTGAAAAATACAAGCACATCGCTGACCTGCCCAAAGGTTTCTAGCCCGATAATAGGCCAAGAACCTTAGCCCGAAGTCTAATCTGAGGAATTTCGCAGCAACCGCAAAGCGTTCAAGGTCACCAATACCGTTGCTCCTGTGTCAGCCAACACAGCCATCCAAAGTCCTGTCACACCAAACAGAGTCGTCATCAAAAAGATTCCCTTAAGGCCCAGCGCCAAAGTGACGTTTTGGTGAATATTTGACATGGTTTTGCGTCCACGACGAATCAATGCTGGCAAGTCCTGTAACTTGTTTTGCATCAACGCAATATCAGCGGCTTCCAAGGCAACATCAGTGCCGCCGCCCATTGCGATACCGACATCGGCAACTTTAAGGGCAGGGGCATCGTTTATGCCATCGCCGACCATTACCACAGTACCTTTGGTCCGCAGCTCATCAATTTCCCTGAGCTTATCCTGAGGCATCAAACCAGCTTTTACGGCAAGCCCCAGTTCACCCCCCAAGGCCTTGCCCGTTTTCGGGTTATCCCCGGTAAGCATAATCGTTTCAAGACCTAGATTCTGCAATTGGATCAAAGTATCTTTGGCTTCTTCACGGGGCTCATCACGCAAGGCCAAAATCCCGGCAAGGACATTATCAACTGTCACCACAACAACTGTTTTACCCTGTGCCAAAAGCCCTTGTGCCTGTTCATGAATATTTGCATTTCCAGATAGTTGTTCCGCAAAATAATCCGTTGATCCAACAGCAACCATACGTCCTTCAACATTCCCCAAAGCTGCCTTTCCTGTGATGGATTGAGCATCGGTTACAGCCGGAATTTCTATTCTCTGATCCTCGGCATAATGAACGACCGCTTCCGCTAAGGGATGACTTGATCCTCGTTCTACAGCCGCAGTTAAGCGTATCATTTCAGCCGCATCATCCTCTGCCACAACATCAGTGACCTGAGGCTTGCCTTCTGTAAGTGTGCCCGTTTTATCAAAGGCCATGGTTTTGGCTCGTGACAACAGTTCCAGCGCTGCACCACCTTTAATCAACAACCCACGACGTGCGGAAGCCGCAAGGGAAGAGGTCACCGCGGCCGGAACAGAAATAACCAAAGCACAAGGACAGGAAATAATTAACAATGTGAGTGCTTTATAGATCCAAGCCTCCCACACCCCGTTGAAAAATAATGGCGGAATCACTGCAACCAGTAACGAAACAATCATCATCGCCGGGGTATACCAGGATGAGAAGCGGTCAATGAAGCGTGCAACCGGGGCTTTGTGTTCCTCTGACTCTTCTATCAACCTGATGATACGATCTAACGTGTTATCACCAGATTCCGAGGTCACCCGAAAAGTTGTTAGCTTTTCAAGAACGAGGGCTCCGGCCTGGGCTGTATCGTCAACCTCTCTGTTTCGAGGAATAGATTCACCTGTCAGAGCAGATTCATCCAATACAGCCATCTGATTTAGAACAATCCCATCAGCAGGTAATCTTTCGCCCGGGCGTACTTCAATCACATCATCAATGGACAAGTCTTCAACGGGTATTTCCTGGCTATGGCTTCCCTGAAGCAAGCGGGCGATTTTAGGCTGCAGATCAAGCAGAAGCGTCACCCCTTCACGCGCTTTATTCGCGGCCCGTTGCTCCAAGGCCTCACCAATTAAGAAGAGGAATAAAACCATCGATGCTTCAAGGGCTTCACCCAAAAACAAAGCCCCAATCGCAGCAACGCTCATTAAGGTTTGGATACCAAAATACTGACCAAAACGAATAGATCTAATCGTATTGAGAAAAATAGGAATCAAACCGACCAAAGCCGCGCCACTATAATAAACACGTGCATTCTCGGCGTTAAACTGTGCCAAAATCACTGCGATCAAAAGTGCGACACCAGCAATCAACACCTTGCCGGCACTTCCGCTCAGGAATGTATATAAGCTACCAAAGCGAACACCAGTACCACCAGAATTAGCGGTTGTAGGTGTCTGATTTTGAGCTTGCGAAGAAGAACAGCAGCTTGAGCTTCTCTCAGCTGTGCTCGCGCTGCCGTCGCTGACTTCGGAAAGACTATACCCCAATCCCGTGACGATCTTTTTGATGTCATCTTCCGAGACTTTGTTTGGGTTAAAATCTGTGTTGAGACGTTCTCTCGCAAAAGAAATTCGTGCTGTATGAATGCCAGGCAATCTATCGATAGCTTTTTCAATTGATTTTGCACAACTGGGACAATCCATACCACTAATTGTCCAAACCATATGATGATGCAGATCTTTTATTTCTGCTATGATTGCAACTATCGCATCCTTGATATCATCGCCACCAGCCCAGGATATTGCCTTACGAGAAACCTCAAAAGATGACAAACCGGGCAAGGCCTCAAGCCTTTTGCCAATACGATCACGGCAATCCCCACAGCTTTCTGCCTCGGGCATATGGTCGATAAACAAAAGTGTTTGTAACATAGCAAACCTACATATGAAAAATTATTCATATGAAAATATATTCATGTGTAGGTTAAGTCAAGAGCAGTAAACTTTAATGACTCAGATAATAGTTCAGTATCAGCGATATCTTACCAACCGCCACCGCCACCGCCGCCACCGCCGCCGCCGGAAGATCCACCACCACTTGATGAACTACTGGACGAAGAGCTCGGCGGACTGGAAGCCGAAGAAATAGTATGCCCGATACCACTTGTCAGCCCACTGGCAATGGAGCTTGAGCTCCGGGAAAAGGAGTCTCCCCGATACCAACGTGGTTTATAATCCATCGGAACCTGATTCATGACTGTGAGATAGTTTTGTAATCTCTGCGACCATTGATCTTCGACCCCGAGAGCCATGGCAAACGGCAAATGTTGTTCAAACACGTGCTCATTAAAATCGGGTTCGGGGCCAATTGCTTCTAACCGTTCACCTTCAGCAACTGACAAATACAGCTTATATCCTTCCAGTTGATCAAGGATTTTCTGCCCCTTTACACTCGGTGCTTCCATTAAATAACTGAAAACCAGCGTGACTGTAAAAATCGAAATAACAACACCATAATTTTCAGCAGAAAAAGCCTGATCGGTAATGAGTTCTCCCACTGATAAGGAGCAGTAGGGTATCACCAGAAAAATGCTCAAAGGCAAAAGCGCGGCAATGTTTTTTGAGAGGCCGGACTTTGCCATTTTTCCCGACAGAACTCTGCACAAAGGCGGTAAAACAACCCCGGAAAAAATACCAAAGAAGGCCATGAAAAAGAGTGCAGGGATAATAAGATCTCCCCCTGCATAGGCCAGTGACATAATAACCCCAACCAGCCCGATCAAAAACCCTATGAGCCATTTACCCGTGTTTGCTGCAAAATACCCAGATCCATACTCCTTACTCACTGCTTCACCGAAAAAACCGACCACAGAAGCAAATCTGGAATCATATTTTCGCTTCAACTTATATTCATCTCCATGGTCAGGCAGCAATCGATCAATAATCGTCCATTCACCGCGCGGCAAGCTATCAAGATCTGCTTTTTCTGTACGCTTTAGTGAATAATCGCTCTTGCTCTGGTCAATGATTATATAGCCCTTTGTTGCCAAACTTGTCAGAGCAACCACAAAGGCAGTTTTTTCGCTATAACCTTTTCGAAAGCCCAGGTGGCTCAGATATCCAGCCGCAGCAGGGGAGATATTTTTTGGCCCCTCAAAAAGGGGAATAACGATACCTGCGGCCGGATCACGTCCTGCATAAAACCAGGCGACAGAATAATACACCGTGATAATGAACAACGTTACAACCCCAATCAAGAAGCTGGTGTTGTCTTCAACATAGTTTTCAGCTTGCTCAAAGTTATCCGGGACTCGGACAAAGCCAGTTGGCCAGCTAACGGCTACCGTAAAACCTTCGCTAACTTGTAAAAAACGTGTCGTCGAAAATGAGATCCCATCCGAAGTTAAATTTGATTCATAATCACTTCCACCTTCGCCTTGATACCCTGTATAGCCAATAGAATTCATCACATTCGCGCCAGTCGGGAGATCGATGTTTGCAACGACTTTATCAATAGGAAAGTTCCAATCATTACCAGTTACATTCCAGTACAACTCATCCATCGTATCCAGATGCGTGAGTTGGCGGATCGTTATATAGGTAATTTCATAGGTATATTCACCTGGAGGTAATAGGTAATCAGACCGTCCCAAATAAATACGGATACCATTACTAAGATCTTTTATATGGTAATCTTCATTCTGTCCGTCTCGCGCAACAGAATAGAGCTGAAAACCAACCGAATAATCCTTACCTCGAACTTTGTATTTAGTGGGAAAATCTCTATAGATTCCCCTTGCTATATTTTTGCCCTCAGCACGAACTGTTATTGTTTCTGTAATTCTCAAACTGCTATCTTCTTGCACTTCAATGTCAGAAACAAACAGCTTGATTCGCTCATCAGCGAGTACAAGGGAAGGAGCAAATAGAACGAGCATCCCAAGCAACAGATATATGCAATTCCATTTACGGAAGATCTGATGTTTCATCATAGTTTTACTCCTGGTGCCTGCCGGTCATCTGGGTTTTCCAGTTGAAAATATTCTGCGCGGGTAAAATGAAACTGTTTTGCGATTAAGTTACTTGGAAAGCTCTCAACAGATACGTTCATCAAACGAACTGCGCCGTTATAATACCTGCGCGCCATCTCGATATCGTTTTCAACCTCTGTCAAAGTTGATTGAAGATCACGAAAGCTGCCGTCCGCTTTTAAATCCGGATAGTTTTCTGCCACCAGAAGCAATCTGGTCAAAGCCGAGGCAAGTCCTCCTTCGACTTTGCCCCGTTGATCAACACTGTTTCCCACAGAGCTTACGCATTGCGCTCTTAATTCCGTGACTTCGGTCAGGGTCGACTTCTCGTGGGCAGCATAGCCCTTTACCACCTTAACCAGATTGGGGATCAAGTTACTCCGCTTCTTCAACTGCACATCAATACCGCTCCACCCTTCAGAGACTTGCTGGCGATATTTCACAAGACGGTTATAGGCAAAAATACCCCATAGGATTACGAGGGCAGGAATGCCAATTACAAAAACAAAAAAAAGAAGCGAAGAGGGCATTTACAATCCGTAATAGAATTAAATCTGCCCTACTATACAGTGCGTGCGAAAAGCTGCTAGCGGGTATTTTGTATCAATTGTTGCAGGATTGTTGCTGGATTGTTGCTGTGGCCTGGTTTTAATCGTGATCCTCTAGAACGTGATGCGCCATATCCGCAATGACATGACGAATATGATCATCAGCTAATTCATAGTGAACTTGGCGACCTACTTTTTTAGACACCAATATACGCGCGTCTCTAAGGTGGCGCAGGTTATGACTGGTTAAGGATTGGGACTGCCCTGTTGCCTCTGAAAGCTCACTAACAGAACAAGGATTTTGAAAACAGCACAAACAAAGCCGTAACCGCCCTTCATCCCCCAGTGTCTTGAAAATGTTGCTCAGGTGTTCAACACCACTATTGCCAAGATCGGGTAACCCCTGACAACAACTCTCTTCCCCAGACTTACTGGAAATTGGAGGCTGACAATTTTGATGGTCTTCTATAGCCACAGCTCTACTTCCAGTAATCTATGAGTACCAACGTCACTTATGATCAATTCACCAAAGGTGTAAAACTGGCTGGGGCAGGGTCAACAACATTGATCAAGTCACGTTCCAGCGACAGGATGGCCAAACCACGTTCACTCCGCCCATCCGCGTGAAGACGGAAAACACCATCAAGGCCAGCAAAACCTTGTGAATTGGTCAAGAGACTCTTGGAATAGTTCACTGCCGTAGATTGGCTTTCGGCCTGACGGGCAATAACAGCGGCAAGAGCAACGGAATCATACGCAAGCGTCACAATTCGTGGCGGTGTTCTGCCATAAAGCACCTTGTAACGATCTTTAAAGTTCTCCCAGTGCACCGGAGAGGGTGCAGCATACCAACTGCCAACCAATGCCGGCTCACGCCCAAGCTTCGGATTATTCCAAAGCGCTGTACCAAGATATTTCACTTGGCTGGGATCAACATCGTAATAGTTCAGCAAAGGCGCAATTGTTAGCAACTGCTTGCCACCTGTGGGAATAATAATGGCCTCGTAATTTGGTGGATTAAGCGTATCGCGCCCGCGAAGCCGGGCCAATGCTCGACGTGAAGCCGCGTCACCCCGAGACTTCAACGTTGCCTTATGCGCCAAAAGAGATTGGTGACGTACATTATAGTTGGCGATGGCCTTTACTTCATCTTCCAGATCAGGATCTGACGGGTTGAAAAAACCCAAGCGCGTCAGTTCAACACCCGATCCATAAGATTGGATCTGTAACGCGCTGACGATACGACGACCATAGTCATTATCAGGGGCAAAAACCGCAACCCGGCGAATTCCCTGAGATGCTGCATAATCAACAACACGCCTGATTTGCTCTTCCGGTGTCAGCCCCAGAACATAGATGCCATCACCCGCGACAGCCTGATCATTCGAGAATGAAAGAACATTGATACCAGCTTGGCGGGCAAGAGGGGTAATTTCTGAAACAGATGTTGCAAACAGCGGCCCGATCACCAAATCAACCTGTTCGGTAATCAGAGATTCCATTGCAGTGCGTGCCCCAGTAGGCGTTCCCGCCGTGTCGCGAACCACAAGATCAAACTTTTCGCCAGATACATCAAACAAGGCAAGTTGCGCCGCATTCAACAAAGATTCACCAATGGCCTTGTGGCGGCCGCTCAAAGGTAAAAGAAATCCGACTTTTGTTCTTTTTTCGCTAATTACAACGGTTTCTGCCGTCTCAAGGTCGGCGAAGGGCTCAACCTCTTCAATTATTTCAGGTTCGGTAATTTCCGGCTCTGTTGTGTTTTCTGCAGACTCTGACTGGTTTTCTTGCACTTCAGGGGTTTCTGCCGTTGCATCTGGCCCCTTTTTCATGGTTGTCTGACATCCAGAGATCAGAATAGAAAGCAAGATGATCGCGGGCAGGGATACAAGCCTACGGCTTATGCCCATGCCTTTTACAACAAAGAAAGTCGCCAACGTTGAGCTCAAAACAGTCATCCTCTCAAAATCATCCTGCCACAAAATCAGACGGGACCAATAAAACACTAACCGAGGAACAAGCCAACAGTCGACCTGCCCTTAGTAGTGATAAACCTGAACCAGCACTTTACCTCGTTGCCACCCCAATCGGCAACATGGGGGATATTACGGATCGCGCAAAAAAAATTCTGGCGGCCGCTGATCTTATCGCCTGTGAAGACACACGTGTCACCAAAAAGCTGGCGCAGGCTTTTGGCTTCACAGCTCCATTGGTTGCTTATCACGAACACAACGCAGATAAAGTAAGACCAAAGCTTATTGAAAAGGTAAAAAAAGGCAATGTCGTGGCTTTGGTTTCCGATGCAGGAACGCCACTCATATCAGACCCGGGTTACAAACTTGCGAACAGTGCCCACGAAGAAGGCATTGCCTTAACCTCCATTCCCGGCGCTTCAGCCCCTATAAATGCGCTTATTTTATCCGGGCTACCAACTGATCGCTTCTTCTTTAACGGCTTTCTTCCCAATAAGACAGGTGCCCGTTGCAAAGCCTTGAAAGAGCTTACAACCATTCCTTCAACGCTTATATTTTTCGAATCTACGCACCGGTTGGCAGGATCTTTGGCAGATATGTTCAACGTCCTCGGCAACCGTCCCGCTGCAGTAACCCGGGAGTTAACGAAAAAATTTGAAGAAATACGCCGCGGAAACCTCAAAGAACTCTCCGAGCACTACGCAGAAACCGGTAACCCCAAAGGCGAGATTGTTATTGTTGTCGGTCAGGATAGTGCAGGCCCCGACGAACTCACCGAGCAAGATCTTGATGACCAGATCAAAAGTGCATTGGAAAGTAACTCCTTACGGGATGCTGCCGCCCTCGTCAGTACAGCCACAGGTCTCCCCAAAAAGAAAGTCTATCAACGCGCACTGGAACTTTCAAAAGACACTTGAATGCCTGATCTTTCACCAAATAAATCAAAAAGAAACAGCTATGAAACTGGTCGTTCCGCAGAATTTTTCTCTGCTTGGTATTTACGATGCAAAGGGTATAAAATTCTCGCCAGAAACTACAAAACCAGGGTTGGCGAAGTTGATCTGATTGCCCACAAAAAGAGATTGATTTGTTTTGTAGAAGTGAAAAAAAGGCACGACTTCGAAACCGCATCGCAGGCAATCAGTCAAAAACAAAAAGTACGAATCACTCATGCAGCACAATATTTTTTAAAGCAAAATCCTCAATATCAGGATTTTGACCAAAGATTTGATGCCGTTCTTATTGGTGCCACAGTTTTCCCCTATCACATAAAAAATGCGTGGCAAGTTCACTAAACAAGCCGTACAAAGACATAGATAGATATTACAGATCTCAATTTTTGAGGTCAGGTCATAAACAGGAGTAATTTCACCATGACCAAGGTGGGGATGGCACTTAGGCTAACATTTACACTAATTAGCATAGCGATACTGAGCGGATGTAGCACAACCGGCGCAGTCATTGGTGCAGGTGCAGTTGCTGCGAACACAGCAGCCGAAGAAAGATCTTTTCAGAAAGCTGTAACAGATGTTCAAATTCAGCTCGAGATAAACGATCTTTTTTTACGAGAAAATGTCTCCATTTTCAGGAAAGTAAATATTCAGGTTAACGAAGGTAAAGTCCTGCTCAGCGGCAACGTCGAACTACCAGAACACCGTATTGTTGCGGTTCGAGAAGCGTGGAAAGCAACTGGCGTGCGCGAGGTCATTAACGAGATTGAAGTCAACAATGACAGTGGGATTACTGACTATGCACGGGATGTCTGGATTAACACTCAACTAAAAACAGTTCTGTTGTTCGATAAAGAAATTACCTCGATTAATTACAATGTTGATACTGTTAATCAAAGCGTTTACCTACTTGGCATTGCTCAGAACCAACAGGAAATAAACCGAGTTGTTGCTCATGCTAAAGACATCGATTATGTCAAACGGGTTGTTAGCTATGTCACACTAAAGGATGATCCATCCCGAACACAATAACTCTGCTCAAATAGATTTAAACGGCGGTAACTGTTATTCTTACCGCCGTTTAATAGTAAATAAGATCCATGCTACAGCGCACATCAATATCCAACGCAGATATCACCCATCATTTGAAAATTGTCGGGCATTCGAATGATCATGATATCTCTCTGTCAGAAACAGCTCTTTTAATTGCAGCACAAGATCGTCAAACCAATTCTATTGATCGCTACAGAGATCACTTGGATAGCTTACTTCAAGAAACAGAAAACCTTTTGGAACAAATTACACTTAACAAAGAATCGCTTGAGCTAAACGATATTCTTGGCGCAATTGAAACTGTTCTTTATGATATACATGGGTACAAAGGCGACACTGAAACTTACGATAATCTTGAGAATGCAAACCTTATTGCCGTAATCGAAAGACGTAAAGGCCTGCCAATTGTCTTAGGCATTCTTTATCTTCACATCATAAATTCACTCAACCTTGAACAGACTCTTTTTGCCACCGGATTGAATTTCCCAGGACATTTCCTTATCCGTCTTTCATACGGGAAAGAACATGTCATTGTTGACCCCTTTGATCGCGGGCAAGTCCGCGATACTCCCTGGCTTCGTTCAACTCTGAAAAGCTTTATGAGTGATCAGGCGGAATTGCGGGCGGAATTCACCCAATCTGTCAGTAACCGCAATATCCTGTTGCGGCTTCAAAATAATATTAAAGTACGCTTGATTGAGGCAGAAGAGCCGGAAAAAGCATTAGAAGTATTGGAGAAAATGCTTCTCATCGCCCCCCATGAGGCGGCGATATGGCGCGAGGCTGGCATGCTTCAGGCATTTTTAAATAACATTCTTGCTGCAATTGAAACTCTGGAACACTATCTACTAATCGAAGAAGACCACAGGGGTCTGATGGAAGCCTCTCAAATGCTCCAGAAACTGAAAGCACAACTGAACTGATCGACTAGGGAATATGACCTCATGACACTCTCCGTTGCCATCCAGATGGACCCAGTATCAACCATTGATATCAATGGCGACAGCTCTTTTATATTAGGTCTCGAGGCTCAAAACCGTGGCTACAAACTGTACCATTACCTGCCCAAGGATCTTTCAATGAAAGGATCGCAGGTCTATGCAAAATGTCGCCCTGTAGAGTTCAGACGTGAACAGGGAAACCATGCAACACTTGGTGAAGCTCAGGTTATTGATCTCTCTACTATTGACGTTATTCTCATGCGTCAGGATCCCCCTTTTGACATGTCCTATATTACCGCGACGCACCTGCTGGATCATGTCCATCCCCACACACTTGTTGTAAATGATCCCAGTTGGGTTAGAAATTGCCCGGAAAAGCTATTCATTGCTGAATTCCCGGAACTCATGCCTCCAACCCTGATCACAAATGATCTGGAGGAAATCAAGTCCTTCCGAACAGAACACAAAGACATCATTGTAAAGCCGCTCTATGGAAATGGTGGTGCAGGGGTCTTTCACATCAAGCCTGATGATGAAAACCTGAATTCCGTTTTTGAATTGTTTGAGCAGCATTACCGCGAACCCATTATCGCACAACTCTACCTGCCGGATGTTCGTAAAGGGGACAAGCGGATAATCCTGATCGACGGAGAACCAGCGGGCGCTATTAACCGTGTGCCAGCAGAAGGCGAAGCAAGATCCAATATGCATGTCGGCGGACGGCCAGACCCGATTGGCCTGACAGAACGTGATCGTGAAATCTGTGCTGCGATTGGTCCGACCCTAAAGGAACGCGGCCTCATTTTCGTCGGCATTGATGTCATCGGCGATTACATGACAGAAATCAACGTGACATCCCCGACCGGAATTCAGGAAATAAACCGCTTCAACGGTGTTTCACTCGAAGCTGATATCTGGGATTCAATTGAAAGCAAATTAAAGGAATAAACAAACTCATCATGCATAGCTGTCGTGATTGTTAGATCACCACAGCTATGTTGTTGGATTTTTCTACTCCAGCTTAAATCTGTTTATTTCAATATTTAACACCATCAAAGCTGCCCGCATAGACACTATAGTCTATCATCCTTGCGCACCGATCAGCCCAAGATTATAAGCTCTATCTAATCGCAAATTCATTTTAGGATTTCTTATGCCTCAGCAAATTCCGATTTTTATTATAAATCTTGAAAGATCTGCCGAGAGAAGGAAAAAAATTGAAGATCAGTTTAGCGCGATCGGATTAAATTATGAATTCCACAAAGCTTTTGATGGTCGAGAACTCGACTGGAAAAGCTTACCTAACTATGCTCATAGCTATCGGCTAAAAGAGTTTGGTAAAGATATGACTCCTAATGAAATTGGATGTTATCTGAGCCACTTCACTCTTTTCGAACGCATCTTAAATGAAGGACTTGAAATGGCCCTGATTATTGAAGATGACGTCAATATTACAGAAGAACTACCAACCGTTTTGGAAAACATAAAAAACGTCAAAACGCCATGGGATATGATACGCCTTGCATCTTCCCGTGATCGCAAATTTGAAATTTTAGAACCTGTGACCGAGATAACAAACTTGGTAAAACTAAAAGGCAATGCCTGCGGAGCTGTTGGATACATACTGAACCAATCCGGGGCTAAAAAGCTTCATAGCTATTGTAAAACTATTATCCACCCAGTTGATATCGCGATGGATAGAGTATGGGAAAACAAACTACAAATCCGAGCGGTTTTTCCCTTCCCAATCTTACATGATGATAATGTTCAATCAGATATTCGATCTGATGGCCCCCCAATTCAGGACCCAAAAAAAATAATCCACAAGCTTCGCCGGAAGCGAAGAAAAATTGTGGACGGCATCAATAAAAGATTGTGGGAACTCAAAAACGATTAAACCATTAATTAGATGGCTAAAAGAAGTATCCTACTTCAAAAACTCTCACGACTTAAACGGCAAGATATTCCCTGAACCGCAGTAAAACGATCGCTTTCCAACAGTTTTTGGAAATATTCTGGGTTCTTCAATTCTTTGCCTTCACGCCCAGGAATAGATCTACTGTGGAAAAGGTGCAGAACTGGCGAACAATAATCGGCATCAATTCGATGTACACCACTTCTAATCAATCTAACCGTAAAATCAGAATCCTCAAGTCCATGGCCTTCATAACTTTCATCAAACCCATCGACACCATAAAAATCCTCTTTCCAAACCCCTAGATTACAGGTTTGAACTTTTTCCCATTTTTTTGCTTGTTTTTTACGTGCTTTATTTGACTGAGGTATAGAAAGAAACTGAAAAGGACGATTGCATTGGCCTGTCAGCCCCATAATAAAAAGAATGCAGGAAGGCCAATTGAAAAATCTCCATGCTTTCTTGAAGATTTTCGCTGTAAAACGCTTTTTTAAATAAACTCTACGGCCAGCAACAAACCATTTCTTTTCAGCTAGTTTACGGTGAGACGCAATAAATGACGGCATCAGACAGCAATCACCATCAATAAACACAAAGTAATCACCTTCAGCCAGTGCCGCAGCTCCATTTCGTGCCGCAGCCACACGAAATCCATCATCCTCGTGCCAAAAATGTTTAACCGTTATCTCAGACGTATCAGAAAAATTTTTGATAAGTTGCTTTGTATCCGGACCAGATCCATCATCAGCAATAATGACTTCAAAATTTTTATCTGTCTGATACTCCAAAGACCTCAATACAAAACCCAAGGCCTGTGGCCAATTGTATGTAGTAATAATCAAACTGATTTTCGTCGCAGGATGCATACTTAATCTCAATTTATTCTTGAAAGATTGAATAAGAAATCAAAGCCTTTGTATAGAAGGGGAGCACTTTTGCCAATTATCTTATGCAGGTTAAAGATTTCCTTTGGAGACGTTTTCTATATCATAGAAAGGGCAACACAGGAGAACACGCGTGACTCTATCCCCGTTAAATATTGCTCTCTGGGCTATAAATCTGGAAACACCACTTAAATCGCTATCTGACTGGATTGAGATTACCAGCCACAGAATGGAACAAGCCAAAGAGCAGGGGGCAGATTTGTTGCTCATGCCTGAATATGTTTCTGAACAGTGGATGTCTTTTGCTCCGGCAGGTATAGGCCCCGACGAAGAGATTCCCTGGATGGCAACACAGGCAGCAGAAGCTATTGACCTGTTGAAAGTTTTGGCGACAACTCATGATATGGGATTACTGGCCGGAACCTTCCCTGTTGCGATTGATACAAGAGATAAAATTTCTGATTCTCCCGTCAATGACAACAGCGGGTATTACAACAGAGCGCACCTGTTTTTACCCGATGGACGATATATCACACAGGATAAACTTTGCCTGACGCCCAACGAACAGGATCCCCAAGCCTGGTGTTTGACACCAGGTAATAAGGTCCAGATCTTCACGTGGCGGAACCTGCGGATTGCAATCTTGATCTGTCTGGATATAGAGATGCCAGCTTTGTCATCTCTCATCGCAAATCACGACATTGATTTAATTCTTGTACCATCCATGACGTCAAAACTTGCGGGCTATAATCGTGTATTTGGCTGTGCAAAGGCGAGAGCCATAGAACTACAAGCCGCAGTAGCCGCTGTCGGGCCAATCGGGGCTACGCACTTTTTTGGCACCAAAAGACAAAACCAAACCTCTGCCGCAGCTGTATATATTCCTTGCGAAGAAAGCCTTGGACATATTGGGGTTGCAACAGAAATTTCACCAACAGATACCACTGTCGGTCAAGGGCCTTTGATTGTTGCCAAAGATATCGACTTGGGTGAAATTCGTCGGCTGCGAAACGGCTCAGCAGAAGTTTGGCCCGGTGCCTGGAATGCTGATCACGTGGTTGTCGAAGAAGATTAAGGGATACAATTCCTCTTTTGAGCAACCATACTTCTGACGGTATGTGTTCAACACATACCCCACAGAACAGGTCAGACGCAGATTAGATATTTTCTAAAGTAAATAAATTTGTTAGAAGCGCGCCAGAATAGATACGCGAATAGACATACGGCGGCTTTTCCAAGAGGTAAAGATCGCCCTTAATTCGGCCATAGGGTACCCCCCATGACCTAAAAGAGATCCGATCGGATACCAGATGAAAGCTTACAATTTTTGCGACCCGAAAAATATCAAAGCTGATGTTCTTTCGGGATTAACCGTTGCTCTTGCTCTTGTACCAGAAGCTGTCGCCTTTGCCTTCGTAGCACAGGTCGATCCGCTGGTTGGTCTATATGCTGCCTTTATCGTTGGCCTGATTACCTCGTTAATCGGCGGACGCCCCGGGATGATTTCCGGCGCAACAGGCGCATTGGCAGTTGTTATGGTCGCCCTCGTTGTTTCACACGGAGTACAGTACCTCTTTGCCGCTGTGGTCCTGATGGGTATCCTGCAAATTCTCGCTGGTATTTTTAAACTCGGGAAGTTTATTCGTTTGGTCCCACATCCGGTCATGCTTGGTTTTGTGAACGGTTTGGCCATTGTCATCTTCCTGGCACAATTATCCCAGTTCAAAGTTAACCCGACAGACCCAAGCAGTGAGTGGTTAAGTGGTGCAACGCTTTATATCATGCTTGGCCTTGTTGCCCTGACAATGGCAATCAGTTACCTCTTGCCTAAGGTGACAACTCTGATCCCTGCACCATTGGCTGCCATTGCTGTTGTCACAGCAGTTGTTATTGGTTTTGGACTTGATATCCCAACCGTTGGCAACATGGCTTCTATTGCCGGCGGTCTACCTGAATTTCATATCCCAAGTGTTCCCTTCACATTGGAAACACTCTATATCATTTTCCCTTACTCACTCATCCTCGCAGCTATTGGTTTAATTGAGTCCCTGCTAACCCTGACCTTGATTGATGAAATCACCGAAACCAAAGGACGCACATCGCAAGAGTGTATGGGGCAGGGCGTTGCAAACCTCGTGACCGGCTTCTTTGGTGGTATGGGCGGTTGCGCCATGATCGGCCAGTCCATGATCAATATTAAATCCGGTGGTAAAGCACGGCTTTCCGGTGTGGCTGCTGCACTCTTTCTTTTGATCTTCATTCTCTTTGCTTCAGATCTTATCGAACTGATCCCGCTTGCCGCATTGGTCGGAGTGATGTTTATGGTCGTAATCGGCACCTTTGAATGGTCAAGCTTCCGCATTCTGCACCGCATTCCAAAAACAGATGCTTTTGTTCTGATTTTGGTTTCAGGTGTCACAGTGTATAGCGATCTTGCCATTGCTGTTGTCGTTGGTGTCCTTGTTTCTTCCCTGGTCTTTGCCTGGAACTCGGCCAAACACATCTATGCACGTGTCGGCACAACAGAAGACGGTAAAACAACAGTCTATGAAATTTCAGGCCCATTGTTCTTTGGATCTATCAGCTCTTTCCGAGATCTCTTTAACCCCGCCGATGATGCCGATGATGTTGTCGTTGATTTCCGCAATGCCCGCGTTTGGGATCATTCAGGTCTGGAAGCAATCGACGGCTTGGCTGAACGCTATACCCGCAGAGGAAAAACACTGCACCTTCGTCACCTTAGCCCTGATTGCCGTCATCTGCTTGAGAAATCTGTCAGCATGGTCGAAGAAGACAAAGAAGGTGATCCGCACTACGGTGTTTTTGTCGATTACAACAAAATGTACCATGAAGATGATGAGATCGCTGATAAAGCTCAAAAGGCGTAAGCGTCAATCATCATAATTGAGTATAGAAAGAGGGCTTCGGTCCTCTTTTTTCTTTTGGGCTTTCATGCCTGCGAATTAAGGGCCAGAATATCCCCTATAATCTTGAGAACCTATTGTCCTCAACAAACAGGCGAAACTTTATCAGGAAAGTTATGTCACCCGAGAATGCAGATGACATGTCAAAATTCTCCAAGTTGGTTACGGCTGGCCTAACAGTTCTCTTTTTTGTTTTTACCTATTTAACACTTGATATGGATGTTAATCGTTCCGCTTGGTTATCACGATATCTGTTACAGTGTTTATCTCTCAGTACATTGCTTGTTCTTGTTTTCCGGCTATTACCGCTCTTTGATAATCCGGGCATCAAAAGCACCGTTCTCATAGTATTCTGGAGCTGTTTTGTGACTTTGGCGGTTCATTTTATCTACATGGACAGGCCAGAAGTCATTTCCCTGCTTGCAGATATTCAAGGGTATTTTGGCCTTCAAGCCTTGCTGATTTGTGCCTTGATCTATCTGCTTCTGCTATCCGTTCCCTTTGTGCCCGGCGTTGAAATTGGTCTGCTTATCATGGCGGTTTTTGGGAAAGAAGGCGTTTTTGTCGTTTATCTGGCTACATTAGGAGGCTTGAGTCTTTCATTTTTTATAGGTCATTTTTTTCCTCAATTCTGGCCCACAGAGAAACTCCAAAACCTCGCAAAATTGACAAACTTCAAAGCAAATTCCTACCCACTAACGGAAATGCCCCGGCCTCTTGCATTTTTATTTACACTAATACCCTGGATCGCAAAATACCGATACTTGACCCTGGCTCTTCTTATCAATCTGCCCGGAAATGCTATTGTTGGCGGTGGTGGTGGAATCTCTTTTATCAGTGGCGCCAGCAAGAAGCTCACCTTTACTAAGTTCTTTCTGACCCTGAGTTTAGCGACGCTCCCAGTTCCTCTTTTGATATACTTTGGATTGCTGGAACTCGAAAAAATATCTCCTTAAACCTCGCCACAGCCTTTCTATTAAGTACGATTGACAAAGCAAGATAGAACAGGTGATCTTAACCTCGAGTTCTATCTTTGTTCTTTTTTGTGTCTATAGAACACAAAATCATCCATAAAATAAGCAGGAAGCTTGATCATATGCCTGATACAGATCCCAAAAGCACCAAATACACTGGCAGATGTCTTTGCGGAAGTATTCGCTTTGAAGTAAAATCTGAGCTCAATGATATTTCGGCATGCCATTGTCAACAGTGCCGGCAATGGTCCGGTCACTTCTGGGCCTCTACAGATTGTCCTACCGAGCTGCTGACGTTCACATCTTCTCTCACAAGCCTGACATGGTATAAATCTTCCGATCACGCCAGACGTGGTTTTTGCGCAACCTGTGGATCTTCTCTATTCTGGAAGCTGAATAAAGATGGTGAAGAAGGCGACTACTATGCAATTTCAGCCGGATCACTTGATGATACATCTCAACTAAAAACGAAACGCCATATCTTCTGTCGTTTCAAAGGTGATTATTACACTTTGGAAGACAATATTCCCCGAGAAGAAACCTGAGAAATAAGGAATATGGGTAGATAATATTCTTGAATTCCCGGATTAGCACAAGGCATATAGATGTTTAGAGAAGTTCAAAATTCAGACAAAGCAACCGTCATTGAAATGGCAAAGAGCTTTTATCTAGAAGACGGAAATAGCTATGGAAATACCAGAATAGAAAAAGCCATTACCGCCATATTATCCGGAGAACCACTGGCAAAGCTTTGGGTAATTGAAAAAGAACAGGCTATAATCGGCTATCTCTGTGTATCACTGGGATTTTCTCTGGAAACAGGAGGGCGTGATTTTTTTATCGACGAGCTTTTTGTTGAAAAGACTTACAGAAAGCAGGGCATTGGTACAAAAGCACTAGAATATGCCTGTGAGCAGTCAAAAAAACTGGGGGCACAACGTGTCGTGTTAGAGGTTGAACAAAGTAATCCCCGGGCAAAAGCACTCTATAAACGGTTGGGATTCGAACTTCATCCACGGCATTTAATGTCTAAATTTCTGTGAACTACGAAGGCTAAACACAGTCATTATGAGCAATCGTCCTAATAAAAAAACCACCATGAAAAATACCCCCGGAGTATCCGATACATCTCCCCCTTCCATTGAAGTCGCAAGCGCCAAAATACTTGTAAGCGCCTGTTTAATGGGAAAGCCTGTACGGTATGACGGAAGGTACGCATCGAAGGGCCTGGAAAAGCTACAGCATCTACAAAAACAGGGGCGTATTGTTTTACTTTGTCCGGAAGTCGCTGGTGGACTGCCAACACCTAGGGCTCCGGCGGAACGTATATCTGAGCGCATACAAGACCAAACGGGCAAAGATTATACCGATGCCTTTATCCTCGGAGCCGAAAAAGCATTGGCTATGTGCCAAGATCACAATATCAAAATAGCCATTCTCAAAGAGGGTAGTCCCTCCTGTGGCAGCGATTTTATCTATGATGGTTCCTTTACCGGAACAAAAATCAACGGTTCAGGCATCGTCACTGATCTGTTGCGTGCGAACGGCATTACTGTTTTCAGCGAGCATACTATTGACCCTGCTCTTGATCTCGCAAATAGATAAGCCGATACAGTAAATTACACTCAAAATACAAATTTCTTCTTTTACGTGCATCAAAGAGTGTTACACTCAGTTCTCTTTTTGTTCTATTCAGGTAAAAGAAGATGACAGTTCAGATCAATACCGTCTCTTTTCAGGGTATAGAAGTTCGCAACATCGAAGTGCAAGTCCAACTATCGAGCGGATTGCCCGCATTTAACATTGTTGGACTACCTGATAAAGCCGTTGCAGAAAGTCGTGAGAGAGTGCGTGCAGCCTTAACAGCAATCGGGCTCGCTCTTCCACCCAAAAGAATCACAGTCAACCTGGCCCCGGCCGATTTACAGAAAGAAGGCAGTCATTACGACCTTCCCATCGCACTCGGCATACTTGCCGCTATGGAAGTTGTGCCAGCAAGCGAGCTAACGACCTATCTTGTTCTCGGGGAATTGGCTCTGGATGGGACCATCCGGGCAGTAAATGGCATTTTGCCTGCAGCTTTACAGGCACTGGCAAATGATAAGGGCATTATTTGCCCTGAAAGCCAGGGCGCAGAAGCTGCATGGGTGAAAGGGTTAGAGATTGTTGCTCCTTCCAGTCTTTTAGCCCTCACGAACCATATTAATGGGCGACAGATACTCTCACCCCCGAAAACAGCATTACCCCAACCCGCAAATGACCGCCGTCATCTGCCAGACCTAAGGGATGTAAAGGGGCAAGAAACAGCTAAACGTGTGCTTGAAATCGCTGCTGCCGGCGGACACCATTTACTTTTTAATGGCCCGCCAGGATCGGGCAAATCAATGCTTGCCTCTCGGCTTCCTTCGATTTTGCCAGAACTTTTGCCCGAAGAGATCCTCGAAGTCAGCATGATTCATTCACTCGCTGGTTTATTGAAAAATGGGTCACTGGAAAGTTTGCGTCCCTACAGAGATCCACACCACTCTGCCTCTGCTCCCGCCATTGCTGGCGGCGGACCCAAAGCAAAACCCGGAGAAATATCCTTGGCTCACAGAGGTGTTCTCTTTCTCGACGAACTCCCCGAATTTAATCGCAATGTGCTCGAAACCTTACGACAGCCGTTAGAGACCGGAAAAATCTCCATTGCCCGAGCAGAAGCCCATATTACCTACCCTGCACGTGTCCAAATGATTGCTGCAATGAATCCCTGCCGCTGTGGAGAAGTTGATCCGGTTACCCAGATCTGTGCCAGAGGGGCAAGATGCAGCACGCAATATCAGGCCCGCATTTCAGCACCACTTTATGATCGTATTGATCTTTATCTCGACGTTCCACCCGTCAGAGCATCTGACTTATCTCTACCGCCCCCTGAAGAAGGAAGTCATGATGTAGCCCTTCGGGTTCAGGCTGCACGTGATATCCAAACACAAAGGTATGCAGCTTATCCGAAGCAAAATCGCCCCCATTGTAATGCAGAAGCAGAAGGCGAAACTCTGGATAAAATTGCTTTCCTTGGCCCTAAGGAAAAAGAATTAATGCAACGTGCATCAGAGAAATTCAAACTCTCCGCCAGGGCCTATCATCGTGTTCTAAAGGTTTCACGAACCATCGCTGATCTAGATCGTCAGGACATGATACAGACAAAGCACATTGCCGAAGCCCTACGTTATAGAAAGCCGAAAAAGTAGAGCGCATTAATAGAGATGACAGATTTATATAGAAACGCTTTGCAACAATTAACCTGAAAATGTTCACCAAAAACTATCTTTGTTTGGCGTGCAGTATATGTCCTTTAATTGTCGTCTCTCCCAAAGCCTTGCGGGCTTCAAGTCTATGTATTCCTCTCAGTAACACATAACGACCTTTTCCCTGACGAACGCTTATAGGGGTCTGCTCTGTCTCTTCCATGATCTTGTCAGCAGTGATTTTCAACTTTTCAGGGTCAAACTCTTTACGGCGTCCTGCTGGTACATAAATCTCGTCTATGTTTAGCGTATGAACCTTCAGCACTTTATTTCTCCCAACCCGGTAGTTTGGACAGTTTAGTAATCATTTGCTTTATTGGAAATAGCTTTCCCAAGTACTTGACGCTTTAAGAAGAGAGAAGAAATCGTTTGCGAGCCCGGGACTCCACACAAAACCATGTATTAACCACACCTAAGCTCTAGAAAATAACAACCTTTAGTTTAAACAATATAAACATTAGTTTATAATAATTAATTTTATAAGGTACTGATTAATAATAAAAATATCATTTCACTAAAGTTTTACTAAAAACAATTTCAATATGAGTCTATAATTAATAACAACTTGTGCGTTTGTTCCTTTTAATTTTAACAGGACTCGCAATGCTCGCAATAAATGAAATCAAGTCACTGCGTCCCTCAGAAATAAGTGAAATTGGTTCGTGTGAGAGTCTCGTAAATAACTGCCCTTTCGGTATGTACCGTACAGACTTTGAGGGGTATTTTTCTGCTGTAAATCCCGCCTATGCCCGTCTTTTTGGCCTCAATACAGTCGAAGAATTTTTTGAATATACCCGATCACCCAACTGTCAACTCTACACAGATCCCGATTTACGAAGAGACATCTATGATCGCCTGAAAAAACAGAACCAACTCAGCCAGATTGTCTATCAAATATTCAAGGTAGACGGCACGACCCAATGGGTAAAAGAGCACTGTGTCGCAGTGCGAGATCGCTATGGTTCTATTATAGCTTTTGAAGGCTATGTAGAACCAATAGAAAAGCACGATGCTTCAGCTGAAACCAGCTTACTGCCAGAAGCCAGATTCCGGGCAATTTTTGATCAGATTGAAAACATAGCCGTTCAGGGTTATGACCAGAACAGGCGTGTTATCTATTGGAATAATGCCAGTACACAGCTTTATGGATATGAACAACCAGAAGCACTTGGGAAAAAGCTGGAAGACCTGATCATACCCGAAGGCATGCGAGACCATGTCATCGCTGTCCATCAACAATGGCTAGAGCAAAATCAACCAATTCCCTCTGGCGAAACCATCCTCAAAAACAAGAATGGGCATAAAATACCCGTCTATTCCAGCCACATCATGCTTTTGAATTCTCATAACGAGCACGAAATGTACTGCATAGATGTCGAGCTAACCGAAATCAAAAAGGTTGAGCGTGCCCTGCGGATCGCGAAAGACCATGCAGAACGAGCCAGTATGGCAAAAACAGCTTTTCTCTCAGCGATGACCCATGAACTCAGGACACCACTGAATGCCATTATTGGTTTTTCCGAAGTAATGGAGCAAAAAATCTTCGGCGATTTAGGCCACCCACGATATCAGGAATACGTCAGTGATATTCACCATAGCGGCAGTCACCTCTTGGGAATCATTAATGATATTCTTGATCTTTCCATGATTGAGGCAGGTGAGTTAAATCTTATTAAAACAAATGTTTGCCTGCGGACAGCAATTGCACACACCATTCAAATCGTACAGCGAAAAGCAATCAATACAGGCATTTCGCTACAGACAAATGTTTCCAAAGAGATTCCTAGAATTCACATCGACGAAAGAAGTTTGAAACAGACCTTACTCAACTTGCTCTCTAACGCGCTCAAGTTTACAAATGATCAAGGCCTCGTCACAATCACAGCTAACTATTCAAAACAAGACGGTTTTCAAATCCAAATTGAAGACACCGGGATTGGTATGAGCAAAGCAGAAATTAAACTCGCTTTGCGACCCTTTACCCAGGTAGATAACAGCATAGAGCGAAAATATGAAGGTACAGGTCTGGGACTTCCTCTATCAAGATCCCTGACGGTTATCAATGGTGGCAGCCTCAAACTCGCTAGCGCGAAGGGGAGAGGAACAATTGCTCAGCTTCATTTCCCTGCTGATATGGCAGTATAAAATTGAAGCCATAACGCACATAAAAAAACGGAGGCTTCAAAGCCTCCGTTTCAAAATTGAACTATAGCCGCCAAGGCGGATGTTAATTAAAACATCCCCCGAGATCTGCACCGCCAAGTAAATGCACATGGTAATGTGGCACTTCCTGATGCGCATGGGCTTCGTGGTTTGAAATAACCCGATAGCCGGATTCAACAATGCCCTTTTCTTTCGCAATCTCACCGATGGCACGGTTCAAGGCAACAATTTCATCAGCAGATGCTTTTTCAGAGAAATCAGCAAAGGAAACATAAGACCCTTTTGGAATAATCAAAATATGAACCGGAGCTTTACGGGCAATATCATTGAAAGCCAGAACATGCTCATTTTCAAAAACTTTCTCACAAGGAATTTCGCCTCTGAGAATTTTTGCAAAGATATTATTTTGATCATAGGCCATTGTTATTATTCCTTTAAAATATGATTATCTTATAAAACAACAGCCCGTATGATCCGTCAAGATGACCTGCAGCCCAGCCACAGGTAAGATCAGTATTTTATACGGGACGCTTTCTCGGCGATACCGGAGATACCTTTGCGGCCTTCCAGTGCTTCCCACACATCACAAGGTTTTACGCCTCGCGCTTCCCAAAGCACCAAAAGATGGTAAAGCAGATCAGCCGATTCAGCCGCAAGCTCTTCTTTTGATCCACCCACAGCCTCAATAACGGTCTCAACCGCTTCTTCCCCAACCTTCTGGGCGATCTTGTTTACACCCTTTGAAAACAGGCGCGCCGTATGAGATTCTTCTGGATTGTCACCCTTACGTTTGACGATAACGTGGTGAAGTTCATCCAGAATATCTGCCGATAGTTTCTTTTTCGCCATTTGCCTGATCCAATATTCGTCTAAACAGTTCTGACAGGAACCCCTGCCTGTGCCATATGCTCTTTTGCTTCTGCAATGCTGTAAGTGCCGAAATGGAAAATCGATGCTGCGAGCACAGCCGTCGCATGACCTTCTTTGACCCCATCAACCAAATGGTCAAGGTTTCCAACCCCTCCGGAAGCAATTACTGGGATACGCACAGCATCTGCAATTGCCCGGGTTAAAGGCAAGTTATACCCCTGTTTCGTGCCATCACGATCCATAGAGGTCAAAAGCAGCTCACCGGCACCGTAGCGTTCCATCTTTTGAGCCCATTCAACCGCATCCAGACCGGTTTCCTTGCGACCACCATGAGTGAAAATTTCATATTTCCCCGGTGCTACCTGTTTCGCATCAATCGCGACAACAATGCACTGAGAACCAAACTTTTCACTCGCTTCTTTGACAAATTCAGGATTGGTAACAGCCGTTGTATTAATGGAAACCTTGTCTGCGCCTGCAAGCAACAAACTTCTGATATCTTCAAGTGTGCGAATACCACCGCCAACCGTCAGAGGCATAAAACACTCTTCTGCCGTTTGGGAAACCACATCCAACATGATGTCCCGCTTTTCATGACTCGCGGTAATATCCAGAAAACAAAGCTCATCAGCGCCCGCTTTATCATAAAGACGTGCCTGTTCAACCGGATCGCCAGCATCACGCAATCCAACAAAGTTCACACCCTTTACAACGCGTCCATCTTTCACATCAAGACAGGGAATAATTCTTGCCTTAAGCATTTAACAACTCCGGAACTTCTGAGGTTTTCACCCCGTAATATCACCAATAATATCAAGCGACTTTCTGTCGATTACAAATGACAGTTTGGTTATGCATCAACCAGACTAACGCGTGGCAATTGCACCAGAAGCAATCGCAAGTGCTTCTTTGGCATCAATACGCCCATCGTAAATGGAACGCCCACAGATCACCCCTTCAATCCCGGCGTCTTCAACCAGCTTTAGCTGCTTGATATCCTCAACCGAAGCAACGCCACCGGATGCGATCACAGGAATTGAAATCGCCCGCGCCAGATTGGCTGTTGAGTCAACATTACAGCCCTGAAGCAAACCGTCACGATCAATGTCGGTATAGACAATGGCACTAACGCCAGCATCTTCAAACTTACGAGCCAGATCTGTTGCTTTGAGGTCACTGGTTTCAGCCCAACCCTCGGTCGCAACCATGCCACCCCGTGCATCAATGCCCACAACGATTTTGCCCGGGAATTTTTTACAGGCTTCCATAACCAACTCAGGGTTTTTAACTGCAACGGTTCCCAAAATAACCCGCGTAACCCCGGCATCCAGCCACTGTTCAATGGTCTTGATATCGCGAATACCACCGCCAAGCTGGGTCGGCATGGAAACTGTTTTAACAATATTTTCGACGACTGCCCGGTTCACCGGACGCCCTTCAAAGGCACCGTTCAAATCAACCATGTGCAGAAATTCAAATCCAGCGTCTTCAAACTCTTTTGCCTGTGCTGCAGGATTTGAATTGAAAACAGTTGCTGTATTCATTTCACCCTTCAACAGGCGGACAGCTTCCCCATCCTTCAGATCAATTGCCGGAAATACGATCATGGTCTTCTACCTTCAGGAATTATTCAAAAGTTTGCTGTAATAATGCCCGGCAACCCACTGCCCATCTACCTTGGCGTAGCTGTGTTGCGTGCCCCAGCGTGTGAAACCCAGTTGCTCGTAGACACGAATAGCCTGTTTCTGTGTTTCTCGTACGTCTAGATTGAGAACGCTCAATTGACGCTCTTTCGCGGCCAACTCAACCGCCTTGACCATCTGAGCTGCCAGTCCGTGACCTCGGGCCCAAGGCGCAAGAAAGAAGGAGGACAACTGACCGGAATGGGCCTGTGCTTCATTGTTGCGTGGCTGACAGTGCAATTGGGCTGATCCACAGATGGTACCATCAAGCCGCGCCACAAAAATTTGCCGACCCGGAATCAGCAACGCCCCGCGCCAATGATTTTCCAGCGTGTCGCGTTCGGGAACACGCAGCCATCCAAAACCGCCACCATCTTCAATAGCAGCTTCTGTCGCGTCACAAAGATCATAGAGATCCGGTCCGCGAAATTCTGTTAGTTCGTTCACGCCGACGGTGGGTGCACGATCTGGCATAGTGGGCGTTGCGTTCATGGGGTCCACTTTAGGAAATTGGCAAATAGGTTCAAACCAGCAGCTTGAGATTTTTCAGGGTGAAATTGAGTACCAATCAAATTATCACGTCCGATAACAGCAACAACTTTGTGACCATACTCAACTTCAGCAAGGATATGATCCCGGCTTTCTGGGATATAGTGATAGCTGTGGACAAAGTAAATATGCGTCCCGTTTTCCAGTCCGTTCAAAACGGGGCTCTTCCGTAGGACACACAACTCATTCCACCCCATATGCGGGATCTTCAAACTGTGGTCTTCCGGGTCCATTTTGATAACTTCGCCAGGGATCCAGCCCAAACCTTCACAATCTTTATATTCACGGCCAACCGACGCCATTAACTGCATGCCGACGCAAACACCCATAAAGGGCTTGCCACCTTGAATAACCTGTTCCTGTAGGACATCGATCATGCCCTCGGCAGCATTCAGACCGCGCCAACAATCAGCAAAAGCGCCAACACCAGGTAGTACAATACGATCTGCTTTTCGCACCTGTTCAGGATCACTTGTCACAACAACAGATGTTCCCAGGCCAGATTCCGCAGCAGCACGCTCAAAAGCCTTAGCGGCCGAGCGTAAATTTCCAGATCCATAGTCAATGATCGCGAGCGTCATTTTCAATGCCTCATCACGTTTACTTTGAAAAGTTTGCTATCTGCTCAGAATGATCAGAGCACACCTTTGGTCGAAGGAACTTCATCCGCTTTGCGTGGATCAATCTCGATTGCTTCACGAATGGATCGGGCCAAAGCTTTGAAGCAAGCTTCGATGATATGGTGGTTGTTAAACCCGTGAATCTGATCCACGTGCAACGTCATTCCCGCGTTAAAGGCAAAGGCCTGAAACCACTCACGGAAGAGTTCAGTATCCATATCGCCAATTTTATCGCGATCAAAGGTCACGTTCCAAACCAAATAGGGACGATTGGACAGATCCAGTGCAACCCGGCTCAAAGCTTCATCCATGGGTAAAAGACAAGAACCGTAACGACGAATGCCCTTGCGATCCCCCAAGGCCTGTTTAAAAGCCTGTCCCAAAGCGATCCCCACATCTTCGGCGGTGTGGTGAAAATCAATGTGCAAGTCACCCTTGGCGCGTAGCGTTATGTCCATCAAGGAATGTCGAGAAAGCTGCTCGATCATATGATCAAGAAATCCAACACCTGTTTCCACATCGTATTTACCGGAACCATCCAGATTGATGGTTGCCGTAATTTGCGTTTCGTTGGTGTTACGCTCGATATTTGCTTGCCGCACGGGGGTATCCTTCCCAATGACTGCTCGGATGTTCAGACCCAAAAGTCTATCCGTAAATTGTCCAAAATTGTATAGACGACTAAACGGCTTTTTCTCTAGTAAAGCCGCGGCTTTTGTAACAGGTCAGCCCCCACGATGCCAGAGAGATTTAATCCATCACGCAGATTAAAACATCAAAGGTCTCTTTTTGACCAAAAACATTCTTTAATAGATCAAATAAATGACCCGCAGGTGCGGTTGTCATGCCATGTTATAGCTTGTATTACCTATGGCCAGAGTATGATAAGAAGACGATAACAAAACATTTACGAAAACAGGTTGCTGAAAAAGTACATAATTTCAGCTTTTCTCAGCACAAACATACCTTTCTCGTATGATCATCCCTTGACGTGAAGCAGTGAATGGACCATTTCAAAACAATGTCTGAACACGATCCAATTAAATGGCGCGGCACGACGATCTTGTCTGTCCGCAAAGGTAACAAGGTTGTTATAGCCGGCGATGGCCAAGTGAGCCTGGGCAACACCGTTATCAAAGCAAATGCACGCAAAGTACGCAGACTTGGCAAAGGCGATGTTATCGCTGGTTTTGCCGGGGCAACTGCCGATGCTTTCACTCTTTTCGAGCGTCTGGAAGCCAAGCTGGAAAGCTATCCAAGCCAACTCACACGCGCTTGTGTCGAAATGGCAAAGGACTGGCGGACCGATCGCTATCTTCGCCGACTTGAAGCAATGATGGTTGTTGCTGATTCCACAACCTCCTTGATTTTGACCGGTAACGGCGATGTTCTGGAACCGGAAGATGGCTTGATGGGTATTGGATCCGGCGGATCTTTTGCCCTCTCTGCAGCAAAAGCACTTATTGATATCGATGGTATGGAAGCCGAAGAGATCGCCAGAAAGTCTCTTGGTATTGCCGCTGATATCTGCGTTTTCACTAACTCCAATTTGATCGTCGAAAGTATGGACGCCAAATAATGACCGAAAATAACATCCAACACGCCAGCTCTTTTAGCCCACGTGAAATAGTCTCAGAGCTAGATCGTTACATTGTTGGCCAGAATGAAGCCAAACGTGCTGTTGCCATTGCCCTGCGCAACCGTTGGAGACGCCAACAGCTCAGCGACGATATGCGCGACGAAGTTCTCCCAAAAAACATTCTCATGATCGGCCCGACCGGTGTTGGTAAAACTGAAATTGCCCGCCGTTTAGCAAAACTTGCCAATGCGCCTTTCCTGAAAGTGGAAGCAACCAAGTTCACCGAGGTCGGCTATGTGGGTCGTGATGTTGAGCAGATCATTCGTGATCTGGTTGATGCTTCCATTCTGTTAACAAAAGAAAGTCAGCGTAAATCCGTCAAGGCACAGGCAGAACAGAATGCGGAAAATCGTGTTCTTGATGCCTTGGTTGGCGAAGGATCAAGCGAAGAAACCCGGCAAAAGTTCCGGAAAATGCTACGCGAAGGCCAACTAAACGACAAAGAGATCGAAGTCGAAGTGACTGACCACGGCGGCATGCAAATGCCAACAATGGATATTCCAGGCATGCCGGGCGCAAGCATGGGAATGCTCAATCTCGGTGATATCTTTGGCAAAGGCTTTGGTCAGAAAACCAAAAAGCGCCGTCTGAAAGTCGAAGAGTCCTATGAGCTTCTAATGACAGAAGAAAGTGACAAGCTGCTAGATGAAGAAAGCCTTGTCCAAGACGCAATACGTAATGTTGAGCAAAACGGGATCGTATTCCTGGATGAGATCGACAAAATCACCATCCGCTCGGAACGTTCCGGTGGCGATGTCAGCCGGGAAGGGGTTCAACGTGATCTTCTCCCCCTGATCGAGGGGACAACTGTTAGCACCAAACATGGCGCAGTTAAAACCGACCACATTCTCTTCATCGCTTCCGGGGCATTCCACCTGTCCAAACCATCGGACATGCTGCCAGAGCTTCAGGGACGCCTGCCTATTCGCGTTGAGCTGAACGCCCTGAGCCGTGATGATATGAAACGTATCCTCATGGAGCCTGAAAACAGCCTGATCAAGCAATATATTGCCTTGATGGGTACCGAAGAGCTAACACTTTCCTTTGAAGATTCTGCCATTGATGCCCTTGCGGATCTTGCAGCTGAAATCAATACTTCTGTTGAAAATATCGGTGCCCGTCGTCTTCATACCGTGCTTGAAAAGCTGTTGGAAGAAATCTCTTTCACAGCCACAGACAGAAGCGGCGAAAGCGTGACAATCACTGCTGACGATGTAACAGAACAGGTATCTGGCCTGGCCAAAGATACTGATCTGTCGAAATTTATTCTCTAACGACCTGAGGTGAAGGAAAGACGATGAAATTAGGGTATCGTTTTATCACTGGTAAAGATGACGATAAGTTTTGCAAACGCATCTCTCAGGCTTTGGAAGATGGATACCAACTCTATGGGTCTCCATCTCTGACTTTCAACGGCGAAGATGTAATCTGTGGACAAGCTGTTATCTGGCCAGAAGGCAAAGAAAAAGACTAAGCTTAAGCCAAAATTGGCGATCTTTCTTAGTCGATGACGCTACAAAATGCAGGTGGATATTTCACCTGCATTTTTCTTTTCCATCCAATGAACTCCACCCAGAGTACAAACTCTTGATAGATAGTTCTCCGTAATTTTCTCTTCACATAAAGTTTATGGCTGGAACACTTGGCATTTACGGCCCACACGCCCCATATTCCAATAAGAAATGATGATAAAAGGATCTTGTTGCCATGAAGACCTATAAAAAAAATCAAGAGGCAATCGCACAGCTGACCCCCGAACAATACCGGGTGACGCAGGAAAATGGAACGGAACGGCCCTATACTGGCGAGTATCTGGAAAACAAAGAGGTTGGTATCTATGTGGATATTGTCTCAGGCGAACCCCTTTTTGCCTCATCCGACAAATATGAAAGTCATTGTGGGTGGCCAAGCTTTACCAAACCAATTGTTCCTGCACACGTTGCTGAACTGAGAGATAGTACCCACGGAATGGAACGCGTGGAGGTAAGATCCAAGCACGGCGATAGCCATTTGGGCCATGTTTTTACCGATGGGCCAACAGACAAAGGTGGCCTGAGATACTGCATTAATTCTGCTTCACTGAAATTCATTGCTAAAAGTCAAATGGAAGCAGAAGGTTACGGTGAATATATAGATCAGGTAGAGGACGTATAGATGACTGAAAAAGCTATATTGGCCGGCGGCTGTTTTTGGGGCATGCAGGATTTAATCAGAAAGCTTCCCGGTGTGGAAGAAACCCGGGTCGGTTATACAGGCGGTGATGTTGAGAATGCGACCTACCGCAATCACGGTACCCATGCCGAAGGCATTGAGATTTTGTTCAATCCCGCGCAGATTTCTTACCGACAGCTTCTGGAATTCTTTTTCCAAATCCATGATCCCTCCACACCCAACCGGCAAGGAAATGATCGCGGCGAGTCCTATCGTTCCGCCATTTACTATACCAATGATGTTCAACGACAAGTCGCCATTGATACCATTGCCGATGTCGATGCCAGTGGTCTATGGCCCGGAAAGGTCGTAACGGAAGTTGAACCCGCCAGTGATTTTTGGGAAGCAGAAGTCGAACATCAGGACTATCTGGAACGCGTACCAAATGGTTATACCTGCCATTTCCCGCGACCAAATTGGAAACTGCCCAAACGCGAAGTAGCTGAGTAACGTAATGTTTGAATATTTTGAATCTAAAAAGATTTAATCACAGCAAAGGGCGCTTCTGAGCGCCTTTTTTAAACCCTGAAGATGAAAATGCCCATATTAAATTTGGAAATCTGCTACTCAGAAGAAGAGTCCAGGTTGTCATCAAACTCTTTGCCCATAACCTTCATCATGGCTTCGATTTGTTCATCCTCCAGCGTCGATATTTTTTCAGCGAGACAATTCGCAAAGTAAGTGGCTTTTGGCGATAATCCTGCTGTGTTAACCGACACTTTGGGATCAGATCTTATCGCTAACTCTTCCAGCTCTTCTGCGTCATCCCAGATAATATTGAGATACTGACAGACCCGGTGCACAAAGCGACGGCTTGGCTGCCCCCGGTGCCCGTGTTCAATGGACGATAGGTAAGCAGACGAAACGCCAAGGCCTTTTGCCATGTCCTTGAGGGTAATATTACGCTCTGCCCGAATTTCGCGCAGCTTGTGTCCAAAGGGTGTCATGTAAACATTATATAACAATTACAGCGATGTATCGAGTGAACAGTCTCTAACTTTCTCGCCGTCTTTTCAAGAGAACATATAATGCACCGCTGCCACCATGATAATGTTTGGCATGGCTGAAGGCCAAAATAGCGCTGCGATTTGGTTCTTCATTCAACCAATAAGGCACCATGGATTTCAAAACACCCTGTGACTGCGGTCCCGATCCCTTACCGGTGATCACTATCACATTACGCAAATCTCGCGCACGGCAGTCCCTGATAAAACGTTCCAGAGAAGTCTGCGCCTGAGCCTGTGTCTGTCCGTGCAGATCCAGCACGGCCTCCATAGGGAGTTTTCCCTTTATAAAACGCTCAGCCTGCCGTCGATCCATGTTTTCAACTTGCCCGTGGCTCAGGGGACCAGGACTTTGCTTCTTCTTACTGGGCCTTGGGGTCGCTGGGGCATTGCGATAGGACTTAAACGGCAAATCTTCTTTCAGATTTGGAATATCGGCTTCGATATGATCTGGATCAAATTCCGGCTGAGGCAAAGCGCGGCCAAAGACAAAATAATCCCTGTTCTCCAGAGGCTTAACTGTCGTCGCGACAGAGCGCCAGAGATCGGAATCCTTTGCTTTGGAAGATATATTTTTATCTTTTTTGGCCACGCAGTATCACCGGAATAATAGGGAGACTCTAGTTGTCTCTTCTTGCGCCAATTATACTGTTTGGTACGCGCAATTGATGCGGAGGTAATCAAGTTACCTGAAAATTGCAAGTATCTTCTCTGTTATTTCGCTCAAAAGAGTACGCTTTACCTTAGCCACTTACGTGTTCCGCCCAGAATCGTTATGACGAAATATTTTTTGGTAAAACCGTCTTTGGAAGCAGCAGGTAATACTGCCCCTTTTGTTTCATTTTACCAGCCTGAGCCAAAGCAGGTTCACCCGGGCCCCAAAAGAAATCTCCCCTTACAGGGCCACGAATGGCACTCCCCGTATCCTGAGCAACCATAAGCCTCTGCAAAGGCCTTTGCGTGCCGGGCCATGTAGTATCTAGCCACAGGGGGACGCCAAGGGGCATATGACGAGGATCAACCGCAAGGGAACGCTCAGGCGTCAGGGGAACACCCATTGCGCCAATAGGTCCATCGCCTTCTATTTTCCGGAAAAAAATAAATCTATTATTCCGCTGCATAAGTTCGTTGGCTTTTTCAGGGTTTTCCCTAAGCCACGTCCTGATGGACTGCATAGACATCTGATCACGAGGGATAATCTTTTCGTCAATCAACGCCCGACCAATAGCATAGAATTTATGCCCGTTGTTCCCTGCATATCCTACACGAACAACCTGACCATTCGGCATTTTTACCCGACCAGATCCCTGTACATGAAGGAAAAACACATCCACTGGATCATCAGACCAGATCACTTCCAGGTTTTGGTTCTCAAGGGCGCCATCATCAATCTCGGTGCGGTTATGATAAGGCACCAGTCGATTGCCTTTGACCTTTCCAACTATGGTCGTTCCTTTGAGCTCCTTATCAAAATCGCTCAAACGAACAGAGACCAGATCGGATGGCACATCATAAAGGGGATATTTGTAGGTCTCGTCTTTGGTAAAAGATCCGTTTAATTCAGCTTCGTAGTAGCCAGTGAAAAGACCTTCCGGCTCTGCGTTATTCTTAACATGGTACGGCGTCAGATTTTCTTGCAGCCAAACACCAAAATCACTGTGGTTATCCGGGTTGGACATAAAAAGTTGCAGATCGTCACACAACGCTTTCCAGTCTGCAGCTGTGCCAGCAATGCCTTCTGGCCCTACCTTTTTAGCATCCGGCCATTTTTGATATCGAGCACAGCTTCTTTCCAGCGCCGGATAGGCTTTGAACAGTTCGTCATCATGCCAGCCCGGCAGAGCTTCGTACCCAACAGGGCTCAGGGTCAGATTTTCTTCGGCTGTTATGCTGGGGGCAGGGGGTTTCGCCGCTTGATCACAACTGGCTAACGAAACCGCCGCAACGGGTAAAGAAACCAGCAATAATTTTCTGAAAAACTTCTGTCCTTTAGTCGAACCTTGAGTCGAAACAAATCGCGAAGAAATCTGCAAAGCCACCCCCATGGCTACCAAATAAGCTGATAGCCCGTCATCAAAGATTAAACCTGTGTAGAAGCTTAATTGGGACTACGCGTTTCCACCAGTAACCAATTTGGGTCTTTACTTCTTGTATCACGGGTAAAGGTCCAGATATCGGTAACCTTGGCAACGTGATTTGAATCACCAGAAACAGTATTACCATCTGCATCACGGGTCACATTAACCTGTTCTGATACGAACTTGACGGTAACAACAGCATGACGTCCTGACATTTCAGCTTCAATAATATCCACATCATTAATGCCAACCATAACGGTTTCATGCGTTTGTTTCAGGGCTTCCCGTTCATCAATAGCTGATTTGAAATCATGGTAGACTTCATCATCCAATAGATTACGAAGGGTTTTTGTATCTCCGTCAGCAAAAGACCCAATGATCATTTCGAACGCAGCCCCCGCGCCTTGGACAAATTCCGCCGGGTCAAAAGACCGATCTGACATCTGGATAGCTGACAGCCCTTCGGCCAAAGCAGAATCAGAAGGCAGAACATCTAACGCGACTTTTCCGCCATGCAAAGAACCCGTACGGATTTCTTTATTCGGCTTATCGTTAGAATCCAGAAATTGTGAATCGTCGCTATGTCTGTCTTCACGATTTGGTAAATTAACGACATTGTCGTTTTCTGCACGATCCTGAAAGGGATCATGATCAGGCTTTTCATCAAAGCCTGTGCGCTTACCAAGCGTACTGCGAAGTCTGAGGACGAGGAAAACTGCAACCGCAGCAAGAAGAATGATATCGAAAAAAGGCAAGTTGCTACCCATATATGATTTGATTCAATAAATATCGATCAGCTACTAGTGAGAAACGACATTAATCACTATATTCATAATCACTTAATATAGATTAAATAGGCAAGTGCTTAAGAAAGAGCAAGTATGGGAATTGTTTTCCTTATTCTTTTTATCGGTATTCCACTGTTGGAAATCGCGGTTTTGATACAAGTTGGCGATCAAATCGGCCTTTGGAGCACGATTGGTTTAATCATTTTAACTGCGGTCATCGGCACCGGAATGTTGCGTCATCAGGGTATCGCAACGCTCGCGAATGCCCAAAAACAGCTTAACCAGGGCGCTGTACCGGCCAGAGAGCTGTTTGATGGCCTGTGTCTTCTTGCTGCCGGAGCTCTTTTACTGACCCCGGGCTTTGTTACAGATAGTATCGGTTTTGCTCTTCTTATTCCTCCTGTAAGAGAACTAATGCGAAATACATTGGGAAAAAGAATTTCTCACGGTTTGCAAAATTCCAAATTCCAAAGCCAGGGTTTCCAAAATCAAAATTTTCGAGACCAAGGGTTTTCCAACCCGCAACAGTCAGGCGGACAATCACCATTTGGCAAGGCAGGTTCCTGGAATAAGAATGATGACACCGTCATCGATGGTGATTATCAAGACGTCACCGAAAGCGATAAAGATCGTTTGAATTAACCTCGCTTAATCCTTATCGCCACTTTATCGAACATCCCATAGAAGCAATCTGTTCCGCAGGTCCTTGACCATGTTCCGCAACGCCGAGCATGGCTTCCAGAAGTTCAGGTCTTGCATTAGGGACTATCTGCGCGGTCGATGCGTTCAAACGACCCCGGTATTGCAAACCATCTTTGGAATCAAAACCGAAAAAATCCGGTGTACAAACAGCATCATAAGCCCGCGCAACGTTCTGGCTTTCATCCAATAGATAAGGAAAGCTAAAATCGTTATCTCTGGCGAACCTTTTCATGTTTTCAGGGGAATCATCTGGGTAATTTTGGTAATCATTAGACATGATCATGGCAACACCAATACCCTCGTCCTGTAACTTGTTAGCATCGGCCACCAAATCCCCAATTATTGCTTTCACATAAGGGCAGTGATTACAGATAAACGCGACTAACGTACCGTTTTCTCCTCTTACGTCATCAAGGCTGATTAATTGGCCGTCGAGATCCGGTAATTTAAAATCAGGTGCAGACCATCCGAAATCGCAAAGAGGTGTTTTGATAAGCATAAATTGTATCCCCTGATATGCATTTTTCTTTATAAAACCCCGAAAACAACATCTGTAACACCAAGTAGTCCCATTTCATTAAATAGTGCTATTTGGTTTTCAAGATTCCAATCTCTGTATATTCTCTGTCTTTGTAACTGGTGATCACAATCCTCTTTTACCAGATAGGAAAGCGTAAGATCTAACAAACGGGATAAAAAATGTATCTTCTCAGACACGGACAATCCGAGTTTAACGTGACCTATGCTAAAACGCGTATTGATCCTAACATTCCGGATCCGGAATTAACTGATGAAGGTCGGGCACAAATTCATACCGCTGCCCAGCACCTAAGAGATAAAGACATAACCAAAATTTTGGCAAGTCCCTATACAAGAACGCTTCAAACCGCTGAAATCGTCAGTGATATCCTGAACTTACCTGTTCAGATTGAAGCACTCGTCCGCGAACACGCCTTCTTTTCCTGTGATATTGGGTCCCCGTCATCAAAGTTATCCCGGGAATGGCCACATCTGGATTTTCAACATCTATCAGAATGCTGGTGGCCCGATTTAAATGAAACGGAACATCAGGTAAAATTGAGGGGCCAAGAGTTTCAGCAAAAGATGCTCCCACTCGAGGATTGGTCAAAAACGCTGGTCGTCAGTCATTGGGCCTTTATTCGTGGCTTAACAGGTCAGGAAATAGATAACGGTGCCATCCTTAATATAGATTTACAATCTCTCTCAATTGATACTGCTGCCTCTACAAAGTAACGGACATAAACACGCCCCGATCAAACATCACGGGTTATATCCTGTGTAAGCTGACGCATCCATTGATGTGCCGGGTCTCGATCATGGCGTTGATGCCAGATCAGCTTGATATCCACATCCCCCACAGGAAAAGGTGTCTCAAAAACCTGAAGCTCATAGCGTTCGAGAAAAGGCTGCACCAGTTCCATCGTTGTCGTCGCAATTAGATCACTGTTTGATACGATAATCGGACTTGCCATATGCGATGCTATCGTTGCCGCAATATTACGCTCGACACCAAGCGGTAAAAGAATGTCATCCAGATATGAATGCCTGTTGCCATCGTTCGAAAACACTAAATGCCGCGCTTTTTTATAATCATTCAGGCTAAGCTGCCCCTGAATAAAAGGGTGATCTTTTGCTGCAATCACAACGTGGTGGCTTTTAAATAGCTTTAAGGTCCGAAACCGTGCCGGCGGACTGTGATAGACAGCTGCGGCCATATCCAGTCTATTATTTTCCATCATCTCTATAAGTTGTTGAATAGGATGAGGATACAGACTGATCGACAGATTAGGGGCTTCTTTGGCAAACCTATCAAGGATAAGCGGTGCATAACGCGCAACCGCATGATCGGGAAGGCCAAAATGAAAAATGCGGTCAGAAGTCCGAGGCTCAAAACTTGATGGCCGTGTTATGACACCATTTATCTGCAAAATAGCCTGAAAAACCGGCTCTGCTATCTCATCAGATCGTGCCGTTGGATCAACGCCATTTTTAGAGCGGATAAAAAGGGGGTCATCCAGTGCATGTCTTAATCTTTGCAGTGCATGACTTACAGCTGATTGCGACATACCAAGGTGTTCAGCTGCACGCGAAATACTCCTTTCCGAATAGATCGCGTTAAAAATCTTCAAAAGATTCAGATCAATATTAACATTATGAATTTTATGCATGTTAATTATAATAAATATGCAGTGGTATAATATCCAGATCTATTCAAAATAATTGGCATCAAGAAAAACAGGCCGCTCTTTCCTTTGGACTGCTAAAAACTAAAACCATCAGAATGATCAATAGAGATTGGGTAAAATAATGACGTTGCACTCCCTCGCTAAAAAGGGTTCTGGCTCTTTATTATGCTATCAGCAACTGCAATCTCTCTTTTATCCCTGCGGTTTCTGCTCCCAAACCCACCCCACGTAGCCCCGGAAATTTTAGAGAACTATATCAACCACAAAACAGCTTTCCTTGCACATGTAACCGGCAGTCTAACCGCGCTTCTTATTGGCCCCTGGCAGTTCGTAACCAGCCTTAGAAGCAAATTTCCCAAACTACATCGTTGGTCGGGGCGCGTTTATATGATTGCTGTTCTCATCGGCGGTATCGGTGGTTTTTTCATCGCATGGTCTTCAGAGTATGGTCCGATTGCTATTGCCGGGTTTGCACTGCTCTCGGTTGTTTGGCTCTTTATAACCGGGAAGGGATATATCTGTGCAAGAAATCGACAGTTTAAGGCACACAGCAGATGGATGCTCAGATCCTTTGCGCTTACAGCTGCGGCTGTAACTCTTAGGTTGGGGTTACCTATCGCCCCCGCCCTCGGATACGAGTTCGATACAGGCTATATTGCTCTTTCCTGGGCAAGTTGGCTCATTAATTTGGGGATTGCTGAAATCTATCTCAGACTAAATGCTTCTGATTATCGGGATAAAACCAAAACTCCCCTTGCTTCCCTATCCACCTAGCATAGTGCTTTATTGCCACTTCAGAGCATAATTGAATATGAATTTTTAATATCTAGCCTAATCGTCGGTTGTTCAGGCCTTCAAAGCATGCTAGCCAATCAGGCAAACATTTAGGGAGCTTTTTATGGCTGAAGAAACAACCGCCCAGCAACAGCCGCTGGTTATCAAAATGCAGTTCATCAAGGATTTATCATTCGAAAATCCAAATTCACCGATGATCTACCCAATGATGTCAGAAAAGGCACCTCAGCTGGACATCAATGTTGATGTCACTCCGACACAGCTTTCCGACACAGCCTACGAAGTTGTTCTGAACATTCGCGGTTCAGCAACAATCGACGACAAGACTGCTTTCATGGTTGAACTTGATTACGGTGGGGTTGTCACCCTTGCCGAAGGCCTTGAAGCACAGATCGTAGAGCTATTGTTAATGGTCGAATCACCCCGTTATCTCTTCCCGTTCGCACGTAACATCGTAGCTGACATTACAAGAGACGGTGGTTTCCCGCCATTGATCATGAACCCAATTGATTTCCATCAGATGTTCATGCAACGCAAAAGCGAAGCTGCTGCTGCCGAAGCAAACGCTGAAATGGCAAAAGACGAGACAACAGCAGACGCCTAAGTCTTCTGACATAGGTTTCTTTAAAAGGGTGGCTTCTGCTACCCTTTTTTATTTTTTCCAGATTGGATCGCTTAAAAGCTCAAGCATAGCACTATGTGCGGCCAGTTCGTCTTCTGGGATAGAATGAGGTCTTGCCTCACGCACCTTCTTGCCTGTCTTGGTTCTATTTATACCTTGTCTCTGATCGCTACCATTTGCAGAAGAAGCCGCTTTTTTTGCGCCAAGGTCAAACCCGTGTTGTCGCCCGCCCCGAAGTTCCAGATATACCTCTGCAAGAAGCTCACAATCCAACAAGGCGCCGTGATAGGTACGCGACGAGTTATCAATTTCAAATCGACGACACAAAGCATCCAGATTAACTGGTGATCCCGGGAAAAGCTCTCTGGCAATCACCACCGTATCAATTGGTTTGTTCTTCAGGTTTGGTCGCCCCGCCCATTTGAGTTCCGAGTTGAGGAACTTCATATCAAAAGGCGCGTTGTGGATCACCAGAGGATCTTCGCCGATAAATTCCAAAAATTCATCAACGACATCAACAAAAACAGGTTTGTCGGCCAGAAATTCTTCACTAATACCGTGAACTTTGAAAGCCCCCTCGGGCATATCACGTTCTGGATTTATGTAGAGCTGTAATGACTTACCCGTTGGTAGGTTTTGATAAACTTCCAAACACCCGATCTCAACAATACGATGACCTTCTTCAGGCTTAAAACCTGTCGTTTCTGTATCCAGAATAATTTCGCGCATATTAACTATCTAAATCCCAGATTGGTGTTTGTATAATGTTACTGTTTGCATACCAGTGACAGATGAGGAGAAAACCTTCTGTCTTTTGTACCACTTGCTCTTTTATCACTCGATCCCATCTTTTCAACAATCTGTTGTACCTGTTGAAAAGAATGTCTTCTTCCCTGATTTGATTTGATTACAAAATCAGCTCGCGCCCTTTTTTCCATATCCGGCATCTGCTTTTGTAAAATTCCGGTATACTTTTCTGCCGTCATTCCCTTGCGTGATAAAACCCGCTGATCTTGTATATATTTAGGACAGGAAACAACAAGCACGCTGTCACAAAACCTGTCTCCGCCTGTTTCAAAAAGAAGCGGGATATCCAAAACTACCAGTTCTCTTCTCTGTCTGGCATAGCGGTCGATAAAACGATGCATCTTTTGTCGGACGAGGGGATGTAGAATTGCTTCAAGCTGTTTCAATTTTTCTGGCTGACCAAATACTGCATCCCCCAGCTTTTTGCGATCAATCCCGTTTTTTGTCTTCGTTTCAGGAAAAAGATCAGAGATCTCTTTAACTGCTGCCCCGTTTTTACTCATTAATCGATGAACAGTGGCATCTGCATCATGCACAGGTACTTTCAGCCGCTGAAACATCTTGGCAGCAGTCGATTTCCCCATTCCAATAGAACCCGTAAGTCCAAGAACATGCATTAAAACGATCCGTTCTCGATACAACAAAATCTGGACAAGAGCCTGAGACTATCCCTCTAGGACAAACTTGCGCAGATCCTCTGTTACCTCTGGTTTTTCACCAAACCAGGCCTCAAATCCCGGCCTCGCCTGATGTAACAACATGCCGAGGCCATCCACAATCTTATTTCCTCTTTTCTCGGCCAGACCAAGAAGAGGGGTGACCAAAGGCGCATAAACGATATCCGTGACCACACAGGATTTTGGCAATTTATCCAGTGATAATTCCAATGGTGGTTGGCCTGCCATACCAAGGCTCGTCGTGTTTACCAGTAAATCACATCCGTTAAGCACTTCATTACGATCTTTCCAGTCAGCAACTGTAATCATGCCATCTGCGCCTGATGATAAATCGGCAGCAAGAACTTCAGCACGTTCTTTTGTCCGGTTAACCAGAATGATATTTTTAACGCCGGCATCCTGAAGGGCAACGATAACACCACGGGATGCACCACCAGCGCCCAGAACAACTGCTTTTGCCCCAAAAAAATCAAGAGAAAAATCAAGGGAGAAATCAGTGTTTTCAACATCTTGTCTCAAGTTTTCAATGAAGCCAAACGCATCAGTATTAGAGCCATAAGACCGTCCGTCTTTGAAAACGATCGTATTAACAGCCCCAATTCGTTTCGCTAACGGATCAACTTCATCACAAAACTTCAGCGCAGCTTCTTTGTGCGGGACGGTGACATTCACACCGCCAAACCCGGAGTACATCAATCCACGCAAAGCGTCTTCAAAGTTTTCAGGTTCTATGGCAAGGGGCAGATAAGCTCCATCAATCCCCAGTTTCTCCAGCCAATATCCATGTAATCGCGGGGATTTTGAATGGGAAATAGGCCAACCAATTACCCCGGCCAAACGGGCTTTACCAGAAAGAATCATCTAAGCCAGAATCCTGTTATGTCGCAAAAATGTGAGAAGAGGGAGAAGTGGAAGCCCCAGGATTGTAAAATAATCCCCCTGAATTTTATGGAAAAGTTGCGCACCAATACCTTCTAGCTGATACGCCCCAACAGAAGAAAGGGCCTCATCCCCCAATCTATTCAAATAGGCAATAATAAAATCATCATGCAAAGCCCGCATCGTCAGGGAAGCCGTTTCGTTATGGTGCCAAAGCCTCTCGCCATTTTTCACCACACAAACCGAACATTCCAACTGATGGGTTTTCCCGGATAAAGCCTTTAGATGAGCTGCGGCATGATCCAAGTCTGTTGGTTTATCAAACCAAACCCCGTTACAGTTCAGCATCTGGTCTGCGCCAATGACAAAAGAGTTTGGATTGGTCATAGAAATTTTACGTGCTTTAAGTTCAGCAAGGGTTTCCGCAACTTGCAAGGCGGTTGCGCCTTCTGATTTTAAGGACTGTTTAACTTCATCCTCATCAATTGCGGCGGGCAGTAAATCTGCGAGTGGGACCCCTGCATTTTTTAAAAGAAGCCCGCGCGCTTTACTTGCCGAAGCAAGGATAACAGGGGTTTGATCCAAATTTTCCTGTTCTATCACCCTATTCATCGGCAATGCCCATATGACGATGATAGTGTTTGATAATGGTTGCAGCTGTTTCTTCAATAGACCGACGAGTCACATCAATGATTGGCCAGCGATGCTCGTTACAAAATTTCCGCGCCATTTTCACCTCTTCTTTAATAGATTCCAGGTGAACATAGTCTGTCTCTTCTTCATTTGAGATCATTTTTAAACGACTACGACGGATCTGCATCAGACTTGCCGGGTCTTTTGTCAGACCAACAACCAAAGGATTACTGAGGGTCTCCAACTCTTTTGGCAAGGGGCAACCCGGAACGATAGGAACATTCGCTGCTTTATACCCCCGGTTGGCCAGATAGATACAGGTCGGCGTTTTTGACGTTCTGGAAACCCCCAGCAACACAATCTCCGCATCATTAAGGTTTTGCGGTAACTGTCCATCATCGTGGTTCAAAGCAAAATTCATTGCTTCAATTCGATTGAAGTATTCAGAATCCAGTGTGTGTTGCAGCCCGGGTTTACCCGACATTTCTAAATTGAAATAACTGGCAAGCGCATGAATAACCGGATCAAGCACAGGAATAGAAGGCAACCCCAATCGACGGCATTCTCGGATTAAAATCTCTCTAAGCTCTTGATTAACAACTGTAAAAAGAACCGGTCCCGGTTTTTGCCGTATCTGAAGCAGAACTTTTTCCATTTGAACCTTGGTTCTGATCAAACTCCAGACATGTTCAATAGGTTCTTCCACGTTAAACTGCACCATACAAGCACGTGCGACAGAATTAATTGTTTCACCTGTGGAATCTGAAACAAGGTGTAAATGGGTCTGCGACATATCTATTTCCGAATTTTTTGCCCTGCCTTTCGGCTTTTGAGCACATTTATTGTGCTTCATACATACACATTAAGTGCAAAACACGAAACCTGTCTGAACGGGAAAGCAATCTATTTTCATATTTTCTTCAAAGAAAACGTACTTCTCGTACAATAATGTTCACCTTTTCCAAAACATCCCGATAAACACCCGGGTAAACACTCGGCAAACATCAAGTCGAATAAAAACAATAATTTACTATTTTTGATAAAATACTGTTCGGAGCGTCCCCTCAGATGTGAACAAAGTTGGGGGTAGTGCGTAAAACTTTGTGGATAACTATAGCTATTTGTCCACATCCCCCTTTTTTACACACGCTGTCCCCAAGTCACTCCCTCGTCTTATGCGACAATTCGCTGCAATACTCACACCTGTGCAAAACTTGTAAAAGGACTCCGAAACAAGAAAAAGTTATCCCCATAATTAACGTTATTAAGGAAAAAATAGGACTCCGAGATTCGTTAACGAGTCCCTATTTTCAATCCACGATGAAATTCACAGAACAATCAGGAATCACGAAAAATTTAAATTGAAGACTTGAAGCTTGAGGACAAGTTATGAATAACTGACTAATCCTCGTGATTCACAGGGATCTACAACAACAACAAATAATTACTATTATATAGTATATTAATAGAGATAACTCTTAACGCGAGGTTCAAAGAGATCGTGAAAACCGAAAACAAACTCATGATGCGTGCGCTAAAAGGCGAAAAAACAGAACGCACACCTATATGGCTTATGAGACAAGCAGGTCGTTTTTTACCTGAATACAGAAAAACAAGGGCATCAGCGAACGGCTTTCTAGATCTTTGTTATACACCTGATCTTGCAGTAGAAGTTACACTTCAACCCATTCGTAGGTTTGGGTTCGACGCATCAATCATGTTTAGTGATATCCTCGTCATCCCCCATGCTTTAGGTCAGAAAGTATGGTTTGAAGAAGGTGTGGGACCAAAGCTAGAGCCTCTTGATTCCATAGAAGATCTATCAAAATTTAATATGGATAACCTTCATCAGGTCTTGGCACCAATGTACGAAACACTTGGTCGACTGAAAGAAGAACTTCCAAAAGAAACAACCTTAATCGGCTTTGCCGGAGCTCCCTGGACTGTCGCCAGTTATATGATTGAAGGTGGTTCTTCCAAAGATTATGCAAAAGCAAAAACCTGGGCTTATTCAAAACCGGAAGAGTTTGACCGAATTATTAATCTCGTCGTGGAAGCAACAACGAGATATCTGATCAAACAAATTGAGAGTGGCGCAGAAACTGTCCAAATCTTTGATTCCTGGGCAGGTGTCTGGCCAGAATTTGCTTTGCGTCGTTGGTGTCTGGAACCCTGTAAACAGATAATAGCTGGAATCAAATCAGTTTACCCAAACGTCCCGGTTATTCTCTTTCCAAGGGGAGTAGGTGACAGTTATCCTGTTTTTGCTAAAGAAAGCGGAGCTGATGCCTTGGGTTTAGATACGACTTTGTCGACATCCTGGGCCAGAGATAACATTCAATCTCACGTAACTGTCCAAGGGAATTTGGATCCTCTTGTTCTTGTTGCTGGTGGTGAAATATTGGAAAAATCCATTGAAACCATTATGAGTGATCTGAGCAGTGGCCCCTTTATTTTCAATCTTGGCCATGGCATTGTCCCGCAAACACCAATTGAGAATGTCGAAAAAATGATAAAGCTCGTCAGGGGCTGAATTTAAAACAGGAAATGTCAAAAATGGGTGGATTTTTAGGCGAGGGATATCTCTGGATAAAGGCTCTGCATATTATTTCTGTCATCTCGTGGATGGCAGGATTGCTCTATCTTCCACGTATTTTTGTCTATCATACGCAAGTTCCTGTTGGCTCTGAACGATCTGAGGTCTTTAAAGTTATGGAGCGGAAGCTTTTTCGCTTCATAATGAACCCGGCAATGATGGCCAGTTGGCTTTTTGGTATTTTGCTGGTTTTAAATATTGAAGCTTATAGTGATGGCTGGTTTCACGGCAAATTTACCTTCTTGATTGCCTTGACTGTTTTTCATGAAGTGGCTGGAAAGTGGATGAAAGCTTTCCAAGTGGACAAAAACACTAGAAGCGAGCGTTTCTATCGCTATGCTAATGAAATTCCGACGATTTTAATGATTTTGATCGTGATTTTTGCAGTTGTTAAACCGTTTTAAGCGTAAAATTTAAATCAAAAGAGAATTCTTTTACTTGACTTCCTTTTTGAGGTACTATAATTCACCCCGCTAGCAAACGTGGGCCAACTTCAACAGCCCGTTACTCCGATTTACATTGCAACAGGATATCAGGTCTTTGAGGATCGTCGAAAATAATGACGAAGCCTTTTATAAATCTTAACTTGTATGTTGCATCCTTATCATCTCGTTCATTTATTAACTGAACCAAACTTTTCCATCATATGAACTTACAAGATCTCAAAGTAAAAAGTCCCGCAGAGCTTCTTAAGCTTGCAGAGGAACTTGAAGTAGAGAACGCCAGCACCCTGCGTAAGCAGGACATGATGTTCGCCATCCTCAAACAAATGGCTGAGAACGATGTGCCTATTTTTGGCTCGGGCGTTTTGGAAATTTTACAAGATGGGTTTGGTTTTCTCCGCGCGCCGGAATCAAATTACCTGCCAGGACCTGATGATATCTATGTCAGCCCAAGTCAGGTAAGGCGTTTTGGTTTAAGAACGGGGGATACTGTCGAGGGCCAAATTCGGGCACCGAAAGATGGCGAACGCTATTTCGCCCTGTTAAAAGTTAATCAGATTAATTTTGATCAGCCGGAATCTTCGCGACACAGAATCAATTTTGATAACCTGACACCGCTTTATCCGGATGAAAAACTCAAGCTTGAGCTTGATGATCCAACCAAAAAAGACATGACGACCCGCGTGATTGACCTGGTGACACCACTGGGTAAAGGTCAACGTGCTTTGATCGTAGCGCCGCCAAGAACCGGTAAAACCGTCTTGATGCAGAATATAGCGCAGTCGATTGTAGCAAATCATCCCGAAGTTTTCCTTATTGTTCTTCTGATTGATGAACGTCCGGAAGAAGTCACAGACATGGCACGTTCTGTGAAAGGTGAGGTTGTTAGTTCAACATTTGATGAACCTGCTCATCGCCACGTTCAGGTAACTGAAATGGTTCTGGAAAAAGCAAAACGTCTGGTTGAACACAAAAAAGATGTTGTCATTCTTCTTGATTCAATTACCCGTCTTGCCCGTGCGTACAACACTGTTGTTCCAAGTTCAGGTAAAGTTTTGACCGGTGGTGTCGATGCGAACGCCCTACAGCGTCCTAAACGCTTCTTTGGTGCTGCACGTAACATCGAAGAAGGTGGTAGCCTCACGATCATTTCCACGGCTCTTATCGATACTGGTAGCCGTATGGATGAAGTGATCTTTGAAGAATTTAAAGGTACAGGTAACTCTGAAATCGTTCTGGACCGTAAACTTTCTGATAAACGTACCTATCCTGCGATTGATATCAGTAAATCCGGAACACGTAAGGAAGAATTGCTGGTCGATAAGGCAACACTCAGTAAAATGTGGGTTCTTCGTCGTATTCTTACACCAATGGGTGTGACAGATTCTGTTGAGTTCCTGGTGGATAAGCTGAAAACATCCAAAAATAATGATGAATTCTTTGATTCAATGAACCAATAATCGGTTTTCTGGACAAGAAAAAGGGCTGCCAAATAAAACTGGTGGCCCTTTTTTTATTTAAGCTCTGTACTTGCCATCATGTTCAATGTTCTGGGACAAGAATAGTTGATCCCGTGGTTTTTCTTGATTCCAGATCTTCATGGGCTTTGCGTGCGTCATATAAGGCGTAGCTTTGGTTCACATCAATCTGTATTGCGCCTGAAGCAATTGCCTGGAACAGAGTATTTGCTGAGGCAACCATTTCATCATGAGTTCCGCAATAGTGCGCCAAGCTTGGACGGGTAAGATAAATTCCGCCTTTTGCATTGAGAATAAGGGGTTCTATGGCAGGGACCGGGCCTGATGCATTACCAAAGGTTACCATTGTGCCACGGACTTTCAGACAGTCGAGAGAGCCTTCGAAGGTGTCTTTGCCTATTGAATCATAAACAACGTTTACACCCTTACCATCTGTAATATCTTTTACCCGGTCGACAAAATTTTCGGTTTTATAATTAATAGTGTGGTGACAGCCCTTTGTTTTGGCTATTTCGGCTTTTTCTTCTGACCCTACCGTGCCAATGACTGTTGCTCCCAAAGAGTTGAGCCATTGAGTAGCAAGGGACCCAACACCGCCAGCAGCGGCATGAAAAAGAACAAAATCACCAGGTTGAACACAATAGGTGCGTCTAATGAGATACTCGGTTGTCATTCCTTGCAACATTACCGAGGCAGCTTCTTCGTCAGAAATTCTCTCAGGGATAAGAATAACTTTATCTGCAGGGATTATTCTATGTTCCGCATAGGAGCCTATGGGGCCTGTTCCATAGGCAACCCTGTCTCCTATATGAAGATCGGTGACACTGGGACCAATAGCTTCAATAATGCCAGCAGCTTCCAGACCTATACCAGAGGGAAGTGATGGTTGCGGATAGAGACCTGTTCTATGATAGACATCAATAAAATTAAGTCCGATGGCTGTTTGTTTAAGCCTTATTTCACCTTTACCAGGCTTGCCAATCTCAATGTCTTCGTAATGTAGAACTTCCGGTCCGCCATATTCGTAAAATTTAATGCCTTTGTTCATAATACACCTGTATGTGTTATTAAAGCTCAGTTTTTTTGGTTTATTTATTTGTTATTTAAAGCCCGGGAAGATTTGGCTGATTATCTTCAAAATGTTTATAACCTTCGAGAAATAAGAGTTCTTTTTTAGATTTTCCACCTTCGCCACCTGAAAAACCACCAAGCACCTGATTTCCTGCAATAACACGATGGCAGGGAATAATGATTGGAATAGGGTTGGCACCACATGCACCGCCTACTGCTCTTGCAACTGAGCTAACCTCATGGGCAATATCCCCATAGGTTTTTACCTCACCATAAGGAATACGGTACAAGGCTTGCCATACATTCTTTTGAAAATCTGTTCCTTTTGGGGCTAACGGAAGGTCATCAAAATTATTCCGTTTTCCGGTAAAGTATTCTTCTAGCTGCTTTTTACATTTTAAAAGTAATGGCGTAGAGGTTTGTTCATAAAAACTTTTATCACTAATCCATTGTAATCGAATGATTTTATTATCTTCTTCCGCTATATCCAAATAGCCTTGTGGCGAAGTAAAGGTTAAGTGATGCATAGCAGTTCCTGGTTGTCAGACGCTTATAATAGGATTAGGAAAAACGTGTGTATTGCATGGTAACGTTTTTTATTGTTTCGCGATATTATAACAGCATATTTGGTGATGTTTGGTAGAGAATACCAACCGCTAAAATAATTAAGGGCACAATAAGTGAAAAATTCTGATCAAAATCTTTCATCATGGAACTTCAAAAAGTTATTTATGGGAAATCTGATTGTTGGTTTAGCGGTTTATTTTTTTATAGACCATGAATTTAAAACGCCTTGGGATGAACAGATATTTTTCTATTTAAACGGTTCTTTACAAGAAGGTCGCACTCTTTGGAATAATTATTGGGCCTTCACCAATAGCAAAATTTTTGACAGTTTAAGCGGTTTATTTCTCGCGTCTCTCTGTCTTTGGTACATTTTGCTGAACAGGGAAACTTCTTTTCAAGAACGTCTTGCCAGAGTTTTTCTTTTAGTCATTTCTGTTGTTATAACGATGATTATAATTTCTAGAGGTTTTGAGCTTTATTATCACCAAAGTCCATCACAGGTTTTAAGCCCTTTTATTAATATAAATGATCTTGTTTCGTGGATAGAAGTCAAAACAGGGACAAGAAAATCATTTCCTAGCGATCATGCCGCTATTTCTTTTATTTCTGTTATTTTCATGTGGCGATATTTTGGAACTTCTTATGGGATTCTCGTAAGTTGTTTTGCGCTTATTAATGCTAGTCCGAGGCTTGTTGGGGGAGGGCACTGGTTTGGCGATGTTGCTATTGGCGGTGTTTTTTTAGCACTTATGGTTACGATCTGGATGATTTATACGCCAATGCTCACTCTAATCCGTAAAGTTGTTCATTGGTTTTTTGTCAAAGAACCCTTAGCTAGTCTTAGTAAAAATTGGAATTGAATTATTTCGCTACAGAAATGTTTCCCGTGAAACAAAAGTTGATATAAAAATTTGTAATTCTTTTCCTGTAAGTAGGGTATGGTACTGGGAACAGTTTGACCTAAATACAGGAAATACCGATGAAAATCACTTTTGATATAGACTGTACTCCAGAAGAAGCTCGTCAGTTTTTGGGACTTCCTGACGTTTCTGAACTTCAAAAAGAAGCAATAGAAGAAGTTAGAAAAAGAATGTTGGAAACTATTCAATCAAGTGACCCCGAAGCTTTAATGAAAACCTGGATGCCAGCTTCTATGCAAGGCTTCGATCAAATGCAAAAGATGTTTTGGTCACAATTTTCACAAGATGGTTCAACAAAAACTACCAAGTAGTTTTCATTATTTTTCCTTTAAATATATTCGTGCTGCTTTGATCCTTTAGTTTTATAGAAGTTCTGCAGTTCTGCTATGTTATAAAGCATTTTGACCTGTTGTTTGTCTGAGGCTAATGTGCGAATTCCTCTTATATGCGAGCTCTGGTATTCGAGCTCTGGTAAATTGAGCATGAAACTCTTATTGGTTTAGACAAGATGGCTTCCGAAACAATTTTTGCCCTATCAACTGCGCCGGGACAGGCAGGCGTTGCCGTAATCAGAATATCAGGTAGCAAAGCTAAAGTTGTTTTGGAAGAGATGTCATCTTCTTTTCCTGAACCACGTGTTGCTGCACTGATAAAGTTGTTTGATCCCGAAGATAAGGCTGAGCTTGATCGATGTTTGGCGCTTTGGTTTCCTGGGCCCGGAAGTTTTACGGGCGAAGATGTTGTGGAACTTCATCTTCATGGGGGACGTGCGGTTGTTGATGGTACTATTGAGGCTTTGGCTAAATTGCCAAATTTTCGCCCGGCTGAAGCCGGTGAATTTACCCGTCGAGCATTTGATAATGATAAACTCGATTTAACAGAGGTAGAGGGTTTATCAGATCTTATTGCGGCTGAAACAGAAGCCCAAAGAAAACAAGCCATACGCCAAATGGATGGCGAGCTTTCCAAATTGGTAGAAGGTTGGCGAGATCGCTTGGTTCGCATGTTAGCCTATTTAGAGGCTGAAATTGATTTTCCAGATGAAGAGCTGGAAGAGGGTATTTCAACCCAGGTAAAGCACAACATAGAGCAGCTAAAGAGTGATATTAAACATCATCTGGATGATAGCCATCGCGGCGAGCGGTTACGAAATGGTATTAAAATAGCCATTGTTGGTCCCCCTAATGCGGGTAAATCGTCACTTCTAAACGCCCTGGCCCGACGTGAAGTTGCTATTGTTTCTGATGTTGCCGGTACAACAAGAGATATTATCGAGGTTCATTTAGACCTATCTGGTTATCCTGTTATTGTCTCTGATACAGCCGGCCTCAGAGAAATAGAAGAAAATACAACAGACGGAATTGAGCTCGAAGGAATAAGACGCGCCAAGTTACATGCTGAATCTGCTGATTTATGTTTGGCAGTTTTTGATATTGAGGATAGAGATAACTTCGATCAAGAAACGCTAAAACTGTTAGATAAGACAAGTAATTTTGTCGTGATTAATAAATGTGACAAAACTGAAGAAAACCCATCTATTCCTGTTTCTGATTTTGATGTTACTAAAATATCCACCAAGTCAGGTGAGGGGATTGATAGCCTATTAGAAAAGCTGAATACATGGGTTATTTCTAATATGGGACAATCAGGTAGTTCTTCCGGTATTACACGGCAGCGTCATAGATCTGCTTTGATAGAATGTTTGGACTCACTTGGTCGATCTCTTGAGACTGATCTTCCAGAACTTTGTGCAGAAGATTTACGTCTTGCTACACGTTATCTTGGTAGAATTACAGGAAAAGTAGATGTTGAAGAGCTATTAGATGTTATTTTCCGTGATTTTTGCATTGGAAAATAGGCTGATTTAGCTTACATAAGTGAAGTGTTTTGCGAATTATGTTTCACGTGAAACAGGCCATATAGTTATGAATATGGCTGAAAAATAAGTTGAGAATAAAATCGCTTATTATTAACTCATCAAAAGTGTGAAGAGATTTCTTAAGGGAAAAGAGAATGCGTTTACTATTGGCTTTACTTATTCCATGGCTTCAGTTTTTCACAATTGGAAGACCATTTGCCGGAATCATCTGTCTTATTTTGCAGATCACTCTAATTGGTTGGCCTGTGGCTGCGATATGGTCTGTTTATGCTTTGAGTCAATACAATACGGATCAAAAAATTAAAGATGCTCTGGGCAAATAATCTTTAACTTAGTTCTGAGTATTTTTTGTATTCAAAAATATAGCAAAGCGATCAGCTATGAAAAACTATGATGTTATTGTTGTTGGGGGCGGACACGCTGGAACAGAAGCTGCTGCTGCTGCTGCCAGGATGGGGGCTGCGACGCTTCTTGTCACCCATAAAAAATCGACTATTGGGGTTATGTCTTGTAATCCTGCCATAGGCGGTCTTGGCAAAGGACATCTTGTGAGAGAAATTGATGCGCTTGATGGGCTGATGGGTAAGGCTATTGATCGGGGTGGCATTCAATTTCGCGTTTTAAATAGAAGTAAGGGTCCTGCTGTCCGTGGACCGAGAGCACAAGCCGATCGCAAGTTATATAAAGAAGCTATTCAGGATCTCTTGGATGATCAGGAAAATCTGACAATTCTTGAAGCACCAGTTGAAGACCTTATTCTTGATGAAAATGATGTTTGTTGTGGTGTAATTATCGCTTCAGGGGAGGAAATTTTTTCCTCAGGGGTTGTTTTAACAACGGGAACATTCTTAAACGGTTTAATTCATCTTGGTAAAAAACAAATTCCTGCGGGGCGGGTAGGGGATGAACCTGCAATTGGGTTATCAAAAACACTTTCGCGATTTGGTTTTGAATTAGGTCGTTTAAAAACCGGTACACCGGCTCGATTGGATACGCGTACAATTGATTATAGTAATTTGATGGTTCAGCCTGGGGATACGCCTCCTGAACCATTTTCCTATATGACAAAGGAAATTACACAGAAACAGGTAGCTTGCCACATTACCTATACCAATGTTGATACTCACGATATTATTGCTGAAAATATTGAGCAATCACCGATGTATTCCGGCCAAATTGAAAGTAAGGGACCACGGTATTGTCCTTCTATTGAAGATAAGGTTGTACGCTTTAAAGAGAAAGATCGTCACCAAATCTTTTTAGAGCCTGAGGGACTGGACGATGTAAATGTCTATCCAAATGGAATATCAACATCACTTCCTGAAGATGTCCAAGAAGATTTTCTTAAAACAATTCCTGGTCTTGAGAAGGCAAAGATTCTTCAACATGGCTATGCGATTGAATATGACTATGTTGATCCGCGCGAACTACGGCCGACATTGGAAACTCTGAAAGTTCGGGGACTTTATTTTGCTGGTCAGATTAATGGGACAACTGGTTATGAAGAAGCGGGCGCACAAGGCCTCATTGCGGGCGTGAACGCTGCTTTGAAATCTCAGGGATCAGAACGAGACTTTGTATTGGATCGTGCTGATGCATATATGGGGGTCATGGTTGATGATTTGGTGAGCCTGGGGGTTACTGAACCTTACCGAATGTTTACCAGTCGTGCTGAATATCGTTTGAAACTTCGTTCGGATAATGCAGATCAACGCCTAACGCCCATCGGACTTGATATTGGATGTATTAGAGAAGACCGAGCTTCTGTTTTTAATAAAAAAATATCAGAGCTTTCAAAAGCAAGAGCTTTTGCAAAAGAACACTCTGCTACCCCTAATGAGTTGATTAGCTATGATATCAATGTAAATAAGGATGGGCAAAGAAGGTCAATTTTTGACTTACTCCGTTATCCAGATGTCACTATAGAGGTTCTAACTAAAGTATGGCCTGAACTTTCGCAATTTGATCAGATTATTGTGGAACAGCTTGAAATTGACGCTAGTTATGCCGGTTACATTGAGCGTCAGGATGCTGACATCAGAGCTTTTAGAAAAGATGAGGCGCTTAAGCTACCTGCTAACTTTGATTATGCATCTGTGCCAAGCCTATCTAATGAAATTGTTCAGAAACTTAATCAATCAAAACCCGATACATTAGGTGCTGCTTCTCGTATTTCAGGTGTTACACCTGCTGCATTGGTTGCTTTATTAAGATATGTAAGAAGATTAGATAAAAATAATGTTGCTTGATACCACTGGAATTGACGCCTTTAAAAAACACATTTCTGTTTCACGTGAAACAGAGGATAAATTGAAATGTTATGCTGATCTTCTTGTAAAGTGGAACAAGGCCATAAATTTGGTGAGTAAAAATACTTTACCAGACTTATGGACCCGCCATTTTTTAGATTCAGCGCAACTTATTAAATACCTTCCAGAGACGAACCATAAAAAAACAATTGTTGATTTTGGTAGTGGTGCAGGTTTTCCAGCTCTTGTTCTTGCTATATTGGGAGTAGGGGAAGTTCATGCGATGGAATCTGATCTTAAAAAATCAATGTTCTTACGTGAAGTTTCACGTGAAACAGATGCAGGGTTAATTGTTCACAATAACCGTATTGAAAAGCTCGAACCCTTTGCTGTTGATGTTTTTACAGCAAGGGCTTTTGCCCCACTTTCTAAAATTTTTGATTTCTCCCAAGCCTTCTTGGATGCTTCAAAGGCTGAAAAAAATCCCGAATTTTTGCTTTTAAAAGGGCGAAATGTAGATGAGGAATTGACCGAAGCAGAGAAAAAGTGGACTATGAAAGTGTCGAGGTACAATTCTTTGTCTGATGATAATGCGACAATATTGAACCTTAAACTTCTATAACTTGGGGGGATTGGTCATGTCAGTACAAGATATGGATTCAATTTCAAGTAAAAAAAAACGTGAAGCTAAGGTCTGGTCCATTGCAAATCAGAAGGGTGGGGTTGGTAAAACGACAACAACTGTTAATCTGGCAACAGCTTTAGCCGCCTGTAAGAAAAAGGTTTTGATTATCGACCTGGATCCTCAGGGTAATGCGAGTACTGGATTAGGTGTAGAACCTGATGCCCGGCAGCAAAGCATTTACCAGGTTATGATTGAAGGCTTGCCTATCACGCGTGCTGTTAGATCAACAGATGTTCCCCGGATGCATGTTATTTCTTCTGGCGTGGAACTCTCGGGAGCTGAACTGGAGCTTGTGAACCTTGCAGAGCGCGAATTCAAATTGGCGAATGCTATCGGGCCTCTTTTGAATCAGTTTGATTATATTTTGATTGATTGTCCTCCAGCACTTGGTCTGTTGACCTTGAATGCGCTGGTTGCTTCTGATGCTGTTCTTGTACCCTTACAGACAGAGTTTTATGCCTTGGAAGGACTATCTCACCTACTTCGTACTATTGATCGTGTGAAGAGGGGGCTTAATCGCCGTCTTCAAATTCAGGGTGTCGTTCTTACGATGTATGACAGACGCAACAATCTTTGTGAGATGGTTGCAGCTGATGTTCGGGCATTTTTGGGGGAAAAGGTGTTTAACACTGTTATTCCACGTAATGTAAGGGTGTCTGAGGCTCCTTCGCATGGGAAGCCTGTTCTTTTGTATGATGTTGCCTGTGCTGGCTCTCAAGCCTATATCAAGTTGGCTGGGGAAATTCTCAGAAATGAACAGGTTCGTATTACGGAACCAGCTGTCGCGTAATAATAATCGGGTTTATATTCCCGGATAGAATAGATAACAGGGTTAGTTGAGAGGGTCGATTGGTGGCTGAAGCTCAGGATAAACGGAAGAACTTAGGCCGCGGTCTTGCTGCTCTTTTTGGGGATGAGACGGAAGATTATGCATCGCTGGACAAGGTACGTTCAACAAAACAGGTGCCAATCGAACATATTCATCCAAATGCGAAACAGCCTCGTCGTCATTTTGAAGAAGAAGCCCTTGCAACCCTTGCTGATTCAATTGAACAATCTGGTTTGTTACAGCCAATTTTGGTCCGCAGACATCCAGAACTCTCTTCAGAATATGAAATTGTTGCCGGTGAACGCCGTTGGCGTGCTTCTCAACGTGCACAGTTACATGAAATCCCGGTCGTTATCCGTGAACTTAATGATGCTGAAGTTCTCCAGGTTGCTATTATTGAGAATGTGCAACGTCAGGATCTCACACCGATTGAAGAAGCAACAAGTTATCGTCGTCTGATGGACGAATTTGGCCATAAACAGGACGATGTTGCTAAAATTATCGGTAAAAGTCGAAGCCATATTGCAAATATTCTTCGTCTGCTTTCTCTTCCTGAAGAAGTACAGGATCTTGTAGAAAAAGGCGATCTAAGTGCGGGACATGCCCGCGCGCTTGTCGGTGCCGAAGATGCTCTTGATCTCGCTCAGGAAATTTCTTCCAAAGGTCTTTCTGTTCGGGAAACTGAGCGCTTGGCCAAGGCGATGAAGAATGAACTGAAAAGTCCAGAAGAAGACCAGACTCAATTAAAGAAACCAATTTCGAGCTCAAAGATTAAGCCTAGTTCGGGGCCGCAAAAAGATGCTGATACACTTGCATTGGAACGTGACTTGTCAAATATGCTTGGCTTAAAGGTTAGTATTGACTTCCACGGGCAAGGCGGAGCGCTTAAGATCGCTTACGATACGCTGGAACAGCTTGATAATGTTCTGCATCGTTTGACTCAATCTTCAGATTAATCACGCTCTAAAGCACAATTAAGAACGACGTCGTGTTGGGGCGTTTGCTGTTATCTCTAGCAGAGTTCTAGCACAAAGTGTTTCTGCGGGAGCACCTGTTTTTTTGCAACTGGCTTCAGTCTCTAGAAGCATTCCCAGTGATTTGGCAAGAGCGGCAGGTGACCACTTTCTCGCTTGAGCTTTAAAAGGGTCTGCAACTTTCCAAAATAAAGGCGGCCGTAGTGTTGAAACAGCTTTGTCCATTGGGATACCTTGTGTGACCAGACCTGCTGTTAAATGTAACCTTTGAAAATGTCTGGTGACGGCTCTCAGGATGGTTATCGCGTTTTGATTTTCTTGTTGTGCTCGTAACAGTGTCTTTTCAAGTTTCTGAATATTTCCTGTTCCGACAGCGATTGCTAAATCATCCAGTGTTAATGTGGCGGTATCACCGATACAGGCTTGAGCATCATCGAGAGAAATAAGTGAGGAATTTATTCCTTTGTATAGACATAATTTCTGTAATTCTCGGCGCGTTAATCGTCTATCGGTACCAAGATTTGCAACGAGGAAGCCGAGAGCGTCGTTTGAAAGAGAAAATCCTTCTTTTTCAATAGTTTGGCGGATTAAACCAGGTAAGCTTTTTTCATCATCTTTGTAACAAGCGATGGCCGCGGCCAGATTTTCCGTTTCGAAAACTTTTCTAAGTTTGGATCGGCCAGGTAAATCACCACCTTCAACGATGATAAGGGCATCCCCAACGGGATCAGAAAAGTAATCTGAAAAAGTTTGGGCTAACCCATCGCTAGCGGACCGTATTCGTATAACGCGTCTACCACCCATCATCGATATTGCGGCTGCTTCATCGCTGATCAATGAAGGTTCTTTTTTTAAAATATCATTGTCGAGGCTGACCACACGAAAAGGATCTTGAGCATCTTCAACGACTGTATGAAGTAAATTTTGGCTTCGTTCTAAAACCAGTCCCTCATCAGGACCATAAACCAATATAGCTTTTATAATGCTGTCTGGAGACTTTGAAAAACTATCAGCTTTGGCAGCAGGTATTTTCACTTACTTTGAGCCTTATAGGGTTAAACTACTTACTGTAATTTATTGAAGTAAGCGCCGAGCTGTAAAGCCATATCATCAGCTACTTGTCGTAAAACCCGGCTACGAGCAGTGTCCTCCGCTACCAGATTGGCATAGGGGTCATCAAGTTTGTCAAAGCTGTTGGTAGATCTTGCTGTAGATGAAAAAACAATATTATTGCTGGATAAACTAACAAGTGAATATTTAACCAAAATAGTCAAATTTGTTCGTGAAGTTGTATTATCCAATCGTACGGCGAGATCTTTTTCTGTCTCGGTAATCGTTGCTTTTAAAAGATAAAGTGGTTTTCTAGGCTGCCCAAGAGGGTTCATTCTGTCCCGTAACAGATTATGAAGAATTTGTCCGGGGCGATCAGGAAGCGGACTAATTCTAATTGTTTGTAAAGCCTGATGCGAAGAATAACCTGTCTCAGTACTCTTCTTATAAACAGGCTGAAATCCACAGGCAGATAGGCTGATAAGACCCAGAACAAAAGTAACAGATAGACAAAGTCTTTTGGTAAGAATGGACATCATCAAGGCCTTAAAAGCTGATTTATACAACAATATTTACGATACGGTTTTTGACAATAATGACTTTACGAATGTCTTTACCGTCAATAGCTCTTTGAACTCCGGTCTCTGATAGTGCAGCTTGTTTAATTTCATCTTCACTTGCTTCAAGAGTCAGGAAAATTGTCGCCCGTAACTTACCATTAACCTGAACGGGAAGTTTGACGCTGTCGTCTACTGTCAGGCTTTCATCTGCAACGGGCCAGGAAACATTGACGATAAGATCGTTATGACCAAGTTGATTCCATAGCTCTTCAGATATGTGAGGCATCATTGGGGAAACGAGACGAACGAGTATTTCAAAAGCTTCGCGCAAAGCCCAGAAGTCATCATCTTTTGTTGCTTTGAATTGGCCAATGCTATTGGTTAACTCATATATTTTTGCGACAGCAGCATTAAAACGGAAGCTTTCAATGTTTTCACTTATAGAAGCGATAGACTTATGAACCGTTCTTCTTAGTTCTAGAGCCTGAGCATTGAATGCAGTTGGTTGTGACGTATTCACATCCGGAAGGTTGTCTAGCTGTGTTGTGATCAGACGCCACATACGTTGGGTAAACCGCCAAGATCCGTCAATTCCGGATTCTGTCCATTCCATATCACGATCGGGTGGGCTGTCAGAAAGCATAAAAAATCTTGCTGTATCAGAGCCATAACTTCCAATAATGTCTGCTGGATCGATAGTATTTTTCTTTGATTTACTCATCTTGATAGATGGACCGACGTTTACGGTGTCGCCATCAAGAGTAACAAATTCACCACTATCATTCTTCTCTATTTCTTCCGGAGAAAGCCATTCGCCCTTACCGTTTTGGTAGGTTTCATGGCAAATCATACCTTGAGTGAAGAGACCCTTGAATGGCTCTTTCGCAGTAACATATCCACACTTCTCAAGCCCGCGGGTGAAGAATCTTGAATAGAGAAGGTGAAGCACAGCGTGTTCTATACCGCCGATATATTGATCTACGGGTAGCCAGTAATCGACATCTTTACGATCAAAGGCATTGTCATCCCTCGGACTACAGAAACGGGCAAAATACCAGGATGATTCCATAAAGGTATCAAAAGTATCTGTTTCCCTGACGGCTGCTTTTCCACAACAAGGACACGCGGTATGTTTCCACGTCGGATGGTGCGCAATAGGGTTACCCGGCTTGTCGAAGGTAACATCTTCAGGCAACTCAACGGGCAGGTTTTCTTCCTTTTCAGGAACAGCGCCACAATCATCACAATAGATAATGGGAATTGGACAACCCCAATAGCGTTGGCGGGATACACCCCAATCTCTCAAGCGGAATTGGATTGTTCCTTTTCCGTGTCCCAGTTCTTCCAAATGATTGATGACTGTTTTCTTTGCTGTACTAATATCTAAACCGTCAAGGAACTGAGAATTAAACAATGTTCCCTCGCCAGTATAGGCTTCGTTCTCGACGGTAAATATGTTCGGATCTTCATCTTTTGGGAGCACAACTGGTGTGACGGTCAGATCGTATTTTCGCGCAAAATCCAGATCACGTTGATCGTGAGCGGGGCAACCAAAAACGGCACCGGTGCCATAGTCCATAAGAACAAAGTTTGCGACATAAACGGGTAACTCAAGAGAAGAATCCAGCGGATGAGTCACTTTTAAGCCTGTATCAAATCCTTTTTTCTCTGCCTTTTCTATGGCTTCTTCAGATGTTCCCATCTTATTGCACTCGGCAACAAAGGTTTTGAGTCCTTCATTATCAGCTGAAAGTTGGTCTGCGAGCGGGTGGTTTGCTGAAATCGCGCAGAATGATGCCCCGAACAGTGTATCGGGACGTGTAGTGTAAACTTCGATATCCTGATCAGAGTCTTTGATCTTAAAGAAGACTCTGGCACCTTCGGATTTACCGATCCAGTTGTGTTGCATGGTACGGACTTTATCGGGCCATCGATCCAGTGTTTCCAGGCCCTCTAAGAGTTCGTCAGCAAAATCGGTAATTTTGAAAAACCATTGGCTCAATTTACGTTTTTCTACTTCTGCACCAGAGCGCCAGCCCTTGCCATCGATTACCTGCTCGTTGGCAAGCACTGTCTGGTCTACAGGGTCCCAGTTCACCCAAGACTCTTTACGCTCAACCAGACCCTCTTTCAGGAAGTCCAGGAACATCTTTTGTTCATGTTTATAGTACTGCGGATGGCAGGTTGCTATTTCTCGGTCCCAATCAATGGAAAGTCCCATGGATTTGAGCTGTTCACGCATAGCCGCAATGTTTTCGTAGGTCCACTTACCCGGATGGACTCCGCGGGCCATCGCCGCGTTCTCTGCCGGTAGACCAAAAGCATCCCACCCCATGGGGTGAAGAACATTAAAGCCTTTGGCTTTTTTGTAGCGTGAGATTACATCGCCAATTGTGTAGTTCCGAACGTGCCCCATATGAATTCGACCTGAAGGGTAGGGGAACATTTCCAGGACATAATACTTGGGTTTGTTTGTATCTGTTTCGACAGAAAAACAGTTGTTCTCAACCCAGGCTTTTTGCCATTTGGTTTCGGTTTCCTTGACGTTGTAACGGCTCATAATGTTCAGACTTACTTATATATAATATGGGCTTGTGAAAAGCTGGTGACTAACAAGGGTAAAAGGCCACAGATGAATGTCGTTCAATTTCTGCGGCCTTGATTACGGATTGTTCCAGTTCTTACTAATTAAAAAACTGGATTTAATTTATTCACTTGATGCAATGCGTAACTGGCGTGCACGGGTAAGAATTGCATCTTCCAACTCTGTCCCGGTTTTAGGGTCGACCTTGGCGTCAATCCAGCTTCCCGTAACGTCGCGTTGTTGTTTGAAAACAGAAGCCCGTACGCCATCGGCGCGAAGATCGCGGCCAAGAATGAATACGTTAACTTTAAAGCGCTCTGGCTTGGTTTCGTCCGGGCTGTACCAGTCTGTAATAATCACGCCACCAAAAGGATCTGCAGAGGTCAGAGGCATGAAAGCGATGGTATCAAGCGAGGCACGCCAAAGGAAAGAGTTTACGCCAACGCCAGCACCACCGTCCTGGGGCTTGTTATTCCCGAGATCCAGAAGGTTAACACCACCTTCACCACCAAGAATTGATCCGCCATATTTGGCGTATCTTTCATCTGAAGGGTTATCGTGAATAAGGTCTGACTCCTTCCCGCCTTCGCAAGAGAAGAGGAAAAGAGCGAACATAGCAATAAAAGCGAAACGAACAAAAGAGGTGAGGTTGGTCATGCTTCTTCCCGGATTATACCTAATCTGAGAATACTTAACCTAATCTTTATGTAGAAGTACAGTAAAAAGAAAGGCCGGTTCGAAACCGAACCGACCTGTCTTTTAAACTATGTGTTACGTATCAATTAGAATGATACTGCTACACCAGCTTGTAGGTTTGTGAAGTCTTCAGCAGCACCTTCGTATTCGCCAACTGAACCAGCAACCCAAGTGCTCAGACCTGGTGCAATCTGGTAACCAACACCAGCAGAGTATGCTGTGTATTCGATATCAGAACCACCGTCTACGTCACGCTCGGACCAAGCTGCACCGATAGAAGCACTCCAAGGACCAGTTGTGTAAGCTAGACCTACGTCAACAGTATCGATTTCGTCTGAATCTTCAAAGTCATCGTGAATGTAACCAACAGCTGCGCTGAAACCAGCATAACCAACCATGATACCACCACCGACGCCGATGTAAGTAACATCGTCAGAACCAGCTGCAGAGCGCTCTTCAGTAGCAGCAACTAGACCAGCATCAATTGAGAAGTCATTGAAGTTACCAGAGTAGTTGATACCAGCATCAAAGTGGTTATCTACGCCAGTACCATTTCCTGATTCAGTGTTACCAGTATCAGAGTCAGGTGCGAAAGAAACACCAGCTTTGAAACCGTTAAATGTTGGTGTGAAGTAGGTGATTTTTGTATCATCTGATGAGTCGTTCAGATCAGAAGCTGTACGAGCACCAGTTGATTTAGTGTAATCATCGTTACCTAGAACAGAACCAGTGTAGTTACCGTACATACCGAACTGGAAACCAACAGAAGAACCGGAAACCATCAGGCGATCAGCTGCAGAATCTTGATCACCAAGTTCAACGCGACCAAAGTCACCTTCTAGGAAGATGTGGTTTTCATCTGAGTTGTTCTCTGTGTTTTGATCAGCTTCCAGCTCGATGTGCAGACCGTAAGTCAGACCATTATCGGCAGTTGCTGAGTAATCAAGAGCGATTTCAGAGTTAGTGTTGAAATCAACGCCTTTGTTTGTGTCACCACCATCACCTTGTGAGTCGCTATCTACACCAGTAGAAGAAACGTGGAACTGTGTCCATGCGGACCAAACGATTTCGCCATCAGCAGCCATTGCTGGTGCTGCGAAAGCTGCGCCAGCTACAAGAGCTGAACTAGCAAGCAGAACTTTTTTCATTATATTCGATCTCCAAAAAAATATATGAGGCACAAAGCCTTCAATTAACGTGTGCTTTTGTAGCATTAGCTGAAAAAGAACTGCAATACTCGAATCTCATCTAATGTTGTTTTTAAGTACTAGTGTGACATTGATGCAACAAAAAGGATGTTTCGAGGAGGAATGCTAAGGAAACCAGCTGATTTAGCCGGGGTTCAAAGTTTGATCCTGTTCAACACATACGTTATTTAAATAAGTATTCTGGCTATAATAATGGAAAAGAAACTGGCTTCTCTGATCTGCTTGCAGGTATTTTCTAGTCCTGCTAGGTAACTACTTAAATATACCAGTTTGACTTCGAGTATATGTATTTGGAGTCCTTAAAGTTTTAAAACGGAGACAATTAATGCCGGGCATACTCTGGATTGCTTCTTATCCAAAATCGGGTAACACATGGGTTCGTGTTTTTCTGGCTAATTTAATTTTGGATGCAAAAGAACCGCTATCTCCGGATAGGGCAAATGAGGTTTGTGTGAGTGAAGCTAACCGTGTTTGGTATGAGCCCTTCTTAAAAGATAAGCCTTGGGATGAACAAAGCGAACAAGAAGTTGCTGATGCAAGAGAACGGGCTCAAAAAAGGGCAGTTGAGGTTAATAAAAGGGTTGTTTTGCTAAAAACGCATAATTTCTTAGGCGAGTTTTTAAATAAACCACTGTGTTCTATGCATTCTACCGCTGCAGCTGTCTATATAGCCAGAGATCCAAGAGATGTTGCTGTGTCCGGTGCGGATCATTTTGGGGTTTCAATTGACGAAACTATTGAATTGATGAGCAAGACAGGTGCACGAAGCGAAGCTGATGAAAACCTAGTATACGAAATATATAACAGTTGGTCCAATCATGTGAAATCTTGGACTCAAGTTAAGCATAAAAATCTGATAGTTCTTAAATACGAAGATATGCTAGCTGATCCCCACACTGTTTTAGGAGGATTTGCTAAGAAGCTTGGTATTACCAAGGACGAAGAACGTATAAAACGTGCAGTTGAATTTTCCTCTTTTAAGCAGTTACAGGCGTTAGAAGCTGAAAAAGGTTTTATTGAAAGATCCCATAAAAGTGAAAAATTCTTCCGTTCGGGTAAAGCTGGTGGATGGCGGGAAGTCTTGACGGATAAACAACGCTACCGCATTGAGAAAGACCACAAAGCACAGATGAAGCGTTTTGGATATTTATAACTTATAATCTCCTAAAGCTTCCAACTGTGTTTTAACTGAAAACGGTATATTATGTATGTCTGTTGATATTGCCCAAAATCTTAAAAACATTAAAGATCAAATAGAATTCTCTCGGGTGGAGTCTTTAATGGCATCTGAGAGGGTGTCTTTGATTGCTGTTAGTAAAACAAAGCCTGTTGAAGATGTCTTGTCAGCTTATGAAGCTGGTCACCGCATTTTTGGTGAGAATAAAGTCCAGGAAGCTCAAAAAAAATTTAAAGATATTGGGCAAAAAAGAAGAGAAATTGAACTCCATCTCATTGGACCCTTGCAAACAAATAAAGCAAAAGAGGCGATTGAAACTTTTGATGTTATACAAACAATAGATCGACCCAAGCTAGTGAAAGCACTGGCCAAAGAGATAGAGAAGCAGGAAAGAAACCCTGAACTGTATATTCAGGTTAATACAGGTGAAGAACAACAGAAAGCAGGCGTTTTACCCGAAGATTTAAAAGATCTTCTTGCCCTTTGTCGTGATCAAGACCTGTCTATCACAGGGCTTATGTGTATTCCCCCAGTAAACGAAGAGCCTTCATTACATTTTTCTTTTTTGTCTAAGCTTGCACAGGAAAATGATCTTCCAAACCTATCAATGGGTATGAGTAATGACTTTGATTTGGCTGTTCGTTTTGGCGCAACCCATGTAAGGGTCGGCTCGGGCATTTTTGGCGCTAGAGACTATTCTGCTTAAGACTAACTACAATCATCAAAGTTTTTACAATCATCAGACCTTTCGGGGTTTGTGGCTGATAATAATTTTTTGCCAATGAGTCCAACAGTTTTGGCGAAATTTTTAGTGCCGGGCTCAGAATGAATTCTGGCTCTTAAACTGGTTAGGGTTCTGTTATTAACGCAAAAAGCGGCTAGGACCACCCCTTTATCTACAGATGTGCTTTCTAGGGTTTTACTATAACTTTCTCGACAGAGTGAAATCGCATTGCCGCCTTCGGAAACATTAAAGGCCCATTTCATTTGATAAGGACTTTTGTTATTTGTTGTTGTTAAGGGGCTATATTGCGCATTTAACCATTTAGGACCATTTTGATTCAGGGCAGATGAGATGGTCTCTTCTAACGTGGTTTGATTTTGTTTTGTAACAACATTTACCTTGATCGTTTGCCCGTTAGCCGCCAACAGGGCGTCACCTTTTGTATACCCCAATGAATAGTATGTTGAACGTAGAGTGTCATGGTTTGAACCACACCCGGCTAATCCTGTAATTAAAAGACCTGCAGCTATCGTTGAAAATTTTAATTTCATTGCTTTAGCTTTCTAATGTTTTCTATCTTGATCTTAAATATAAGAAGACTTTGAGAATAACCGAGTGTTCTCAAGAAAAGTTTATCAAGCTACTGTGATCCTAGTGTCACTTTTAATAAGAGATAGCAACTCTAATAGGTTATCAAGTGCAAGAGCAACACACCCTTCTGTCGGTGCCAAACCAAGTTTTGATACATGAAGAAAGATGGCTGATCCTCGGCCTGGAATTACCGGATCAGAATTATGACTAAGAAGTCCAATTAGATCATAAGTATTCTCCTGCTCTTTCCACAGAGCTTCGTAGCTAGATGTATAGGGAACAATAACAGCTTGATTGTAATAAGGATCTTCTGGTTCATCACACCAGCCATCTCTTTGGCATAAAGGTGCTATTTCAATGGCTTTGCTAATTTCTTTTCTTTGTTCAAGAGATATGCGATCTGCACGATACAGGATTTTGGTTAAATCCCAGCTCCCGACCGGTGTTTTGCCATCACCTTCAATCTTTTCATTGGCTGGAACGATGCCATTTTTACCAATAGCACAGGGCCAGATTTTGTCACCGAAAGATGCCTGCCACTTACCATTAATTGATTGAACGATGATATCCATGTCTGTACCCGAGATCAGTCCTTAAACATTAGCTGGGCCAAACATACATATTCAGTCTGGATTGTCGAGATTCAATTAAGGCTTTTTAACTGCTGGTATTTATCAAGTCCGTTTAACAGATTCTGTGCAAAATCACTTTCGATAGAAGCAATGGTTTCCTCAGTCGATGGTGCATTATCAGTTCTTGGTAATGTCGTTGGGGATTCTACTTGTTGTGACGTAGATTCGGATGGTCTTGCTTGTGGTAGATGCGAAGTCTGTGCGATCAGAACATTACCACCGGATAGAGGAAACCATTTTCCTGGTTTTGAGGTTGCTAACGTTGTCGATCCCCCTTGTGGAACATTTAAGCTCGCATTTGATGCTCTAATTTGCTGTGAAACAGGTTCCGTAGTTGAGGAGGGCGCTAAGTCATTATAAAGAGCTGTCAATGCTGCTTTTCCCTCGAGAGGAGATGCTGAACCAGGATTGTGGGATGTTGCAGCATTTTCTAACTTTGGCTGTTGAATTGGTGCTGGCGGGATCACAGGTGCTAATTGTGAAAATAAAGGTGTTGTTGCATCTTCGGGATAGGCTTCAAGTGCGGCAGTCTGAACAGGGTTTTCATCTTCATCAGACCCCAGAAAAGCTTCCATGATATTTTCGCCAATGTCTTTCCCGGTGGTTTCTTCGACAATTGAGTTGGCTATTGCTGAAACAAAACCAGTAGGACCACCATAAATCATACCGCCAACTACTCGCGCAGCAGGTTGAATTTCATCGCCAGTGATTTCCCTATATAATGTTGAAATAACAGGAATATGTTGTAACGGGTTTATAACATCCAAAAAGTCAAAGAACCCAAAGCTTTGGTCTTCTTGATTAGAAGGCTGGCTTTCAGAGGCTTCTAAGCCCGTTTTTGCCAATTCACTTTTAAATTGGTTATCTTGTGCTGGCTTATTAGAAAAAGTGGTTTTGTTGTCAGCTTTATTTTCTTGTTGAGGTGGCACCACAGGTAAGGATGTTGTTGTATGAGCAACGTTGCCGGTTTCTATATTGGGGCCATGATGATTGGCAGAACGAATTTGTCCTTTTGGGGTGATTTGTTGAGAATAAAGCTGATCCAACATAAGCTTGATAATACCTGATCGTTAATGCAGGTGTATCAATGCAATGATCGGGCCAATTAATTCAGGCTTATTATGTCAACATTTTCTTCAAATTTATGCACTGGCGGGAATACTTTTCCCAGAGTCAGGCAAAGCTTGCCCATACCAATGTTGATATTTATTAATTCAATGCTTTTGAATGCGTTTTTCTCAGAGCTTATGCCCAAAGCGTGTTGCTTTGGTTTTTAAATAAAACTCATTATGGCCGTTTGAAGGAAAATGATGTGGAACCATTTCGATGACTTCTATACCGCATTCAATCAGGGAAGAAGCTTTTTCCGGATTGTTTGTCAGAAGCCTGACTTCGTCATACCCTAACTGACGGAGCATTTCTGCAGCGGGGATATAAACCCGCTCATCTGGGTCAAAACCCACGAGTTCATTGGCATCAGACGTGTCTGCGCCTCTATCTTGCAACTCATAAGCTCTAAGCTTATTCATCAAACCGATGCCGCGACCTTCTTGCGAAAGATAAAGCAGGATGCCACCCCCCTGTTTTTCCATAAGACTAATGGCACCACGAAGCTGATCGCCACAATCGCATCGTAAGCTGCCAAGTAAATCGCCTGTAAAACACTCTGAATGCAACCGGATCAGGGTTGGTTGATTGGGGTCGGGGTCTCCGATCACAAGGGCAAGGTGTTCGGTGCCACCGTCTTTAGGGCGGAAGGCAACAACGGTTGTCTTTTCGGCGGCTTCAAGGGGAACCTGTGCCGATGCAACTTTTTTCAAGCTATAGGCCGCTGTACTGCGATAACTGGCAATGTCGTCAGCAGAAACGACTAGAAGGTTGTGTTCTTTTGCGAGTTCTGCATCGGTACCGTCAGGCAGGTTCACAAACAGAGCCGCAGGCAGTAGGCAGGCCAGTTTTGTCAAAAGGACAGCATTGCGGGCGAGTATTTCCGGAACTTCTGTGGTTAGGAAGTTATCATGACGTAGGTTGATACCGAGGGGATCATGTACTGGATCAGCAAGATAAGCTGCGGCTTCTGGTGACATTCCGTCCAACGCAAAAGCGATAACCTCTGTTGTATTGATAAGAGGTTCTGCTTCGTTGATCCCAATTGCTGCAGCTCGGCGGGCGGTTAAAAGAAGGCAAGGCTCTGCATTGCTGATATTGCGAAGCCTATCAAGGCTTTCATCCGATGACGTTTCTGCAGCTTGAATCAAGGCAGACTGTCCATCCGGGCGCTGTACAATAACGGCTGCTCCACGACGCAATTCTGCAATGGCTCGCTCAACTGCAGGGAGGATCCTTGCGGCATTTTCTTCTAGCGCTGGCACTGATCTGTTCTTTCGTCCGGCTTGGTTACATTGGTAATCGTAGCTTTTGGTAATGTATATCACCTTAAAACAATGACCCGATCATTATTTAGGGAACACTGTTCTGACATTCCAGATAAATGTCTAAAAGCCACTGCTCAATTATAGCAAAGTACAATAGATGGAAAGAGTGAAAATACGAAGCGAGCAGAAGGGTTTGCGACAGAAAAGATCGTTTTTGTATAGATACTGGGTCGTAAGATATACCTTACTCTCTTCTTTGCTGTTTACTATGCTTTTAGGATAATGCATTAAATCCAGATAGTTAGCTTTTAGATATGCATTACACGGATTGTTTATCTGCTTCCATTTGAAATGTTCTGTAGATTTCACGATATATAAAAGAACATGGTTAAATCTGATAGCTAAAGTGTAACTTTCTTTGTTTATAGCCTCTGCCAGAAAGTTCTGTTTCGCAGATTTTGTGGGTGAGCTTGAATGTCGATGGTGCCAGTGCTATCTAAATAAGTGTTATTTTTAGATAAAAGCTGGTTACTTAATAGCTGTAGGAATAATACAATCGGACCATAAAGTCCGGCACAGGAATAAATGTTGTTAAACAAATACTGTGAAGTAAAACAGGGAAACAGATAAGGGGCCTATGGGATGACAACTTCAAACGGCCGTAGAATATTGCTTGTTGATGATGATGATGCGCTGCGTTCTTCATTAAGAGAGCAACTACATCTACATGAAGAGTTTGAAACAACAGAAGCCGTAAATGGTATGGAAGGCCTGGATAAGGCCAAAGACGATTACTATGATGCGATTTTGCTGGATGTTGGCCTTCCCGACATGGATGGGCGTGAAGTTTGTCGCTTGATGAGGCGCGCGGGGGTTAAAAGCCCGATTATCATGTTAACAGCTGCTGAATCTGATGCTGATACCATTTTGGGTCTGGATGCTGGCGCTAACGATTATATTACCAAGCCATTCCGTTTAGGGGTTCTTCTGGCTCGATTGCGTGCTCAGCTCCGCCAGCATGAACAGAGTGAAGATGCTGTTTTCACCATCGGGCCCTATACTTTTCAGCCCAGTGGTAAAATTCTTATTGAAGGTGAAACACAAAAGAAAATTCGCCTGACAGAAAAAGAAACATCTATCCTTAAGTATTTGTACCGTAAGGGATCTCAGGTTGTCGGGCGGGATACTTTGCTTAACGAAGTTTGGGGATATAACGCTGGTGTAACTACCCATACACTGGAAACTCATGTCTATAGATTGCGACAAAAGATTGAAATCGACCCATCGAATGCAAAGTTATTAGTAACAGAGACTGGTGGTTATCGTTTGGTGCCCTAGCGGTACTTCAGCAAGGATCTGTGAATTTTGCATTTGGCTGTGTAGTAGCCGGGAGATTATGAAACGTGTCGGCAACGAGTGATTTTACAGTAAAATTCTGGGGAGTAAGGGGATCAATCCCTTGTCCGGAAAATAGCCACAGGCGCTATGGCGGGAATACGTCATGCGTAGAGGTTCGCTGTGGAGATCACCATTTTATTTTCGATGCGGGCACGGGTATCAGATCTTTGGGGCAAAACATTTGCTCTGCGAGTGATAAACAGCAAATCGATATTCTTTTCTCTCATACCCATCACGACCATATTATGGGTATGCCATTCTTTGGCCCAAACTTTTACCCCAAAAACAAGGTGCGCTTGTGGGCGGGGCATTTATTGGAACAGAAAAGTAATTTACACGAAATTCTATGCCGTTATATGGCGGAACCTTTATTTCCGGTCCCACCGAAAATATTTTCAGCGAACGTGACATTTCATGATTTTCATAGCGGTGAAACGCTGGAACCTTATCCTGGCCTTAAAATACGAACAACTCCTTTGAACCATCCCAATGGAGCGACGGGATATCGTTTGGAATACAAAGGTAAATCTTTTTGTTATATCACAGATACAGAGCACACTCCGGGGGTGCCGGACCGTCAAATAATTGAACTCGTCCAAGGAGCTGACTGTATGGTCTATGACAGCAGCTATACGGACGAAGAATTTCCTAAATTCAAGGATTGGGGACACTCAACTTGGCAAGAAGGGGCGCGTCTGTGTGATCTGGCAGATGTGAAACAGCTCATTGCTTTTCATCATGATCCCTGCCACAGCGATGATTTCCTGGATATTGAGGCAGAAAAGGCAGAAAAAACGCGCCCGGGAACCCTGTTTGCAAAAGAAGGCCTTGTTCTTAACTTGTAAACGTTTCTGCTCTGATCACGGAATTCTGACCACGGCTTGATCAACCTACCTGTAGAATTGAAAACAGCTAAAGCTTATTTAGGCTATAACACAGTTGATTGCGGTGTGATTGATTAGCATTTCGGGATGATAAAAATGAAGTGGTTTAGCTCGGTTAATGAAACAGCTTTGCCAGAGCGGGTTCTTAAGGCCATTCATGAACAGGAAGATAAAACAGAACGGTTGATTGGCTGGATTCAGCTCGCCGTTGTTTCTATTTTTGGTTCTCTCTATCTTATATCCCCAAAGACCTTTAACGAAGATGTGACTTTTGCACCGGTTCCCTGGGCCTTGAGCATTTATCTTGTTTTGACACTGATACGTATCGTTTGGGCCTATAACTTCCATATGCCTGACTGGTCTCTCGCCTTTTCTGCGCTTTTTGATATGACGCTTTTGATGGTTCTGATCTGGAGCTTTCATGTTCAGTATAATCAACCGCCAAGTTTTTATCTGAAAGTCCCGACCCTTCTTTACGTTTTTATCTTCATAGCGATCAGAGCTTTGAGGTTTGAAGCCAAGTTCGTTGTCATTGCAGGATTATTTGCTGCTCTGGGGTGGGGGGTAATGATCATGTATGTTGTTTCCTTTGATTCCATGGATAGCATGATTACGCGCGACTATGTGCACTACATGACCTCAAATTCTATTCTTCTCGGGGCAGAGTTTGACAAAATCATCTCTATTTTGGTTGTGACACTTATTTTGGCTGTCGCGTTGGTGCGTGCCCGGGCTTTATTGATTAATTCTGTTTCAGAACGACAGGCTGCGCAGGAACTTTCGCGTTTCTTTTCACCTGAAGTTGCCAAAAAGATTGCGGATTCAAAAGACAAAATAATGGCGGGAAGCGCCGAAAGACGTGAAGCCGCAATTATGAATTTGGATATGCGGGGGTTTACGAAGTTGGCCGCCGTGGAATCGGCGGAGATTGTTATGGGCACTCTTGCTGAATATCAGCAGCTTTGCGTTCCGATCATCCAAAAGCACGGCGGATCAATTGATAAGTTTATGGGGGATGGCATCATGGCAACCTTTGGTGCTTCTGTTCCCTCTGAAACTTATGCCGCTGACGCTTTAAGAGCTATGGATGAATTGATGGATGTAACAGCATCATGGCAGCGAAACAACGGTGAAGAAGCACCGCTGGTTAATGGGTCAATTGCTGTTGGACCTGTTCTCTTCGGGGCTGTTGGTGATGATACGCGCTTGGAATATACTGTGATTGGCGATGCGGTTAATCTCTCGGCAAAGCTTGAGAAACATAATAAAGATGTAGGGGTGCGTGCTCTTGCTGATCAAACGACCTATAAAAGAGCTGTCGAACAAGGGTATGAACCCTTGTTGGAGCGAAAGGTCCTGGAAAAGAGTCAGGTTGTCGGTGTTTCGGACACCATGGATCTTGTTGTCATTGCAGATTAGCTTGTGCTGAGAAGAACCAATCTTCTCAGCACAAAAGCGTTATTTATAGGGATCTGCTGCATCACGCAGGCCATCACCCAAGAAGTTATAGCAAAGAACAACCAATATGACGGGTTGAACTGGTAAAAGCAGCCATGGATATAGTACGACGGCACTGATGTTCTGTGCTTCGTTGAGCAGCACTCCCCATGATGTGATCGGGGCTCTTAATCCCAAACCAAGGAAAGACAAACTGGTCTCGCCCAATATCATCATGGGAATAGCGAGTGTTGCAGAAGCGATAAGATGACTGCTGAACGAAGGTAAAAGGTGTTTCCCGATAATTCTTGCATGTGAAGCGCCCATTAACTGTGCTGCTGTGGTGAAGTCTTCTTCACGTAGGCTCAGCAATTTAGACCTGACGGCACGGGCTAGTCCTGGCCAGTCCAGAAAACCCTGAATAATAGATATACCAAAGAAGACCCCGAGGGGACTCCATGTAACAGGCAAGAGGGCGGAAAGTGTCATAAACAACGGCAGGCTTGGGAAAGATTTGAGTATCTCAATGGCCCGCAGAACAAAATTATCGACAAGACCACCAAAATATCCGGCCAAACCGCCAAAGAAAGTGCCAAGCACAAAGCTGATAGCAACACCGATCAAACCGATTGTCAGGGAAATTCTTGACCCATAAATGATGCGACTAAAGACATCACGTCCCAAGCGATCTGTTCCCCAGATGAAAAGGGTTCCGTTTTCAGCCGGGCAAACGAAATGGAAGTCTCCGCTGATCAGGCCAAGATAATCGTATTCCTGATCGCTCCGGCAAAAGAAGTTTAACTTCTGAATGTCAGATGTATTTGGTGTGTATTCCCGCTTTAGGTTCTCCATGTTGAGGTTGTAGTCAAAGCCATAGACAAAGGGGCCTATGAACTCGTCTTCATGGAAAAAGTGAATGGCTTGTGGCGGGGCGTAGATAAACTTTGTTTCCCGGTTGTGTAAATTATAGGGGGCAACCAGTTCTGCCAGTATCGCAACAATATACATGCACAACAGAATAACGCCGGAATAAACCGCCAGTTTGTGTTTTTTGAACTTCCACCACATGATCTGCCATTGTGATGCAGTGAAATAGCGTTCTTGCTGTGGCGTCAGCTTTGTTACTGACTGTGGATCAAAGGGCGCTGGATTGACGTAATGCTCCATGGGTCGTCTTTGGGACTGATGATCTGTTGTATTTTTGCTCATTTTTCAGCTCCTCCGCCCAGACGAATTCTTGGGTCAATCGCTGCAAGAATCAGATCTGAAATGAAGACTCCAATAACAACAAGTGATGCCTCGATGATAAGGAATGATCCTGCGAGATACATGTCCTGACTCAGTAGAGAGTCAACAAGCATCGGACCCGTTGTTTCCAATCCCATGACCACAGCAACGAGAACAGATCCGGAAAGCAAGTCAGGTAGAATTGATCCAATATCAGCGATAAAGGGATTTATTGCCAAGCGAAGGGGATATCTCAAGAGGATCTTGAGCGGTGTTTGGCCTTTAGCTTTGGCTGTAATGACGTATTGCTTGGATAGTTCATCCAGCATGTTTGCCCGTAATCGTCTGATCATACCGGCGGTACCGGAAGTTCCAATTACGACCACGGGAACCCATAAATGCTCCAGCACAGACAAAGCCTTATCCATACTCCAGGGTTTACCGATAAATTCATCATCCATCAGGCCACCGATAGAAGTACCGAACCAGACATTGGCAAAATAAAGCAAGACCAGAGCCAGTAAAAAGTTAGGCGTTGCAAGGCCAATAAAACCGACAAAACTGAAAACATAATCACCGACAGAATATTGTTTTACAGCGGTATAGATACCTATCGGGAAGGAAAGAACATAGGTAAAGAGCGTTGCGGCAAGGGCAAGGACAATCGTGAGGGTGATTCTATCGCCAATAACTTCGGTTACCGGTAGTTCATGTTCAAATGAATAACCAAGGTCGCCCTGTAAAAGCCCGAAAACCCAGTCGAAATATTGTTCATACATGGGTTTATCTAAACCGTATTCAGTACGGAGATAATCAATCTTTTCCTGATCGACGTTTTCACCCTGTGCCTGCATTTCGGCTATTTGTGTTTCAAGATAATCCCCGGGTGGTAGCTGAATCAGGGTAAAGATAACTGCTGAAATAATAAGTAGTGTTGGCACCATGGCCAAAATACGATTGACGATATAGCCCAACATTATGCGTTCTCCCTCATACTTTTTTGAGGGATGGCGTCACACTCAGTGCCTTTATGGACGCGTACATAGTGTCCGCCACCTAAATCAACCATGGTCATCTCGTGTTGATCATTTACAGTAAAAGGCGCTGGCCAGTTTTCCGGCACTGAGGCTTTACCTTCCAGTAAATCTTTTAAATCAAGCGGATGGTCGAGGTCGGGGTCTGGGACTGCAGATACCAACGCCCGGGTATAGGGGTGAACGGGATTTTTAAAGAGTAATTCTTTCGGAGCAGTTTCAACCAATCGTCCTCTGCACATGACGATAATCCGATCCGCAATGTAGTCTATAACTGCCAGATTATGGCTGATGAAGATATAGGTCAGGCCCAAAGCTGCTTTTAAATCTTTCAGCAGGTTAAGAACCTGTGCCTGAATAGACACATCTAATGCCGAAACAGGCTCGTCACAGATCAAAAGGTCGGGTTGTAGGGCCAATGCTCTGGCAATCCCGATACGTTGACGCTGCCCCCCTGAAAATGAATGGGGATAACGATTTATGTGCATTGGTGCCAATCCAACTACGTCCATGAGGCTTTCAACGTATCTTCGCCGCTCTTTAGGGTCTTTCATACCATGTATGAGCAAGGGTTCACCAATTAACTCCTGCACAGTCATGCGGGGGTTAAGGGAACTATAGGGGTCCTGGAACATGAACTGGACGCGTTCACGAAAACCAAAGAGGTCTTTTTTCTCCAGCGCCAGAACATCTGTTGGATTATTATTCTGGTCCCGGAAAATAATTGACCCCTGATCGGGCTTCAGAGCACGCATGATGATCTTTGACAGTGTTGTTTTACCGCAACCGCTTTCGCCCACAAGGCCGAGGCATTCACCACGATTGACAAAAAAACTGATGTCATCGACGGCCAATGCCTTTTCCGATGATTTTTGCGAGAAAAAGCCACCTTTTCTGATCGAAAAGGATTTTGAAATATTGTTTACCTCGAGCAAAGGAGGATCATCTTCACAAATTTTTCGTCTTTGTCTCTTTGCCTTGAGAATAGGATTGTCCGGATGGTGCTCTATTTCACGAATTGGTTTTAGTCGTTCATCCGGTTTCATATCAAAGCGCGGAACTGCGTGAAGCAAGGCTTTGAGATAGGGGTGCTCTGCTTTTCTGAAAATATCTTCCAGCGTACCGCTTTCCATAACCTCGCCGTGATACATAACCACGACTTCATCTGCCATATTGGCAACGACGCCAAGGTCGTGAGTAATCATCAGAACGGACATGTCCAGTTCGCTCTGTAAATCTTTGATTAGCTTAAGAATTTGCGCCTGAATGGTTACATCCAGGGCCGTTGTTGGTTCATCGGCGATAAGCAGGGCGGGGTGACACACCAGTGCCATGGCGATAACAGCGCGCTGTCGTAACCCACCTGAAAGTTCAAATGGATAGGTACGCATAGCCCTGATCGGATCGGGGAACCCCACCATACGTAACATGTCGGTTGCAAGTTCGAGTGCTTGAGCTGAGGAAATGGCTCGGTGCAACTCTAACGCTTCACAGATCTGGTTGCCAACGGTATGTACTGGCGATAGCGAGGTCATAGGTTCCTGAAAAACCATGGATATCCGGCCACCACGGATCTGTCTCATCTGTTTGCTATCAGGGGGGATCCTTGCCAGATCAAGAATTTCGCCTTGTTTTTCAGGATCGGAAAAAAGAATTTCTCCGCCTGCTATTTCGGCTACTTTGGGCAAAATTCCCATAATCGCCTGACTGACAACGGATTTTCCTGATCCTGATTCACCGACAAGAGAAACTGTTTTCCCCCTCGGTACACGAAAGGATACGCCTTTGACGGCGTTCAAAGTTCCTTCTGGAAGCTTAAATGCGACACGGAGGTCTTTGACCTGTAACAGATCGTTCACGATTATACTCTGGCCCCGTTGTTAAACCCTGTTGGCTTGATCGTCTTATATATTTTTATATTCCCGACGTTTGTGGATCCGGCATTTCGCTGCTGCCTTCTGGATCAAGTCCGATGTCTAGCATATTGCCAATGGTGCTAGGGTCAAGCGGCAGGTTGCACTCTTTCGCAAATAGTATGGTTGACCAGACAAGGTATTTGAAACCATACAAGTTGGAATCAAAAGTGAACTTTTGTTCTTTGCTCTTTAAAGTCAGGTGCAGAACGCCTTTGGGTTTTTGGTCACTATCTTTGTCTTTCACAGGGCGTCCGTAATAGCGTAACTCAATGTTTTCTATATCCTTGAACAGAATTTTTCGCTGTTTGAAATCTGTAATTTCAACCTGCTGGCTGTCTAGATTTACGCGTGTTCTGTGACGTCTTAGTGAATGGAAGCCAAAGATAATAAAGATAATGAGTATGGCGCTAAAACAGATTTGGGAAAAAGTGTTGTTCAGACCGTAAATCAGTCCGCCGAGACCTATTGATAAGCCAAAAGCTGTTTTCAGATAATCGAGATAAATATCAAAAAGGGGATACTTGAAACTTTGTGGGGCTATTTGGGGCACTGGATGTCTCTCTTTTTGTGTCTTTTCTCAATTAGCTCTTTGATAAACAGTGTTGTCTTGTCCGTACCGTGAACATCGACTTTTACTTTTGACCCGGACTTTGAAGGCCCCGATTTTGAGGACCCCGATTTCGAGAACAAGGGTTTTTGAACAGCTTCGTTTATTTTTTTTGCCAGATTTTCCGGGGTTAAGTCGGCTTCTGATAGCAGAGATAGTACGCCAGCATTGGCAAGCTTTTGTGCTCTATCCGTCTGTTCACTTTGACCATCTGCTGAAAAAGGGACGACTATCGCCGGTGTCTCGGTCATCAGAGTTTCCATAACGGTGTTATATCCGGCCTGACTGATAGAAAGCTGTGTTGTGGACAAAAGCCTACAAAAATCCGGGCGATTTCGTTCAACAATTATACCATCAGGGGAACGTTTGACGATGTCGTTGAATTCCTGATCAGGTAGATTGTTTCCCAGAAGCAATCGCCAGGGAACATTGTTTAAAGTGGAAAGATCCTTGGCTTTGATGACCGCTTCAGCCAAAGGCAGAGCAACAGCACCTCCGCCTGCAGAAACGAGTACACCCTTTCTATCTTCTGGTGAACTGGTTCTATCACTGGGGTCTCGATTTTGGTCATGCTCAACCACGTAGCCAGTATAGATTATTTTATTTTTAATTTTTGCGGCAAGCGGAAAGCTGTCTTCAAGCGGAACAAAATCTGGATCACCATGCACCAGGACATGATCGATATCTTTCTGAACCCGATCAATAATCCACTCACTCTTTCCCGGGGTTTTATGGGTTGTGAGAATATCGCGGATAGAACTGATAACCGGGATATCCATCGATTTGGCCAGCACAATCAAGGGGTCCAGCTCAAAGCGCATCTGGCGTCTGCCAAAGGGAAACATTTCGATCAAGAGAACGTCTGGTTGAGCCTCGCGAAAAGCTGATAACAGGAGCTCTTTTCGTTTTTCTTTCCACTCATCATCAACGATTGATCCGTTAATATCCTTTAGAACCTTAAAACTGTTATCGGCAGCATGAAGGGCTGGAAGCTGAAAAAGTTCGGCGTTACCAACATCAAGATAGGACACAGGGCGTCCACCTGATGCAAAAAGTACGGACATGCCTGCTTTATCCATGGTTTTGGCAAGTAAAGAAGCCCGTCTGAGGTGTCCGATCCCCAAAAGATACTGAACATAGATAAAAACATTAACCGGGTGTTTGTGGATCTTCATTAGGGGGCTTCTTCTGGGTGGTTTGATGATTTTACGGGTCTTGGGAAGCAATCAATAGGTGATAACAAGCTGATATTCATTGTTTTTACACTGATTTTACCTGCTGAGGAAATCTGAAAAAGATGAGCACAGTTATCTCTTATTTTTTCTTTTGGTTTGCCGCGCATGTCCCAGTTTGTTGCGGCGGCATAAAGCGCTCTTAGGACTCCTTTGTGAGCTACAGCAACAACGGATATGTCTGATTTTCCTATTCTACTTAGAAAAGGTTTCAGGCGTTCTTGGACATCTCTTGGACTTTCACCGTCGGGGGGGCACAGATCCAGCCCAAGGGCTTCCATCTTTTCCATTTCTGGTCCCAATTTTTCCCTCAATTCGGGTAGTTTTTGCCCTTCCCAATTTCCCCAGGACATTTCGATCAGCAAAGGATCAGTCGTAAATTTCTCTTGCCCGACTAGTTTGGCGGTTTCTTGGGCGCGTTGCAAAGGACTGACATACCAAGGCATCTCCATCCATTCCTTTGGAAGTTGCCATTTTTGAACCGTTTCGATGCCCTGTTCAGAAAGGGAAATATCAGATCTTCCCTGCATTCTTTTTTCTGCATTCCAAACGGTTGGCCCGTGCCTGAAGATTAATATTTCAGCCATTTTTTAGAAATTTTTGTAATGGTTTATCATCCAGGATATTTGAAAGGATTGTCGCTGTGTTTTCAGCGCCGTTTGTATTCAAACTGGATGGCGGCTTTTGCCTGTTTTGTAGTGTTTTCTCTATGGCTGTGGCGAGCTTTTCTGCTGTCAGTGTTTCTTCATCTACAAAGGTGAGGGCATTTTGTTCAGATAACAGTTTAGCTCTGAGGGTCTGTTCTGTTTCCAGACCACCGGAATAGGGGACAATGACCCGAGGGCATCCGGCACGCAGAACCTCCATAACCGTGTTGTATCCACCTTGGCTTATTGATAGTGCGCAGTTGGCCAATAGAGAGGTGAAATCTGGTCTTGAGCGTTCAATAATCAAGTTGTTATCTGATTGTGCTCTGTATTTTTCGAATAGCTTTTCCGGCAAGCTATGGCCAATGAGAATGCGCCATCGTTTTTCTTTTAAGACACTTTGTTTTCTTGCATTTAACGCAGCTTCGATCAGCCGCTCGCTGACGGCTCCGCCACCGGTTGAAACCAGGACTTCATCAATGCCATCCGTCGGGTGAGGCGTACCGTCAACTTTTTCATCAACCACGTAACCGCTATAAAGAATCGTATCAGCGATATCCCGGGCGGGATGAAAGGTTTTATCAAAGGGAATTAAATTTTGATCACCGTGAATCAAAACGTGATCAAAATGAGTGTCCACCCAGGCAAGCATTTCGGTAATACGTTCCGGTTTTGGGGCCTTGACCAGAATATCGCGAACGGATGAAATTATTTTACAGGAAAATTCAGATGTTTTCGCCGCTTCGAGTAGAGGAATAAGTTCAAAGCGCATCTGTCGACGCCCAAAGGGAAACATTTCCAACAGCACAAGCCGTGGTTTTGTGTCGTGATAAATATCGACAAGATCTCTGGCTCGTTTAGCCTTGAAGGCTTTATCAATTGGCCGGTCGTTTTGATCCAGTAATTTTGTAAAAAGGATACCATCTGCACGAACGGGATCCAGTTGATAAAATTCTGCACTGCCCGTATCTAGCCCAGGGACATCCATACCACCGGAAACAAAAGCAACCGATAGACCAGCTTTATTCATAGCTCGGGTGAGGGTTGCAGCCCGTTTTTGATGTCCGATACCGAGAAGATGTTGAACATAAAAAAGAACGTCAATGCGTTCCTCAGAATTCTTGGTTTCAGATCTCGTGGTTTCAGGTGTCATTGTCATAGTATCTTGTTTTTCTTGGCATAATCCAATAAGGGTAACCCCGGCTCAATATAGTCTTTTCTGGATGTTGAAAGGATTGCGTCCAGACGCTGTCCTGCTGTCACCAGACTATGCATTGCTTCGACCTTTTGTGCGGCAGATTTTCCCATATCCCTACGACGAACGGGGGCGGTTAGCAAACTTCGCAACGCAGCTGCAAAGGCTACGGGATCTCCGGGGGCTGTCAGCAAGCCGGTTTCGCCATCTGCGACTACTGCCGGGACACCTCCTGTATTTCCTGCGATGACAGGTAATCCACCAGCCTGTGCCTCCAGAAAAGCCAGACCATAAGCTTCGTTAACCGCAGGCCAGGTATAGATATCACATGCGGGAATAATTGTTGTTAGCTCCTCGGGATCAAGCTGACCAGTGTAGGTAATTTTGGTTTTTGGTACCCATATAAAGCTTGCTTCTACGTCAGGTCTGGCCTGTCCATCGCCTACGATAATCAACTGCCATGATAAATCAGGAAGGCCGCGCAAAGCTTGCGATAACACTTTGTATGATTCCAGTTTGTCTCCGGGGCGCATCATGGCAATTGCCAGTAACCATTGTTTGTGCGGGTCCAATCCGTATTTCTCCGCAACAGCCTTACGACACTGTGACCAGTTTTCCCGTTTTGTTATAATTGGGTCGGGAGCAATAAAGGGTGGCAGGGTCCAGTTTCTAACAGTATCGGGTAGGCAGTGTGTATCATGTGGGTTTAGGCTGATAACACATTCTGCCTGATTTACCGCAGCGACGACGGCCTGATGGCTTAAGTCCCAAGGTCCGTTGGCTCGTTTGTTGGCGATAGATGCTTCTATGGGAATGTAGGGAATATTAAGGGCGTCACATACAAGGGGGCCGATCCAGTCCGGCGCTTTGTAATAGAGATGGTAAGTGATCCAGACTTTAGGACGCTGGTCTTTTGGCTTGGATTGAATTTTTTTTATGTATCTTGCGGCAAGCTTTTCGCCAATTTTCTTCAATCTGGCCTGACGATTTTTGTCACCGGTTGCATCTCTACTCCGTAGGTGAGAGGCTATGTGGACGTCGTGCCCTTGAGTTTCTAAGGCTTGGATAAGTAATCTGGCAACGTGACGGTCACCCGATGGCGTTGGATGGTGGGGCGATTTTAGAGGGGCGTAAAAAGCGATCCGCATTCTATCGCCTGACTATTGCGCCGTGAACCGGTTGAAAAGCTGATCTATGCCTTGTTTCATGGAAAACTCACCTCTTACGCGTTTTGCTCCGGCTTGCCCCAGCTTTTCCCTTCGTATGGGATCTTCGATGAGCTTTTTGAGTGCATCGGCTAAAGCATCTGGGTTTTCTGGTGAAACCAATATACCCGTTTCATTGTTAACAATAAGCTCAGGTATAGCAGATATATCGGTTGAAAGGCAGGACAGAGCCTGACTTTGCGCTTCCATAAGCACATTCGGCATGCCATCGCGATCACCATCTTCAGTGATTCTGGATGCTAAAACAAACAGATCTGCTTTTCGGTATTGTTCCAGAACAACCTCCTGAGGTTGCGCCCCCATCCAGGTGATTTTATCGCTAATACCGAGTGATTCAGCCTGGCTTTTCAGATCCTTGCTTAATGTTCCGCCCCCGATATGAATAAAGTGCCAATGTAAAGTTGCAGGTAAAGCAGAAAGAGCTTTGAGTAAATCATCATAGCCTTTTTTTGCAACCGCACGTCCGACTGATATTAAAGTCACACTTTTATCTTCAGAACTTCCATCATTCACTGAGTGAGTGTTGGACGCTTCATCAAAACGATCAAAATCAAGGCCGTGGTAGACTAGGTCTACACGGCTTTTATCCGTGGTTAAGCCCCTTAAATAGTCCACGTTGAATTTTGTACATGTTGCTAACCATTTAATATCAGAAAGTTTTTCCCGAAGCTCCCATTCCGGGGATGTCCATATGTCTTTGGCATGGGCCGATCCACACCAGGGGATATCCTGTATAAAAGAGGCGTAGCGCGTTACTGAAGACGGGGTATGTAAAAAGTGCGCATAGAGCCAATCTACATCCTCTGGCAATTCAGTGGCAAGAACACAGGCTTGAGCGAAACGTCTTATTCGATTTGGGGTGCGGTCGCGCTTAAGATCTTTGATGAACAGGGAAAAGGCTTTTTTGTAACCTGCCAGTTTTCGGGCTTTCCACCAGCTTTTCAAGACTCGTAAAGGCTCTTGATAGATATATTCTGGTAGATAGCTAACAGGCGCTTTGATTTCTTGATGGATGGGATGTGTGGATGTATCCGTGGGATGGCGCAGTGAGACCAGTGACAGATCCAGCCCGCGTTTTTCCAACGCAAGAAGTTCCTGTGCAATAAAAGTTTCAGAAAGGCGTGGGTAACCCTTTAGGATTACGGTTATTTTTTTCATACCGTCGAATAATATCTCTTTTGCTGCTGCATGCTTTTAGTGAGAGGTATTTTGGCGTGGCGCACGATCAGGCAGGTGGGGTTAATTTGTGTTTGATAGTTTGTCGATCAGTCCCAGCTTTGAAAGCTTTGCCTTGAAGCAGTTATCAGCAAGCTTGATGACGTTTTTCTGGCCATCCAGCAATCCGGGTACCACAACATCAGATGGGAGATGCTGTTGTGGTAAATTTCTTAAGGCTGTTGCCATTTTTTGTGGATCGCGCTTGTCATCATTTTCCAGCATACAGACCAAACCGAGTTCCTGTGCACGGCTGGCCCGGATGTATTGTTCCATTCTGGGGACAGTTCTCGGTACGATGAGGGCACGTTTATCGTAGGACAGGATTTCACAAAAGGTATTGTATCCTCCCATACCGACGATGCCGATGGCTCTATCAACCAAACTTTCAAACTGGGCATTAAAGGTGATGGCTTCAACGTTAGGTAATTTACTGGCACGAACCTGAAAGTCATGCTGAAGATCACTATTCATAAAGGGTCCAAGAGCAATCAGCGCTGGATAGGGAAGATCCGGATCGCTTTCATAGGCAGAGAGGACCCAGTCAATGATTTCTTCACCATCGCCGCCGCCGCCAACCGTCACGAGTAAATAGGGCGTTTCTTCACCTATTTTCTCAAGTACAGGCATGGGGACATCACTGCCCCCGGTCCGACGCAGATAGCCAGTATAGGTCATTTTTCGCTGAACAGATGGGGGTAAATCAATGCCATCCAGCGGGTCGCAGATTTGGGGAAGACCATAAACCCATATGTCGTCATAGTATTCTGATAAAGCAGGTGCTGTGTTTTTACGCTCCCACTCAGTAGAGAGAAGATCCGGATCATCCATGACATCTCTGAGACCCAGAACGCAAGGGGTGCCTCTACTTTTGAGTAAGCGAAGTGTGTCTTCTACTTCGCCTCTGAGGCCCAAAGGTTCTTTATCGACAATGAAAAGATCTGGATCATAAAATTCTGCAGTGTGCTTGATAATGGATGATCTGATGCTCAGGGTTTGCTCGATATCTATATGCAAATTAAGCGAAGTATAATCGCCATTTCTCAGTTTGATGACCCCGGGGATACGGACAAAATCCACACGTGCTTTAAATCCGAAAGACCCGATGATCGGTGATCCGGATAAAATCAGAACAGATAAGTTTTTATGTTCTTCTACCAGTGTATGGGCAATTTCCCGACAGCGCCGTAAATGGCCCAGACCAAAGCTATCGTGACTATAGATTAGAACACGGGTACTTTTATGATCATCAACAATATGTGTACTGTCTTGTGTAATGGCTTCGCTCCCCTCGGTAGTGTTGGCGACTATGCCACATTTCATTCCTAGGACCCAAGAAAGAATGTGCCAATCAAGCTATTTGGCATGATTTTTTTCAGGTAGTTAAATTCAATTCAATATAACTATATGTTATTAAAAATATTTTTGTCAGAGTGATATATATTATAACTCTGTGTATTCAGTGTTATTAGATTAGCATCATCTGTTTTTTCAAGGGCTACACAACGAATAACAATGTGTTTATCTCCGTGAGTTTACCTCTATCGGCACTTCGGCTAGGGTGGTTATATCAAGCGTTAAAATTTGTGGGTAGTTTACTCAATAGAATTTAGGACTTATCTTGTAACCTGTTTGAAATACATATGTATTGGACGTGGCTTTAGTTTTATTAAGGCCGGGTACGGGGGATTTGGGGCGCAATGGAACAAAGACTTTTCAAGTATATTTGGAAGCACAGTAAAAAGGATCAGATCAAAATTCTTTTCCTGGTGCTTGCATCCATGCCCTTTTATTTCCTGTCATTGGATTTACCAAAAAGCATCATCAATCGTGCTGTCGACTCTCAGAACTTTGCAGACATAAATTCTACCCTGTCTTTCATGCGGTTTGAGCTTCCTTTTGGGGAAGCAATCTTTGGGCATAAAGTTATTTTATTTGAAGGGTTTGACTTAACGCAAATCTCATTATTGTTCGCATTGTGCTTTGCTTTTCTGGGGCTTGTACTGGTCAATGGGCTCTTCAAGTTTGTTATTAATACTCTAAAAGGCCAACTGGGCGAGCGGATGCTCCGAAGATTGCGTTTTGAGCTGACGGATCGCATCCTTCGTTTTCCTGTTATGCATAGTCGCCGTGTTAAACAGGCGGAAATTGCAACGATGCTCAAAGATGAAGTTGAACCTCTTGGCGGCTTTATCGGTGATGCGATTGTTACCCCGTTCTTTTTAGGTGGTCAGGCCCTGACGGCATTGATCTTTATCATGGTCCAGAACGTTTGGCTGGGCGTTGTTGCGATGAGTATCGTCCTCGTACAGGCTTTTGTGATCCCCAAGCTTCGTAGGCGTATTCTCGATCTTGGACGTCAACGTCAAATGACAGCCCGCGCCTTGGCTGGACGCGTGAGTGAATTGGTCGAAGGCGCTGTTGAAATCCAGTCTCACGATACCAGTAATTATGAACGTGCAGAGATATCAAGCAGACTGGGTAAGATTTTCAAGATCCGGTATGAGATCTATCAGCGAAAGTTTTTTGTTAAGTTTTTGAACAATTTGCTGGCACAGATAACACCTTTTATTTTCTATCTTGGTGGCGGGTATTTGGTGATAACCGGGCAGTTTGAGATCGGTACACTTGTTGCCGTTCTCGCTGCTTACAAAGATTTACCCCCTCCGATCAAAGATCTCATTAATTGGGATCAACAACGAAATGATGTTCAGATCAAGTACGAACAGGTTGCCGAACAGTTCCAGCCAAGCGGTATGATCGATGCTGAAATGCAGCGGCTTGAAGAAAAACATAGCCCGCCGCTGGAAGGCGATATTGTTGCCAGCAATCTGGGTCTTGTAGATGAAAATGAGAACAAACTTCTGGAAGGCATCACCTTCACAGTTGGCGTTGATAAGAAAATTGCCATTGTTGGCAATGCCAGCAGTGGTAAGGAATATCTAGGGTTGCTTCTGGCCAATTTGGTTAAATCGTCTTCGGGGTCGATGAAAATAGGCGGTAAGCCGATGGCTCAATTGCCTTCTGCGATAACCGGACGTCGAATTTCCTACGTTAGCTCCGAAGCTTACCTCTTTCCCTTGTCTGTTATGGACAACCTTTTTTATGGGTTACGAAACTGGATGATCAAAGACTCATCCTGTCTCCCTGACTCAGAGGCTGAATTGCTTCGGGAAAAACAAGAAGCCCTTCGAACGGGGAACATTGCTTTAAACCCAAATGGTGAATGGATTGATTTTACGTCTGCTGGGATAAATGATCCGGCCGAATTGGTTCCCCGGGTAACAGAAGTATTACGCGCTGTTGATTTTGAAGAAGATGTCTATCTTTTTGGCTTGAGTGGAATCGTGGACAGTGAAAATCGCCCGGATATCGCGGAGAGTATTCTCGGGGCGAGAATTGCATTGAAAGAGCATTTGAAAGCGACTGGTGAAGAAGATCTTGTTATCGCTTTTGATCCTGAAAAATACAATAATAATGCAACTTTACGCGAAAATCTTTTGTTCGGAACACCGCGTAAAAAACAGTATGCAGGCAATAATCTTCTGGCGATGCCAATTTTGCGCGAGTCAGTTGAAGAGGCTGATTTAAGAGACAGTATCTATAATATGGGTCTTTCTATTGCCCGTACTATGGTTGAACTCTTTATGGGTCTTCCACCGTCTCACCAGTTCTTCGAACAATTCAGCTTTATCTCTGCTGACGATCTTCCTGAGTTCGATAAGATTGTAAAGCGAGCGGATAAAAGTAGCTTCTCTGAAATATCAGATTCTGATCGGGAAGCCTTGATGTATTTGCCTTTTGATTATGTAGAGGCCCGTCATCGTCTTGGACTTGTGACAGAAGATGTTGAGGCCAAAATTTTGAAGGCCCGTACGATCTTTGCGGAGAAGCTGGAAAGCCGTGATCCGGATGCTGTGGAGTTTTACGACCCGGATAATTATAACTCAGCGGCAAGTATCCAAGATAACATCCTCTTTGGTCGCCTGGCCTATGGACGTGCCGAAGCAGGTGCGACAATCGGGCGGGTGATGACAGAGCTTCTGGATGATCTGGGGTTACGTTCAGAAGTGATCGAAGTTGGACTTGAATTTAACGTCGGTATTGCTGGAAATCGTTTGAGCAGTGTTCAGCGGCAAAAGCTGGCTCTGGCTCGTTCGCTGATCAAGCGACCGGATCTTTTGATTTTGAACGAAGCTGCAGCGGTTATGGATTCTCAAAGCCAAAACAGACTGGTACCGTCTATTATGGAGGCACAGGAAGATCGCGGCATTTGCTGGACATTGCAGAGGGCGAGTCTGTCTCAGCATTTTGAATATGTTATTGTCATGCAGAATGGAAAAGTTGTCGAAAGTGGCCGTTTCGATGAGTTAAACAAAGATGGTAAGGTTTTAAAAAGTCTGATTGATGACGAATAAAGTTACCAAGTAAGCCTAAAGAACCTAACCACAGAGAAACAGATTAAGCGGGGAAGCAGGGTAGATGTCGATTGAACAAGAAGTTGAAGCGTTAAAAAATATTCCGCTTTTTGCGAATATAGATCCTTCCAGGCTAAAGCTTATGGCCTTTGCCAGTGAACGCCTGATTTTTAAAGAAGGTAAAGAGCTTTTCCATCAAGGTGATGCCGGGGATGCTGCTTATATATTCATTGACGGAGAAGCGGATGTCATTGTTGATACAGATGACGGGCCTCTTGTTGTTGCTTCTTTTGCGAAAAATGATTTTGTAGGCGAGATTGCTATTCTCTGTGATGTGCCAAGGACAGCAACCATTAAAGCCAAGTCGGAACTGGTAACATTAAAAATTACCAAGGAACTCTTTTTCAATATGGTGATGGACTTCCCGGAAATGGGTGTTGAAGTTATGCGAGTACTAGCGCATCGCATCGATCACACAACAAGTCAGTTAACCGAAGCTAGAAACGCATTGGCTGACAAAGCGAGCTAAAACTGCACATTCCCTGTTTCTTAGTTTCTCTCGTGCCTTCGTTGATGACATCCTTGCTTCAAGGCCGTTTTCAAGCTGTACTCGGAGAGCTAAAATTAATCTGAGATTAGATGTCAATGTCCACGACGTTTGGGACATGGTCAGAGGGCTTTTCCCAACCGCGTGTATGCCTGACAACTTCAAAGCTCTTCAACGCAGATTTCAAGCTTTGAGTGGCTAGTATGTGGTCCAATCGCCATCCGTAATCTTTTTCAAAAGACGGTTTATAACGGTACCCCCACCAGCTATAGAGAGGTTGATCATCCGGAATAAAGTGACGGCCAACATCAATTAAATTCCCTGATTTTTTGAGATTTGCCATTAACTCACTTTCCAAAGGGGTATGCCCAACGGATTTTAGGAGCTTTTTGTGATTCCAGACATCTTTTTCCAAAGGGGCGACGTTAAGATCGCCAACAAGGATGAGTTTTTTGTCTTTAACGTCCGGTTGTGCGGCCCATTTTGACATTTCTTTAAGAAATTGAAGCTTGTGAGCAAATTTGTCATTTTGTTCCGGGTCCGGAATGGGCCCGCCTGACGGAACATAGAAATTATGAACTTCCAGACCATTATTTAGTGCAACTGATAGATGTCTGCGGTCATCTTTTTCGCACCAAATTATTTTTTCGTGGCTTTCAACGGCATTTTTACACAGGATGGCGACGCCGTTGTAGCTTTTTTGTCCGTGAAAAATAACATCTTCGTAACCCATTGATTTTATATCTGATAATGGGAATTCGCTATCTTGAACCTTTGTTTCTTGCAGGCAGAGAATGTCTGGATTATGGCTATCAGTAAAGTCTTTGAGGTGGCCTAGACGCTGTCTGACAGAATTGATATTCCAGGTAGCAATACGAAGGGACATTAGTTTATTCCATATACGAAACAATTTTATTCCGTATTCGATATGAATTTGTTTCGTATATGGAATAAACGATTATTTTTATTTCTGATGCGAAATGAGATGGGTGTTTATTGAAATTAGTGTCTTTAATTATGCTTTCCGACAACTTTAGCATATAGATTTCTTAAATAAAAGAAAGGAACACCTGATTGGGGGGATAACCAGGTGTTCCCGCTTCTTCGCAGAGTTTCAAGGAACCAGAGGGGGGATTCCAGTTCCTTTAACGTCGCCAGGAGTGAGGTAGGAGGCGACGTGATTCTAAGATAAGCCATCCAGTGGGGATTTCAATGAGCCTGTGGATAAAATTTAAGTTACAGGATTTTATTCTTATGAATGAGTGAATAATTGGAATATAAACCTAAATTAGTAGATGATTCGTGGGTAAAATTGAAACTATCGTTGGGGACTCCACAGGAAACAAAGATTTTTATGACAAGTCAGGCCAAAGTTTATAAAACCAGAAGTGTCTGAAGTTTTGGAAACTGGTTTGGAGATAAGTTAAAATTATTTTGCCCTGTGGCTTACTGCATCTCCAAAGGCTTTGAATATAGCTTTTGATGTTGTGTTATCATTGGCTTTGTATTCTGGGTGCCATTGAACGCCCAACACAAAAGACTTTTGTCCAGGCATGGAAATCGCTTCAACAGTACCATCCTTTGCAACAGCATCGGCGATCAGTCCTTCACCGAGTTGATTTACAGCTTGATAGTGGAGTGAGTTTACGTTTGTTTCGTCGCTTTTAAGTATTTGAAACAAGCATCCTTCCTTTGAAATAGAAATCGTGTGATTTGGACCGTAATCGATTTCCATGTTCTTTGTATCGGGGCTGCTGTGATCCATGCGTCCCGGTATATCTCTAATCTGTGGATATAAACTGCCACCTAGGGCGACATTTAATTCCTGAAATCCTCTACAGATAGCGAGAAGAGGCACTTCCTGTTTAAGTGCTTCCTGTATCAAGGCAAAGGTAGTCTGATCCCGCATTGGGTCATAGGGCTCTGCTTCACGAGAAGGAGCTGTATTATAGCGATCAGGGTGAACATTGCTGGCACTGCCGGTTAGCATAATACCATCCAGTTTTGAAACCAGTTTGGGTATATCCAATAAATCACCAAGCGCTGGGATGATTACTGGCATTGTATTTGATGAGACAGCCACGGCACGTAAATATTTGTCATCGACGGCATGGTAAGGTTTAGGCGTATCTGCTTTGTAAAGGCAGGCTGATACACCGATAATTGGCAGTACTGAATTGGTCATTGGATGTGCAGATCAAATATGTTCATGAAAACTTGATTTGCGATGGTACTGTTTACGCTATTGAGTGCAAGTCCCATATGCCGCCAGACAATAAATAGTATAATAATAGGCAAGAGCAATTTTGATGGAGAGTTAAGGAATGGATATTCAACTGTATGATGTATAAATGGAAAATTTAGTAGAAGTAATATTGGCTTATAAAGCAGGGCTTGTTTTTTTATGGCTCTTATTTCTTTTTGTACTGGAGAGAGCTTTCCCTGTAGCGCCTTTGATAAATAGCGGGGGATGGTTTGAAAAGTATTTCCCGATAAGAGTCAGACGAAATATAGGTCTATGGTTTTGTAATCTAATCCTGTCCCCATTGGTTGTCATTCCGATGACCGCATGGGCAGCAGCGCACATTGTTGGCTGGCGGCCGGAATTTTTATCTGGGAGTGCTGGGCTCATATTTGACCTTATTCTTTTGGACTGTCTGATCTATTGGTGGCATCGCCTGAATCATGAACTCCCTTTTCTCTGGCGATTTCATGAAATACATCATTTGGATATGAATTTGGATACGACCTCAGCACTACGCTTTCACTTTGGTGAGGTTCTTCTATCCGCTTTCATGAGAGTATTTGTTGTTATTATTTTTGATATCACTTTGATATCTATCATTATATTTGAGGTTATTTTACTGATTTCAACGCTTTTCCATCATTCTAATGTGCGATTACCCGATCAGTTTGAGAAAGCTTTATCGCTTGTCATTATTACGCCGGCTATTCACTGGATACATCATCACGCACTTCGGAATGATACGGATAGTAATTATGGGACAGTCTTCAGCTTTTGGGATAAAATCTTCCGATCAAAAAGTAGCACTCAAAGGGTGAGGAAAATGCAAATAGGTGTAGAAGGAGCGCAAGATAAGATCTTCGCCGAACTTCTGAAAAGGCCCTTCAAAAAAAGAAATCTTTAAGGCTTTTATTTCTCAAGTTTTTTCTTCTTTAAATCTAGGTCGTCTGTTTTGAAAACAGATTCATCTATTGCAGCATCATAAACCGGATTTAAAAGCGATACCTGCGTAGTAATGCCTTGGGCGTCAATAACTTCCCATTTTCTAAGTGAAATAGGATTGTCGCTGAATAGCAATGTCATCTGTGTGCCGTCTGACTCACCTTCAGCCCTTATTTCCAACTGAATAGTACTGTCCGCTTCTTGTGCGCTGAGGATTTGAATATCTTTGTGTAGTTCAACTTTTTCACGAATTAGAAACCACAGTGGTGTTTTCCAAAGGGGGAGATAGGTCGACTGTTTAAGCTTTTTATCGAAATAAAGTAGTGTGACCCCATTCGCGATCATGACAATAGGAACGGGCTCGTCATATTCAAAACGCATACGACCTGGGCGTTGGATGTTAACATTTCCTTCGGCCAAACTACCATTACTGGAAATTTGTATAAAGCGTGCTGAAACAGATTTCAGCTCGTTTAAATAGCCTTCTATGCGGCGGACGATAGACACTTCATCGGGGGAAAGTCCTTCCAGCCCGTTGGGTTCATTTGAATCGGCATAGGCTATTGATTTGGTAGACAAGGATGCTCCCGTGAACAGGAGCAGTGTTAAGACAGCTGTCACCAAGGTTTTAACTGAAAATATTTGGGCGATCTTGATCAAAGTTTGATCCTTATAAACCAATAGTTCGATAATACGTTTGTGCGTTGTGTCGCGATTGAAAACAAGACGTATCTCTACGTATTTTATTCATCTCTGTCCGGGACAAGAACTTCGCGTTTCCCCACGTGATTGGCGGATGAAATGACGCCTTCATCTTCCATCCGTTCAATGATTGTAGCGGCTCGGTTATATCCGATTTGAAGGCGTCGTTGAACATAGCTTGTGGATGCTTTTCGGCTTTTAATCACCTCAGCAACAGCTCTGTCGTAAAGTTCATCAGCCTTGCTGCTATTCCCACCACTACTGGATGGAGCTGCTGCGTCGAAATCAGGGCTTTCAGAGTCTTCGGTCGTTACTGATTCGATGTAGTTTGGCATGGCCTGTTTCTTCAGCCAGTTTACGACTTCCTCGACCTCTTCGTCAGTTACCAGTGGGCCGTGGACACGCTGAATTCTTCCGCCTTGCCCCATGTATAGCATGTCACCTTGTCCAAGAAGCTGTTCAGCGCCCTGTTCCCCAAGAATCGTACGGCTGTCAATTTTTGACGTCACGTGGAAGCTGATACGCGTCGGGAAGTTTGCTTTGATTGTACCGGTGATAACATCAACAGATGGTCGCTGTGTCGCCATCATAATGTGGATGCCCGCAGCACGGGCCATTTGTGCAAGCCGTTGAATCGCAGCTTCAATGTCCTTGCCAGCCACAAGCATAAGATCGGCCATTTCATCGACAACAACGACGATATAGGGCAGGGCATTCATATCAAACGGCTGTTCTTCGTGGATAGGCTGCCCGGTTTCCGGATCAAAGCCTGTCTGAACCTTACGTGTCAGAATTTCACCGTTCTTGCGTGCTTCTGCCATTCTGGCGTTGTACCCGTCGATGTTCCGGACACCCAGCTTGGACATGGCACGATAACGGTCTTCCATTTCACGCACGGTCCATTTTAGGGCAACGACTGCCTTTTTCGGTTCGGTCACCACGGGTGCTAACAGATGTGGAATATTATCGTAGACGGACAGTTCCAACATTTTGGGATCGATCATGATGAATTTACATTCATCTGGCGTAAAGCGGTATAAGAGTGAAAGAATCATGGCATTTACGGCCACTGATTTACCAGATCCCGTCGTACCGGCAATCAGCAAGTGTGGCATGCGGGCAAGATCCACAATGGATGGGATGCCGCCGATATCTTTCCCCAGGATAATGGGGAGCTTGCCTTTGTCTTTGTCGTAGTCGCTGGATCCCATCAATTCTTGCAGATAGACGGTTTGCCGTTTGCTGTTTGGCAGTTCTATACCAATTGTCGTTGATCCGGGAACAACGGCGACACGTACCGAAATTGCTGACATTGATCGGGCGACATCATCGGCAAGACCAACAACCCGGCTGGTTTTGGTGCCGGGGGCGGGTTCCAGCTCATAGCGTGTAACGACTGGACCGGGGCGGATTGTGACGATCTCTCCTTTGACACCAAAATCGTCAAGAACCGTTTCAAGCAAGCGTGCGGTTTTCTCCAGTGCGTCTTTGCTAAGACTGTTTTTACCTGAATCACTAGGGGGGTCGTTGAGTATGGAAATCGGTGGCAACTCATATTCGCCATCAACGGTTTCCAGGTTGAGGCGGCCTTGTTCTTCTGCCTTGATCCGTTTACTTGGTTTTGTAGTTTTTGCAGATGTTTCAACGCGGGCGTTGGTAATTTTTTCGTCTTCCAGGGTTGGTTCAATCCGATCTTTCTTTGCCCGCCTGCGGATGGCTTGATCTCTTTTTCCGCGAATATCAGGAGTCTCATCCTCTTCATCGCGATTTCTTTTGAAGGGATTGGGGGCGTTAAAGATATGTTTGATCTGACCTGCTGCGGAGAAGCCAAACTTTAACCCGCGTCCAATCGTTTGCCATTCGTCCTTTCTGAGGGCGACGGCATAGAGGAAAAGAGGGATGGCAATGAGGAATGAAATCAGAGAGAGCACCCAGGATAAATTACTTAAATAGGGTTGTGACTCGTTAAGTGCCAACTGCCCAAATGTGCCGCCCAGATTGGATGTGTGTCCTTGTCCCAGCCATCCTTCTGACTGTGGTAGGCCAGCAAAAGCAATGAAGAGCGCGATGATTAAGAGAGGGATAGTTAAGGTTCTGATCCATGGGTGGCTAAGGCTGTGATCTTTAAAACATCTCCAGCACCAGGCAGCGAGTATAAGTGGCAGGCAATATACGGATAAGCCCACGAAGGGCAGCATGAAGCTGGCGATCTGTGCCCCGTATATACCGAGTAAATTTTCTGCAATATCATCAGTAGCCCTGTTAAATCCGGGGTCTGTAGGGCTATAGGTCGCCAGAGACAGGAATAGCGCGCCCCCTGTAAGAAGTAGTATGAAGCCGAGGCATTCCATAAGGCGTTTTTGGAAAAAGACGCCTGTGCCCTGAGGAAGAAGTTGTACTTTATCTGATTTGGCTGACCGTGCCATTAATTACGAACTCCCAAATCGTTAGCTTCAGAGTTTTTTATACTGGCGAGTAGGTTGCGAATACTTTCAAGAGCCTTTTCCGTAAATCCGGGATCGTACACTAGAGCAAGTCGAATATACCGATCTCCGGGGGATGATCCTGTATTGTTGGCGTGGCTCATATAAGCGCCAGGCATGACACGGATGCCTGCTTCCTGCCAAAGCCGTTTTGTAATCTCTATACCATCACCGACTTCTAACCATAGGCAAAACCCACCGGCAGGAATCTCTACAGGAACGCTTTTCCCGAGGATTTTTTGTGCAAGATCGAAGTTTTTCTTATAGAGCGCACGGTTAACCTCTACATGCTTCTCATCTTGCCATAACCGTGTTCCTGCGGCTTGTATGGGGATGGGAACCCCTGCGCCACCAACTTGACAGGTTGTGTTAATCATAGAGATCCATTTCTCATCTCCGGCAATAAAGCCGCAACGAAGACCAGCAGCGCTTGATCGTTTAGAAAGGGAATGAAAAACCAAAATATTGGCCAAGGGATCAGGGTGAGAGTTGCCTGGAAAACTTGTTTCCAGTTCGGCCGCTATTTCTCCGGCTATTTCTAAAGCTGAATGAGGGGGCGTATCAGTATAGATTTCAGCGTAACATTCATCAAAGACGACAACAAAATTGTACTTTCGAGCCAGAGAAATCAGATCTTTGATTCGCTGGGGATCTGCAACTGCTCCCTCTGGGTTAGAGGGGCTGCAAAGCACGCAAAGCTCGGTTCGCTTTAAGATATCTTCGGGAACTGTCGTGTAATCAGGCAGATAGCCGCTTTCTTTGGTTGCGCTGACGGTTACAACTTCTGCCGCCGCTGCGGCTGCGGCACCAGTATAGACATGATAACAGGGATTGGGAGTAAGGAACACAGGGGATTCTTCACCTTTTTTAGGTGTTGAAAGCACTGTGAGGGCTGTCATAAAAAGCCCCTCTCGAGTGCCGGGAACAGCTAGAACATGTTTGGCTGGATCTATAAAGTTTTCTGGCAGTTTGTAGCGTTGCTGCAGCCAGTTAGCGCTGGCAGAAAGATATTCAGGCGCCCCTTTTGATAGCGGGTATTTTGACCAGCTCTTTGCAGCTTTTTCTATTTCTTCGGCAACAAATGCGGGTGGTTGTGTCTGGGGTTCGCCGATAGAAAGATTGATCACCTCTCCATCTTTCAGGCATGAGCGACCGGCGGGAATATCTTCGAGCAAGGCACGAAGACGAGTAAAGGGATGAAATTCCTGTAATTTTTGGCGGTCAACAAACTGTCGTGTAATCACGTGAACTCTTAACCTCAGACTCTTTAATGTTTTGATCAGCATAAATTAGGTTTTAATTAATGTAACTAAATACCAATTCGGGCAAGAGCGTGGCTAGAGAAAAGAAAATTTTTTGCGCGTTTATTAATCTACTTAATAAAAAGACCGCCTATCACGGGGATGTGATAGGCGGCAAGTTAAGACCCTACTAGGAAAGAGCTCGGATAGCGGTCTGTAGGGCCTAAGGAGGATGAGACGTACCGGAAAAGGGATTAACCGGATGTCTCAGGTGATTTCACGATAGGCTGTGAAATCACCAACTTCAGTGGGGAGACTGAAAACGTTAGACGAGTTTCTGTGAACCTCGTCCAAATTCTGGGTAGGCTTCCAAACCTAGTTCGCTGACATCAAGACCGTTGTATTCGTCTTCTTCGGAAATTCGAATGCCAACAGTTATTTTGAGTAGGATCCAAAGGCCGGTGCTGCAGATAATGGTGAAAGCACCAATGGCAACGATACCGGTTAGCTGGGACACAATGGTTCCAGAACCAAAGATCCCTACAGCCAGTGTTCCCCAGATACCTGCACAGAGGTGAACAGGAATAGCACCGACAACATCATCAATTTGCAGGCTATCAAGCAGGGGAACGGCAAAGACGACGATCGCACCACCAATACCACCGATGATAATGGCCATATATGCGTGGGAAACATCTGGTCCTGCGGTAATCGCGACCAAACCGGCAAGAGCACCGTTAAGAGCCATTGTGAGGTCAATTTTTTTGTAGAGAAGCTGTGTCAGGGTCATGGCTACGACAACACCTGCGGCAGCTGCGATGTTTGTATTCACAAAAACAATGGCCATGGCGACGGCATCTGCTGCTGAACCAAGTGCGAGCTGCGATCCGCCGTTAAATCCAAACCAGCCCATCCACAGAATAAATGTACCGAGTGTGGCAAGTGGTAGATTGGATCCTGGAATTGGTTTTACCCGACCATCTGTTGAGAATTTACCTTTGCGTGGGCCGAGCACAATTGCACCGGTAAGGGCTGCCCATCCGCCGACTGAGTGAACGATGCTTGATCCGGCAAAGTCACTAAAGCCAAGCTCGGCCAGCCAGCCACCGCCCCAGCTCCAGGAAGCCTGAATTGGGTAGATAACGGCGGTTAGAACTGCAATGAATAACATAAAGGGCCAGAATTTTATGCGCTCGGCGAGCGTGCCTGAAACAATGGATGCTGTTGCGGCAACAAAAACCATCTGGAAGAACCAGTCAGACATAACGGAATAGCCGTTTGATGTAACTGCTGTGATCAATTCTTCTGTGCTACTCTCTGCGGAAAGCAGCGCGACTTCTGCGTCGCCCGAATCATAGAAAAAGCTGAAAGTTCCGATAAAGCCACCTTCTTCTACACCTACATACAGCAGATTATAGCCGACGAGATAAAACATAAGGCCTGCAATAGAATAGAGCGCAATGTTCTTGAGACAGATTGCGGCGGTGTTTTTACTTCGAACCAAGCCTGCTTCGAGCATGGCAAAGCCTGCGGCCATCCACATGACTAGAACACCGTTTATCAAAAAAGAAAATGTGTTGAAGACAAAAGCGGTTTCTTCTGTTACCGCCGCTTGTGCTGGTACCGAGGCTACCAACAGTGAGGCCGTTATCGCAGAAAATGCGACAATATTTCTGCAGGATTTTTTGTTGGAATTAAGAAAGCTGGACATTGTTTCTTCCATTATTTGCGTTCTGGGACTGACCTACTAGTTCCAAGAAACGTGCCAACTTTTAAAAAAAATAATATTGTTTAATTTCAAATAGATATAGGTTGTATATGGCACTTGGGTGTGGATTCAAATTGTGCAATGCAAAATAATTAATGTCTAAATTTTAATCACGACATATCAAGTGATTAAAATTTAGACATGTGTGAGATACTCATTTATAAATAGGTAAAAGCCACGATTGAATAGTTGTTTATAAAGCTATAGTCATTGATAGGTAGAGTTTAGGGGAAGTGTTATTCTTCTGTACTAAGGCATTTTATGGGTTAATCCGATTGGGCATGCTGGTTAGAATGAGGCCCAAATAGAACTCCAAATAGAACTATAGTGCAGAAACAACAGGGTGCGCTCTTTATGAGACGATTTAATTTTCTTGGGTATCGTCAAAAATTCCCGGGGATTAACATAACTTTTGTGGGTTTTATCCTGATGAGTTTCGGGGCGTTTTCCCCTGCCAATGCACAGGATTTGTTGTCTATAGATAATTCCGAAACCTATAAGTATGAGGTTTCTATCTCTGGCGATATACAAGGTGATTTGTTGAACCTTGTTGAGGAATCTTCTCGCTTGGAGCAACTTAAAGACAAGCTTCCCTCCAGTTTGGCGGCGCTCAAGCGCAGAGTAAAGGAAGACAGTGAGGGGTTTGATAAGGTTCTGCGCTCTGAAGGTTATTACGATAACTCAATTTCTTATAGTGTTGATGATAGTAAAAAGCCTGTCGGTGTTGCTTTTGAAATTAAGACAGGCCCTCAATTCCTGCTCAATACATTCCGTGTTGTATTTAAATCCGGGAAGCAAATCCCTGCAGCGTTAAATAACGCAAATATTGGAATCTCAACGGGTGTTGTTGCTCGCTCAGAAGCTATTGTCGATGCTAAAAACAAGGCAATTGTAATCTTGGCCGACCATGGGTATCCAGATGCAAAACTGGCTGATCAGGAAGCAATCGTAGATTTTGCAACACAACAAATGGATGTCACTCTCGTGCTTGATGAAGGGCCGAGACTGGTTGTGGGTAATCTGGAGTTCGAAGGCTTGAAAGAAGTTGATGCAAATTATCTGCAGCAACTGGGACAGTGGAAAGCTGGCATACTTTATAACGCAAAGATCATAGATGAACTCCGTCGTAAGTATTTACGTACCGGATTGTTTGAAGCTGTTCGGATGAAACCTCTGGATACAAGTAATGCAGCCCGGAATGGCACCTATGTGACTCCTATAACCTTTGTATTTGTTGAGCGCGAGCATAAATCAATCGGCCTTGGCGCTAGCTTTTCAACAAGTGAGGGGGCAGGAACCCAGTTTTTCTGGGAAAACAGGAATACTTTTGGCCAAGGCGAGAAGCTGCGAGCTGATTTGACGGTTGCCGAGATTCGTCAGCAATTAAAGCTGGGGTTTAACAAGCCAAATTACCTTAGAAATAATCAGAGCTTTAATGCCAACACAAACATCAAGCATGAAGACACGGACGCCTACGAAGAAAAATCTATCAGTGCTTTTGTCGGCATAGATCGTAAATGGGGTAAAAATTGGACTGTCGGCGGTGGCCTTGAACTTGAATTGTCCGAAATTGAAGATGAAGACGATACCGAATCCTTTGCCTTTGCAAGTGTTCCGCTCAGTGCGCGATACGATTCAACAAACGACCTACTAGACCCGACAACCGGCTTTCGCTTTGGCGTGACAGCAACGCCTTATTACGGATTGACGGCGGCTTCTCCGGATTTCTTCAAGACGGAAATTGATGGATCGACTTATTATTCCATTCTGGATGACGACAGGTTGGTTTTTGCAACGCGTGGCAAGATCGGTCTGTTGGCCGGGGATAGTTCCAGCGATATACCGGCAACCAAGCGATTTTATGCCGGAGGTGGTGGGTCAATCCGTGGTTATGAGCATCAAACTGTTGGCCCTCTTAATTCCAATGATGATCCTGTTGGTGGCCGATCTCTTGTAGAGTTTGGGGCAGAAGCCCGTGTTCGTGTAACTGAAGACATTGGTTTGGTTCCTTTCATTGAAGGTGGCAACGTCTACGACAGTGCGACTCCTGATTTTTCTGAGAACTTTCAATGGGGTGCGGGTCTTGGCCTCCGGTACTATACCGCCATTGGGCCGATCCGTTTGGACGTGGCTGTGCCGTTGAACAGACGTGAAGAAATTGATGATGCCTGGCAGTTTTACGTTAGTATAGGGCAGGCCTTTTGAGATGAAGATGAGTCCAAAATGAAAATGGGCCCACAATGAAAATGAGTAAAGGCAAGATTATTGCCTCGATCATCTTTGCTCCACTGGCCCTTGTTTTGATTCTGTTGCTAGGCGGTTATGTTTATCTGCAAACGGATAGCGGTCGGGCGACCCTGTTGGCACAGATTGAGGCAGCGGTAAATGACCCCGCTGGCTTGACCATTGATCTACAACAGCTTGATGGCAATGTCTTTTCCAATGCTCGGCTTGATAAGGTTATCCTTCGCGATCCTAGAGGGGATTGGCTTGAAGGAACCGATCTTGTTCTGGATTGGTCGCCACAAAATTTGCTGTTTGGTCAGCTAAAGATAAACAAGATCTCTGTTGCTTCTCTGGTTATGCAGCGTAACCCGGACTTGCCTCCCTCACCGGAAGAGGCGCAAAGCACATCATCCCCCCTGCCTTTACCAATTGATATAAGCTTGCGTCAGCTTGATGTCGCAAAGATCGATCTCGCCGAGAATATATTGGGGCGAGAGGCTCTGTTAGCAGTATCTATGAAACTTTCTGCGCGGGATGAAGAGGGAATTCTCAGTACTCTTGATATCGACCAGCTTGATGCTCATCAGGGATCTGTGAGCGCCAGGGTCAATTACCATCCCGATGCGGATACTCTGTCCATTGACGCACAGTTGACAGAACCTCAGGGAGGCTTGATTGCACGAGCCTTAAATCTTCCCGACTATCCAGAAGTTAACTTTGCTATCACAGGTCAGGGACCGCTTGTGAATTGGCAGGGGCAGCTCAAAGGTAGCGCAGGGGAATTGTTTAAAACGGATCTGACCCTTTCCAGTCAGGGGCAGGATACGATTACCTTTGACCTTTCTGGCGCAACAGAATTTTCAGAGAAGCTGGCGGGTTCCCTGCCTTTTGTGGATAGCAAACCGATAGATCTGAAGTCGACAGTCCTCTGGGACAAAGAAGATGATCTGATTAGTTTGTCATCATTGGATATTATCAACACAAATCTGAGTGTTTCTGTCGGTGGTAATTTAGATCTGGATAGTGAGAAGGTTGATATCTCTGCGAATGCAGCATTATTACAGGTCGATGCTTTGAATCAATTGATTGCACCTGCTTCCCTTGGGCGCGGGCTTGTTGATTTGGATGTTGCGGGTGATTTCAAATCAATGAATATCGCTATAACTTTTCAGGCGGGGGGCATCAAGCTTAATCCGTCTCCGCAGTCAGATGCCGCAGCGCAGGATGCTTTACGTATCGGGGACATCATTGGGAGTATTAGCTCTGATCTCAATTTAACTTCATTGGAAATGATCCCCGTGAATGCTTCTGCAGCTCTCACAGAAGTCACTGGGCTTCCTCCGCAGGCGGAGAAAGTGCTTGGGCGTAACCTGCGTCTTGAACTTGAGAGCCACTATGTACTCGAAAGCGGGTTATTAAATATTCCGATGTTGCGGGCGAGAGGAGCTTTCTTCAGTGCTGATGTCAGGGCAGCCATGGCAACCCGTGATAATACAGCAAGCTCAAAGATTGCAATCATTCTGGACGATCTTTCCCAACTCGCGCCTATAAAGGGAAAGCTTGTAACCGAGCTAAGCGTACAGAGTCTGGATATTGCAAACCAGATGACGGGTAATATCTCTGTCACAGCTCAAGACCTTGATTTGGGTGATACTGACCTTCAAGAATTGGTAAGCGCGGAACCATCCTTGAGTGCCAATGTCAATTTGGGTGATGGGATCTTCAGGATATCGGATATCGTTTTACCGCTTCCGGTGGCACAACTCGCAGGGTCGGCTGAACTTCCTGCCACTTTTGAGAGCCTTGTAGCTAATGTAAAGATAGAAGCCCCGGACCTTGCTCGTTTGAATAAAGTTGCTGGACTTTCTCTATCAGGATTTGCAAACTTTGAAACAACTCTGAGCGGGTCAATCGGCGATCCAGAGGCAGAAGGAAAGCTGACCGTATCGGCTTTGAATCTGGATCAGAATACAATTGGAAATCTGGCGACAACTTTTAACGCGAAGACGTTAGCGAGTGGGGCAAGTGGCGTTGTTGAATCTGAGCTTCGTGGTGGAGTTCTGCCGCTGGATTTAGCATTTGGATTTTCTTTGCCAGACTATGGGCAGTTAGAAGTCGCTGATATTCTTTTACAAACGGGCCAGAACAATATTGTCGGTTCAGCATCAGTTCCCTTTGATGGTAACCCCCTTATCGCTGATATACGGGGAGATTTGCGCGACATTTCTCCTCTTGGGGCAGCTTTTGGGGCTGATATCGTCGGTGCAGTCTCTACTAAAGCCGTCTTGAGCGAAAAGGGCGGCGCGCAACATCTGGATTTGGGTCTGAAGGGGAACAACCTTTCACCTGATTCAGGGGCCACGGTTATCAGGACCCTGGATGTGGCTGCTACCTCACAGGGGGATTTTAATAATCCTCAGTTGGCGATGACCGCTAACCTGTCCGATGTTTCTGTTCAGGACCGTCTGATTGAACAAGCTCAATTGGACGTTACGGGCGGTTTATCCAATGCAGATTTTACTTTCGCATTGAATAGCTCAATGGCGCCTTCTATTGCTTTGGGGGGCAGTGGAAATCTGATGCTCCCGGTGACAGGGAAAACGACATTGACGCGTTTTAACCTGTCTCAGCTTGATGGCACAATTGCGGAAAAGGTCCTTACCTTGCGTCAAGCTCTTGTGGTGATTCAGGGTCAGGACAAAACCACTGTCGATCCCTTTGAGCTTTCGTTTGATCGCGGGATGATTACAGGATCTGGGGAACTGACAAAATCCAGTGCTGATGCGAAGGTAGAAATCAAAACATTTCCCGTGGATCTGGTCAATCTGGTTGCCCCTGATCTGGAGATTAAAGGAATGTTGGCCGGAAAGGCAAATTTGTCTCTACGTCCTGAAAATGCACAGGGAAGTCTTTTGTTAAAGGCTGAAAATATTAAATTTTCAAGCGATCCGAATACAACGATACCATCGTTGCAAACAACATTATCCGGGACATTAAACAATAACCGTTTTGACTTTAAAAATGATGTAACAGGGTTGGAAAAATCAACGGTTCAGGCCAAAGGATCCGTGCCTCTGCGGGTTGGATTTTCACCTTTCTCAGTCGCGGTCTCTGAAAATCAGCCTTTGACCGGGGATCTTTTGATCGACAGTGAGATCGAGAGCCTATGGGCTATTCTGGCGCTGGATACACAGGAAATGCGCGGGCAATTCCACACTGATCTCCAGGTTTCAGGAACCGTCGCAAATCCGCAGTTGATCGGCTCAGCAACTTTGCGTGAAGGCCGATATGAAAACATTGAATTGGGGACACTCCTCAAAAACATCACGCTAGATGCCGGGTTGGAAAATAGTCAGCTATTGCGATTGAGCCTACAGGCAAATGATAACAAACAGGGAATCTTGAGATCTGAGGGTACTGTTCGCTTTGAAAATTTAAGTAACCCATTGGTTGATTTGGCTATCCAGCTCGATAATCTTGCTGCTCTCGATCAGGATCAGATAGCGGTACAGACCGATGGTAACATTGCAATCAAAGGATCTCCGGCCAGTTTGACTGTCGCGGGTGATATCACAACACGGGAAACCAATATTAATATCGGCAGTGCTGTTGCCCCAAGCGTCGTGGATCTTGAGGTCACTGAAATCAATCGACCAGATCAGCCGAATGCGGGTGATACAAAAGCTGAGAAGGAACAACAACCTTCAAAAATTTCGTTGGATTTGTTGTTGAATATGCCGCGTAAGGTTTTTATCCGCGGCCGGGGCCTTGATTCTGAATGGGAAGGCAGGTTTACGATCAAAGGGCTTGCCCATGCACCGATTATTGAAGGGTATCTCAGTCCGGTCAGGGGACAATTTTCATTTGCTGGGAAAAACTTCAAGCTTCGGCAGGGTAAAATAGCGTTGCTGGGTGGTACTCAGATTGATCCGGAATTGAATCTTTCCGCAATCTACGAAGCTGATAATGTGACAGCTATTGTCTCTATTCAGGGAACAGCATCGAACCCAAAGATCAGCTTCTCTTCGCCTGATGGATTGCCCGAGGATGAGGTACTTTCCCAGGTTCTCTTTGGAAAAGCTTCGGGTAAGCTCTCTGCTGTAGAGGCTCTTCAACTTGCATCGGCCATTGCATCCTTGTCCGGTAAAATAGATTCTGGCGGTGGTGTTTTGGGCTTTGCCCGGGATACTTTGGGTGTAGATGTTCTCACAGCGGGAACAAATTCCGATACGGGATCGCCAGAGGTCAGTGCCGGAAAATACATTACTGATAATATCTATATCGGTGTTGATCAGGGGGCTTCAGCGGACAGTACCAAAGCAAAGGTTCAGATTGATCTGACACCCAATATCACGCTTGAGAGTGAAACCGGACAAACAGCGGATAGCAAAGTCGGCGTATTTTGGAAATGGGACTACTGATTAATTTTATTGAATGAATACCCGTAAGAATCAGTAATTGAAATCTTCAGGATAAATTGTCGCAAATAGTAGTTCGTTGTCGGTTATCTTTTGGCAAAGGCTGAAATCCCTCTTATATAAGAACGAACAAGTCTGGCGCTGTCGGATTACCTTTGTTCTGAATATGTGCCTTACCTTACAAAAGATCCTGAATACAAATGGCTTAAAATAATATGGCTCAAAAAGATCTAAGCGTTGAAGTTCTTGTTGTTGGTGGTGGCCTGGTTGGCTTGACCCTGGGTGTTGCTCTTGCTGGCGCTGGAATGGACGTTGCTGTTGTTGATCGCGAAGAACCTTCTGATCAAAAAGCCACGCCTTTTGATGGGCGTTCATCTGCCATTGCTCTGGGGTCGCAACGAGTCTTTGATCAGGTTGGGTTGTGGGACGGCATGACATGGGCGGCAGAGGCAATTCGCTACATTGAGATTACCGATGGTCAGATTGATCGGGGGGCGTCCCCGCTTTCCATGTCCTATGACTTTAGCGAAGTCGGCGATATGCCGATGGGGTGGATCGTAGAAAATCGTGCCATCAGACTTTCTACACATGCCAAGGCTGCTGAACTTGAAAATCTGCATCATCTGGCACCGCATAGCTTGCAAGAGCTAGAGAGAGATAAGCGCGGCGTTGTTGCGTCACTAGATGATGGAACAAGTATCAAAGCGCGTTTGGTAATTGGCGCAGACGGGCGCGGCTCTCAGCTCCGTAAAAATGCCGGGATTAAGGTATCGGGAACAGATTACCATCAGAACGGTATTGTCTGTACTGTGGTACATGAAAAGCCCCATAACGGCGTTGCTTTTGAACACTTCCTGCCTTCAGGTCCTTTTGCGCTTTTACCCCTGCCTGATAGTGAAGAGGGCGTGCATCGCTCTTCACTGGTCTGGTCGGAAAAAAGAGACCTTGTTGATGGCTATATGTCCATGAGTAATGAAGATTTTGCCAATGAGCTTCATCGACGATTTGGCGAGAGTCTTGGGGCCTTTACTGTAACAGATATGCGTTGGTCCTATCCCTTGAGTTCCTTACACGCCGAACGTTACACGGATACCCGGCTCGCACTTGTCGGGGATGCTGCACATGGTATGCATCCGATCGCAGGGCAGGGGCTGAATCTTGGCCTTCGCGATGTTGCTGCATTGGCTCAGGTTGTTGTTGATGCACGAAGAGTCGGGCTTGATGTTGGGTCTCCTCAGGTTCTGGAAGATTACGCAAAATGGCGTCGTTTTGATAATGTGCTCTTGCTTGGTGCTATGGACGGCCTTGTAAAACTTTTTTCCAATGATTTGGCACCTGTACGGGTGGCGCGTGACCTCGGTCTGGCTACAGTTGACAAAATTCCACCTGTAAAACGTTTTTTCATGAAGCATGCCATGGGAATTGTCGGGGATTTGCCTCGTTTGATGCAGGGTGAGAAACTATAGTTTCGCTTAAATATAATTTCACATGAGTATAAATTCATTCGGTGATTTCAAAGGCACAGATGCTTGGTCATAAAGATGAATAAACTGGACCAGAAAATTCGACTGAAAATTTTACCAGAAAACTCACAAATAAAGCTTTCTGAACCAATGACATAAAATCGCCAGAGTTGGTTGTTATCTTTATGCTAATGTTTGAGAATATAATGTGATATCTCACAAAATATTGAGTATAAAATCTTGGCATAGGCTGGCCTAGCTTGGCCCGGCTTGGAATTGGATGAGTAGAAGTTGTTTGCGCGGAGAGATATCAGTGTCTTTCATAAAAGATGAAATTAAATGGCCTGACAGTATCTTTGCAGGCCTGTTTTTTCTGACCCTGGGCTTGATGCCTATAGATAAGGCTCATGCTGCAGGTGATTCTGTTATTGCCCAAGGTGGAAATGGTGAGGTCTTTTTTGCGGCTTTGCCTGATCAATGGCAGGCGTTGCCCCGTAATACGCAGGCTCAATCAACGACTGCAGAATGGTTGCCGCCCGGGCAGGACGTCAACAACTGGAAAGACATGATTACCGTTCAGGTTTTCCCGGGGTGGGCTGATGGTGACGTTGTCAGCTTTCTGGATGAATTGGCAGCGATCTATAAGCAAAATTGCGAGGTAAGCGGGGCAACACCGCCTCTGAAAGATCAAGTGAACGGTTTTCCGACAGGCTTTCGCTTGATCAACTGTACCCGTGATTTAACGCGCAATACTGGCGAAGTAGCACTCTTTCGGGCAACTGTTGGTCAGAATGCCTTGTATTTGATTCAACATGTTTTTCGCGTGCCTGAATTTGAAATCGGTGCGCAACCCGTTACCAATGAGGCAATGAAGCAGGCTTTTGAAGGTATTCGGACCGGGTGGGCATGTAATCAGAACTCTAAAAAACATCCTTGTCCGCCAAGTTGGCAAAGTTCTTTGTCTAAACTGGACGGCAAGCCATCTGTTGTTGTGATCAAAGCCCAGAATTAACAAAACTAGCGGTACGAACAGAACGTGATGCGGCGATCTAAGAAACGTGACCACCTTGTTGATGTGGCGCTTGGGCTTTTTTACGCTCAAGGCTTTCACGCGACAGGTGTTGAACAGATTATCTCCGAGGCCGGGGTGGCGCGTATGACGCTTTATAAACACTTCCCTTCCAAAGATGATTTGATTATTGCGGCTCTTGAGCGACGTGACGAGCAGATCAGGCAATGGCTTTTAAATTATATGGTAGGACAGGGGGAACCAAGGGACCAGCTGTTATCTATGTATGATGCGCTGGAATTGTGGTTTAACGATCAGGCTTTTCCGGAACATCGTTTTTCAGGCTGTATGTTTATCAATGCAGCTGCGGAATTCTCTGATTACAAGCATAAGGCTCATGAAGCTGCTGCCCGCCACAAGGCTGTTTTAACAAAAGAAATCACAAGTATAGTTGAAAAAGCAGGTTTTTCTAATCCCGATGAAATTGCGGCAGAACTCGTGCTTTTGAAAGAAGGTGCTATTGTGACCGCACAGGTAAGTGGGGATAAGAGTGCGGCCGTACGGGCTAAAAAAATAGCATCTAAACTCTTGGCCAAAGAAATAGTAACCAAGTAATAGCAGCCTTATTTTCAAGGGTTTCTGGAAAGACCCCGTTTTTCCATTTCATCCAGATATGTTTGCCAGATGGTCTCTTGTTCAGTTGCCAGCTTATAGAGATACTGCCATGAATAGATTCCCGTATCGTGCAAGTCATCAAAGGTCAATCTAACGGCGTAGTTTCCAACGGGCTCAATTGCCATAATGCCGACCATACTGCGTCCGGAAAGGATCTGCTTCTGGCTCGGGTGATGGCCTTGTACTTCTGCCGAGGGACTTTCCACCCGAAGGTATTCTGCAGGCAAAGCAAAGTTTTTGCCATTTTCAAAGGTTATATGAAGGGCCCGTTCATCTGATTTATATTTCAGGTCTGTCGGCCAGTGCTCAGTGTGAAAACCCTGGGCATTATCTTCTTGGATTGACTCAGTCATTTATGATTTATCCAGAACCTGTTGATTTACCAGAATCTTTTGATTTAATCGAGTGGTCTGGCTTCGTCAGTAAGCATAACGGGAATGCCTTCGCGAATAGGGTAAGCGAGCTTTGCCTGGCGTGAAATCAATTCCTGATTTTGCGCATCATACTCCAATGGCCCTTTGGTTTCCGGGCATACAAGTATTTCGAGTAATTTTCTATCGACGCGTGGTTCGTTGCTCATAATCTTAATCCATTGTGTCCTGATCTATCTTATAATCAGATCAATTTTACTGTTTGGCAAAGTTTTGGTTACTTTGGTGCACGGCCATATCCATGATTGTTTCCATGATATCTGCACGCTGTATCAAAGTTGAGGCCTCTAATATTGCTTGCTTTTCTGCTGATGAAAAGGGGCAAATCATCGCAAGGGTATTTACCAGGCGATGATTGTTTGTATGTTCGATGGCTTTCCAGTCAGCATCAATATTGTTGACGTCAAAATAGCTCCGCAAACAGGACAAAAGTCGGGCACGGTCTAAGTCTTCGGACTCGGTATTTTCCAGATCCGGGCGATAGGGATTATAGTCCGGAAGAACACGTCTGTAACCAAATTCAGCGGGTGTTTCTTCGGCTACATTATAACGAATTAGACCCTGTAAAGAGATCAGATATCGCCCGTCATCTGTCTCCATGAAGGATGTTATGCGTCCAAGGCACCCGACTTTGTAGAGAGGCATCTTGTCATCATTCAAGATATCTTGATCTAGGGTATCTTTATCTAGAATACCGTGGGCAGGTTTGCTGTTTGGTTGAATCATACCAATGCACCGGCTTTGTCCCAGTGCATGATCAATCATGGTAAGATACCTAGGTTCGAAAACATTAAGCGGAAGCGTTCCCCCGGGTAGTAAAAGTGCGCCTTCCAATGGAAAAATAGGAAGTTCGCTTGGGAGCTCGTTAAACTTTGGGTCGAAGATACCACCGGTCATAGTATGCCTTTTACGACTGTATTATTAGGGGAACCCGCCTTAATTTTTTTGCTTGGTCTATAATCGCGCACTGATCAGTGTTAGCTAAAGAGCAACGAAGATAGTTTACCGCGCGCTTTCATCGTCATGGGATCCATCATGCCCCAGGCTTCAAAAAATTTCAAAAGCTGAATACGCGCTGCATCATCATTCCATTCACGATCATGCTTGATAATATACAACAGATGATCAGCAGCTTCTTCGTGGCTGCCGTTTGCCTGTAGTGCCAATGCCAGATCAAACCTTGATTGATTATCGGTCTGGTCTGTCTCAACCTTGTTCTTCAGCGCAACAACTTCTTCGTTATCAAGGCTCTGACCTGCCAGTTCCAGTTTGGTCACAATTGCTGAAAATTCTGGTTTGATTTTTACATCATCTGGCAGTTGATCAAACAGAGCCTGCGCTTCTTCTTCCATGTTAGCACTAATTTGGCACTCAAGCATACCAATAAGCGCTGGTTCATTATCTGGTACGTGTTCCAGAATTTGACTATAGATTGACATCGCTGCCAAATCGTCTTGATTTTCCCGGGCCATTGCTGCTTGCTCAAGCGCGTCTGCAATAGGGTCGCCTTTAACACCCCCGGTTTTCTGGATCACAGTATCAATAAACTTGGTGATTTCGCTGGGGGGCAGAGCACCGTTGAAGCCATCAACAGGTTGTCCTTGGAAAAAAGCGTATACCATTGGTACGGATTGAACCCGTAACTGTGACGCCAGCATCTGATTTTCATCAATATTGACTTTGACCAGTTTTACAGCGCCTTTGGCTGCCATAACGGCCTGTTCGATGGCGGGCATCATTTGTTTGCATGGTCCACACCATGGCGCCCAAAAATCGACGAGAACCGGTTGGTTCATGGAAGCTTCCATGACATCTTTGGCAAAATCTTGCTGATTGGTGTCCTTGATCAGGTCAGCTTGGGGTGCTGGGGTGCTGCCGATGAGTTCTTCCATAGTTCAATATCCGAGCTTTAAAAGTTTATCCTTGAAGTGCAAAAATCCGGGAAGCAGATAGAGCTTTTGCTGTCCCAAACATTGACTTCAATTGTAGAACCTCAATCCTAGAGAATTTATACCTGACAAGATGAGGTTGAATTACCAGAACTGCAAGGGGTCAAGTTGCGTCTTGCGCAAGTTGTGCCAAATTATCCATATCCAGTTCTTCTGGCGGGTGATCGATCGCGGCCAGAAATTGCACAAGATCTGCAGGCTTGATTGAGGTGGTCATTGTATTGGTCAGGGGGTGCGAATTAATGGGTGACTGCTTCATCATTTGTGAATCGAGAACAACTTTTACGGCGTTGTCTTTATCATTGATTGCGGTAAAGGGCGAAACCGATCCGGGGGTGATGCCAAGAAATTCCATCAACCGATCTGCACTGCCAAAAGAAAGCTTCCCTGCACTCAAGACTTTTCCAAGTAACTTCATGTCGATTTTTCTGTCTTCAAGACAAACCAGAAGCCACATCTGTCCCTTCTTGTTACGGAGGAAGAGGTTTTTTGTATGAGCACCGGGGAGATCGCTACAATGCTCTTTGGATTCTTCAACGGTATACACGGCGGGATGGGTAATCGTTGTCGTTTCGATTCCAAGTGCGTCGAGTTTTTTAAAGAGATCGTCAGGGGTACAAGGGGTGCTGTTGGTGATATTTTTTTGCCTGCGTCTTTATGCAAAATTTGTTTATAATTAAGGGTATGCCTCGTTTTTTGTGTCTTTAAAACAGGAAAGAAGCAAGAAGGATTATTTTTTTGTGAAAAAAGCTCTTGCAAAGTCAAACTTCGTGGCGTAAATACCCCTCCACCAACACAGAGACGCGGGCGTAGCTCAGTGGTAGAGCATCTCGTTGCCAACGAGAATGTCGTGAGTTCGAATCTCATCGCCCGCTCCAGTGTTATATGAAAAAGACCCGGCTTTGGCCGGGTTTTTTCGTTTTAAAATAAATCTTTATGAGAACTAAGCTGAAATTGATCGGCGAGATTTATAAAACAGGCTTTCGGGCAAAAATTTAGAAAAATCGATTATAACACTTCACTTTGAGTCGATTAATTCACCTTCACTTCGATACCTGTCTCCAAACTCCAAAGAGACAAGCTGGGAAGATGTTTACCAAGTATCGCAGCGTGTTTGCCCTCTTTGATAAGTTCGTTCAAAGCCTCCTGCCATTTATTGACCTCTTCCAAAGGCGTGTCCTTTGAGAATGCAAGATACATATCCGCTTGATTGAGGACTGCAATAGGCCTTACTTCCGTGAAGCTCAGGTTGCTTTTTTGCAGGTCGAAAGACATGGTAAGATCAGAGACTTGTAAGGCAGAAATTCGGCCACTTATCAAAAGATCCAACTGCTTGTCGACCTGATGAATGGGGATTAAATTGTGAAAGGATAATTTTGCCAGTGCTTTATGCACGGCACCTTCTGCTTGTAATCCGATACTGTGAAGAGCTTTTAGATCCGAAATATCCTGTCCGGAAAAATCGGATGATTTTCTTATGAAAATGTAATCGCGTACACTGTAGAGTGGGCCAACCCAGTTGAACAGGTTTTCTCTTTCCTTTGTACGAGTGATGGAAAATATACCGGTATTAGGGGTGGAAAGCGCTGTGCGATAAGCCCTTTTCCAAGGGAAAACCTTAGGGGCGCTCGGTGTGCCTACTTTTTTTTGTAAAGCACCGACAATATCAGCGCCAATTCCCTGAAGCTCGTTTTGCTCAAGATAGTTTAAGGGCGGGTAATTTTCTGTGACAAGTTGTATTTCTGATGCTTTTACCTCTGATGTCTTTACCGGGGAAATACTTAAAAACAGTAATAATATTATAAATGAGCGTAACAGTACCATTATATCCTCGATTCCTAAGCCCCCCGATAATCTTATGATCATCAGAGACTACTATAGTATGTTTACTGTTAAAGATACTTTAAAAAAGCTTTGGTTGTCTGGCTCTGATGAACAGGGAAATTCTGGTATATTTTAACGATGATTCAGAGGGAAGTTATCTAATAGAGTGTTTCTTTTTTATGCTGGCTCTTTACCGGTACGCAGGATATAAAATTATCCGTTCTGTTTTGCTTGTATTAACTGTTTAACGAGTTACAGCCTTGGTTAAAAACCTTCTTGGGTATCTACTGTTTTTTATTTTTCTCGGGCTCTATTCTGCGGTGGTTATTTCGATCGGGACAGACTGGCTTCCGGATCATCCTGTTGTACATCTTTTATACTACCCCTTTGTTGGACTTATCTGGGTTTACCCGGTAATTAAAGTGATGTTCTGGATGAAGCGACGGCGTGAAAGGCAAGAGAGTTAATGCAGTTGAACAGGTTCTCATGGTTATCGGTGTGGGTTTTTATCGCTGTAATCGTTGTGGCGCCAAGTGGTGCCAGATCCTTCGATAATCTTGGCCATGAAGAAACCCTGGATTTTTGTGTAACAGAACTTGGTAAACGCATAGGGGCCGAAAATGCCCTGAAGATGGAAGAACACTGTGGGTGTGCTGCGGACCTTGCCCTGAAAAAAACGCCTGATTCTTTGAAGACGCCTTTGGTGCGTCTGGTGCGTCACCAGGGTTTAAGGCCTGAAGACCGTGCTGCACTCAAAGCTGAATCGGGAAATCTCTTTCTTTACATCGCAATGCTCGACAGTCATTGCCCTAAAATTTTGAGCGACCCACAGCTTCAAAAGCTGCTCTTGCCCTCACAATAGAGCCTGCATTCAGCAATAACATCACCCGCTTTATTTTCCAGTTTACTGTGCAAGGACTGTGGTCTGATTTGTTTCATGAACGACTTGCTAAAAGTCGTAAGTTCAAGGGAATGAACTTTTGCTTCCACCAGAAGACAGTATTGGCCTTCTCCTGCCGAGGCAGATAGATCGGCGAGCACATAGCATTGATTAAATGACAATTTATCTCTGATTGCGTCGACGGATAGCGACGGGGCAGAAAAGCTTAGTCTGATAAATCTGTAAGGGTTAGATAGCTTAGAGGAATTAGATCGGCTGTATTGCTGCGGCTGAGCTGAAGTATTCATGATCGGATCTCGTGTGGCGAAGATTTAAACAAGCAGGCATGGTGATGGTCGTTGACATTTTCATGTCCCCGGTCATTCGCGTGCTTGTGTACATTCGCGCAAATATTGCTGTGTCTATCCGATACATGCTCATAGAGTTACCTCTTCTCATGTTTTAATGCAAGTCGCAGATGAACAAGTCACAAAGGTGTCATCCTGTCTTATGTGCCAAAGGTGAGGTCTTGGGAATTTTTTGTGCGTGCTGTTGCTCCCAATATCCGGATTTATCCTTTTCTGGTTCTGTGTAGCCAGTCTTCCGCCTGTAAGTCTTCCACCTCTAGGGTTCATAATCTGTTGGCTCTAGAAGAAAGGAAAATTGTGGATATTTTACGGCCTGAAGGTGTTTCAAGGAAGATTGTGCGGTCGATGGTGACTTTGGTAGTGACGACTCTGGCAACTATGACTCTGATCGAATCTGTTCCGTAACCTGAGGGGCTAAATAGCTTTGATCCATGCCAAAAATAGATAATGCCAATGGACTCTTTTTGTTCTCTTCTATTCGGTGGTTTTATCCTATGCGCCTTAAACTTATGGGCGAAAATAATGTGGATAACTTTACTCTTTTGTAAGTATTGAAAAAATATCCTGTAGGCGACGCATTTTTTACTAACAATGGTCCTGAAATAGGTTAACGTGGTTTGTCCTACACCTTTAAGGGCGGACCTGGGGTGAGGACGTCGAATAGAGCAATAACCTAATAATTAAAAAGCGACAGCGGTCCGAGGAAAGAATAATGGCCATTCATGGCAATGACAGTACATCTGAATGTATTGATAAAGTAGTCAAACTGGTTCACAAAAAAATAAGCGCTGATAAAGCCCAGATGATTGAACAGTTTGTTCGCACTTTTTATGAAAACGTCCCACCGGATGATTTGCGTGAAGAGACAGCAGATAACCTTTTCGGGGCTGCTCTGGCTCTTTGGGGGCAGTTGTTACAGCGCAAAGCCGGAGAAAGTAAAATAAAGGTCTATAACCCACGACCTGAAGAGCACGGGTGGAAGTCGTCACATACCATTATCGAAGTCGTTAATGACGACATGCCGTTCCTTGTTGATTCGGTCACGGCGGCGCTGGAGCGTCTGGATGTTGAAGTACACTTGGTTGTACATCCCGTCCTTAGCTGTATCCGTGATACAAAGGGTAAACTTAGCGCGATAAATTCCAACGGTGGTGGCGAAGGTATCCTGACTGAATCTGTAATGCACATACAGATCAGTGAGCAGGTTGCGGAAAGCCACACCCAGATAGCGCACGAGCTGACCAAAGTTTTTGAAGACGTCAAAGCTGCGGTCGAAGACTGGCAGCCGATGGTGGGCAAGATGGGCGATGTTATCAGCGAGCTCAAAAAATCACCGCCGTCTCTGTCCAAAACTGAAATTAGTGAATCCATTTCATTCCTTGAGTGGATGACTCAGGATAACTTTACCTTTCTTGGCTATCGCGAATACAAATTTGAAGGCGAAGGCACCAATTCAATTCTGAAGGTATTGCCGAATTCACTTGGTGTATTGCGCGATATTGATGTTCACGTTTTTGATGGTTTGAGGGATTTTGGATCTCTGCCCGCAGAAGTGCGGGATTTTATGACCAAGCCTGTTCTATTGCGCATCACAAAGGCGAACCGTCGTTCAACAGTACATCGCGCTGTGCATCTGGATACGATCGGTGTGAAGCGCTTTGATGATAAGGGCAAAGTGATCGGCGAAATTCTTTTCGCGGGTCTTTTAACCTCGACCGCCTATGCCCGTTCACCGAGTGATATCCCGCTTCTACGCCATAAGGTAAAAAAGGTTCTCGACAAGTCCGGCTTCAAGTCCGGTAGTCATGACAGCAAGGGTCTGGCGCATATTCTTGATACTTACCCTCGGGACGAACTGTTCCAGATTTCAAGCGCTGAACTATCCACAATCTCTCACGGCATTCTTCATTTACAAGAACGTCGTCGGATTGCGCTTTTTGTGCGCAAAGATCCTTTCGAACGTTTTGTTTCCTGTTTGACGTACATTCCGCGTGATCGCTTTGATACTGCACTGCGTCGGAAGATCGGAAGTCTTCTTTGTGAAGCCTATAATGGTCAGGTCAGTGCATTCTTTACACACCTGTCTGATACTGTCCTTGCCCGGGTTCATTTCATTATTAAAACCACACGTGGGCAGGTCCCGGATGTAGATGTCGCTGAACTGGAAGCTCGTATAGCTGACGCTGGTCGCTCTTGGCAGGATCGTTTGGAACGAGTTCTGATTGAAGACCGGGGTGAAGAACAAGGTATCCGGGCGATGCGTCGTCTTGGCGCTGCTTTCCCGGTCAATTATCAGGAACACTTTAACGAAAACGATGCGGTTTTTGATATCACCCGGGCTGAAGAAGCACTTGAAGGTGATGGCTTGGCGATGAATCTGTATCGTCCGCTTGGGGCTGATCCCGAGCAGGTTAGATTCAAGATTTATCTACGGGATAATCCGGTTCCATTGTCTGATGTCTTGCCGATGTTGGAAAACATGGGACTGAAAGTTTTCAGTGAAATTCCTTATCACTTTAATTCTCTGGAAACCGGTGAAAACGTGTGGATGCACGACTTCAACATGGTCATATCCGGTGATCAGGAGATTTCTATTTCCCATCTGCGTGAAGGTTTCCACGAGGCCTTTGCCTCTGTCTGGCATGGGCAGATGGAAAACGATGGTTTTAACCGGCTGGTTCTAATTGCGGGACTAAAGGTTCGTGAAGTCACTGTTCTTCGTGCTTATTGCAAGTATCTCTTACAGGCGCGCATTCCTTTCTCTCAAAGCTATATGGAACAGACGCTGGCGAATAATCCAGATATTACCCGGATGCTTGTTGACCTCTTCCTTGTACGCTTTATGGGTAAAGGTACCGAGCGGGACGAACAGCTTGCAGACGATCTCAATAGCAAGATCAATGAAGCGCTGGATAATGTCAGCAACCTCGATGAAGACAGAATTATTCGTCGTTTCCGCAATGTTATCGAATGCACGTTGCGGACAAATTTCTTGCAGAAAACAGAAGAAGGCGATTTTAAAACCTATCTGTCGTTCAAGCTGAATTCGGAAAAAATCACCGATCTACCGCTACCAAGACCCTATCGCGAGATCTTTGTCTATAGCCCGGATATTGAGGGTGTGCACTTACGGTTTGGCCCTGTTGCCCGTGGTGGGTTACGTTGGTCAGATCGGCGTGAAGATTTCAGAACGGAAATTCTTGGCCTCGTCAAAGCACAGCAGGTCAAGAATTCGGTCATCGTGCCTGTGGGGTCTAAAGGCGGTTTTGTGGTCAAGAATCCGCCATCGGCCAGCGAAGGACGCGAAGCTTTTATTGCTTCAGGTATCGAGTGTTATAAAACCTTTATCCGTGGCTTGCTGGATCTAACCGATAATTTGGTGGCTGGCGAAGTTGTACCGCCTGAAAGATTGATTCGCCGTGACGGGGATGATCCTTATCTGGTTGTTGCGGCTGATAAAGGCACGGCAACTTTTTCTGATATCGCAAACGGCGTTTCTGCTGACTATGGCTTTTGGTTGGATGATGCTTTTGCCTCTGGTGGTTCTGCCGGCTATGACCATAAAAAAATGGGCATTACGGCCAAGGGCGCGTGGGAATCTGTTAAACGTCATTTCCGCGAATTGGGGAAAGATATTCAGTCCGAGCCTTTCACGGCGATCGGTGTTGGTGATATGTCTGGCGATGTGTTCGGGAACGGAATGTTGCTGTCTGATCAGACCAAGCTTGTCGGTGCCTTTAACCATCTTCATATCTTTGTTGATCCTGATCCGGATGTGACGAAATCCTTTGCTGAACGCAAGCGTCTTTTTGATCTGCCGCGTTCGTCCTGGACAGACTATAACGAGAAACTGATCTCCAAAGGCGGCGGGATTTTTGATCGTAACGCCAAGTCTTTGAAGATCAGTCCGGAAGTAAAAGCGCTGTTTGGTATTACCGAAGACGAATTGGCCCCCAATGATTTGCTTCGCGCTATGCTGAAATCAGAGGCCGAATTACTCTGGTTCGGGGGCATCGGAACCTATGTGAAGCATTCCAGCGAAACCAATGGTGATGCCGGGGATCGTGCCAATGATGCCCTGCGTCTCAATGGTAAGGAGCTGCGGTGCAAGGTCGTGGGTGAGGGTGCCAATCTGGGCATGACCCACCGGGCTCGTATTGAGTTCGCGCAAAATGGTGGCCGTGTGAATGCTGACTTCCTGGATAATTCGGCGGGTGTCGATTGTTCTGATCACGAAGTTAATATCAAGATTTTGCTCGGTGCTGTCGAACAAGACGGTGATATGACTCGCAAACAGCGTGACAAGCTACTGGAATCCATGACTGATGAGGTTGGTGATCTGGTTTTGCGCGATAACTATCTGCAAAGTCAGGCCATCTCGGTCACGGCCAATATTGGCGGGCGCTTGCTTGACCGTATTGCCCGCTATATGCGGTCTTTGGAAAAACAAGGTCTGCTGAACCGTGCAATTGAGTTCCTGCCTGATGATGAGATGGTTCTCGAGCGCATGAAGCAGGGTCTTGGTTTTGAACGGCCAGAGCTTGCGACCCTTATGTCCTATAGCAAGATTTCTCTCTATGACGAATTATTAAGCTCTAACCTGCCTGATGATTCCTATATGGAAGATACGCTGATTGACTATTTCCCCACGGCCTTGCGGAAAAAGTTTACCAAGCAGATTGGCGAGCATCGCCTGCGTCGTGAAATTATTGCCACGGCGGTGACCAATGACATGATCAACCGGGTTGGTATTACCTTTGTCTATGAGGTGAAAGAAAAAACCGGCATGGCGTCATGCGACATTGCACGGGCCTATACCATCGCCCGTGAAGTGTTTGATATGAATTCGTTGTTCGCGATGATCGAAGGACTGGATAACAAAGCACCTGCGTCCCTTCAGGCAACGCTCCTGGCCGAATGTGGTCGTTTGATTGAACAGGGGACTGTCTGGTTCCTGCGTCATGGGGCTCATCCGCTTGATATCCGTAAAGAGGTCAATTCCTATGGTAAGGAAGTTGGCACCATTGCGGATCAACTGGAAAAACTGCTGTCCAAGGAAAACACGGCGCTTCTGAAAAAGAAAATCGCCAACTTCAAAGGACAGGGTGTTCCGGCTGATATTGCCAAACGGATAGCGGGTCTGCGTCTTTTGACACCGGCCTGTGATATCGTCCGTCTTGCCCATACCCTGAAAATGCCCGTGGATACGGTTGGCAGTACCTACTTCTCTATCGGGGAACGCTACGGCTTTGATTGGTTGCGCAGTGCTGCCGGTCGTCTGCCAAGTGAATCTGCATGGGATAAACTAGCTGTAACGGCAATTGTAGATGATCTCTATGGTCATCAGGGTGAATTGACATCTCGCGTACTTGAGGCAGCTGGAAAAACCGACCGTGTCGAAGCGGCAATCAAAGAGTGGGCTGAATCCAAACGCCCACTGGTAAACCGGACGGAACAGATCCTCGCGGAATTGAACGCCGCCGGAAAGCCGGATTACGCCATGTTGGCTGTGGCCAACCGCCAGCTCAAAAACATGGTATCTTCTTAGGGGTAACTTCGTTACGTTTATTTAGGACTTAAATCTAAAGGCCAGCTTCAATATTGAAGCTGGCCTTTATTATGGCTGATACGTATGTAAGTCGCGGTTCACATAGGGAAAAAGGCCGATGCAACCGCACCGACCTCAATCAAAACCCACATAATGTGTGCATACGAAGTATGCTTAAGCGTCTTCCAGGACCACGGCAGTACCGTTTGCGCTGACCATCAGCATGGAGCCACCGATTGATTCGTAATCAAGGTCCACACCGATAATAGCATTGGCGCCTGCTTCCTGCGCCTGTTCGATCATATCGTCCATGGCGTGATTCTTGGCACCGCGCAGGGCTTTTTCATAACCGCCTGCACGCCCGCCGAGCACGTCGGTGACCTTGGCAAAGAAATCCTTTACGAAGTTAGCGCCGACGATGGCATCGCCGCTGACGATACCTTTATAGGCAACGATGCGTTTTCCTTCGATGGAATCAGTTGTGACGATCTGCATGAAAGTTCCCCGTTTCTATAGTGATTTATTGAATCTGGTTGCTTCTTTATTCATGCCTTTTCTACAAGGACATGGCAATAATCAGTAGAAAAAAATCACCGCGCGGCGCCAACGTATTTTTCGATGACTTGGCGGTCTTTTCCGGCGGCGCGGTATTTTGCGAGTTGCTGGTTAAAGGAATCCCGAAGATTTTGGTTATTAAATCCGACCGATGCCTCTACCTTTGGGAAAACGGCGTGGGCAGAAAATATGTTTAAGTCTCTGCTTTTGTTTTCTTTTCTGTAGAAATAATAAAAGATGTTTTCGTCCAGTACGGCGGCGGAATACCTTTCCCGCAACAGCAGTTCGGGCATGGCGCTGACATTATTTATTTCGTTATAGGAAACGGCGTTATCTGTGGCTTCGGTAAAGACGGGACCAAAATATCCTCTGGCACCGACAAAGGTCACGACGCTGTGGTCGCTCAGGGAGCTGAGACCATTGAATATATAGCCATGCCTGCTGAGGGTAAAAACGGTGGGCTTATAGTCGATAATGGCGTCAGAGGTGTAGTATCCTTCTCTGTCGTCTTGATAAAAAACAGGCACGGCAACATCGGCGTCATCCTGGGTTACCATGGCCAAAGCGCGTTTTGTTGGCACAAAGCTGACGGTGGATCTGTACCCCATCTCATCCAGAACACCGCGCAGAATGTCCAGATCCATACCGCTTTCTTCGGTGGCAATCACATGGGGCGGATAGTCTGTGGCAACAATTCTAATTTCTTGGCTGGTACTGGCCTCTTGCCCAGAAGTTCCGCTTGCGTAGAGGATAAAAAGCAGGCTCCAAAATATAGGAACCACCAAGCCACGACGTTTGAACAAGCTTTGTTTGAACAAGCTTTTCCTCCCAAGATCAGATTTCCTGAAACAATTTTCTTTTTCGGGTACTATATAAATAGATTATCAACTATAGATTAAACTTTGCGAGATGTCGCCCAACATAATCTTCTGCACGCTTGGTTTTTCTGCATACTATTTCTTTGGGTCGATTGGCCCTGTTGCATTATTTCCTTTAGCATGTGTTCTGTGGCGGGTCGCAGCCATAAACATCAAACGATATATTTGGGGAGGGCAGGAAAAAATGATAGATTTCATGTCGTTAGCATCCATCGGACTTGCATTTTTTATTGTTGCTGTCTCTCCCGGTCCGGCAACACTGGCGAATGCCACGGTATCCATGAGCAAGGGGCGTAAAGCGGGCCTGATCTATGGTGCAGGCCTTTCCTGTGGTCTCGGTTTTTGGGGGATCGTTGCAGCCAGCGGTTTGGGCGCGGTACTGCAAAGCTCGGTTTATTTGCTGATGATCCTCAAGGTTTTTGGTGGCTTGTATCTGCTGTGGCTGGCCTTTCAATCGGCCCGCGCGGCGATGAAACCCGATGTTGAAAAGGGAACACCGTCCCCTGATAAAAAGGATATTGTGCATAACTCGTTTATTCGGGGTTGGTTCATTCAGGGCCTCATCCTGAATCTCTCCAATCCCAAAGCTGTTGTGGCGTGGATGGCGGCACTTTCCGTCGGGTTGGATGCCAATGCCAATGCCAATGCTAATGACGGGGTCTGGGCCTATGCGTTAATTGCTGCGACCCTGATGTGTATGGTTATCGGTGTGTTGGTCTATGTGTTTTATGCCGTTATCTTTTCTTTTGGCGGCATCATGCGTGGTTATAAACGCTGTCGCCGCTGGATCAATGGTGCGATCGCCGGGCTATTTACCTTGGCAGGGTTCGGTTTGATCCGATCGGCCTTTATTAGGTAGCTCTATAATCACCGTCCATAATAAGCCGCTTCTCGTGTTGTTAGGTGCTGATATCTTGCTGCGGCGTTGCACAAAGGCGATCCGGCGGCTTGTAGTCTTTTCCGCTTTCCCAAAGCAGCTAATCCCATTAAACAGAACCAGCAAACAAACCCCGTAAACAAACCCAATAAGATCTCAACTCCCCAAAAAGCAGAACAGGCGCACCTCATGGCAAAAAATGCCACCATTTATAAAATCGAACTTTCCGTTGCCGATATGGATCGTCACTATTACGAGACCCATAATCTGACCGTTGCTAAACACCCTTCGGAAACCGATGAACGTTTGATGGTGCGCGTGCTGAGCTTTGCGCTAAACGCCCACGAGCAGCTGGAATTTACCCGGGGCCTGTCTACAGAGGACGAACCCGACCTGTGGCAGAAAAGCCTGAGTGGCGAGATTGATCTATGGATCGCGCTGGGCATGCCGGGGGAAAAGATCGTGCGCCAGTCCTGCGGCAAAGCCAACAAGGTGATGATCTATTGTTATGGCGGCTCCACAGCAGAAATGTGGTGGGAGAAGATCAAGAACAGCACCACCCGGTTTGACAATCTCGAAGTCACAAACTTCTCAAGAGAAGACACCCGCGCCCTGGCCGACCTCGCCAACCGCTCCATGCGTCTATCCGTCACCATACAGGACGGCGACGTCATGGTCGCGATTGACGACAGCACGTTGCATGTAACGCCAATTAAATGGAAAAGCGCGGCTGTGTGAGTGTAATCATCTTTGAGATAATATGTTATCTTGGGCTTGGATCACGAGATCGGTGTAATCTGAAGCAAAGGGGTAGCAGGCCATGGACCAGAAAAATAAAAGGTCAAAGAAAGATCAAATCCGGGCCTTGCTAAAAAGCATAGAGACCGGCGATCCCGCCCCCATTGCGGTGGTGAATGAAGCAAAATACATTCAGCACAACCCGCAAACTCATGAAGGCAGCGAGGGCCTTGCCGCTCTGTTCAAGCGCCTTTCCAAAACGGGACCGAGGGTGAAGATCGTCCGCGCCTTCGAAGATGGCGACTTTGTTTTTGCCCATACGGAATACGATTTCTCACGCCGCAATATCGGCTTTGAAGTCTTCCGTTTCGAAGATGGCAGGGCGGTCGAACATTGGGATAATATCCAGCCCCGCCTGGGTCCCAATCCAGCGGACCACTCCATGATCGATGGCCCCACCGAAGCAACCGATCACGCCCATACAGAAGAGAACCGAAAGCTGGTACAGGCCTTTGTTGACTCTGTGCTGATTAAGGGCGACCTCGATCGTCTGACAGATTTCCTTAACCCACAGTATTTCACCGATCACAATCCCCGCCTAGGCGAAGGGATAGATGCGTTACAACAGGAACTGGCAAGCACCCGCAAAGGACAAAGGCGCATCAACTATCAGCGTACCCACCGCATTCTGGCCGAGGGCAACTTTGTGCTTTCCATCAGTGAAGGCAGCTTTGAAGGCAAACATACCGCCTTTTATGATCTCTTCCGCGTGTCAGAAGGGAAGTTGGTAGAACACTGGGACACTACTGAAAAGATTGCCCCAAAAAGTGAATGGAAAAACAATAACGGGAAGTTTTGAGTGAGAGGGTATCTGAGACCTTGGGTTTAGGTGTTGTGAGTTTCTATAAACATTTTATCCATTAATCTGCTAATGGCTGCAAGGTTTGAATTATTTGAGCCAATATCTCTGACTTTTCTCTACTACTACCACAAAAATTACGAATTGCAGTTGCTACGTTATTGGGGATCGGAGCTTCCTCTGATTTTCGATAGTTTTCGATATGACGCATGATTTTTATAGCGTTCTTACTAACTCGTTTTCCGTTTCCGCTAACCCAGTTAGATATCTGTGATTGGGGAACACCAGTTTCCTTTGAAAGCTCATTTTGACTAAGGCCTGTTTCATCAAGATATTCGATTAATTTTTTTTGAAATACTGAAATATTCATTAGAATAATTATCGCTTTTAATCGTTTTATAGGTATAATATAGATTAAAAGCGATAATATCTAGTGTGTTATTATCTTAAAAGCAAATGACAAGGTGCCCTTGATGCAAAAGGTATTCATAGAATCTGGTTATGGTTTAGTTCAGATGGATTTTCCATCTGATACAAAAGAAGTCTTACCAAGTGTGAAATGGGGCGATGCTACAGGCTTCCCTACAGTTGCTTATTGGCTTTATAAAGTACTGGAGAAACGTTTAACTGGAGATGTAATTACATACAAATTAGGTAATTCTCTTATTGAAGAAATTGGAGCCTGTCTTTTAGGTGGGCATGGAATTCCTGCTGCAAATGGTTTGGCTGCATATGAACATATGCGATCTAAAGGTGCTTTTAATGGAAAAGTATATAGCGAAAATGACCTGTATACATGGTTATCGGAACCGATTAATTTAAATGGCAAGACTTTTAAATATCGTTTTGCTAAACAAAAAGCCAAATATCTTCATTCCGCTTTAGAAAAGACCTATAAGGAGGAGGCGCCAATAATTTCGGGGAAAATACTTCGAGATTGGTTGCTTGATATTAAAGGTGTTGGGCTTAAAACTGCGTCGTGGGTAGCTAGAAATTGGCTTGATGCTGATGATGTGGCGATTTTAGATATCCATATATATCGAGCAGGAATTTTGGGCGGCTTTTTTAAGCCAGAAATGACTATAGAAAAAAATTATCAAGAATTAGAAGAGCAATTTATTTCTCTTGCTCAATCCATGAAGATACGAACATCAGAATTGGATGCTGTGATGTGGTATGAAATGCAAAATTCTTTATCTATTCATCGTTTATTGTCGTTGCAAGAGCCAAGTAACTCACTTGGAATCCGTCAACCCACCGACAACTGCGGTGCCAACCCCGAGCAAATTACGTTGATTTGATAAAGTGTTTGCTTGTTTACGACCCATCAAGCCTAACATGCAAAATGCGAGGTCAAAATTCTCAGCTATAAGGCTTTGAGTGGAGGCTAGAGCCCCAGACTCTCTGAGGGCCAGAAATTCAGCATTTTTATATTTACAATTTAATCTATCTAAATCGCAAATATACCAGATTAAATAAGCTGAATTTGGGCAATCAATTATTTTCTTACATTTTAGTTTGAATTGGCTAGGTATAGTTGTGTCGATGTTGAGTAAATCAAAAGTATGGCAGCGCGAATTATAGACATACCAAGTATCAAGTTCAAATTTGGAAATAATACAATCTATTGTATGCATTGCACCAGCAGAAGGTGTGTTGCGCTTTTCTATTGTCAGCCCAAGTTCATTTACCATTGATTTTTTAGTGCGGCTAGATTGATAGAATAAAGGACTTAACTGTTCGAGTTCTATATTAGAAAAAGTTCTTCTCGACTGCCTAGATTCTATAACTTTGGTAAAGGACTTTAAGGTTGTATCGGTAAAATAAGGTAATTTTACTCTTGAGATAATATTGTATTTTATTGCTTCTAAGGGAGTAACGTTATCTCTTATCTCGACCTCTTTATTTTTAGTCATTATAAAGACCAAGCTCATTTAGTGTAGAGTAATGTTTGTTACAGCCTCTACAGTTAGCGCAAGGTATATTAGCTTTATGGCATGAGTGGCTCCATGCCAACAATTCAAAGGGTATCTTAGAGTTTTTGATTAGTTCAGTAGCAGTCATTTTAATCGCAGGTGCTTCGATCCTAATCCTTCCCTCTTGGTTCACCAAGAGTTGATTTATATTCTGTATAAATTCTGGTGTTCCATCAGTATGATATTGATCAGATTTGACTGTTCCAATCATTATTTTTTTACACTTCTTTTCAACGGCTTTCATCGCGCAGAGTGTGATTAATAATTGATTGCGAAAAGGCCACCAATCACTTTCTGGAGCTAACTCGATAGTAGGTCTGTTGGTTAAATCGCCACTTCCTAACTCAGAGCAATCAATATCAATATTGATTAAGTTAATACTCAGACTCTGGCAAATCGCATGAGAAGCTCTCCTTTCAGCCTCAGCAGCACGTTGTCCATAATTTATGTTAAAAGCTATGTCAGGTTTATACATATAAGCTAAGGCTGTTGAGTCTAAGCCACCAGATAGTAATAGGCTTATCATGTATCCAGCCACGCAAGATGATAGATAGACGATGCGAAGTCGTTAAAGATTTTACAGCCTGAGCCTTCATACATTTTTAATTCTTCATCCTTTGGGTTTTCGGCTAGAATTATCACAGGTTTATTGATGCTTCGAGCATATCCTATCTCGAATAATGTACCAGGGTCTGTGCCGTTGAATAATGAGTACATCACATCGCAATTTTTTATAGCGTCTATATCTTTTTGCACTACCTCTTCTGCAGAGCCAATTCCGATTTCATGGTAAGGAGAAAAAACATCTACGCCGAATGATTCTATTATATGTTTGGCTTCGTTAATCATCCATAATTCAGGTAAAGTAAAAAAAGGTCCAGCTAAATAAACTTTTTTCTTTTTTGAATTAAGTTTGATTGGATCTAAGTTTTTCTCAAATAAATTCAACCCTTCTTCATTATTCATTATTCTATGGCTAACATAATATGCTGCAGCAATACTTGACATTCTAGCTGCGTCGGTAAGGCTTAACTTTTTGATTAACCAGTAAAAAGTAAATGCGGCTACAAATGAGTCGCCTGACCCTATCGGAAATATTGTTTCTGTTTTGTAGGGAGGTACCCAGTTATTCTCGTTTTTTGAGTGAACGAAAACCCCCCTTTGTCCACATTTAACAATTATTGCGGATGCTTTTTCTTTTTTAAGCAGCCAATTAGCCATTATCTCAATGGTGTCTACAGAAGATTTTTCATTTATATAAAATTGAGATAACTCATTGTTATTGGTAACATATATTAAGGTCTCAGCAGTGCTTCCGGTTTCAGAGAATAATATTGGATTATAAGTATTTTGCGGGTCATAAACGGCTACTCTACATTTTACTTTCGGGGTGGTTTCAATCATTCCAAAAACAATAGCAGAATCAAATTCATCACTACTTAAATCAAATGTTGGTAACTTTCCTCGTGTAATATGAGGAGTCACTATAGGCTCTGAAAGAGGGTGGAAGTAATCAAATTTAGTAGTTTTTTTGCAATTACTAACGATAAGTTCACAATTGTTGGTAAATGCGAAAGTTTCTTCTAAAAGGGCTTGGTCATTTGCGGCAATTCTAGCGTGGAGTTTTATCGTTGTTTTAGGGGTAAGCTGAGATAAGCAAAGCGCTGCCCTGCCTGCCGATCCTTGCAGTGTTTTATGCTCAGGCCAAGAGCAATACTCTTTGTAAGTTCCGCCTATGATATGAATATTCATAATCTTCCCCTACGTTGATTCTACAAATATTTTTACGGCAGCTCCAGAAATTGATCGAACTGTTGCCTTGAAGTTATATCCCTGATCTAGGCATTGTTTGAGATTATGTGCCTGACCAACTATTCCGCCTACTACATTGCCCTTATTCAAAATACGGACAACTTCGATAGAATTCATAACAGACAAATCAACTTGTAAAGTATCGCCCAAGTTTAACTTATTCACTTCTCCAAGAACGGGGCTATTAATGTGAGTTTCAAAAGAATAATTGCCGCAATCTATACGATGCCCGCCACTTCCACCTGAGCCAAAATTTCCACTAGATCCGCTGCCTGACAAAACTTCCTCCATATTTAATCTACGGTTTCTCGTCAAATTTGATTTGTTGAAACCACCTACATTCCAAGTTCAATTTATGTGTGATGCTTTTGGAGGTTATGAGGAAGTTCCTAATGAAAACACTATAGTAAAAGCAATCAAATGCAACCTTTGGTGTAAATAATAATAAACTATAAACTGATGACTATGAGGCGATAGGTAGATCAAAAGCTACAGTTTAAAATTCTGAATAAAACTTCTTTTAAGTCGTAATGATTTGCCTCATACCCTCTTCCATCTGGCACCTTGTTTAAAAATCCACTATGGTGGAAATTCCACTAGAGGGGTTTTAGGTAAGGTATGACGACAAAACGCAAGGGTGTTCCGCAGATCGGGGATAAGGTGCGGGATGCGCGCAAGGAAAAGAAGCTGACGCTGGATCAGTTGGCGAAGCTTTCGGGGGTGTCGAAATCCATGCTCTCGCAGATAGAGCGCGGACAGGCCAACCCCACCTTTGCGACGCTCTGGAGCCTGACGCAAAGCTTTGGCATGGATATCTATGAACTGCTAGAGGGCGCGCCGCGCGAGCCGGAAGTGGTCAAGATAGAGGCGGTGCCCGCGAACCTGACACCCACTATGTCCAGCCCGGACGGTAGCTGTGTGATGCGTATTCTCTCCCCCGTTGAAAACGCCGCACTGTGTGAGTGGTACGAACTGAGCTTCGAAGCCGCCGGGGCCTTGCGCTCTGCCCCCCATGCCGAAGGAACCCGCGAACACCTGACGGTGCTGTCGGGCCGGATAGAGGTTGAATCCGCTGGCGACACAGAAACCGTCGAAGCAGGCGGCACCGCCCGCTACCCCGCTGATTGCGATCACGCCCTGATCAATGTGGGCGACGGCAACGCCGTTGCCCTGCTGGTGGTGGAACGTTTACAGGGGCTATAAATTTGGGGTTTTGATCGGATGAGCCATTAGCTATCGGCGTTGACGGTCAACACAATCTTCCCGATATGTTTCTTTTGCTCGAATGATGTTTGTGCAGCGGCGATTTCCGAAAGGGGATAGGTCTCTGCGACCAATGGTTTGATTTTGTTTTCTTCGATCAGCTTGACCAGATTGCCAAAGACTTCCGGTTCCAGAACGGTACAGCCGAAAAAGCTCAAATCCTTGAGATAAAGCGTTCTGACGTCCAGCTCGACAAGCGGGCCGCCAATGGCCCCGGCCACGGCATAACGACCACCGCTTTTCATGACCTCTAACAGTGATGGAAAGGCATCTCCTGCAACCAGATCGATAGCAACATCAACAGAGTTTGCGCCCAGCGCGTCGGCATAGTTTACATCCCGACCTAGAACCTGATCGGCCCCGATTTCCAGTATTTCGTCTGCCTTGGATGGGCTGGTTATGGCAATAACGCTTGCGCCACGGGCTTTTGCCAGCTGAATAGCTGCGGAGCCAACACCACCCGAAGCCCCTGTAATCAGAACGCGATCATGTGGTTGCACGCGGGCCCTTGTGAGCATGTTTTCAGCAGTGGAATAGGAGCAGGGGAAAGAGGCAAGTTCATGGCTTTCTAGGGTGCTTGTCACCTTGTAGGCATGGCGATTACTGACGACGGCATATTCGGCAAAACCGCCATTGCATTCTGATCCGAAATACCATGGTGTCTCCAGCGTTTTTCCCTGAGCTTCGCGAATGCAGGGTTCAATCAGAACGCGCTGGCCAATACGATCCTTTTCGACGCTATCGCCCACCGCAACGATGGTGCCGCAGACATCTGCGCCCTGTATACGCGGGAACTGCAGGGCTTGTCCGGACCAACTGGCATCATCGCTATCTCCGTCACCTTTGGAATACCAGGCTGTGCGTGTGTTGATATCGGTGTTGTTCACGCCGGCGGCTTCGACCTTGATCAGAACGTCGTGATGTCCCATGTCGGGAAGGGCAAGATCGTTACGGTATTCAAGTTGATCAAGATCGCCATGACCTTTGAGGATAACGCCAAACATTTTTTCAGGCATACTTGGTGGCAGGTTTGCCATGATGTCGATCCCTTCGTGGTGCTTCGTAAGTGGATATTCGCATTCCCGATGGTGAGACGAATTGACGATAGCCCCATATATCGCACACGTAAATCGACTAAATTACCCGACCTGTAAAAACTCCATCCTGTAAAAGTTATCGAGAATTAATGAGGCAACCTATACGCAGCGCTGCAATATGAATCGGCCTCCAAATAGGCTGATATCAAAAAATCAGGCCCAAAAAAATATCAGGCCCAAAATAAATTAGGTAATACCTGTGATGAGGTCAAAGCCTTCGTCTTTCCAGCCTTCGATACCACCGATCAGCTCTTTGACCTTATAGCCCAGTTTGGCGAGGCGCACGGCGGCTTTGTTGGCACCGTTACAGTGCGGCCCTGCGCAATAGACAACGAACAGGGTGTCATCGGGATAGTCGAGCATTTTGCGGGCAATGATCTTGCCGTGGGGCAGGTTGATAGCCTTGGGGATATGTCCGACTGCATAGAGATCCGGTGATCGCACATCCAGCAAGACAAAATCCTGTTCCTGCTCGGTCAGCGCATGGTGCGTATCCCAGCAATCGGTTTCCACACGCAGGCGGCGTTCAAAGTGCAACAGCGCTTCATCCGGAGCGGCGGCGGGAACGAGGGCGACATTAGAAACCATTAATCTTTCTCCAAAATCTTCGTGTTCAGTAAGTGATGAAAATGATCATAGGGCGCTTTTTTATGCTTGCCTATTGGCATAAATGACTATATTCATATAAATAATGCCAATTAATTCAGATAGTGAAAAATCTGCCATGAATAAAGAGTCTCGCCAAAAACCAATTCAGAAACAAACTCCGGAAGCGCCGGTTAAAAAGCCAAACCACCTCGTAGCGGCTGTGGTCTATGACGGTCTCTGTACCTTTGAATACGGTATGGTTGTTGAGGCCTTTGGCCTGGACCGGCCCGAGTTTGATAACTGGTATGATTTCACAACCTGTTCAGCGGATAGCGGGCCTTGCCGTGCCATTGGCGGGCTTCAGGTGACGGCGGAAAAGGGGCTAGAGGTATTGGAGAAGGCGGACACCATCGTGGTTCCGGGTTGGCGCTCTGTACACGAACGCCCGCCAGAGGCTTTGTTGGAAGCCATCTGGGCGGCCTATTATCGCGGGGCCAGAATCGTGTCGATCTGTTCCGGCGTCTTTGTGCTGGCGGCGGCGGGAATCCTGCGTAATCAAAAGGTCACGACTCACTGGCGCTATGCGGATCTGTTGGCAGAGACCTATCCCGATTTGCACGTTGATCCCAATGTACTCTTTATTGACGAGGGGCGAATCATGACCTCGGCGGGTTCAGCCGCAGGTCTCGATCTCTGCCTTAATATTATTCGCAGTGATTTTGGTCCGGCAGTTGCCAATAAAGTCGCCAAGCGGTTGGTCCTTCCGGCACAGCGCGATGGCGGTCAGGCCCAGTTTATCGACCGCCCACAGGTGCGTCGGGAATTGGCAATGGATGATCTCTTGGCATGGATCAGAAAGCATCTGCACACCCCACTGCGGGTGGAAGAGCTGGCCAAGCGCGCGCACATGAGCCTGCGCACCTTTATCAGGCGATTCAAGGAAGCAACGGGGCTACCCCCGGCCAAGTGGATGATTCAGGAGCGTCTGGCACTGGCCTGTACCTGTTTGGAAGAAACCGCGATGTCTGTCGAAGAAATTGCCACGCACTGTGGCTTTGGTCTCGCCGATACTCTGCGCCACCATTTCCGCGATCAAATGGGAATCAGCCCGACGCGATACCGCCAGAACTACCAGATTATCTAGCCTGTTGTGGCAGCGCCACGGGCGTTAATCTGGAGTTTGAAACTAAGGGCGTGATTCTTGTGCTGAGGTTGTGCGTTGTCTCTGTGAGTCAGTTCCCGTGGTTCACTCTGTGGTGCGGGCGTTGAGCAGACAGATAGTTAACGTGTGGGCTGATTCAGATTCTTGATTACGAACTCTATGAAGAGACGACAGCTTTTATTTTTGGCGGTGTTCGTAATTTAAAAAGCTAAGGCCTCGAAGATCTCTGAGGGGATCAAGAGGTTGTGTCCTGCTGACGCAACCTAACCGAGAAGATCAGAAGCTGCCTAGTCCCTATTCCTCTGAGCGACCTGTGTCATCACGGTCGCGCGCGTATTGTTTTGCATGGAGAAAGGCTGGCAGTGTTGCCTCACGACGAATGGTCCAGCTTTCATAGGTGGGAATCAATTGGTCAGGCGTATCCAGTGTTCCCAAATGAACTTCAATCTCGTCATCTGTCTGTGCAAAAACTGATGATCCACAGTCTGGGCAAAAATGTCGTCCCTTATAGCCGTGTGTATCTCCCTCAATTGTAACAGCAGCCTGTGGAAACACTGCGGCGGCATAAAAAAGCGCGCCATGGTGTTTTCGGCAATCTATACAGTGACAAACACCAACCCGATAAGGCTTTCCCGAGGCCACAAGCTGGACCTTGCCGCAGAGGCATCCCCCGGTGAACTGTTCCATGTTACGTCTCCTTCAGGGTTGGATCGTTTGTAGATTTACTGGATTTTGTCATGAATCAAGTTTCGAAGGTTCAGATTGTCCCTTGTGACTAAAGATACACGGCACATCCGTTCTCTTCCAGTTCGTCCAGCCAGCGCGGCGGGTTACGCAGACGCGTCCAGCGCAGATCAAGTTTCCTGAGGTTGGGAAGATCCCGCAAGCTGCTTGGAAGTTCTGTAAATTTGTTTGCTCTGAGATCAAGGTGAATCAGATTATGCGCATTACCTAGTGAATCAGGAATTTTTTCAATTCCATTATTGCGCAGATCAAGAACTTCGAGATTCTCCAGATTTCCGATCGCATCTGGTAACTGTGTGATTTGATTTCCCTGCAGATAAAGCTCGCGGAGGGTGACGAGAGTACAGAGCTCATCGGGGAGAGATGTTAGCTGGTTATTATACAGCCTCAATTCTCGTAGGGCTCCGAGATTTTTCACGGCACTTGGTAGACGGTTCAGCTTGTTATCTGTCAGGTTGAGATACTGCAGGGCGGGTAAAGACCAGAGTGATTCAGGCAGGTCGCTGATTTGGCTATTGCTGGCGTAGAGGATTTTTAGCTTTCGGAGTTGCCCTATGGTCCGGGGCAAGCTTTCGAGCGGCTGATGACTAAGGTCCAGTATTTCCATCTCTGTTAGTGTGCCGATTGAATCAGGTAAAGCCTTCAGCTTGTTACCGTAGATATACAGCTCTTTTAGCTGACGCAGTCGCTCAAGACTCTCAGGGCAACGGGTTAGGTGATTACGCCCGATAAAGAGCTTTTCCAGATGTTCGAACGACAGCAGATCTTCAGGGAGTATATCAAGCCCGCAGCTTTCGGCAGCAATATGTTGGATCATGCCGTTTTCCTGCGTGTAGCAAAGCGTGCCGTCTTCCCGGTCACTGATGTGGGGAATTTCACTGACTTTGATCGTCTTCTGCAGGGAAGCAAACGGCCTGTGTATCGGGGGTGAAGTCACCTGTTGTCCTTCTTTTTTATTCTTCTGGCTAATATAGCACGCGGCTTACTTGTAAGTAATTGTGTCACAGTAAAAACAAGACCTGATTCATGTGCTAGTCTGGTATGCCAATCTAGTGTGATAGTATTCTCTATACGAACTATAAGGGAAACAGGAGTCTTGTTGTGGCGAGTTGATGCTCGAACCAGGGTACTGTGGCCAAACCTTACGGGCCAAGCCTATCTTGTGTTTTCTTGTGCAGCGTTTCAGCTAGATCTTGCAGTATGTTTTCAGGTCACGGGCAAAATTCCACACAGTAAGTGGCTTGACGAATCCCTTATACTAGATAATATATCTATTATATTGAACTTCCATTGAAACGGGATCGCGACGGGTTATGAGCAAGTCCATTATCAAACATCTTACGGGTGAAATTGCCACCTTGAAGGAATCAGGTCTCTACAAGGCAGAGCGGGTGATTGAATCATCCCAGTCTTCGGCGATCAAGGTGCAGTCTTCTGGTGAAGTTCTGAACTTCTGTGCCAATAACTACCTTGGCCTGTCCAATGATTCCGGTTTGGTCGCAGCGGCGCAAAAGGCACTGGATGCTTATGGCTTCGGGCTTTCTTCCGTCCGTTTTATCTGTGGTACGCAAGATATTCACAAAGAGTTGGAAAGCCGTCTTTCCCATTTTCTGGGACAGGAAGACACCATTCTCTATTCCTCTTGCTTTGATGCCAACGCTGGCCTGTTCGAGACCATCCTCGGCGCTGAAGATGCTGTGATCAGTGATGCCTTGAATCACGCCAGCATTATCGACGGGGTTCGCTTGTGCAAAGCCAAGCGCTATCGTTATGCCAACAGTGACATGGACGAACTGGAACGTTGCCTGAAAGAGGCACAAGATCAGCGCTTCCGCCTGATCGTGACAGATGGCGTTTTCTCGATGGATGGCTATATAGCCAACTTGCCTGCGATCTGTGATCTAGCGGACAAGTATGATGCACTGGTGATGGTGGACGACAGCCATTCTGTCGGCTTTATGGGCCCAAATGGTGCCGGAACGCCGGATTACTGGGGCTTGCGTGATCGGGTTGATATTATCACAGGCACATTGGGTAAGGCTTTGGGCGGCGCATCCGGAGGCTATACCTCTGCGAAAAAAGAGATCGTGGACTGGCTTCGCCAGCGTTCACGCCCGTACCTTTTCTCCAACTCTCTGGCTCCTGTGATCACGGCGACGACCCTTGCTGTGCTTGATCTGGTAGAAAACGGGCAGGGCCTGCGCGCCAAGCTGGTTGAAAACAGCAACCACTTCCGCAAAGGCATGGCCGAGCTGGGCTTTGACCTCCTTCCCGGTGAGCACCCCATTATTCCGGTGATGATCGGCGATGCGGCCCTTGCAACTAAGTTGGCAGATGCGTTGTTACAGCGGGGCATTTATGTCATCGGCTTCTCGTTCCCCGTGGTGCCAAAAGGTCAGGCGCGTATCCGCACCCAAATGTCGGCGGCCCACACGAAAGAACAGATCGACCGTGCGATAAAAGCCTTCGGCGAAGCCGGAAAAGAACTGGGGATAATTGATTAACCAAATTGTTGGTGCAATTTGGCAAGCCCGACTGGGCGTCCGAGCGCAATACGCTTTCTTCAAGAAGCGGTACTAATTAATCGGCAAAGCCGATGGAGTTTAGATATGAAAACCTTGGCAAAGTTAAAGGCAGAACCCGGGATCTGGATGCGCGATGAAGCCAAACCGGAAATCGGTCCCAATGATGTTCTGATCAAGATCCGCAAGTCGTCGATCTGTGGCACCGATGTGCATATCTACAACTGGGATGACTGGGCCAAGGCAACGATCCCCGTCGGCATGACCGTGGGCCACGAATACGTCGGCACTATCGAACAGGTCGGCAGTCAGGTCTCGCATCTGGAAATCGGTCAACGTGTTTCGGGCGAAGGTCATCTGACCTGCGGGCACTGCCGTAACTGTCGTGCCGGACGTCGTCATCTCTGTCGCAATACTGAGGGCGTTGGTGTGAACCGCACAGGCTCTTTTGCCGAATACCTTTGCCTGCCAGCCAGTAACGTCTTTATTCTGCCCGATGATATTTCTGACGACATCGCGGCGATCCTTGATCCTTTTGGCAATGCGGCTCATACCGCGCTGTCCTTTGATGTGGTTGGCGAAGACGTGCTGATTACAGGCGCTGGCCCCATCGGCATTATGGCGGCGGCAATCTGTCGTCATGTCGGCGCCCGCCACGTGGTGATAACCGATATAAACCCCTATCGTCTTGAGCTGGCCAAGAAGATGGGCATCAAACACGCGGTTAATGTCACGGAAAGCTCGGTTGAAGAAGTCATGTCCGACCTCGGCATGACAGAGGGCTTTGACGTCGGCCTCGAAATGTCTGGCAGCGAACCTGCCTTTAATGGAATGCTTGGCGCCATGAATCACGGCGGTCGCATCGCCATGCTGGGTATTCCTCCCGGACGGATGGGCATCGACTGGAACGAAGTGATTTTCAAGGGCCTCGTGATCAAGGGTATCTATGGCCGCGAAATGTTCGAGACCTGGTACAAAATGGCCGCCCTGATCCAAGGCGGCCTCGACCTGACCCCGATCATCACCCACCACTACAGCATCGACGATTTCCAACAGGGTTTTGATATCATGCGCTCGGGCAATTCGGGTAAGGTGATACTGGATTGGGGACAAGACTAGGAGTTTGCGATCTGAATAACGTTGGTAGATGAATGACCTGAGACAGGTATCTATGCAGCCGCTTTGGATTAACGGCAGCATAGATAGCGTCTTGATTTTGAATTCTAGAGCTTTCTTCCATTTAGAAGAATCTCTGTCGAAGCCGGAACAGCATTAATAACTGTTTGCGCCGCCATACAAGCCTGTTCAGCCACATCGATCATCTTCTTGATCGTATCATCACTTTCCTTAGCCTCGATCAGAACAAAAGTCTCAATTCCCTTGGATAAACCTTCCATTTGCCCGCCCATTTCAGAAGTCATTCCCGGGATGCGAGATTGGAATTTCATTTTTTGCTCAATTTTGATTGAAGAAATATTCAGCTTTAAACTATCTGCATAGCCTTTTAGATGTGTTAGTAGGCAAAAAGCGATGCCAGCAGCTAAGTACGATAGCGGTGCCGGGGCGCTATCGGATCCTCCAATCATTTCCCCTTCATCACATAAAAGTTCAAAAGCGCCAAATGTTGGGATATTGGGCTTTACGTAACCGCGTTTGACGAGGCCAGGACCATTAATGAGCTCTGCAATAACGTGGAGTTCAAGATCTAACCCATCTTTTGTTTTCTTTGCAGGCTGTATTTCAAATGATATGGGCGACGGCATTTTATCAATAGGCTTAACTATTGGCTGATTAATTATTGAATTTGATGTCATTAGGGCTTCTCCTATAGGTTGAGATACGATATCGTATCCATAAATATTCATATGGTACGATTTCGTATCCTTCAACAGGTGGCAAGGAGAAAATTTGTGGGTAAAGATGAAATTGATCTTACCGAGAAACAAATATTAAGGCGTGGCGAGATATTGGATAGTGCGACAAAGTTATTTCTTAATGAAAGTTACGGGCGAACCACAATGGATAATGTGCTCACTCTCGTCGGGGGATCTAAACGTACACTTTATAAGTACTTTCCTAATAAAGAAGCACTTTTTACAGCCATCATAGAACAGGTTTCAGATCGTGTATTATCTGCATTTACGCCGCTACCTCGCGAAGGTACTTTTAGGGAAGCTCTCATAGATATGGGAGCGCGCTATCTACAGGTGATGACTTCTGCGGAATGTATTTCTCTATACCGTGCAATGGTAGCGGAAGCCCCTCATTTCCCTGATTTAGCAGATAACTTCCTTCAAAACGGGCCATGCCGTGCCAGCCAACATCTCGCGGAATATCTTCGTTCACATGCAAAAAATAATAGATTAAGAATTACCGATCCGGATCTTTGCGCAGCTCAGTTTATGGGTGCAGTAAGAGGGAACGTGCATTTTCATGCTGTTTTTAATGGACGAGTCCCAACTAAAAAAGAAACCCGGATGATCTCAGAAACAGCAGTCGAGACCTTACTCAATGGTTGGCGTAAATAAATAGTCTTTTGGGGGTGAGTATCGATGACCGTGAAATGTGCGAGACGTGGTCAAAATGGTTGCTCTGATTCAAGACGCTCTGGCCCGTCCCTGATCATCACTTACCACTACAGTATCAAACTTGTGGCGTGATATCTTGAATTTCGACTGACGCCGAACAGGTTTTTCTTCTGACTTTTGACCGTTTCTATGATTTTCAATTATAACTTGTGTTTTGAGCATATTCAGTTGTTTGTTCAAAGGCATCGCGAGCACTAATTGCGTACCAGTCAGTACTTGTAAATAGGTGCAGTTTTTCATCTCGACCAATTAGAAAGCCTTCTAAAAAGGATTCTCCGTAATTTGGTCTTAGGGTTACTGGAGTGGCTGTTACTAATGATTCTTTGGTTTTCTTGACCAGATAAGCAGTAGAGATTGGGTCGTCATATTGCCCATTGAAAAGTAAATAATTATCTGACATAGCGAAAGTTGAGCAACCAGCTAATTCCGATGTAAAAAACTGTGTTTGAAAATTTTTGGAAATAGTACAGAAGTCAAAGTCACTGTAATAGAAGATGTGAGTACCTTTTGACGTAATGTTCATTGCATAGCAATCATCAATAATCTTTTCAGTGTCGTTAAAGCTCCAGATAATATTTCCTTTTGAATCAAAGCAGTTAACACCAGATTTCCCGATTGGTTTTGTGAAAGGAGGAACGAGAACATTACCCCAACCATAATTTCCACAAATACCTTCATCAAAATATGAGATCCAAATATGATCATCACGATCTATCAAAACCTGCTCAATACCATCCCCGGCAAGGAATTTTAGAATTGTTTTTGTCGTGGGGTTATAAATCATTCCGTTGTAGTCATAATCGTCAACACTCCTGTATTGGCAACGTCTGTCTACAATAAGTAATGAACCATCCGAAAAAATATCGATGATGGGGGCTAAATGAGATCTTGTTATTATAGGCGGAAGTAAAATTTCTATGACTGATGTTTTGCTCTGTTTTACAACTTTATAGTGCTTTTCTCCTGAGTTTGAATTGTCTGAACTTAGTTTTTTCTTATGTAAATAAATGGCGTCACCGTTCAATGTTATAAAATGAGAAACAATATCATAATCGTTATCGAAATTTGGAATCGTGTTAATATGTTCAAGTACGATATCTAACATAGTAATATTTTGTAATGCTTTTTGGTGTGTAGCAATTGAATTATTCAATTCTTGTTTGTGTTTTTTTGGTAATACGCTGCTTTAAAATACATGATTAATTACCAAATCATCGTTACATTTATAATATATCCTGATATCTATTCCCCCGTGTCACAAATAAATTCTGGCTCAGGGCAAATATATGGATAATCTTTCGGCGATGGGCATCTTTGTGAAGGTGGTGAACGAGGGTAGCTTTTCGGCGGCGGCGCGGGCGGCATCACTGACGCCTTCTGCGGTGAGCAAGCAGGTTGGTCGGTTGGAAGATCGCCTTGGGGCGCGGCTTTTTAATCGCACGACGCGGCATCTTTCCCTGACCGAGGTTGGTAAGGGCTTTTATGAGCGCTGTTGTCAGATTTTGGTCGATGTGGAAGAGGCCGAGGATGCAGTGGCAAATCTGCATGCCGCGCCACGTGGAACGCTTAAAATCAATGTTCCCGTGGCTTTTGGGCGCTTGTGGATTACCGAGCTCATTCCCGAATTTATGACCCTCTATCCCGAAATCAAACTGGATCTGAATCTACAGGACCGCTTTGTTGATCTGCTTAGCGAAGGGTATGACCTTGCTGTGCGTATCGGCGATCTGGAAGATTCCAGTTTGATCGCGCGCAAGCTGGCGGCAAACCGTCGGGTGGTCTGTGCCTCGCCGGATTACCTCAAAAAACACGGTGCGCCAAAACACCCGAAAGATCTGGAAAACCACGATTGCCTGATCTATGCCTCACGCGCTTTTCGCAACGACTGGCGGTTTGAAGGGCCGGACGGGGAAGATCTGGTCCATGTCAGTGGCGCCGTAGAAACGAACAACCCCGAAGTCATTATGGATCTGACCTGTAAGAACATGGGCATCAGTCTGTTACCCCTCTGGCTGGTTGGTCCTGCCATTCGCAAAGCCCATATCGTCGAAGTCCTGCCCGATTACCACGTCCCCGACAGCGCCATCTACGCCATCTATCCCCCGGGTCGCCACTTGTCCCCCAAAGTCCGTGTCTTCGTGGACTTCATGGTGGAAAAATTCAACCTGCCCGAAAACCACTTTATCTAGGAGACATTGTCTCCTTTCTTTGTTGACGCTTTGTTCTAAGTTCCGATAGAGTTGGTAAAACACCAACCAAATCAAATTCTTGATTTGGCAAGCCCAAGTGGGCGCCCGCAGCGGAGCGAGGACAAGCATGCGCGGCGCTTGAGCGTAATACGCTTTCTTGAGAAGCGGTATGAATCTTCTTAGCGGCACTTGAGCGTAAATTAAACACCAAAACCAGATTGATGCCCTCAATCTGGCAAGCCCAAGTGGGCGCCCGCAGCGAAGCGAGGAAAGCCTTAGTGGCGCCTGAACGAAATACGTCCTCTTCAAAAGGACGGTAAAAAAACAAAAGGAACTCTCATTCCCATGGATACCTTCAGTGTTCTTTCTACTATTGCTCTGGTGAATATCATGGGCTGGTTATCGCCGGGACCAAACATGTTTGCGGTAATGAGTGCGTCGCTTAGCCAGGGAAGGCGTCATGGCGTATTGACGGGTTTGGGCATTTCTCTGGCGAGTTTTATCTGGGCGATCTTAGCTGTTCTCGGGGTGATTGCATTATTTGATCTTTTCCCTCAAGTGGTACTTGGTCTCCGATTGATGGGGGCGGGCTATTTGCTTTGGTTGGGGTTCAAGGCTTTTAGAAGTGTTCTTACTGTGTCTGATAGTGATATGTCGCTTTATTATTCTGATAACTCTGGTTTTAAAGCTTTTCGTTCCGGCTTTATAATCTGTGCAACAAATCCCAAGGCGGCTTTGTTCTTTGGCTCGGTCCTGACGGCGTTTGTGCCAGCCAATGCCTCAAACGAACTGCTGATAGAAATCCTTATGGTCTGTCTTGTGTTCGGTGTGTCCGGCCATACGATTACGGCGACTGTTTTTTCTACGGACTTTATTGTTCAGAAGTTTGTTGCTGCGCGGCGACAGATTACAGGTGTCTTTGGCGCAACCTTTACCTTGCTCGGCGTTGGCGCAGCTTATGATGCCATAAGGCGGTTTTGATGAAACTCTTAATAAGAATAGAGCGCATATCTCCAAATCAAATACTTGATTTGGCAAGTCCGACCGGACGCCCGAGCTTATGCGAGGACCAGCATGCGCGGCGTTTGAGCGCAATACGTCCTTTTGGGGGACGGTACAAATTTTCTTAGTGGCGCTTGAACGATTATAAAGGCCTTTTGATGAAACTACCCACAAACACGGCACTTGTTATTATCGATGTGCAGCGGGCCATTGATGAAGCTTTCTGGTCGAAGCATGGGCCACGAAACAATCCCGATGCGGAACAAAAAATGGTGGCTGTACTGAAACACTGGCGCGATACCAAGCGCCCGGTCTTTCATATCCGGCACGATAGTGTGCATGCTGATTCTACCTATGCGCCGGGGGCGGAAACTCATGCCTTTAAGCCCGAGGTTATGCCTCTCGCTGATGAAGAGATTATTGGGAAGACGGCGAATTCTGCCTTTATCGATACAACACTAGAACAAATGCTCCGGGATCAGGGGATTGATCACGTTGTGATGATGGGTGTCATTACCAACAATTCTGTCGAGGCAACTGTGCGCCATGCTGGTAATCTCGGTTTTACGACCTATCTTATAGAAGACGCCTGTTTTACCTTTGCCTTTCCCGACTATAGCGGCACCCTGCGATCAGCGCAGGAAGTCCATGATATGTCACTTGCTAATATGGATGGTGAGTACTGTCAGGTCATCAAAGCAGCACAGGTATTGCACGTCTAGCGACAGGCCTTTGGGTCGATCAATGAGCATAGTTGTTTAACGACGATAAAAATAAAGCGGGGGAGCTATGAAAAACTATCTAATCAAAAAACATGATGTAGAACAGATGCAGGGCACGGAAAAAGAGCATTTTCTCAACTCCAATGCTGTGCGTACAAACAAGTCCCTCGGCGATCTCACAGGTCTGACGGGTCTTGGCTTTCATATTATAGAGGTCGAGCCGGGCCGAGAGACAACGGAATACCACGTGCACTATCACGAAGATGAATGTGTCTATGTTCTGTCCGGTACAGCAACGGCCTATATCGGCGATGAAGCCTATCAGATCAGCGAAGGCGACTTTATTGGCTACCGCGCAGGCGGAGAGGCCCACGGGATCACGAATACAAGCACTGAAACCTTGAAGTGCATCGTTGTCGGCCAACGGCTCGCCTTTGACATGGCTGATTATCCGCACAGGGATAAACGTATCTTCCGTGAAGATGGCAAACCATGGCAATTGGTGGACAAAGAAAAAATCGAAACCCCCACCGGCCCTGTGGGCAAAAAATAATAATTTTATTTTTTACCGTCTCTTGAAGAAGACGTATTCTCGTTCAAGCGCCACTAAGGCTGGTCCTCACTTCGTTCCGGGCGTGCGTTTGCACTTGCCAGATCCTTTATAGGATCTGGTTGGAGCTCAATTCTGGGGATAAATTACCATCCAAATTGCGTACTGCAATTTGGCAAGTTCGACTGAACGTCCGAGCTTATGCGAGATAAGCCTTAGTGGCGTTTGAACGAGAATACGTCCTCTTGAGGGACGGTACAAAACTAACCCGGATCCTATCTAGGATCTGGCAAGCCCAAGTGGGCGCCCGAGTTAATACGAGGACAAGCATGCGCGGCGTTTGAGCGCAATACGCCCTTTTGAGGGACGGTAACATTACTTCAAGGGAGGTCAACATTTCACGCGCAGAACGACTTTTGAGTTTGATAGAGGAATTCAGGCGTCATCGTCGTCCTGTTTCGGGTAATGATCTTGCGCAGGCATTGGGTATATCAATCCGGACGCTCTATCGGGATATCGCTTCATTACGGGCGCTGGGGGCAGGTATTGAGGGGGAACCCGGTGTTGGGTATGTGTTGCGTCCGGGATTCCTTTTGCCCCCGGTTATGTTCACGGCAGAAGAAGTGGATGCGCTGGTTCTTGGATCGCTCTGGGTGGCGGATAAGGCAGAGGCACCATTGGCTGAAGCCGCGAAAAAGGCGATGGCAAGGTTAACGGCGGTTATGCCAATAGAACTTGTTGATCGTGTTGAAGCGCAATATGCCGTCGTGGGACAGAGTGAACCATCCCATCAAGAGACAGTTGATATGACGGTGGTGAGACAGGCGATTCAAAACGAACGGAAGCTGCTTGTTCACTATCGCGATGGAGCGGGAAAAAGTTCAGAACGTGTTATATGGCCGTTCTTTTTGATCTATTTTAATGGTGGACGCCTTATTTCTGCTTGGTGTGAGTTAAGGGATGATATACGGCATTTTCGCACGGATCGTATTGAAACTCTTTCTGAAATACCAACACGATATCCCCGTCGTCGACACGACCTCATAAAGCTTTGGCGGGAAGCTGAATCGTGTGAAAACGCCTCAAAATGACTACTGCCATTTTCTGACATGCCAGCGGGTTAGTGTTCTTCCATAAACAGAGGAACACACATGACATCGACAACATTTAAAAGATTATTTTGCCTTGCGGCTTTGCTGCTTGGCACACAGTCAATCCACGCCCAATCGCACAGTAGTCAGGAAACTCAAATCATGGAACAAAATCAGATTCACGCCACAATAGAAACAAATAACGCCGCCGTTGCCGCTGGGGATCTTGAAGGTGTGCTCGCCACTTTTGAACCAAATGGCGTTTTGGTGGGGCAACCCGGAATGATCGCTAAGGGCACACCTGCACTACGGGAAGCTTTCAGTCAGTTTATTGCCATCAATCCCAAGATTTCCATTACAAACCATGACGTTATTCAGGCTGACGATATTGCTATTCATTCTTCGACTTGGAAAATGACAGGGTTGGCACCGGATGGTTCGACTATTGAGCAAAGCGGGTTTTCTGTCGTGGTGTTGCGCAAACAGCCGGATGGTCGATGGTTAATGGTAATAGACAACCCCTTTGCAGATCATCTTTTGCGTAAAGGCTAAGTCGTTATCAAACGTTTATTATTACCCCCTTATAAAAATATTTTCTTATCGCGGGAATAAAACGCGCTCTGTGTTGTAACCCTGACAGGACAAGGATCTCCAATGTCCTGTCAGGGTTATTTTTTTACCGCATAAGGAACAGTCGGGTATGTATTATCATCACACTCTCAAGGCATCATCGTTTGCTAAAAACGGTCTCTCAAAAGGCACGTTTTTAAGTACCTTAATTTTGGTTGGCGCCCTTGGGTTTTCAGGAACAGCACAAGCAGGGGGCAGCCTTTTCCAGAAGCTTAAAAACAACCTGGAAAACGAAGCCACGGAAGAAGTTACAAAAGAAGCGACCAAGTTACTTGGAACCGCAAAAAAAGAAGTTATAGCTGAGACAACGAAGAAAAGTGCAGCCCAACCAACCACCTCGCCTTCGACAGAAGTGGCTGCGGCGGGACAGACGCCAGAGCTTGGTACGCCATCTTCTGATCTGGTGAGCATGACCAAATGTACAGGACTAAAACCGGAAAATATTACCATTGGGTCGTTGGGGGACTATACGTTCCAGCAGGGCTTTAGCAATGAAAAGCGGTCGGGGTTAATTAATCGTCGGGCAGGATCTTTGAGTGATGATTGTATTTTGCCTTCGCTCAATTCCCGCGAGATCGCTTATATGGAAGTTGATGAAAAAACCTTTGATGCCTTGGGCAGTTCTAATGATTGGGAAATGCAGTGCATTAAATCAGGTAATCCGGGGGCGGGTGTCGTCGGGGCGAGTGAGCCAAAAACAGAATATCCTTACACCGTGAACGTGCTCAGTGGTAAAGACATGATGCTACATTGTGGTAATTCAGAAAATGTTGCGGAATGTGCAGAAGGCAGTAATAGCAGTCGCAGTTCCGCCTGGAAGAAAAATCTGAATGCGCGCGGCAAAACCATGCTGAGTGTAATGGCGAACACCAGTACGCTAGCCCCTGCACAGGGTGAAAAGCTTTACTGCCAGTACTACAATAAAAAATCGGGTAACAGCCTTTTTGCTTTTGAATATCTAAGACTGCAAAACTAAAGCTGATTTACGGATTAATCTCTGGATGAAAAAGGGTTCTGGTCTTGTTTATCAGAACCCTTTTGCAGTATCGGTTTCCAGAATTGTCTTCCAGAATATCCTCGGGAATTATCTCCCGAAATTCTTTAAGAAAAATGGCTTATCTGCTCACCGTGACACTGATCATCTTTAGGCCAGCAAAGACCAATGCGGCCCCGGCAAATTTATTCAATGCGTTGGCGAGCCATGCTTTTATGCCGCCTTTAATTCCAATGCGTGTAATGCGCTCACCCATATAGGCATAGGCACTATAAATCGGAATTTGAAGAGCATAGGTTGTGGCCCCCATGATCAGGATTTGCGGTGCGATTGGGCGGTTCAAATCAATAAACTGAGGTAAAATTGCCGTGAAGAACAGCATGGCTTTGGGGTTTGATACCATGATGAACAGGCCCTGTAGAAATAAAGCCGAGCGCGTTTTTTGTCCTTTTTCTGGTGCGATATCTATAAGTGCTGACTTACTAAACAATGCTTTGAGGCCAAGATAGAGCAGAAAAGCAACACCGACCCATTTAATGGTGGAGAAGACGAGGGTTGATGCGAGGATAAGGGATGCAATCCCCGTTGCGGACAGGGTGAAGTAGATCATACCGCCCACGGCAATGCCGAGAATACCGAAAATTGCCCTCCCTAATCCGTCGCTCGCACCCTGTGAGACAACCAGTATTGCCGAAGGTCCGGGGGATGAAATCACCACAGCCGTCGTGATGGCAAAAAGAAGAATAAGCTGGAAGTCCATAATCAGGAACCTGTCGGAAAGAACTATTCGTTAGCGAAGAGAACCAGCTAACAGGATATAAGAGTTATCGTGCAAGCTTTTTTAATTGTTGCAATAGCTTCCCCATTGTCCGGGGCTGATTCCATAAGCCTTTTTAAAATGGCGATTGAGGTGGCTTTGATCGGCAAACCCAACAGCGAAAGCGACGTCGGCAAGAGGTTGTGCTTCTTCGATCATTTTACGGGCAAAGTCCAAGCGACGCATAAGTAGAAAACGGTGTGGACTTGTGCCAAATGATCGCCTGAAATGACGGGAAAGTGCAAAACGATCCATATCCGTTATTTCTTCCAGTTCCTCCGAACGCACATTGCGGAAAGCATTTTCATAGAGAAAGTCTCTGGCACGATTCACCGCTGATATGTTGTTTTTGCCAACGAGAGACTTTGGGCCTTTGGCGTGTCGTACAAGACAATGGGCAATTTGACTGATTGTATCGTCTCTTGCCAGATCACTCAGGTTATTTTCAAGCTCGCCCAAGGCCGCAATCATAGCAGTTTGTAATTCCGGGTCGTCAAGAATAGGGGTCTCGACAAAAGGAAGCGTAACAAAGTTTTCCCCCAAAGCATCACGAATCAAAGATGGCTCTAGATAAAGCATACGATACAGCAATCCCTCGTCTGTACCCGACCCGCCATCATGTAGTTCATCCGGATGCAGCACGATAATCTGCCCCGGCTGACTGTACCGTCGATCCCCGCGATAGCCAAAGGCCTGGATGCCTTGCATCGTTAGTCCCAATGCATAGGTGTCATGGCGATGTGGCTCGAAAAAATCACCTACAAACCGCGCTTGGATGCGGGACAAACCAGACACAGAGGGTGCCGAGATTATTTGTGCAGGCTCAGGGGATCTGCACGAACGTTCAAGACGCCGATTTGCGTTTTCATTTATCTGGTTGTCTTCGTTCACATCAAGAACCCTGAATCAGAAAGACCATTATGTTTGATACAAAAATTGCCGTTGTTTTGCGAGATAATTTACAGCCTTGGCAGGCTTTGAACGTTACCGCGTTTCTAAGTGGCGGGCTTGCGGGCGAAAACCAGACGATCATTGGGGAGGTATATCGTGATCGAGTGGGCAATAACTACAATGCCTTGATTCGTCAGCCAATTATAGTGTTGTCCGCCTGTGAAAATACCCTAAAAAAAATCCACCAGCGATCACTTACGCGGGAAGTCAAATCCTCGCTTTATATCGAAGAGATGTTCTCGACAGGTCATGACGCTGCCAACCGCGCTGTTTTTGCAGAGTATGACCCTGAAGATGCTAAAGTTGTGGGTATTGCTCTTTATGCAGATAAAAACATTGTCGATAAAATTACAAAAGGCGCAAAAATGTACGCGTAGAAATTGGTTTAGGGTGATCAATTTTAGATCAGCTGCCATTTTGTATCTGTCAGTCCTTCGTCAGTTTAAAACGATAATGTCCTATTTAATCAAGACTCAAAAGCAGAGGATGTTAAAAAAATGAGGGGCATGAATTGTTGGGCTGGTCTGATTTCCTTAGGGAGCATGGCTGTTCTTATAGGGGGGTGCAGCAACACAGGCGCGGATTATCGACCGATTGTTGATGGTGGTGCCAGTGCAGCATATGAAAGCGATTTGAGCGAGTGTGCGGCAGTTGCGGATCAGCGGGGGTATTTGAACGGGGATGTTCAGAATGCAGCTTTACTTGGTACGGGTCTCGGCGCCATCGTCGGTGGACTGAGTGATGGCTGGGGCGGAGCCTTGGTTGGGGGCGTTATCGGGGCTGCCGGTGGTGCCGGAGCTGAAGCTTGGGATACACAGGATGAACGTAAACAAATCGTGAAGAATTGTATGAAGGGGCGTGGCCACAAGGTTGTTGGCTAACACTTCATTATTCTTCAGGCCTTCTTGGGAAATGCTGTGCCAACCCGAACAGCGTTTATGGCTTGGTCAGCCAATGGCTCTGTTTCTAATTTTCCCCCAGAAACAGAAGCAAATAATGTTGATCTCCCGTGGCTGATAACCCTAGCTCCAAGGAGGCCTGATCTCGGCGGATTTATTCCAAAATAATATATTAAGCAATATCAAACAGCGTCTTGATGATTATTGCGGGTAGCCAGCAAATAAGTTTAAGGTGCGAAACAGATATCTTTTACGGCGTTTTTTTAGCTCTGCTCAAGATCGATGCTGAAAGCTTCGCGTCTAAACTCTAATCCCAAAAAAATAGCTGCTCCCGAAAGATAATTTCAGGAGCAGCCTTTTTAAATTTGGTACCAATCTGGCTTAGTGGCGGAAGTGGCGCATACCGGTATAAACCATGGCAAGACCGGCTTCATCGGCAGCGGCAATAACTTCGTCGTCACGCATGGACCCACCCGGCTGGATAACCGCTGTGGCGCCGGCATCGGCAGCGGCGAGCAAGCCATCTGCGAAAGGGAAGAAGGCATCGGAAGAGACAACGGAACCAATGGTCCCTGCTTCGCTTAAGCCAGCAGACTCAGCAGCTTCTTTGCTTTTCCAAGCCGCAATTCTGGAAGAATCAACTCGGCTCATCTGTCCGGCTCCAATGCCAACGATCGCTCCATTTTTTGCATAGACGATGGCGTTGGATTTCACGTGCTTGCCAACTCTAAAGGCGAAAATCATATCGGCAATTTCTTGTTCGGTCGGTTGGCGTTTCGTTACAACCTTTAGATCTGCAGCAGTAATGCGTCCATTGTCACGACCTTGCAACAGGAAGCCGCCGGATATGGTTTTCATGTTCATGCCTGTATCTGCCGGATTTGGCATTTCACCGGTAACAAGAACACGCAGATTTTTCTTGGCCGCGAAAATGGCTTTGGCTTCTTCGTCAATGGAAGGAGCGATAACTACTTCCGCGAAAAGGTCAGCAACTTGTGTGGCCGTTGCTGCATCCATTGTTTTGTTGGTGGCTATAATGCCACCAAAGGCACTTGTCGGATCACAGGCGAGCGCGGCTTTGTAGGCGTCACTTAAATTATCTGCCGTTGCTACGCCACAGGGGTTGGCATGCTTGATGATGGCAATTGTCGGAGCATCGAACTCAGAGACGAGCTCAAAGGCGGCATCCGTATCGTTCAGGTTGTTGTAGCTAAGCTCTTTTCCCTGTAACTGCTGTGCGGTGACAACGCCGGGGCGCGCATCAATCGACTTGTAGACCGCGGCTACCTGATGAGGGTTCTCTCCGTAGCGTAGAGATTGCTTGAGTTTACCCCCCAAAGTGGTTTCTTTCGGAAAGTCTACTTTACACTCATTCTGTAACCAGCCAGAAATCATGGAATCATACTTTGCCGTGTGACTATAGGCCGTGGCAGCTAATTTCCTACGGAGTTCTGGTGTCGTAGCTCCGCCATTAGCTTGCATCTCATCCTGCACGAGTGTGTAATCACTCGGGTCTGTGACAATCGTTACAAAACCATGGTTCTTAGCTGCTGCGCGAACCATCCCCGGTCCGCCGATATCAATATTTTCAACGCATGTATCGTAATCTGCACCAGACTTGAGCGTTGCTTCGAAGGGATAGAGATTTACGACAACCAGATCAATTGGCGTAATGTCATGTTCTGCCATGGCATCTGTGTGTGTCTTGAGATCACGTCTGGCCAGGATTCCTCCGTGAATTTTCGGATGAAGCGTTTTTACCCTACCGTCCATAATTTCCGGAAAACCAGTGTGTTTGGATACTTCTTTCACAGGAATACCTGCTTCGCTTAACGTACGTGCAGACCCCCCTGTAGAGAGGATTTCAATTCTTTGGTCCGCGAGAAATCTACCGAACTCGACAAGACCTGTCTTATCGGATACGGAAACGAGGGCGCGACGGATGACGTCAGACATAGCAGTTCCTTGCAGCTGTCTTCCACCCCGGTTGCCCGCCAGGGCGGGAAGTAAAGATCATACAGATGAATTTTATCATCAAGAATGATCAGTGTTGGCCGAAATTTTCTTAGGCGAAGGCACTAATAAACCGAAGGGACGTTGGATGCAATGATTTGGTATGCAGAATACTAGAAAGAAGTTTATTTATTTGACGCAAAAAGGTCTGTCAGCCCTTCTTCAAAATTACGGGGAGTGAGACCTAATAATTGTGTCATCTGGCTGGTGTCGATATTCTTGTCTTCCATAAGTCTCTGGACTTCTTGTGATGTGATGGAAGGTAGGAAAGGGACCCACCGAGTTAAGAGAGCCAATATTTGTACAAGTGTTTGGTTCATTGGTATCACGGCACAATTTGAACCTGAGGCTGCAGCAATTTTCGTTATAAAATTTTTATATGTTAAAGCTTTGGGGCCCGCAATTAGAATACTTTGGTGGATGCATTGTTGTTTATCCATTGCAAGAAGAATTGCTGTAACAACATCTTCAACATGGATAGGCTGAATTAGACTTCTTCCTTTGTTGGGTAATGGAATTAGTTTAAATTTTTTAATGAATAAGGCCATTCTCTGAATGTTGTTCTCTCCTAAAGCGCCATAAATCATGGTTGGATGCAATATAGTCCAAGGGCCTTCCCAAGCTTCAAGTTGCTGTTGAGCATGATTGACTTCCTTTGCAGCTGAATCAGGAAAGGAAGTAAGATGTCGTGTTGAGCCAATTACTATTAGCTGTCTGATTGATGACGGGCAACATTCAAGTATTGCTGATGTAAATCTGGCGTGTGCCAAATTAATAACTATATCATTGGAGCGAATTAAATCTTTGAAGCTATCAGTATTATTTAGGTCAGCAACATATCCTCTACCAGGTAAATGAGATGTTGCGGTTACGTTGCGGGATACATTGATAATTTCATATGTATTTCGGCTTAAGCGGGTACTTAAAATTTGGCCCGTTTTGCCTGATGCGCCAAAAATAATACAGCGGGTTTTTTCTGGCATATCAAACTATTGCCTGGGCTTGTTCTTGTGATTCTGTTTTGGAATCGCTTATACTTTTATGAACGCCGTCGTACTCTGGAACAAGTTGTGACAGTAGCCGTATAATTTCATCGCGTTTTTTATCATGAACCAGTCGCATCATTGTTTCTAAGCTGTGAGCTAGTAATTCTTGATTCACAATTCTGGGCGTTGCAAGCTTTAGACTGTTGTGGGTCGTCGGTACCAGAGGTTCGGTCTCATGGAATAGCTCTTCGTAAAGTTTTTCACCAGGGCGGAGGCCTGTGTATTCTATTGTAATATCTTTGTCGGGCTCAAACCCGCCAAGTCGGATGACTTGCCTAGCAAGATCGACTATTTTGACGGGCTCGCCCATATCAAGAACATAAATTTTACCTGCATCTTCACTGGCTAATGCCGCCCCCATCGTCATGGTCTGTAATACCAGTTCCACGGCTTCTTTTATGGTCATGAAATAACGGGTGATATCAGGATGAGTGACTGTAAGTGGTCCACCTGTTTTCAGTTGACGTTCAAAGAGTGGTACAACTGAACCTGTTGAGCCGAGAACATTACCAAACCTGACAGTAACAAAGCGAGTATTGTTTTCTTTCTTGCCAACAAGATCCATGGACTGACAATAGATTTCAGCCAGCCTTTTGCTGGCGCCCATAATATTAGGCGGGTTAATGGCTTTGTCGGTTGAAATTAAGACCATGGTTTTGACGCCGACACGACGACAGGCATCAGCAGTATTTTTGGTACCTAAAACATTCGTATGAATGCCTTCTATTGGATTTGCTTCAACAAGAGGTACGTGCTTTAAAGCTGCGGCATGAAAGACAAGTTCGGGCTTGAAACGATCAAAAATCTGGTTGAGGCGCGATGTATCTCTGACATCGCCAAGAACACCATCACGTTTTAACTCAGGGTAGTTTTCAGATATTTCCATATCTATAGAATAGAGATTGAATTCGGAGCTATCCAAAAGAACGAGGTGTGACGGTTTAAATGATGAAACCTGTCTTGAAAGCTCTGACCCGATAGAGCCCCCACACCCTGTTATAAGGGCACGTTTCCCCGAAATAAGACGTTCCATTGCTGGGCGATCAAGTTTGGCTTGTTGTCGCCCCAGTAAATCTTCAATCGCAATAGGTTTGACTTCTATTTCAGTTCCCAGATTACTTTTAAATTCAGTCGGATTGGGGAGGCGTTCGATTGATAAATTGTTATTAGCAGCGATCTCATTGATAAGCTGCATGCTATCTCGGTCGATTATTTTTGAAATTACAATTCGCTGTGGTCTCCGATTTGCTAGGGATACTTTGTCCAAGGCTTTTTGGAGCTTGTCTAAAGGCCCCATGATTGGGAGGTTGTGTATTCGTCTACCTGCTTCCAGTCCGGTTGGATCTAATATGCCAACGATTTCGTAGGCACTTGCCGGGTCTCTTGTTATATGTCGAAGGAAAGCTTCGGCAATATCGTCAAAACCGATTAGGAAAACGGGGACTCTTAGATGACTGTCTTTTTCCATCAATCTTCGCATGCCTTGATCTTTCCATATACGATAGATCATACGTGGGCCACCGAGCAAAAAAATCAGAACAAACCAGTTTATCACGAGGGAACTTCTGGGAATATCTTCTAGGCGATTCCAGAAAAAGAGAACTGGCAAAAATAACAACATAATCAGCGTTGAAGCTTTTATGATGTTGAATAGGTCATTCATTGATGCGTAACGCCAGGTACCCCTGTAGAAATCGAGCATCCAAAAAGTAGCAATTCCTATCAAGATGAAGAGGCCCCAAGCGGGAAACAGGCTAAGTGGTGGTATCGCTGCTGCGTCATTAATGTCCATGCGTAATGTCAGAGAAAGCGCAAAGGAGATCGCAAGCATGAAAAGATCGTGCGAAAATGCGATTAACGATTTATTGCGTGAAGTTATAACAAACTTCATATGATATTTTCCTGACGGCAGTATAATGAATAGAAAGACCTATTTAGTTTCGTTTTACTTTACTGGCAATGTTCAAATATGACCAGAAAGCATTCCCTTTGAAAATCAGGCCGATTTTAATTTCTTCTCTTGGTGTTGTTTTTTCTAAGTAACGCCATTGTACTGAAAACGATAATCAGAGAAATGATCAGACTGTACCAAGGATAGTCAGTACTCAGGAAAAATGCCAATGCTATTAGAGCCGTATTGCAAGCTAGAATGATCAAGGAAACGACTTTATGGCTTAGACCATTTTGGACGCCAACCTGATAACAATGTTCTTTATGGGCTTCCCAAACTTTTTGTTTTCTTACTGCTCGTTTTGCGAGGGTCAGAGTTGCATCGCAGAGATAATAGAGGGGCAATATGAAAGCGGCTGCCCACATATCTTTTGTGATAAGGAAAATCATAAACCATCCCAGAATATATCCTAGGGGAATAGACCCGACATCGCCCAAAAATATGGCAGCAGGTTCCCAGTTCCAGATCAAAAAGCCTAAAGTGGCAGCCAATACAAATAGGGGTAAGTAAAGGATGTCAGATTCCCAGGAGTAGTAAGATGCTATGAGAACAAGACCTAATGTTATGCTGGATGTTTCGACACCAGTGATACCATCAATACCATCCATGAAGTTATAGAGGTTAATAAACCAAATCCAAGCCAAAGTAATGAAGAGGTAATCCAGCCATTGCGGAATTATCTCTGGGAACAATTTAATTGACTGTCCATCGTGCGTGATGCCCCATAAACTCGTACAGACAACAATAATCTGAACCAATAGACGGGATTTTGGGGAAAGGTTCTTTAAATCGTCTAACCATGAAATCGCCATAAGGGCGATAGATCCTGCAAAGATAAACCAAAATCCGGGGAGAGGTGTTGATGACGAAGCGCCATATCCAGCCCAACCAAGAAGTATGACACCCATAAGGGCAAGCCCACCTCCGCGAGGTGTGGGGGTTGTATGGCTGCTTCTTTCGTTTGGGTTATCTAGGATGCTTTTTTTTACGAGTATTTTACGAAGCATGGCTGTGGCTATGCATGACGTAAGCATAAAGAATGCAAATAGAGTTAGGATATGGAGGAGTTCTGTCATTGATCCCAAAGATTTGATTGATTGTTTTTTTGTGTAGACTTTTTAGTATTTACTCTGACAAGGGACCAGTTGATTTCTGTGCCGTTGGTACTCGTGATCCCTGAGAGGACGATCTGTTGACTACGGCGGATTTCACCGGATTTTCCGAGATAGATACTCGGTTCCAAAGACAGGTTTGCCCCCTCACAGGAAAATTGCCACCCGCCCCCTTTTTGTAGACTTAATAACACCGCATCGCCACCATTAATTAACGATGCTTTGACATCGGAATGTAAGTGGAAACGTGTTGCAAATTCTTGCCGCACCTTTTCATCAAGTCCGTCAGAAAAGTTTAGACTGTCGCAGCCTTCAATCCCTTCACCTTTTGCGAGAGCGATCAAGGTACGGTTATGAAGAAGGTCAAATTTATTTTGATAGCCATCATGTGACATTTCTAGGCGAGTTTGGCCATTTTGGTCTTCTTCTCTGCGGCAGGTAACATTATCAGGGCGTTTGGCAAGACCGCCATTTGGCGTCAAGTGCGCCGAATTTGTTTCCGCGAGCGTCAGGGTTGTATGGGCAGCTGTTGCCCGGGGTATCCAGCGCCATTGAGGGTGGTTTCTGTGGACGCCACAGTTGGTAATAAGCCGTTCTCGCCCAACAGACATTTCAAAGCTGAGAGTGCCTGCGTGCGCTGTGAGGTCATAGCCAGGCGGGGGCGGAGCCCCTGCATCCACAATTACCATGATCCGCCCGGATTGAAGTCTCTGAAAGCCACTTTGCGGTGCGGCTAACAAAGGCTGTTTTCTGCCTTCCGCTCGACGCAGAACCATGTCAATTTGCCAGCCGTGATCTTCGTTTGAATCATTGAAAAGACACAAACCGCCATCACCATGAAGGAACATTCTCAAAACCGGAGACATGGATTCAATTGCCGAGATTATGGAGCCGGGAACTTCTTTTTTCCCGGCATGCAGTGTTGCCCGTATGTCAATAAGATGTCTTAGAACTTCCAAATGAATGTGGGGGCTTCTTTGTATGTGACCGCCATCGGGTAAAATTTGCAAAGAAAGTTCTTTGCCGAGTAGGCTTAAAGCGCGCTTTAGCCAGATATTTCCTTCGGGTAAACAAACCCCCGCGTAGAGAAGGCCTTTGATGGCGCGAATGAGTTCCACGCCCGTAAGGCCAGCAGGCAGACATGCAGAAAGATACCGTGCTTGTTTTGCAAGGCTGTCATGAATGCGTTGGCGAAGGTCAATGTCGGCAGAGCTTCCTATAAATTCATAGTGGCCAAGCCAGTTGTATAGTCGACATCCCGTTATTGAGGGTTCCCAGGTCTGAGGACGCCACTGATTGTTATCCTTAATCCATAGATTAAGCATTTCCCGAGCTGTCCTTCGAGCCTGATCACCAGCGGCTGCACGCAAAGACCTTAACCAGCTAAAAGAATGAAATTCTTTAACCCAATCTGGTTCTGCGCCGATGGGGTCCCAAAGAGGCGCAGGATTATTGATGATGTATCCTGCTAGTTCAATCTGCCCAGCGAGAATAGCCCTGCCTTTGTTGGCATCTCCCAGCCAGGGATCTGTTGGCGTAAAAGCCAAATTTGGAATGGCTTTGCCACTTATTATCCAGTCATAAAAAGGGCTGATAAGAAGTGGGTATTTTAATTTGTATCCGATTTTCCCGAAGATAACAGGTTTAGGAAGCCTAAAGAGTGAAGCCATACGTTCGGAAACGTTGCTCTGGCCATTTATCCAACGGCCAGAGCTTTTTTTTGTATCCGATTTATGAGTTTGGCTTTGGCCTTCCATAGGCGGATGCTCTTATTACCCTTTTAATTCTTTGATATTATTTGCATAGTTGTCAGGGCCTCCGCGGAAAGTTGCCGTACCTGCGACAAGAAGGTCTGCGCCAGCTTCGACAGCGAGCGGTGCCGTTTCAAAGTTAATGCCGCCGTCAACTTCCAAATCAATATCTTTCCCAAGAGAATCAATTTTATTTCTCAGGGCTGAAATTTTCCCAAGAGCACCGGGAATGAATGATTGGCCGCCAAAGCCGGGGTTTACCGACATAACTAATAGAAGGTCGAGGTCTTCTATAACGTGATCGACAATATCCACAGGTGTGCCAGGGTTCAATGCCAACCCTGCTTTTACGCCCAATGATTTAATGAGCTGGATTGTACGGTGAAAGTGAGGGCCAGCTTCAGGATGAATAGTGATGATATCTGCACCGGCATCAACAAAAGCTTCGATGTAGAGATCGATAGGGGAAATCATCAAATGAGCATCAAACGGCTTTTTTGTTACCGGGCGAACAGCTTTTGTTATGGAGGGGCCAAATGAAATATTTGGGACAAAGTGCCCATCCATAATATCGACATGTATGTAATCTGCGCCAGCCTGATCCAGACGTTGAATCTCTTGTCCTAGTTGAGAAAAATCAGCGGCAAGTATAGAGGGGGCGATACGTGTAGCTTTTTGCATTTATCCGGTTCTTTTATCCGAGGAAGCGAGGCTCTGCTAACAGAGATAATTTTCTCCACTTTGGTAGCAGTATAGCCTCATCTTCGCAAGCAATTGCCAGATAATGTCTGTTGTGAGTTAGCTTGATATGATTTTGTCGTAGAGGGCTTTGTCTGTTGCGCCTTCTGACCCGATCAGCAATATCTGTGAGGTCATGTCGATACCAAGGCTTTTCCGAAGTGCTTCATCCTGAGCAATAACAATGATTGCAGCTAGCCCGGCCACAGCAGATTCCCCGGCAACAATAGCGGGATCATTACCGACTGGTTTTGCGAGTAGTTTCATTGAAGGAGCAATAAGCCTATCTGGGATAGACAGAAAATCGGATGCTTCTTCGCGTAAGATATTCCAGGCCAGAGGAGACGGTTCGCCACAGGATAGCCCAGCCATGATTGTTTCTTCGGTTATATAAACCGAAGTGAGCGTATCTTTGATGGCACTTGCGTAGAGGCAGTTGGCCAAGTCTGGTTCAACAATGATAACACGCGGTGAGTCCTTTCCCCATTTTTGCCGCAGGGCCGCACAAACTGAAGCTGCGAGGCCACCAACCCCACCTTGCAGGAATACATGGCTAGGGGGTGAAGAGAGTTCCTGAGTGATTTCATCTGTCATAACGCCGTAACCGGCCATCACATCGGTTGGTGGTTGAGTATAGCTTTCCCATGATGTGTCGGAGACGATAAACCAGCCGTTTTTTTCGGCATCTGTTTTTGCAATCCGAACCGAATCATCATAATCGCCATCAATGCGAATAACATCGGCACCATAACTTCTCATCGCTTTGGCGCGTTCTTCGCTAACTTCTGCATGGATATATATCTTGCACTCGGAGCCAAACTTTTGAGCGCCCCAAGCTAGGGAGCGTCCGTGATTCCCATCTGTAGCAGAGACAAGTGTGATGGTTTTTGTTAAAGAAGCATACTTACCTGAACGGAGATCAAGCAGGGATGTCTGTTCATTAAACTTATTTCTCAGTTCTCGTTGGAGTACTTTGGCGGCTGCATAGGCACCGCCAAGGGCCTTGAATGATCCAAGACCAAATCTTGGTCCTTCATCTTTATAAAGGATACTTTGTAAATTAAGAGATTGGGCCAGGTTCTCCAAACGATGCAGAGGTGTCGCCACATAGCCATCCCAGGTCATAATTTCATTGGATGCATTTGCAAAATCTTGCGGCGTTATGACGTTATTGAAAGCTTCGCCTGTGTGGTGGGTGTAAGAAGCGTGTTTAATGGCATCAGGAGAAAATGTATCAAACATAAATTTATCCTAGCTAAGGTAATATTAAAATTATTCAGGAAGGCGATTTGCAACAAGTTGTACCCAAAAGGCCGCACCAATTGTCAGAGCATCGTCATTAAAGTCATAATCAGAAGCATGAAGAGGTTTTCCATTAGCGCCTTCTGTTCCGTTGCCCATTAAAATAAAGCAACCAGGCTTTTTTTGGCAAAACAGAGCGAAATCTTCTGAGAATGACATGGGTTCTCGATCGCCTTCAACGTTGTCACTTATTTTCTTTGCGGCTTGAATCGCGATTTGAGTTGGTTCAGCAGAGTTAATCGTCTCAATAAACTCTGTGCTGAAGCTAAAATCTGCTTCGACACCGTGACCTTGTGTTATGCCAATCAAGAGTCGCTGCATATGGGTTTTGATCTGCTCACGATCATCAGGCGTTCGTGCACGAACATCACCTTTCAGTACTGCCGAGCCGGGAAGTACATTTCGACGACCATCAGTGATGAATTCTGTGATGGATACGACAGCACCACAACCCGGGTCCATTTTCCGTGCGACGATTGATTGGAATGCCTGCACTATTTCAGAGCCAACAAGAATTGCATCGACCCCTTTTTGCGGCATGGCAGAATGTCCGCCACGTGCTTTGATTGTGATTTCAAACAGGCTTTCGCTGGAGCAAATTGTGCCGGATCTTGTCGAGAATTCACCCAAGGTGGCCCCGGGTAAATTATGGAGGCCATAGATTTCATCTACGGGAAATTTTTCGAGGAGCCCATCATTGACCATGGCGGCCGCGCCGAGGCCATTTTCTTCATTTGGCTGGAATATGAAAACAACGGTACCGTTGAAGTTTTGTTTTTCTGACAAGAATTGAGCTGCGCCTAAAAGCATTGCGGTATGCCCATCGTGCCCACAGGCATGCATTTTCCCGTTAACTGTTGAGCGATATTGATGAGAACTGATTTCTTCGATGGAGAGCGCGTCCATGTCTGCTCTTAGAGCGATTGCCTGATTTCCACCGCCCTTCTTTAGAATACCAACAACGCCAGTACCACCAATGCCCTCGTGAACTTCCAGGCCATAGGATTTGAGTTCTGAAGCGACTTTCTCTGCCGTCCTGTGTTCTTCGAACCCTAATTCAGGATGACGGTGTAAATCATGGCGTATGTCGATCATGTTTTGTTTTTGATGCTCAAATGCATCTGGCGTGACATCAATCATCATTTAATCCTCTTATTCTGGGGCATAAGGATATAGGGAATAGTTTACTAAATTTATTGAATTATAAATTATTGAATATTAATTTCATAATATTAGAGCTTTTTTGAGGTGAGAAAAATAATGGATGCTTTTGATTATAAAATTCTTTTTCATGTGCAAAAAGATAGCCGTATGACAGCGGAAAAGATTAGCGCTGAAATCGGGTTATCACCAGCGGCAGTTCAGAAGCGTTTGAAACGCCTTAAAGATAGCGGGGTGATCAGGGCAGAGGTAGCGTTACTCGATCCCAAGAAAATGGGACACCCCATGACTGTTATTACTGAAGTCAGTCTTGAGCGAGAAAACCTAAATGTGCTTGATGGCTTTAAGAAGCGAATGCGACAGGCCGAAGAGGTGCAGCAATGTTATTATACAACCGGTGAAGCCGATTTTATTATTGTTTTATTGGTACGGGATATTCAGCACTATGAACAGTTTACCCGGGAGTATTTTTTCGGAAATGCTGAGGTAAGTAAATTCAAAACAAATATAGTAATGGATTCTGTTAAAGTTGGAATGTCTATTCCTATACTTTATGGTAATAGTTAATCATTAAAATGTTTCTATAAATAACTTTATGATTACATTATTTAAAGAATTTATTTTTTATATGATATTCTATTTTTGATGCCATTAACTTAACAAAATATAAATAATATCAATGATATAAAATGACTAATTAAATAAAAAATTAGTGATTTTATTAAATTTCACTGCATTAGATCATTTGTTTAAGCTCTTTTTAAGAATTAATGCATATCATGGTATGCATGGTGGTCGTTGAATTACACGTGCTCAGAAAAAAATAATAAAAGCTGAGGGGGAAGGCGGGCTATTCAACATTAGGCGTTAGGAGGGCCTTGAAGACGATGGAAATCTCTAAACTGTTCGGTATGAGAATATCTAAAAAACTTCCGGTATTATTTATGGTTATATCGGCGATATCAGTTATTGCTGTCGGAGTGTTTAGTGTTTTCAATACGTCAACAACTCTGATGCATCAGGAAGAGCAAATGCTCGATGCATTAGCCGAAGCTCGAAAATCGGCACTGCAGAATTACATAAAATCAATCGAAGAAGACATCCTGATTTCTGCAGGAAATGGCTATGTTCAAAATGCAATGTCGAATTTTTCTCTTGGATTTAGAGATGAAGAGCGTCGCCATAAAGATCCGTTAAAATCACTACATGGTATTTATATCAATGACCCTACAGCGGAAGCGACGAATGCTGAGGGTAATCCTGAAAAAATTGGTGAAAAGCATCTATATAATGGTCCGGCGATTGAGGGCTCTTACCATTCGGATCACCGCCGTTTTCACCCTTGGTTTCGTCAAATGCTTGAGGGCAGGGGGTATTACGATATTTTCCTCGTCGATGTTGACGGTAACGTTGTCTATACGGTTTTCAAAGAGCTTGATTATGCGACGAACCTGAATTCTGGAAAATATAAAGACTCTGGTCTAGCACAGGCTTTTAAAGCCGCCATGAGCAATCAAAAAGCTGGCTCAATCAATTTTATTGATTTTGCCCCCTATGCACCGAGCTATGGTGCTCCGGCCAGCTTTATGTCGACACCGATTATTTCTACAAATGGTCTTCAAGGCGTTTTGATCTTCCAGATGCCAATTGACCGTATTAACGGTGTGTTGCAACAAAACGCCGGGATGGGTGAAAGTGGTGAGACCTATATTGTTGGTGCAGATTATCTGATGCGAAGTGATTCTCGTTTTTCAGAAGAATCAACGATTTTGAAAACAGAAGTTAAGACGGAAACAGTAACAAAAGCACTGAATGGTGAAACGGGTATTTCAATTGTCCCTGATTACCGTGGTATTAATGTTTTATCAGCTTATCAACCACTTGATATTCATGACGTTCGCTGGGCTTTGTTAGCTGAAATTGATGAAGAAGAAGTTCTTATTCCTTCGCATACAGCGGGTTTCTATATCCTGATTATTGGTGTTGGTGTACTTGTCTTGGTTGCTCTTCTCGGTTGGTATTTTGCCCGTTCGATCAGTAACCCTATACGCCAATCTACGTCTGAAATGCTGATGTTGGCGAATGGTGATAAGTCTTTTGATGTATCGGGTGTTGGGCGCACTGATGAAATTGGTGATATGGCTTCTGCGTTACAAACCTTTAAGGAAAATGCCATTGAGCAAGATGAAATGGCAGAGAAAGAGAAAGAGCTGGTTGCTCTGCGTGAACAGAGGACAAAGCGCATTGAAGAGTTGGTCGCTCAGTTTGAATCAGATAGTAACCAGATTCTGACAAGTGTAGGTGCTGCTGCGTCTCAGATGAACACAACATCCGGCGAGATGTCTTCTGTTGCTCAAGATACAGCGCTTCGTTCCAATACTGTTGCGGCTGCAGCCGAAGAGGCGTCAGTAAATGTCCAGACCGTTGCCGCAGCTGCAGAGGAGCTAAGCTGTTCTATTGAGGAAATCAATCGTCAAGTTGGTGAATCAAGTCAAATAGCCAGCGATGCTGTTTCAAAAGCGGATGCAAATATTGCAACGATCAAAGGCTTGGAAGAAGCGTCAAACCGTATTGGAGAAGTCGTTGGTTTGATTTCTGATATTGCCGAGCAAACAAACCTCTTGGCACTGAACGCGACAATTGAGGCAGCCCGGGCCGGTGAGGCAGGCAAAGGCTTTGCTGTGGTTGCCAGTGAAGTGAAAAATCTTGCTAATCAGACGGCCAAGGCCACAGAAGAAATCAGCGGCCAGGTTGATGAAATGCAAAATGTCACCAAATCAGCTGTTACGGCAATTGAGGCAATTGGTAAAACGATTGAATCAATGAACGAGATTTCGGTTTCTATTTCTACGGCGATTGAGGAACAGGGGTCTGCAACGCAGGAGATTTCCCGGAATGTTCAGGAAGCATCAGCGGGAACGGCTGAGGTAACATCCAACATGCAAGGCGTAAGTGAAGCTTCGACACAGACCGGAACGTCTTCACAGCAAGTATTGGAAGCATCTGAAGGACTGGCACGTCAAGCGAATGAGATGCGTAAGAGCGTGGATGAATTCATCCAAGGAATCCGCGCTGCCTAGAGATTAAGTCTTTTAGAGAGATAAATCCTTTAGGCAATTCTTTGAAGGCGGCAGGCGTAAAATCCGTCCATGCCGCCTTCGTCATGTCTGTGGCATGGCAAGCACCTGAGATCACCCTCTTTTGTCAGTAGCATTTCTAGCCAGTCAGCACTTCCAAGCTCTGCTGGTTTGACGGGAACGCGCTCAAAGCTGGCTCCATTCTTTTTGAGAAAACGCTCAATCTGATACTGGCCTTCTTCAGGCTCAAGCGAGCAGGTTGCATAAACCAATGTACCGCCGGGTTTGACCATTTTGGCGCAATTTTCAAGTAGTTCACGTTGCAGATCCGCCAAGGTTTGGATGTCTTCAGGGCGTTTAATTCTGCCTAATTCGGGGTGTTTACGTAACGTACCTGTCGCAGAACAAGGGGCGTCGAGAAGAAGGGCATCAAACTCTTCTTGGGGTTGCCAGGTTGTGGCGTCGGCTTGAATGACTTCTGCGTCAAGCTGAAGGCGTTCGAGGTTTTCGTGTACACGCGTTAGACGCTTTGCCGAAGAGTCTACAGCGGTAACTTCTGCGCCAGCTGTAACAAGTTCGGCTGTTTTCCCCCCAGGTGCGGCACAGATGTCGCCGACCTTTTTGCTTTTGACAGCCCCGAGTAAAAGAACAGGAAGGCTTGCGGCAAAATCCTGAACCCACCAATGACCTTCTTGATAACCTTCAAGGAATACTGGATCGCCCGTACCAGCAGGTAACCGAATGGAGTTGCCAGAGTTAACGACACCTCCGAGTTTCTCAGCCCATTCTTCTGGGGCATCCTTTACGGTTAGATCCAATGGAGCTTCGGCAAGGTGGCTAAGTGAAATTGCTTTGGCGGTTTCTTCACCATAGGTTTCAGACCATTTTTTCCATAGCCAGTTTGGCAGGTTGTCCTGACTTTCATCCATCTTTGCCAGCATATCTTTGCCCTCGCGCGCGAGGCGGCGCAAGACAGCGTTCATGACGGGTTTATTTCCACTAAGTTTTGGTCCTCTTGCAAGGTCCAGACTGGTGCTGACAGCAGCATGGGGCGGTGTGTCGAGATAAAGCAATTGGACGGCACCCAAGCGAATAATATCCCGTACATCAACCATCTTGGCTGGTAAGCGCCGTTTCATGCAGGCATTGATTGCTTTATCAATTTGGCCAAGGCGGCGCATCAGGGTCGAAATCAACAAACGGGCAAAAGCTCTGTCGCGCCGTTCCATACTTTCAAAATCTGCCTTGTTATTATTCAAGGCTTCATCAAGGGTTTGTTGTTCCCGCATGATGTTTTTCAAAAGGTTCAGAACGAGCTTTCTCGGATTAACAGGACGGCCATTTTGAGGTCTATTACCTGTTCTATTTTGTGATCCAGAAGCTTTGGTTTGTTTATTGTGTTTTTCAGTCATGGGCTAGGGTTTACCATGAAAATAGCGGGAAGAAAGAGCTATTTTTGCGCAGGTGCTATGTTCTTGATGAAATATTGATAATGATGCTTGTAAGGTCTTCGTTGAAAGATGCGCGACAAGATGCGTTATATCTTTTGGTTTGAAGGCTTGGCATTATCTGCGTGGCATGCCATATGAGTAGTTATGACAAGATCTTTTACGACACATATGCCTAATCAAAAAGCCAGAAAGAATCACTTTCCGGCACCGGGTGATATCGTTTCTGGCGCGAAGCGTAAAAAAGTTACACCGGATGATTTGGATAAGGCTATGGAAGCCCGACTTGAGCGTGAAAAGCAATTGATGGAAGGCTTGGATAAAAAGCCCGAGATTGGTGGTCCAAGTGGACCAGAGCCGACACGCTATGGTGATTGGGAACGTAAAGGTATCTGTGTTGATTTCTAAGTTTGTTTTATTTGCATAGTTTCTAATTTTTTTAGTCGGAGTAACCAAAAGTTATGGAGCTTCTCAGCCCTTATCGTCGGCGCATCGATGACCTTGATGATCAGATTATGGAGCTTTTTTCTCAGCGTTTTGAGGTCATTCGCGAAGTGGCCGAGTTGAAAAACAAGCATAATATTCCGGCTGTTCTGCAAGATCGTGTAGACGAAGTCCGCGAGAGAAATGCCGAAACCGGTGCAAAAAAGGGCCTTGATGCCGATTTTGTGCGCAAGCTTTATACGCTGATTATTGATGAAGCTTGTGACCTGGAAGATCACTTGATGGGGAATAAAGAGTAAGTGCTTGTCAGCTTGGTCTGGTTCTCAAGCCAAGCTTTTTAATCGGGCGCAGGTTCACCAAGGCAACACCGATCACTGTCATAGTCATGCCGACCAAGGCTGTGGACCTGAAGGTTTCATCATAGAGTACCCACGCCATAAGGGCAGCTGTTGGGGGAACCAGAAAGAACATGCTCGATACTTTCGAAGCTGCGCCTTTGCGGATCAAGATATAGAGAAGACTGATCGCCCCGACCGAGAGAACGACTACCAACCAGAACATGGCAAAAACCATTTCCCCGGTCCAGTTTATGATCATACTTTCAGTAAAATAAGCCAGTATACCTGTGGGTATTGAGGCGGCAGCATATTGAATGACGGCACCGGTGCGCAGGTCCATCTCGCCACAAAAACGTTTTTGATAAACCGTGCCAATGGAAATACCGAAAAGGGCCAGAATGGCAATGCTGACACCTAATGGTGTCCCGAGACCATTTTCAAGCTTTGCCCAGACAACCAGTATCACACCACTAACGCCAAGAATAAGGCCTATCCATTGTCTGGTCGTTATTTTTTCTTTTAGGAATATGCCTGCTGCAAAGGCCACCAGGAGTGGTTGAATGCCGACAATCAAGGCAGCAACACCAGCTTGAAGGCCGAGCTCAATAGAAGCAAAAACACCGCCAAGGTAGGTTGCGTGCAACAGAATGCCGGCGACGGCGATGTGTAGTACTTGCATTGGATCTCTGGGCCATTTTGCTTTCCAGATAAGAGAGATAAGCAATAGTAATCCTACGGCAAGCAGAAATCTGGTGGCGAGGAGAGTCATGGTTTCCGCGTAGGGCAGTGCCATTTTGGCAAAGACAAATCCGGTGGACCAAATCAAGACAAAGGTACAAGGCGCAAGTATGGCGAGAAGATTTGTATTTTCTTGTGACGTGCTTGTCATGAGACTCTGCTTTTGTGCGGATAGATTACATTTTCATAACAAAGTTCGTTGTTGTACGCAGTAGCGATATTGTCAGGGTGCAATTTGTCAGGGGGCAAGCCTGAAATTTGTTTGAAGTTATATTGTAAATTGATCCCAAAAGTATAAGCTATTTTTAATAGTTATAAGGGGCCAGTTTTCGAGGTTAAGAATGGTCGGAAAACCAACAAATACTCCCTTGCTGGATGTTGTTCTGGATAAAGCCAGTGAACATTCCTTGCAGCAGCAGCTTTTTACCCAACTGCGAGAGATGGTGTTAAGTGGGCGATTACAGCCGGGAGAAAGGCTGCTATCAACCCGTGCGCTTGGAAAAGAGTTGGCTTGTTCACGCAACACTGTGCTGGGGGCTTTTGATCAACTGCTCGCAGAGGGCTATCTGGAAGGGGTGAGCGGTTCGGGGACTTATATTTCGAAAGAGCTACCGGATGATATCGGCGTTGTTCCGGCGAGGCCATCTGCTTACTCTCCGTCAGCACCAGAGGTCAGGCCGCGCGGACTTTCCCGTCGGGGAGAGCAGTTGGCGATCATGCAGAAAGAAAAGCGTGCCCATAAAAACTATCCGGCATTTTCACCGGGCATGACAGATGTTGAATCTTTCCCCTTTCCTCTCTGGGCGCGATCGCTTTCCCGTACCTGGCGATATCCAAAAGACGATCTGCTCAGGAATCCTGACCCTTGCGGGTATATACCGCTGCGCAAAGAAATTGCAGACTATTTACGTGTTGCCCGGGGAATAAAATGCGATTGGCAGCAAATAATGATTACCTCTGGTGCCCGACAGGCGACCGATTTTATGGCGCGGATTCTTTTGGATTCAGGCGATACAGCATGGTTTGAAGAGCCGGGTTATCCCGGATTGAAGGGACCATTACATTCAGCGGGCGTCGAAATGGCCTATGTGCCGGTTGATGAAGAGGGGCTCTCGGTTGAAGCTGGCCGTGCGATGGCAAAAAATGCACGAATGGCGGTTGTCTCGCCATCGCACCAGTATCCTTTGGGGGTGGTCATGTCTCTGAGGCGGCGGCTTGAATTGCTTGATTGGGCCGAAGAGAATAATGCGTGGATATTGGAGGATGACTATGAAAGTGAATTCAGGTTTTCCGGTAAGCCGATATCTTCTCTGCAGGGGTTGGAGGCGGAAAAACGGGGACATCTTCAGGAGGGACATATCCAGAGGGCTTCCCGAGTGGTTTATCTCGGTTCCTTTTCCAAAGTCCTGTTCCACGTTTTACGGTTGGGGTATCTCGTCGTGCCTGAGCATTTGGTTGATGCGGTGAGTTCGGCGCGGATGTTGATGGATGAGCGTTCTTCCCTGCTTGCCCAGCCTGCGCTTGCTGATTTCATGGCAGAAGGGCATTTTTCGTCGCATATCAGACGTATGCGCAAGGTATATGCACAGCGTCAGGAAATGCTTGTGAAGGGAATAGAAAATTATCTGTCCGAGTATCTTGTTATAAATCCCAATATCGCCGGGTTGCATATTACGGCTTATTTTACGGAGGCGGCTTGTCGTAAAACAACAGACCGTGAGATTGTTGCCGAGGCTGATAAGGTGAATATTTCGGCCTCGCCACTGTCTCTTTTCTACAATGATAAAACGTTAGCTAGGCAAGGACTTTTGATGGGGTACGGGGCATGTCATCAGGATCAGATTGAATCCGGCTGTAAACGGTTGGCGTCTGTGTTTGAAAAGTTGATGTCCAAGGTGTGATGCTGGGCAGTAACATCAAGGCAGTAACATCAAGGCAGTAATTCGGGGCTGTAATTAAGGTGCGTTGTAATAACCAAGGCCCCGTTCTTTCCTTTTTCTGCTTCCCCCTGTACACATGAGCTTTGATTCTAAACAGGTAATTTGCAGGGCTATTGTTCAGTGCTTATGACATCAATGATTTTAGCCCTAATATTTGCGGAGCCGACATGAAACCCTTATGCGATTTCCCCCGGGCTGTGAAAAGCCAGATTCGCTATGTGCTGACAGATATTGATGACACAGTTACGACAGACGGTCGGCTTAGTGCAGAGAGCTATGTGGCGCTGGAAAATCTGACAAAGGCCGGGTTTAAGGTGATCCCGATTACGGGCCGTCCGGCGGGGTGGTGTGATCATTTTGCCCGTATGTGGCCGGTTGATGCTGTCGTTGGGGAAAATGGCGCATTTTACTTTCGCTATGAACATCATGCCAAAAAAATGACTTGTCGCTTTTGGAAGGAAGAAGAAGAACGCGCGGAAGATCGCAAGCGTATCAATCAGTTGCGCCTGTCGATCCCTCTGGAAGTTCCGGGCGCAGGAATCGCATCTGATCAGGACTATCGGGTTGCGGACCTTGCTGTGGATTTTTGTGAAGATGTTGTGCCGCTTGGTCAGGAATCAATCGACAGGATTGTCTCGCTGTTTGAAGAGGCAGGAGCCAAGGCAAAGGTAAGCTCTATTCACGTGAACGGCTGGTTCGGCGACTATGACAAGCTATCCATGACCGAGGTTCTGTTCCGTGAAGCATATAGCCTGGAGCTGGATCAGGTTCTGGATCAGGTTGTCTTCTCGGGTGATTCGCCAAATGATGCACCGATGTTCGCGCGGTTTCCGCACTCTGTCGGTGTTGCCAATGTGAAGGACTTTGTTGGCAGAATGCCCCATGAGCCGACGTGGGTTACCAGCGAGCGGAGCGGCAGGGGATTCGTTGAACTCGCAAATATGCTATTGAGCTGATGTCTGACTTTGACCTTGATCTGCGCGCGCTGGATATCTTTGTCACGGTTGTTGAAACGGGGGGCATGACAGCGGCTGCCCAGCACAAGGATATCTCGCAATCTGCGGTTTCTCAGGCTGTGGGTGCGTTAGAGAAAAAGATGGCTGTGCAGCTGATGGATCGCTCCGTACGTCCGCCGGCTTTGACTCCGGCGGGGCGAACCCTGTTTGAGCGGGCGAAGTCGCTGCTGGATACGGCGCGGGAAACATCCTTTCTGGTCAGGGCCTATCAGCAGAGATCACTGCCAAGGCTGAACGTGGGCATGGTTGATTCCTACGGGACAACAGTTGGTCCTCATCTGGTGAGCGGCTTGATGGATGAAGCTGTGGAATGGTCTGTGTGGTCCGGCCTGACAAAGCTGCACTTCAAACGGCTCTTTACCCGCGAAGTTGATGTGGTGATAACCGAGGGCAGTATTCCGTCGGATGAACGCATTATCTCGCACCGCCTGCTGAAAGAGCCGTTTGTTCTGGCGTTACCAGCCAGTTATGACAAACCGGTTGAAAGCCTGAGCCAGTTAAATCAAGATCTGCCCTTGGTGCGATACAGCTCCCGATCTTTGACGGGGATGAATATCGAGAACCATTTGAGGTCGCTTGATATTATTGCGCGGCGTCGGTTTGAATTTGATACCGCAGATACAACTTTGGCAATGGTTGCCGTCGGGATTGGCTGGGCGATTACCACACCGCTGTGCTTGTTACAGGCAAAAACACATCTGCATAATATCCGTTGTGAGCCACTGCCCGGTCCTGCTTTTTCCCGGAGTTTGATGCTGGCCACGCGCCGTCATGAACTTGAATCGCTGCAAAAGATGATAAGCGATATCTCTCGCGATACTCTTGCGCAAAAATGTATGCCGGAAATCGCGCAATTCGCCCCGTGGGTAACGGACAAGATTGAAATTGGGGAAAAGTAATCAGGCCAGAATTATCAAATCGATATCGGGCTGATTATGCAAATATAATTGTTTAGTCCAACTTTTCGTAAGACGTAAAGAAAGAAGGGTCGAATAATCTTCACCCATGATCAGATGCCTCATAAAACGGTGAGGACAAGATTGAAATCGGTGAAGATTAACAAGGCCAAAACCTTCAAACAGATATCTAACCGTTCAAGTAGATAGTAGGAACTGGGAAGTGCTTAGTTGGCTTCCCGCATGGATTTGATATAGCCCAGCGCGTAGTCAATACCGGACCATGCTGTCACAGCTGTTGCGATTGCCAATAGCCAGAATGAGACTTGTACCGTATCCATATACTGGCTGAAAAATCCACTTAGAGCATAGAGGCCGACTGTCCAAACCTGTGCACAGGCCTGAACGATGGCTTTGATCTTGCCGCTGGATCTTGCGGCCATGGTAAAGCCCTGTTGCTGGGCAAAGATTCGCAGGTAAGAAACAACGATGTCCCGGGTGATGATGATGGCAACGAACCAGACAGGAATCCAGCCGATCCCCAAGAAGCCGATAAAGACCATGGCGCGATAGAGACTGTCACTCATGGGATCAATAATCATGCCCAGTTTGGTGACCTGTCCATAGCGACGGGCGATATGACCGTCTGCCATGTCTGAAATCTCTGCAATCATCATGACGACGATAGCCGCAAGTAAATATGATTGTGTTCCCTGTAGGAGAAGATAAATGACGACAAAGCCTGCGCCACTTCTAAACACACTAAGCCAATTGGGAAGATTCATGCCGTTGCTGCCCTTTGCATGAGATAGTTTCAAGGTCCTCTGGTTTCCGCTATCTCGTGAAAGGCGGATTTTTGTCCGTGGACTATAGATAATTTTGGTTTATAACAGTCGCTAAGAGCGGTCACAAGGACGATAAAAAAAAGATCGCCAAAAACAGTACCAAAAGCGTTACCAAAAAGCGTTAATAGAGGGCGTTTGTAAAAGTCTAAATGAGATTCTGGTTCAAGAAGAAAATTCACGCCCGTAATAAGAAGGAAACCATTGCCGGTTTGCTTCGTCTTCTCTATTTCCGTCTCGTTATTCCTGTTTTGCGGTCGGTTGATCAGCCTGAAATCGTTGCGCGTGGTGTCATGATGGGGCTGGCCCTTGGGATGACACCGACCGTAGGTATTCAGCTTTATAGTGTTTTTATTGCCTGGTGGTTTTGCCGCTACGTTATCAAATGGCAATTCAGCCTGATTATTGCCATGGCGTGGTCCTGGCTTTCTAACCCCATCACCATGATCCCGCTTTATTATCTGTACTATATCACGGGTCGATTAATGCTGCTGGATTTTGATGGCGAACAGGATTTTGAGAGCTTTTCACGGATGATGGGGGAGCATTTGACACTGGACGGGGGCATTTGGGAAACGGTGGTTGAGGTTACCCACTTTATGCTTGAGCAGGTTGGAACTTCAATTTTGGTCGGGTTCCTGCCCTATAGTCTGGGTCTTGGTGCCTTGGGGTATTGGGTGTCTTTTAAGCTGGCAACACGCTATGCCGAAGCCAGAAAAAGGCGACTTGCCGGGTCCAGAGAGAAGCTCAAGAATCCCGACGAAGAGAACCCTGATATAGAGAACCGGGACATAGAGAACTAGTTTCCCAAGCAATAATAAATTCTGAAATGAATAAACCAGCCCGGAAATAAATAAACCGACCCGGAAATGAATAAGCCGACCCGGAAATGAATAAACCGATAAGAGCGAATGGGGTTTGGTTTCGCTGACTTATCGGCCTATTCAAGTAACTAAGTGTGCTTGGTTAACAAGCTGTTATTTAAGAAGCTGGCGCAATGTTGGTAACCAGGTTTTTACCTTCTTTTTCATCATAAGTCAGAACAACTTCTGTACCAGGCTCCAGGCCTTCTACTGTCAGGCCGTTAACAAGCTCCATCACAGTACCGTTTTCAAGGATAATTGTGTTTGTTGCCGGGTCCGCAGTCATAACGCGACCTGTCATTTCGGCTGCACTTGCGATTGATGCAGATGCGATAAGACCAAGAGCGATAACACTTGAAAGTAATTTTTTCATTGTCTGTTCCTTTGTTGACAAATTGAGTGTGTCGATAAGCAAAAGTTAAGTTGTCGCCGGGCATTTGAGAAGGAACAAGAAGAAGACAAAGTTGGGTGCATCTTTCGAGCATTCCTGTGTCAGAAAAAAGGTAAGTGTCTGAAATATGGCAATTATCTGTGTTAGCGATCATGATTTCTTATGAAAGAAGGCAGAAGGGTGACATTTTGTCTGTTGCTTGCCATAATTTAGTAACTTTTATTATGCAAGTTACTAAGCCTTAATTAGAAACAATGATCACAAAATATAATTACTGGAGACAGAAATGACTGAAATAATCGAAGGAGGATGCCTATGCGGGCAAGTTCGATATCAGGCGAGTTGTACAAAGCCGCTTGTTAAAGTGAATTGCCATTGTCGCGATTGCCAAAAATTAAGCGGTAGCCCTTATGTTGCTGTGATGGGCGTGCCGGAAAACAGTTTTTCTGTCACCGGCGATTTGAATTGCTTTGAGCATCAGGGCGGAAGTGGTGGTACGATGAAAAGCTATTGCTGTTCGAAATGTAACAGCCGAATCTATGGGACGCCGGAAATTGCCAAAGGGATGGTTTTGATTGTCGCAATGAGTCTGGATAATCCGGAATTTTATTCAGCTGATGCAGATATGTTTGTTAAACAGGCTGTATCCTGGGATATGATGAACAGTGAAATTCCAAAGTTTGATGGCAGTATGTTTCGACGAGGGGGATAAAAATGAGTACTGACTTTACGGGTTTTCCCAAAGCGGGGTTTGAGTTTCTCGACGATCTAAAAGAAAATAACACCCGGGATTGGTTCGCCGAAAACAAAGCGCGATACCGGGAAACGTTGCAAGATCATCTGCTGGATTTTATTCAGGCAATGGTCGAGCCGCTTGCTGAAATTACCCCTCATTTTGTGGCCGATGCCCGTCGCAATGGCGGGTCGATGTTCAGAATCCACCGTGATGTCAGATTTTCGAAAGACAAGCGGCCCTACAAAGAACATGCGGCGTGTCATTTCCGTCATTCTTTGGGCCGGGATGCCCATGCACCGGGTTTTTATGTTCATCTGGCAACGGATGAGGTGCTGTATGGCGGTGGGATCTGGATGCCGCCAAGTGATGCACTTTATATGATCAGACGCGCAATCGCTGATCGCCCAAAAGAATGGGAAAAGGTTTTATCGGACCCCAAAATACGCGATGTTTTCGGTGAAATCGGCGGCGATGGACTCAAGCGTCCACCAAAAGGTTTTTCAGCAGATGAGCCACATATCAAAGACCTTAAGCGAAAAACCTTTTTCCTCATGCATCGGACAACTCCAAAAGCAGCTCAACGTCCAGAGTTTTTAAGCGAGGTGGTTGAAGGATTTAAAACGGCAGCGCCCCTGATGAGATTTCTGTGTAAGGCCGTTGATGTTCCTTTTTAGATGTACCAATCAGAATGCTTAGGTGTAACGACCTGCAATCATCCATCTCAAACGACAATAAATTGTGACTAATAAATCAGATCATGATTTATAGCTGCTTAGTGCCAAAAGCAGACATTAGCTGAATTTTAAGCGAACGACAGCTCCGAGCCCTTTTAATACCTGCAACATAGCTTTGCGCACTGATATTTCCGGCCCAAAGCTGCCGTTCATTCTAACGACCTATGCGGCAGTGAAGCTTCCCCGAACCAGACAAGAACTGATTAGAGCAGCAACACACGAACAACCGCATGCTGTCGCTACTTGACTACTAGGCAAGACAGTAGAAAGTGAAAAGGCAGGTGACTTAGAAACTAAAGGCACCTCACGGGAAGGCTTAATAAAAACTTCCAAAGTCTGGTTCAATGAGTGATAGATAAGCTGCTGAATGCGGAGTCCGTGCATGACGATTTATTGACCAATCAAGTGATAAAGAGAGAAATGCTTGAAATTTTCGAATGAGTTAAATGAGATCCAAGACGCCACGGTGGCTGGAATTTCAGTTATGCGCGATAGCATTAGCCTTGCCCTCGGTGAACATCTGGATGATCAACCAAAGTTCAAGCGAACCGTATGGGGGCTAGTTCTGTATCAGTCCGAACGAAGTCAGGTAGTTTCTTACTTGGCCAGTTCGAACTTTGTTTGGGATGCAGAGATGATTCTCAGGTCCTTCTACGAAGCCAACGTGAAGATTTGGTACTTGTGCAGCCTTCAAGGGGCGGACCGGGAAGCTGCGGTCGAGGAATTTTGGGGAGCCTTTCTCGATGTGCATGCACACAAACGAAGGGTAAAAGCGGGGTTGGTAAAATCCGTCTCCCAAAATTTACGCCGAGAGTTCCATACAAAGATTTTCAGCGCGTTGGAGGATGACAAGATCAACCAGTTTTATGAGGGTAACAAAAAAGATCGTCGTGACGTTGAACAACGTTGGTCGTTTTCATCCTTGATAAAGAAGCTGGAAACGACACCCAAGAATATCTTGGATTTTTCGAGCATTCGCGCACTTGAACATTCGTTTGGATTACAAAGTCATTTACTGCATGCAGATGTTAGCGCTTTGGATCTTATGCATGACCGCAAAATCCGTTCAGCTGAGGAACTAGAAGCGTTGACTGGTTCCCACGTATGTCGAATTTTTTCTGATCAAATTTCAATCTGGGCGATGACATCGATTGCCGTCTGGTCGGCGACAGGCACCAAGTGCCCGAAGGGGGATGAGATAGCGAGTACTGTCGATAAAGTACACAAACTCATACGCCCGTTTTCAGAAAGATTCGAAGCATCTCAATCTGATTCTTACCAGTGAACCGAATACACGCTGCTACTAAAAATTTCCCACATCGCATTGAAGGCACATGACGCCATTTCGCCGCCACATGTCTACAACTTGTTGTCTGTCGTCCACGACGAACTCGATCAATTTCCCCTCTGAGATTAGGCGATCGTGAATATCTTGTTTTACGCGATGGTCAGCGCGGTAATCTCCATCAGCTCGCATAACAAGGCGACCAAATGGGATTTCATTCCAAATTAGCCAACGTTCTGTAATACTGCGGTATCGCTCGCTTCTCCCAGACGCCAAAATTAATTCATACCGCCCAGCAATCCATAGAGTCATATAGAGGCTAACAACTGGTGCATTTGGCGTATCATCGCCCATCAACTCATTGAATTTGCTCCAATTTGGTGGATCAGCTTCTAGATAAGGCCTGCGATGGTTGATATCAGCTAGAGTTCCATCGACGTCAAAAACAACGACGTTTTTCTCTTGTTCTTTAGTCAAGCTTACCTGCGGCGATCAGATTCAGCAGCTCCTTTAAGGCGTCTTCACACGCAATCATTTCCTGCCTAAGCTTACCAAACTCTGCGTCGCCATAACTGATATTCTCGTGACCCTCAAAAACGACCTTTCCGTCCTTTTCGATTGCACGCGCGTGCCCCAATCTGTTGCGATGGTCTAACAGATCAGAATAGCCCTGAGCAACTTCGCGCTGAGGGCCAACTTCGGGGCATTTTCGTTTAGATCGAGTCACACTATTCAGGACGTTAAATCGTGATTTGGAGGGATATCCATGGCTCGACAAAATCTTTCGAACGTCTTCTTCGGTCTGCATTTTGCCGACGTCTTCGGAAAGCGAAGTTTGCATAGACACCAATTTATCAAGAACTTTTTCACGTATTGCGCTCTTACTATCACCTTGAAGCTGACCCCAGCGGGTGGCAATGGCATCAATTACATGCCGATCGCAATTCGCAACTGATGCCATCGCAAGTCCGCGCATATTGTTAGTGTCCATCACCTTTTTTATCGTCGTTTCGATAACTCTCATGATGTTGGTTGATATGTCTGTGTCTCGGTTAAAGTAGTACACTCCATCTGATGTTCTACTCTTATAGAGAGCGTCGCGTAGCACGTTCATCTTGCTAACCGAATAGAATACTACTTCCGTAAGAACTTTGTGGTCGTGTCTAATTTGACGGATCAACTCGTCACCATTCACGTCTTTCCCACCTGTTTTCTGGAGGTCGAAGTCCATGAGGATGAGATCAATCTTCGGATCTGAAACAAGCTGGGGGAGGTTTTCGCCATTTGCTTGATTATCAACAAACAGTCGAAAACCAAGGTCATCCATTTTCAACTCAAGTATTTCTTGAACAGGCTCCAGCCAATCAGACTTATCCTCAAACCATAGAATTGAATAATCAAGCTTCATTTCGCAAATTCCATTTTGAAAGTAATTTTTCTGTCATCATCTACTACAGCGGATAAATGCCCGCCCAACTCAGCTACTAGTTCCCTAGCATGATTTAATCCGAGCCCTGAGCCATTGGTTGTCGTAACACCTTTTTTGAAAATTTCCTTTGGATCATCAAACTTTTGATGCAATCCAATTCCATTGTCCTCAATTCCTATCAAAATAGTATTTTTCTTAGGGCTAGAAAGTTTGAATTTGATTTTTTTGGCTTCAGCCTTCTTCGAATTATGAACAAGATTATCGATAACGATGAATAGCTCGATTGGCCTGAAGGTAAGTTCAAACGCGGAGGCGTCATTCTCTACAGTCATGTCAATGCCGTCTCCCGTAAAAACGGAGCAAATATTTTCAATGTATTGTGGGATAAACAAAGATAGGTCTGCTGTTGTTTCGTCGCCATCCAGCGTAAAGTTTGCCTTAGTTGAAAAATTCACAATCGACTTAATTTTGTTGTTTGAAAGTTCGACGCGATCGACAAATATTTGCCGATCAGTTTCGAGGAATTTGCCCTTCGAGATCTTAATCCGTGCAAGGTTAATCTGTTGAGTGATGGCGTCTGAATACCCACCTATATGATGTAAGTAATTGACAAGGCTCTGAAAATCGTTTGTATCAAGAGCCGTGAAAAAGCTGACTTTCTTCTCCGCATCCGCCGCCTTTTCTTCGGCAGCTTTGGCTCTTTCTTCAGCATGCTCTCGGCCAGCCCGTTCGTCATTGGCTTGTTGCTCAGCTTGTCTCTTCGCTTTTGCCTCTGCTTCAGCTTTCTCTTCTGCAACCTTTCGTGCTTCTCGTTCAGCTCTTGCTTCAGCCTTGGTTCTTTCTTGTGCTTCAATCAGTTCGGCGTGGCGCCGTTGAGCCACCCCAAGCTGTTCAATGAGGTCAGTGTCCTTGGTTCTTTCAGCAACGTGTTCAAGTGCCTTCATCGCCAGAGAAAAGTCTGAAGATTTCTCATCAAGTATTTTCAAGAATCGTGGAGAATAGCTTACGATCTCGACATCTGGGCTCTTCGTTAGTCCAGAAACAACTTTTATTATCCTTGCCCGTGCAACGTCGGTTTCCATCCCGGCCAAGTCGAGACGACTTGTGTCAAGCTTATCAATCCAATTAACGTTGACGACGTATCTTTCCAATAGACGTATACAGTACTGTATAAAGAACTTTTCAAGCTCCTCGTACTCAGGTGTCCGGATCAACCCCCCGTCACGGCTTGTAACCTCTCGGAACACTGGGCGTCCGTTGCCAACAACATCAATCCTACCAACGACTTCTCTTGTACCTAAATATCGAGAGCGCCCTTGGTTCTTTCTTGTGTCCAGTCCAAACGTATCGACTCTAGGCTCACCTATCGGAAAGACCCTAAATCCTTCATTGAACAGAAAGACGTGACCAAATTGCGTACTTTGCTGCCCCATGAATCTAGTGAAAACCTGCCTCGCAGCAGTGTTCAGGTAGTGAACTTCAACATCCACCGATGTTCCCTTGAGCCCTGGGAAGTCGTTTGGCTGAACAAATTCAACAATTAGTTCGCCTCGGTCATAGAGTCTGCTCCGGACCTTGTTACCATCCTCTATTAGGGATACTTCTACGTTAGTTGTATGCTTTGAAATTTTCTTGAAAACAAAATTCTGGACCTTGCCGTTAACCACATTCATGTAGTGGGTCGGAATATGGTCGATGGCTTCAGTTTCGCTTGAAAAGTGTTCTCCAAGAAAATCTTCTATTATTTTTTGATGCTCTTCAGAGGCAATAACCTTTTTGTCAGCCTCCAGTTCCTTAGACGAATGCAAGTAAACCTGAAGGTCATTCTTTATACCAAACGGGTTAACCAACTTTGCTAAAGAAGCTTTCAAAGAGAGGATTTTCGAACGGGGCCAACTTGATCTAAAACCTGAAATTCTTAGTACCGTACCATGGCGAAATTTGGTCGTCAGAATAGGAGGTAATGGAACAGAATCTTCTTCAGAGCTCTCTACGGGAATACTCTCAAACTCTTTTTCTGAGTTGCCCTCGAAGTTTGCCCAATTCACCTGGATCAGCGAAATCTTACCATTTTGCTGGTCAACTGCTCTTGTATACAGATCCAACTTGGCTCCAAGTCGGTCACATGAGAACCTTCCTATCCCCTTATTTCCAGCAAACCCGCGCCGATGGCGAGTGATGCGGTCCCTAAAGTCATCAGTTAGGTCAGATAAGGCGTTGATTTCACCTTCTTCGCGATCCGTCCGCTTGGCTGAAAAGCCCAGAAAAAGCCACTTCTCTTCAATTTCCTTAGGCGACATTCCTTTCCCATCATCGATGATGAAAATTTCATCTTCTTCGAATAGGATATCAACACGAGAAGCCACTGCATCGAACGAATTTTTGACCAATTCAAATATGGCTACAAAATCGTCAGTGATAAGTTCACGACCAACTATGTCCTTCAGGCCAGTGCTGATTTTGAAATGGAATGGGGGACTCATGTAGGTGATACGCTCTCTTGGCCATGGAGTACTGATAAAACTAGTTTTCCCAGAGCTTCGGCCATTAGAGGCGGAACGGCGTTTCCAACCTGCGTATATCTGGGGCACTCGTCCTTCCGTCTGGCCCCGCCAGTCGTATATTTCCCATGAAACGTAAACCAGTCTGGGAATGATTGAATTCTGGCGCTTTCTCTGACTGTCAGTATCCTTGGCTCACTGTAGTGAAGGAGATCATCAGGAAGCGTCGTTATTGTTTTTGACATTTGGTCAGGATGTAGGGGAGTAAAACACTGCTTCTTCATATTATAGTGGTCCCTAAATTCTTTCGATAGTGTCGAGCCTTTAGGGCATTTTTTTAGTATATCGTTGAAGCGAATAACCGTGTTCGGTCGGTGCCTGGCGAGCCGCAAGCTATTTGGAGTCGATCCATTTCGTGCACCCCTTCGCATCAATTTTTGGAAAGGCGTAGGCGATGTAGGTGGGGTATATCTGATTTCATTGAAGCCAGATGTCTCTTGGCTTTCGGCAACTCCACATACAGCAACTTCGATGTCGGATATTGCTTCTCTGACTGTTATTTCATGCCCGTTTAATCCACAGTTTTTTCTGAATGCTGAAGCGAATTCTTCTAATTCATGAAACGGGTCTTTTGAGTCCCAATCCAGCTTAAGATCGCTGCGAGCGGCAAGTAGGATGAATCTAGGTCTTGGTTGCGGCACACCAAACAAGGAGGCGTTTACTACTTTACTGAATACCTGATACCCACCCCACTCGAAGCCTTCTAATTGCTCCCGGATTTTATCAGCGTGCACATCGCCACCAGCATCATCGAAAGATGAAGAAAAACCTCTCACGTTTTCAAACAGTAGGTATTTAGGTCGGACTATGTCAACAAGCTGAATGTACTCGTCCTTGAGCTTGTTTCTTGGATCCTTGGCGTTTCGTTTCCCTGCAAACGAATAGCCTTGGCATGGGGGTCCACCCGCAATCAGATCAATCTGCCCTCGTAGTTTCGGCAGATAATACCCGTAGTCAGATATCAGCGTTGAAGTCGTCGTTGGTTCTTGAGGGAGCCACTCGGGCCAAGAAAACCGAAGTTTCCTGCGACCGATCAGGTTTGCCTTCAATGTCGCAAACGCATCTTCATTCTTCTCTATTGCAAACACACCGTCCCAGCCTGCTAAGAGCAGGCCAAGTGAAAGACCGCCGCAGCCGGCAAATAGATCTATGAACTTGGGCTTAGTCAAATGTGTTTTCCGTTCAATCGGGCTGTATTATCTAGCGTTGGTGTCGAATGGCCTTTTTGTCAATCTAGTGTAAGAACATACCTCAGGCAACTCATGGTGAAAGGTTCTCAATCATTTTTTGCAGTTAGCACGTATGGCATTTGCAGTTAGCACGTATGGCAACAGACTTCATGGCAATAAAAACAATTCAATTAGACTCAACATGCCTTCAAATTGTTTTTTTCAAAAGCCATCAAAAATATCTGCTTTACGTGGGGGGCTAGCCATACCTTATGCACTTGCAGCGAATAGCTGCTTCCCGCCCAGTTAAGCGATTGGTCGATATTTGAGTTTAGTCACTATGTTCTAAGAATTGTGGTTCCGCCATCTGAACGGTGAGGACCGCTTTGGGTTGGTTGCGGAAGTTCGGTAACAATTCAAACATTATATAAAATTAATTGATGCACAACCTTTGGTGTTATTGCGCTTGTAAATTAATCGGTCGTTTTCTTAACGCTGTAGTCGTTTCAAAAGCCCGATAAGTGCGGTTTGAAGCTCTGATGATTGCGGTTCGTTAAAGCTAGTTGATCAATCGGGAGATTCGTTCTTGGAAGTTCCTTTGTTCAGCGCATCCAATGGTATCTCGGTATTCTCAATATGTTCCAGCCCCCAGGTTGTCACTTCGCGTATGAGCGGGCGGAGACCTTGTCCCTTTTGAGTGAGGTGATATTCATAGCGTGGTGGGTTATCCTGATAGGATGTTTTTTCAATAATACCTGATTGCTCAAGGCGCTTGAGACGATCAGCAAGAATGTTTGTCGATATCTTTTCTGGAGAACTCAAAAATTCTTTGTATTGGCTTTTACCAAAAAACATCAGGTCACGAATGATGAGAAGGGTCCAGCGATCACCCAGAATTTCCAGTGTTTGGGAAATAGGACAGGTTGATCGCATTGGTCGCTTTCTGACGAGAGTTAGATGGCGATTTTAATCGCTGTTGAAGAGAGAAAAATCAGCTCATAGATAGTCTATCATTTTACTGGGTTCAAAATAAAAACAATATCCTCGCCAACAGTTCTAAAAGAATACCTTCGTGCGTCTTTTTGTTTCTTGATTGCCCGGATCAGGAGAGAGATAAGGATACGTCTAATCTAAAGGGAGTTTGAGATGTACCTTGTTGCAGATGCAGGTGGCCCCATTGGACGCGCGGTAACAGAACAGTTAGTTGGACAAGGACAATTGGTTCGGGTTTTAACTGCGGATGCCGCCTGTCGTGATTTATGGCGTGGGCGTGGGGTTGAGGTAAATGAAGGTGACCCCAAACATGCAGCCAGTTGGACAAAGGCACTTTCCGGGGTGCAGACACTCATTGTTATCTTCCCGCCCTTTTTAAGTGAAGAGGGTTTGTTGGGCACTGTGGATGACTATCGATCAGCCTTGATAGATGCGCTTTCTTCCGGTGGTTCTGATTTTCGGGCTGATCATGCGCGAGAGATAAAAATTGTGCTGTTATCAGCTATGGGCGCAGAAAAAAAACTTGGTTGGGCGGATACGCTCGGGCAGTTGGAAAGCGATCTCAAAGACATTTGTGAAGACCTGACGATCATCCGGACTGCTTTTATTATGGAAAATCTGGCGTCCGGGATGGCGATGGCCAAACACCATTCTGTTCTTCCCAGCTTTTTTATTGAGAAACAAAGCTATGCGATGGTGGCACGAAACGATCTTGTCAACATTCTGGTATCGGCAGCTCTTGACCCGCTTGCAGGGTATAGTTTGCTAGAGCTGCATGGGCCAGAAGCCTATAGTCTGGACGATATCGTTGAAGCCGGACGTAATGTTCTGAATAAACATATCGCATCTCTGTCGTTGCCCGAAGATGACTGGCTCCAGATCATGATGGATCAGGGACTGGACGAGAGTGCTGCTGTGTTGTGGCGTGATTATTATAGTCAGATGAATCAGGGAAATATCACAAGTGATCCAAAGGCAACCCCGATTGCCGGGGAAAGCAAGTTATCGGATGCTCTATTTCAGGTTTGGAAGGTGATGCGTCAAAAAGAACGCGCGGCAATCGACCCGGATAAGAAGGTATATGAAGGCTTGGTTTAAAAAGAGTATATAAACCAGGTACAGAGTTTAGATTTATGCGCCGATAAACTCTGTACTCCAACTGTCTTTACCTGAAGTTGGAGGGTGTATGAGAAGCGGGCATGCATTTCCCAAGTCGATGTCATGGGTGATATTTGCTGCCTCTGCGATGGGCCAAAAAACAGCGCGGTGCGCCACGATGAGGGGCACACCGTTGTTGTTCAGAATATCATTTACTACGTTGAGCACCCGGTTCGAGAAACTGAGATAGTTTTCTGCATCTTTGGGTGTTACTCCCTTTCGCCAATTGGCATCGACTTCCGGGTCTGTTTTAAGCTGGCCTTCTAAAGAACCATAATGGCATTCTTGTAGCGCCAATGATTCAAGCAAAGACACTTTGTGGATCTCATTAATGATTTCTGCGGTCTTTTTTGCTCTGCTCAACGTGCTGGTATAGATCGCAGTAATATCTTCGTTCTTTAGAAGGGCCTGTGCCTGATATGCCTGTTGAATGCCTTCGTCGTTAAGCGGGATGTCACGCTGTCCCTGATAACGCTTTTCTTTGTTCCAGTCCGTTAGACCGTGCCTAAGAAAATAGAAGGGTTTTTCAAGTAGCATTTGGGGCATTTATCAATTCTGATCAAAGTATCTGTCAGGAAAAATTTACTAAGCCTGACTCTTGATGGGGTGTCAAAACATCTATCTTCAGGCTGCTCATATCAATAAGAGGGATAAGGTTTTGCAGCGAGTGTTTGCTCGCCATCAAATCGTTTGATTGATGGGCATCTTCTTTGGTGTCCCAATAGTAAATATCCATCCACAAACCGTCATCATCTTTTGAGAGGGACTGATACCTGAATCCGGGTAGTCTTTCGAGGTCGGGAACCATTGCCTGAACGGCATCAATCATCTGTTGGTCCGTTACGTTTGGTGCCGCTTTCCAGCTCACAATCTCAACAACATACATCGTCTTGTCCTTTGGGTTCGTGTAAATGACGAGGCATCATATTGCTTAAATAAACGAGAACAATTACCATAATTGATAAGTGTTTATTCTCATTTTGGAACGAATATGGATTCATTTCAGCGCGCTTTGATTTTTAAAACGGTTGTGGAAAATCATACGATGGCAGCGGCGGCACGCATTATGAACGTCAGCCCGTCGGTTATCAGCAAACGGATCACAGAACTGGAAGCTGCGATGGGGGTGCAGCTGTTAAGGCGAACCACTCGCCGGATAACCTTAACCGAGGCCGGAAGCAATTTTTACCATCGCATGGTTTCTTTGCACGGTCAGTGGCAGACCTTGTTGGATGAAACGCAGGATCTGGGGCAAAATCCGCGGGGTCGTCTTACGCTTGCGGCACCTTCGCCCCTGTTGAATAGGGTCTTGTTGCCGGTTCTGGGATCTTTTTTGAAAAGAAACCCTGACATTGATATTGAATTAAAGTCTGCTGCGTACGAAACCCTGCCTATGGCGGGGGTTGATCTTTCTCTGGCACGGCAGATTGATGATTTTGATTCCATGGCTTATGTGGGGCGGCGGCTCTGTCGCTATTATAATCAGCTTTTTGCCAGCCCGGGTTATCTGGCTGAGAGCAAACCCTTGTCTGAAAGCAATGATCTGAAATCACACGCATGTTTGTTATATGGTGAAAACATAAAGGCGACCACCTGGCACTTTGATTGTGGAAATAAAGCTGATGTTGCCGTTGATGTTTTTGGACGGCTTTCCAGTAACAATACAGAAGCTTTGATTGCGGCGGCTTGTCAGGGGCAGGGTATTGCCTATATTCCGGCATTGATTATTCAAGACGAGATTGAAAGAGGTGATCTGGTGCCGGTTCTGCCAGATTTAAAAAGCAAAATCTTTGAAATGTGGTTCTATTATCAAAAGCTTGATTTTGTGCCGTTGAAGCTGCGTGTGTTGCTTGATTTCTTGAAGGAACAATGGAAAGAGCCAGCTTGATTGAGGCGGCCTAAAACAAAAAAGGCAGCTCCTGCGAAGCTGCCTTTCTGATGTAAACGAAGAATAGTTTACTTGTTCATTCTGTTTTCAATAAGATCATCAACGACGGATGGATCTGCCAAAGTGGAAGTATCCCCCAAGCTGCCATAGTCATTTTCAGCTATCTTACGCAAAATACGGCGCATGATTTTACCAGAACGGGTTTTTGGCAATCCGGGTGCCCATTGCAACATATCCGGTGTGGCAATCGGGCCGATTTCTTTTCTGACCCAGGTAACAAGCTCTTTGCGTAACTCGTCACTAGGCTCTTCACCCGCGTTCAGCGTTACATAGGCATAGATACCCTGGCCTTTAATTTCGTGCGGATATCCAACCACGGCAGACTCAGCGACCTTGGCATGGGCGACAAGAGCTGATTCAACTTCGGCTGTTCCCATGCGATGACCAGACACGTTGATCACATCATCAACACGTCCTGTGATCCAGTAATAGCCATCTTCATCACGGCGACAGCCATCACCAGTGAAGTAAAGACCATCATAGGTGGAGAAATAGGTCTGAACGAAGCGGTCGTGATCTCCATAGAGGGTCCGCATCTGTCCGGGCCAGGAGTCAGAAATACAGAGATTACCCTCTGTTGCACCTTCTAACGGTTTTCCGTCGTTATCAACCAGTAGCGGCTTAACGCCAAAGAACGGACGTGTTGCAGAGCCTGGTTTCAGAGGAGTCGCCCCCGGTAGTGGTGTAATCAGAATGCCACCTGTTTCAGTCTGCCACCATGTATCGACAATCTGGCAGCGACCTTCACCAACGACCTGATGATACCACATCCATGCTTCCGGATTGATCGGTTCACCCACAGTGCCAAGAAGACGGATTGTTGATCGAGAGGTTTTCTTGACGGCTTCCAAACCTTCACGCATCAGGGCGCGGATAGCCGTCGGGGCCGTGTAGAAGATGTTGACCTTGTGTTTGTCACAGACTTCCCAGAAGCGCGAAGCTGTCGGGTAGTTCGGCACGCCTTCAAAAACAAGCGTTGTCGCGCCATTGGTCAAGGGACCATAGACGATGTAACTGTGGCCAGTAATCCAGCCAACATCGGCCGTACACCAGTAAATATCACCGTCGTGATAATCAAAGACGTACTTGTGTGTCATTGATGCATAGACGAGATAGCCGCCAGTTGTGTGAAGAACGCCTTTTGGCTTTCCGGTTGAACCGGATGTGAAGAGAATGAAAAGCGGATCTTCGGCTTTCATTTCTTCAGCGGGGCACTCTTTGTCTGCTGCGGCGCAGGCTTCATCCCACCAGACGTCGCGTTTGTCGTCCCAGTTGATATCACCACCCGTGCGTTTGACAACAAAAACGGTATCGACATCAGGGCAGGATTCAAGCGCTTTGTCTGTATTGGCCTTGAGGGGTACTTTGCGTCCGCCACGTAACCCTTCGTCAGCGGTAATCACACAATTGGATTCACAGCCTTGAATGCGGCCAGCAAGTGCGTCGGGTGAAAATCCACCAAACACAACGGAGTGAACGGCACCAATTCGCGCACAGGCCAGCATTGCATAGGTGGCTTCGGGGATCATCGGCATGTAGATGGTGACGCGATCCCCTTTTTTCACGCCGCGGGCTTTCATGGCATTGGCGAAACGGCTTACGTGATCATAAAGCTGTCCATAGGTGATGTACTCATGTTCGCTGGGGTCATCACCTTCCCAGATGATTGCCGTGTCATCTTTTTTTGTTGGCAGATGACGATCAATTGCGTTGTAGCAGACGTTTGTCGTGCCATCTTCGTACCAGCGAATATGAACATCGCCGGGGCCATAATTTACGTCTTTTACCTTGGTAAAGGGTTTAAACCAGTGAATGCGTTTTCCATGTTCAGCCCAAAATGCTTCGGGGTCTTCGATGGATTTTTGGTACATTTCAAGGTAACGGGGTTCATCTACCCATGCTTTTTGGGCGAGGTCTTCCGGTACGGGAAAAACAGTGGCGTCCGACATGCTTCGGTCTCCCTATATTATTATTTATTGTTGCGCTGCTTTATTTTTATCAGCGGTTTTTTGTTCGCAGGGATTATTTACGGAATTTCCTGATTTCTCAAGGGCAATTTGGAAATAATCGATAAGCTATTGTCCTGTTAATGAAAATTATGTTGCGATGCAGCATCTGTTGATGAGCATATTTGCGAGGGTCTTGCTTGTGGATGATCGTCTTTGAGAAGGCTGCATAATTAACTATCAAAGTAAAAGATAGCTATGCAGAAGGACGATGAGTGGTGCGGAGCGATGCGAGACCTTAGGACCAGGTTTCGGTTGTTTCACCACGGCGAACAACTGTACGAGGTTTGTCAGGCTCCTCGAAAATACTGATGTCATTACAGGGGCGGCCAAAATAATAACCTTGTCCGAAATCAACATTACAGTTGATTAGTAATTGAGTCGTTTCTTCATCTTCAACCATTTCAGCAACTGTTTGTGTCTTGAGCTTCCGGCACAGATCAGCAATGGCTTTGAGAATATGGGCCGATGTTTCGTCTTCCAGGGCATCGCGGACATAACTTCCGTCAATTTTCAGAACATCAACCTGGAACTGGCGGAGATACTGAAGCGAGGCTTCGCCGACTCCAAAATCATCGAGACATACTTTGTGGCCAAGCTTGCGAAGGGTCTGCATTGCTTCATTGGCAATAACCGGATCCGGAATTCTTGTTGATTCTGTAATTTCGAACAGCAAGGCTTCTGGTGTGTCTTTCAAAGGATCCAGCAAAGGGACTAGCTGTTTGATGAAATCGGCATCGCCTATGGAAGCTGCGGACAGGTTTATGGCGATTGAACGGTTGAATTGTTTGCTGGGATTGTTCTGTATCCACTTGATCGCTTTTCGACAAATAGCAAGATCAAAGCCCTTGATAAGATTCAAGTCTTCGGCTGATCTTATGAATTCTTGTGGAGACCCGGTTTCATCATTTATACGGGCCAGAACTTCATAGTGATGGATTGCGCGTGTTTTCAGATCCACAATAGGTTGGAAGACAATCATGAAGTCGCCACCTTCGGTGACTCTGATGATACGCTCGGCCGTTTTTTTGATGCGCGCCAGAATTTCCGGAAGTGAATGTGCCAGATCTTCCAGGCTGAAATTTTCGCTTTGATCGTGGGCAAATTGCTGAATCATGAAACTCAGGGCCTGAGCCGCATTTCCCCCTGAGATCCCACTGTCAGCAAGGGCGATACTTGCCTGTTCAACCTTCAGACCAACGCCTTGGGGATCAGCTGCTTTTACCTGTTTTGAGATTTCATCAGTTAGCTTGTCTATGTCCAGATCCGGGCGGCTGATCAACCCGTATTTACCATTCCCAAATGAAGCAGCTGAATTGGCTTCTGATGAACTTGCGCGAAGGTAGCTGTTGATTGTCTCTGACAGCTCTTGTCTGGCATCTTTATCCAGTTTTTTTGCGAACTCATCATAATTTTCAAGTTCGATGAAAGTGAGTTTGTCTTCGGGGTTGGTTTTCAGATGTTCGGTCGCTGTTTTCCCAAAACTGACACGATCATGAACCACAGCGCCACCTGCCTGACGATTTGTTTTTGGCGAGGTTGCCGCAATAGCTGAAGGAAGTTTGCAGGATAGGAAATAATGCTTTTCCAAATCCTCTACATAGTATCCGGTCAGTGAAAGAGGCTGGGCTTTGCCCGATTTGTTTTTAAAATCGATGTTCATCGGGTCTGGCCTGACGCCCCCGACCATGCCGGAAAGAAGGTGTTTTAAAACCGGTTCTTCGTGAGACAGAACCAAGTCATCTATGGGCATGCCGATAAGTTCTTTTATTGAGCGGCCGAATATGGATTGGGTTGCACCGCTGACAAAAACAATTTCATGTTTTTCAGAGAGTTCAAGCAAAAGGTCTGCTCGACAAAAAGCAAACGCGAGAAAACGATCACGTTCCTGGCGTAAGGAACTTATCAAACTTTCGTTGCCCATGTGGTCCCCGGGTTTTTCCTGCCTTCTTATGTCTGAAAGCGCGATAGTAATTGTTCAGGTTAAGCCCAAGAAGTTAAAGCAACGTGAAAACACTTATAGGTGTAAAATTGTATTTCATAGAATCTATAGGTGATTTTGATATGGGATTATAAAATCTTGGGTTAATGATTAGATTGATTCAATTGGTGATTTTTGCTGCAGGGAGTATGATCAATATTATGAAACCTGTTATAAAACATCTTTTGGTTATTTTAATCATTCTGGTTGTTTGCCTGACGACGATCCTGATCTTCCCCGGATCTTTGGAAGCTTTCGGCGCTAAATTCTGGGATGCAGCCCTATGGATTGGGAGCTGTTTTTCCTGACGGGTAAAATTTAGCTCTTCCTGCCTGTTCCCACCCTCCTGTGTGAGTGAATTCTATGACACGAACTGATAAAGCGATTTCATCTTCAAGGCCGATCTGGGTTGTTTTGCTCTCAGGATGCCTCGTGCTTTGTTTGGCCTTTGGTGTCAGGTCCAGCTATGGCCTTTTTGTCAAACCCATCTCGGACGAGTTGAGCTGGGGGCGGGAAATTTTGGCCTTTTCTTTGGCCATCCAAAACTTGCTTTGGGGGGCTGCGCAACCTTTTGCTGGTATGATTGCGGATCGTTATGGTGCCGGGCGCGTATTGGCATTGAGCGCGCTGGTTTATGCTGGAGGCATCATTCTTGGCGTGATGGATTATTCGCCGATTGCATCTCATATGGGGCCGGGCTTCTTTGTTGGTATTGGTTTAAGCGGAACAACCTTTGGTGTTGTTTTGGCTGTTATCGGGCGATCTGTTTCGGAAGACAAGCGCTCTTTGGCGCTGGGGATTGCAACGGCGTCGGCTTCTTTGGGGCAGTTTCTTATCATTCCCTTGGGAAGTAGCCTGTTACAAAGCTTTGGTTGGCAGGATGCCTTGTTAATCCTTGCCGGACTTTTGATGTTGATTGTACCCGCAGCTTATTTTTTACGAGGCGTTTCGCCGATCTCTGACGTTTCCGTTGATCAGGGTGCAGATATGTCTATGTCGGCGGTGTTAAAAGAAGCTTCGAGGCACAGAGGATATTGGCTATTGATCGCTGGCTTCTTTGTTTGTGGTTTCCATCTAGCCTTTATAACGGTCCACTTCCCGTCCTATGCCATTGATAAAGGTCTGGCACCGGAAGTGGGTGCCTGGACACTGGCGCTGGTTGGATTAGCGAATATTTTTGGTTCCTATACCGCGGGTGCTCTGGGTGGCGCTTATCGTAAAAAATATCTGTTATCAGGTATTTATATTGCCCGCTCTGTTGCAATTCTTGCGTTTATTTTAGTGCCAGCTTCGACGGTTTCATTTCTTGCTTTTGGCTTTGTCATGGGGCTTTTGTGGTTGAGTACTGTTCCGCTAACATCCGGTCTTGTCGCCCAGATTTTTGGGCCGGAATATATGGGAACCTTGTTTGGTTTTGTTTTCTTTAGTCATCAGGTCGGAAGTTTCATCGGCGTGTGGCTGGGGGGGGTGTTATACGATTCAACGCAATCCTATGATCTGGTCTGGTGGATTTCTATCTTTCTCGGCGTCTTCGCTGCTATTGTTCACTGGCCGATTACCGATCAACCTTTACGTAGATTCTCTCAGGCGACCTAAAGGGTAAGACAAGGTTTTAAAAGACAAAACTACTATTGGTTGAATTGCTTTGTCCTATTCTTTTCTTTGCACTTGATTAAGGTTTCATCCTGTAAACTAGATGATAATATGCCTGAAACTCAGATCGGATCCAGATTGGATAATTGGGATCAAGTAGTGGTCGTTTCAGAAATATACAGGACGTTAAAGTGGAAGTGAAATTGCATATGCCAACCAACAATCTGAAGCCCAAGGTGCCATCCGAAGGTGGCCCTGAACTTGAGGACATCGTTGAAAAAGCAGAGCAGGCACTCTCAGAGATGGAAGGTGACTATGAAGTCCTGGTTAGTGAAGAGATCACACGTATTGATGAGTTTCTTCAAACGGCCAAAGGTGATTCTGCCAAAGCTGCTGACTCTATAAAAGAGATCCACGTCATAGGCCATAATATCAAGGGGCAGGCAGCAACCTTTAGCTATCCGCTTTTGTCGATGGCTGCAAAGTCACTATGCCATTTTATTCAGGAAAATGCTGAAGCCGCAGGCGAGCGTCTGGACCTGATCGAAGTTCATGTAAACACTATGCGGATTATCATTGCACAAAAGATCAAAGGCGATGGCGGCAAAGAAGGTCAAGGGTTGATAACAGCTTTGGAAGAAGCCGTTGGCAAGATTTTAGCGAAAGATTAGATCCGTTTATCTAATACAGATTGACAGCATAACCTTGCATCAAAGCTTTGTATTTGTGGCTTGTTTAAGCAGGCTTCGTTTCACCCATCCCACAGATAATGTTCCACTCTTTATCCCTTACGGGCATGACGGAAAGACGTGATTGTTTGATAAGAGCCATTTCCTGCAATTCGGGATGAGCTTTGATTTCTTCTAAACTGACTGGCGTGGTCATGGGATGAAGCGTTTTGACATCAACCATCCCGAAGCGCCCGGATTTATCGGTATGATCGGGGTAATATTCTTTACAAACCTCGACGATGCCAACGATCTTTTTTTCTTTCACAGAATGATAGAAAAAAACACGGTCACCTACCTTCATCGCCTTCATATTGTTCGATGCCTGATAGTTGCGAACACCGTCCCAATGCTCAACATCTTTGGCAACCTGATCTTCCCAAGACCAACTACCGGGTTCTGTTTTCATCAACCAGTATGCCAAAGTATCCTCCTTTTTAGGCTATATCCATAAACAGAATAACACTGCTCGCCGGGTAAACAAGCAGTGCTATTGGTATGCAGAATGATAATCCACTCAAACAAAGATCTACAGTGATCTTAACCTTATTTTGGCAGGGCCTGTTTCCAAGGCGTGATTGTTACCTGCTCGAAAAGGCCAGCTTTGTTGTAGGGATCGTTGAGGGCGAATTCTTGAGCGGCAACATCGGTATCAAATTCGAGGATCAAGAGGCTACCGGTCATGCTTTCATGATCAACGCCCAAAGTTGGACCAGCAACGACAATGTGGTCGATAAACTTGTTGAGGTATTCCAGGTGGGCCGGACGGTTCTCGGCACGGACGTGGGCGTGATCTTTTTTATCGACACATGAAAAAATAAACTTCATTGGGCGTTTCCTACTGCTGGAGAATCAAGGTTTTAATTTCTTTAGGCCTCTGCTTTTTGAGGGCGGGCGAGGAGTTGGGCGATGGTTTCGTCAATATTAGCGTTGTTGTGCAGAATGTCACACACGGCACTACAGATCGGCATATCAATAGAGAGGCTCTGGGCTAACTCCGTCACCGATTTACTGGAGCTTAATCCCTCGGCGACTGTAATCCGGCCCTTCAGGTAATCCTGTATCGCGATACCTTCGCCTAAAGCTTTACCAAGGGCGTAGTTTCTGGATTGCGTGGCTGTACAGGTGAGGGTGAGATCCCCCATTCCTGAAAGGCCCATGAGGGTTTCACGTCGACCACCTTTTGCGAGGCCAAGCTTTACAATTTCTGATAGACCACGGGTAATCAGGGCAGCACGAGCATTATCGCCAAGTTTTTTGCCTTCGACGATACCACAGGCAATTGCGATGACATTTTTTACTGCACCGCCAATTTCGGCCCCGATAGGATCAAGAGACTGGTAAATTCTAAAGGAGCGATTGTTGAGTGTCTTTGACAGAGCCTTGCCTAAACTCTCATCTGCACAGGCAAGAGTAACCGCAGTAGGCAGTTTGTTGGCAACCTCAATAGCAAAGGTTGGTCCTGAGAGGACGGCGATGGGATTTTGCGGCAGTATCTCCGCGATCATCTCAGTCATGAGAAGCCCGCTTTTGATTTCTACCCCTTTGGTGCAGAGAACGAGCGGAGTTTTTGGATCTATTTGGTCTTTACCGGCCTCTAGAACCACACCCAAGTGTTGAGAAGGTACAACCAATAAAAGGACATCACAGTGCCGAAGGGCTGATGTTTCTGCTGTCGCCGTAATTTTAGGGCTGAGGTTTGCACCCTTTAGATAGAGTTTGTTTTCATGATTTTTGTTTATATCTGAAACAACATCTTCATTGCGTGACCAGAGGATAACATCGTTTCCTGCTTCTGCTGCAACAGCAGCAAGAGCGGTACCCCAAGCACCGGCTCCAAGGACGCCGATTTTTTTTTGATGCTTGTCTGTCATGATTTTGACGCCTCTACGCCTGTGAGTTGGTCAAGCGGCCAACGGGGGCGGGGGGCGAAATCCAGTGAGTCTGTCAGCCCCAGGCGCAAACGCTCTAACCCAGCCCAAGCGATCATAACACCATTATCGGTACAGAGCTTAACCGGTGGGGCCAGTAAGCTGGTATTATATGTATCCGTGAGCTCTGTAAGACGTGAGCGCAATGTCAAGTTTGCGGCAACACCGCCTGCAACGACCAATGGTCCGGGGCGACCATAGGTATCCTGAAAGACTTCCATCGCTTTTTTGCAGCGATCAACAAGGACATCGCCAACAGCCATTTGAAATGAGGCCGCGAGATCGGCTTTGTCCTGTGTGCTCAGGTTTGCGATATCCGGTTGTTGATTATTTTCATCACTGGCGCATTCAAGAATTTTTTTGCGCACGGCTGTTTTCAAACCGGAAAAAGAGAAATCACATCCCGGACGCCCCTTCATCGGACGTGGAAGATCAAAACGTTTAGGATCTCCATCTTTGGCAATCTGTTCGATCATAGGCCCCCCGGGATAGGGAAGCCCCATCATCTTGGCGGTTTTATCGAAAGCTTCGCCAACGGCATCATCAATGGTGCCGCCCAATCTGGTATAGCGCCCTACATCTTCAACGGCGAGAAGCTGACAATGTCCGCCGGAGACAAGAAGAAGAAGGTAAGGAAAGTCGGCTGCTTCTTTTTCGGTGAGACGGGCGGTCAAAGCGTGCCCTTCCAGATGGTTCACTGCAAGGAAAGGGAGCTTGCGCGCGGCAGCGATTGCCTTGGCTGTCATCACACCGACAAAAACGCCACCGATCAGGCCAGGACCTGCTGTTGCTGCGATGCCATCCAGTTGATCAAAGTCCAGATCGGCTTCTTCCAGCGCAGATCTGATGAGGCGATCAAGGTGGTTCATATGGCTGCGTGCTGCAATCTCGGGAACGACACCACCATAGGGCTTGTGCTCTTCCAACTGGGTAAGAACCTTGTTGGAGAGAATGTTGTGATCACTATCAACAATGGCGGCTGCTGTTTCGTCGCAGCTGGTTTCAATACCAAGTACTTTCATGCTTTTTAAATCGCCATACTTTCCAATTTGGCGCTTTCCAATTTGGCAGAGTTATCAGAGCTGAGTTATTTAGAGAGGCAATATCTAATTTTTCAGCTTTAGCTCATAGTTCAAAATCTTTTTGTAGAAAATACCATTCGCAGCATTTCGGCAAGGTTTCACTGTTGAAATCTTGGGTAATCAGTCTTTTGAAGGATAAAAGCTCTGCCCCTTTTGAACGTGCATAACTAAAAGTTGTTTTTCTGTGAGGTGGAAAAGTCGCTGGGGTGGTTTACTTAACTAATAAGCCGCCGTTTGTTCGGATATTTTTAAATAGGGGATTTTATGAAACGAATTGAAGCTCTTGTCGTTGTTGGATTGTTACTTGGCGGGCTATTTCTGGCTTCCCTGTCTCAAGCCGCAGGGCCACAAGCTGGGAAGCAAGTCGATTCTAAGGTTGAGGAAATGGTTCTGGAGAGCGGGCGCTATGTGATCGTGATGCCGGAGATTAACAAAAGTGAAGAGCCTTATCCGACACTATTTTATTATCACGGTTATGGGCAGAGTGCAGATCTTGTGCTGAAGAATCAGGCTTTGCTAAAATTAGCTTCTTCACGGGGCGTCATGCTGGTTATTCCGGATGGTCTCAATCGCAGTTGGTCCAATGTTGGCGCGCCTAGTGAACGTCGGGATGAAATTGCCTTTACCAAAGATATTCTAAGGGATGTGGAATCTCGGCATGATGTGGATAAGTCCCGTCTGTGGGCTTCCGGGTTTTCCCAAGGCGGTTCAATGGCTTGGGATGTCGCATGCTATATGGGGGAAGAATTTTCTGCCTTTTTCCCTATCGCGGGTTCGTTCTGGCGTCCCCATCCTGCTGACTGTGAAAATCCGGTCAATATTCGTCATATTCACGGATTGGCAGATCGTGTTGTTCCGATGGCAGGACGGCCTATCGGTGCGCGGTGGCATCAGGGGGATGTGAAAACCGGCGTGCGTATCTGGCAAGAAACCAACCGCTGTGAAGCCGATCCTGAAGTTGTTTCTTTTGAGGATATGTCCTGTGAGATCTGGCGTAGATGTGGAACGGGCAAAGAGATGGAACTCTGTCTCCATAACGGGGGGCATAACATTAAAATGAAATGGTTAGCTCAAGGCATGGATTGGGCCGAAAGCTTGAAAAGTGCAACCGTGGGCGAGGGCAGTCTGTAAGCGGATTTTTGGTCAATCGTATTTTCAACCGTATTTATAGGGCTTATACCGTTGTATGCTGTCGTCTTGGGCAGATTAAATCTGCGTCGGTTCGCCGCGTAATGTACTCACCATAAGAATTGTCGAAAGGTAACTGAAAGAGTAAGGTGCGCTTAATTGAACTATTCTCTGGATAAATTGATTTATCCAGTCTTACAGGAACGCATGGCAATAATTTATGACTGATAATCCGATTCTTCGTCTTGGTACCCGCGGAAGCCCTCTCGCTCTGGCACAAGCTTTTGAAGTTAAACGTCTGTTACTAGAAGTACATTCAGATCTGAAGGATGAAGAGGCTGTCGAGATTGTCGTGATTAAAACTACTGGCGATATGATTCAGGACCGAGCGCTGTCCGCAATAGGTGGTAAGGGACTTTTTACCAAAGAGATTGAAGATGGCCTTTTGGATGGCAGTATTGATATCGCCGTACATTCGATGAAAGATGTGCCCACGTGGTTGCCTGACGGGTTGGAAATTTCCACGGTTCTGGAGCGCGAAGATCCTCGGGATGCGCTTTTCTCATCAAAAGCAAATTCGTTGGCAGAACTTCCGAAAGGTGCGGTTGTCGGTTCAGCTTCTCTGCGCAGACAAGCCCAGATCAAAGCAAAGCGGCCAGATTTGGAAGTTATTACCTTTCGTGGATCGGTTCAGACCAGACTACGCAAGCTGGAAGAGGGTCAGGTAGATGCCACTCTGCTTGCTGTTGCTGGCTTGAACAGACTGAAGCAATCCGATCTGATTACAGCGGCACTTTCAACCGAAGAAATGTTACCGGCGCCAGCCCAAGGTGCTGTTGGTCTAGAGGTCAGAACGGGGGATGATCGTATCCGTGCCTATGTTGATGCCATTCATCATGAGCCGACAATGCACCGAATCACGGCTGAACGTGCTTGCCTTGCGGAGCTGGATGGGTCTTGCCGGACGCCAATTGCTGCGCTTGCTGAAATAGAAGGTGATGAGCTTCATCTTCGTACGATGTTGGCGGCTACAGATGGCAGTGAAATTTTTACGACTGAGCGGCGAGGTCCTATATCATCAGCCGAGGAAATGGGTCGATCTGCGGGCCGGGAACTAAAAGAGCAGGCCGGAGAAGAGTTTTTTAAAACACTGGAAGAGCAGCAACTCTGATTTAATCAAAGAGGTCATTAATGATCACTCACCTTGTCACGCGCCCGCAAGCGGATCAGGAGCCTTTTGCTTCTGATCTTCGCCAGCTGGGGCGCGAGGTGTATTTTGATGCCGTTTTTGATATTGTATTTCGGGATTCGGCCGAATTGGATCTCGCCGAATTGAATCTCTCTGGCGTACAGGCTGTTCTTTTTACCTCTGCCAATGGTGTACGTGCCTATCAGTTAAATAGTAAGGACCGCTCCTTACCAGCCTTTTGTGTGGGGGATAGTTCTGCGGCAGCCGCACGTAAGAACGGATTCGAAAAGGTTTATTCCGCTAATGGGGATGTAAGTGATTTAGCTGAGCTGGTTCGTACAAAGCTAAAACCAAAATCAGGAACTTTGTTACATCCCGCAGCCTCAAAAATAGCAGGGGATTTACAAACTGATCTTAGTCAGTCCGGTTACGCCTATCGCCGTGAAATTTTGTATGAAGCTATGTCGTCAACAGCATTGCTCCAGCAGACAGGAAACCTATTAAAAAACAATAAAATCAAAGAGATAAGCTTTTTTTCACCACGATCTTCCAAAATATTTTTGGCGTTAATAGCCCAAGAAAATCTACTCCCCAGCTTAGAAGGTTTAACCATCTATTGTTTGAGTAAGGCAGTTGCCGATTGTTTTGATGAAATACCGGGGCTTAAGCTTTTGGTTTCAAAGCAGCCAAACAGGGCTGATATGATAAAGTTAATTGCATCAACCAAATAAGTGTACGTACGTACTGGATTTTACCTTAACTCTGGCGCATAGTTTCCTTAATGACGTGTTTAACCATATGGATTAAACACAATCTGGATGACAGAGGATACTATGGTCAGCAAACAGGGCGACAAATCAAACAAACCGACAACGGACTCTTCTGTAAAAGATGAGAACAAATCGCTTGATAAAGGAGCGGTTACTGAAAGTCCGACGCAGGAAATTATTAACGCCTTTGGTGGTCTGAGGCCTTTGGCCAGCAAATTGGGAATTGCTGTTAGTACAGTACAGGGGTGGAAAGAGCGCGATTCCATTCCCTCTGCCCGTCATGAAGATATCCTAAAGGCTGCGGCGAAAGCCAAGATTACGCTTAATGTAGCACGGGTTCGTGAAAGTGATCTTTTGCTGTCAGATGAAGCAGAGCAAGATGCTTCTACCGATAAGTCGGATATCAAATCTACGCTTAAAGCGACAAGCTCAATACCTGTATCCGGCTCAAAAGCAGCTGTGGGTGACAAAAGTGATGACGCATCTGCAAGCACGAACATTGAAAAAGATAATGACGTTGATCATGGGCAAAACGAAGCTGGTGAAGAGCTTCCGAATACGCAGACAGTTGTCGCCGTTAAAAAGGGCAGCAGTCTGAACAGTTTTTTCTACGGGGTTGGGTTCTGTGCGCTGGCAATGGCAGCGGCTGTTTTCTTTCGAAGTGAGTGGCTGCCCCTTGTTGAGAAGATTCCAACATTCGGGGCCGACGGGGAGACAGCCAGTGTCAGTTCGTTAGAAGAGCGGATTGCAGGGTTGGAGCAAGATGTTCTTAACACGCAAAACAAGGGTGTAGATCAAAATCGTTTTTTAGCACTTTCAGAAACAGTGCGGACGTTAAAATTACAGCAATCCGAGCTTGAGCGACAATTAAATGGCCTGACCAGCGGTGGTGTGGTTGTCACATCAAGTGATGCTGATAAGGATCTGGTGGATGCCCTTCGGACAGAGCTGGAACAAACCCGCCAACGTCTCGATGTCATCGAGAGCACAGGCCTTGCGTCTTCATCTGTCGGGGATAGTCTTAATGCGACCTCTGTTCAGCAGTTGGCATCAATCCGGACGCAAATAAATGCACTGGTATCCGAAGTTGAAGGCATGAAGACTGGTGCTCCGGTTTCATCCCCGGCATTGATTTCAGGGATTTCAGGGCCCGCAACTGGTGATGTTTATCTTGCTCTTGGTGTTTTACAGCTACGCGATGCCTTGCGCGGATCTGGCCCTTTTGTGAAAGAGCTGGACCTTGTCCGTGCCGTTGCCCCGGAAAACAGCACTATTCGCGAACTGGTGTCTCCGCTTTCTTCTTTTGCAGCTGTCGGCTTGCCTAGTTTGACCGATCTGAGGGCGAGTTTCCCATCTGCTGCACGCGATGCGCTCTCGGCTGATAAAATTGCGGGCGGGCAGACCTGGGTTGATAAAGCGATTGGTCGTGTTACGGACGTGGTTTCAATACGCCCGATTGATATTCTTGATGGACAGGGAACTTCCAGTGTCTTGGCCCGGGCGGAAAACTATCTGAAAGACGGTGATCTATCGGGTGCTTTGCTAGAGCTTGAAAACCTCACTTCTGCGGCGACTTCGGGAATGCAAGATTGGCTTCTACTGGCCAGTCAACGCCAAGAAGGGGAACAAATCAGTCAACAATTGGCTTTGCTTTTGATTGGTGTCACGGCACAGGGTAGCGGTGCTGGAGGTATTGAATAATGAAACGGACACTGATTTATTTTCTTAAGCTGGCGATTGTTCTAACGATTGTTATATGGATTGCGAACCGTCCTGGTCTGGTTTCTATCGACTGGATTGGATACCGTCTGGAAACAACGGTTGGGGTTCTTTTTCTTGCAGCCGTTGCTTTGGCGATATCTGCCGCATTTCTTTACCGTTTTTGGCGTAGTCTCATCAACGCGCCAGCTCTTTTTGGCCAAGCCCGGCAAGATAATCGCAAGAAACGTGGATATAAGGCTTTGACCCATGGCATGGTTGCTGTGGCTGCTGGCGAAGCTAATACAGCGCTTGCGATGGCCCGCAAAGCTGAAAATCTGTTGTCTGATGAACCCCCTCTGACCATGCTTTTGTCTGCTCAGGCAGCACAATTACAGGGAAATGAAGAGGCCGCGACCAACTATTTTAAAGCCATGTTGGAGGACAAAGAGACTCGTTTTCTTGGGCTCCGTGGGCTCTTGATGCAAGCACAACGCCGGGGTGATTTTGCCGAGGCATTAGAACTTGCAAAGCAGGCACATGCCCTAAGTCCTAAAACACCGTGGGTTCAGGAGAGTTTGTTCGAACTCTCGGAAGCAACAGGACAATTTGCGATTGCTGATCAGGCTTTGAAAGAAGGGGCCAAGACAAAAAATCTTACCTCTGCAGAAGCGGCGCGGAAACGGGCTGTTGTTAAACTGCAGCAAGCTTTGAAAGCAAATGATCAGGGAGAACTTCAGGCTTCACTGACTTTTGCCAAAGAGGCGTACAAGCTGGCACCTGATCTGGTCCCTGCTGTGGCTTTTCTTGCTGAAGCCTATAATCGTGCAGGGAGAATCAAAGATGCTGAAAAAACACTGAAAAAAGCATGGAGTAAACAACCTCACCGTGATCTTGCCCGTATGTTTCTAACACTTTGGCCTTCTGAAAGTAATGTTGAGCGAGCCAAGCGTCTGGGGCAGATGGTTGCCCAGAATAAAGATCACTATGAAAGCCATATTGCATTGGCGGAAGCTAATTTATCGGCGAAACTGTGGGGCGAGGCACGACGTCATCTGAAACAGGCATCCGAGCAAGGTGGTCCTAGCCGTTTGGTGTGTCGCTTGATGGGGCGCCTGGAACAGGAAGAACATGGGGACAACCGTGCGGCTGCGGAATGGTTCGAAAAATCGGAAACCGCGCTTATTGCCCACAACTGGGTTTGTGAATCCTGTGGGGCAATTGCTGAAAATTGGCAAGCTCATTGTGGTGATTGTGGCTCTTTTGATTCCTTGGCCTGGAAACGTCCGACAATTCTGACAGAAGAAAACGCGATTGGATCAAAAGGAACTGCCCCAAAGGTAATTGGAAAAGCAACAGGCACATCGCTGGTGCTGGAGAATACTGAAAGCAATGAAATTGTGATTGCCAAGCCAACCGAGATTGAAGGGGCAGCAAGAGAGACCGGCGCTTAGGACCTGTTTTGAAGAACCGTTGTTTCCAAGAGAAGAAGTTATTGTTGAGGACGTAGATCCAACGCAATGACTTCTTTTTTTGCCTGTTCGTCATCGGTGCCTGACATAGCAGCAAGAAGCATTGCGGCAGCAGTTACCCCCTCTTTGTGTGCCATTAGGAGTGATTCGCTTCGTGACAAGGCTTCGGTGACAGTTTCGAAATAAGCCTCTTCAATCATTTCTTTAGTTGCTGAATCCAAAGGATCTACCTCTTACATGTTCCAAAATGAAAGAGCTTTCGGCAATGAGTGTCTTTTCCATTTATATAGTATTGTTTTTTAGCTGAGGGAGTGATGCCCTGTGACCTGTTTCCCTGCGGTGAAACTTCCCGGAGTCTGATACCTTGTGGGTTGCGTTTGTTCTGGTCCTTTTTTAGCAGGCATATTAGGGATGAATGGGTTATATTTTTGTTAAAATATAATTTCCAAATTCTTGAAAGATAGGGCTAACAGCAGGTTTTAGATGTTTTATTAATTATTCATAATTATCATGTGCTTATCAGATAAACTGCTTTAGATTATTTACTGTGAAAAAAACCAACTTCTCCTTGATTTTAGTTTTTGTCAGCCTGATTTTCGTCATGATTTCAAAGGCCTATGCTGATGCAAATCCTGTCAGCCTTTTCAAAGAAAAGTTAGAAACTTCTGTTAGCAATAAGCGTGTGCTTATGGTTAAGAACGAGGAAAAAATTTCGAAGTTTAGAATTATGGATCTCGAAAAATTACCTCTTTATGAAGTGTCACTGCCGCCAATCTGGGAGAATGAGGCTGGAAAGTATCAGGGTGTATTGTTGTCTGATATTTTTAAAACCTCGGGAATAGCAGATATCAGGCAAGTTAAAATGGTCGCCCTGGGTGGGTATGCGATTGATTTGACGCCTGCGAAGTGGCCTGTGAGTTGCCTGTTTGTCGCGACACGATATCAGTCACGTGAGATCAGAGTTGAGAGAAAGGGGCCGATCCGCCTTCTTCTGCCTTGTATGATCAAGGAAAAGGACGGCGAGACGAATTACAGAGAAATCTCTACCGTAAATTGGATCTGGAATCTAAAAGAGATTCACATACTCGATTAATATCAACGCAAAAGAATTTTGAAGAGTTTCGGTTCCTGTTTGCAGGAATCTGAAGCACGTATATTCTTATTGATCAAGCCAGTCCAATTATAAGGTATTGTTTTCCTTTGCTATTAAGGAAAGTAAACGTAAGTCATTAAAATATATAAAAATTTACACAAAATTAGCCTAATAAATTCTTGTTGCACGGGTGTTATCATTTGGCCTAAGCAGGGGTGATTACAGCGATTGTGTGCGGCTGGATGATGGCAGCTTGGCATACAATTCTTTCACGCCTGAGCCACAACTTTTCCCTTAAAAGCTTGCTGGCTTGCGTGTCGAGGGTCACCTTCCCCCGAAGGTGGCCCTCATTTATTTATAATACTAATGCTTAGATTGATATTATAAATTATTTTTATGAATGGCTTTTTGATACCAATAGGATGAAAATTAATTTCCTTAATATTGGAGTCAACAATGGAACGCACACTGCGCATCCGTAACGGAGAAAAAGTACGAGGCACATTTTCCAGAGCAGAAATGGAACGCCGTGTTGGTAATCTACGTCGGCATATGGCTGATAATGATATTGATGCCGTGGTATTAACCTCTTACCATAATATCAACTATTTCAATGACTTTGTGTATTGTGCTTTTGGCCGTCCTTATGGTCTGATTGTCACCCAGGACAAACATATTTCTGTAACGGCGAATATTGATGGTGCGCAGCCGTGGAGACGCAGTTTCGACGACAATGTCATCTATACGGATTGGCAAAAAGATAACTATTTCTTTGCGATTAAAGATGAGCTATCGGGACTAAGCCTGAGCCGTGTAGGTCTGGAATTCGATCACATTAACATCGATAATAAAAACAAAATGGCCGCGGCTCTTGGCAGCCCGGAATTTGTAGATATCGGTGCACCGACAATGCGGATGCGGATGCTGAAATCCGCTGAAGAAATCGAAATTATCAAACATGGTGCAGCAACGGCTGATATTGGTGGTGCAGCCTGTGCAGAAGCCATCGCCGTTGGTGTTCCCGAGCATGAAGTTGCACTCCACTCAACACAGGCAATGATCCGTCACATTGCTAAAACCTTTCCCGATGCAGAGCTTATGGATACCTGGACCTGGTTTCAGTCTGGCATCAATACAGACGGTGCCCATAATCCCGTGACCAGCCGGAAGATTGAATCAGGTGATATCCTGAGCTTGAACTGCTTTCCGATGATTGCCGGATACTATACTGCGCTGGAAAGAACATTGTTTGCCGAGTATGCATCTGATGCGCATATGAAATACTGGAAAGCCAACGTCGAAGTGCACGAAGCTGGTCTGAATTTGATTAAACCTGGTGTCCGTTGCTGTGATATTGCACTTGAGCTCAATGAAATCTTCAAGAAGCACGATATGTTGCAGTATCGAACCTTTGGATATGGTCACTCTTTCGGGACGTTAAGCCATTACTATGGTCGCGAAGCCGGACTGGAACTTCGTGAAGATGTTGAAACTGTATTGGAACCGGGTATGGTTGTTTCTATGGAACCAATGATCATGATCGAAGAGGGTAATTCCGGTGCTGGCGGTTACCGTGAACATGATATTCTGGTTGTGGGTGAAAATGGTGCTGAAAACATCACCAAATTCCCTTATGGTCCGGAGCATAATATTATCAGTAAATAAATATCTTTCCTTGTCTGAGAGTTCCTCGGCTTGAAATTGATTCAGTCAAAAATTGATTCAGGCTGAAATGCTCCATGCATTGGAAATGCAGATGTCTCAAAACTTTAAACCCGGCATATCAGTGCCGGGTTTTCTTTTTGGTGAAGGATTTAAACAGAGGATGTCACATTATGGGTTCACCAAGCGTCATATTCCTGAAAACAACATTCGGAATAACACAACAAAGGAATATGATGATGACGACTTCTTCTGTACCTCTTTCTTCTACGTCTCTGGCTTCTGTGTCTCTGGCATCTGAAAAACCTGTTATGCATGAAAAAAATGACCCAAAGTTAATAGGGTATCTGGGTCAGGTTCATGTGATGATGGCAGAGCGTGGTTTGGAACATTCTCTTTCTGCACTTATTGAACTGCGTGCGTCCCAAATAAACCAATGTGCCTATTGTGTTGATATGCATATCTCAGACGCGCGAAAAGCGGGGGTTAGTCAGGACAAGCTGGATAAAGTGATTGTCTGGCGTCATGTGGACGTATTTTCTGAACCAGAGCGGGCCGCGTTGGCCTGGACCGAAGCGTTGACAACATTTGATCCAAAAACAAATTATGCGAAACTTCGTTCTGAGTTACGGCAACATTTTTCTGACAAGGAAATTACATTAATTACGACAGATATCGGGATGATCAACCTGTGGAACCGTGTACAGATATCCAAGCATTGATATGGGGGTGTCCCTATGAAGCTTGAAAGTAAAACAGATGTGTTTGAGCAATCGCGATCCCGGCTTATGGGGCTCGCGTATCGCTTGCTGGGGTCTGTAAGTGATGCACAGGATATTGTGCAGGATACCTATCTGAAGTGGATCTCATACTCTGGCCCGGAGATCGAAAACCCTGTCGGTTGGTTATCACGTGTTTGTACAAACCGTTGTCTGGACCAGCTAAAGTCGGCTAGTCATCAAAGGCTAGATTACGTAGGGTCATGGATACCGGATCAAATTCAAACGGAATTTGAATCTAACGTAGAAGAACAGCTAGAAATAGCTTCGTCTTTGACAACAGCCTTTCTTCTTTTGTTGGAAAGGTTGACGCCTAAAGAGCGCGCAGCATATTTGTTACACGATGTGTTTTCGATGCCATTTGATGAGGTGGCGGGTGTTCTGGATATGCAATCTGCTAATTGTCGTAAGTTGGCGACACGTGCTCGCGAGTATGTGGCAAAAAACAATGTGCGGCATGTGCCGGAGAAGCAGCACCAGGAAAAGCTGTTAGAAGCTTTTCAACAGGCAATCAAAACCGGGGATGTCGGTGGTCTGGGAACAATGTTACGGGCAGATAGTGATTTACGTGCGGATAGTGGCGGCAAAGTTCAGGCTGTACGCGGTGTCATTGTTGGTCATGATGCGATCTGCCGCTTTATTGAAGATATTTTATCCCACGCATGGCGGGACATGACGATCACGACTTATCTACTTAACGGTGCTTTAGGTTTGGTGATTGTGGATGAAGGTAAAACGCATGCGGCGCTATCGTTCGGATATGATACAGAAGGGCAGATCAGCCAAATATATATCATGCGACATCCCGGCAAACTGAAACAGATGATTTCGACCAAAGGAATTTTGTCAATCTCAGGGGCTATATCCTGGGAATGAAACCCTTCACGCAGCTATTCATCAGGGGTGAAAGCTCGTTTATGGCGAACAGGCTTTGTCACTGTATAAAATATTGATAAGCTTTGCTTCATCTATAAAACGAGCTCAGATTGCCAGATAATGTGCTTTTTACGCCATGATTAATATTCCCACCGATCTGTTACGTACCTTCTCTACTGTGAATGATTTGGGAAGTATAACCCGTGCCGCAGAGACTTTGGGCCGCTCTCAGCCTGCGATTAGTCTTCAGCTGCAGCGGCTGGAAGATCTGTTGGAAATATCACTTTTCAATCGGAGCGGACGGAAGATCTCGTTGACGGAAGAAGGGGAAATTCTGCGTGGGTATGCCAAGCAAATTCTGGCGCAGAACGATGAGGTTATTTCGAGGTTGAAAACCCCGAAAGTGGGGGGTGTTGTCCGGGTCGGTTTACCAAATGATTTTGCCGTTTCTTTGTTGCCGACAATTCTTGGCGGATTTACCAGTGCCCACGACGGAATCACGCTGGAAGTCGATTGTGGAATCAGCCGTGATCTTATCCAGGCCGTAGATAAGAATGACTACGATGTGGTCATCGCCCTTTGTGCAGATACACCGTCACCTTCGTTGGCAAAAACATGGTCTGACCGTCTGGCGTGGGTTGGGAATGGCGACATTGCGTTGTTATCGCAAGATACCCTGCCTTTGATCGTTTATCCGCAAGGGTGCATCTATCGACAACGATCGGTAGATGCCCTGAACCGAGCTGGAAAAAAGTGGCGCATATCCTATTCCAGCCCTAGTCAATCAGGCATCGAAGCAGCGGTAAAAGCGGGCTTGGGATTGACTGTTTTGTCTGAAAAAACAGTACCTGATAGTCTGGAAGTTGTGCCTGTGGAAAGCGGGTATCCTGGGTTGGCAGATGTTGAGGTTGGTCTCTTTTATCGTCAGGGTGATTTAAGTGAGGCCGGGTTGCGGTTGGTCAACTATATTACGGCTTCAATGGATGAGCTGCATCAGGAATAGGCACTAAGGCATCTGTTGAGTTTTTGACGTAATCTTAATTATTGGCTCGTCCAAAGTGCGCATTTATATGCCATCCCTTGACGGTTGGTGTGCGGTGCAGCATAAATGATCGCTAGTCAAAATCGATACATAAAAAAATATCAGGGAGCGACAGGCGATATGACTTCTGTGACCAAACCTCAGTGGGTACCAAGCGAAGATCGTGTGCAAAATGCGATCGTCACCGACTTTATGTCCTGGCTGGATCAACAGGGTAGAGCAAAGGTGACTAGTTTTGCTGACCTGCATCAGTGGTCTGTGAAGAACATTGCCGATTTTTGGTCTGCGACTTGGGACTACCTTGATCTTCCCGGGGAAAAAGGCGGTCACATCTACACGCGCAATGATCAGGATATCAAAGCCAGTGCATGGTTTTCCCAGTCAAAAATCAACTTTGCAGAGAACCTGTTGCGTTATCGCGGTGAACAGGAAGCGCTGGTTTTTTGGGGAGAAAAGGGGCGTCAGAGATCCCTGAGTCGGGACGAACTTTACAATGAAGTTTCCCGTCTTGCTCAAGCGCTGAAAGCACAAGGGGTTGAGCCCGGTGATCGTGTGGCCGGATTGATGCCGAACATGCCGGAAGCCATTATTGCGATGCTTGCGACAACTGCCATCGGTGGCGTTTGGTCATCTGCCTCACCGGATTTTGGTGCTCAGGGAATTCTGGATCGTTTTGGCCAGATTGCTCCGAAAGTTTTAATCGCCCCCGATAGCTATGACTATAACCTGAAAAATCACGATGTTTTGGGTAAGGTTACAGAGGTTGTCAAAGAAATTCCAGACATCGAAAAGGTTGTTGTGATTTCCTGGTCGGGTGCGGATCTGGATTTATCCGGGTTGCCAAAGGCGATCGACATGCGGGATTTTGTGGATCCTTTCCTACCCACAGAAATAGCCTTCTCCAGACAGGGTTTTGATCATCCCCTCTACATTATGTTCTCTTCCGGAACCACGGGGGCACCCAAGTGTATTGTTCACCGTGCAGGTGGCGCGCTGATGAAACAACTTGTTGAACACAAGTTCCATGGTGATTTGAAAGAAAATGATCGTCTGTTTTATTTTACCACCTGTGGATGGATGATGTGGAACTGGTTTGCCGCTGGACTAGGCTGTGGCGCAACTCTGATCTGTTATGATGGATCACCATTTGCGGGGAGCCCGACAATCCTTTTTGATCTGGCGGAAGAGGAAAAGGTAACCCATTTTGGGACGTCACCAAAGTATCTGGACACTTTGAAAAAAGCAGGTGAAAGCCCGATTGAGAACTATAAATTGCCAGCACTTCGGGCAATTTTTTCAACTGGATCTCCGTTGTTACCTGAGGGTTTTGACTTTGTTTATGAGCATGTGAAAAAGGATGTTCAGCTGGCGTCCATTGCGGGTGGAACAGATATTCTGGGCTGCTTTATGCTTGGAAATCCTATTGGGCCTGTGTATCGCGGTGAAATACAAACACCTGCGCTGGGCTGTGCAGTTTCTGCCTTTAGCGATGAAGGTAAGCCGGTATCCGATGATCGGGGTGAATTGGTTTGTACGGAACCCTTCCCATCCATGCCGCTTTGTTTTTGGGGTGATGAAGACGGATCGCGCTATAACAAAGCTTATTTTGAGCGCTTTGATAATATCTGGACCCATGGTGACTTTCTGGAAGTCACAGAAAATGGTGGCCTGATTATCCATGGGCGTTCTGATGCAACGCTTAATCCCGGGGGAGTCCGTATCGGTACAGCCGAGATCTATCGTCAGGTCGAAACACTGGAAGAAATTCGTGAAGCGATTGTTGTTGGCCAAAATTGGGACGGCGATGTGCGCGTGGTTCTTTGCGTTATTTTGCAGGACGGTGGCGAGGGTCTCAGCGAAGAGCTGATTAAGAAGATCAAGACCAGAATTAGAACCGGTTGTACGCCGCGTCATGTGCCGGCAAAGGTTGTTGCTGTGTCAGATATTCCAAGGACAAGGTCGGGTAAAATCACCGAGCTGGCCGTACGCGATATCATTAACGGGCGAGAAGTGGGCAACAAGGAAGCGCTGGCTAACCCTGAAGCTTTGGATCTCTATCGAAATATTCCGGTATTACAGGAAGACTAGCTGTTATTTAGCCTCAGGCACCCGATGTACGAGACAAAGGATGCCTGTTATAGGTTTAATAAGATCGTTAAGCGTTACTGCAGAATCAGAGATCGACCTCGATATCACTTTTGGCAAAGCTACAGCAGGCGAGGAATAGATTGTTTTTTGTATCTTCTTCGCTGAGTGCCATCGCGTTTGGTGCTGTAATCTCACCGTGTTTCAGCTCGCTTTTACAGGTTCCACACAGACCGCCCCGACAGCTATAGGGAATATCTATCCCTGCGGCTTCTGCAGCATCTAGAACGGCTTGGTTTCCTTTGATTTCTGCGGTCACTCCCGATTTTGAAAAGTGAATTGAATAGCTTGCAGTTGATCCATCTTCGGGTGGCAGTGTTGGTTCTATAGTGAAACTTTCCTGATTATACTGATCTTCCGGAAGGCCGCTGTCTTTGAGGTGGTTTTGTACTGCTGTCATAAATTGGTCAGGGCCGCAGACGAATACGTCCCGTTCCAGATAGTCTGGGCAAACTTCTTTTAGCATCTTGGGTGAAATTCGACCCTTGATGCCATGTTCTTCCAAACGGGAGGATGGGACACCTTGAGTGGTGTTGTAAGAAAGCTCTAACCCAGGAAATTGCTTTGAGAGCCATGATAACTCTGACCAGGCAATAAGGTCATCAATGGTGTGGCCGGAATGATGGAAATGGACATCATAATCAAGACCCGTGTCCGCGATAAAGCGGGTCATGGACAGCATGGGTGTTATGCCTGATCCGCCAGAAATCATTAGAATCTTTTTCTTCTGGTTATCTTCAAGATGGAAAACGCCTGCAGGGCCCATAGCTTCTACACTAGAGCCAACGGCTACATGATCATGTAGCCAATTGGAAACACGGCCACCTTTAACCCGTTTGACTGTAATTGTAATCGTATCCGGGCGTGAAGGTGTGGATGAAATGGTATAGCAACGGCTAACGACTTCGCCGTTAATCGGAATATGAAGGGTTAGAAACTGTCCGGGTCTATATGAAAACCGCTTTACCGGATCAGATGTGAACTTAAAGGTTTTTACATCGTTGGTTTCATCAATAACCTGCACACACCTTAGCAATATCGGATTTTGATCAAAAGTCTCCGCAGGTCCAGGTTTCAAGTGGGCAGTAATACGGGATGATTTTGATTTCCAATTATCGATATAATGTGGTTTGGACTTGGTTTTTAGTATTTCAACAGGATCCCCGACCTGAATAGTTCCTGTATTCAGGGGAATCATATTTTCCCCGAAAATGACGTCCTTCCCATCGGGGACTTGGCGAAATTCGGTGAGCGTTTTTAGAGGTTCAAGAACTTTATCTGCGGTATGTGCAAAGGGATCAACGGTTGTAAAGACACAGCGCGAGCAGGGCTTAGGCAATTCAAACCTTACATCACCAATCCTGATTAAGGACCAGCCATCTTCTTCGAAGGGCAAAGTACCACTAACAGTAATGTTAGGGCGAAAGTTGGCCATGGAAACAGGGGCAAGTAAACGTCTGTTTAACTCACCCAGTGAACTCTCAGCAGTAATGAGAAGAGGAAAACCATCAGCAAACCCGACATCATTTTCGGGATGTTGTTTGATAAAGCGTTCAGATCTGTTGCCAAAGTAGAGTAGTTTCATTGGCTCGCCGAGGAGATCACTTATCCATCCATCGGCTTGAGGACCACATTCCTGCCCAATAAGATCCGTGCCCCATACATTACTATTTTGATATTTATCAGCGAAACTTTCGGGGGTAAGAGTGATAGGCTCTTTATCTTCGTGATTCAGGGTTAAAAGCGCGCCATGATAAACGCTCTTGATTGCTGTGATCTTGGGGTGTGTTCGCCCGGTAACAAAAGTGCCATCGGGTTTCGTGATTAGATATCGACGGTCCCCAGCCAGACCCGCTGTCAATACAGATGCCTTGGTCATTGAGATGCCGGCAACAGATTTAACGGGATAAATCAAGAGATCACTGACAACTGCTTTCGACATTATAGGGCCTTTTGTTGGGTGGAAATTTGTAAGGACGTCTGATGATAGTCATCTGTTTCCAAGGAGAACAGGGCTGGATGGTAGATATCTTTTTAAAATATATTTTGAGGTCAGATTTTCTGTGTGAACGAAAATTCTGCCTCTTTATGATTGTTTTGAGTTACTTCATTGGCAAGAAGTTAAAAGAGTTGGGCTTGCTGGAGTTGTGATTCGTGACAAGCAGGACCTTCGTTGCGAGCATTGTTCACATAGCTGGTGACGGGTGTTGCTTTGAGGCTGTTGATCGGGAGCGGTTTTAATAGATCCTGCCCCCCTTTGAAAAGCCATGTATTGTAATCTTTTCTTGGCACAATTACAGGCATTCGGTGATGTATATGACAAATGTCGTGATTAGCTTCAGTCGTTAAAACGGCACAGGATTGAACCTCACTGCCATCTGCGCCCAGCCAATCATCCCAAATCCCAGCAAAAGCAAAGGGCGCATTGTTCGTCTGCGTAATGTAATAGCCTTGTTTCGTCGTGTTACCTGTTTTCCCTGAATACCCGCTTTGCCATTCGTAAAAGCCGTCGGCGGGAATCAGGCAACGCCTGCCGCGAAAAGGACCTTTGAAGGATGGCTTTTCATTGACTGTTTCGCTACGGGCATTGTGCATAGGCTTGTTGAGGTTTGGTTCTTTAACCCAATTTGGAATCAAGCCCCACCGATGGAGTGTAAAGTGCCTCTTTTTATCCGAACCCAGTATGACAACAGCAACGGGTTGGGTGGGGCAGATATTGTATCGTTCTTCGAGGTTCGGGCGTTCGGGAAAGCCTATAAGATCACTTAAGTCAGCGATAGGGGTGGTTAGAGCAAAGCGTCCGCACATATTCAGAAATATCAATCCTTGAAAATTTATGTCTAACTTACCAGCTTTTGGGCTGGAGGAAACCATCTCTTGCGTTGTGATGCTCTGTTGTATTTTGTAGCTGGTGAATCCCAGAGTTTCATTTTAATGCTTATTGATCTATACCCTTGTTTTGAAACGAGGGGCTTTCGATACGAGATAACCTCTAATAACGACTTTTGATGCGAGATCGAACCGATGATTTTTGGATTTTTTGGCAGGAAAAAAGAAATCCATATGATCGATGACGGATTGAAACGCGCAGGGACATTCAGCGCAGTTGTTCCAGATTCTGTAAAGCTGACTTTGTGGCGCTTGGCAAAAGATCGGGGACTGTTGAAAGACAATCCAGAAGCGACCCTCCATGATTTGGCAGGATTTTTAAGTTACTGTATTCTGGGACAGGAAGACTTTGAAGATTTTAACGGCCCTGATGACGCAAAGGAAATGCTGCGTCGGTTAGAGATGGTCAAGATTTTCGAAGATGGCATTGATGCAGAAATTGTCCTGTTAACTCTTCACGCTGGATTGGCTGATGAAACCACAGCCGGTCAGTATTCAATAGAAGCGGAAGCTGATTCCGCTGATGGCGTTCAGAGTTAGGATGAGTTAAGTAAGATTTCCTCTGGGAATTTTCTCGGATAATAAGGTGGAGAGCGCTTCTTTTGGCTAAAGTGTTTTACTATATGATGTGGATATTTTTTATCCCCTTTATCATGTTGCTTAATGTGATTGAAGGAAAAGGGAAGTATCCCGCAACACAGTCAAATTGCCGTAAGAACCGAGAGCCAGAAAATCTAAAGAAAAAAACCAAAGAAAATTAATAAAGTTTACTGCCCATAAACGAGAGTTGGCGTATAATGCGCAGCTTGGAAATAGATTAAGGGAATTAAGACCATTAGCGAGGGATTTTCAGAAGCGGAACGGATCAGGTTCCACAACCTTCTACAGGTTGCAGCGTTAAGCCCGTACGACGGAGAGCGAGAGAATGCTCTTGCTGCGGCTAAACGTATGGCAGCAAAGCACAATATGTCTCTGGAAGAGGCGGCAGAAGGTGGCCCGAGGGATGAGCCAAAGCAGAAGGCGCGTCCGGCCTCTTATAGTATGTCTGCTACGGAACGTGTTTTTTCTAATTCGCTTCATCTGATGGATTCTCACCTCGAGCAAGAGAAAGCTCGCCATGAAGCCGCGTTAAAAGCTGCTTATGAACGGGGATTGGCGAAAGATGACAAACCCCAGAAATCATTGGCCAGCCCAGTGAAGGTCAGAAATAAAAAACCGCGCGGTATGCCACCAAAAATTCACGCGGCTGTTCTGTTGAGGGAAACAGAACTAACTATTCGTGAGATTTCCAGTATTACGGGGTTGGATGTTTATAAGATTACAGCAATGAAACTTAAGAATAGAAAACCGGCTGCTTAGGGTTTTGAGATCATAAACAGAGCCTGTGTTCAGCAAATTTATTGAAAATTAGAGTCTGTTAAATATTGCCAAAGAGGGCTCCTTGGCGATGATCGTGGAGTGGTGCACTGTGTGGGTGTCTGTCTCTGAACTGTACACCAACACCATCCCAGGCATGTCGAACGACTGTACCAGAATATCTGCCCAAACTGCTTAAGTCGAGCTCAACAACAGTACCAATCGGCGGACGGCAAAAAGTTTCCAGGAAAAGACCATTCCCCGATAAATTTTGGACAGAACAGGGGTGCCAAGAACCATCAATACCCAAAGAGGCATTATCCCCGGCGGCATATCTTTTATATTGGCGATTTTCGATCATCTAATATACGTGCACCCAAACTAATTACGTCTGATGATTCTAGGTACTAATCCTTACCAATTCCTTTCGAATAGGGGCTAATTACTCTGGAACTTGTGTGATTTTTGTGAACTTTGAATCCTATGCGTGTATTTGCGATTATTGATCACGTCGTTGTGTCGGAATATCTGCCTTATCAATGTCATTATATCTTGACCGAAAAGCTGTGATGGATGATGTGTTATATAGCAGTTTTACGTCACTCTTCCTTATCATTGCTCTCTTGTCTGTGTTGATTAATGATCGAGCCGAAATCACGACACTTCTGTCTTTTGGCTTTGAGGAAAAGTTACTTAAAACTGCTACAGGTGATTTGTTTAAGCACAGGAATAGCGTCAAATGTATAAACTGCACTACTATCCCGGCAACGCGAGTATCGCACCACATATGTTGATGGAAGAGCTGGGCGTTGATTATGAACTGGTCTATGTGGACCGCAATAAACAAGCCCATAAAAGCCCGGAGTATCTTGCGTTGAATCCCTCTGGCCGTATTCCAGTGCTTGAGGACGGTGCGATGGTGATTTCAGAGACCGCAGCAATTTGCTTGCATATTGCCGATCGGCATCCGGAAGGTCGTATGATGCCCGATATTGCAACGCCGGAACGTGCCAAGTTTTATCAGTGGCTGATGTTTTTGACCAATACGATTCAAACCGAGTTTCTGGTTTATTATTACTCGGAACGTTATAGCAGTGATGTATCGGATGCGCCGGCTATTAAAGCAGCGGCTGAACAGCGCCTTATAAGTTATTTTGACATTGTTGAGACCCAGCTTGGGAAAAAAGGCCCCTATATGATGGGGAAAGCAGTTTCATTTTTGGATTTCTATCTTTTAATGCTGTGTCGCTGGGGACGCTTCCTATCTACAAAGCCTAGTGAGATGAAACATCTGGGTAAGCACGTCAAATTAATGAGTAAGCATCCGTCTGTTCTAAGAATTTTTGAACAAGAAGGCTTGGAAAAACCATTTGCTTAAGCAAAGGGTTTGAGTTTTTTGACCTTTATGGCGGTTGGTGACCAGTCATCAACCGCTGTTTTTATGTCTAAATTACAAATACTTGATATATAGAGCTTATAGTTATTTCTCTTTTATTCTGCCGGAGTGGTGAATAGAGAAGTGAAAAGTCGCAACTAAGGTAGAATTATCTTAATAAATATTCTCTAGTGGTAAGAATGGAATTTGGTCAGGCATGAGTGCCTTGTGCCTAGGGGAATAATAAATGTTATCAGCAATCACTAATTCTTGGGCGCTTTTAATTGGCATTGCTTTTTTGATGCTGGGCAATGGCCTGCAAAGCACTGTGCTGAGTGTTCGGGGGTCTATGGAAGGCTTCTCGACCGAATCAATCGGTGCTGTGATGACCTGTTATTTTATCGGGTATCTTGCTGGATCATTTGTGACGCCTAAGGTTCTTGCCAATGTCGGCCATGTGCGTGTTTTTGCAGCATTGGCTTCCCTGTCTTCTGCATCCGCTTTGTTACACGCTGTTTTTATCGATCCCTATACTTGGGGGGCGATGCGTCTTATCACCGGATTCTGCTTTGCTGGATTATATATCGTCGCTGAAAGTTGGCTAAACGATAGCTCAACCAATGAAACCCGCGGACAGCTTTTGGCCGTTTATATGGTCGTGGTTTATGGTGCTATGGGATTAGGGCAGCTACTGATTAATATTTCTGATCCCGGTAGTTTCTTGCCGTTCATTTTGATGTCAGTGCTGGTTTCCCTGGCCCTTATTCCCACAACCTTGACGGTTGCACAGGTTCCAACTTTTGAATCTCCGACACCTGTTGGTCTCAAACGACTTTTCAAAATTTCTCCATTAGGTTTTGTTTGTGCATTTGGCGTGGGTGTTGTTCAGGCTCAAATTTTTGGCGCTGGGGCTATCTATGCCAAAGAACTGGAAATGGATACGGTTGATATCTCTGTTTTCATGGCCACGATGTCTATCGGCGGTGTCGCGTTACAATGGCCAATTGGCAAGGTTTCGGATCACTTTGACCGACGTAAAGTTCTAATTACCGTAGCACTGCTTGCGGGGTTGATTGGTATTTCAATGGGCTTTTTCTCTGGTCCTGAAGCGACGGGATGGTTTCTGGGGAGTGCCTTTTTATTCGGTGCGCTGTGCCTGCCTTTGTACTCATTGGCGATTGCGCACACCAATGATTATCTGGATGCATCTGAAATTGTTGGTGCTACCAGTGCGTTGATTGTTATCGGGGGGATCGGCGCAATCGTCGGACCTATCATCAGTACATTTTTGATGGGGCAACTGGGACCAAATGCCTTTGTGTACAGTATGTCGGTAACCTTGTTAATGATTACTGCCTTTGGTGTCTTCCGTATGACGCAACGTAGCTCTGTACCTATTGAAGAACAGGGTGATTACATCGGGATGCCTGCCGAATCATCCACCATGGTTGTTGCCATGACGCCAGAGGGTGAGGAGTGGTATGAGGAAGTGATCGCCGAAGCCGAGGGTGAAAGCACAGGCTCTGCAGTTGGCGAGGAAGAAGCCGAGTCCGACATTCTGGAAGATGGCCCCGGATTTTGGGAGGAAGAAGCTCCGTCTGAAGAGGACGTCTCTGAAACCGATAGTGCGGTTAAAAGTGGTCAAATTTAGCGCTTAACTAAGGGCTACGAGACGAGTAATAAAGCAAAAACCAGACATCAACGAAAACCAGCTAAGCTATTATCGGTTTTCGTTGATGACCTCCAGGAAGATATCCGCATAACGTTCGAGTTTTCGTTTGCCGACGCCCGGTACATTTGCCATATCACCGAGGTCAACCGGACGGGCCATAACCATTTCCAAAAGAGTCTTGTCGTTAAAGATCACATAGGGAGGTACACCCTGATCTTTGGCCAGTTCAAGGCGCTTTGCCCTCAAGGTCTGGAACAGTGCTTCGTCTTTTGGATCATCAATTGTTGCCGCTGGACCAAATGATTTTTTATAGTGGCTGCGGAGAGATGCACGGGTTTTCTTTGTTGGGTCTCGGCGGAAATGGACCGTTTTTTCGCCTCTTAAAACCGGGCGGCAATCTTCGCCTAGTTGGAAAGACCCGTGCCCTTCCATATCCACTTTCAGATACCCCAGAGCAACAAGTTGGCGGAAGATGGACCGCCATTCCTGTTTCATAAACTCTGCGCCAATACCAAAAGTACTTAGTTGGTCGTGACCCAGCTTTTCAATGCGTTCTGTTTTTGCCCCCAAGAGAACATCAATCACATGTGCCGAGCCAAAAATCTGACCAGTACGATAGACGGTAGAGAGTGCTTTTTGTGCGGCTTCTGTGCCGTCGAAGCTCTCAACCGGAGTCAGGCATGTATCGCAGTTACCACAGGGCTCAATGGGATTGTCATCAAAATATTCCAATAGTACTTGTCGGCGACAGCGGGTGGTTTCGCAAAAGCCCAATAAGGCTTCCAGCTTTCTGTTTTCAATCCGTTTTTGTGCTTCTGGTGCATCGGATTGTGACGCCATATGATAGAGTCGGGCGACGTCGTTCATGCTATAGATCATCCAGGCCTCTGCCGGAAGACCATCACGTCCTGCACGGCCAGTTTCCTGATAATAAGCTTCCAGGCTTTTGGGTAGATCGAGGTGGATAACGAAGCGAACATCGGGTTTGTCGATGCCCATGCCAAAGGCAACCGTGGCCACCATGATTACGGCATCTTCTTTGAGGAAACGATCCTGATTACCTGATCTGATGTCTTTGGAAAGGCCGGCGTGGTAGGGCAGGGCATTGAAGCCTCTTTCGCTCAAGGATTGAGCAATTTCTTCTACCTTGTTTCTGGACATGCAATAGATAATGCCGGACTGGCCAGAATGTTCGCGCTCTAACAGATCTGTCAGTTGTTTTTTAGGTGCAGCCTTTAAACCAATCTTGTAACGAATATTCGGTCGATCAAATCCAGCAACAAATGCGCGGGCTTCGCTTAAATGGAGACGCTCTTTGATATCTTGTCTGGTTGGTCCGTCAGCGGTTGCGGTTAGGGCAACTCGGGGAACCCAGGGAAAGCGTTCCTTTAAGAGGCTGAGTTGCAGGTATTCCGGTCTGAAATCATGTCCCCATTGTGAAACACAGTGAGCTTCATCAATGGCAAAGAGTGACAGGTCGCATTGTTCTAACAGATTGAGGAAGCCATCGGTGAGAAGCTTTTCCGGTGCCACATAAACCATATCCAGTTCGCCGGATCGCATACCGCGTTCCGTGGCGAGTATTTCGCTATAGGGAAGTGTGGAGTTCAGGGCAGAAGCTTTGACCCCGAGCTGTTGAAGTGCCGTAACCTGATCCTGCATAAGGGCAATCAGAGGGGAGACAACAACCGCAAGGCCGGGGCGACAGAGTGCGGGAATCTGATAGCACAGCGATTTACCGCCACCCGTTGGCATCAAGACAAGTGCATCGCCACCATCTATGACATGATCAATGACAGCTTCCTGGTCTCCACGAAAGCTATCGTAGCCAAAAATACGGCTAAGAATATCCTGGGCAGAAGGTATTTGAGGGGCGAGCGCATCCATGCTTGGCTTATAGCCAAGTCTTTCGTGGTCGGTCAAAAAGAGTTTGTTAAGAGATTGTCGAGTATTTTAGTGAGGTACTATGTTTTTCACGTGATCGTTGAGCTCTAAGTACAGATTAGTTTGTTGCCAATATACCATATAAATACGTATTTTTGCTTGCCAACGATAACATGTAAAGGATGCCGACGTGTCTGGAACAGGCCAGGAGACTTATGCGGATACCGAGCTTGCCGAGCTCTACCGGGCGGGGATGGAAGAAAATTTCTCTACTTTGGCTGGTATTCTAGAGGAAATTAAAAACAATCCGAAAGATGCATCTAGGGCGATGGATCAGGCCCGAAGTATTGTTCATAATATGAAGGGACAGGGTACCAGCTTTGGATTTCCCCTGATGACACGTGTTAGTGACAGCTTCTATGAGTTGCTAAAGCATCAGGCCCAACAGAACGTGGTTCATCTATCGACCCCGAAACTTTATGAGGCGCATCTCAAGGCTTTACAGTCCATTCTAAGCAATGAAATATCGGGTGAGGGTCCGGAAATATTTCAAGAGGTCGCTGCCTCGCTTAAAGAGAAGGTCGCGCAAATTATTCAGTAAGTTGTTTGTGATTTACGAGTAGATATCAAAAAAGCCCGACGAAGTTATCGTCGGGCTTTTTATTATGACTTATATCAGTATCGCTTATTCGCGGTTACCAAAAAGCTGTAGCAGGAACAGGAACATGTTCAGGAAGTTCAGGTACAGTGAAAGGGCACCCATAATAGATTTTTTCTGGGCAACTTCCGAATGGTCACTTTCCATATACATCAGTTTGATGCGCTGGGTATCGTAAGCAGTAAGGCCTGCAAAAATCAGAACACCAAGAATGGAAATGACAAAACTCAGACCTGAGGAAGCCAGGAAGATGTTAACGATACTGGCAATGACAATACCAATCAGACCGATAGTCAGGAAAGAGCCAAAAGCTGAAAGGTTTTTCTTGGTGGTATAACCAACAAGGCTCAGCCCAGCAAAAGATGCTGCCGTGATAAAGAACACACGGACGATGGACTCACCTGTGTAAGCAATAAAGATGTAGGAGATCGAGACCCCCATCAACACCGAAAAGACCCAGAAAAGAAGCTGGGCTGTAGAAGCGGCCAGAGCGTGGATACGGGCGCTTAGGAAGAATACCATTCCCAATGGGGCCAACATTACAACCCATTTAAGCGGGGTGCCATAAACGAGTTGTAAGAGTTCTGGGCTCTGGGATACGCCGAAAGCAGCAAGTCCGGTAATGAGCAGGGCAATTGACATATAGTTGTATACGCCAAGCATGTATTTGCGCAGACCAGCATCAATGTCGGCCGCTGTTGCTTGGCCATATCCAACACTGCGTTGTGTGGAACGGTCGATCATAAGAAACCTCGTTTCGTATTTACGTAAAAGCTGACCCTAATATTGGGTCTTGTTGTTTAAAAATCAACAATAATCGGGTTTTTTAGTCGGATATTATTCCTTCTACCGAAAATTTATTCATTTCGTAACAATGCAGCGGGGCGTTGTCGCAGTGCACTCCACGTTCCGGCATAGCCACAAATCAGTGTTGCTAGCAGAGCCAGCAAGGGAGTGAAGAGAACAACTTCGGTAAGTAAGGTGAACTCAAGGCGAAGGATATAGACCGTAATTGCCCAGGAAGCCGCAGCACCAATGACAACAGCAACCATGGCTGAAATCAGACCTAACATACCAAACTCCAAAAAGAAGGTTGCTGCAAGGGATCGTCTGCTGGCACCCAGTACCTTCAAGACAATCGAATCGTATACCCGGCGGCGATGTCCCGCGGCAACGGCACCCCCAAGCACAAGGGTTCCTGCGAGCAGTGCCACAACAGCAATAACAGAAAGCGCAAGTGCTACGTGACTGAGTAGTTCGGTCGCGGCCTCGAGTGCTTCTTTTACACGGATGGATGAGACGTTTGAAAATTGATCTGTGACTTTGATTTCCAGTGCGTCTTCTATTTCAGGCAGAGCCTTAACTGTGGCGATGTGTGTTTGTGGTGCTTTGGACATCAGACCGGGAGAGAAAACCATTACAAAGTTGATTTCCAACCCGCCCCAGTCGATTTTCCTCAAATTTGCGATCTCGACATCAATAGGACGCCCCAGCAAGTTGATTGTCAAACTGTCGCCAATGGTAAGCCCCAGTCCTTTCGCAACAGCCTGATCAAGAGATACCAACGGTTTGCCGTTATAATCTTCGGGCCACCAGTCTCCATGAACGAGTTTGGTATTCTGAGGCATTTCGGCGGACCATGTCAGACCGCGATCACTGCGAAAGACCCATTTGATTTCACTTGGAATCTCTAGTTCTGAAGGCGGAGTGCCATTTACGGCTGTAATCCTGCCCCGCATCATGGGCACGCGTCGTAGCTCGTTAACACCAGCTGTGTTTTGAACGAGCTTATCAAAATCTTCGACCTGCTGAGGCTGAATATCAATGAAGTAAAAACCCGGTGCTTCTTCGGGCAGGCTTTGTGTTACGGCCTGCCGGACATTCCCCTCTAATAGCGCGACGATGACAAGAACGGTAAGTCCCAGTCCCATGGACAGGATAACGCTTGTTGTTGGTGCACCTGGTCGATGAAGGTTCGCAATCGCTGTACGGAGGGCTGGGTGGGTTGCCCGGGGTAGAAATTTAGTCAGCTTGGTTATGAGCCATCCAACGCAGTTATAAATAGCGAAGGTACTGATTGCACCAACAATAAAGAAACCGGCAATTTTAGGATTACTGGCAAAGGTAATCGCCGTCAGTGCCAGAAGGATGGCGCTAAAAGTTAAGGCGACCATTGCCTTAGGCGTCGGACGCCCGGTAATAGGAGATGTTAAATCTCTGAAAAGCCGCGCAGGAGAAGTTTTTCCCGCTTTTGACAGCGACCAGATTGAGAAGGTGAATGCGGTGAGGAAGCCGAAAGCCGCTGCCAGTAAAAGAGGTTCGGCATAAAATTGTGCAGCAATTTCCCAGCCAAGAATGTCTTTGGCAAAGGCGCTGGCAATAAATGGAGCCGATGCGCCAGCTATCAAGCCTGTAATGGTACCAATCAGCGTGAGGAAAAGTATTTGAATCAGATAGATTTGGAAAATTAATCTGGAGGGTGCTCCAAGACATTTTAATGTAGCGACTACACCGACTTTGCTGTCCATAAAGCTTTTCACCGCATTTGCGATGCCAACACCGCCAACAAGTAGCGTTGCCAAGCCTATAAGTGTCAGATACATGCCCAGCACATCAATGAATTGACTGATACGCGGTGCGGCCTTTTCCGAGCTTCTAATCCGCCAACCTGCTTCTGGGAAGGTTGTGGTAATGGTTTCCTGAAAAGCTTTGAGATCTGTTTCGATGGGCAAAGCCAAACGATAATCGTACCGAACCATACTGCCGGGTTGAATAAGACCTGTACCTTCAAGACTATCCCCGGACACCATGACCGTTGGCCCGTAGGTAAAGGCGCGCGTTGAAAGGTCTGGCTCTTTTATAAGTGAAGCGCGTATTTCATAGTGCCCATTGCCGACAACGATCTGATCGCCTACTTCAAGGTTGAGCTTTCGCAAAAGGTTTGGGGCGAGAACAGTGCCCCAGCCTTTATCGGTTTTTGTCAGAGCGTCCGAGAGCGGTATATTGGGTTCAAGGATGACATCGCCATAAAGAGGATACACGTCATCAACTGCACGTAGCTCGATCAGAGTTCGTTTGCCGCCTTCAACCGCCTGTTTTCCCATGGTGCGCATTTCACGGACAAGAGAAATTTCCCCTTTGTCCTGAAGCCAGTTTAGTTGTGCGTCCGAGGCTGTCCTATGAACCAGGTTAAGCGCGATGTCACCCCCCAAGAGGTTACGCCCATCATTGCGCAGCCCCTGTTCAATGGATGCGGATATTGAACCAACGGCGGCAATGGCAGCTACGCCTAAAAACAAACAGGCCAGAAAGATACGAAAGCCTTTTATGCCACCGCGGAGTTCGCGAAAGGCATAACTGGCAGCAAGAGAGAAAGGTAAGCGTTTTGACATAACAATCAGCCCTGTGACGCCATAGTTGGTGTGGCATCCTTGGCCGTTGATCGGGTGGTTTCTTCTTCTAGCTGTCCATCCTGAAGCGTGATTGTTCGGTTGCACATTGCCGCTAGTCGCGGATCATGGGTGATGAGAATCAGGGTCGTGTCATGATCTTTTTGTAGCTTGAAGAGAAGTTCAATAACCATTTCCCCAGTTGTGCTATCAAGGTTGCCTGTGGGTTCATCGGCCAGCAGAATTTTGGGCTCAGCAGCAAAGGCCCGGGCAAGAGCCACTCTTTGTTGTTCGCCGCCGGAAAGTTGCCCGGGGAAATGATCCAGTCTGTGACCCAATCCCACAGCTTCGAGCCTTTCCTTTGCACGTTTTAGCGCATCAGGCTTGCGCGCGAATTCCAGAGGAACAGCAACGTTTTCCAGAGCCGTCATTGTTGGAATGAGATGAAAATCCTGAAAAACAATGCCGACGGCGTCTCTGCGAAAACGTGCGAGGGCGTCTTCGTCCATCTTTCCCAGATCATGCCCGTCAATTTCAACACTACCGGATGTTGCCGCTTCAAGGCCCGCCATCAACATCATCATTGAGGATTTTCCAGCACCAGATGGCCCGACCACAGAGACGGTTTCTCCTTTGTCTATATGCAGGTTGATATCTTTGAGAATATCAACTTTTCCGGCCAATGAGCTCAAGGTCAGATTGACATTGGAAAGACATACAAGATTTTTTGAGCCCGAGGTCATGATAAGAAAGACTTTCTCTGCATTGTCATAAAGCTTTGATCAGAAACCTATATGGTAGTGGATATCAGGATTTCAATCATTGAGATAATTTGTACTCGATTTCCATAGGTTAAAGAACTGTTATAAAATGATAATGTTGAAAATGACCTGCAAAAGCTTAAAAAGCAAAATTACAGGAAAATAGTCAGGATATCGTGAACAAGGCTTGTTCCTTTAAGATATCGAACATATTTCAGAGTATAGTATGTAATGGTAGTTGCTTTTATTGGAAATGATTGATCCTATAGATGATGATTAAATTTCTTTGCAGACGTTTATTCCGTCTCGTTCCCTATTTCTTTATTACTCTTTTACCCGCCAATTTATCCTATGCAGAAACGCCTGTTAAACTTCTGGCTTTTGGGGATAGTCTGACCCATGGTTATGGGTTGGAGGCGGGGGATACTTTTCCTGAACGCTTACAGGTTGCTTTGAGCGAGGCCGGATATAATGTCACAGTTATCAATGGGGGGAACTCTGGCGATACTTCAGCATCAGGTCGATCACGTCTGGATTGGGCCCTGTTGGATGAAGCACAGGTCGTTATTGTTGAACTTGGCGCAAACGATGGACTGAGAGGGTTGGAGCCGTCGCAAACCCGAGAAAATCTTAGTCAAATTATTGCCGGGTTCAAAAGTTCAGGGGCCAGAGTGCTTTTGACCGGAATGCAGGCCCCGAGGAACCTGGGCACTGAATACGTAGCTGATTTTGACAATATTTATCCGGAGTTGGCAGAAGAATATAACGTTGCCTTTTACCCTTTCTTTCTGGAAGGGGTGGCGCTTGACCCCACATTGAATCAGGCTGATGGTATCCATCCAAATCGGCAGGGTGTGGATTTAATTGTTCAGAATATCTTACCTTATCTTGAGCCTTTGCTTGAGGAAGGGAAAGAATGAATATGATGCAGGAAGCTCCGAGATTTAAGGCAGCTTTTTCTTCTTCGCCGGATTGGTCGAAAGCCTGTGCAGAGATTCTGAATGGCTTGGGTGATCTGCCACCAGAAGCGAATTTGGGTTGCATCTATGTCACGGATGTCTTCGCGGATGACTTGTCGAGTATTTTGACTTTTTTAAAGACAAAAACAGGCCTTGATAACTGGACAGGAACAGTTGGGATCGGGATTGGAGCAAATGCGGCAAATCAACTCGGTCGTTTTTCTGCCGTAGAACTATATGACGAACCGGGCGTAAGCGTTATGGTCAGTTCGTTTCCATCCGGTTCGTTCCAGGTGTTTGAATCAGGGCAAATGGAAACGGACGAAGGTATCAAGCTTGCCGTAACTGGTGAAGGTGTTGAAAAGTGGCTTGAGACAAACACACCTTATCTCGGGTTGATTCATGGTGATCCACGCCACTATGATCTTCCTTTGCAGATTTCTTCTCTTTCAGCAGGACTAGAGACCTATCTTGTCGGGGGCTTAACTTCTTCACGTGGCGAGTTGCCACAAATAGCCAATCACATAACGGATTGTCCTTTATCTGGCGTTTTCTTCAATGATTCCATTCCTGCGGTCACGGGACTAACCCAAGGCTGTACCCCGATAGGCCCAAAGAGGACTATTACATCAGCGGACGAACAGCAGATCTATACAATTGATGGACGCCCTGCGCTGGATGTCCTCAAAGAAGATATCGGAGAACTTTTGTCACGGGATCTGAGTAAGATTGGTGGCTACATTTTTGTCGGATTTCCGGTTGAAGGCAGCGATAGTGATGACTATCTGGTACGGAACCTGATGAGTATTGATACCAGCGATGGTTCCCTAAACATTACGGAAGAAGTGATGGCAGGACAGCCGGTCTTTTTTTGTCGACGGGATAATGAGGCGGCCCGAAAAGATCTCAATCGTTTGCTGGATGATATGCGCGCACGTTTACCGCGCTCTCCCAAAGCAGGGCTGTATTATTCATGCTTGGGGAGAGGGCAGGCACTATTTGGACCCAATTCAGAAGAGCTCAATATCCTGCGCCAGGAATTCGGGGATATGCCGTTGGTGGGATTTTATGCCAACGGTGAAATATCCCACGATCGATTGTATGGCTATACCGGGGTTTTGACGCTTTTTTATTAAAGCTATTGAGGACGTGATGAAATATACAAAGCTTGGCCGCACAGATATTAAGGTCAGTGAAATTTGCCTGGGGACGATGACCTGGGGAGAGCAGAATACACAGGCTGAAGCCTTTGAGCAGATGAACTATGCGCTGGAGAAGGGGGTTAATTTTTTTGATACCGCTGAGATCTATGCAGTGCCACCAAAGGCAGAGACCTATGGCCGTACAGAAGAAATAATCGGGAATTGGTTTCGGGAGAGCGGCAATCGAGAGAAAGTCGTCCTTGCATCAAAAGTGGCAGGTCCAAGTGCCGCGCAAACCTATATTCGGGGAGAAGTCTCGCGATTTAATCGAAAACACATTGTTGAAGCGCTTGATAACTCGCTCCGCCGGCTCCAGACAGATTATATTGATCTTTATCAGCTTCATTGGCCGGATCGAAATACCAATATTTTTGGCCAGCTTGGTTTTGAATACCGGGATCAGGAGCAAATTACTCAACCGGAAGAAACTCTGAGTGTACTCGATGAGTTGGTTAAGGCTGGTAAGATTCGACACGTAGGGCTTTCCAATGAAACGCCATGGGGAACGATGCAGTTCTTGAAACTTGCCGAAGAAGGGCGAGGGCCGCGTATGGCCTCTATTCAAAATCCCTATAGCCTTTTGAATAGAAGCTTTGAAGTTGGTCTTGCCGAAATTTCCATGCGAGAAGATATTGGTTTGCTTCCTTACGCGCCGTTGGGTGCAGGTAGTTTGACGGGTAAATATCTTGGCGGGGCACGGCCAGAAGGTGCCCGGATGACACTTTTCCCGGATAATACGCGGTACATGGGCGAAAGAGGGCAAGCGGCTATTGCTGATTATATAGATCTGGCTGAAAGGTACCGTCTTGACCCTGCACAGATGGCTTTGGCTTTTGTACGCTCACGCCCCTTTGTGACTGCGCCGATTATCGGAGCCACAAAGATGGCACAATTGAAGGTAAATATTGAATCAGCTGAACTTGATCTTTCAGAAGAGGTTTTAACGGAAATTGAAGAGCTGGGGCGTAAACACACAATACCCTGTCCATAAATGATGAGGTTCATTAATGGCGGTTATTTTGTTAAGCCTGTAATTTTGAAGTAAGAATTTAATATAGAGCCAACATCGTTGTTGAAACTCTTTTAAGAGTAGACCTTTAAAATCAGGGTGTTACAGCAACGGTTTTGCTATTTGTTTACAGGAGGTACCCATGCGGCTGTTCAGTGCCATTGCTCTTCCAGAAGAAGCAAGATTACGGCTTATGGGGCTTTGCCATGGACTACCCGGACAGCGGTGGGTTGCCCCTGAAAATTTTCATATCACGTTGCGATTCTTTGGTGATTTAGACGGTGCGCAGGCCAGGGATCTGGATGATGCTTTTAGCAGGTTGTATTTTAATCCCTTTCCAGTTCGATTAAGCGGGATTGGTTTTTTTGGCAAGGAACATGGCCCGAGAATGTTATGGGCTGGGGTAGAGAAAACACCTGAAATCTCTGATCTCCGCCGCAAAGTGGAATATGCAGCACAGTCCATCGGGATAAAACTTGAGCGAGAAAAATTCACGCCTCATGTGACGCTTTGTCGTTTTAAAAGTAATCCCGGTCCGGCGTTTGGTGCGTATTTGCGGGATAATAATCTCTTTTCGCACCCTGAATTTACCGTCGAAAGTTTTGGTCTCTATTCCAGCAAGCTTACACCGTCGGGGGCGTGCTATTTTCTGGAGGCTGACTATCCAGAACCGTTTTATTCCTGGACCGAGACTCTCGATATATAATATAGAGACCGCTGGCGATTATAATGCTTGCGCCCAGCATAACGTGGGCCTCGGGTATTTCATCCCAAAATATCCAGCCGAAAATTAACCCCCATATCAACATGGTGTAATCAAAAGGCGCGATAACAGCAGCGGGAGCATAGCGATAGGCTTGTCCGGTCAAAAAGTGTGCGGTTGTGGCAACAGCTGCCATACCCATTAGCATAAGCAGATCTGTATTACTGGGGAGTGTCCAGGAAAAAGCTTCCCAAGGTAAAACAAGCGATGTTGAAGCCAGACAAACAGTTGTAACCGTTCCCCAGAAAGTCATGCCCGATGAACTGCAATGATGGCGGAGTTTTCGGGTCATGATCATGAGCAATGCATAAACAAATGCAGCGATAACCGGTAGAATTGCTGCGGGCTGAAAGGTATCTGTTCCGGGTTGCAAGATCACGAGGACACCACCAAATCCGATGAAGACAACGGCCCAGCGGTGAAAACCGACTTTTTCTTTCAGAAAAATTACGGAAAGTACTGTTGTGAACAGGGGCGCAACAAAGGCGATGGCAAATACTTCTGCCAAAGGCATAAAGGGAAGCGCTGCATAAAATGACCCGGCAGCAAAAATAATCAGGGATGATCGTGCCAGTAAAAGGAGCGGTCTGTCAGATTTAAGAGTGGCAAGCCCACCTGTTTTGGCAACGAGGGTGATGGCAAGCGGCAAGCTGAACAGGTTTCGAATCAATATGACACTGATGATGCTGTAGGATGCAGTTAGCCATTTGGCGATGCCATCCATAACAGATGTACAGAAGACCATCAAAATTGCCAGTATGATCCCAAGCATAATTCGGTCTTCGTGTGTTTGTTGTGACGTCCCTGTTGATGTACTCATTCTGAAGATGTGCCCGTTTTAATGTCGTTGATTTGTGTTTCCAGGTGCTTCACAAGGTGGGAGACACCGGTTTCAATGACATCGAGCATGTCTTCGTAATCTTGTGGTCCGCCATAATAGGGATCTTGAACTTCTTTGGTGTCGAGCTGACTGTAATCCAGAAACATCTTTATTTTGCTCTGGTATTCAGGGGGACATTTTTCATGAATGATTTCACGATGGGCAAAATCCATGGCAAGAATCATGTCAAAAGTTTCAAAGTCTCTTGCTGAAAGCTGTCGCGCCCTCAGATCAGAATAATCATACCCTCTTTTCGCTGCGAGCTTCAGGCCCGTCGGGGTTGGTGGTTCTCCTATGTGGTAGCGATGTGTACCAACAGAATCTGTTTCTACAAAAGCATCCAGCCCTTTTTCCCTAAGCTTATGTCGTAAGATGCCATCTGCGGCTGGGGAGCGACAGATGTTACCTGTGCAGACAAAGAGAACTTTATGCTTTTTCATCTCTGAAATGTTCCTGTTAGGGCTTTTCTACCCTCATAGTTTATGTCTTTGGACTTATAGGGCCTGTTCGAGGTCTTTATTAAGAGAGTATCGTTTTTGCAATGAACTAATTGATTGGTCCTGGATCAAGTTACGCTTACTAGATCGCAAGTTTGATTAACTGTCTAGGTGTGATTGTATAGGCTTTTGGGTTCAAGAAAAAAATAATGAAAATTATTTGGTTCAACCAATTTTTTAGATATGTAAATCAATATTCTATTACAAAGAATTTTTTACAAAACACTTCATGCGCGTAATTTTAAAAAAAATCTAAACCTTCCGATTCTCCTGAATATTTGGCGCAACGTTGGTGGTGTATATTGGATAATATTAGTCGTATTTAAAAGGATTACTGATTTTGTTTCTCAATTTTTAGTTGAAGGTTGAGCGTTGATTTTTAGCGATTTTCTATAGTTTTCATCCTGTTAATTTATTTTCGTGGCGTTGACAAAAGTCTCGATTACGGCAACGCTATTAATGGCGACGCATAAAAATGAACTGAGAATCAAGAATCAGGTTTTCCAAAAAGCGGCGCATCTAATACAGGGAGTCCAAAGTGAAGATAAAGAATTTACTGAAAGGTCTGGCTTTTGCCACGGCTGTTTCTGTTTCTGCATTATCGGCGACTGCTACTTATGCTGGAACACCTAATAATGTCCTTGTCGTTGCAGATAGAATTGACGATATGACATCTCTTGATCCACACGATCTGTTCGAGTTTTCGGGCACGGATTATGTGAATAACGTTTACGATAAACTTGTAAGTTTTGACCCTAAAAACTTGTCTAAAGGCTATCAACCGGGGCTGGCTGATAGTTGGACTGTTAGCGAAGATGGCAAAACCTTTACATTTAAAATTGCCAAGGGACGCAAGTTCCATTCGGGTAATGATATTACAGCTCACGACGCGGAATACTCCTTACGCCGTGTTGTTATGTTGAAAAAGACACCGTCTTTTATTCTGACTCAGTTTGGGTTTAATGAAGAGAATGTCGAAGCTGCAATCAAAGCGACGGATGATTACACTCTGGTTGTGACAACGGATGAAAAGTATGCGCCGTCTTTCGTGTTGAACTGTTTTGCAGCGGCTGTTGCCTCAATTGTGGATTCAAAATTGGTCCAATCCAATGAGGTCGAGGGTGACTGGGGTAATAAATGGTTACAGACAAATTCTGCGGGTTCGGGTGCCTATTCACTGGTTAAATGGAAACCAAGCGAGTCCTATCGTCTAAAAGAGAATGCGGACTATTGGGCTGCAAAGCCAGCAATGAAGAGTATTATCGTGCGTCATATACCTGAATCAGCGACTCAACGCCTCCTTCTGGAAAAGGGTGACGTTGATGTTGCCCGAAACCTCAACCCCACTGATGTTGAGGGTATTTCCGGTAATTCAGACTTAGCTGTAGATAATGATCTGCGCGGTCGTATCATGTATATTTCCATGAACCAGAAAGATCCTATTCTTTCTAAACCAAAAGTACGCGAAGCTCTGCGTTATCTGATCGACTATGATGGAATGGTTAATTCCTTCCTGAAAGGTCAATATGTTGTTCATCAGGCATTCCTGCCTTTGACCTATATGGGCGAACTGAAAGACAAGCCATTTAAACTGGATATTGAAAAGGGCAAAAAGCTTCTTGCTGAAGCTGGGCATGCTGATGGTTTTGAAGCTGAAATAATCGTGCGTAATGCGCAAGAGCGTATTCAGATTGCACAATCTATCCAAAATACTTTCAAGCAAGCTGGTATTAATATTAGCCTGACTCAAGGAACTGGTAAGCAGATTTTGGGTAAATATCGTGCGCGTGATTTCCAGATTTATGTCGGTGCCTGGGGTCCGGATTATCCTGATCCGCATACAAATGCTGACACATTTGCATCTAACCCAGATAACCGTGACGAAGCTAAGTTAACTGGTAAACTGGCTTGGCGGAATTCATGGGATATTCCAGAAATGACGGCTTTGACCAAAGCTGCGGCCCAGGAAACAGATGGTGCGAAACGTGCTCAGATGTATGTTGATATGCAAAAAGAGCATCAAATGACGTCACCGTTCGTGGAGATGTTCCAGAAAAATGAACAGACTGGTCGTAGCGCCAATGTTCAAGGCTTCTACACAGGATCAGCTGTGACAGGAGTTTATTACTGGACCGTTACAAAGTAGTATCTGATGAGTGATGCTGTTGATACAGCGACGCCGAAGCGGCGCGGGTCTTCCGTGCCGCTTCTAAAGCGTCTCAAGAGTTTGATTACAGTGCTTCTAACTGTGCTGCTCACTTTAGTTGGCCTTTTGTTTGTTACTTTTATTATTGGCCGTGTCATGCCTGTCGATCCCGTTTTGGCGATTGTTGGCGAGCGCGCATCGCAAGATATTTATGATGCGGCATACAAATCTTTGGGATTGGATAAACCTCTCCTAGTTCAGTTTGGCATTTTCCTAAAACAGATTGCTCAAGGTGATTTTGGTATTTCCAATCTCACAGCAAGGCCTGTGTCCGAAGATATTGTGCGTGTTTTTCCTGCAACTCTGGAGTTGGCGACAGTTGGAACTATCTTTGGGGTGCTGTTTGGCGTTCCTATGGGCGTTATGGCGGCTGTAAACGAAGGAAAATGGCAGGATCAGGTCGTACGATTTGTCGGCCTTTTTGGCTATTCCATGCCTATCTTCTGGATTGGGCTTGTGGGCTTGATTATTTTCTATGGATTGCTTGACTGGGTCGGTGGACCGGGACGTCTTGATGTCTATTACGAAGATGTAATTCCCGTTGTGACTGGATTGATTCTGGTCGATAGCCTCATAGAGGGTGACCTCGATATTTTTTGGAATGCCTTCTCACATATTATTCTTCCGGCTTCTATTCTTGGATACTACTCACTGGCTTATATCAGTCGGATGACACGATCCTTTATGCTTGAACAGCTGTCCCAAGAATACATTACCACCGCCCGGGTCAAGGGACTTTCCGAGCGAACCGTTATCTGGCGACATGCGTTGGGGAATGTGATGATTCCATTGATAACCGTGATCGCGCTTTCCTATGCAAACCTTCTTGAAGGGTCTGTTCTGACAGAGATTATTTTTGCCTGGCCGGGACTTGGTTCTTATCTGACGACCGCTTTGCTGTCGGCTGATATGAATGCAGTGATCGGGGGAACCGTTGTTGTCGGTTTGATTTTCGTGGGGCTCAATCTTCTGTCTGATTTCTTGTACAAAGTTGTTGATCCGAGGGCGCGTTAAGTATGAGCATAGATACAACACCCCATGATCAGGGAATGAAAGGCTGGTTAACCAGTGAATCACCTGAATCACGCTTCCATGCCCAGATGGTACAGCTTTATGCCGGATGGCAATCCCTTGTTGCAAACCGTCTGGCTTTCCTTGGTTTTATGATCATTGTTCTGTTGGTTTTGGTGGCTATTTTTGCGCCCCTATTAGCAACACATGATCCATCTATTCAAAACCTGAAGGCAACATTGCTTCCACCGTTCACAGATGGACATATTCTGGGAACGGATGATTCTGGACGAGATATCTGGAGCCGAATTATATACGGATCACGGATCACGCTATTTATCGTAGCGTTGGTTGCGTTTACCGCCCCGGTTTTTGGACTTTTGGTTGGAACTGTTTCCGGTTATCTCGGTGGTTGGGTCGATACTGTCCTGATGCGTATTACAGATATTTTTCTGGCATTTCCAAGACTTGTTCTGGCCCTTGCTTTTGTTTCTGCGTTGGGGGCCGGGATCGAGAATGCAATCCTGGCCATATCCTTAACGGCTTGGCCACCCTATGCTCGTATCGCACGGGCAGAAACACTGACAATTCGTAACAGTGATTATATCGCCGCCATTCAGCTTCAGGGCGCGGGGCGATTACGTATCATCCTAGGGCATATCTGGCCCATGTGCATGTCTTCGCTCATTGTTCGGGTGACACTGGATATGGCGGGAATTATCCTGACGGCTGCAGGGCTTGGTTTCCTTGGTCTCGGAGCACAACCGCCGAGTCCTGAATGGGGGGCTATGATTTCATCCGGGCGTCAGTTTATTCATGATCATTGGTGGATCGCAACCATGCCAGGTCTAGCTATCTTTATTGTTTCTCTTGGCTTTAATCTGCTTGGTGATGGTCTGCGCGATATTCTCGATCCAAAGAAGGCACAGTCATGAGTAAACCACTTTTGGAAGTTGAAGATCTCTGGGTTCGCTTTGCATCCAAAAAGCGTGTTGTCGAGGCCGTGCGAGGAATTTCGTTTTCTGTTGGTCGCGAGCGTGTGGGTATCGTTGGTGAGTCCGGGTCAGGTAAATCCATGACAGGGCGATCAATCCTGCGTTTGATTCGTCATCCCGGCGAGGTTGAGGCTAAGAAAATTCATTTTGACGGTCAGGATTTACAGGCTCTTAGCGAAAAGGAAATGCGGGATGTCAGGGGGCATAAAATCTCTCTGGTTATGCAGGATCCGAAATTTTCACTTAATCCTGTGATGAAAGTCGGTGATCAGATCTCTGAAGCTTACCGGGTTCACACGAATGCATCGAAGGCAGAGGCCAGAAGCAGATCTATCGACATGTTGAACGCGGTGCAGATTCGAAACCCCGAGCGGGTTTATGATAGCTACCCGCACGAGGTTTCCGGCGGTATGGGACAACGCATTATGATTGCCATGATGTTGATCCCGGAACCGGACTTGCTGATTGCGGATGAACCAACATCAGCTTTGGATGTAACGGTTCAACGCCGTGTTTTACAGATCATGGATAAATTGGTCAAAGAGCGCGGCATGGGCCTGATTTTTATTAGTCATGATTTAAATCTCGTCGCGTCCTTTTGTGATCGCGTTATCATTATGTATGGCGGCCGGATTGTTGAAACCTGTCGGGCGGATGAGCTTCAGAACGCAAAGCACCCCTATACACGTGGTCTGTTAAACGCATTGCCAGATATCCACCGACCTAAAGATCAACTGTCGGTTCTTGAACGTGACCCGAAATGGATAGAGGATCCCAGTGTCGATGCCTTCCTCTGAAAATATGATGTCAAAACAAACACCTATTGCCCTGGATATTCAGAGCCTGAATGTCTATTTTGGTGAGGGTCATGAAAGGTTTCGTGCTGTAAAAGATGTTTCCATTTCGGTTGCCGCAGGGGGATCGTATGGCCTTGTTGGTGAATCCGGATCTGGAAAATCTACCGTACTTCGTGCTGTAAGCGGCCTGGTAACCAACTGGGACGGAACAGTTGCTGTGAATGGTGAACCGATCAGTAAAAAGCGGGAAATGGCTTATTGCCGGACGATTCAGATGGTCTTTCAGGACCCCTACGCATCTTTGCACCCCCGGCATAGTATTGATCGGACACTGTCCGAACCTTTAAGGCTTCATAAATTTGATAATATTGATGACCGTGTGAATCAGGCGTTGGTCGATGTTGGTCTGGGAGCATCTTTTCGGTTTCGCTTTCCCCATCAGCTATCTGGTGGACAGCGCCAACGTGTCGCGATTGCCCGTGCCCTGATGCTTGAGCCAGATATTTTATTGTTGGATGAGCCGACATCTGCACTGGATGTGTCAGTTCAGGCAGAAATTCTCAACCTGCTTTCAGACATTCGAAAAAAACGACAACTAACTTATATTCTCGTGACACATGATCTCGCAGTTGTTGCACATATGTGTGATGAAATTGCCGTTATGAGCCACGGCGAAATCGTTGAAGTCATGGGTGTCGAGACAATGCGAGATTCGAAACCTCAGCATGAATATACCCGTGAACTTCTCGAAGCCAGCGAAGGCTATCAACCCGAAGCATAAATCTGCTGAAAGTGGGTTTGTCGGGGGCCGTCTGCGAAGATAAGTTTATTATGATGTGTCAGATTTTATGCCAAAGCTTTAATGGCAGCTGTTTTATATGTAGCAGGATAATTTAATGCCAGATTCAGTCATTCCCGTATTTGATGGACATAATGATACACTGCTTCGGCATGTTATGAACGCAGGGACGGCAAAGGAAGTGTCTTTTTTTACGGATAATAAAAAAGGACATATAGATCTGCCAAAAGCACGGAAGGGTGGTTTGCGTGGCGGACTTTTTGCCATGTTTGTGCCTTCAAAATACGATGATGAATCAGGTGTTCCTTTTGATCCTGAAGATCCTGCCAACTTTGCTCCTATAGATCAGCCGGGGGCTCTTAATTTTACCAATCGCATGTTCGCAATGGCTCGTCGTTGGGAGAGAAAAAGCGATGGCCAGGTTGTCATTGTAAGAACCATAGCCGAAGCGCGATCAGCGATGTCCGAAGGAAAGTTGGCGATGGTTATGCATATCGAAGGGGCAGAAGCTATCGATAAGGATTTCTGTGCTTTGGAAGTGCTTTACGCAGCGGGATTAAGATCTATCGGCCCTGTCTGGAGCCGAAAAAACATCTTTGCGGATGGGGTTCCGATGGCCTTCCCAAGCTCTCCGGATACGGGATCTGGTTTGACGGACACGGGGCGCGAGTTGATTGTGAACTGTAACGACATGGGGGTCATGATTGATTTGTCACACATCACGGAAAAAGGGTTTTGGGATGTTGCTAAGCTATCGACCAAGCCTTTGGTTGCTTCACATTCCAACGCACATGCTTTGAGCCCATCGGCACGTAATCTGACAGACAAGCAGTTGGCTGCAATTAGAGAGAGTCGGGGGATGGTCGGTATTAATTATCATGTTGCCTTTCTGCGCGGGGATGGGGCTCATGATGTGAATACCCCAATGGATGTGCTGGTCCGGCATGCTGCTTACCTTGTCGAGAAATTAGGTGAAGATGGCGTGGCGCTGGGGTCTGATTTTGACGGTTGTTTGGTCCCTGATGCTATAAAGGATGCGACTGGATTACCCAAGTTGCTTGAAGCGCTTCGTCAATCAGGGTTTGGTGAAAAGTTGATCAACAAGATTGCCCATGAAAACTGGTTGTCTGTACTTGAACGAACAGGGATCTGATAGTTCTGTTTGACCGGATTTCATAACTTGAGGGGACGTACTTTGAATTGGTTAAGTCTGGATCATGTGCAGTTAGCTATTCCTGCCGGGAGTGAGGATGTGTGCCGATCTTTTTATGGCACGATCCTTGGGTGGCAAGAGGAGCCAAAACCTGAAAGTTTGGCCGGACGGGGTGGAGTATGGTTTCGCACAGATGCTTTTCGTATCCATTTGGGAGTTGATAAGGATTTTCATCCAGCAAAAAAAGCGCATCCTGCTTTTCTTTTGGAAGATCTGGATGCCTTGGCGGAAAAAATGACCGCTCATGATGTGGTTGTCGAGTGGGACAATAATCTGGAAGGTTACAAAAGGTTTTATGCAGATGATGCCGTAGGCAATCGTTTAGAATTCATGCAGAAGAAAGATGGATAAATTAATTTTCGTTTCGAAGGTGTAACGAAAATTAATTTCGCTTATATTTCATATAATTGACCTTGAATTTTGTTGTCAATTTGATCATGATTTTTTGATCAGCAGTTTTGGTTCTCAAGGCTGTCTTGTTCCAACTGAAAATAACCGGGAAAAATTTAATCCGGATAAATATAAAGGTATTGGAAGAGTTGTTATCTCCGCCTTTACATCGTGCAACTGCTGATGCCAGCGAGTTGAAAAAACCTCTTAAGAGCTTCCTGGAGTATTGGGAAGAGAGAAGAGATGCTAAAGCTGTTTCCGTAAAATTACCCAGTAAAGATGATATGGATCCCTTAGATCTCAGGGGGTTGCTGAATAAAGTTATGCTTTTTGAGGTTCTTGACGGCGGGAAAGATTTTAAAATTAGAATTTGTGGTCAAGAAGTCCGGGAAACCTTGACCGTTCCTGTTAAGGGGGAGCTTCTAAGTGATCTGGAAAAACAAGGCGTTGTCGTTGCGGATATGGACGCATTCCAATTCGTTATTTCGAGCTGTGAACCTTTGTGTGAAATTAATCGTTCCATGGCCGCAGTGGGTCGTCCACATGTAAATTTTCAATCCGTTGTTGTTCCGCTTTCAACGGACGGTACTTCTGTTGATTTCTTGATGGGTGCTTACGTATACGGGGAAAACTGATTGGAAAGTTTCTTTATCTATAAACGAAACCAGTCCCCCAAGAACAAGTACGCAAAACCCTTCATTTATAATATGCCATCGGGAAACAAGTCACATTGAGTTGATAGGCTGGTGTCTTCCTTTCGGTTATAAAAAACGTATGCTGAAAACTCTTCTATGATAAAGAGGCAGCTTTAATGAAAGATGGCTTGGAAAGCTTGCTAAAGGAAGTGCGAGAGTGTCGCCATTGTGACAAGGACCTCCCTCTGGGACCGCGTCCTGTTGTTCAGATTTCTCCAAGGGCAAAAATCCTGATTATTGGGCAGGCACCTGGCACAAAGGTACATGAAACGGGTATTCCGTGGAACGATCCCTCTGGCGATCGTTTACGCGAATGGATGGGGATTGAGAAAGATATTTTTTATGACCCGGAAAAAATTGCGATTATGCCAATGGGTTTTTGTTACCCCGGTAGGCTTGATAAAGGGGGCGATGCACCCCCACGCCTAGAATGTGCCCCCTTGTGGCATAATAAACTGCTGGGCACATTACCAAATTTAAGTATTACGCTATTGGTTGGGCAGTACGCGCAAAAATATTATCTGGGCAAGAAAAAGAAAAAAACACTAACCGAAACAGTTAAAGCCTGGGAAGAATATCAACCAGATTATTTTGTCACGCCGCATCCAAGTTGGCGTTCAGCTATGTGGTTGAAGAAAAACCCGTGGTTTGACAGCGATGTGCTACCTATACTCCGCAACCGGGTGCAGAAACTTATTTGAGAGTTTTTAAGGTAGCTTTCTTTAAGAAAGGCTGACGGTTCTGCTTTCCATCTTGTCCATATCATCTTCTGACATGCCAAAATAGTGTCCGATCTCATGGATCAAGACATGACGGACAACCTGGTTCAGGTCTTCGCCATTTTCACACCAAAAATCGAGGATAGGGCGACGGAAAAGAAAAACAGTATCCTTTTCTTCGTTCAATTCTCTGCTTTGCTGTGTCATGGATCGGCGGTCGACACCTTGATAGAGACCCAAAATCTCGAAAGGTGTTTCGCAGTCCATAGCTTCCATCATGTATTCTGAGGGAAAATCCTGAACTTCTATCTTCAATTGACTGGCGACATCTCTGAGCTCATCAGGCATATGCGCATAGGCTTCACGCGCCAGAGATTCTATATCACTGATCTCTGGGGGAGTCGTAAAACGTTCTATGTTATGAAGCTGGCCCATTTTTTCTATCCAGTTAACCGAGGACGGCAATAGGCATAGATTCAAAGGCGCTGTCAATCTTAAAGTCCAGTCGGCTGACCTTAGGAAAAACCAAGATCCTTTTTGCACAATCACCGTTCATCTATAAAACCATTCTATGCTATTGTTAAAAAAAGAACAAATTTCAGAAAAACAGGATCATCAATTATGCCGGAACGCAAAATTCCCACAAAGCTGTCTGATAGCGAACGAACGAACCTTCTTCAGGAATTGGAGGGATGGACTCTGGAAAGTGACCGGGATGCTATTCGCAAGGTTTTTACTTTTAAAACCTTTAATCAGGCTTGGGGCTTTATGAACCGCGTCGCCCTTGTTGCTGAAAAAATGGGGCACCATCCTGAATGGTTCAATGTTTATAACAAGGTGGATATTGTTCTGACGACACATGATTGCGATGGCCTGTCCGCCTTGGATGTTGAGCTAGCCAAAAAAATGAACCTTTTTGCGTCTAAAGTTTAAGTAACTTATGGAAGGGCAAAGGGGTTGTAATCGTCCCTTTACTCTCTCATCTTTGGGATATGAGATTTATTCAACTTCGCAAACCAGATCCCGAGGACGCAGAGCCAGCTCTGCTGAGCGCGGATGAGAAAGTTGTTAAAAAAGGCTTTTTGAGGAAGTTAAAAAAGGTCGCTTTAAAAATAACTTTTTCAGAAAAGCTTCTGGCAGCATATTTTTGTGCGACTGATCGCAAGACCCCATTAAAAGCGAAAGCGATATTGATGGCTGCGTTGGCTTATTTTGTGGTGCCTGCCGATTTAATTCCTGATTTTATTATCGCTTTTGGTTTCACAGATGATATCTCGGTTCTTATTACAGCAATAAATTCAGTGAAGAAACATATAACGGAAGAACATGCTGAGAAAGCGCAAGCTTGGCTTGATGTGAACGATTAATAGCCTCTTGGTTGATGCTCTTACCGAGTTTTTGTGTGATTTTAGGTATTTTCTAATTCTTTTAGCATACAGTAGTATTACAAACTGAGAATACTCAGGGAAAAAGGTATGATTAAAAGGTTGTTATTCTGTTGGCTCGTTTCTTTTTTTATGATTGGAAATGTGAGCGCGACAGAATTTTATACAGAGGACTTTCCTCCTTATAATTATCTGGAAAATGATGAACTAAAGGGGATTGGGCCAAAAATTATCAAAGAGTTGGCGCGCGAAGTCGGAGAAGAGCCCAAGATAACGGTTCTTCCCTGGGCGAGGGCCTATAAGTATGCGCAGGAAATGCCAGATGTTGGTATTTTTTCGATCGTCAGGACGCCGAAGAGAGAAGATGTTTTTCAATGGGTTGGTCCAATTTATACCGTTCGTATTGGACTTTATACTGTTAAAGAAAACATGAGCCTTTATCAGGGGACGAACGAAGAGAACCTGGAGCAGGCGCGCAGGGTCGGTGACATTGCTGTTCAACTGGGCGGCGCTGGTGAAGAGCTATTGACGACCCTAAAGTTTCAAAATTTGAACAAGATTGTGAATATTAACAAGGCTTTGTTCTTATTACTAAAGGGACGATACGATTTGTTGGAAACATCAGATGCTTACATGGCCTATATGGCAAAGGAAGAGGGTGTTTCTGTGGACGTTGTAAGTGAAGCTGCTTTTATCGGGCAATATGATATGTATCTGGCTTTTTCCAAAAGCACACCGCTTACAACGGTCCAGAAGTGGCAAAATGCACTGGATCGGATCCAGAAAAGACAAACGGCGCAAAACCCAAGCTAATTATAGATCGTTTTATCTCTTTATAACGTGCCTCGAGGAGCATTACTTGCAGGTTTGACGGTATTGCGGCTTGATAGTTGCGCGTCAGCTTTTTTACGAATACTTGCTTCACGTTGTGCGATATAGATTGCTGAAGTTGCGATAATACCCCCACCGATCCAGGTCCATATGTCTGGAATTTCTCCAAATGCCAGGAAAGCCATAAAGGCCATAAAGGGGAGGCGGGCATAATCAAAAGGCATAACGGCAGAGGCATCAGCAATTGAAAGTGCCTTGGTAATCAGCAAATTGCTGAGAGCACCGAGAACCCCCAGCCCAATAACGGCATACCAGATATCGGTACTTGGCCATTCCCAAACAAAAACAGCAGGCAGAAATGATAAAAGAGTCATAAAAATAGTTGTGTAGAAAACAGTGACACTGGAAGAGTCTGTTTTGGTAAGAGTTTTAACAAGCATGACTGATCCGGCCATTAATAATGCGGCTAAAACCGGTAAAAATAATAAGGGGCTGAAGTCTCCAAACCCGGGCCGTACAATGACGAGAACGCCAACAAAGCCCATAATTGTCGCGCCCCAGCGACGAAGTTTAACATCTTCTTTAAGAATAAGAGCCGCACCAATTGTTGCGAAAAGAGGAACTGTAAAGTTTAAGGCCACGGCCTGTGCCATTGGAAGCCAGCTTACAGAGGCAAACCATACAAGCATCGCAGAAATGCCAACAACGGAACGCAAAAAATGTAATTTAAGGTGCTTTGTTTTAAGCTCTTTGAACCCAATCTTATGCATCCAGGGAAGCATAAAAATAAAGGCAAAGAAGTTGCGGAAAAAAGTGACTTCGAACAGGGGTAACTCTTCTGCGGCAATGCGGACGAGTAAATTCATAACCGAAAAGCCGAAGGTCGCAAGAACGACCAAAAGAGCACCTTGTAAAGGCGCGGGTATATTTTTGAAGCGGGACATAAATTCAGATGCCTTGGCGGCTAGAGAAGACCTAAAGCCTACTGCACCCAAAAGAGCTTGTCATGTTTTAAGTGAATAATTTCAATTATCTTCGTACCTTAGAAGCAGGTGGTTCAAATCATTGAACACAGTGTAAAACTCTTTGAATTGCTGCAGAAATTTATCCCATTCCAATCGTGTATCCAGTTCTTTTAGCTCTGTAAAAATCTCGGATAGGCTCTTTTTACCATTACATCGTTTTGCAATTGCAGCAGACAGACGCGGTAATGGAAGATTGAGCGGAATACCGTCCAGATTACTTTTAAGCGAGGAAGTTTTCTTCAGGCTTTCGGCAATAACATCAGGCTGCATTTCGCGGAAGACAGGGATTACTTTTTCTGCTTGCGATAGATCAGCAATGGTATTTTTCTGGTGAGACAGATAGAACACGTGAAGCTTTATGTTACTGGCAAGTTTTTCAGCGACAGCGGCTTGTTCTATCGGTGCTAATGCCTTGGCATGTTGAAGAAGTTTAGCGTCTTTTACATAAGTATCAATTTTGTAGCGAATTGGTTCAACAAAAGCTGCGAGCTCCAACCCTGATGACGCGACAAGATCGGCAACCTGAGGAACGGTGTAAGCTCTGTCACAGCTGTGTAAAAGAAGATCGACAAGCTCTGCATCACTTGCTTTGTGATCAATGACAAAGGAGTTGCGATTAAAGCTGTTGGTTGGAGGAAGCTTTTCCAAAAGGCGGCGGGCCAGTTTTACTTTTTCGGCTAAACCAGAACAATCTTTGCTGAGGCTGCGGAGAAGATCCTGCATTGGATATACGCCTTCACGACCGTATTCCCCATAAACCATTATCCCCATGCCACCGTCTTCTTTGAGAACAGAAGTTAAGGCCTGCAAGCCCTGTTCAGGTGAAGTGAGGTGGTGCAGGACACCACAGCAATCTATGTAGTCAAACGGCTCTAGGCCAAGACTTGGTAAATCGAGTAATGATCCGCTCAGGAAGGTTATGTTGTTTAAGCCGCGTTCTTTTGCTCTGGCTTCAACAATGGTGCGTGATGCCGAAGAGAGATCAAGATAGGTAACCTGTCCCGCTTGACCTTTTCCATCTTCTGATGCATCGGCAAGCTGTTGCGCCAGCATAATGGTTGCATCACCTGTACCGCCACCGGCAACCAAAGCCCTAAAAGGCTTGGAGAAGTCTCGTTTACCAGCAAAAAGATAGTGATTGAGTTCTGCGAGATTGCTTGGGGAGCCTGTAATCAAGCGTTTCTGTTCATCCGCGGGATTTCTGGACGGATAAGGATAGGCTTCGTATTGATCTTGTACTTCGGGTTGAACGGTCATCTTGGCCAAGCCGATTCCTCTGGAAGGTTTCTGGGGGGCTGATTTATAAATGGTGGCTGTTGTATGCTATTCACTGAAAGAAATCTCCCCTCTTAAGGGAAATAATTTAAGAGAGGAGGCATTGTTTATTTAGAAGCGAACGCTCTGCGCTGCGCGAACCTGACCCACCTGTATGCCGGCACGATTAAACAAAGGAGGTTCTAATACGTCCTTCATTGCCTGTGCGGTTGCATCGTCGATGACCTTCAGATGCCTTAAAATCATACCTATAACGGTCTCGGCTGAACGCGTAACACCGTCATCCGCTTTTAGAGCGATGCCGAGACCAAGCTCTGGAATAATGCCGGTGTAAACGCCTTCGGCGCCGGTTTTGATCAAAGCACGTCCCTTTGTTGCTTCGACGATTTTTGTGCAAAATCTATCTGAACCGGCAATCATAAAGGGTTCTGCTGCAATGGCTTTGTTTATTCGCAGGCAAGCTTCTTGGCGGGCTTCTGGCTGATCTGAAGGATCTGCAAAGCGGGCCATTGCCAGTGCAATATTGGCAAGGGGGGCACCAATAACTGGTATACCGCACCCATCTACGCCGCGGGGCGCATCGCCCAGATCCATGCCACACATGGTTTCCATTGCGCCAAGGATGCGTTGTTGCAGTGGGTGCTCATACTTTACATAGCCTTTGAGATCGTAGCCCAATTGCTTACAGACTGTCAGAAAGCCTGTGTGTTTGCCTGAACAGTTATTATGCAGGGTTGATTCGGAACCACCACTTTTCAAGAGATCGACCATTGAGGGAATATGGTAGGGAAGGTGAGATCCGCATTCCAGATCGTCCTCGGTGCAGCCAATTTTGGCCAACCACTTTTTGACGGTTTCAACGTGTTCTGGTTGTCCATCGTGACTGGCACAGGCAATAGATATTTCTGCATCGGTCAGATTGAAAGCATCCGCGGCTCCACTTTCAATAAGTGGAAGGGCTTGCATGCATTTAATGGCCGAACGTCCATAAGTAACTTTTTCGTAGTCACCGCCAGATAAAACAACCTTTCCGTCTGTATCGACAACCGCATAAGACGCACGATGGATGCTTTCGACCATATTTCCCCGGGTCACTTCGACCATAATCGGGTTATTTTGACTCTCATTTGAGGATGAGCTGTTGTTTTTTGTTAAATCCGACACTAGAAAACTCTTATGTTAAGAATATGAGGCTCAATTCAGAAGCACTCTGAACTGAGGGGCTCAACCACCCACTGTTTTTTGCGCTGGCATTATAGGCGCAAAATAATGAAGATTAACAGGCTTAAGAAGGACCTGAATTAAGACTATGGCAGAGAGAACCATGAGAGGATTTTTTGGCATGGGGGTCGAGGGCGGCAGCAAACCCATGAATCTGGGGAATCTGCTTCGGTCGGCGCATAGCTTTGGGGCAAGTTTCTTTTTTACTGTTGCACCACATTATGATGCAAAACAGGTTAAGCAATCTGATACTTCGGATGCGGCAAAGACTTTACCGCTCTATAATTTTGACTCTGTTGAAGAAATGGTACTGCCAAAGGGTGTGCAGTTGGTTGGTGTTGAGCTTACAGACGAATCAATTGAGCTACCAAGTTTTCGCCATCCTACGCAGGCAGCATATGTACTGGGACCTGAAAAGGGATCGTTGTCGCCGGAAATGCAAGAGCGCTGTGACTTTATTGTGAAAATTCCGATGAAGTTCTGTGTGAACGTTGGTGTTGCGGGCGCAATTGTGCTTTATGACAGATTGATTTCCATGGGGAGGTTCCCGGGGCGTCCCGTTAATCCACGGGCCGAGGCTGTTCCTTTGCCCAAACATGTTCAAGGTGGCCAGATCATTCGAACAAAAAAAGAGTAACAGTCTGGACGAAATTAAAAGACCTGCCTTAGAATTACCTATTTTATGGTTTAGTGGTGAGAATTAAGAAATATTACCGCGCAGAGTATTAGTATAACTGGGAAGATAATGAGTAAGCTATTGTCGATGAAATCCGCCATTCCTATGGCTCTTATGGTATCTGTATCCTTCGGCCTGTCCGCGTTGACTGCGACGACAAGCTCTGCCCAGGGAATTAAAGCTATTGGACAGCACAAGGACTGGACTTCTTACAGCTATACCGAAAATGGTCATAAAGTCTGTTTTATGAACTCGGTTCCCAAAAAAGCTGAAGGTAAGTACAAGAAGCGCGGCGATATCTATCTGGTTGTATCCCACAGGGCTGGCGAAAAACGCTGGGATGAGATTTCCATTCAGGCTGGTTACAGCTATCGCCCGGATTCTCAGGCAACTCTCAGTGTTGGTAAAAACAGCTATAAATTCTTTACCGCTGGTGACAGTGCCTGGGCCTATAATCAAGAAGATGACCAGAAGGTTATCAACGCGATGATCAAAGGATCCAAGCTTATTGTACGTGGTGTTTCTGGCCGTGGCACAAAAACCAAAGATACCTATTCTTTAAGTGGTTTTTCAGCAGCTTACCGCGCCATTAATCAGGCATGCGGTAAAAAATAGTATCTGCGATACCCTCTGTGTGACTATTCTTACTGGAATAAAATAGTCACTACAGGATTGATAAGGTTTTTTCGAATACCTTCATATCTTCGGGTTCTTTGGGCACTTTTAACCAATGTAAGCGGCTGTTATGCAGTTACTGCAGGGCGAATCCGCTTGAACCCGGCAGTGACTCGCTTTATTTAAGCCTCAATCGCAGATAAAATATCTGCCATAAGGATTGATGAGCTATGACCACAGCACCGAAAATCACAGAAGACACAGCAGAAAGTAATGCTCAAGCGCAAGATAAGAGTGCGCAAGACAGCAATGCTGGCTCTAGAGGACATGCGAAAGCTTTTGCGCCGCCTGCGTCGCATTCAGTTGATGGTCGTAAGATTCTGGTCGGGCTGTCCCGTGAAGAGCTGGAAGCCGAAGTTCTCAGCCTTGGTGAAGCGAAGTTTCGTGCGAAACAACTGTGGCAGTGGATTTATAATCGCGGCGCAGCGTCTTTTGAAGAGATGACATCCCTGGGTAAACCCTTTCGGGAAAAGCTGGAAGCTGGATATGTCGTGGGGCGTCCTGAGATTGTAGAAGATCTGATCTCTGTTGATGGAACGCGCAAATGGCTCCTTCGTTTTCCGGATGGAAATGAAGTTGAGACTGTTTTTATTCCCGAAGATGATCGTGGCACACTCTGTGTTTCATCACAGGTTGGCTGTACGCTGACCTGTAAGTTCTGTCACACAGGTACACAACCACTTGTTCGTAATCTGTCCCCCAATGAGATTGTGTCCCAGATTATTCACGCCAGAGACGCCATGGAAGAATGGCCGAGCTCTGCGCCCGGCCGTAGGGTGACAAACATCGTGATGATGGGGATGGGGGAACCGCTTTATAACTATGAGAATGTTAAGGCAGCTTTGAATATTGTCATGGATGGGGAAGGTCTGACTATCTCCAGACGGCGTATTACGCTTTCGACATCTGGTGTTGTGCCTGAAATTCGGCGCTGTGGCGTGGATCTGGGGGTGAATCTTGCGATTTCTCTTCATGCCGTAGATGACGAGACCAGAAGCAAGATCATGCCGATCAATAATAAGTATCCCTTAAAAGAGCTGTTGGATGCTTGCCGTGAATATCCGGGTGTCAGTAATTCCCGCCGCATTACCTTTGAGTATGTCATGCTCAAGGATGTGAATGATTCCATGGAAGATGCGAAGAAGCTGCTTCAGCTTCTAAAAGGTATTCCGGCCAAAATTAATTTGATTCCTTTCAACCCATGGCCGGGATCATTTTTCGAATGTTCTTCGAATAATCAAATTCGCCGTTTTTCGAATTACCTTTTTGAAAAAGGTGTGTCGGCACCGATCCGTACCACACGGGGCGAAGACATTCTTGCGGCCTGTGGTCAGCTAAAGTCTGAATCCGAAAGAAAGCGTAAAACAAAAAAGCCCTGCGCCGCGGAATAGCAAAATTAAAGAAAAGGTTCGTTTGTGCGGACCTTTTTTCATGAGAGGCTAAAGCTAAAATTATCCCTGTTTTTGCATGATCATATTAAAGCCAAGAGGCGGTTTGGCTTCTTGGTGCTCCAGATCCATACAGAAATTTGAAATATCCCGATCAATTTCCCGGATGTAGTTTAAACTCATATCCAGATTGATCCCCGCCATCAGAATGTCATCCATCTTGTGTTGGAAGCTGTAGCTGGGACTTGATTCGTATTCGACGTGCCCGAAGTAATCCAGGCCGTCGGTATCTTTCCAGGGGTCTTGTTTGAAATATGAATAAAGTGGCCTGGATACGCCCTGATTATCAGCCTCATACATCAGTAGGACAGGGTGCATTTCTTCGGCTACGTAATATCCGCCAGGTTTAATCAAGCTGTGGATGACCTTGAAAAATGCAGAGAGGTCTGGCATCCAACTCATAACGCCAACGGTTGTTAGGACAATATCGAACTGTTCAGAATACTGATCTGGAATGTCGTAGACATCACTGACAAGTAATTCCATTCTGTCTTGATAGTGTGCTGCTGTGATCAGTTCGGTTCCCTGCTCGATAAAGGCTGAAGCGGCATCAACACCCAAACCAGAACCAGCCCCCATCTTCAGAACAGACAGTAAATCTTTGGCATTGTTACAGCATATTTGAGCCACCCGCTTTCCCTTGAGATCCAAGCGGTTCAAAGTTTCTCTGAGTTCGGGTTCCAAAGCGTTGAAATCAGGTCGTGTGACGTCCTGTAACAGCGTTCGCTGATTTTTCTCTTCATGCCGTGGTGCAGCTTCATTCCAGGAAACACGGTTCGCTTCGGTATAAAATTTGCGATCTTGCATTGGTTTTGGTCTTTATTCTTTGGGCATAATTTAAATATGTGTCGTGATAATGCTGTCACAGCATGGCCGGTTGCAAGACTAAATAGCTTAACAATCCGAAAGCGGTGTCAGCACACGCTTTGCTTCTGAAACCAGTGCTTTGGTTAGGCCCTTCATCATGTCGGTGTGTAAGTTCCAGATATGCCAATAAAGCGGAACCGGAATTTTATGATCAGGGTCTATCGGGACCAAATCACCGCTGTCTATGTAAGGCTGCCCTTGTTGATTGGGAATAAGGCCATAGGCAAAGCCTTTGAGCAAAGCATCAACAAAGCCGTCACAGGCCGGGATAAGGTGGTGTGGGAAGTCTGTTATGCCGAACTTTTGTTCCAGATAGCGATGTTGCAGAGGGTCCTTGCGATTGAAGACAGCAACAGGGGTGTTTGCTGCATTGTCTTTATTCAGGCCCTTTGGTGCATAGTGTTTTACAAACTCTGGTGAAGCCAGAGGCTGGTAGATCATCTGCCCCAAGGGGATACAGCGGCATCCCTGAACAGCGAGGGGGCTACCGCTGATGCAGCCAAGAACTTCGCCAGTTCGTAAAAGGTGATGGGTCTGTTCCTGATCATCAACTTTGAGCTCCAACAATATTTTATTTGTTGCAGTAAACTCTTTAACCGCACCAAAAAACCATGTGCCGATGGAGTCTGCATTTAAGCCGATGGTGAGACTGGTAAAGCCTTCGCTATTCTGGTTTTTGAGATCTTCATCCAACTCATTTTCAAGCAGGCTTACTTGTTTATAGTGTTTAAGTAAGCGCTGGCCAGAGGTTGTTGCTGTTAGCGGGGTGCCCCGAACCACGAGAGTTTGCCCAAGACTGTCTTCGAGCTGTCGTAACCTCTGTGAGACTGCGGATTGCGTAATAAACAGTTTCTGGGCGGCTTTTTCAAAACTACCTTCTTCCAAAATGGCGTTGAGCGTAGCGAGTTGTCGATAATCAAACATAAATTAGTTCTGCTAATATTCATATGGTTTCATAAGATTTATTGTAAGCTGCTTTTTGCGTGCTGAAAAGGTGTGTCGAATAACGACAAAAGCCAGACAAGTTCTGCCAATTATTGTGTTGTGGGTGGCGAGGAAGGTATTTGTCGATCATAGTATGAACACTCATACTATTTTTCCCCTCAAGGCTTATCTGGAGAGGTCGTTATGTCAGAAATACAGCTGATTATTGCCAACAAAAACTATTCATCCTGGTCTTTACGTCCCTGGATTGCTCTGAAGGTGAAAGGAATTGAGTTTGAAGAGGTTTTTTCTCAATTTGATGAAGCTACCGGACACAAGCATTTTGCAGAGTTTTCTCCAACCAAAAAAGTGCCTGTTCTAAAAGATGGAGAGCTAACTGTTTGGGAATCTTTGGCGATACTTGAATATCTCGCAGAGAAGTTTCCTGATGCGGGGTTGTGGCCTGCTAAACAATCTGACCGTGCGATAGCCCGATGTATTGCCAATGAGATGCATGGTGGATTTATGTCTCTAAGAGCAGAGTGTCCCATGAATATGCGTCGCAAGGAAGAAGCGATCAATGTTTCTGAAGGCGTCCATAAAGATATCGGGCGTATTGTTGATATCTGGCGCGATTGTTTGGAAAAGTCAGGTGGCCCTTTTCTTTTTGGTGAGTTCTGTAATGCCGATGCAATGTTTGCTCCGGTTGTGAACCGCATAGCCAAGTATCAGTTAAGTGATGATCCCGTTGTTAAACGCTATTCTTTGGCAATGACAGCGCTCCCCGCTTGGCAGGAATGGGAAAAGGCAGGAATGGCTGAGCCCTGGGTTGTGCAGGAAGATGAAGCGTAATTAGAAATATTTATGTAGTATAAATATTATTAGCATTACTTGTTTCGTGTGATTGCTTAAATTAAAGCCACTGAGATCAGCACTCAGTGGCTTTAATTGATTTAGCAGGAATGGGATAATGTTCGGGATTGTTGCACCCTTTTTAAAAGGAATGGGCATTGGTGCCGGGTTGATTATCGCGATCGGGGCACAGAATGCTTATGTTCTCACCCAGGGACTTCGCCGTAATAATCAATATCTTATTGCCTCTCTCTGCAGCCTTATTGATGCGTTACTGATAACTATTGGTGTCGCTGGTATGGGGGTGCTGATCACATCAACCCCCTTGCTCCTGGATTTTGCTGTCTGGGGTGGTGCTCTTTTTCTTTTTGTATATGGGGTGAAAGCCTTCAGATCAGCTTTAAATCCTGATGTTCTGACTGCTGAGCAGGATCGGGGACCTGATACTCTTATCAAAGCGGTGCTAACGACTCTGGCTGTTAGCTTGCTTAACCCGCATATCTATCTGGATACGGTGATCCTGTTGGGATCTATTGGCGGGCAATATCCAGTGGAGACCAGAATATGGTTTGGATTGGGGGCTGTTGTCTCATCTTTTGTCTGGTTTTTCTCGCTCAGCTTGGGTGCGCAATGGTTGGCTCCCTTGTTCAAGCGGCCGATTGCATGGCGTATTCTTGACAGTTTTATCGGCATCGTCATGTGGGCAATTGCACTGTCATTGGTAATACAAGCTCTGTCATAGGATAGGAAAAAGCCCCAAGCAAAAAAGATGCTTGGGGCTAGATTTGATCATGATGTTACTGTCCGCGAACCGAATTGAGAAATTGATCCACATTTTCTGTTAACAGAGAGCTTTCTTCATCAATCTTCTGGACGCCATCGATGACCTGTCCCATGGATTGATTAGTCTGGTTCAAAGCTGTTGAAACCTCTTGCACGCGTTCTGCAATGACCGAACAGTTATTTGCAGATTGATTAACCGTCTGACTGATTTCTCGCGTCGCACCGCCTTGTTCTTCAACAGCGGTGGAAATTCCGCCGGCGATATCATTGATTTCTTTAATGACGTTATCAATTTGTTCTGCCGCATCGCCAGCGCTGCTAATTTCGCTTTGAATGTTACCAATCAGAGAGCGAATATCTTCTGTTGCGGATGTCGTCTGGTTTGAGAGGTTCTTTACCTCGGCAGCAACAACAGCAAATCCTTTGCCAGCTTCGCCAGCGCGTGCCGCTTCGATGGTTGCATTCAAGGCAAGAAGGTTTGTTTGCTCGGCAATGCCACTGATCATGCTGATAACATTTTCGATCTCTTGTGATCCTTCATTAAGGCGTGAAATGTTACCGTTCATTGTTGCAGCACGTTCAACCGCACTGTTTGAACAATCGGTTGATTTGTTCACCAGATTGGAAATTTCAGAAATTGATGCCGAGAGTTCTTCGGTCGCTGCGGCAACAGTGGAAATATCATTAGACATGGCTTCACTTGCGCCACTGATTTCCTGTGCTTCTTTTTGCGAGCCTTCAGCAAGGCTTTGCATTTCTTTAGCTTGATCACGCATTACAGTGACATTGCTGGAAAGAATGCCAATGGATGAGCCGACAGAGGCGTCAAAATCATTTGCCATCTTTTCCGCGTTAAGGCGCTTTTCTTCCTCTATGCGTGCCTGGCTGAGTTCTTGCTCTTGCTTTAGAGCTTCTGCTTCTCTTGAAACATTACGTAGTTCTGCCAGAGCAAAACCCATTTTGCTGATTTCATCATTACCATTGCGCATTATGCGTGTGGTGAGATCCCCATCAGCAATCTTTTCCATGGCCTGTACAAGCCCCATCAAACGTCTTAGCAACGAGCGCACGACATATAGCCAACCAATTAGCACGGATACAATTAAAGCTGCGGCAGCAAGGGCAATCATAATGATTTCAGTTTGCTGTGATGAGGCCTTGTTTTCCTTTGCTGTGGCAGCAATTCCAGATTCAGTATTATTAACCAGTTCGCTTATCTGACCTGACAGGTTTTCTGCGATTGCTCTGGTTTCTTCCATAATTGTATTGCTTTTGTTTTGCGCAGTTAGTTCTGCTTTACGAAGAGCAAAGATATTGTCTTGTAGATCGCCTTTACTGCCAAGAGTGAGCAGGCTTTGGAATAGCTCGGAAAGCTTATCAACTTTTTGAGTTTGGGCGAGTTTTGAAAGCGGTGTCGCCATGGACCCTAAAGATGTCAGGAAGAGTTGTTCTATTTGTTCAATATCTTGCAAGCTATTGGTTTGTCCGCCTTCTGCAAGAAGGCCGATAAGTAGATTGGTTGATCCTTTAAAATCCAGAAGGCCTTGTTGCAGTTGGAAAAGCTGGAGTGGTTCGCCTTCACCATCAATAACACCAAGCCTGACTTTTATTAAATGTGGTGAAACTTCTTTGGCAACAAGAGCACGGAAGGAAGAGAGTTCTTTGCCGAGTTCTTCTCGACGTAGTGCATAAGCCTGTTTTTCATTCCCGAGCTCGCGAAGCTCATCAATTTTTGGACCAATGTCGCCGAGGCTTTTTTGGATATTGTTAAGGGTTTCAGGGCTAACATTTAATTCGCCTAAACTGGAAAGGTAGCCTTGTGCAGACAGAATAGAGCTCTGTAATTCTAAAAATCTTTGATCTCTTTGTGCTGTGTCTGCCGCTGATTCCAAAAGAGGTGCTGTTGCAGCCAATCTGGATATCTCTTCTGAAAGTTTAAGAGCGGCAGTGATGGCTGGAACAGTTTCTTCTGTCAGGGCTTCCTGAGTTGCGGAGAGTTTTGTTAAGTTGTACCAGCTGATGAAGCTCACCAAAATTGTCATGGCAGCAACAACACCGAATGAGAGTATCAGGCGTTTACCAATACCAAATTTTATGTGTGGTGCTTTCTCTGTGGTTTGAGCGGTGTCAGTTCTCTCTTGAGTGTTTTGTTCGGTATCGTCACCCTCAGTTGTGAGATCATCGGTCAAGTCTGGATCAGGTATGTTGTTTATTTGATCTTCCCTTCCGTCCTCTTCATGGGAATTTTTAGTAGTCGGGACGTCCATACTTCTTACTCCTTAACCGCACAATCTTCGCATTTATTGAATTCTGGCCAGAAGCTTAAAGGGCAAAAGGTAAATAATTTGTCACGATGGTTAAAATTTTTGATTTTCTTGCAAATTAATAAAATAATTGTTTAAAAACAAATAATTATTATCATTGTATTTTTTATCGTATTTATTAAAGAATTTCTTTCTTACGCTTTCTTTAAGAAAGGATTCTTGATGTATCCCCCCTGGGAGGATAATATAAAAGGCAAGCCTATCATTCTGTAAGACCTTTATTATGCTCACTGTTCTAAACAACAAGACTTACCGAAATTTGTTTGCCGCTCAGATTTTGTCTCTTATGGGCAGCGGACTAACAACGGTGGCGCTTGGTCTTCTTGCCTATGATTTGGCGGGGGCAAATGCCGGAGCTGTTTTAGGGACTGCGCTGGCACTTAAAATGGTTGCCTATGTTGGGATTGCTCCCGTTGTTGGCGCATTTGCGGATAGAATACCGCGTAAAAGCTTTTTAGTAACGTTGGATTTATGTCGGGCAGGGATGGTATTGTTTTTGCCGTTTGTGACTGAAGTCTGGCAAATCTATCTATTGGTTTTTTTGTTTCAGTCATTCTCTGCCGCCTTTACGCCGACTTTTCAGGCGACGATACCTGATGTTTTGCCGGAAGAGCGCGATTTTACAAAAGCTCTTTCGCTTTCACGTCTGGCTTATGATCTCGAAGCTTTATTGAGCCCACTTTTTGCCGGGTTGTTGTTATCGATTATGAGCTTTCATTGGTTGTTCATGGGAACAATCATTGGTTTCCTGGCTTCTGCTTTTCTTGTTGTCTCTGTTGTTTTGCCAAAAGTTGAGGCAACGGAAGAAGAAAGAAACTTCTTCAGGAAAGTATCTCGGGGGACAAGAATTTATCTTGCGACACCTCGATTACGGGGCTTGCTTGCCTTGAGTTTTGCTGTTTCAGCAGCTGGTGTCATGGTCATTGTAAATACCATTGTTTATGTGCGTGAAGTCCTTGGCGGCAGTGAAAGTGATGTCGCCGTGTTTCTTGGTGCAGCAGGCCTGGGGTCGATGTGTGTGGCCTTGAGCTTGCGGAAAATACTCGATGAGTTTGAGCCGAGATCCATTATGCTTTTGGGGGCCGTGGTCTTGCTAGCCACCCTTATTGTGGGCTCTTTGGAACTGACCTATAGCCTTGCTTTGATTGTTTGGTGTTTGATCGGGGCTGGGACTTCCCTGATCCAAACGCCGGGTGGTTTGTTATTAAAACGTTCTGCTCATAAGCAGGATCTCCCCGCATTATTTGCCAGCCACTTTGCCTTGTCGCATGCCTGTTGGCTTATTACCTATCCGGCAGCGGGCTGGTTGGGCTTATATTTTGGACTATCAGAAACGTTCCTTGTCAGTGCTGCAGGTGTTTTGGGTGGTTTGATCGGTGCAATTGCCCTTTGGCCGGCAAAGGATAGTGCTGTGTTAACTCATGTGCATCCTGAAGTGTCTCATTTACATCTGCATACACATGATGAACATCATCAACACGACCATGAGGGATGGGAAGGCCCGGAACCACATCGTCACCCCCATTATCATCCCAGACAGATACATAAGCATGCCTTTGTAATTGATAGTCATCATGAACTTTGGCCAAATAGAAATTAAACCCTAAGGTAATAGGTTTTTGCGGAATACTTTAAGGTTATTTTGTTTCGGATAATCTTGTTAGAGGAAGTGTTCTTGAATATTTGTGTTGACATAAGATAAAATATCGATATATTTCGATATATGGATTATGATAAAATAGAAAAAATAGTTGCCGCGCTGAATAACCCAGTCAGACGCAATATTCTTTTTTGGCTTAAAGATAGGTCAAACTTTCCGCCTGCGTTGCCAGAGCATAGTGATCTGGAAGGTGTATGTGTTGGCTACATTCAAGAGAAGGCCGGATTATCACAATCTACGATTTCAAGCTATATGAATCTGTTAAAGCAGGCCGGGCTTGTGATTTCTGAACGTCATGGGCAGTGGACTTTTTTCCGTCGTGATGAAAAGAGTATCCAAGCATTTTTAGGCGCAATTGGGAAAGAGCTTTCCTAGTGTGATTTTATCGTAAGGTTCCAATCTGGTGTGTTGAGTTTAAGTATAAATATCGAGAAATTTAGATATTCAGAAAAAAGGGTTGAAATGATTGCAAATTCTTTAAAACTGCCAAGCGGTGCAGTATTGCCCAATCGAATTGTAAAATCAGCGATGTCAGAGGCTTTGGGAGATGACTTCAATAATCCGTCTGATGGTTTGATCAATATATTTCATCGGTGGGGGAAAGGAGGGGCTGGTCTTTTGATCACCGGGAACACACCAATTGACCGTTGGCATCTGGAACACGCTGGAAATGTTGTTTTGGACCACCATACTGATATCAATCGTATGAAAAAGTTAACCTCAGCGGCTAAAAGTGGTGGCGCTTATATTCTGGCACAGCTGGCTCATGCTGGTCGGCAAACACCTGACACCATAAATGCGCATCCAATTTCAATGTCGAATATTCGATTAGATCTCCCTGGATATGGAGAGCCGAGAGCTGCAACAGATACTGACCTTGAAACAGTAATCACACAATTTACTGAATCTGCATGGCTTGCGAAAGAAGCCGGGTTTGATGGTGTGGAAATTCATGCTGCTCATGGTTATCTGTTGAGCTCATCCCTATCGCCCAGAATTAATACACGTGATGATCATTGGGGAGGATCGCTGGAAAACCGTGCTAGACTTTTGCTTTCTGTTATCCGGTCCGTTCGTGCGCGAGTTGGGCAGCAGTTTATTGTTGCTGTTAAGCTCAATTCTTCTGATTTTCAAAAAGGCGGGTTCAGTCACGAAGATAGCATTGAAGTTACTAAAATGCTTCAGGGCGAAGGTATCGATTTTCTTGAGATATCAGGTGGAAATTTTGAAACACCAGTCTCTTACCAACATACTTCAAGGCAAGAGAGTACAATTGCTAGAGAGGCTTATTTTTTGGAATACGCCCGTGATATCAAAAAATCACTTAATATTCCTATCATGGTAACAGGTGGGTTTCGATCACGTGCAGTAATGGATAATGCGTTATCTAGTGGGGCGACGGATCTGATAGGGATGGGGCGTCCGTTCATTATTGATCCTGAATTTCCTGAAAAACTATTAAAGGGATTAATCGATATGGCACCAGCTATGGAACGAGATTTTCCTCCGGCAGGAAAATTGCCCCGAGGTGCTGTCTTGAATTGGTTCTGCCATCAGTTGTCGCTTCATGGAACTGTTGGTGATTCAAATCTTGCGTTGCCTATTGTTGATGGTCATGAACGTTATCTTGTTGATATGCAGAATTTAACTAAGAGAGTTCTTAAGGCGCGGGGGAAATAGCATTTTTTGAACTCGTGTGTTGTAAATACTGAGAAGGCTAATCAAGCATCAGCAAAGCACTGACATTCGCTCAAGCTAACGTCACAGAACTGTGACGCGCTGTGTTTTTACCCCGTAATGATCTCTGCTTACCTTGAGAGTGTTCGAAGGTCGCGAGGATATTATGGTCTTTATTTCTACACGAAGGGTTTTTGCCCTACTGTTGTCTATGTTCCTCTGTGTGTTGCCACTGCACCTTCAGGCTCAGAGTGTTCAACATTCCCCTCTTCTTGTTGAACAGAGCCTGCAGGTTGTGGTGGGTAGTCGTGAAGATCGGGATAAAAATCTTGCGATTTTCGAACAACGAGGGAAGACAGATGTCGTTCCTGCTTTGATACAAGCGCTTCGTTTTCAACCCAATAGCACTCAACTTAGATCTACACTGGTTTCCTTGACGGGGCAGCCGGATCAGAGTTGGGGCGATTGGATGCTTTGGCAGGAAGAACACCCCGAGATTAAGCCCTTTGACGGCTTTGATGTATTCAAGGCCCTTGTGACCCAACTGATCGATCCGAATTTTGCAGATTTTCTTTATCCGGGCGTACGTCATTCTATTCGTTTAGAGGAAATAGCATGGGGTGGTGTACATAAGGACGGTATTCCGTCGCTGGATAATCCAGGAATGATTCCCGCGACAAAAGCCGACTATATGCGCAATGATGATCTGGTATTTGGCATTTCCATTAATGGTGATACCAGAGCTTATCCGTTACGCATTATGAACTGGCATGAAATGTTCAATGATGTCATTGGGGGAGTTCCCGTTGCCTTGGCTTACTGTACACTTTGTGGGTCGGGTATTTTGTACGAAACCGATCTTGGAGACGGAAAAGAACCGATGATTTTTGGGTCATCTGGTTTTCTTTATCGTTCAAACAAGCTTATGTTTGACAGGCGAACACATTCTCTGTGGAACCAGTTTACCGGGCGTCCCGTTGTCGGAACTTTAACGGGAACAGATCTGGAGCTTAAAACCCGGCCCGTGACCATTACAAGCTGGGAACAATGGAAAGCTCATCATCCAAAAACAACAGTTCTGGATATAGATACAGGTTATCGAAGAGACTATGGATCCGGTGTGGCTTACAGAGAGTATTTTGCCTCACCGGAGCTCATGTTTCCGGCTTTGGTAGATCAAAGTGAAAATGCGGCAAAATCCTATGTTTTTGTTCTTCGTTTACAAGGCAAAGAGCAGGCTTGGCCGCTCTCGAAATTTCGCGATGGCCACGTTATTCAGGATAACTTTGGTGGGCAAAAGGTTATCTTGATCGGGAATGGGAAGACCAGAACGGTTCGGGCCTACGCCGGGAATGGAGAAGCTTTTTCTCTGTCTGGAAAAGCAGATTATCTTGAAGGCGATAGCGGCAGTTGGGAGATTACGGAGGATGCACTGGTTTCTGACGATGGTCATAAACTGAAACGCTTGCCGGGACATATTTCTTACTGGTTTGCCTGGAACAATTATAGCCAGTCCGGGGCCTTTGCCGATTAGTGTTCGACCTTGTCGGATCTTTTGAAGTGCAAGGCAACATGATCAACAAAGGCCTTCACCCGCGGAGCAAGGTGCCGTCGATGTGGATAGATCACATAGGCGCTCCTGTCATAAGCTTCAAATCCCTCAAGGACACGCACAAGGCGACCTGCGGTAAGATCTTCTTTGACTGTAGAAATTAAACACATACCAATACCGTGACCTTCTAAGGTCATTTTCCTTATTGGTTGTGCGGCGTTTACACGTGCACGGGGTTTGATGGTTAGCGCCGTCTTTTTTCCATCGACAATAAAGTCCAATTGATTTGTCGGACTTATGGTTGATCCAAGAATACAATCGTGATCGATTAACTGATTAGGGTGTGTTGGTGTTCCCCGTTCTTTTAGATAATCAGGGGTCGCACAAAGCAGATATTTGTATTTAGCGAGGTGTCGGGCAATTAAGCTGCTATCGTTGAGAGCACCCAATCTTACCGCGACATCAATCCCTTCTTGAATGATATCTACGGTTCTTTCTTCCAGCCTTAAATCCATAGTAACTTCGGGGTGAAGTTTCATGAAATCATTGGCACAATCGACAACGATTTCTTCACCCAGGACTCTGGGAGCAGTAACACGAAGATGTCCCTTTATGGTATCGGTTTGCTCGCTTACGAGATCATGCAATTCATCGGTTTGTTCGATGATTAACAGGCATCGATCATAATAGGCTTGTCCGATTTCTGTGACGCTTACTTTACGTGTTGTGCGGTTAAGCAGACGTGCTTCTATTTTTTCTTCGAGCCTTTTTACATGCTTGCTGGCAAGCATTGTTGAAATACCCAGCTTTTTTGAAGCTGCAGTGAAACTACCGTGTTCCACGACTGCGGCGAAAACACGCATACTCTCAAGTGTATCCATAATTATATCTATTTTGTTTATAATTATGTTCATTATGTATGGATAGTAAATGGATATCTAGTGAATTATCTTATTTTCAGAAGGACGGATACCTCTCCGTTTCTCAAGCGAATGACTCCAATTTTGATTTAAGCCTCTAAGGATTAGAAGTATGATTAAATTATATCGCCATGCACTTTCCGGTCATGCGCATCGGGTTGAACTGTTTCTCTCTTTGCTGGATCTTGAGTATGAGTTAGTTGACGTGGATTTGATGGCTGGTGCTCATAAAGATGCAGATTTTTTGAAAATGCATCCCTTTGGGCAGGTTCCCGTTCTAGATGATAACGGTGTTGTTTTGTGGGATTCTAATGGCATCCTTGTTTATCTTGCCCGAACGTATGGTGGTGAGGCCTGGAGCTTGGGTTCTGCACAAGACGAAGCTGCCATTCAGGGATGGCTTTCTATCGCAGCTGGCCCGATTGCAGCTGGTCCCGCTTCGGCGCGGTTGGTAACTGTATTTGGGGCAAATCTTGATCATGATGTTGCGAAAACTCGTGCGACAGCGCTCTTTGAAACAATGGACAAGATCCTTGATGGACAAAGTTATTTGATTGGCGAGAAGGTAAGTATTGCGGATGTTGCTGCTTATACCTATATCGCTCACGCTCCTGAAGGTGGTGTTGTCCTTGATCCCTATCCAAATATCCAATCCTGGATTTCCAGAATTGAAGCTCTGCCAAATTTTGTTGGTATGCAAAAAACACCTTTGAATGATGCGGCCTAATCAAAGGTTTATATGAGAACTCTGAACATAAGTGACTGATTCAGAGTTCTCTTTCCATTCTGCCCATTCTGCCAAGAAAATAAGAACGAATAAGGAGTTCAGCTATGAGCACATCCTTTTTTGATCCCGAAACAACACCTTTTCACGAAGGAGAGTTGGCGGTTCAGCGACGCTTGGGTGTTCTGGAGAATGTTCATCACTACGCCCCTAAATTTGTTCGCAATTTTTTACCGGACCAACATCGTGAATTTTATGGGCAGCTGCCACAAATTGTTGTTGGATCATTGGACCAAAAGGGGCGCCCATGGGCATCAATGATTATTGGTCAATCTGGCTTTATCACTTCACCTGATCGAGAAACGCTGGTTATTGATAACGCACCTTTACCGGGTGATCCCCTGTCAGGAAATTTGGAAATCGGATCTCCGTTGGGTTTTTTAGGCATTGAATTCCATACGCGACGTCGAAACCGTCTGGCAGGTAAAGTGCAGGGCCGAACAGATCGAAAGGGATTTTCTGTTAAGGTTGATCAGAGCTTTGGCAACTGTCCGCAATATATTCAAGCACGTATGCCTGTCGATGATGAAAAATCAAACTCAAAAGTCCTACAAACGATTGGGCAGAATTCGGGAAATCTTTCTGAGAGCTTGAGTAAGACCGCTAAAGGGATAATTGGCAAAGCGGATACTTTTTTTATCGCGTCAGCGTATTTCCCGGATAACAGTGATCATCGGTTTGGTGTGGATGTGTCTCATCGTGGCGGCAAGCCCGGATTTCTGAAAGTCGTTGATGAGGAGAGGTTGTTGTTTCCAGATTTTTCGGGAAATAACCACTTTAATACTCTCGGAAATATAGAGGTTTATCCAAAAGCAGGGATACTGGTTCCCGATTTTGAAACGGGTGATCTTCTCTATATCACAGGGCAGGCTGAAGTTATCTGGGATGGTCCCGAAGTAAGGGCATTTGCCGACGCTCAACGTCTTGTCGAGATCAAGGTGGAAGAAGTACGGCTTGTTGAAAAGGGCCTGCCGACGGCCTGGAAATTTGAGAGCTATTCCCCTTCTCTTGATCTAACGGGTACTTGGGAAGAAGCGGAAGAGGTACTCTCTACTTCAAAGGATCGGAATGCATGGCGGCGTTATGTGGTTGCTAAGATAGAGAAAGAAAGCGAAAGCATTTCATCCTTTTACCTTGTCCCGGAAGATAAAAAGGCACTGGCTGACTATGAGCCGGGCCAATATTTACCGATCCGGATCAATGTGCCGTGCGGTCCATCCAAGGAAGAAGATAAAGAAGTAAGAAGGACCTATACAATCTCGAATGCTTTTAACGGTCGTTATTATCGCCTTTCAATCAAGCGCGAAGAAGCTGGATTGGTTTCCCGGCATTTCCATGATCACATGAAGCCCGGAGATATCATTGAAGCGCAAGCGCCGCGCGGTGATTTTTATCTGGATAAGGAAAGTACGCGTCCTGTAGTTTTTCTCTCTGGCGGTGTCGGTGTGACGCCAATGATGGCCATGGCTGAAGCTTTATTGGAACAGGAGAAAAAAATTCCTCGTGGGCGTAAAATCCATTTCATCCATGGAGCACGAAATGGAACTGATCATGCCTTTGGAAAATATACGAATGCCCTGTCGATATGGTTTGACTGCTTTGATGTATATAATGCTTATTCTCAGCCGGGATCTTCTGATGTTTTGGGTAAAGGTTTTCAAGCCCAAGGGCGTGTTGATTTAAATTTATTGAGAGAGCATCTATCTCTTGATGATTACGATTTTTATCTCTGTGGCCCTCAGAAATTTATGCAATCTCTCTATGAGGTTCTCAGTGTGTTGGGTGTGCGAGAGGAACGTATTCGCTATGAGACTTTTGGTCCTTCAATGGTGCTTAAATCTTCGACGGGGTTAAAGACGGGTACAGCAGAAAATAGCGGCAGCCTGGAAATGGCAGATCAAGGCGATCTTCCTCAAGAACCAGTGATGGTTCGGTTTGCGGTGACAGATCAAATGGCAGAATGGTGTCCTGAAAAGGGAAGCCTGTTACAATTGGCCGAAGAAAACGGCATATCTCCTGACTTTTCCTGTCGATCCGGGAATTGTGGAGCTTGTGTGACGAAGCTGAAATCTGGTGCTGTCAGTTATCCGAAAGGTTATTCAGCAGAAATTGCAGACGATGAAGTCCTTTTATGTTCTGCTGTGCCACAAAAGCCGGTGGGGTATTCTGATGACGATAGTGAAGTGGTGTTGGATCTCTAGCAAATAGACTAATTTGATTAGGTAAAATAATTGCATTTTTCACTGTAATTCCTGCGGACAATACTTGCTCTGGATCAGGATTTACCTATACTCCCGGCAGATTTACCGAAAAACGGCACTTATGCCTTCTTGCGGCATGGCCACTATTTGCAGAGGCGTGAACTCTTATGGGCGATATCAAAAAAGTCGTACTTGCCTATTCAGGCGGACTTGATACTTCAGTTATTCTGAAATGGCTTCAGGAAACTTATAATTGCGAAGTTGTGACTTTCACAGCGGACCTTGGTCAAGGCGAAGAACTGGAGCCAGCGCGAAAGAAAGCTGAAGCTTGTGGCGTTAAAGATATCTATATCGAAGATGTGCGCGAAGAGTTTGTCAGCGATTTTGTCTTCCCGATGTTCCGTGCCAACGCTGTTTACGAAGGCGTTTACCTTTTGGGGACCTCAATCGCACGTCCGTTGATTTCCAAGCGTTTGATTGAGATAGCTGAAGAAACAGGTGCAGATGCTGTTGCTCATGGCGCAACGGGTAAAGGAAACGATCAGGTTCGTTTTGAGCTAAGCTGTTACGCGCTTAACCCGGATATCAAGGTTATCGCCCCTTGGCGCGAATGGGATCTGACATCTCGTACCAAGCTGATCGATTTTGCTGAAAAGCATCAAATTCCGATCGCAAAAGACAAGCGTGGCGAAGCACCGTTTTCTGTTGATGCCAACCTTCTGCATACGTCTTCAGAAGGTAAGGAAATGGAAGATCCTTGGATCGCCCCGGGTGAACATGTTTATCAGCGTATTGTTTCGCCAATGGATGCGCCGGACGAAGCAACTGAGATCACCATTGAATTCAAAAAAGGTGACGCCGTTGGAATCAATGGTCAAAAAATGTCCCCTGCTGAAATCCTTACCAAGTTGAATGAACTTGGTGGTGCAAATGGTATCGGACGTCTTGACCTTGTTGAAGGCCGTTTTGTTGGCATGAAATCTCGCGGTATCTACGAAACACCTGGCGGAACAATTCTTCTGGCCGCACACCGTGCGATCGAATCAATTACGCTTGATCGTGGCGCGATGCATCTAAAAGACGAACTGATGCCGAAATATGCCGAACTTATCTATAACGGTTTCTGGTTCAGTCCAGAGCGTGAAATGCTACAGGCTATGATCGATAAGTCACAGGAGCATGTCGAAGGTAATGTACGTTTGTCTCTCTACAAAGGTAATGCGATCGTTACCGGGCGTGAGTCTGCAAAGTCACTCTATAGCCTTGAACATGTAACCTTTGAAGAAGATACAGTTTATGATCAACGTGATGCAGAAGGCTTTATCAAGCTGAATGCCCTGCGGTTGAAGCTGCTAAATAAACAAAGATAATTTCATGATAGATTTTTGACTAAAAAGCCCTGCGATTGCGGGGCTTTTTGTTTTTGGGAGAAATATTTTGAAAACCGACTGGAACACAGATCAGTATCTTCAGTTTGAAGACCTTAGGACACGTCCAGCTTATGAGTTACTAAACAGGGTAGCCATTGATCAGCCAAAGAAGGTTATTGATCTTGGCTGTGGTCCCGGTAATTCAACAGAGCTTTTGCAGGCAAGGTTTCCGTCTACCGTTATTTCTGGCGTGGATTCTTCACCAAAAATGCTCGATGAAGCAAGAAAGAGATTACCTGATGTTACGTTTTCTCTTGATGATATCGCGACCTGGAAGCCGGAAGAAAAAGCAGATGTTATTTTTGCCAATGCTTCGCTTCAGTGGGTAACCGGGCATAGCGATTTGTTTCCTCGTTTGATGCAGTGCCTCAATACTGGTGGAATCCTTGCTGTACAGATGCCGGATAACCTATCCGAGCCAACTCATGCTCTGATGCGGGAAACAGCGTCGGAAGGGCCGTGGGCAGAGAAACTGTCGGAAGCGGTAAAATCGAGAGAAACCATCGGAAGCAGTGCGGATTATTATAATTGGCTTGCCGATCAATCCGAAGTTATTGATATCTGGCGCACCAGTTATGAGCATGTTCTTACTGATGCAAGTGCTATTGTTGACTGGGTTAAATCAACGGGTCTCAGACCTTTCCTCGATCCCCTCAATGACCAGGAAAGGCAAGCTTATCTGGAACAATATCTAGACAAGATTAAACAGGCTTATAGGCCGCTCAGGGATGGTCGCGTTCTTCTGACTTTTCCGCGATTATTTATCGTTGCCCAAAGGAAACTTTGATAAGCTATCTTAATTCCATGGCTTAATCCCATGCCTTAACCGCAAAGCTGCTAGGCAAAGGCGTGTGCAGATTGTCATTGCTCCCGGGTGAGATTCACGTTAGTGAAGGCGCCATTCTTATGAAGAGAGATTGATATGAGCGACGAGAAGAAAAAAACTGACGACCCGATTGCGATTTTTATCCTTGGGGAACTCTATGGGGCTGAAAACGCAGTTAGCCCTGATGCTCTTGCGCGCGCTTACTACAAGCCTCGTGCAAAGAAAGAAGATCGCCCTGATGCATGGCGCAAGTATCTGCCTGCAGTACGTCAGCAGGCTCTGCATCTGGCGCGCACGGGCCGGATCAATATTATTCGCAAAGGCGAAGTGGCTGATCCGAAGGCACCGATCAAGGGGCTGTTCAAGCTTGTGATTGCTTAAGAGCAAGATTTAACATGCTGTGTTTGGCTTGAGCTTTTTTAGCGCCGACGAAGATAATAAATAAAAAGCCCGGAACTGAAACTCAGTACCGGGCTTTTTTTATGGCTATTTCACAGCGAAACCTTAGAGAAGGTTTGGCTCTTTCAATCCGTTTTGGCGACTTGCAGCGGTCAGTGTGTTTGCAAGAAGACAGGCAATTGTCATCGGACCAACGCCACCTGGAACCGGTGTAATTGCACCAGCATGTTCCATCGCTTCAGCTGTTGCGACATCACCAACGAGTTTGTTTTTGCCATCAACTTCAATGCGATTGATCCCAACGTCGATAACGGTCGCACCAGATTTGATCCAGTCACCTTTGACCATCTCAGGGCGTCCAACAGCGGCAACAACAATGTCAGCCTGACGAACAACGTCTGCTAGATCTTTGGTGCGGCTGTGCGCGATGGTCACGGTGCAGCTTTCCTGTAGCAGAAGCTGGGCCATTGGCTTGCCAACGATGTTGGAACGACCAACAACAACGGCTGTTTTACCAGAAAGGTCACCAAGATGATCTTTCAACAACATGATAGAACCAAGTGGGGTACAAGGAACCATTGGCGCGCTTGCGCCACGTGCGCCAGTTGCCAAACGGCCAGAGTTGATCACGTGGAAGCCATCAACGTCTTTGTTTGGATCAATGGCATTAATGATTGCGTGGTCATCAATATGATCAGGAACAGGCAACTGAACAAGAATACCGTGAACAGCAGGATCGTTGTTGAGCTCTTCTACTTTCGCCAAAAGCTCTTCCTGAGTTGTTTCCGCGGACATTTTGTGTTCGTAAGAATTCATGCCTGCTTCAAGGGTCTGTTTGCCTTTACTGCGAACATAAACCTGGCTGGCAGGGTCTTCACCAACCAGAACAACGGCAAGACCGGGTGTTAGATTGTGATCGTTTTTCAGGCGGGTAACTTCTTCTGCAATACGGCCACGAAGGGTCGCTGAAAATTTTCTGCCATCAATAATTGTCGCAGTGGACATCATAGGTCTCCTTGATTGATCCCTGTGCCGATTGATAGCAGGGATCGATTGATCTCTTTGTCATCAGATATCAGTGTCAAAGCCAAACAAAACCCAGCTTGAGTGAGGGTATAGCACAGGTATTCTTGACTTCTGTTTTCGTGGTTTTATGGCTTTAAGTCTGGCGATGCAATGACTTATCGCAAGCCAAGATGGGCTTTCTGTTTTGAATCGTGAATTGCCTGATCGGATAATCCGGTTAAAGCTCGTCAGAGCTCAGGATTTCAACGCCGGATTCCCGCATGTGCGTCATGGCCTTAGCCAGTGATCCATCCAGATCAATTGCTCGGCAGGCATCAGCAATTACAAAGGTCTCGAACCCCTGCTTGATGGCGTCTATTGCTGAATAGTACACACAAAAGTCAGTTGCAAGGCCACAAAGGAAGACTCGTTCTATCTCGCGTTCTTTTAAATATCCGGTGAGGCCAGTCGATGTGGTTTTGTCGTTTTCGTAAAAGGCAGAGTAGGAATCGATTTCTTTGCGAAATCCTTTGCGCAGGATCAGTTCTAGCGCATTTTTATTGAGATCTTTATGCAGGGTAGATCCGTTCTCTCCCTGAACACAATGATCAGGCCAGAGAACTTGTTCGCCATAACTGAGTTTGACTGTGCCGTATGGAGCTTGTTCTTCGTGGGATGAAGCAAAAGACAAATGTCCCTCGGGGTGCCAGTCTTGTGTTGCAAGCGCGTGGGGGAAGCGTTCAATCAGCTTGTTTACCACAGGGACAATGGCTTCTCCCTCTGGGACCGCCAATGCTCCCCCGGTACAGAAATCGTTTTGAAGGTCGATGATCAAGAGGGCATCGCGGCTGCTCAAATCGAGAGAATGGGACATAGTGCGATACCTTCTTTGTTAAAAGTCAGATTTAAGCTGTTTTACGCAAAGCTGATGCGAAGGTTAATCAGCACATTCTGTAAGAATATGATGATCAGCAAAAGAACGATCGGGGACAAGTCCATACCACCGATACTAGGGATTATGCTTCTGATCGGGCGAAGTGCAGGCTCGGTTAAACGCCAGAGGAACTCCCCGACCATGCTGACAAACTGGTTATGGGTATTGATCACGTTGAAAGCAACGAGCCAGCTCAGAATAGCCGAGATAATAACGGCCCATTTAAAGAGATCGAGTGCAATAACAAGTACAGTGATCAAAGGTCCCAGAATAATATCCATCGTAAACACATCTCAATTGGTTGGGAGGTTGCTGGCAATATTGAATTCAGAACAGACTACATAGCTGTTCCAAGGGATTCAAGCCAAGCTATCACCTCGGGATTTTTTACGTGTTAAATCGTACGCTTCTTTTGCAGCTAAATAGGATTGGGTCAACAAAATTACAAGTAGATGGAGGCCTTTGGCGCCTTGTCGTGTCATCTTTGAAACAGGTCTTGAGATAATTGATCTGTCCCTGACAGAATATTTGCGTTGCCTATTTTGCTTGGGTAAGCTGATGGTTGAGTGCGGTGAAATCTTGTTTGATTTATCAAAGGATTAGTGATGTCTGTTATGGGGCAGGACCGTTCGTTAGAGGGTGTTAGAAAAGCACTTTCGCATCTCCATGAAAAGCTGGGGTTAGATTTCTCTTTTCAGCTTTGGGATGGCTCTCTTATTCCCCCTTCTGATGATGAAAAGAACAATCTGCGGTTAGCGCTGACTGACAGGATGGTTTTAACCAGATTGCTCCGGCGCCCAAAGTTAAAGACGGTTATTGATCTTTATCTTTCTGGGGGATTGGATATTCGCGGCGGCACGCTTTTTGATCTGGCTGAGCGACGTCCAAAGGGCAAAACCAAAAAACTCATCAAGAGCCTGAATAAAAGCTTATTATTACGAAATCTCTTTCCACTTCTTTTCGCACGAACGGAACAACAAAACGTTCAGTTGGACGGGCAAGGCGAGACGTCTGGTCGAGGAAGCAAACAAAACGATATTGCCTATCACTATGACGTATCGAATAGATTTTATGAGCTCTTTCTTGATCCCGAGATGGTTTATACCTGTGGGTATTTTACGGACTGGGCCAATGATCTTGCACAGGCACAGCACGACAAGCTGGACATGATCTGTCGTAAGCTGCGTCTGAAACCAGGGGATCGTTTGCTGGATATCGGGTGTGGATGGGGCGCGTTGATCTGCCATGCGGCTGAAAACTTTGGCGTCACCGCTGTCGGGGTTACTCTGTCCGAAGAACAGTTGGCGCTGGCACAGCAGCGTATTAAAGAGAAGGGACTTGAAGATAAAGTCTCGGTCGAGCTCAAGGATTTTCGTCTGTTAGAGGGAACTTTTGATAAAATTTCGTCCATTGGCATGTTTGAACATGTGGGGATAGAAAATCATCGAGAATACTATCTGACCGTAAATCGTCTGTTGGAACCACGCGGAATTTATCTGCATCATGCGATTACCCGCAGAGGAAAAACAAGTGATGCGAAATTCAATCGAAAGCGCCCTGAATATAACTCTATGCTCAAATATATTTTTCCGGGCGCGGAAGTTGATCATATAGGTATGACCGCGAGAAATCTTGAAGCACATGGTTTTGAGGTCCATGACGTCGAAGCATGGCGCGAGCATTACGCCAGAACAACTGAGCTGTGGGCGCGTCGCTTGACTGAACGAAAAGAAGAAGCGATTGCGGAAGCTGGCGAAGAGCGTTATCGCCTCTGGGTACTTTACCTCACTGGTGTATCGTTAGCCTTCACGCGAGGAACTCTGAATATCTTCCAGACCGTCGCCACTAAAAGAACCAAGGGGCTTTCCGGAATTCCGCCAACACGATCTGATCTTTATCGAGATTAACCCGGTTAGAAAAAGACTAATCTTGGAATTAAGTATGACTCGAAGAGTCAAAAAAGATCCCGAGTGATACGATGATCACTCGGGATAAAAGAAGCTTAAGTCAGGACGGGAATCCGACCTAAGCCCGCTGGAAATCGTATAGCTTTCCAAGATTTAGAATGTCGGTTAGCTCTTGTAGAGCCGTCCGAACTTCATAGAAAAGTGCTGGATCTTTGATGTCATCAGGTGAAAGTTCATCCCGATAGTGTTTTGAGACCCACGTCTTGAGGTCTTCATAAAGGGCATCATCAAGCAGGACACGTGCGCCCAGATTGCTTAAGTCGTCGTTACTGAGGACAACACGCAGTCTAAGGCATGCTGGGCCGCCACCATTTTTCATGGATTGGCGAAGATTGAAGAACTCAACATTACTGATGGCACCACCCTGCTGAACAAGATCTTCCAGGTATTTTTTGACCCTGGGATTTTCCTGACACTCAATAGGCGCGATCAGTGTCATAGAGTTACTGCCACTGCCCGAAGGGGAAATCAGCTGGCTGTTGAAGAGATAACTTTGCACAGCATCTTCAACAGATACCTGATTATCGGGAACCTCGACAAAAATCATGTCACCGTTCGGGAGCTTCCTGTTCAACTCTTTCTTGACATCATCAGTATTCAGGAAGGCCTTTTCGTGATGGAACAGAACACGTCCGTTACCAACCGAGATTACGTCGTTGTGGAAGACACCCTGATCAATCACGTCGGGGTTCTGTTGTGCATAAACAACCCGATCTTCGGTCAGGCCATGAAGACGGGCAACGGCCTGACAGGCTTCTAGCGTTTGCCGAGCCGGGAATTTTTTCGGACCCGGTGCATCTTTACGCAGGGCTTCGACACCATAAACGAAGAATTCTACGCCGGGATCACCATAGTTGGCACAAAAGCGTGTGTGGTTTGCAGCACCTTCATCCCCGAAATGGTGGCTGCCGTGTAGGGCAGGGTGATGAGCAAAGCGGCTCTCATCGGCAAAGATCGTCTGTAGCGTACGCCCTGTTGTCGGATGCTCAATAGAGCGATGAAACATGGAGATCAGGTTTGCCGGGGTGAAATGTGTTCTGCCGTCCTTTGTATCCGGACGCGGAGATACTGTTCCCGCATTGGCAACCCACATTGAAGAGGCAGAGCATGTTCCGGCAAAGAGAGCCAGGTTTTCCTCTGCCGCTTTCGTGAGGATATCACTTTCGTTCCCACTGTAACCCAAGCCGCGAAGGGTTGGCAGGTGAGGGCGTTCCTGTGGCGGTAAAACCCCCTGCTTCATGCCCATATCTGCCAAGGCTTTCATTTTCTCCAGCCCTTGCAAGGCGGCACCTTTAGGGCTTGAAGTTCCTTTGGCTGACTTATCGGATGCTATGTTGCCATAGGAAAGACCTGCAAAGTTGTGTGTCGGGCCGACAAGGCCGTCAAAGTTAACCTCGTAATAGGTCATTGGCTTATCCCTTATCCTGTAGGGTGATCCCAGGTGTCAGCTGTGCGGGCATGTTAAGCGTATCGGCCTCAAGAGAAGCAACAGGATAGGCAGCATAGTCAGCGGCATAGAACGCACTTGGACGATGGTTACCACTGGCACCAACGCCGCCAAAAGGTGCTGATCCACTGGCACCTGTAAGAGGACGGTTCCAGTTCACAATACCGGCACGGCTTTCGACCCAGAATTTTTCCCAAAGATCTTTATTGTCCGTTAGGATGCCAGCTGAAAGTCCAAAGCGGGTGTTGTTGGCAACATCAATGGCTTCGTCAAAATCAGCAACGCGGATGATTTGGAGGAGAGGGCCAAAATATTCTTCGTCTGGTAGGTCTTTGATGGCTGTAACGTCTATCAGGCCAGGCGTTAAAAATGGTTTGCCATCATAAAGACGTTCCAGGCGCTTGATAACTTTACCACCCATTTTCTCAAGATTTTCCTGTGCGGCAAGGATACCGTCCGCCGCAGCATTGGAAATCAAAGACCCCATAAAAGGCGGATTTTCCTGATCATCCTGTCCGACTTTGATACCATCAATTTGCGATGACAGTGTTTCGATAAATTTATCGCCTTCAGCCCCTGTTGGAACGATCAATCTGCGGGAGCAGGTGCAACGCTGTCCAGAGGTGACATAGGCTGATTGTATGGTGTGATAAGCTGCAGCTTTATCATCGCTTGCCTCCATAACAACCAACGGGTTGTTACCGCCCATTTCCAGAGCCAGAATCTTACCGGTTTTGCCTGCGTATTGGCGGTGTAGCAGTTCACCCGTTGCTGAGCTGCCTGTGAAAAAGAGGCCGTCAATGCCATCATGTCCGGCGAGGGCTATACCTGTTTCCTTGGCTCCCTGCACCAGATTGAGAACACCAGCAGGGAGTCCGGCGTCATGCCATGCCTGCATCATAACTTCGGCAACCATCGGCGTCAGATCGCTGGGTTTGAAAACGATCGTATTACCCGCAATCAAAGACGGGACGATATGCCCGTTCGGAAGGTGACCGGGGAAGTTGTAAGGGCCGAATACGGCGACAACACCGTGCGGTTTATGCCGCAGGGTTGCTTTCAGGCCTTCACCCATTTGATTTTCATGATCGCCTGTACGTTTTTCAAAAGCGTCGAGAGACAGGGCAACTTTGCCGATCATTGCGGCGGCTTCGGTTTTGGTTTCCCAAAGTGGTTTCCCGGTTTCCATTGCGATTGCAACAGCGATATTTTCCTGACGCTCTTTGAGGAGATCCCTGTATTTTGTGATGATTTCAATGCGACTGTCTAATGAGGCAAGCGCCCATCCACGCAGCGCAGAACGTGCCGCGATAATTGCATCATTTACATCATCAGTTGTTGCTGAGGCAGCTTGCCAAATAGTTTCGTTGTTTGCAGGGTTGGTCGAGGAAAGGACACTACCTTTGCCATCGCGCCATTCGCCATTGATATAAAGTTTCTGTGCTAGGCTCATGACTTGTTCTCCCGGAATTTTACGTAGCGTACTTCATCACCAGCTTTAAGGCGGAGTGCGTCGATCGTTTCTTGTGTAAGTTTGATGGACTGTGTGTCGTCTAGCTCTGCTGGCTGAAGACACATGCGATAGGCATCAATGTTGGTATTACTGATCATATAAAGATTTGATTGATCTTCTGCAGCAGCCTGTTCCGTTGTGCCGTTAACCGTGGCAACGCGGCTTGATTGCAATGTTTTAATATTTCTGGTTGGCACCTCGACAGATGGGCCGCCGTCAAAAACATCGACATAACCGTTAAAGTTGAAGCCTTCTTTTTCCAGCAAACGCAAAGCGGGACTGGATGATTCGTGCGGCTTGCCGATAACTTCCTGTGCTTCGTCCGGTAGCAGGTCGATGTAGATTGGATATTTGGGCATCAAATCTGAAATGATCTGGGTGCCCTTGACGGAAGAGATCTTGTCAGCGTTCTCAAAAGCAATACCAAAGAATTTGCCACCGAGATGATTCCAAAAGGGGGACGAACCATCTTTGTCCTGCCAGCCGCGCATTTCGGCCATTACCATATCGCCAAAACGATCCGGGAAATCCGCCAGAGTCAGATAACGGCATCTGGAAAGGAACTGACCGATACCGGGCTGACGATATTCTTTGGAGAGATAAAGAGATCCGATCTCGGTTGCGCCAGTGTAATCATTGACCAATAGCATGACCTTCATCTTGCGGGTTGTTTCCAACTCGGACGAGGCATTGACCAGTGTTGATATCTTGTAAGAATAAAAAGGATGTTTTAGTCCAACCCCGGCGTATAGAGCCGTGGTGCCAACTGCTTTCTGGGTCTTCGTATCCTCTAGAACCATGAAGTAGATTTCACCTTGTGGTCCCATTGCGGGTGTCTTGAAGCTGGCTTCTGAACGGGTAAGTTTTTCTAGCCAGGCGCCTTCGTTGGCTGGCATGGATGTCATGCCTGTTCCCACAGCGTGGGACAAATCCATAAGATCGCCGAGATCACTTTGTCGCGCGGGTCTGATAATTAACATTGGGACGTTTTCCCCGGATTTGTCAGCCGAATTAGGCTGTGGTTGTACGGTCGGGCCAACTTGCTTCGCCTGCTGCCAGTTTAAAGAGCAGGAGAGCAGAAAGTTTGGCGCGTTCACTCAGACTGTCGATCAGCAGGAATTCATCTGTACTGTGAATTGCCCCACCACGAACACCGAGAGTATCTATATTTGCAAGGCCAGCAGCTGCGAGGTTATTGCCATCGCAACATCCGCCTGTCGCTTTTGCCTCTGTTGAAAGGCCCAGATCATCTCCACAGCTTTTTAACAGGGAAAAGAGTTGCTGGTGGGCCTTGTCCATGACTTTTGGTTGCCGCCCGAAAGAACCATGTAGTTCAAGTGAAATACCATCGGCCTGACTGATTTCATCAATGATCTGTTGCAGTTTCTTTTCTGCCCAGGCCTGTCCTTCGGGGCTTGGAACACGAATGTTAAAGCGACATAGCGCAAAGTCGGGAACCACATTGTTGGGACCGCCGCCTGTGAGCTTGGCAACGTTAATGGTGACGCCTTCCATTTGACCGTTCAGGCCATCCAGAAGCGAGATCGCACGGGCGAGGGCTGCGATGGCATTCCTGCCAAGGTGATGTTCCCGTCCGGCATGCGCAGCACGTCCACGGGCAATCAGGGCAAAGTTACCGCTGCCTTTTCTTGCGCCAGCCAATGTGCCATCGGCCAGTGCCGGTTCAAAGATCATGCCGACATCGGCGGCTCTGGCGGCTTGATCCAGATGTTGTGCTGACGCAAAAGAGCCGATCTCTTCATCGGGATTAATAATAACCTGCCAGCCGACGTTACCTGCATAGGGGCTGCGCTCAAGAGCCTGTAAGGCCGTGAGCATCACAACAATACCACCTTTCATGTCAGCAACGCCGGGACCATTAATGGTGTTTTCATCAAGCTTGGTACAGTGCTGGAAACTGTGGTCTTTGGGGTAAACGGTATCGCTGTGTCCAACGAGAAGAATGCGTCGATTGGCGTTTGGCCATTTTGTAAGACGAAGCAGAGGACCGCTTTCGCTTTCAACAACCTCACCATTATCAAGGACATCTGTGCGAGATGGTAACTCAAGGCGTTCTTCTTCAGCACCTAACGATGATGCAAAATCAGACAGACGGTCGATGACCTTTTCAATTCCCGGAATATTCGCGCTTCCGGAATTGATTTCACTCAGCGCCAAAACTTCCGAAAGCATATTGTCCTGTTGCGCATCGATCCATTCGAGCAAAGGAGTATAAGTCATCGACCGTTTCCCTTAGGCTGTCAGTTTCGTGCAAACACGATCAAGGATTTCAATCGCAGTATCCAGCTCGTCATTAGAGACGTTGAGCGGCGGCAGGAAGCGGATCTGATTGTCACCAGATTTTGCGCAGAGCATGCCTTCGCTTCTAAGTTCAAGGAGTACATCGCCATTTGGAATCGCGCACTTGAGGCCGATCATCAGGCCAAGGCCATGAACGGAAACCAGCGCTTTTGGATGTTTTGCGATAAGCTCTTCAAGCTGGGCACGAACTTTGTTTGATTTTTCTGTGACGGAAGCAAGGAAACCATCTTCCATCAAGAGATCCATAACAGCATTTCCAACAGCACCAGCAAGAGGATTACCGCCATAGGTGCTGCCGTGTGTGCCGAAGACCATCGCTTCTGCTGCTTTGTCATTTGCCAGACAAGCACCTAGTGGAAAGCCACCGCCAATGCCTTTGGCAAGGGACATAACATCAGGTTCGATGCCAGACCATTCATATGCAAAGAGCTTGCCTGTACGACCCATGCCGCATTGAACTTCGTCAACCATCATCAGAATGTCGTGCTTGTCACAAAGCGCGCGAATGCCCTGAAGGTATTCTGCCGTGCCGGGACGAATGCCGCCTTCACCTTGAACAGGCTCAAAGATGACGCCAGCCGTTTCGTTTGTGATGGCGGCTTCCAATGCTTGCAGATCACCAAAAGGAACCTGATCGTAGCCTTCATCTTCCATCAGGAAGCCAGCTGTATGCGCAGGATTCCCCGCGGCAGCAATTGTACCAAGTGTCCGGCCATGGAAGGCGCTGGACATACCAATAATACGCTTACGTTCCGGATGACCTTTGGCTTCTTGATATTTACGCAGGATTTTCAGGCCACATTCGTTGGCCTCTGCACCCGAGTTGCTAAAGAAAACTTTTGATGCAAAAGAGTTGTCAGTCAGGCGTTTTGCGAGGGTTTCGGATTGTGTGACCCGGAACATGTTGGAACAGTGCCAGAACTTATCTGCCTGATCTTTCAGCGCAGCAACCAGATGAGGGTGCGCATGACCAAAGGCGCAAACTGCAATCCCGCTATAAAAGTCGAGATACTTTTTACCATCTTCTGCGTAAAGCCAGGTTCCTTCACCTTTTTCAAAGGCGATGTTTGGTGGGTTGTAGGTGGTCATCATGGCTTCGCGGCCAGGAAGAACGTTAGACATTATGTGCTCCTTTGGTGGATCCAAGCCTGATTTCTAATCAGGCATCCCAGTATATTACCTGTGTATTACGCAATGTTTGGCGAGTTTGTCGGTGACGGATTTTCTACCGCCTTTGTTTCGCTCAGTTAAATAAGCTTATCGCAGAATCTGCCGAAGGTCTTATCGAAGTCATTCTATTTTACTGCAGATACTGCGGTTTTAATGAGCAATACCGAATTATATTTTGTTTTGTTCTTTGCAATAGATAATTTGAACGATTGTTAGCGTTTTGATTAATGTTTAAGTCTGATGTATAGAGAAAATAAGGATTTATAATGTATGATCCCTTGTGCCTCTAGAATGAAACTGCGTTCTATAATGTATGATTTGATAAAAAAAGGCTTGTAAATGTCGTTTAGTCAGCAACTGGATCGAATAGATCAAAATATTCTTTCGATTCTTCAACAAGAAGCCCGTATAACCAATCAGGACTTGTCTGATCGGGTGAATTTATCGCCAAGTTCTTGCTTGAACAGAGTACGTAAACTGGAAGAGCGCGGTTTTATCGGTCCCTATTTCGGAATGATTGACCTTGAGCGGGTATGTCGATCTGTCATGGTGATCGCGACTGTGACCTTGAAAGATCATAGCCGGGATCAATTCAAAGCGTTTCAGGACTATGTGCAAAAGATTCCCGAAGTGGTCGAGTGTTATATGGTCAGTGGGTCTTTTGACTTTTGCTTACGGATCGTGGCCCCTGATATGGGGCGCTATAATGAAATAAACGATTATCTACTGGATGCGACTGATACACCGGGTGTGATGAATATTAGCAGTCACGTGGTATTGAATACTTCCAAACACTTTTCCGGCTATCCGATCGAAAAACTTTTATAGAAGACCTTATATTAGATGGCTTATGTCGGATGACTTATGCTTGAATGATTTTATACAGACCCACACAGGCTACAGGCTGGATCGCGCTTGGTCTTCATTTTGTGAAATGATGTTCCCAAAGAGTCGTAGAGCAACAGGCTGTTACTCATGCTCTCGCCAATGCCCAGTAATTCCTTGATAACTTCGACGGATTGCAGGCTGCCCATTGTGCCAGCCAGTGCGCCGAGCACGCCAACATCAGCGCAACTGCCTTTTTCCGCCACCTGTTCGTTACCAAAAAGACAGCGATAACAGGGGTTGTCACCTTCTTCGAATGCCCGGAAGGTCGTCAATTGGCCATCAAAGCGCATGATTGCAGCAGAGACCAACGGAACCTTTTGCCGATAACAAGCATCATTAACCAGATAGCGGGTGTTAAAGTTGTCACATCCATCGGCCACCAAATCATACTGAGCAATCAGATCATCAATGTTGTCTGAATCCAGACGGAAGTGATGTGGTCGAATATCTATATCCGGGTTGATCGCGGTCAGGCGGTCCTTTGCAGATTGCACCTTGGCGTGATCAATTTGGCTTGTGTCGTGTAAGACTTGACGTTGCAGGTTTGACAGGTCAACAACGTCGTCGTCGACAACACCGATTGTCCCAATGCCTGCAGCGGCAAGATAGAGTAGAAGAGGGGAGCCTAATCCCCCGGCACCAATGACGAGAACTTTGGAACGAAGAAGCTTTAGCTGTCCTTCTTCGCCCACTTCTGGAAGGACAAGATGTCGGGCGTAACGATCAATCTGATCGTCGGTTAGCTCGTCTTCCAATTGTTCATTCACGCTTATGATCCGTTTTCTTTATTTGTGCTTTTATCTCAGGGTGTGCCCTTTGTTTACTTGATTGTCCGAACATTACCCGTTTTCAAAAAGATCTGTACTGAGATACCGCTCGGCAAAGGAAGGCAGAATGGTGACAATCTTTTTGCCGATCATTTCGGGTCTGCCGCCAATTTCCAAGGTGGCAGCCAGAGCAGCACCGGAAGAGATCCCGATCGGTAATCCTTCGAGAGCAGCCGCTTCACGGGCTGTTCTGAAGGCGGTGTCATTTCCTATCCGTATGATTTCATCAATTAGCCCGGTGTCGAGAATACTTGGGATAAAGCCCGCACCGATACCTTGAATTTTATGAGGGCCGGGCTGTCCACCAGAAAGAACAGGGCTGTCTTCTGGCTCGACTGCAACCATTTTGACATCAGGGTTTAATTCTTTGAGGACTGCACCCACACCCGTCAGGGTGCCGCCGGTGCCAACGCCGCAAACAACCATATCGACCTGACCAGCGGTATCATGCCAGATTTCTTCGGCTGTTGTGATCCTGTGGATTGCCGGATTGGCTTTGTTCATGAACTGTTGAGGCATAACTGCTTTGGGCAATTCCTTGACCAATGCTTCGGCACGGGAAACTGCGCCGCTAATTCCCAGTGCGCCATCTGTCAGGACCAGTTCTGCCCCGAGATAGCGCAGCATTTTACGCCGCTCGGCAGACATGGTTTTGGGCATTGTCAGAATTAGTCTGTAGCCTTTTGCCGCGCATACAAAAGCAAGAGCGATACCTGTATTGCCGCTTGTTGGCTCGATAATAACGGTATCTTTGTCCAACTCACCGGATTCTTCTAGCGCTTCAATCATGGCAAAGCCTATACGATCTTTGATCGATGCCAGGGGATTAAAGAACTCACACTTTCCGAGAATTTCCGCTCCAGATCCATGTGCGTCGGCAAGTTTTTGCAGACGCACAAGCGGCGTCGCACCGATCGTATCAAGGATAGAATCGTATATTTTGCCTCGGAAAGAGGAAGATAAGGTGTTGTTTTTGGTCTTCATGGTTTCTCGCTATACGACCCCAAGAGACCGCCTGATTAAATGCTGAAATCAGGCATTGCGGCTGTGGCCTCGCTGGGAATGTTTTGTTTTCTTGCTTCGTCGCAAAGTTGTTCAATGGTTATTTTGTCGAAACGCTCCATTATTTCCCTTTGCATGTCAACCCAGATAGGTCGAACGACGTTGATACCAATGTCAGATCCTTCATTGTCGCGGGCAGGATCTGATGCGCCTTCCAAGTCCCTGACAACACGAATAATTTCGCCAACTGTTATGCGACGCCTTTCTTTTGCCAGACGATATCCGCCCCGTGGGCCACGTTGTCCGGCAAGAACGCCATTGTGTACCAGTTGTTGGAGTACCTGTTCAAGATAGCGTCTGGGAATGCCTTCCCGACGTGATATTTCAGTTGATCTTACAGGTGCCGAGCCTGCGTGATAAGCAATATCTACAACCGCCTCTATTGCAAAGAGTAGCTTTTTTGATAGCCGAAGCATTTTTTTGTTTCCCAGTCCCTTTTATTCCTGAGCAAAGACGCCTGTTGATCCAAACCCACCTTCGCCACGTGAAGTGGCATCAAGTGACGTGGCTGAGGACCAGCTAGCCTGAATACAAGGGGCTATCACCATCTGAGCTATTTTTGCGCCTCTTTCGATGGTGAAGGTTTCCTTGCCAAGGTTCATTATTATAACGCCGATTTCTCCGCGATAGTCGGCATCGATTGTCCCCGGTGTGTTTACCAGGGTTATTCCGTGTTTTAGTGCAAGACCTGATTTTGGTCTGATTTGAGCTTCGTACCCGTTGGGCAGAGCTATTTTAAGTCCGGTGGGAACCAACAGACGATCACCGGATGCCAATTCAATGGGATTTTCAATGGCAGCAAGAAGATCCATGCCCGCTGATTGTGGCGTGGCATAGGAGGGAAGAGGTAAGCCTTCTCCGTGAGAGAGTTGAACGATCGATATTTCTACGTTCATACAGTTCTTCCTGACATACTTGTTAATTGTTAATTATTAAACGTTGAGAGTTAAGTGGTCTGCGATACGCTTGGACAGTTTCTTTGCCGCAGCGTCTTTAGTCATTTTATGCCATTGGTCTACGCCGTTTTTATCAATCAAAAACAGTGTATTTTCATCTCCACCAAAAGTTCCTGTTGCAGGTGATACATCGTTTGCCAGAATCCAGTCACATCCTTTTCTGTCCCGTTTTGAGATAGCATTTTCGGTGACCTGTTCCGTTTCGGCTGCAAAGCCGATGACAAGGCCCGGACGCTTTGGTCCTGATTGTGACAGTGTTGCCAGAATATCGGGATTTTGAACAAAATTAAGCGTTGGGGCTTCGTCGTTGTTTTTCTTTTTGATTTTTTGTTTGCTTTGTTCCGCTACACGCCAATCTGCCACAGCTGCGGCGAAGATGGCGATATCTGCTGGCAGAGCTTTCTGACAGGCAACCAACATCTCTTCGGCGCTGGTGATAGAGATAAATTTTACGCCTTGAGGAGGTGAGAGTTGGGTCGGCCCCGATACCAAGGTGACCTCAGCTCCCAGTTGTTCCATGGCTTGCGCGATGGCATAGCCTTGCTTCCCGGACGAATGATTCGCGATGTACCTGACAGGGTCCAGTGCTTCATGTGTTGGCCCTGCGGTGACAAGTGTTTTGATCCCGGCGAGTGGTTTTTCAGAAGGGGCAGAAAAATAAGCTTCGATTGCACCAAGAATTTCTGCTGGTTCCGCCATACGCCCGGGGCCAAATTCTCCGCAAGCCATGGAACCTTCGTTGGGGCCAATGACCTTTACACCGCGATTTATAAGCGTTTGTAAATTTTCCTGTGTCGCAGGGTGTTCCCACATGCGTACATTCATTGCCGGGGCAATAAGCGTATCTTTATCCGTAGCAAGCAGAACCGTGGACGCTAAATCATCAGCGCGCCCCTGAGCCATCTTGGCCATGAAATCAGCACTTGCGGGGACGACAACGATTAGATCGGATTGACGCGAAAGTTGGATATGCCCAATTTCGGTTTCATCAGTGAGCGAAAAGAGGTCGACAAACGTCTTTTCGCCCGTCAGTGCCGAAACGGAGAGTGGCGTCACAAACTCTGATCCGGATTTGGTAAGGATTGCACGCACAGAGACATCGCGCTCTTTAAGGCGGCGAATTAACTCCAGAGACTTGTATGCTGCAATGCCACCAGTAACCACCAGTAGAATGCTTTTGCCAGATATCATTATTAAACGTACTATTTCACTGTAAAATTGCGTAAATTAACATATTAATTTTTTGGATAAATCACTCAGTTGTCAACAGTAGATGTTAATAAATGTTAACTATTGAAAAATATAAAATTTACAGCAAATCCAATGGAGAATGTAAAACTGGCAATCGCAATGATGAAAGCCCACTTCGCAGTCCCGCTACTTTCGTTGTGGAAATCCTGTATGGTTTTGTTGTGTAGTCGTAACCCTTGTTGAGAGAAAATGCCAGATGCAACTTCCAGGTTATGAACCAGTTTTGGAAGCGTTTTAAGGCTGTCTGCCAGTGTCGTAACACTTTCTTTTACAATTGCTTCTGGTCCTCTGTTCTCGATAATCCACTCTTCGACGAGTGGTTGAGAAATAGACCAAAGGTTAAGGTTCTCTTCTAGACCCCTGCTGACCCCTTCGGCCATGACCATATTTTTTTGCAGCAAGAGCAGATGGGGCTGAATTGTCATGTCAAAGGATTCGGCAAGGTGAAGCATTTGCCCAAGAAGTCTGGCAAAAGAGAAATCGCTTAAATCTTTTCCCATAATCGGTTGGCAAACTGAACGCAGGGCCTGGGCAAAGGTTTCTATCTTTTGATTCGGCGGGATCATGCCAGCAGCAACGTGTGCTTTGGCCAGTTGCAGATAGTCCTGTTTCAAGAGGGCAATGAGCATGTCGGCAAGGAAATGGCGTGTGGATTTGTCTATTCTACCCATGATGCCGAAGTCGACAGCAACGATTCTACCGTCATCGCCGACAAACATATTACCCGGATGTTGGTCTCCGTGGAAAAATCCGTCCCGGAATACCTGATTAAAGAATATGGCGGCAGCTGTCGTAAGAACTTCTTCCAGATCGTGTCCGGCATCAAGAAGAGCCTGGCGATCATCCAATGGAATTCCTTCTATTCTACTCATTGTCAAGACGCGACGAGCTGTTCTGTCCCAATCTATCTCTGGCGTGTCATAGGTGTAATCGTCGGCAAAATTATCGCTGAGCTCGCAAGCTGCAGCAGCTTCCATACGCAGATCCATTTCAAGGCGCACAGTCTCGTGAAATGTTTCAACGACTTCGGTGAGTTTGAAACGCTTTAATCCCGGGCGTGTTTTTTCAAGTAATCCGGCAAGGCTATAAAAAAGCGTCAGATCTTTTTTGAAATCCTCTTCGACACCAGGCCTTAAAACTTTAACGGCAACGGGGTCACCATCCAGTGTTTCTGCAAAGTGTACTTGGGCAATGGATGCTGCTGAAACGGGTGTTTCATCAAAGGAAAGAAAGAAGTCATCGATTTCGCCGTGTAGTTCTTTTTCAATGATAGCAATCGCGCGCTTGCCATCAAAGGCGGGCAATTGATCCTGTAGATGGGCAAGGTCTTCGGTAAATTGATCGCCAAGAATATCTGCGCGGGTAGAGAGGAACTGACCAAGTTTAATGTGGCTGGGGCCAAGTTCTGTTAACGCAGCAGCGAGCTTTTGTCCGGGGCGCAGATTTTTATTTTTTCTGGATGCTTTACGGGCAAGCCACACAGCAACAGCGGCTAGTTTCCCGGGCACTAGGTGTCTTTCTTCAAGAACAGCCAAGGCATCATGGCGTGCAAAGACACGGGCAATTTGGAAAAGACGTAAAAGAGTCGCTATGTTTTTGAACATCAAATGTGCTTCATTGAAATATTAGATACGCCATCCGCAATGTATAGCGGCGACCCCGCCAGTGTGGTTTCTGTAGCTGCATTGCTCGAAACCTGCGGATCGCATCATAGAAATCAAGTCATCTTGTGGTGGGAAACGACGAATTGATTCGGCCAGATACTGATATGATTCGCGATCGTTCGCGACCAGTTGTCCCATGTTCGGCAGAATTTTAAAGGAGTACTGGTCGTAAATCTGATCCAGAATAGGCAAAACAACCTGACTGAATTCAAGGCAGTAGAAACGCCCGCCAGGCTTCAAAACGCGTTTCGCCTCTGCCAAAGCGCGGTCGATATGGGTAACGTTCCTCAGGCCAAAGGCAATGGTGTAGGAATCCATACTCCGGCTTGGGAAGGGAAGACTCTCTGCGTTACCACAGGTCCAGCTCAATCCCTTTAGGATGCCATGGTCAATGGCGCGATCTCTGCCGACAAGCATCATATCAGGTGTCAGATCGCAAACTGTCACAGGGCCTGCTTTGTCACGTCCCACACGGTCAATAATCCGCATTGCAATGTCACCGGTTCCACCCGCAACATCCAGATGAGCTTCGCCCGGTTGTGGATTAACCCAATCGATCAGGGATGCCTTCCATAAACGGTGAACGCCCCCGCTCATGAGGTCATTCATTATGTCGTATTTGCTTGCGACACTTTCAAAAACACCACGAACGCGGTGTTTCTTGTCATTTACGGAAACCTCTTCGAACCCGAAGTGAGTCGTGCCTGCCGAAGATTGTTTGTCTGTTCTATTTGCCATTAGAAAGTTCCAACTGCGAAGCTCTGGAGCAGTTATATTGCTGTGGCTTGTGTAAAGCGCTTTAGTGTTTCTGCTTGAATGATATAGTACTGCTGCCTGTCGAACGCAAAGGAAAACAAGGATATGCCAGAACTGCCCGAAGTCGAGACTGTTATGCGTGGCTTACGCCCTAGTCTTGAAGGGAGTATTCTCAAAAAAGTCACACAAAGGCGAAATGATCTCCGCTTTCCCTTGCCAGAAAATATGGCTGAGAGATTGACGGGGCGCAAAGTCGAGCAGCTCAAGCGTCGAGCAAAGTATGTTCTTGCGCATCTTGATGATGAGATGGTGTTGTTTTTTCACCTTGGCATGTCTGGTCGCGTGACAATTCTGCAGGGCGATCAGCGGCCTCCACTGGGTGCGCATGATCATATTATTTTTGAAACAGACGATGGTGACGAGATCAGATATTGCGATCCACGTCGGTTTGGTATGATGGATCTTGTCCATGTCAACGACTTGGACAGTCACAAGGCCTTTAAGGATCTGGGGCCGGAACCTTTGGGCAATACTTTTAACGGACCGGATTTTTACGCGCGGATTAAGAACAAGAAAACGAATATTAAAGCAACGATTCTGGATCAACGGGTTGTCGCCGGAATCGGGAATATTTATGCCTGTGAAGCGCTGCACCTATCGGGAATTTCTCCGGAAAGGCAGGCGCAAAGTCTGACAACGGTAGAGGCTGATCTTTTGGTGGTAACCATCCGGGATGTTTTGAATAAAGCGATAGAAGCCGGGGGGTCCAGTTTGCGTGACTATGTTCAGGCATCCGGAGAATTGGGCTATTTTCAGCATTCCTGGTCCGTTTACGGGCGCGAAGGTGAGCCCTGTCGGCGGTGTACAGGTGAAGACGGTCGTAAAGACGGCACACAACTCCTTATTGAACGTATTCAGCAGAACGGGCGCTCTACTTTTTATTGCCCGATCTGTCAGCACTAAGGTTGCGATGATGATGGTTGATTTAATGAAACGAATATTTTCGACTTTTTCCCGGGTATTATTTTTTAAGGTACTAAGCGCATTCTTTTTGTGTGGGGCACTCATGAGCTCAACTTCTGCTTTAGCATCAGAAGGGGGCTTTTTTACAGGCAGTGGTGGCGTGCCAATTGTTCCGGGTATGGAAGAAATGGAAGAACTTGGGGTTGTCTTTGATAAGCCAGAAGGACGCATTGTTGAAGCCTTTGCTTCGGGCCATCTATCACAATCTGATGTACGTGAGTTTTACGGTCGCGCATTGCCACAGTTGGGCTGGGCTGTCGTTGGTGAAGGATTGTTTGTACGCGAGGGTGAAGTTTTGAAGATCGAGATTCTGGAAGGTGTGGAAAACAGCAGATCGATTCTGCGAATTATTCTCGCGCCCTCGCAATAAACATACGGCACTCTTTGCCCGAAATATGTGTGCTTGGAGGGTGTGTAACCCCGAGTGTGTACAGAAAAAACGATAGAGAATTTATGATATTGCTCACAGCGGGTATGAAACCGGGCAAATCTGAAACCAGGAGCTAACCAAAAATGACATATGAATATATTGCCGTGGAAAGACATGATCGCGTTGGCCTTATCAAGCTTGATCGCCCAGAAGCTTTGAATGCTCTGTGCGTTGGCTTGATTGACGAGCTTGGTCGGGCTGTTTCAGAGTTTGAAGCCGATGATACAATCGGATGTATGGTTGTTACGGGGTCTGAAAAGGCTTTTGCTGCTGGTGCAGATATTAAGGAAATGGTGGGGAAGGATTTTCAAGCGGCTTATCGGGAAGATTTTATTACCGATGACTGGGAGGTCTTGGCCAAAACAAGAAAGCCTGTGATCGCGGCTGTTGCTGGTTATGCGTTGGGTGGTGGTTGTGAAGTTGCCATGATGTGCGACTTTATTATTGCTGCGGATACGGCAAAGTTTGGACAGCCTGAAATTACCATTGGAACGATTCCCGGTGCTGGCGGTACGCAACGCCTTACCCATTTGATTGGTAAGGCGAAGGCTATGGATATGTGTCTAACTGGTCGCATGATGGATGCGGAAGAAGCGGAACGTAGTGGTTTGGTAAGCCGGGTTGTTCCGGCAGCTGATTTGATGGATGAGGCCTTGGCGACAGCGAAGAAGATTGCAGGATTCTCTTTGCCAGTGACGATGATTGCTAAAGAATCCGTAGATAGGGCTTATGAAACAACCCTTGCCGAGGGACTCCGTTTCGAGAGACGGGTTTTTCATTCAACCTTTGCTTTGGAAGATAGACGTGAAGGAATGACAGCTTTTGTTGAAAAGCGTAAACCAGAGTGGAAGCACCGCTGATAAGGCCTGAGCTAAGGCGGGCTACGTTATGTTTGCCTATTGGTTCCGGTGTTGAAAATTGGATAGCCAATAGGCAAACGATGGCATTAAAACGGTGTATTACGTCATTGTATGTTCACAAAACTGACTCATCACGCTTGACGAACACACAAGGCACCGTTATAACGCCGCAACTTTCGAGATTCATTATTACTGAAGAATAGGCGCCTATCGATGGCTAATCATCTTTCTGCGAAAACCCGGATCCGTCGTAACGAACGTCGTTACGAACTGAACGCATCACGTCTCGGCCGCATTCGCACTTTTGTTAAGAGTGTTGAAGCTGCGATTGGCGAAGGCGACAAAACTGCTGCTCAGGAAGCTTTCAAAGCTGCTCAACCTGAAATGCATCGCGGCGTTCGTGCCGGGATTCTACGCAAAAACACAGTTGCTCGTAAGCTGTCCCGTTTGAACGGACGCATTAAAGCTCTGGGTTAAGTTATCCTACCCATTTATAGGATGGGGCGGTTAAAAAGTCGTGCTCTTTTGAGTGCGACTTTTTTTATGTGGAGTCGCTTGGATTCTCCGTAATTATTGGAAATTTGAGTTGTAATTTTATTGCTGGAAATATTGAGGCTACTAGATTTAGTAGGTCGTCTTTTTGGCAATACCCAAGGACTGAGTTTTTGTAGAAAAAATGTCATGTTCTTGATCTGATCGTGTTGCATGAAATGCTATTGCCGAGTACATTACATCCTCTCGGGAAGGGAAATTCATAATTAAAATATGATTTGCTCTGCATAATATTTCTGCGAGTTAAGGTTATTCCGTCCTTGATATTTAAGAGTGTAAGTAAAGCCTAAAATTTTACTGATTTTGGGGTCGGTTTTATTTGTGTTTACACGAGGTTTATTGGGTTCGTTTTTAATAGACATAATTTTGAACTTGATAGTGACGGTTAATGCGTAATTTTTATTTGTTTGTAGGTACGGGCGGGGAGGCATATGGCTCAGAGTGAGGTGATTTTATCTTTTCAGCAACAATGGGATCGTGTGCTCGGAAGGCTGCGTACCGAAGTTGGCGAAGCTGCTTATCGTAGCTGGTTGAAGCCGCTGTCATTATTGTCTGGGGATGAATCCTTTGTTCGTATGGCTGTACCGACACGTTTCATGCGTGATTGGGTTGCCAGTAACTATCAGGATCGGATTCAAGCGCTTTGGCTTGAAGAAATCGGTACTTCTGCTGATGTAGAGATTGTTGTTCTGTCTCCGTCTCGCCCGGTGCCAAAACCTGCTTTGGTTGATGTTAAGGATGAACCCGAGGTCGTCCGCGCTCAGGAAAAAGAAACATCTGTTCCTAATGAAAAACCTGCTTTGCCTGTTGAGGCAGTGCAAGTACAGGATGTACAGCAGATAACGGGATCACTGGATCCGCGATTTACCTTTGAAAATTTTGTCGTCGGTAAGCCAAACGAGCTTGCCTATGCTGCGGCTCAGCGTGTTGCTGATGCGGAAGCTGTGCCCTTTAATCCTCTTTTTCTCTACGGTGGTGTGGGGCTTGGTAAAACGCACTTGATGCATGCTATTGCGCACCAAATTCGTAAAGCGCACCCTGAGAAGAAAGTCATTTATCTCTCTGCTGAAAAGTTCATGTATCAGTTTGTCCGTGCTTTGCGGACAAAAGACACCATGTCTTTCAAGGAGCAATTTCGGTCTGTTGATGTGTTGATGATCGATGATGTTCAGTTTATCGGTGGGCGGGAAGCCACGCAGGAAGAGTTTTTCCATACCTTCAACGCGTTGGTTGATCAAAACCGTCAGGTTATTATTTCTGCGGATAAAAGCCCTTCTGATCTCGAGGGTGTTGAGGAGCGAATGAAGTCGCGCCTTGGGTGGGGGTTGGTTGCGGATATTCATCCAACAACGTACGAACTTAGATTGGGTATCCTAGAGTCAAAAGCTGAGCAGCTGGATGTTGAAATTCCGCAAAAGGTGATTGAATTTCTCGCCCATAAAATTACATCTAACATCCGTGAGCTAGAAGGCGCGTTGAACCGTATCGTTGCCCACGCAACACTCGTTGGACGTTCGGTTACGTTGGAAACCACACAGGAAGTGTTGCACGATCTTCTCAGGGCAAATGATCGTCGTGTGACGATTGAAGAAATTCAAAAGAAAGTCGCTGAACATTTTAATGTGCGCGTGTCTGATATGCATTCTGCCCGCCGCGCCAGAGCGGTTGCCCGACCACGTCAAATTGCAATGTATCTTTCAAAGCAGCTGACATCGCGGTCATTGCCTGAAATCGGGCGCAAATTTGGTGGACGTGACCATACAACTGTCATGCATGCTGTGAAGAAGGTCGAAGAACTAAAGTCTACCGATCTTGAATTTGCAGAGGATATTGAGCTTCTCAGCCGGATGTTGGAAAACTAAGTTGGCCTTGGGGCATTTTGCGTGTCTAAATGCATTAACCAGCGAGGGGCATTCATCCTCATTTTCCTGATATCTCTTTGATGTGATTCCTTGATATGATTCCGGGATTTTGAAAATTCGCATCATAAGTAGATAAGATGTTATAATTGTTTTCCTTCTGTGAACTAACCCGCTATACTTTCCGCCCGAGTCCCACCTAGTAAGTCCTAGTACTATCAATTGTGAGACACGGGGTAATCGCGACCTTGTTCTGTGGCCTTGCACAGGGGGAGGTTTTAAATGGTACTGATGAAAGATACGGACTGAGTCATAGCATCATGAAGTTGACAATCGAACGCTCTGCATTGTTGAAATCCCTGGCACATGTTCAAAGTGTCGTCGAACGCAGGAATACTATTCCAATCCTTTCCAATGTTTTGATGGAAGCGAAAGACGGAAAGCTATCCTTGACGGCAACCGACATGGATCTGACTATTGTTGATCAGGTTGAAGCTACAATTGTTGATGCGGGTGTGACGACAGCTCCTGCACATACATTCTATGACATCGTCAGAAAGCTTCCTGACGGTTCCGAAGTTGAACTGACTGCCAATGCGGAAACGGCTCAGATGACCCTAAAGGCTGGTCGTTCTACCTTTACGCTTCAGACATTGCCGCGCGAAGATTTTCCCGCTGCTGGCGTTGCTGATCTGCCGCAGGTTTTTGGTATTCAGGCTGGTGAGCTTAAGAACCTGATTGATAGAACCCGCTTTGCGATCTCAACCGAAGAAACCAGATATTATCTGAACGGTATATACGTTCATGCGACTGAAGCCGAGGGTATTCCTGTTTTACGTGCGGTTGCTACAGATGGTCACCGTCTTGCACGGTTTGAAATGCCATTGCCGCAGGGTGCGGAAAACCTTCCCGGTGTGATTGTGCCGCGTAAAACGGTCAATGAGCTTCGCAAGCTGATTGATGAAACAAATGATCCGATTGAAGTTTCACTGTCTGAAACAAAAATCATGTTCCGTTTTGATTCAACAGTTCTGAGTTCCAAGTTGATCGATGGTACATTCCCTGATTATCAGCGTGTTATCCCAAGTGGTAACGACAAGAGCTTGGTTCTGGACTGCAAGACGTTCTCCTCCGCGGTTGATCGTGTTTCTACGATCTCCACTGAAAAGAGTCGCGCGGTTAAAATTACGTTAGACGGATCTTCTCTGACACTTTCTGCCACATCTGCAGAAAATGGCAGTGCGGTTGAAGTTCTGGAAGTAAACTATGAAGGTACGTCCCTCGATATTGGTTTTAATTCCAGATACCTTCTGGACATTGCCCAGCAAATCGAAGGTGATTCTGCCGAGTTCTTAATGGCTGATGCTGCTTCCCCGACGATTGTTCGGGATTCTGCTGATACATCTGCGCTTTATGTGCTGATGCCTATGCGTGTTTAGTCGGATCTGGATAAAACAGTCGTATGCAGGCTGCTGCCCAGAATGGAACATCATTTGTGACTGACGAAACCTTGTCAGAGAACCTTTGGCTGCGCCGGGTTGTTCTGACCCAATTCCGTAGTTACGAGCGTGCGGAAGTCACGGTTGATGCGCGCCCTGTGATCTTGACTGGGGCAAACGGGGTTGGCAAAACCAACTTGCTAGAGGCTATTTCACTTATGACCCCTGGTCGGGGGTTGAGGAGTGCATCTTTGCCGGAGATAGCAAGACGTTCGGCGCCGGAAACGCCAGAGGCTTGGGCTGTTGCAGCAGAAGTAATGACCGAAGATGGACCACGGGATATCGGAACAGGGCGTGATCCTTTAAATATGAACGGATCTTCACGAGAACGCCGGATCGTCCGTGTGGACGGAGAAAATTGCAAAAGCCAGCAAGCCTTGGCTGAAGTTTTTTCGACAATCTGGCTGACGCCACAAATGGATGGCTTGCTTCGCGATGGTGCGGCAGGTCGCCGAAAGTTTCTGGATCGCTTGGTCCTTGGGTTTGATCCTGCTCATGCAGGTAATACAAGTGCCTATGACCATGCTTTGAGAGAGCGATCTCGTTTGCTCAAAGCCGGTAATTCCGATGATGCCTGGTTGTCCACGTTAGAAGATCGGATGGCAAGACATGGTGTTGCCATTGCCGTTGCGCGGCGTGAAATGACGGAAAAGCTGATAGATGCCTGCGCCCAAACTGTTGGCGACTTTCCTATTGCTGGTTTGGCGCTGGAAGGAACAGTAGAAGGCTGGCTGGACGAGAAACCCGCCCTATTGGTTGAGGAAGATTTGAGGGCCTGTCTGGCGGATAGTCGATCAAAAGACGCCGTTACTGGCGGCGCATCGTGGGGACCGCACCGCAGTGATCTGATGGTGCATAATCAGGAAAAAGATATGCCGGCTTCCCTGTGTTCAACAGGTGAGCAGAAGGCACTTTTATTATCTATTGTTCTGGCTCATGCCCGGTTGGTGATGTTGGAACGCGGGGCTGCGCCCTTGATGCTATTGGATGAAGTTGTTGCGCACCTTGATGAGAAGCGGCGCAAGAGCCTCTTTGACGAAATACTACACTTGCGTTGTCAGGCCTGGATGACAGGAACTGATGCCAATGTCTTCACGGACATGGGTGAAAAAGCGCAATATTTAACGATTAAAGACGGGGCCGTACTATTGGCCCACACGGGGGAATAATCTCGTGAACGTCAAACTTGGAAGAAAGTGGTAAAAATGACCGAAAACGGCGATATGCTAGACCAAGAAAACGGCGGCCAGAACGGCGAATACGGCGCTGACTCTATTAAGGTGCTGCGTGGCCTCGAAGCTGTTCGGAAACGTCCCGGTATGTATATCGGTGATACCGACGATGGTTCCGGTCTGCACCACATGGTTTATGAGGTTGTCGATAACGCGATTGACGAAGCTCTTGCTGGGCATTGTGATACGGTTGGCGTAATTCTAAACGGTGATGGATCCGTGACCGTTCATGATAATGGTCGTGGTATTCCGGTTGATATTCACACTGAAGAGGGAATTTCTGCCGCGGAAGTTATTATGACACAGCTTCATGCCGGTGGTAAGTTTGACCAAAATTCCTATAAGGTTTCCGGTGGTTTGCACGGTGTTGGTGTTTCCGTTGTGAACGCTTTATCTGTGAAGCTGGAGCTTCATATCTATCGGAACGACATCGAACACTATATCTCCTTTACCCACGGTGAAGCCGATGGCCGCTTGATTGAAAAAGGCCCTGCGAATGGTAAAAAGGGGTCACATGTAACCTTCTTGCCGTCCCAAGAAACTTTCACCATGGTTGAATTTGATTTCAACACGTTAGAGCACCGTCTACGTGAGCTGGCCTTCCTGAATTCAGGTGTGCGTATCACTCTTCGTGATGATCGCCATGCAGAACCAAAAGAAACTGTGTTCATGTATGAAGGTGGTTTGAAAGCTTACGTACAGTATCTTGATCGGACGAAAACATCGCTTTTCGAAGACGTTGTTCACATGGAATCTGAAAAGGATGGGATCACCGTCGAAGTTGCGATGCAGTGGACGGACAGTTATCACGAAAACACACTGTGTTTTACCAATAACATCCCTCAACGTGATGGCGGAACCCATATGGCGGGTTTCAGAGCAGCCCTAACGCGTCAGATTAATTCCTATGCAACATCGTCTGGCCTGATGAAGAAAGAAAAAGTCAGCCTGACAGGGGATGATTCGCGTGAAGGTTTGACCTGTGTGCTTTCTGTTAAAGTACCTGATCCCAAATTCTCCAGCCAAACAAAAGACAAACTGGTTTCATCAGAGGTTCGTCCTGTTGTTGAGAACATTGTTAATGATCGTCTTGGTCAGTTCTTTGAAGAACATCCCAACGAAGCGAAGCGGATTGTCGGTAAGGTCGTTGAAGCTGCTGCTGCACGTGAAGCTGCGCGTAAGGCTCGTGAACTGACCCGCCGTAAAGGCGCTTTGGATATTTCTTCGCTGCCAGGAAAACTGGCTGATTGTCAGGAGCGAGATCCAGCCCTTTCAGAAATCTTCATAGTGGAGGGTGATTCTGCGGGGGGATCAGCTAAACAGGGACGTGATCGTGCAACTCAGGCAATTTTGCCGCTGCGTGGTAAAATTCTGAACGTTGAGCGTGCCCGTTTTGATAAAATGCTCTCTTCTACAGAAATTGGAACCCTTATTACAGCGTTGGGAACGGGTATTGGACGTGATGAGTTCAATATCGAGAAGCTTCGGTATCATAAAATTATCATCATGACTGATGCGGATGTCGACGGTAGCCATATCCGGACATTGCTGTTGACCTTCTTTTATCGCCAGATGCCAGAGATTATTGAGCGAGGATATCTCTATATTGCGCAACCACCGCTCTATCGCGCAAAAAGAGGTGATTCTATCCGCTATCTCAAAGATGATCGCATGATGGAATCTTACCTGATCAGTAATGGCGTAAAGGATGCTCTTCTTGAAACTAAAGAAGGTGTTCAGGTTGCTGGCGAAGACTTGATCGAGGTCGTTTCCAATGCGGTCACTGCCCGTAATCTGATGGTCCCTCTTATACGGAAGGTAGGGTCCGTTGAACTGGTTGAACAGGCAACAATTTTGGGTGCATTAAGCGAACCATTGTTGCTGGATGAAAATCGTGCACCTGTTGTCGCAGAAAAAATTGTTAAGCGGATGAATGAGAATCTGCCTGAATTGCAACGGGGATGGTCGGCTGAAACGAATACGGTGGATGGTGAAATCACACTGACCCGTACCCTGCGCGGTTTGACAGAACGTCGTGTGATTGATTTGACACTCGTCAGAACAGGTGAAGCGCGCCGTCTAAACAGCCTTGCTGATGAAATGCAGGAATTCTATGCAGCCAGCTCTACTTATCGCGTGAAAGATAAAGAAACGGTTATTACAGGGCCTAATGCTTTGGCAAACCTTGTCTTTGATCTGGGCCGCAAGGGCATTAACGTGTCCCGCTATAAAGGTCTGGGAGAAATGAACCCGGATCAGCTTTGGGAAACCACGCTGGATGCAAATGCACGAACCCTTCTACAAGTAAAAGTTGGCCATAGTGACGAAGCATCTGATATTTTCTCTACCCTTATGGGGGATGTGGTTGAACCGCGGCGGGACTTTATTCAGAGCAATGCGCTGGAAGTTGCTAACCTCGACGTTTAAAGCTCATTGTTTGTAACAATAAAAGGCCGGTGCTTGCATAGTCCCGGCCTTTTATTTTAAGAGGTCATCTTCTTGACACTGAGCTGCCACTAGCCTGCCAAATACGAATAGTTTATCAGTGAAATTATGGCGACGACAAAAAAGACACAAAAAAAAGCATCTAGTGCAAAAGGCGCAGGTCGAGGATCGAAGGCTCTGAAAGCTGATTCGCGTAAAAGAGTTACAAGCGCGAGCAAAAGATCGACAAAAACGCGCAAAACTGCGCCGGGAAAGAGAAAACCCAAAGCGACGAGCCGGAAAAGAACGGCTAAGCGCGGACTGTTTAAAACAATGGTTTTGTGGTGCTCTGTTCTGGCAATATGGGGAACCATACTTCTAGGTGGTCTTGTCGCATATTATGCTTGGGATTTGCCGGATGTTGGTGGCCTGGAACAGGTTTCACGCCGCCCATCTGTCACCCTGATGTCAGATGATGGTATTCGCCTGGCAAGCTATGGTGATGTCTATGGGGACGTGCTTGACGTTGATGAGATGTCCCCCTATTTGCCTCAGGCTATTATCGCGATTGAAGACCGTCGTTTTTATGACCATTTTGGCATCGATATTCTAGGTATTGCCCGGGCGATGCTGGTAAATATTCGCGCTGGTCGCATGGCACATGGCGGCTCAACTATTACACAACAATTGGCAAAGAACCTCTTTTTAAGTTCCGAGCGAAGCTTGAAGAGAAAAGTACAGGAAGCTTTGCTTGCCATTTGGTTGGAACAAAAATTTACAAAAAAACAAATTCTTACCCTTTATATGAACAGGGTTTATTTTGGTGCTGGAACCTATGGTGTCGATGCGGCCTCTCGTATTTACTTTGGCCTGTCGGCACGGAAAGTAGGTTTGTATGAATCGGCGCTTATTGCCGGTCTTTTAAAAGCGCCTTCACGCTATAATCCCACGAGTAGTGCTGCCAAAGCCGAAACCAGAACGAACCTTGTTCTCCAAGCCATGGTTGACGCCAGATTTATCACAAGTGAGGAAGCTGCGAAGGCCAAGAAAAACCGCCCGTCCTTAAAGCGGGATACAAACGGTCAGGGTAAGTTTTTTACGGACTGGGTTCTGCGTCAGGTTGATGAATATATTGGTGGCTATCGTGGGGATATTGTTGTCCACACTACACTGAATACCCGACATCAACGTTTGGCGGAAAAAAACCTTCTCAAGGCCCTGAAAGATAGTCGTAAAAAGCATCATGTTGAACAAGCAGCTGTTGTCGTAATGTCTAACTACGGGGCTGTAACGGCAATGGTTGGCGGGCGTGATTATCGAACCAGTCAATTCAACCGTGTGACGCAGGCTTTACGCCAGCCGGGATCAGCTTTTAAGCCATTTGTTTTCCTCGCGGGTATCGAAAGTGGGTTACGCCCAGATAGTCGGTTTGTTGATAAACCTATCAAGGTAGGCAAGTGGAAACCTGGAAATTATAAAGGCAAGTATTATGGCGACGTAACTTTGCGGGATGCCTTTGCCAGATCGATGAATTCTGTTGCTGTACAGGTCTCGGAAAAAGTAGGACGCAAGCAAGTGGCAGAAGTGGCGCATCGACTTGGTATTGAAACTGATCTGGATACGTCCCCTTCAATAGCCTTGGGTGCATCCGAGGTTACGTTATTAGAGCTTACGGCGGCCTACTCTGTTTTTTCTAATGGGGGGAATGCGGTTTCTGCTTACGGCATTAAAGAAATCCAAGACCGTAATGGTAACAAGCTCTATCAGCGCACAGGAAGCGGTCTTGGCCGTGTTGTAAAAACACGTAATGTGGCCATGATAAATGATATGATGAGTGCGACGGTTGCCTGGGGAACCGGGAAAGCTGCGCAAACAGGCCGTGCCGCTGCCGGGAAGACGGGGACAACGCAGGATTCAAGAGATGCTCTTTTTGTTGGCTATACACCCTATACTGTCGCAGGTGTGTGGTTTGGAAACGATAATGGTAGTCCGATGAAATCTGTTACAGGCGGGACACTTCCGGCCAAGGTATGGGGAAGTCTTGTTCGTGAAATTGAACAAAACAAGCCTGTTGCTGAATTACCAAAAGAATCACCAACGTTACTGGAAGATACTGTTGAGGAAGCATCTGGATTTCTGGAAAGCCTTTTTGGTCGATTGAAGTCCGATAATAAATCTACTGATGAAGAGAGTAATAATAAGCGTGATAAGAATGATTTAGATTACCTCCCATCCAATAGAGGAACTGGTAAATTTAAATGACTTTCAAATAATCTTTATTCTGAAATGATTCGTTTCCTTCGATTCATAAATTGCTGCATATTTTCGTCAAATTCCGGTGTTTTACTCAAAAAGGGGGTAAACAGCAGTTAGATAATAAATAACTGTATAGTCGGGAAAGAATGAATGAAAAAACTTCAGCGGTTGGTTTTTGCTGGAATAGTTGGTACGGGCCTAAGTTTAAATTTTGTCGCCTTGTCTGCGTCTTTTGATGATGCGATGGCAGCCTTTGATCGCAGAGACTATGCTGTTGCTTTTCGTGACTTTTCCGAAGTTGCAATGACAGGTAACCGTGATGCCCAGTTTATGTTGGGATATGTTTATTCCAAAGGTTATGGAACGACACAGGATTATGTTCAGGCGCACAAATGGTTTAATATTGCGGCATCCCAGGGCGATAGAGAAGCCCGTAGAGCAAGAGATAAATTGACACCCTTTATGTCAGCGCAACAAATCTCTTTGGCTCAAGAGGAGGCTGCCAATTGGCAGCCTGTGTCCGATAAGCAGACGACTGCGGGAGCAGATATAACATCTGGAAAACTTGAAACAGTTGAGAAAAAAGATGCCCCACTTATTACGTGGTCTAATCCAAGTCCACCCGAGGCAACCTCTCAAATAGATCTAACACGCGATGAAAAGCGAGAGCTTCAAAGAAGATTACGGGATGCCGGATATGATCCCGGACCAATTGATGGTCTTCCGGGAGAGCGCACTTTGAGAGCGATCAGATCGTATCAATCTGATTTTGGACTAGCTGAAGATGGTTTGGTCAGCCGTGAAATTCTGGAAGATTTGAGAAACCGCAACTTTGCTGATTCAGAACTTGAAACAGTCTTGGATTCACGTTCAGAGGTGCTTGTTAAACAGTTGAGAGAACTGGATAACGATGGGCAAAAATCCCCGTTAACCGGAACGCAATACAAGCAACGAATATCGGCGTTATTGGCTGATTATGATCGCCCTTGGTCAACCCGTGTCTTGTATGATTCATTTCGTGATGGCGACTTTGCCCTGAATCCGCGTTGGTTTGTTGAATCTGGTGATTTTGATGTTGTGAATAGGGAATATCTTTATAGCTCCGTCCCTGTTGCTGAAATAAAATCTACAGAAAAAGATAAAAATGGTGCCGAAGAAATCGTTGGTATTTTTTCTAATATTTTTCTGAAAGACAGCGGCAATTCTCAGCGTGAAAAGCAATACAAAGGCTATGCAGAACTTTATAGTGCTGCAGATATAACAAACAGTTTTTCTGCCAGAATGAACCTAAATGGTCTTCTTGATAATGGACGTCTGAACTTTGGCGTGTATCAAGGAACGTCGCGCATCAATGGCTATTCTCTTTCCTACATTACAGGTAAGAACAGCGTGATTACACTAACCCGAACATCATCAGATGGAAAAGCTGTACTGGGGACAGTTAATCTGGAGCAATCATTGAGCGCAGAAATACACAATGTTGGACTGCGTCGTGATAATCAGGGTAAAATGGAGGTTATTCTCGACGATAAGCTTCTTTTTGAGGCCAAAGATATTTCTCTGAAAGGTGATTTTGACGGCTTTGTTATCGGAAATCAGGGCGGTAATTTCCGTCTCTACGAAGTTGAAGTTTATTCTGAACAATAGAGAATATGGTGTTTTCGTTTATCCATAGGACATAAGTTGATTGCCGTTGAGCTTTAGCCATTTTTGAGATGTTTTTCTGGCATCTGTTAATTGATCGACAAGTGCCCAGAATGCTGGGCTATGGTTCATATGTTCTAAATGAGCAACTTCATGGGCGACCACATAATCAAGGACTTCTTCGGGTGAAAAGATAAGACGCCAGGAAAAGTTCAGGTTGCTTTTTGTTGAGCAGCTCCCCCACCGGCTTGTGGTATCTTTGATGCGGATAGCAGCGATTTTTTTATCAATCTTTGCTGCTTTTTCCTGTGCACGCAGATCAATTTCATAGCGAACTTGTCTTTTCAGGAAATCCCGAACTCTTCGCGGTAAATGTTCTGTGTGAGATTTAATATAAAGTTGATTAGCTTCCAGCCAGGCAGCTCCTTTTTGAGAATGCGTTTTGGTGCCTGGCTCTATTCTGACAATTTTATGGTGACGTCCGAGAATGGGAATATTTGCGCCATCTTCATAGGAAACAGGAGCTGTTTGCTTATCAAGACGATCCGCAATCCAGTTTTTTTGTCTTTCAACAAAGTCCAATATATCTGCGAAGGGATAGTTGGGCGGGCAAACAACTTTAACGGCTGCTTTTCCCGCAACTAATCTCAGAGAAAGCTTTTTTGAGGTCGGGTGGGGTTGAACAATAACCTCAAGCTTTTGCCCCTGAATATCTAGATATGTGCTTTTCTGGGTCATTGGGGCAGATTATCTGCCCGCCAGAAAGCCTGCAAGCCAGAAAAAATCTTAGAGAAAACGTAAACTAAATGGTTTTAAAATTGATAGCATTTTCAGGGGGATCAATGTTCTTAGTGTTAAATTTATCCCGTTGATCTTCGGTGCTCTGCTTTTGTCTCGGACTTCTAATTACGGAATAGGAAATTTCCATAATTAGAAGCCAAAAATGATCGAGCAGATTTATTTGGACAAGATTTCAATCAGGGAAGCGGCCATTTTATCTGATTCAGTTCCGTGACCATAGTGTTTGGCATAAAGGCCATCAGGGCCAATCAGATAGGTAATGGACGAATGGTCCATTAGATATTCATTGGATTCTTCGCTTTCGGTTTTTTGATAAAACACGCGATAAGCTTTTGCCGCTGCTGAAATTTGTTCTGTTGTTCCGGTCAAGCCAACCATTGTGGGGTAAAAGTTTTCCACATAATCGTTCATGGCAGAAACCGTATCGCGTTCCGGATCAACGGTAATAAAAACAGGTGTTATTTTCTTGGCAAGTTCCGGATCTTTTTCTTCAACAATATCCATTGCCCCTGATAGCAAAGTCAGGGATGTCGGACAGACGTCAGGACAATAGGTATACCCAAAGTAAATAAGCATGTACTTACCGAGGAAGTCCTTTTCTGTAACGGCTTTGCCAGTATGGTCGACCATGTTGAAAGGTCCGCCGATGAGAGCCCCGGATTGGTTAGAGGCGGGTTTTTGGTCGAAAACCTTCATTCCGATAAAGGCTGCAGCAGCAACAATTAAAGCAATGCAGAGGACAAAAATTGAACGTGCAATAAAACTTTTGGGCATAAGGTTTGGCTCGCGAGAAAAAGATTAATAATCACCTCTATGTTTAATGTGAATAGTGGGGGATGACAATAACCCCACCCGATCACAATTAAGAGAAAGGTTGCGGCATAATCGCCCACTTGGAGTATCATTCATAAAGACAAAGTGGCCATTTTCAACGGACTAAATTCTTTCTCGCCTTGAAAAAGGCACGTTTCCCCCTTAAAGAATTAGATCTATTTCAAGAAGTGAGGCTCTGTCTGATTATGACAGGGCTTTGCTTATGATTTTCTTCCATTGGGTTAAGCGACGGAATTTAAACTTATGTTCAGCGATCTTTCAAAAGCATTTGGTCAAACAGGCGACCCGGCTTTCAGAAAAGTGTTTTTTATCTCTACCGCTATCTCGCTGGTAATCTTTGCACTTCTGTGGGGCTTAGCAGGATATGGCGTCAGCTTTTTGGACGGATTGATTGCGAGTTGGGCTGAATCTGACGGATGGTTTACTGATACACTTGTAACTGTAGCTGAGGCCGTTTCTTGGCTTGGTGTTGCAGCTCTAAGTTTAATACTCTTTCCGTCAGTTATGTTGATTATTCTTCCCTTTTTTCTAGAGGACATTGCAAAGGCTGTTGAGGCAAAATTCTATCCGGAGCTTGGGGAAGGTCGTCAACCTCCAATCGGAGAGACGATTCTGGGGTCCATATCCTTCGTTGGCGTAACTATCCTTGTGAATATTATCGCTTTGCCTCTTTATATCCTTTTTCTGTTTATCCCTCCTTTGAACTTTGTCCTTTTCTACTTGATCAACGGATATCTACTTGGTCGCGAATATTTTGAGATGGTTGCTCAGCGTAGAATGGTTCTGAAGGATGCTAAAGTAATGCGGAAGGCGAATTCAGGAAAAGTACTGATGTCTGGTTTCTTCCTCGCATTCTTGCTGACAGTGCCAATTCTGAATATTGCGATGCCAATCTGGGCGACGGCTTTTATGCTTCATCGTTTTGAACGAATTCGCAGAGCTGTTGCGTAGTTAGAAACGAATGCCTAATTGCAAAAAAATTCTGACTCTCATTATCTTAGCTATAGCACTAAGTGCTTGTGGGAATGCCACTAAGCGGAAAGTGGTGATTGTTGGTTCGGAGTCACAGGTTTCCCAAAAGGCTGGGAATACTGAAAAGAACACTGAGGAATCAAAGGTAGAGACCGAGGCAGGCGATGATGAGGCGCAGCCTGAAGAACTGGCGGCATTGACCTATGATGCTGCACCTTTAGAGCGTGATGTGAACGATGATCCCAAGCAGCTTTTGGGAATTGATACTGAAGCACTGACAGGATTACTGGGGACCCCGTCGCTTATCAGAAAAGAAAGCCCTGCGGAGATCTGGCAATATAATGCGAAGAACTGTGTTTTGGATCTCGTTCTTTATGATGCGGTGACATCTTATGTTGAGGCGCGGGATGATCAGGTTAGGCCAATGGATAACCGTACATGCCTGCGTCGGCTACTTTTGTCGAAACAGCCGTAAACTGTAGTCATTTCTTTGGTCGCATATTCTTGTCAGACATTTTGATGGGATATTTCTGGCAAAACCATTAAGCTCTATAATTATGGCTTGGTTTTATCCGGGATGAAGTTCCATGTTGAGTTTGGAAGGTTCAGTTCCTCGTACTGAAAATCTTCTTTTTAATGCTGTGTTACGCCCTAACAGAAGCCTGAGTAAAAAGGGCTTTAAGATTTTAATGGGCTTTATCCTTTGTATTATCTTTATAAGCAGTCTTGGTTTCTTGTTGGCTGGCGCATGGCCAGTTCTGGGTTTTCTGGGACTTGATGTAGCTCTTGTCTATTTTGCCTTTCGTTTCAGTTACCGATCTGGTGGACAATATGAATTGGTCCAAATAACTGCGGATGAGATGCTTGTGACAACGGTTAATCCCTGGGGACAGAAAAGATCTTTTTCTTTTCAACCCTACTGGTTAAAGGTGTCTTTGGAAGAACAAGACGAGGAAAATTCCCTGATTGTTAGCTCACACGGTCGCTCGGTTTCTCTTGGTCGTTTTTTAGCGCCTGTCGAGCGAAAGGAACTTGCAGATAAACTTGTTTCCGTGCTCAATCGTATCAAACAAAATCAATTATAACGCGCCAAGAGGAATTATTTGTGCCGGGTGTCTATGGTTCCGCAGAGCCACTGTTTCTTTTACTCTTTGCTTTGGGCATTGAGGCTTTATACGGGGGCGTGCTTTTCCTTGAAAAGTGGTCGCCCAAACCGCGTCGTTTGTTGGCGGGAATAATTGTACGGTTTGATCGACTTCTAAACGAGTCTTCATCTTCGCCTGTCATAACTGCAGTTACAGGTGGACTGAGTTGCATCTTGTTGATCACTTTGGCCGTTATCGCAGGTTTTGGCATTTCCTTGATCAGCTTAAATGCTCCATTTCTCTGGTTGATTGAGGTTTTTGTAATTGCTTTTTGCCTGGATTACAGAAACCAGCAGGTTCGCATGCGAAAGGTGCGTAAGGCCCTGGCATTAAAAAGTTATATTACTGTGCGGGGTGAGCTCTATCCGTTGGTTTCATCTCTGTTCCGCCCCAGAGATCTTGAAAAATTATCCGAAAGTCAGTTGGCGGCAGCTTGTGTCGGGGGAATGGCGCGTGGTTTTGTCGAAGGCTTTATTACGCCAGCTTTTTGGTATGCCTTACTTGGGCTTCCCGGGCTTTTGGCTCAACAGGCGGTTTTCCAAGGTGCGCAGTTTTATAAACAACGATATTTACAGGCACCTCAGGAAAAACATTTCAGTCAGATGTATTTTATACTCGAGCGAATTTTTGTTGTTGTTCCGGATGCGTTGGCAGCACTGATGTTTATTTTCTCTACACTCTTCATTCCGAAAACATCCTTCTCGCAAGCATTTTTAAGGTGCTGGAGAGGCAAGCATATGGCTGATGCTGCGCTTGGTGGTGCTTTGCAACTGGACTTGTCTCGCCCGAGTGAGACCAACTGGCGACAGGAACTGGAGCGGGGCAACATGATTGTGTTGATTGCGGGGATTATGGCTATTGGGCTTATCGCAAGCGCTATTCTGGCTCGTTTTGCTTTTTAAATAAAGAAACCTGCCCAGATTATTTATCCAGGCAGGCTTCTATCGTGATGTGTCTTTCGCGGAGATGTTAACTTTTGAAACTAGCCTCGAAAATTACGGGGGACGTTACTGAGGACGTTATTGGGGAAGAGCTGCCCGTAGTTTATCAGAATGCGGATTTGAAAAAGCACGTTCGATGGTAATTTTTCGAGGCGTTGCACCTGCGCCATAATAGCTGCTGTTATAACTTTCCCGGGTGAAAAGTTTTGCACCTTCAAAAGCACCCCCGCCAAAAAGACCAACAGAGCTGGAGAAGGCATACACATCAACATCAAGGTTCGCTGTTGTTGACGCTTCAACACCTGCACCAAAGGGGCCAACCGCGAGTGAAAGATCACCGCCAAATTTGATTTCGCTATCCAGTATGGCATCAACAGCGCCCTGGTTCATAAGTGTAAAGACGACTTCCGAAACTTCACCACCGATTTGCAAACCAATACTTCCTGCCGCCAGTGTATAGAAGGTTGGATTGCTCCATGTACCATGGGTACCTCTGACAAGAAGGACGCCTGATCCTCCTTCACCACCGATGATAAAGCCGCCTTTGACCAGTTGCGGGATGATGATGATCCCTTTGGATTGTTTTGCGAATTCCTGCAATTTGGAATAGTCAGGGTTACTGAGCATTTTTTCCAGCGTGTAGCGGGATTCTGCGACAAGCTCTTCTGCGTCGCTTGCGGCCTGTACTTGATAAGAAAAAGATACTGCAAAAAGGGTGGTTAGAAACATCAATTTGGATGAAATGGCAGAAGTGAAAGCCTGTCTGAGGCTTTTGATCATGTCGTTCTCCTCGCTCGAAAGCGGTTGTTAGGGGCGGATATGGTTAATTCTGCAAAGCAGTATCGCAGGAAAATACCGGAAAAGGCAGAGACAATTTGTGTCAATTAGCATAATTTATTGTCTTCTACGCAAAGGACTTTACTTCAATACCAATAAACAGGCTGATTCAATTGGGATCAAGATGCACATCAGTAATTTCCTTTAATCCAAAATAAAAAGCCAAGCCCACGTTAAGCGCTTTGGTTTGGGAGTCTGACTATGCAGAGTTTAGGAACTTATGATTATGTGATTGTCGGGGCCGGAACAGCCGGCTGTGTTCTGGCAAATCGACTATCCAAAGATCCGAATAATTCTGTGCTTTTGTTGGAGGCTGGTGGAAAAGATAATTATCATTGGATTCATATTCCTGTTGGCTATCTCTACACGATTAATAATCCCCGAACCGACTGGTGTTTTTCAACGGTTAAAGAGCAGGGATTAAATGGTCGATCCTTAAGCTATCCTCGCGGTAAAGTCCTCGGCGGTTGTTCCTCAATTAACGGTATGATTTATATGCGAGGGCAGGCGAGAGACTACGATCAATGGCGGCAGATGGGGAATGCCGGTTGGGCGTGGGACGATGTTCTTCCCCTGTTCAAGCGGGGAGAGAATTACCATAAGGGAGATTCAGAATTCCACAGTGATCAGGGAGAACTCAGGGTTGAAGAGCAACGTCTTTCCTGGCCGATCCTCGATCGTTTTCAAGAGGCTGCGGCAGAGGCTGGTATTCCCCAAACAACGGATTTCAACAAAGGTAATAACGAAGGGGTTGGGTATTTTGAAGTAACGCAAAAGAAAGGGGTGCGGTTTAGTGCAGCCCGTGCGTTCCTTTACCCCGTTAAAGAGCGGAAAAATCTGACGGTTCTCACTCAAGCTCAAGCACGAAGAATAGTGTTGGAAAATAAAGTAACTAAGGGGCTGGAGCTTGATCATAAGGGGATCCGTTCGGAGGTGAAGGCAAGAAAAGAGCTTATTCTATCTGCTGGCGCGGTGGCGTCGCCTGTGTTGTTGCAAAGCTCTGGTATTGGCGGTGGAGAGCTTTTGACTGGCCACGGCGTTGAGGTGCAGCACGAACTGGCTGGTGTTGGTGAAAATTTGCAGGACCATTTGCAAATTCGAACTGTTTTTCAGGTCTCGGGTACAAAGACACTTAATGAAATGTCTCACAGTCTTTTTGCCAAAGCAGGTATGGCGGTGGACTATGCCCTGTTTCGAAAAGGTCCCTTGTCGATGGCACCAAGTCAATTAGGATGCTTCGCAAAGAGCAACCCGGGATTGGAGACACCTGATCTGGAATATCATGTCCAGCCGCTTTCAACGGATAAACTGGGTGATCCGCTTCATAAATTTCCCGGCTTTACGGCTTCGGTCTGCAACTTGCGGCCTGAATCCCGTGGTTCTGTGCATCTGAACGATCCCAAAGGTGAGGAGATGCCAAGGATTGCCCCGAATTATCTCTCGACAGAAGGAGATCGGCAGGTGGCAATTAATGCGATTAAACTGACGCGTGAGATCTGCGCAAGTCCGGCATTATCAAAGCATTCTCCGAGGGAGTATCTGCCCGGTTCTGATGTTGTTCGTGATGAAGATATCCTGAAGGCTGTCGGGGATATTGGCACAACGATTTTTCACCCCGTCGGCACCTGTAAAATGGGATCTGATTCGATGGCTGTGGTGGATGAAGAACTTCGGGTTCATGGCATAACGGGATTACGGGTTGCTGATGCTTCAATCATGCCGACCATTACCTCTGGCAATACCAATGCGCCAACAATTATGATCGCTGAAAAGGCGAGTGATTTGATTCTTGGGGCAAAGAATTCAAGCTAAATCAATCAGGGTGATTTCCGGTGGCACGCCAAAGCGGACTGGTAATATGGAACAGCCGAGACCCCCTGAAACGACAAGGTTTTTGTTGTCTTCGATAATATGCCCATAGGCATAACGATTTCCATAACGGGATGGAACAACCGGTGAGTAATTAAACAGTCGTATTTGGCCGCCGTGGGTATGTCCACAAAGGGTGACGCCAATTTTAGAACTCACTTGTGGGAAAATATCTGGTTCATGGGCAAGCAGGATACTCGGTGCATCATCTGTGATTTGTGACATTAATTTTGGAAGGTTATCTCTGCCAATATATCCCTTTTCCCTGTCCAGAAAAGCGTACTGATCTCCAAGTCCTAGAAGCCAGAACGGCTTTCCCTGATGGAATAGTTTCAAAGCTGAATTCTCTAATACGGGGATACCTTCTGCTTCAAGATCTTTCTGTGCAAGTGGAGGACCCTGTCGGGTTCGCTGGGCAACGGGATCATCCCACCAATCATGATTACCCAGGATAGCGTAAGTTCCCAAAGGTGACCTCAGTTTTGCAAAAACCCTTGCTGCGGAACGAACAGAAAGATGGCGCGATATGAATCTATGCCCGGCGACATAATCCCCAAGCAGCACAACAATATCAGGCTTGGTGTTATTTGTTTGCTCTACAATCTTCTCCAGACGTTCGATTGACATATAGGGCTCTCCTATATGGGGATCTGCCAACGCTGCTATTCTTAGTGTCATTCCTTTTGGCCAGTTGGTGGGCGAGACGGGATGGCGACAAATCGACATCCTGAAACCGGGCTCGAGAACAAAGCCATAACTGGCCAGACCTGTTAATAGGCCTGCCCCACCAAGGAGAAAGCGAAAAAATTGTCTGCGTGAATACATGACAGGTGATTAAATACCGGAATGAAAATTATAGAGTTTACATACGCCAAAGATGCCATGGAACTTTGAGCGAATTATGACTGGAGATATCAAAACTAAATTCTGTCGTATGACGCTTTTAAATAAAACGCGTGTTTTTCAATAAGCTGTTTATCGTAAGATTATTCTTCTGTTTTGAGAAAAGTAAGGACGATGCCACCGATGGCGATCAATGCTGTGCCTAAAATTACACCGAGGGTGGGGATTTCATCAAAGAAGATAAACCCGATAAGGCCTGCAAAACCAAGCCAAGTGTAATCAATAGGGCCAAGAACTGAAACCTTTGCAATCCGGTACCCTCTGATAATGCAGTATTGTGCCGATATGGCGACAGGGCCTAATAGTAGGAAAGGCAAGTTGTCGATAATTTCAGTTGATATCCATGTGGATGAGGCGGGCAGGGCAACAAGGCCAATGCCAAAAAAATTCACGTATAACAAAACAGTCATGGGGCTTTCTGCCTGACTAAGTGTTCTTATCAAAATTGCCTCGGCGGCAATGAGTAAGGCCCCGGCAATGGCAATTGCGGCGGGCCATAGATAGGAAAGATTGAAATTTTGAAAGGCACCGCGTGATATCATGACCACACCTGCGCCAATGCTGGAAATAATAATCGCACCCCAGTGGAACTTACTGATGCGTTCGCGTAGAAAAATTATTCCAAGTGCAATGATAAAGATAACGTATAACAAGCTGATTGCTGTCGCATCGAGGATTGGCATATTGGCAGAGGCATAAACAATGGCAACGCCGCCATAACACCCCAGTATAGCCCTGACAAAGTGGGTTTTGGCCCTTTTGCTTCGATAGGTGGCATGCTTGGCTCTAAAGCGAAAGGCCAGAGCTAAAAGAAGGGTGAAGCCGCTGATGTAACGGAGAAATATGACTTGTAGGGGAGAGGCAACACCTTCGGCAAATTTTCCAGATGCAAAGACAATTGAAAAGAGAGCAGTGCCAGCTAGAACCCAAAGTATAGCCTGACTGTTATCTGATTTGGTAATGGCTTGCATATTCTTTCTTGGGTTAATTTTTCTCCTGTAAATAAAAGAGAAACTATTGCAAAATCAAATGAGAAGAATTCACTCTGCGTAAGGTTATCTAATGCAAATGCTGAATAAAGTATCTTTCAATGCGATCCGTATTTTTGCTCTGGTCGCTAAACATGGCAGTATTTCGCTTGCTGCTGATGAGCTTTGTGTAACGGCAAGTGCAGTGAGCCATCAGATCAAGAATCTGGAAACCCACTTGGGGATCAGTCTGTTTGCCCGTAAGAACAACTCAATTACCTTAACGGATACCGGGCACAGCTTTCTTAGTGATGTCAGCCCAGGATTGGCAATTTTAGAACAGGCAACGGAAAAACTCTTTCGCGATAGCAACGAGGTCGTTGTTCGTGTTTCCGTTACCTTTGCTGTTCGCTGGCTTATTCCTTCCCTTGAAAGGTTTAAACATCGTTATCCTACTGCCAAGATTAGAATAGAAACCAGTGGGTTTGCGGATGTTTCGTTGGACCCATTTTCTGACATTGCGATTACCTATCGTCGAAAAGGAGATTACCGGGGTAAAGAGGATATTTTGTTATCTGATTATTGTTGTCCCGTTCTTTCGCCTGATTTACTGGCAAAATCCGGATATGGGCAACCCAAAGACATTCATCATGTGCCTGCTTTGAAATGTACCGAGAACAATTGGGACTGGGGATTATGGTGTGCCGAAGTAGGCATCGATCAAGCGACAATAGATTTTGCCGATCAGTTTGATATTGATGATGCGGCGTTACGGGCTGCCGTCGCTGGATTGGGTATGGTCTTGTCTCCAGACTTTATGATCAAGACAGAAATTGAAAACAAATCACTGATCAGATTGCCGGGATTTGAGGCTATTGAACTGGGGCGATATTGTTTGCAACAGGGCGTACATCGAGACGGGATGGTCGAAAAGTTCAGAAACTGGCTCTTTGAAGAGATGGCGATCGTTAGTAAGATCTGAGAATTTTCAGCGGAAAGAAAGCTTATATTTAACTGATGACCAGATCATGTGCCTCAGAAAGACATGTTTTTATTACCAAATATGATGTGTCATTAAACTGTCACATTAGAGTCACGAAACGATAATTTGTCATTTATCTGCAACGAAACTATCACAAATCTGAAATTACCCAATCTTGGTGTATGAAAGTTTGAAAAATGGCATCTTCTGATCCGTCAGGAAATACGAATTCATCGTCATCAGACGATATGAAGTTAGCAAAACCATCTCTGGATAAAGACTTAAGCAAAATTGTTACGATGGAAGAGGCGACGCGCTCTATATCGCAACATCTTTTTGCACCAGGCCTTGCTATTCTATTCCTGGCGGTTGCTGGTGGCTTTGCCAGTATCCTGATCGGGGCGCAGCCAAACGCGGTTTATATCATTGTTGCGGCAACTCTTGGTGGGTATATGGCGCTGAACATTGGTGCCAATGATGTGGCAAACAATGTTGGTCCTGCTGTTGGGTCACGGGCTTTGACCATGACCGGGGCGCTGATTATTGCGGCTGTCTTTGAAAGTGCCGGGGCACTGTTGGCGGGCGGTGATGTTGTTTCGACAATCTCCAAGGGGATTATTGACCCGTCACTTGTACCTGATAGCCAGACCTTTATCTGGGCAATGATGGCGGCACTGTTGTCATCTGCCCTATGGGTTAATCTTGCAACCTACATCGGGGCACCAGTTTCAACGACACACTCTGTTGTTGGTGGTGTGATGGGCGCTGGTATCGCTGCCGTGGGTTTTGGTGCCGTAAACTGGTTTACCATGAGTAAGATTGCGGCCAGTTGGGTGATCTCACCTGTCCTGGGTGGTGTTATTGCAGCTCTTTTCCTTGCCTTTATCAAAAGCAATATCATTTATCGGGATGACAAAATTGCAGCTGCGCGTCGTTGGGTGCCGATGTTGCTCGCGATCATGGCGACCGCTTTCTCGTGTTATTTGATGATGAAGGGGCTGAAGAAGATCTGGAAACCGGACTATGCAACTGTTGCTATGATTGGTGTTGCTATCTTTGTTGGATCGTATGCGTTGTTAAAGCCGGTTATTCGTAAACAGTCCGAAGGTATGGAAAATAGAAACCAGTCTTTGAGAGAGCTGTTTCATTTACCCCTGATTTTCTCTGCGGCTTTGTTGTCTTTTGCACATGGTGCGAATGATGTGGCGAATGCTGTTGGACCTTTGGCTGCTGTTTTACACGCAGTAGAATCAGGTGATATCGCCGCGAAGGTTTCTATTCCGATCTGGGTGATGATTATTGGTGCAATTGGTATCAGCCTTGGTCTTTTCCTCTATGGCCCTAAACTCATCCGTATGGTTGGAGAGCAGATTACCAAGATGAACCCAATGCGGGCTTACTGTGTGGCGCTTTCAGCTGCTATTACTGTGATCATGGCATCGGCTTTGGGATTACCGGTTAGCTCAACACATATTGCTGTGGGTGCTGTGTTTGGTGTTGGTTTTTTCAGGGAATATTACACCAAGAAAAGCAAGCGTCGTCGTCAATATGTGCGACAACACGAGCGTCACCCCGAAAGCGAACACGAAGGTGTTGTTTCTGATCGTGAAGAGATTGGGCGCCGTAAACTGGTTCGTCGGTCCCACTTTACGACCATTATTGCAGCCTGGGTGATCACAGTTCCTGCGGCAGCATTACTGTCTGCCTCAATCTTCTTTGTGATAACGTTTGTGCTATAAAACGTTTTAGATCACTGAATATGAAAAAGCTCCTACACAGGAGCTTTTTTTGTTTTGAAAGCACGCGGTTCGACATTAATGCTAACAATTCCCCAAGATGAATGATCCGAAGTATCACCTTCTTTGGTTAAGTAATAATCCAGTCTTGTCAAAGACAGATTGCCAATGGAAAGGCCAAGCGCTTTTTCGGATTTGAGATCCAGTGCATGGGCAACTGCTGCTCGAATTGTGCCGCCATGGGTTACTGCAATAATATCTTTTCCGCTATATTTTTGATTAAGAACATCAATTGATTTTGCCGTTCGGGAAATAAGATCTTCGAAACTTTCTCCACCCGGGGGGGCTTCGGATGCAGGCGCATGCCAAAAACGATGCCATGCATCACCCCGAATTTCGCCGAGTTCCTGATGCGTCATACCATGCCAGTCACCAAATGACTGTTCCTGAAAGTCGTCAATGACATCATAAGCGGGAAAGTCATTAGCCTGGATTTCTGCACGAATAGCATTGGCCGTTTGACGGGTTCGTTTGAGCGGTGTTGTCACCCAGATGGCATCATCGGGCAGGATCCCAGCGAGAGCTTGAAAACTCTCTTTGTCATGACAGTCACAATTTAGATCCAGATTACCATATATCGTGCCGTTGTTTTCGGTGACAGGCGCATGCCTGATCCACCACCATCTGGTTTGTGTCACCTGTGCCTCCTAGGCGATATAACTTAACAGGACGAGATAGGTCATGATTTCACACAGTTGAACCGCAGTGCCAAGGACATCACCGGTATACCCGCCAACCTGTCGCATTGTTAGCCATGATAAAAACAGAACCATTAGGACATTGGAGACAAGAACAATCAAGACAGATAGAGGAGGCAGAAAAATAAACAGGAAGAGTAAAGTCAGTAGCAGACTTCCATAACTGCTTCGTAGTTTGGGTTTCGCGGCGGTTGCAGCCATCCCGCTTTTCTTGGCTAGGGGAAGGTGGCTCATCATCAAGGGGGCAAGACCTCTGCCAATTATATGTGCCGAAATGTAAATGGCGAAAATCTGGGTCAGTATTGCCCATTGATAGTTGTCTGCACCCATCGGGCTTAGCTGTGCCAAAGAGAGCAAACTACCTAATAACAGAGTGCGTAGTAGAACTGAGATACCAAGGGCAAGAACACCATAGCTCCCAACGCGACTATCCTTCATAATCTCAAGCTTGCGTTCCGGATCGTGACTGCCACCAAAGCCATCAGCAACATCAGCAAGACCGTCTTCGTGCAAGGCGCCAGTGATGAGGATGCTGGAAACAATTGCGAGAAGGGCACAAACATAAAGCGGAAGCGAGAGGTAGAAGCTCAAGACCAGTACCGTGGCGCTGATAAAACCAACCAGAATGCCGATAAGGGGGAAAGACCAGGATGCTTCTGCTAGACTGCGGTTTGTTGGGTTTCCTTCTTTGTCCATTGGATAAGGCACAGGTATCCGCGTCATAAAAGCAAGGGCGATGCGTATGTCCTGTTCAAACTGCTTTATCATGTTCAGCCATTGATGTGGTTTATCGTTCTGTTGAGCTGTCATGTTGCCTTATCCGGTGTATATGCGACAAAGTGAGTGGTTCTGAGGTAAAGACAATGGCTTGCTGCTATGTTATGGCTTGGGCCAGAGCTTTAAAACCGATTAAATCGGGTTATCAACGCACAAAGAAACAAATGCCGCCCCAAAGCGGTTCTGTAAAGGTATTTGATAGCCAGAAGGCATCGCAATCCTGTGTTAAATCAGGGGCAAGGGAGATAATAAACTATGTCAGACGCGGCATCTATTTCGACGCTGGATGAAATTCATGTTCTGCTCAAGGAGTTACCGGGACCAAGTCGAGAGGCAGCAAAAGCTGCTGAAGAAAGACAGTCCCAGCTTACAAAGCCCCTGGGAGCTTTAGGACGCCTAGAGGAACTGGCAATCTGGCTTGCTGCATGGCAGGGAAAGAAGAAGCCACAGGTTGAACGTCCGTTTACCGCTGTTTTTGCCGGAAATCATGGCATTGCAGCAAAAGGGGTTTCCGCTTATCCGACCGAAGTTACCAAGCAAATGGTGGCGAACTTTATCCACGGTGGTGCGGCAGTTAACCAGCTTTGTGGGTTAGCCGATTCAGATCTTCGTGTTTACGAGCTCGCGCTTGATGAGCCAACGGCTGATTCTAGCGAGCAGCCGGCAATGGAAGAAGAAGACTTCGTGCGCGCGATTGCCTATGGAATGATGGCTGTCGAAGAAGGCATTGATGTTTTGGCTGTTGGTGAGATGGGTATTGGCAATACGACATCAGCTGCGGCGATTTGCATGGCTCTTTACGGTGGTGATGCCGCTGACTGGGTGGGACGTGGTACGGGTGTGGACGACGAAACACTTGCCTTGAAAACCAAACTAATCAATCAGGCAATTGAACTGCACAAACCAACTTTTACAGATGATCCTTTTCAGATTTTACGGTGTGTTGGTGGTCTTGAACTCGCGGCAATTGTCGGGGCTGTTATTGCGGCACGCCTTGCCCGTACCCCGGTTGTTCTAGATGGTTATACCTGTACAGCAGCAGCGGCTGTTTTGCATGCAATTGATGACAGGCTTCTTGATCATTGTGTTGTCGGGCATCAATCCGTTGAACCCGGTCATCAGGCTTTGATGGCAAATATTGGTAAAGAACCCTTGCTGGATTTCAATATGCGTCTGGGGGAAGGTTCCGGGGCTGTGCTTGCTCTGCAAATCCTGAAGGCAGCCTGTGTGTGCCATAATGGCATGGCCACCTTTGCCGAAGCCGGGGTTAGTGGCCCGGCTTAATTCTGGTCCCGGCTTAACTCTGGCCTATGTAAAAACACGAACGATTTTATGGGGGAGTAGCGTTGCTATTCCCCCATTTGTAATAAGAGGCCCCGTTTTCTGGCAACGTGATAAGCCCATAAAAACACACCGATTGCGATAGAGAAGTAGAGTACATTCAAGAGCAGGGAGTGGATGAAAAGATCAAGTTGAAAGCCTTGATCAAAAAGGATAGCGCGCATACCTTCAAAGACAGGTGCTGTCGGTAACCCCCATGCAAGGGCTTGTAGCCATTCGGGCAAGATGTCTACGGGGTAGTAGACCGCTGAAATCGGTGCAATCAGAAAGATGGTTAACCAAGCCATGGATTCAGCACCCAGCCCGACCCTGAGAATAAGAGCACAAACCAAAAGGCCAATGGTCCATCCCATCATCATCAGATTACTGAAAAAAAGTATCAGTGGTAATCCCAGATCGTAGAGCGATACCTCGTAAAAAAGGATTGCAAGAAAAGTGGCGGGGAGAATACCGATGAGCGTTCTGATCATACTCATGACCATCAGGGCAGTTAAAAACTCGTAGGGGCGAAGAGGGCTGACGGCCAGGTTGCCAATGTTCCGGGACCAAAGCTCTTCCAGAAAAGAGAGGCTGAAGCCAAGTTGTGCGCGGAAGAGAATATCCCATAGAAGCACCGCCGACACCAAAACACCTGCTGCTTGGGCGATGTAGCTACTGTTTGTTAAGAGGAACTGTGTGATGAACCCCCAGAGCACAATCTGAATAGATGGCCAGTACATAAGCTCAAAAATACGCGGCCAGGAAGCGCGCATCAGGTAAAGATGGCGCATCATGACAGACTGTATACGGATCAGCGCGGACGGGGTATGCCTTATCCGGGGAATAGTAGTTGTGGTTTGAGATGTTTGGTTTGATGAGTTTGACATCTAAATATCCCCGTACTCGAGATCGTCATGAGGCGGTTTTCTGGGGATATCTTTTGAGGATGCATCATCACCCGCTTGATTTGCTGATTTTTTTCGATCACGCGCGATATCAAGAAAGACTTCCTCCAGATTTGTCCGGCTATAGCGATGTAACAGATCAGCTGGCGTTCCCTGATCGACAATTGTGCCGTATTTCATCATCAACACATTGTCACAAATGCGTTCGACTTCTGTCATGTTATGGGACGCCAGCAAGATCGCAGCGCTGGTCCGTTTTTGATATTCTTTTATATAGCTTCTGACCCAATCCGCGGTATCCGGGTCCAGAGAGGCAGTTGGCTCATCCAGTAAAAGAATTTCAGGTTCGTTGATCAGGGCTTTGGCCACAGAAACTCTCGTTTTCTGGCCTGCGGACAAGCTTCCCGTTGGGCGGTTTAATAATTCAAGAAGGTCGAGTTCTTTGGCCAGATGCATCAAACGTTCTTTGGCGTTGATAATGCCATAGAGTTTACTGAAAAACATAAGGTTTTGCCGAACGGTCAGTCGTCTGGGCAAATCCACATAGGGGGATGAAAAATTCAGACGATGCATAACCTTGAAGCGGTCTTTGACCATATCTTCGCTAAGGACTTTAATCATTCCCGATGAGGGTAATAGAATGCCAAGAAGCATGGATATCGTTGTAGTTTTCCCTGCACCGTTTCCACCCAACAACGCGACGGTTTCGCCAGGTTTCACCGCAAAGGAAATTGATTTGACGGCAAGAACATCATCATAGCTTTTGCTGAGATTTTCGACGTGAATAGCGTGCTGGGTCATAGGCTTAATATAACATGATTGGGAAAGTAATCTTGTTCTGTTTTGCTATAGGATGATATCTATTGTGTTATGACACCACAAATATCTTATGAATTATAAAGATTTACTCCCCGAGAGTACAAAACCATGCATAGGGGGAGAGTCTAGAAGATGGAACCAAACCAGTGAGTAGTGCATTTCGATTGGAACCTGAAGTAGGATTACATCCTGACCAAGGTCGTGTTCGTTTAAGAACACTGGTTTTCATCAGGTGGATGGCAATTTGTGGACAAACGGCAGCGTTGTTAATTGCTCATTTTGGCCTTGGGTTAGAGCTTCCATTGGTTGCTGCATTTTTGGTGGTTTTGACATCCGGTGTCTTGAACGTGGCGCAGGTTGCGACGCGCCCGGCATCATCCTGGTTGCGTAACAAAGAAGCAACCATGGCCTTGGCGTTTGATTTGATCCAAATATCGGTGCTGCTGTCTCTGACAGGGGGACTGACAAACCCCTTTTCAATCCTGATTCTTGGTCCGGTAACTGTGTCAGCTTCTATTCTCACCAGACGGAGTACAATTTGCTTAAGTATCTTGGCGATTGTCGCGGTGACAGCGGATGTTTTCTTTTATTTGCCGCTTCCCTGGCCTGAAGGCAGTTTTTTCCTCCATTCGCTTTATCTCTATGGTCTGTGGGCTGCGTTGGTTTTTACAGCTATTTTTTTGGCGGTTTATGTTTCTTCACTAACCGAAGAAGCGCGATCTATGGGCATGGCGCTTGTGGCGTCGCAAATGGCCTTGGCGAGAGAGCAAAAATTATCGGCATTAGGGGGCTTGGCTGCCGCTGCTGCTCATGAACTGGGCAGTCCTTTGGGGACAATGCTTGTTGTCGCAAAGGAAATGAAAGAGGAATTGCCCCCAGATGACATTTATGTGCCGGATGTAGAGCTTTTGATTAGTGAGATTCTCAGGTGCCGAGAAATCTTACAAAACCTTGCGGCTTGGCCAGAGGAAGACGGTGGAGATCCTTATAATTTTATGCCTATCCAAAGTCTTGTTGAAGCGGCCGTTGCACCCTATGAAAAACTGGATATTCAAACGATCATAGAAGCTAAATCACGCGAAAATTCAGGGGAAGAATCTGGCATCGAACATCCGATGGTCGAACGAAGTCCTGAAATTTTACATTCGTTGGGACTTTTTGCTCAAAATGCAATTCAGTTTGCAAAAGAAAAAGTCGATATATCACTAATTTGGGATAAAAGAACCATTACCCTGACGATACATGACGATGGTCCTGGCTTTGATCAACAAGTTTTGGGGCGTTTAGGAGATCCTTTGTTATCTAATCGAGAGCCTACTCAAAAAGCTCTGGTTCAAAAAAATCAAGACCGCCGTAAAGAAGAGGATGGGGACCACATGGGGTTGGGGGTGTTTATCGCGACAACCTTGCTTTCGCACACGGGGGGTAAGGTGACGTACTTTAATCATGAAACAGGTGGCGCGGTTGTCGAAATTGTTTGGCCCCGGCACCGTTTGGAAGTTACTGCGCAATCTGTGTAAAAGGCATCATGTCCGAATTTAACGAATTTTAGGCCTATGAATATTTTGCAAGACAGCTGAGCTTAATGCATCTTTGACCGTCTGTGTCTGGAAGCATAGAATATAGTGAAATAACAAAGAATAGAATTGTCTAGGGGTAACTAGTGATGTCAGAATCGCAAGACGCGGAAAAAAAGAAGCTGCTGATTGTTGATGATGATGAGCGTTTTGCGGAACGCTTGTCTCGGGCGATGGATCGGCGCGGGTTTGGGTCTGTTATTGCCAATTCTGTTGCAGATGGTATCCGCTTGGCGCATTCAGAAGCCCAAGAATATGCTGTTGTTGATTTAAGGCTTCAGGATGGATCTGGCCTTGATGTCGTTAAAGCTATCCACGAAACATCCAAAAATGCGCGGGTTGTTGTTCTCACAGGTTATGGAAACATTGCGACAGCTGTAGCTGCGGTCAAAGTTGGTGCTTTGGATTATTTACCGAAACCTGCTGATCCGGATCAAGTCGCTGCGACCTTGTTACAATCCGGTGCTGATGGCGATATGCCTCCGCCGCCAGAGCTTCCCATGACTGCAGATCGTGTACGTTGGGAGCATATTCAGCGTGTATATGAACAGTGTGATCGCAATGTTTCTGAAACGGCACGGCGTTTGAGAATGCATCGACGGACACTGCAACGTATTCTGGCAAAGTACGCCCCGCACGCTTAAGGCTAGAAAACTTATGAGATGCCTTTGTGTTTTTATAGGTTAGGGAGGCTTTATGGATAGATTAATCCGTGAAAGACTAATCTATCCTTCGTGATCGGCTTCGGCTCTATGACGTCCCATTGCATCTGCAAGGTTCTTAGATTTTTCTTTTTGGGATGCAGCCCAGTTCTTGACAAATTTATCAATAAAAAAGCCTTGCATGAGTTTGATTCCAAGCTCATGCGATGTTGCGATAGCCTCTTCGGCCCCGCAATGGCAAAGGATCATTCTGTTGGGGTCAACTTTTTTAACAGTATTTCTGATTTCATCGCCGCGAGGTGTGGTCAAAAACTTGGTTAAATCCTGATTCCACTGTAGCTTGATCAAGTCAAAGCCCATGGTTCGGCGATCAATCATCGGTAAAGACAGGTGGGTAATACCGTCGAGGCAAATTTTATAGCCTCGCTCTCTTAGAAAATCGCGGGCAAAGGTAAAGCTACCGATATCAGCAAAAACATCTAAAAGTTGAAATTCTATCACGATTGAGCGGCGAACGGATTCCCCTAAGGTGTGATCCAGTTTCAGAAATTCATCTGACAGGGCCGTGGCGACGTTCAGGTTCAGGCTATAGGATCTGCTCAATGTTGAATCGTCATTTTGACGAAGGATGACCAGCATTCGCTTGTCGAGATAACGGGTCAGATCCTGAAAGAGCCAACGATTTGATAATAAGTCATGGGTTGGCAGTAGCGTTTGTTGAAGCTGATCAATGGAAAAGAAAAGTTCTTTGAATAAAGCCTCAGGTTTTTGGTCCTTGTTAACCAGAAAGATTGATTGACGTTTCATAAGGCTTGATAGATCAGCCTGATTAATTGCCTTGGATACTGCGTCCAAGTGCGAAGGCATAAGCGGTATTTTGGGTTTTGCAGGTGGCTTGCCGTGCATTGCCGCAATTGCTTCGGCTTTTTCCCTGCGGATCTGTGTATCAAGATCTTCGTTCATCTTGACTGCAAGGGCGATGAGATCAGCGTATTCGTGTTCCAGGTCAAACCAGCTACAGAACTGATCCGCCTGCAAGTCATAATCCCCGGCAAGCATAGGATCATCACTGAAGAGATATCGAAGTCTCAGGATCGTTTCATCAATTTGGGCGACAGTGGCCCCTGTTGTAACGACGACCAGATCGTTATTGTGTAGCCTGAAAACTGTTCCTGAAAATTTTGCAATAAGGTCTTCGCAAGCATTCTGCGCAATACGTAAATGATGATCCCGTTGGTGGTATGGGCGTAAACGCGATAAGTGAATATGTACTGCACGACGGTTATCGGTTTGTTTACCGATCCGCTTCACATAATCCAGAAAGACCTTTTCTTGGCTGAATTGGCCTTCGGGTTGTTTTGTTGAAGTCGAGTTATCCATAAGGGTAGGCTACATTACATCCAGGTTGCACCATCGTGTGTAACATTATTAACCTTGAGAGTCTTCAAAGTTCGTTAACCCTATCGAAATGACTTATATTTGAGACTTTTTCAATTAAAATATGGCTCTATCAAGCGGATTTCCTTTAAAAAACTTGCCCGTTGTCTGAATTGATAGCAAAAGATAGGCAAGAAACTTTATGAATATTGGTTTGTATTTGGATGACTTCGGAAACTCACTCTTCTATTGATTTATTGGATTTGGTTGCACGTGTCGATGATTTGGCCGGGGCGCGAGTACGGACCGTGGGCGATCTGATGCTTGATCGTTTTATCTATGGCAGTGTGGAACGGATTTCACCTGAAGGACCAATCCCTGTTCTGAAAATCAACCGTCAGGTCTCTATGTTGGGCGGATCTGGAAACGTCCTCCGTAATCTGGCTGCAATTGGTGCTTCAACAAACTTTGTTGCTGTCATCGGTGATGATGCCGTTGGCCAAGAAGTTAGCGACCTTGTTCAAAAAGAAATTGGGCAGGAGCCTCTTAATCTTGTTATCGAGGCAACGCGACAAACAACCATCAAAGAGCGTTTTGTTGCAAGTAATCAACAGCTCCTGCGGGCAGATCGAGAGATGGATCGTGCTCTTGATCCGGATACTTGTTCTCAAATTATAAAGCGCGTTCAAAAGAATCTCGCAGATGCCCCTGTAGTGATTTTATCAGATTATGATAAAGGGGTTTTGAATCAAGAAACCCTGAGCACTATTATTGCTGCTGCCCTTGAGGCAGGGTGTCAAATAATCGCAGATCCTAAAGGCCGGGATTACAGCATCTACAAGGGTGTCAGCATAGTTACGCCTAATCGCAGAGAGTTACATGAAGCAACGGGGATGTCTGTTGATGGAGATGCTGCTGTTGTTGCTGCGTGCCGATATTTGATCGAAAGCTGCGGTATCCAAGGTGTGTTAGCTACACGCAGTGAAGAGGGAATGACTTTGGTCACGTCGGAGGGCGTTGTCGAGCATTTGGGAGCCGAAGCGCGGGAAGTTTTTGATGTTTCAGGCGCAGGCGATACGGTCGTTGCCGTGCTGGGCGCGGCCCTTGCGGCTGGTTTAAATCTTCTTGAAGCATCGTGGCTTGCCAATATCGCGGCGGGTATCGTAGTCGGGAAAACGGGTACGGCAGTTGCTTATGGCAGTGAAATCAGACAAGCGCTTCTTGCTCGAAATGGGCACACTAGCCAAGCAAAGGTTGCTGAGCTGGGTGCTGTGCTGCACCGGGTCGATCAATGGCGTAAGGCGGGCTATAAGATTGGGTTTACCAATGGTAGCTTTGACCTCCTTCATCCTGGACATATTGCATCTTTGCAACAGTCCAGATCAGCGTGTGATCGTTTGATTGTCGGCTTGAACACAGATGCTTCTGTAAAGCGCTACAAAGGTGAAAATAGGCCAATCCAGGACGAGAATGCACGAGCAACGGTTTTGGCGGCGCTGGAAATCGTCGATCAAGTGGTCTTGTTTGACGAAGATACACCGCTGAAATTGATTAAAGCTATTCTACCCGATGTATTGGTCAAAGGGGCCGATTATACGCTTGATCAGGTTGTGGGTGGTGATGTTGTTATTCAGAATGGCGGCCAAGTTATCCTTGCCGATTTAAAAGACGGATTTTCAACAACGAATACCATTGCACGGATAGATAAAGGCAGCGAATAGAGTACTACTTTCCTTTTGATATGTTCAGATAACGAGAACAGACCAAAGAAATTGGCTTCTTGTGATGAAATTATTCAGATTTAAATAGTCTGAGTGTGATTGTTTCTACGCGAAAAAATGTACGAGTGCGGCAATCATGATTGCGGGGGCCAACCAGAAAGCACTCGCCAGAGCATAGGCAACATACCCAGAAGCCTGTCCTTCGGATTTTAAACGCTCGTAGGCGCGTCTTTCGCGGCCAAGTAAAAAGATCAGATAGAAACGATGTCTACCAAAGGGAATTGACCTTCGAACTTCGACGGGGTGTTTCGCATAACCACGTGCCCCAAACATCTGTTTGATGGCGTGCTTTTGATCGTCGGTGAAGCTTGCGGCAATATCGGGATCAATACGGCTAAAGTAATGCTTGATAAAAGGATCTTCTGAAGAACCGGGTCTTTTATCTGTATTTTTTTCTATACTTGCGTTTTGTGTTCTCTCGTCTAATTCAACCAATGCCATGTCCCTTGCAATGCGCACACGCGCACCACCCCCAATAATTTACCTTATCAAGGATAGTGTGACTCGATTCATTTGATTAAACGTTAATGATTTGAATCAGTTAGCTTCTATAGATTGATAAAGGCGTCTTTTTCTTTGTCGTAGCTAAACAACTCGCCTGTAGAAAAATCAAAATACCAGCCATGTAACTGGACCCTTCCGTCAGCTACCCGTTCTTGAATGAAGGGGAAAGTCATCAGGTTTTCCAATGAGTTAAGGATAGATGCTTGCTCAACAGCACGTTGTAACTCTTCGCCGTCCTTGTCACAGCAACTGGCTTTTTCTTTTGCGTCTTTTGCAATTTTTATCCAGTTGGCAATAAATGAGCTGTCATTGGAGTCGTCCAGGATGCCGTCAACAAGAGCTTTGATACCACCGCACATTGCGTGCCCCATAATAATAATATTTGGGATGTGGAGTTGAGTGATTGCATATTCCAGCGCAGCAGATGTTCCGTGGTGACGATCATCTGCGGCACAAGGAGGCACAAGGTTTGCGACATTGCGGACCATAAAAAGATCGCCAGGTAAGGTCCCTAGTATTGAAGATGGTTCAACACGGGAATCGCAGCAACTGATGACCATTGCTTTTGGTGATTGTCCTTTTTCTGCGAGCGACTGTAATAGTGCTTCATCTCTGCGGTAATCTATTGTGTGATAAGCGTGATAGCCTTTTATCAGTGAATTGATTTCGCTCATTTGGCATCCTATATAGTCATTATTGTATCCCCAGACAGGGATTGAGTATCCGGTTGTCTGTAATTTGTAAACATTTTCGCAGTTGTTTTACGCTTTTTGATGAGAGAGCGTAAGAGTTTGAAACTGAGTTGGGGGAAGATCTTGAGTAGCAATCAGGAAAAAAATCGTTGTGGCTGGGTCAGTGATGAAGCCTTGTATATTGAGTATCATGATAATGAGTGGGGTGTTCCGGTTACAGATGATCAGGAACTCTTTGAGATGCTTATTTTAGAAGGTGCGCAGGCTGGATTATCCTGGATAACTGTATTGAGGAAACGTGAAAATTACCGACAGGCTTTTGCTGGATTTGATCCGCATAAGATTGCAGAATTTACGAGCGATGATGTCGAACGCCTGATGCAGGATACGGGGTTAGTACGAAATCGTCTGAAAATTAATTCAGTTGTTAGTAACGCCCAGGCTTGGTTGGAAATTATGAAGGCAGGCGAAGGTTCTTTTCGAGATCTTGTCTGGTCTGTTGTTGAACACAAGACGCTTGTGAATGCATGGACTGATTTATCCCAGGTGCCGGCTTCGACAGCGGAATCTGAAAAATTATCCAAGCTTTTGAAAAAAAATGGCTTCCGGTTTGTGGGGCCGACAATTTGCTATGCCTTTATGCAGGCATGCGGCATGGCCAATGATCATACAGTTGATTGCTTTTGTTATGAAAAACACGCACCCAGAACTTAGTGAGCTTTGAAAATGAATTTGAAATTACGTAATATGATCAACAAGGTATCTTTGTGTTTTGGCGCTGGTTTACTTGTTTTCTCTTCGGCTGTTCAAGCGGAAGAGATTGGAGAGGTGGATACGGTTTTTAAATGGTTAGGTCCTAACCATAAGATTGTGATTGAAGCCTTTGATGATCCAAAGGTAGAAGGTGTTGCCTGTCATCTCAGCCGTGCAAAAACTGGTGGCATATCCGGGGCTGTGGGGCTGGCCGAAGATACGACTGATGCATCAATAGCCTGTCGCCAAATCGGTCCTATCAAATTCCGTGAAGAGCTCGAGGATGGCGAAGAGGTTTTTACCAAACGCACATCGCTTGTGTTTAAAACCATGCAAGTTGTTCGCTTCTTTGATGAAAAGCGTAACGTTTTGATTTATCTGGTTTATAGCGACAGAGTTATCGAAGGTAGCCCGAAAAATTCGATTACGTCTGTACCAATTATGCCCTGGAATGAAGGGTGACGAAGGTTCGTTCTGTCAAAACGGATAACGAAAATGAAGGGGCTCATAAGAGCCCCTTTTTATTAGCCCTTATTAAGCGGTGTCTCGGGCTCAAGACCAGGAAGATTTTTGATCTGAGCGGGAGATTCCGGCAGGCTTGCCACATGTAAAGTTGACGTTGGAAAGGCAAATGCGCAGTCATTACCTTCGACGATTTCTTTTAACTTGAGGGCGAAGTCTTCTTTGATATTCATCCAATCGCCCCAGTTTGTTGTCTTGGTGAAGCAATAGATCATGATGTCTATTGACGAGCTGTTGAAGGAATCAACATTGACCAGGGTTGTTGCACGGGCATCATTCGTTTCAAAAGCTTCTGTGCCGTAAAGATGATCTTTGATTTCTTGAACGATTTTGCGCAGCTGTTCGCTTGTTGTGTCGTATTCAACGCCGATTTTCCAGTAAATACGCCGATTGGTCATTTTGGAGAAGTTGATAACGGCATTATCGGCGAGTTTGGCATTTGGCACATAAACAGGCGCTTTATCAAAGCGTCTAATACGGGTGGAACGGAACCCGATGTCTTCAACAGTTCCTTCAACAATTCCTTCGATCCGCACCCAATCGCCACGGCTAAAACGTTTCTCTGCAATGATGAGAATACCGGCAATCAGGTTTTTGAACAGATCTTGGGCACCCAGAGCAACGGCAACACCAAAAAGGCCAAGACCGGCAATGATTGCGCCGACATTAATGCCCCAGAGTTCCAGAATACTGGCGGCTCCAAGCAGAACGACACAGATCTTGAGGGCTTTGATGATCCAGTCCACCATAATACTGGTGAGAACAGTCGTGAAACGGTGAAGGAGAAAATCTAGCGGATCGATCAGTTTAAAGACGGCATAAAAAAGTGTGTAGGCAATCAGGGAACGCACAAGATTATTGCCTAATACAGCGGCTTCCCCGCCAAGATTCAAATAATCGAGAGAGAAGAAGACACCAAGGGCAATAGGGATCATTCGTATTGGGCCTTCCAGGGCCTCGAGAGCGTGATCATCTACCGAGTTCTTGGTTTTGCGTGTTAGGACCTTAAGACGATTAACCACCAGCCTTGAAAACAATCCCCGTATAACAAGGAAAGCAAAGAAAATCGCTATGGATGTTATTATATGGCCAATACTGAGTCCAAAAACACCCTGATTCCAGACTTCCAGTGTTATTTCCCAGAACGTTGATAGGTTTTCCATGATATCTCCTCGTTGGTGCGCGAGGGGAGTTTGCTCAGGGAGGCCTAAGTCGTCAAGAGTGAAAGCGGATGTATTTTAGCTTCAAAAGCTTGCTTTGAAAAAAGGTCTGAATGATTTAATCGAACAATGCATCGATATCGTCTTGCCCCATGGCTTCCAGATCGATTTTCTCTTCCTCAGTCATCCCGCCGGCCATCATGTTACCGGAAAGTGTCGCTTGCCAGTCCATTTCAATTTCCATGATTTTATCGGCAGGCAATACATTGTGATTGCCATGAATAACAGCGCTGGCAATATCAATCATATGTCGGATATGTGTGGATGCATCCGGCACCAGTGCGGCAATGGAAACGTGATCACCTGCGGCGAGGGCCTGTTCTATGGCGTCTTTGCTGTCTTTTATCCCTTTGTCCGCAAGTTCAACGGCTTTATCAAAAGGAACCCTGAACTCTTGAGGGGCCGCTTCATAGGCCGCAACGGCAAGTTCCTTGGCCTGAAAACTACTGTCGAGGAAATGTTGTTGATAGCTTTTGGGTTCCCAAGCTTGAACTTCTTCAAAAAGATCCGGCATGTCAGGCACCATTTCCAGCATCATCACAGCTTCGTTGAGATGATTTAAATAATCCGTTGCTAGAAAGCTGGTCTCATCAATGTTTGAGCCAGGTAATTGTGCCCTAATACTTTCAAGATCCACGTAGCTCTCACCTTTATCAATTGCAGTTTCCTGATTAGCTAGCATCATACAGTGTCGTTAACCTATTTTCTGCCAACTATATAAATTTACCCTTAATCCCCTGCAGATAATTCGCATTTGAGAAAAAGCAGTCCCTGATTTTAACATAGGACAACGTAAAGAATATCTTAATTGGCGATATTACTTATACATTAATCACCAATTATTGATGATGGCTTCACTAATGGGCAACTTAGATGCTAACCAACCGAGAATGCGCGCCGGATAATACACACGGGATATATAATACACACCGGATTATGAAATAGCCTTTGTGTAGAGTTTATTTCTTTCGGCTTATTAAAATAACTCAGCCCGCATTACTTTTGTATCTGTCACACTGACCACACCAATATGACGATCAAGCATTGGGAAAATTGCATCCAGCGTTTTCTCCAAACGCTCAGGCTTAACCAAACACACAACCGCTGACATACCTTGTGCGCGACTAATTTGGCCCTCTCTGCTCCAGTGTCCAGAACTTCCCGACCCCCCTGAAACAGGTAGAACACTAAATCCTTTTACACCGGCCTCGATCAGTAAATCGGTGAGACGATTTTCCATGATCTTTTCGATAATTATCTCGACTCTTTTGGCTTCATGCATTTCCATTTCACGCTCCGATCACAGCAGTTGCTATAGTAACATAAAGTGGAATACCCACCGTTAGATTAAAGGGGAATGTGACCCCTAAAGACAGTGTTAAATAAATCGCCGGGTTCGCTTCAGGTACTGCTACGCGCATTGCAGCAGGAACCGCGATATAGGAAGCCGATGCAGAGAGCACCATCAATAGAACAGTACTGCCAAGTGGTAACCCGATTACAAGGGCAAAGATTAAGCCAATTGTTGCGCCTGCCAAGGGCATCAGAACTCCGAACAGAACAGAGCGCCCGGAAACAGCGCCTTTAGCATTCATCAACCCGCGCCCTGCAACAAGCCCCATATCCAGAAGGAACAGGCATAAGACGCCTTTAAAGGGGGCGCTAATAAAGGGGGATATTTCTGAAAGTCCATCTTTTCCAGTGATCAATCCTATAAAGAACGAGCCAATCAACAAAACAATTGATCCGTTTAACAGGATTTCGCGCATCAATTCACCGTCTAGCCCTTTTGAAGCTTTGTTCTTTCGAGAAATCAACCAAAGTGCAGATATGATCGCAGGTGCTTCCATCGTTGCCGCGACAGCGACCATATAGCCATCGTAGGAAATGCCTTGTATTTCCAGGATAGATGATGCTGCGACAAAGGTTACAATAGATATTGAGCCATAGTGTGCGGCAACAGCCGCAGCATCTATGGCTGACATTTTTGTCAGTATTCGTAACAAAACAAAAGCAAGGAATGGCAAGGTGGCGGATAAGATAATACCAGACAACAGGGATAATATTAGCTGTAAATCAATGCCGTATCCTGAAAGACTCGCGCCGCCCTTGAAGCCAATTGCAAAAAGTAAATAAAGCGACATGCCTTTGGCAATAGCTTCCGGGAAGTTCAAATCAGATTTGGCAATCGCAACTGAAAAACCCAATGCAAAGAAAAGAATAATGGGGGATAGTAAGTTTTGCTGCGCGAGTGAAAAAAGTTGTTCCATAAAAACCTCGTCCTAGGCGCTATAAATCGTAGCGATACAGTATATCCACCACGTAAAGCTTCGTTATTTACGTATGATTTGTTCCCGTTATCTAGAGCAGTTTTGCCATCTTGTTAAGATATTTTACTGATTTATTTGATCCAGTGATCAATTCTCATGAATCAGTAGATGATATTGCTGTGCTCAGAGAAACTATTCTTCGCTATGTCGTGCTCTTTATTGGCTTATATTAAGTCACGACCTGAATGGTTTCTTCTCGACGTTTTAGGTGCTTGTTGTAATGGTTTTCAACCAGACGGAAGATCCAGATAAACAAGAAGGTCAGGACAAAATAGAAGACACCTGCGGTAATGAAAGCCTCATAGGGTGCATAGTATCGGGATTGTACGATACGTGCTGCACCCGTCAGGTCAACAAGCGTTATGGTGCTGGCCAATGCACTGCCGTGAAGCATAAAGATAACTTCGTTGGAATAGGCTGGAAGGGCGCGTCTTAAGGCACTTGGGATGATTATACGCCTGAATATCAAGAACTGAGACATGCCACAGGCTTTTGCTGCTTCGACTTCCCCAAAGGATGTCTGTGCCATTGCCCCGCGGAAAATTTCTGTCGTATAGGCCGCTGTGTTTAAGGTAAAGCCAAGCAAGGCAAAGAAGTAAGCTCCCTTTAGAAAATCAAACTCTTTGGTTAAGTCGCTGTAGCCTTCAAACTGGCCTACGCCATAATAAAGAATAAAAAGCTGCACGATAAGCGGCGTTCCCCGGAATGCATAGGTAAAGGCAAAAACGGGATAGTTTATCAGCGGATTTTTCGATAGCCGCATGACGGCCAGTGGAATGGCGACAAGAAAACCGATCAAAAGTGAAAGCGGTACAAGCTTGATGGTGAGGAGCAAACCTTCGAAATATAGAGGTAGTTCGTCTAGTATAATTTGAAAATCCATCAGAGAGCACTCCTTACACCGGCTGAATAGCGTTTTTCAATTATCTTTAGAACCCAAATCGATAATGTTGTTAAAACAAGAAACGCGATCGCGGCAGTAAGATAAAACTTGAAGGGTTGCCGTGTTGCGCCTGCTGCAAGGCCTGCTTTACGGACCATATCTTCCAGACCGATAATAGATGTGATAGCGGTGGCCTTCATGAGAACCAGCCAGTTATTACCAATACCCGGCAGAGCGTGGCGAACCATCTGTGGAAAGAGAATACGTCGATTGATTTGAAACTTTGTCATGCCATAGGCTGTGCCAGCTTCCAGCATACCTCGATCTACAGCCATGATTGCCCCGCGGAACGTTTCCCCCATGTAGGCACCAAAGATAAAACCGATGGTCAGAACGCCTGCAATAAAGGGATTAATGTCAATATACCCCCAATCGAGGTAGGGTTCTGCCGCAACTTTCAGGGAATCTCCTGCCCCGATTACTTCACCAAACCATGCTGTGAAGTTCAATAGGTTTTCTGGCAGATTGTTGACAAAAACTTGGCCACCGAAAAAAATGAGCAGCATCAAGACAAGGTCGGGAACGCCGCGAATGATTGTGGTGTAGCTAAAGGCGATTGAGCTGGCAATCTTGTTATTTGAAAGCCGCGCAAGGGCTGCAAAGATCCCCAAAACACAAGCGACCAGCAAAGATGCCATAGAGATGGAGACGGTAATAATGCCGCCACTAACAAGGATACTATATCCGTAGCCATCAAGGTTAATCATTTTAAATCTTCCGATTTTAAGCCTTTTCAAGTAAGGCTTCTAAAAAAGCACCCCAGACCCCGGTCATGATGATCTGGGCTCTGAGGGTGCTATTTTACTATTTAACCAGGAAACAAGATGGTCATTCCATCATTGCTCTTAGTAGATATCAAAGTCGAAATACTTGTCGTTGATCGCTTTGTAAACGCCGTTCGCACGGATTGCTTTGATTGCTGCGGATAAACGATCACGAAGCTCGGTATCAGACTTCCGAACGGCAACACCAGCACCGTCGCCGAAATATTTAGGATCGCTGTAAGATGGGCCGAAAAGCTCGAAGTCTTTACCGGCGTCTGTTTTTACAAAGCCATCATCCATTGCAATGGAATCAGCAATCAACAGATCAACGCGACCAGCTGCGATATCAAGATATGCTTCGTCCTGAGTACCATAACGTTTGATTTCGGTGTCGGGGAATTCGGCTGTGATGAAAGTATCATGGATTGTTCCACGCTGTACGCCGACAGATTTGCCTTTCATGCCTTCAGCAGTAATTTCGATGCCAGAACCTTTTTTGCGAAGGAAGCGCGCTGGAGAGTTGTAATATTTCTCAGAGAAATCAACTTTCTTTTTACGCTCTTCGGTAATGGACATGGATGCGATGATTGCATCGTATTTTTTAGCGTTAAGCGCAGGAATGATACCATCCCAGTCCTGAACAACCATGGTGCACTTTACTTTCATTTCTTCACAAAGTGCATTGGCGATATCAATATCGAAACCAACAACGTTACCATTGGTGTCAATGCTGCTGAATGGAGGGTAAGCACCCTCAACACCGATACGCAGATCTTTGGCTGCGACAGCGCCAGCTGTGAATGTCATTGCTGCGGCTACAGCAGTTACAAGAAACTTTTTCATTTAATGGCTCCCTAAATTTAATTGTTATACTTGTTGTTTATTTTATTATTTTAGATTTCCAGCGATAAACTGTTTGAAACGCTCTGATTGTGGATTGGTGAAAATCTCTTGCGGATTTCCCTGTTCCAGAATATGGCCCTTGTGAAGGAAAAGTGTTTGGTTTGACACTTCCCGGGCAAATCCCATTTCGTGCGTTACGACAATCATTGTGCGACCTTCTTCAGCAAGGTCACGGATAACTTTCAAGACTTCACCAACCAGCTCTGGATCCAAAGCTGATGTGGGTTCATCAAATAACATGACAGATGGGTCCATAGCCAGAGCCCGCGCAATCGCAACGCGCTGTTGCTGACCGCCGGACATGTGCGCAGGATAGTAATCCTTGCGTTCGTAGATGCCGACTTTTTCCATCATTTCATTCGCACGTTCGGTCGCTTCCGCTTTACTTAGACCGAGTACGTGGATTGGGGCTTCTATAATGTTTTCCAGCGTGGTCATGTGAGACCAGAGGTTGAACCCTTGGAATACCATCGACAGTTTAGAGCGAATGCGTTCAATCTGTTTGTTATCAGTCGGCACAGGCTCACCAGACTTGGTGGTTTTCATGTTGATGAGTTCACCACCGACGATCACATTGCCGGAATTCGGAGTTTCCAAAAGGTTGATGCAGCGGAGAAAAGTACTCTTGCCGGACCCACTGGAGCCCAGCATCGAGATGACATCACCTTCGTTAGCAGTTAAGGAAACACCTTTTAAAACTTCGATATTGCCGAATGATTTATGAATGTCTTCACAAACAAGTGCAGGTGTTTTGTCCACCATAGCCGCGGCGTTTGACGCCATAGGTTATGTCCCCATTGTTGAATTGTCTTATTATTTTACTTCCTAATGAAATTAGTGTGGTTTTTTCATTATGAAAAGCAAAAAAAATACATACAATTTCTGTAGATGTGTTTGTGGCAAATTTTTAAAGCCCAAGTTCTTGCTTTAGCTTTTGAATTTTCTCTCGCGCCTCTTCTGCGTCCGGTTGTTTTTCTGCGGCCATTTCAGCATTCTTGATGGCTTCAAGCGCGTCTGATGATCTGTCGAGTGTATGATAGGATCGTGCCAGTTGTATCCAGCCTTGCAGATCATCGGGCGTTTCGGACAAGCGATCAGCTAATCTTTCGACCATACCATTGATCATCTCGGTTCTTTCTTCTGCACTTAATTCTGCAGCGGCGGCCATGTCTTCAGAAGAGGGGCCCGGTTGAACTTCTGCCTGTTGTTCTGCAGTTTCTGTTGGCTCCTGAGCGGGATAGGAGGCGAGGAGTTTCTCCGGATTCATCTTTTCCTGATTGGCAAGCCCGACAATTTGTGCGTCCAGAACTTGTAACCAGGGATCTGCTGCTGAGGTATAGGTCCGCAACGTTAGCCAGAGCTTGAGTGCATCTTCATTTGCACCAGCTTGGGTTAAAGCCAGGCCACTATAGAACAGCCCGCGAGGATCACGCGGATTGAGTTCAAGTGTCTTTCTAAAGAGTTCAAGTGCATCCGTTGAAACTTGACCCTCTGCCTGTGCAACCATCATTTCGGCAACGGCGCTGAAAATCATCGGATTGGGGGGATTGTTTTCCATTGCTTGTCGAAAAGCCTTTTCCGCAAGAGGGAATTGTCCGATCTCTGCGTAGGTACTGCCCAGTAGCATCCAACCTTCCAGGTTTTGCGGTTCGTTTTCCAACCGGGTTTGTAACTTTTGTGCAAGCGCCATCATTTCGGTATTGCGTTGATTGTCTTGCTGTTGAGCAATTGCCATGCGTTCTGCGGTAATATCACGTTCGGCAAGGGGCATGCCCGGAATACCGGGTTGCCCGAGATACATGTAGAGTGCTAGTCCGGCGATTGGAAATGCAACAATCAAGCTTCCCAATAAACCTTTCATCGCATTTGGCGATAAGGGTTGCCCTTTGGTTGAGGCTGATTGTTCTTGGCCTGCATTCAGGATGCGTCGTTGAATTTCGATGCGGGCGATTTCCGCCTGAGCTTCGGCAATGTTTCCCGCTTTGAGATCCTTGTCGATTTCTTTCAGCTGGTCTTTGTAGACTGCAAGATCAGATTCAGCTGTATCAGCAGGTGCTGTCTCTGCCTTTTTTGCCAATGGCTTGATGAGAACGAGAAGAGAAAGTGCTGTCAGTGTTCCAATGAGTGCCCAAAAGATCATGAGGTTTCTCCTGAATCTGAGCTTTTTGTCTTCTTGTCTTCATCCAAAAGCTGATTGAATCGCGCTTCTTCTTCTAGGCTAAGTGGCTTGACAACTTTCAGGTTTTTGTTTCCCCGGTAAAAAAAGATCAGACCGACACCGCCAACGCTGAAAACGAGGAGGGGGCCGAACCAGAGCAAGAAGGTGGCTGTGTTAAAGGGCGGGCGAAATAAAACGAAATCACCATATCGGGCAGAGAGATAGCTTTTTACGTCGTCATCACTATCACCGGCAACAAGCCTTTCTCTTACAACAATCCGTAATTCTTTTGCCAGATCGGCATTTGAGGAATCGATCGGCTCATTTTGACAAACCAAACATCTGACCTCTTTTGAGATCTCGCGCGCACGTGCTTCCAGAGCTGGATCATCAAGGATTTCGTCAGGCTCGAAAGCCTTCACAGAATTACTGTTGGCGGTGAATATCAAAAGAACGGCTGCAAAAAGGAATAAGCCACGCATTGGTAAATAATTTCCCTGATAAAGTCTGTACCAGACTATTTTTGTGCCTGAAGGTTGTCGATAATCGGTAAAATCTTGTTGTCCAGATCACCCGGGTTCAAAGGGCCAACATGTTTATAGCGTATGGTGCCTGTGGCATCGACAATAAAGGTTTCCGGGACACCATATACGCCCCAGTCGATCCCTGTTCTGCTTTTAGGATCTCGGCCGACCCGGTGATAGGGGTTCCCGTTGCGATTTAACCAATTGAGAGCATCTTCGGGTTTGTCGCGATAATTAATACCATAGAGGTTAATATCATCGCGTTTGCCAAGTTTGACCATGTCCGGGTGTTCAGCAAGACAGGGAACACACCATGAGGCAAAAATGTTCACAACAGAAACTTTGCCATTGGAGGTCAAATCAGCTCTGGAGAAGCCGGGTACACCGAGATTTTCCAAGGCCGTCAGATTAAACTCTGGTGCCGGCTTGTCGATCAATACCGAAGGCAAGATCTTGGGGTCTCTTCCCGGTTTGGTCAGGGCCCAGAAGAAATAGCCGAACAGAACCAGCGTGATCAGGAGCGGAAGCGTGAAGAGTATTTTCTTATTCATGCTGCGGCATTCTGTTGAGATTTTTGTTTACGCTTGCCCTGTTTTCTCTTTCCGGCTGGTGCCCCAACCCTGAGGCGTCGATCAGCAAGAGAAAGGAACCCGGCTAGAACCATCAAGGTACATCCGAACCATATCCAGGTGATCATCGGTTCGCGGTAAATACGCACAGTCCAGCCACCGTCTTCAACCTGATCCCCGATAACAGCGTAGTAATCACCTACAAAGGTGGAATAGATCGCAGCTTCTGTTGTCGGCATTTTTTGAACGTTATAGAGGCGTTTTTCCGGTTTTAAAATGGCCATGAATTCACCGTTTTGACTTACGGTGAAAGTACCTTCTACAGCCTGATAGTTTGGGCCAACCAACTCACGGACACCATCTAAACGGTAATCTGTCCCGGCAACCGAGATGGTCTCGCCAGGCTTTAGGACAGCAACGTCTTCGACCTTCCACGCTGTTGTTGAAATCATACCCGCGACCGCAATCGCAAGCCCCCCATGAGCAAGTGTCATGCCCCAGGCAGAGCCGGGTAGTTTCACCATGCGTTGCCAGCTTGTGGACAGAGGTGCCCGGAAAAGCTTTATCTTGTCTGCCCATTCGCTAAGGGTGCCCAACAGCATCCAAGCGGCCATGCCAAGTCCCAGAATAGCCAGAAGAGGTCCGCCTTCTGTGACATACCAAGCGAGTAAAATGGCTAAAATTGTCGCAAGTCCTGCATATTTTAAACGCCCTAGAACACCGACCAGATCGGCTCGCTTCCAGGGGAGCAATGGACCAGCACAAACACAGAGGAGAAGCGGCACCATAACAGGCACAAAGGTATTGTTATAAAAAGGCGGTCCTATTGAAACGCGGCCGCCACCCAAGGCTTCCATAAAAAGAGGATAGAGTGTGCCAAGAAAAACAGTGGCACAGGCGGTGCTGAGTAATAGGTTATTTAACAATAATCCGCCTTCGCGACTGATCGGTGAGAAAATACCACCGGCTTTGAGCGAGGGAGCGCGGAAGGCAAAAAGAGTCAATGACCCGCCAATGGCAATGGCCAGAAGGAAGAGAATAAAAACACCGCGTTCCGGGTTTACGGCAAAGGAGTGAACAGAGGTCAGCAATCCTGAACGCACAATGAAGGTGCCAATAAGAGAGAGAGAGAAGGTCAGGATTGCAAGAAGAATGGTCCAGACTTTGAGGGAGTTCCTTTTTTCCACAACGATGGCGGAGTGCAGCAAGGCAGTACCCATAAGCCATGGCATGAAGGCAACATTCTCAACGGGATCCCAAAACCACCAACCACCCCAGCCAAGCTCATAATAAGCCCACCAACTACCCAGTGCGAGACCTCCGGTCAGGAAGGTCCACGCAGTTAATGTCCAAGGGCGAACCCATCGTGCCCATGCGGCATCAACCTTGCCTTCGATAAGCGCGGCGATCGCAAAGGAAAAGGCTACGGAAAAGCCGACATATCCGACGTAGAGCATCGGTGGATGAAATGCCAACCCGGGATCTTGTAAAAGAGGATTCAAATCGCGGCCGTTTTCTGGCGGCATGAGAAGACGGGTGAAGGGGTTGGATGTAAAAATCAGGAAAGTCAGAAAACCTACGCCAATCATGGCTTGGACAGCGAGAACCCGGGCTTTGAGCGTCACAGGCAAGTTACGTCCGAAAGCAGCTACTGCAGCGCCGAAAATCGCAAGAATAAGAATCCATAATAACATGGACCCTTCGTGGTTGCCCCAAACACCACTGATTTTATAAAGCAATGGTTTTGTTGAGTGAGAGTTCTCGGCAACATTGACGAGCGTAAAGTCAGAAACAATGTAAGCCTGAGTTAGGCACCCAAAAGCAAGAATAACAAAAAGCAATTGAACCAATGATGCCTGACCACCAAAAGCCATTAAGCGGCTATCGAGTCGTTCCGCGCCGATTAACGGCAGGATTGATTGAGCAATAGCGGCAAGCAGAGCCATGATAATGGCAAACTGTCCAAGTTCAGCAATCATTCTGTTATTTGCTCCTCATCTCCGCGCCATTCTCCGGATGCCTTCAAAGCTTCAATAACTTCGGCAGGCATGTAATTCTCGTCGTGCTTTGCCAGAACTTCGTGGGCAATAAATTCACCCTTTTCATTCAGGCTACCTTCGGTAATGACGCCCTGTCCTTCGCGAAAGAGGTCAGGAAGTATGCCTTCATAGTTTACAGCGACAGTTTCTGCGCCATCTGTAATGGAAAACTTAACCTTGAGACCGCCGTCCAGCTTTTCAAAGGTTCCATCTTCGACAAGGCCACCTAATCTGAGTGCCCGACCAACAGTTACCTGTTTGGTTTTGAGGTCCGAGGGGCTGTAAAAATAGGTGATATTATCATCCAGAGCAGTTAATACGAGCGCTGTCGCAGAGGCCAGCAAAGCAATGGCGACCACGAGTACATACATTCTACGGCTTTTCCGCGTCATGGGCGGGCTGTCTCTTCCTTGTGACCAGACTGTTTGGTTGAATTCTGAATAGTTTGGAATTCAGCCAGTTCAGCTTTGTTTTTTCGCAGGCGTTGCAAGGTCGTAACAAGTAAGCCCAACATCACGGCAGCCGTTAAAAGATAGGCTGTCCAGATGTAAGCGCCATAGTTCCCCATCGAGAGAAAATTCGTTATTTGTTCCATACTGTCCTGCGTAACCTGAGTTGTGCCGGAATTAATTATACCACTTTCCGGCTTCTTCTCTTATTTTGTAGATAGACATAATTCTAACGTTTAAACACTAGCGCATTATGTCACACTAAAACCCTAAGACTTTGATTCACATCATGATCAATATTTGTTGATCTCTCACTGATTTATCAAAGCTTTTCATTGCAATCTTAATGTGCCTTATCGACAACCGCGCGGCGATACTTGCGCAACTTGGCTTCTATAAGCTCGCTTTTGATTCGTATTAATAAAACAACGATATAGAAAAGTTTGAAGGCCACCCCCATAATCATGAGCGGCCAGAGCATTGAGGGATCAATCGACGGACCGTCAGCGCGCATGACTGAAGCTGGCTGATGAAGCGTATTCCACCAGTCCACGGAAAACTTGATAATCGGTATATTCACAAAGCCGACAATGGCAAGAACGGCGGCAGCTTTATTTCCGCGTTCCTGTTCTTCGAAGGCGTGCATCAGGGCCATGTGGCCGAGGTAAAGGAAGAAGAGGATCAGCACAGATGTCAGGCGTGCATCCCAAACCCACCAAGCTCCCCACATTGGTTTGCCCCATAGAGATCCCGTTGCAAGGGCCAAAAAGGTAAAGCCGGCCCCGATAGGTGCAGAGGCTTTGGCGGCAAGATCGGCAAGGGGGTGACGCCAGATCAAAGAGCAAACAGACGCAATAGCGATTGATGTGTACACGAACATAGCCATCCATGCTGATGGCACATGAATGTACATAATCCGTACGCTTTCGCCCTGTTGGTAATCAGGGGGGGATGTGAAAAAAGACATGTAGAGGCCGACGGCCAGTGAAATTACTGTCAGGCCGGAAACCCATGGAAGCACCTGATTGGTCAGCTTCAAAAATCTGTTTGGATTGGCAAATCGGTGAAAGACCGACATTGTCCTTATCCCTTCAATTATATTCTTGTGCATCAGGCACAGGTTCATTTAACGGTGAGCAGACACTAGGGCAAAGATATATACCTTGCCTTGATATCAATCAATTTTGGGATATCAACCGATTCAGCGATATCCTTCAATTTGGCCGTACTCAACTCCTCATATTTTGAACGTTCTATTCGACGTGTTCTATTCTACCGACTGCCGCAAGGCGGCGGCTCCGGCTAGTGGCGTTATTAATAACGAAACAAGTAAGATCGCGCCAAGCAACAAAAGGTGAGGTCGCGCATTAGCGATAACCGCGCCAGCTTCCAGACTGTTCATAGCCGCATCAATAGCTCCGACACCAAAAATCAGTGTTGGTATATAAAGTGGGAGAACAAGCAGGGGAATCAAGACACCCCCGCGCCTTGCACCAAGGGTCAGTGTTGCTGCGATAGCCCCAATTAAGCTGAGGCTTGGTGTGCCCAATATCATGGCGATAAGAAGAATCGTCATGGCATCAGAATCCATATTAAACAGTAATGCGATCAAAGGAGCAGCCAGAATAAGCGGGAGCCCGGTTGTTAGCCAGTGGGCGAGGACCTTGGCGAGGACGGCAACTTCCAAGGATGTCGATGATAAAATAAGCTGTTCCAGACTTCCGTCTTCGTAATCTGCAAGAAATAACCGTTCAAGAGAGAGCAGGACGGCCAGCAGAGCTGTGACCCAAATAATACCCGGGGCAATACGTGCAAGCAAGTTCGGCTCGGGACCGAGACCAAAGGGAAACAGCATGGCGGTAAGTATAAAAAACAATACGGCCATGGTTAAATCTGATTTTTGACGGAGTGCCAGGCGCAAGTCTCTGGAAACAATATTGAGGAAAGCCTTCATATCCAGGATTCCTCGTCATTTTCAATCGCCAGAAGCTCTTTGTTATAAAGCGGACTGTAATCTTGAAGGTTTAGCCTGTTTGGATTTTCAACGTGTATGGGACTGTGCGTTGCAAAAATAACTGACCCGCCTTTTGATCTGTGAGTTTTGATAACCTCTTCCAGCAGAGCTACTGAGGCAACATCCAGTCCGACCGAGGGTTCATCCAGTAACCAAACAGATCGCTCTGACGCCAGCAAGCGTGACAGGGTCAACCGTCTGCTCTGTCCGGATGAGAGAAGATTCGCCGGGGTATGTTTGAGTGGGAGCATTCTGAAATGATCCAATGCATCGTCCAAACTCGGATCGTCTTTCGTTTTCCCTGACCAATAGGCCAGATTTTCCAAAACTGTCAAAACAGGTTTAATTGCGTTTCGGTGCCCGATGTAATGAATATGGCTCTGGAAAATTTCAGGCTCTTTCGTTGCGTCTTGTCCTTGCCAAAGAAGCTTTCCAAGTTTTGGTCGAACAAGGCCGGATAGCATACGTATCAGGCTTGATTTTCCGCTACCGTTTGGTCCTTCGAGAATAAGGGCCTGTCCTTGAGCAAGATTGAAGCTCAATCCGAGAAAGACAGTGCGCCCGCCTCTTATACAGGTAAGGTCTTCCCCTTGAAAAAGGCTGTTGCCCAATATCTAAACCCTTATTTTTTATTGGAACTAAGATGCGAAAGGCCATCATGCCTGATCGACTCTCTTGCGTATAACTAAAAAGCGTATAGCAAAAAAAATCCCCTCTCGCCAATAAGGTGTTTCCTTATGACGCAAGGGGATCGGGAGTCTTAAAAGAGGATGCGGCTGCCAGTCGGGTATCCGGCAGCCGCTAGAGTCCAGCTTTGGGGTAATGTGGAGATCTTCAGGATCTCTAGCAGAGAGGGGAAGCTCTCTACGGTTTTGAATGTAGGACCCAATTTTGAAGGGACTTAGCCCTAAATGTGGCAAAAGGATGATTTATCGCATGCCAAGGATTCTTCATATTTTTGTAAAGATGAAGAATGGACTTTATAAAATAGTGTGAAAACAAATAGATAAACTGTTGTATGTCGCATAAAAATAAAAAATGATCGCTATTGGGTTATTTTTTTTCTTGATAAATCACAATATAAAGATATTGTTATATTGATTTTGGCGCACAGCTCGCGCCTAGAGGAGATGTTACCGTGGAAGTACTACTAAAAGGATTACAGTCGATTGCCGAACCAACGCGATTGCGTGTGTTGGGTCTTTGCGCCCATGCGGAATTGACTGTGAGTGAGCTTGTTCAGATCCTTGGACAAAGTCAGCCACGTGTTTCTCGTCACTTGAAGCTGTTGATGGAGGCAGGCCTTCTGGAGCGTCATCAGGAAGGTAACTGGGCTTATTTCAGGCTGTCAGATAACCAGCCTTGTTCTGAGTTGGCGCGATTGGTCATTGATTTGATTCCGGCGGATGACCCCAAACTGGCTTTGGATTTTCAGCGCTTGGAAGACATCAAAGCAGAACGTGCGCGCAAGGCGCAGGAATATTTCCGCAAAAATGCATCTGACTGGCACGAGATCAGGTCCCTTCACATCGATACCTCTTCTATTGAAGCGGCATTCCAGGAAACGTTGTTGAGAGAGCCTGTAAAGGAACTGCTGGATATTGGTACTGGCACCGGGCGCGTGCTGGAACTTGTCTCGGGTGAAGTTGGTTCCATTGTTGGCTTGGATATTTCTCGCGAGATGCTGGCGATTGCCCGAAACAATATTGACCGTGCCGGTTTGACAAACTGTCAGGTGCGTCAGGGCGATATGTATCAAATCCCCTTTGGAAATGAACGCTTTGATGCGGTTTGTCTGAATATGGTGCTGCACTATGCCCTCGACCCACGAATGTGTTTGCGCGAGGCCGCAAGGGTTATCAAACCCGGAGGTCGTTTAATTCTGGTGGATTTCGCGCCCCATCGTATGGATAGCCTGCGTGATGATCATGCACATCATTGGTTGGGCTTTGATGATAAACAAATCGAAGAGTTTTGCGATGATGCAGGGTTAACCCTCTCTGATCCAGAACATCTTCCGGGTGATCCGCTGACAGTCTGCATTTGGACAGCACGTCGCGATCCCAATACGGAGTAAAGAAGAATGAAAAGACCTGATATCAGTTTTGAACTGTTTCCGCCGGCTTCGGCAAACGGTCTTGATAATCTGACAAAGGCAGTAACGCGCCTGAAAGCTTTTGAGCCGAAATACTACTCTATTACCTATGGGGCCGGTGGCTCCGGGCAGCAGAAATCAAAAGACCTTTTGGAAAAGCTGTCAGAAGATAAAGACCTGACACTTGCTGCCCACATTACAATGGCGGGGGCCTCAAAAGCTGACATTCTGGAAACCGTCAAAGGCTGGCGTGATCTGGGGGTGAGCCGTCTGGTTGCTCTACGGGGTGATGCAGAGGAGCCTGGTGCTGCCTTTAAACCTCACGAAAATGGTTTTCAGGATTCTGTTGAGTTTATTGCAAGCCTGAGAGAACTGGGTGATTTCGACATTGCCGTTGCGGCCTATCCTGATCCACATCCTGATAGCAAATCACTGGCTGATGATCTGGCTTTTCTGAAACAAAAACAGGATGCTGGTGCCACAACAGCAATCACACAGTTTTTCTTTGAAGCAGAGAGTTATTTTCGCTTTGTTGAGGAGGCGAGAAAAGCGGGTATTACAATCCCGATTATCCCGGGAATTTTACCGATTAATAATATTACCCAATTAAAGCGTTTTGCTGATCGTTGTGGTGCAACTATCCCGGATTGGGTCAGTAAGGCCTTTGAGGGATTGGAAGATAATCCTGAAACGGCTGCTGCTGTTGCTGTATCGCTTTGTCTGGACCTGTGCCGTGATTTGATTGATGGCGGTGTTGACGCTTTCCATTTTTATACCCTCAACCGTTCTCCTTTAACGGAAGCTGTATGCCGGCTTCTATCTATTCAAGCTGAAGAGAAGGAAGCAGCATAATGAGAAACTTTATTGATGCGCTAAACAGCCGTGTTTTATTAACTGATGGTGATTTGAAACCCGCCCTGCGTGAAGCAGCAACTGATCTCAAGCGCGCTACCTTTGGAAACGAAGACTGCCTTGCTGCTTTGAATATTTCCCGTCCGGATTTGGTAACGGCGGCTCACAAAGACTTTTTGGAAGCCGGTGCGGATGTGATCAGAACACACACGCAAGATGCTTCGCTGGATGTTTTGACAAAATTCGATATGCAGGATGAAACCTTCATTATCAATCACCTTGCCGCTGAAGCTGCTTGTCTGGCTGTTGATTCGCTGCCAGGTGGTGACCGTCGTCGATTTGTGCTGGGTGTTGCAGACCAATCCAATGCAACAGGTACTGACAATGAGCTACGCTACGGCGCTTATATTCAGGTGCAGGGACTGGTGTCTGGCGGCGTTGATGCGCTGACGTTCAAGCCTGTGTCTGATTTGGAACAGGCACGTGCACAGTTGGCATCTGCAAGACAGGCTCTTTTAGAATTGGGGTCTTCCGTTCCATTGCTTTTGGACTATTCCGAAGATCACGATTTTACAGACGATACCGTTGGCGATCTTGTAGATGGTGTTTGTTATGTTGAAAACGGTGATACGATAAAAGCTGGTTTCCCGGTACATCAGGTTGGACAGAAAATCCTTGTCCATGGGGGACGTTCTCCGAAAGAGACTTTAAAGCTTGATGCGGCGCTGCGTAAAAAGGCTGCCGATGGCTATCGCCCGGTAACACGTCCGAATGTATCACCGCGTGAGACCATTGTACCTGTATCCAGTTGGAATGACTATTCCGTGGTTGCCAACAACTAAAGCATCTTGAATGCACAGTTTGTTAAAGAGGGTGGCATGTTGATAAAGATGCTACCCTCTTTTTTTATTCCCTCGGTCTAAAACCCTACTTTTTGTGTGAGACAAAACGCTCTTTCATGGTGTCTTGCGCTAATATCCATTTGGCGTGACTATAGATTCAGATCAACAACTGAGGGCACTCTGATCTGGGTGCGATTGGATATGGTTGAGTTTCTGGATGCCGCGCTTCTGGCGCGTGTGCAATTTGCTTTTACGATTTCGTTTCACATTGTCTTTCCTGCCTTTTCTATCGGATTAGCAAGTTACCTTGCTGTTCTCGAAGGACTTTGGCTGTGGACAGGTCGAGATGTTTTCTTACGTATTTTCAAATACTGGATAAAAATCTTTGCCGTTGTCTTCGGAATGGGTGTGGTTTCCGGCATTGTCATGAGCTATCAGTTCGGGACGAATTGGAGTGTATTTTCTGACAAGACGGGGCCTATACTTGGTCCGCTGATGGGGTATGAAGTCCTGTCGGCCTTTTTCCTGGAAGCCGGATTTCTGGGTGTCATGCTTTTTGGTATGAACAAGGTCGGTAAAAAACTGCATTTCTTCGCGACGCTGATGGTGGCAATTGGCACTCTGTTCTCTGCTTTCTGGATATTGTCTGTGAACTCCTGGATGCAGACACCAGCAGGCTACGGTATCAACGAAGTTGGGCAGTTTGTCCCTGTGGATTGGTGGGCAGCTGTTTTCAATCCTTCATTCCCTTACCGTCTGGTTCATATGGTTTTAGCGGCTTATCTGACAACGGCCTTTGTTGTCGGTGGTGTTGCTGCGTGGCATCTGTTGCGGGACAAAACGAACCAATCTGCGCGGATCATGTTTTCAATGGCGATGTGGATGGCGGTTATCGTTGCGCCAATCCAAATTATTGCGGGTGATTTGCATGGGCTGAATACGCTTGAACATCAGCCAGCTAAAATTGCGGCAATGGAAGGACACTTTGATACAAAAAAAGGGGCTCCGCTTATTCTCTTTGGTTTGCCGTCAATGCAGGATGAGACCGTTCATTTTGCACTGGAAATTCCAAAATTGGGCAGTTTGATTTTAACACATGATCTTAATGGCGAAGTCAAAGGCCTGAAAGAATGGGCTCTGGAAGACAGGCCTAATGTGCCCATCGTTTTTTGGTCGTTCCGCATCATGGTCGGTTTGGGATTTCTGATGGTAGCTTTGGGGGGGTGGAGTTTCCTTCGACGCATGCAGAAAAAGTTGTATGAGACGCCGTTAATGTTACGGTTTGCTACCTGGATGGCGCCATCTGGTTTTATCGCTCTTTTGGCGGGATGGATTACGACAGAGGTCGGAAGGCAACCTTACACAGTCTATGGTCTGTTGCGCACGTCTGATTCCATATCACCGATTGATGCGCCTGCAGTCGCAATATCTCTACTTGCTTTTGTTGTCGTCTACTTCGCGGTGTTCGGTGTCGGGGTGGTTTATATTCTTCGTCTGATGAAACGAACGCCCGACACGGATATACCCGACGATTACAAACCCGATGAAGCCCCGATACGTGCCACAAGTATGTTCCCGATTGAAACACTTTCTTCTGGTGACAAAGCGCTAACGCAAGGTGCAGGAGGTAAGACAAATGGAAATTGATCTCGCGCTTATCTGGTCTTTGTTGATTGCGTTTGCGGTCCTTGCTTACGTTTTACTAGATGGTTTCGATCTGGGTATTGGTATTTTGTTTCCCTTCTTTAACAAGGGAAGTGAACGTGATTATGCCATGAATACCATTGCTCCGGTGTGGGATGGAAACGAGACCTGGTTGGTTCTTGGTGGGGGTGGGCTTTTTGCCGTTTTCCCCTTGGCTTATTCTGTTGTGTTACCTGCCCTTTATGCGCCTTTGACCATTATGTTGTTGGGGTTGATCTTTCGGGGTGTTGCTTTTGAATACAGGTGGCGAAGCGAGAACTCTCAAGGGCTTTGGGATCTGGCTTTTTTTGGCGGCTCCCTTGCCGCTGCTTTTTGTCAGGGGATCGCCTTGGGTGCTTTGGTGCAGGGCATCGACGTGGTTGATCGTGCCTATGCCGGCGGATGGTGGAATTGGCTAACGCCGTTTTCACTGCTCACAGGTATATCGGTTGTTGTGGGTTACATTCTATTGGGGTCTACATGGTTGATTTTAAAGACTGTTGGTCCTGTTCAGGAAAAAGCACATCGCTATGCAAAGCCAGCATTGTTTGGACTTTTGGGTTTAATCGGGGTTGTCAGTATTTGGACACCGTTTCTTAATCCTGAGTTTCTGGCGCGTTGGTTTACCATGCCACAGATAATCTATACGGCTCCGGTCCCGCTTCTTGTCTTGGTTTCAGCACTGGTTTTATTGCGAGGCCTCAAAGAAAAGAACGATGTCTGGCCTTTCTTAGCAAGCTTGGGGTTATTTGTTCTGACTTACATAGGTTTGGGGATCAGTTTCTTTCCCTACATGGTGCCCCCCAGCCTGACAATCTGGCAAGCGGCGGCACCTGACGTAAGTCTGGAGTTCTTGCTTATTGGTACAGCAGTGCTCGTGCCGTTAATCCTGGGTTATACGGCCTATGCCTATTGGGTATTCCGGGGGAAAGTTGATCCCGATGAAGGGTACCATTGATGGCGACGAATAGCTCTGCGAACAAGACTTTGGCTGATCCTCAAGTAAAGGACCAGTCGGAAAAAGCAAATCAATCTGAGCCGCAGAGCTTCCGGTATAGATTGATTTGGTTTGTTGGGTTATGGCTTGGGGGTGTTTTCGCTTTGGGCGTTGTTGGGTATACTATCCGTGCCTGGCTTGGGCTTTCTTGAGTACGGGCTTGAGTATCGGGCATGAGTATCAAGTTTGAGTTTGGGGTTAGAGAATATCGAGCCCCAAGTCCAGACAGGGGGCGCTATGGGTTAGCCATCCCATTGAGATAACATCAACTCCGGTTTTTGCAATGGCACGTGCTGTTTCTCGGGTGATGCCGCCAGATGCCTCTGCAATGGCCTGTCCATCAATCATCACTACGGCCTCACGTAAGGTTGGTAAGTCCATATTGTCTAATAGAATGATGTCGGGGCGATGAGGCAAAGCCTGTTTTAGTTGATCAAGCCGATCAACTTCGACTTCGATTTTCACCATGTGCCCAATTTGAGATCTGGCAGTTGCAATGGCTTTCCCGATATCGCCTCCAACTGCAGCAATATGATTATCTTTGATCATCACACCGTCATAAAGACCAAAGCGATGATTGTGTCCGCCGCCGCACCGCACGGCGTATTTTTCAAAAGCACGCAGGCCTGGGGTGGTTTTTCTTGTACAGGTAACGCGCACAGGCAGATCATCAACCAAATCAACGATGTTACGGGTTGCAGTGGCAATTCCCGATAGATGGCCCATGTAGTTCAGGCCAACACGCTCACCGCTCAGGATTGCGCGGGCAGGACCTGTTATTGTGGCAACGATACTTCCGGGAGAGAGGCGCGTGCCATCTTCCAATAAAATTTCAACAATCACCTGTTCCGATAGCTCTGCCATTGCGGCCTGTAGAAATGCGGAGCCAGAAACGATACCGCTCTGTCTGCTCACAATCGATGCTGTGAGTTGAGCATCTTCCGGGATCATTGATTGGCTGGTGAGATCCCCGGTTGATCCTAGATCTTCCAAAAGAGCGACCTTTACGGCCTGTGAAATAAGGGGTGAGGGCAGGGGCGTTATTTTCATCGTTTAAACTTTTATCGTCTAACTTATCTTTGGGGGAGTCTATGAAGCCAGCTTGATTGCAACACTTGTTGTATCGGTGGCGACATCCTTTGTGTCTTTGTTCAGTTTAAGCGTGCTGTGGCGCTGGTATTGCGGATCGCTTTCGGGGTAATCGAGACGGTAATGTCCCCCTCTGCTTTCCTTTCGCTCAAGTGCTGTCGTCGCAATCAGGCGACTGACGGTCATGATGTTTCTCAATCGCGTTGATGCATGAGGATGATTTATTTCAAGACGATCCAATTCTTTTAACAGTGTTTTCAATCCATTTTCATCCCGGCAAAGTCCTATGTAGCAATAGTTCAGGGTTTGTAGTTGATGAATTGCTTCGTTATCGTTTTTCGCACTGCTGGAGCGAGTATTGGGGTTTTTGAAAATCTCTATTTCAGGGATGTTTCTTGCCGGGTTTTCGGCAAGGAAGTCGCAGACATCTTTACTGACAAGAGGGGCAAATACCAAAGCTTCGAGCAGGGAGTTACTGGCCAATCTGTTCGCGCCGTGCAAGCCGGTGCAGGCGGCTTCGCCACAAACCCAGAGGCCACCGAGATTTGTTCGCCCGCGATTATCGGTTTCTATGCCGCCCATATGATAGTGCGCTGCCGGGACGACGGGAATAAGGTCTTTTACCGGATCAATGTCATGATTTTCGCAGTGAGCATATACCGTGGGGAAGTGCTCGGGAAAGGCCTTGCCGATAGATTTGCGGCAATCAAGATAACAGCGATGCCCCTTTTGTATCTGCCGCCATATACCTCTGGCGACAACATCCCGTGGCGCTAATTCGGCGAGAGGATGTTCATCCTTCATAAATCGTTTGCCTGTCTCGTTAACTAACCAGGCGCCATCCCCTCGTAGAGCTTCTGTTGCCAAGGGGCGGGGAGTGGCCTCCACATCTATGGCTGTGGGGTGAAACTGAACGAATTCGAGATCTTTAAGTTTGGCGCCTGCGCGGGCGGCCATGGCAAGCCCATCCCCGCAAGCGGCGAATGGATTGGTGGTTGCGCTGTAGATTTGCCCGATGCCGCCAGTTGCAATAATCGTGGCGTCAGCACTGATCGTCTGTGATTTATTGTCTTGCAAAAGGGTTGCCCCAAAAACCTGATTGTTTTGGCATAACAAATCGATTGCTTCTGCATTCTCGAGAACGGTAATGTGTGCGGCCTCTTGTACCCGTCGACGCAGAACCCGCATGACTTCCCTGCCGGTCGAATCTCCGTTGGCATGGACAACGCGTCTGTGGCTATGGGCAGCTTCCCTGCTGAGGCTCAGGCCCTTTTCGTCATGATCAAAGATCACCCCAAGATCGATCAGATCGCGAATGCGCTCTGGCCCGAGATCGGTAACCAATGCGGCAATGTCTTCATCTGCAATGCCGCCGGCGACAGCGAGTGTATCCGCGAGATGGCTTGCAGGACTATCGGCAGGGTCTAGTGCCGCTGATATTCCCCCTTGTGCCCAAGTGCTGGATGCTTCTTGTCCAAGTGGTCCCTTCGATAAAAGCGTGACAGCTTTGGGCGCAAGACGTAATGCCGCCATCAAGCCGGCGAGGCCCGCGCCAATTACCAAAACATCTGTCGTTGTGCTTTTAACCATGTCGGCTGATCATATCGGTGGGATTGGGCACGGGGAAACCTCCTTAACTTGCGTCCAGCATGCGTTGAACTGCAAGGCGTGCCCGATCAGCAAGCGCAGGGTCGACGGTAACCTCGTGCGACATGTTTTTTAAGGATTCACAGATGTTCATCAGGTTGATGCGTTGCATGTGAGGGCAAAGGTTACAGGATCGGATGAAGCTTGTATCCGGGTTTTCAGATGCAATATTATCGCCCATAGAACATTCTGTGATCAGGGCAACTTCGGCAGGCTTTTGCTCGGATACAAAGTTAATCATGCCAGCGGTTGATCCTGAATAGTCCGCAGCTTCGACAACTTCAGGCGGACACTCTGGGTGAGCAAGAACGGTGACATTGGGGTGAGCTTTGCGCAGTTGTGTGACCTGCTTGGCGGTGAAGCGTTCATGAACTTCGCATTCACCCTGCCAGGTGAGGATCTCAACGTCGGTTTCGGCGGCAACATTTGCGGCAAGAAAACGATCCGGGATTAGCAATACCCGATCAACACCTAATGACTCAACGATCTTCACTGCATTTCCGGATGTACAGCAGATGTCTGATTCAGCCTTTACTTCGACAGAGGTATTCACATAGGTAACAATTGGAACGCCGGGATATTTTTTGCGAAGATTACGCACATCTTCGCCTGTGATTGAATCAGCTAATGAGCACCCGGCTTTTGGATCCGGTATCAACACGGTCTTAGACGGGTTAAGAAGTTTTGTTGTTTCTGCCATAAAGTGAACGCCAGCCATGACGATAACATCGGCTTCTACATCAATAGCCTTTTGTGCAAGCGCCAGTGAATCCCCAACGATATCAGAAACGCAATGATAGATATCTCTGGTTTGGTAGTTGTGGGCGAGAACAACAGCGTTGCGTTCTTTTTTTAAACGCAGAATTTCATCAACATAGGGCGCAAAATCGGGCCACTCTTCTTTGCTGATTGCCGGGTAAACCTGCTCAAAGACAGAGGCGGTACGTGCGGCCACCTCCGGTGTGTATGTGTATTCTTCTGTCTCTGTTACGGCGGTGTTCGCAGGCATGGTAACCTCTTTTGCTCTATTTGAGTATAAGGGGGCTATAAAAAAAGACGGGGGCTCCCTGTTACACTTATGCTACAAGTGAGTATTACTTGGGTCAAGTTTATTATGCTCACATGTAGTATAAGCTTTTTTTGTCTTCTAATAATGACTGCTCGATTCTATAATTTTAGCTGTGCCGTATAGTTGACGAGATGATCAATGAGCGCTCTCAATGCAGGTGGCATATGTTGTCGACTTTGATATAGGCCGTAGAGACCAAGTTCTTTTGGGATTACGTTAGGTAGAACTTGAACCAGTTCCCCTTTATCCAGGTAGGGCTGGGCAACCTGTCTAGGCTGCATGGAGATACCAAAGCCTTGCAAAGTTGCTGTTAGCAGTACGTCGGAATCATTGGCCTTAAGGTTTCCGGTTACTTTTTGAGTTGAAATTTCGTCTCCTTCTTTAAAGTGCCAAAGGCCCTTTTCAAAATTGGCGTAAGTCAGGCAGCTATGGGTTTGCAGATCTTCGAGGATCTGGGGAACCTGTTTACCCTTCAAATAGCTTGGAGCGGCACAAAGTACGGAATGACAGCTGCCCAACTTGCGTGCAATGAGATTGGGGTCAAGGGTATTGGTAATGCGAAGGGCGAGATCGATGCGCTCCTCCACGAGGTTAACTGCGTCATTCCTTATCTCCAGTTCTATATCGACCTTTGGGTGATCCTGATAATACTGCTGAAGAGCCGGAATCAGGATGTTCTCGGCTGCGTAGTGAGAACTGCTTATCCTGAGTGTGCCTTTTGGCGTGTTGTCGACGACGTTGACGACCTGGGGTATGTCTTCAGCAATTTTTACCAGTTCTTTGCAGTGTTCCAAGGCCTGTTCACCTGGCGGGGTTAGGCTTAGGCGTCGTGTGCTGCGATGTAACAAGCGCGCACCTGCCCAGTTTTCAATCTCGCCTAGGTAACGCGTCACCATGGATCGGGACATGCCGAGGTTTTGCGCAGCTGCCGCCATGCTGCCAGACTCAACAATATTAATGAAAACTTTGGTTGCTGTTATGCGGTCCATTTACCAACTCATTATATGTTCGAAATATGCAATAGTCTATTGAGTATTACACCTCTTATTCTCCGATTTATGCAACTTATATCAAGGGTCTTCTTATAGAGATAACAATAAACGGAGATTTCAAATGTTAAGGAAGATTGGTGGTCAACTTGCAGGGGCTTTACAAAAAACAGCCTTGGTGTTTTCGACGGTATTAGCTTTAACTCAGGTATCCCATGCCGAAGGGTTAAAGCTGCAAGTCTTTAATCCGGGTGAAAAGAGCCTTTTTGCGGTAACCTCAACCTTGGTCACAGGAAAGAGCGAGGCTGTACTTATTGATGCTCAGTTCCAAAAGGACGATGCTCAATCCGTTCTTGCGATGATTAAACAGAGTGGCAAGAAGTTGACAACCATATATATAAGTCACAGTGATCCTGACTTTTACTTTGGTTTGGATGTCATCAAGCAGGCTTATCCCGACGCGAGGGTGATTGCGACACCAAAGACGGTCGAAAAAATCAGAGCAAGCATTGATGGCAAGGTTGCCTATTGGGGGCCAATTCTTAAAGAGAATGCCCCAGACCAAGTCTTTGTTCCTGACGTTATTACAAGTGATACTATTGAGGTTGATGGGCAAAAGCTAATCATCCAAGGTCTCAACGGTCACGATCCTGTCCATACCTATCTCTGGATACCCTCTTTGAAGACGGTAGCTGGCGGCGTTATTGTAAATGAAAATCGTCATGTCTGGATTGCGGATGCGCAAACACGGGTCTCTCGTCAGAATTGGTTTAAAACTCTTGATATGATCATCGACCTTAATCCCAAAAGGGTTATCCCGGGTCACTATGTTGAAAGAGCTGTTCAGGATTTGAGCTCTGTAAGGCAGACGCGAGAGTACATTGTGACCTTTGAAAAAGAAGCTTCAAAGGCAGTAGATTCTAAAGAGTTGATTGAACGTATGAAGCAGCTCTATCCGGACTATACAAATTTCGGAAGTTTGGAGATCAGTGCAAAAATCATCAAAGGCGAAATGACCTGGCCGCAATAGTTGGGCTTATGCTTTGTGTACAACAGCAACTGTTTTTCTGTCCGGAAGTTCAGTTGCTGTTGTATTATATAATAGGAGTTTTCGGTTAGTTCTGGCGAACACCGAGCGCTTGCCGTTCCATCAGGACTTCCCGGCGAAAACGGAATTGGTTCGCAGGGCGACCCCCAGTTTGGCTTTCGATCTTCCCTGTCGCTTCAACCAGACCTTTTTTCTCGATCAGGCGGCGAAAGTTCTGTTTATGAACAAGGGACCCGGAGAGAGCTTCGACGACTTTCTGGAGTTGCAGTAGCGTAAAGGTCGGGGGCATCAGTTCAAACACGACGGGGCGATATTTGATTTTACCTCGCAACCGCCCAATGGCAGTTGCCAGAATACGTCTGTGATCCAGTGCCATTGCCGTGCCGCGGTGATCACTTATTTCGCCTTCACTAAGGCTGTCTTGGCGTTCCGCGACTAGACTGGCTTCATAGAGCAGTTCGTATCGTTCCAGAACCAGTTCGTCGTTCCAAGGGGTGTCATCCAATCCAAAGGTAATACAGGTGCGCTCATAACGATCTTTTTGCTCGTCGTTATTCTGGGCATCTTCAATCCATTTCCGCAAAGCGGGGATGATATCGCTCTCTAATATAGTAGGGGTGCCATCGCGCCAGTCTTCCCAAGGGAAAAAGCGATACCAATCCTGCCAAACTGCATTTTCAATTGCTGTTGGACCCGTATCCTGTACCAGGGCGAGATACCCAACTGACACCAAGCGGGCTCCGCCTGCTTCTTCGCGAGGGTCGCGTCCTTCGTTCCCGAATGTATAGAGCTGCTCGACATATCCGATGTCGTGATCTGTCTGTTCTTCCACCCACGATCTCAGCCCGGCTTCAAGCGTGCGGTGTTTCAGCGGATAAAAGGGACCGAAGGGAAGCGCTTCATGCCGATTGTCATGGGGCAGTGCTGTCCGCTCGGTCAGGGTTTCATGCTGGGCGGTCAATGTTTCAGAAGTATGCTGAACAACAAGAACCTTTGGTTGCTCTTCAATGATAGCAACAATAACGGCATTCAGCCCGATAACGATCTGTCCGTTTGCTGGTTCTGTACTCGCATTCATACTTAATCCGCCCCTTTCTCTTAAGCTGCTAAGATCACAGAGGAATTGAGATTAGGCAAGATCTGATGATGGGTGATTGTTATAATCTGCGAATCTCTAGTGTGAAAATGTCTGTTGTTCTGGGGTAAGTAGGTCGCAATCGCCAAGTTTAATCGCTTCGAGCAAGGGATTCAGAGGCATGCTGTCCGAGACGAACTGATTGATTTGAGAGAAATTGCATTGTTTAACCGGAGCCATTTTATCAAACTTACTATGATCGAGAATCATAATGGATTGCTGGGAGTGGTTGATTAGAGTTTGAGAGAACACTGCTTCGCATAGATGGTTTACCATAAAGCCCTTTTCGCAATGTACAGCTGATGCTGATAATATCGCGTAGTCTAGCTCAAACCGACCAACGAACTCCAAAGCTTCAGGGCCAAAAGCGCCTGCGTCATGTTCTCTCAGTTCGCCCCCGGCCAAGAATACTCTGTTTCCGTTTCTGCTTACTAGAATGTTGGCGATTGATGCCGAGTTGGTGACGATAAACAAATTTTTGTGCTCGCTAAGCGCCATGGCAACGTAAGCTGTGGTCGAGCTGTTATCGAGAAAAAGAGATTCTCCGTTGCGAATTTGTGCCGCTACCAAGGCGGCAATTTGTTGTTTTGCTTCTTTGCCTTCAGCAAGGCGGCGGGTAAATGAGGGCTCAGGAATACTTTCTGGAAGTGAGACGCCGCCGTGAACTTTTTCCAGTAAGCCTTCTGCGACCAGGCTATTTACATTACGCCGTATTGTTTCCATCGAAACCCGCAAGGTCTCTGCAAGAGCCGCAGTTGTACAGAAGCCGTTAAAACGAACGTTCTTCAGGATATCAAGTTGGCGTTTTGAAGGGGGCATCTAATCCTACTTCGTGTGTTTGCTGTTGTAAGTTCAGTGTTTATATCACTAAAACCACAAGATAAACACGAAATATACTCATAATGTAATGTTTTATAATTGACTCGACTCTAATTTCGATGGTTTCATGTGGTTATTGTGGATTTGTGTGGTATTTATTGATTTGTGGGAGAGGTTAATGTCTGGTCGGCATCATGTAGAAGTTCTTATTATCGGAGGCGGGATTATTGGATGCTCTATCGCATACCATTTAACCCGTATGGGAAAGCAGGGTGTCGCTGTTTTAGAGAAAAATCAGTTAACTCACGGGGCAACTTGGCATGCCGCTGGGTTAGTCGGTCAGCTAAGATCCTCGCGGAATACAACCCGTATGTTGCAGAAATCTGTTGAACTATATGACAAGTTAGAAACTGAAACCGGACAGGCACTTGACTGGAAAAAGGTTGGTAGTCTCAGGCTCGCAAGCTCTAAAGACCGTATGCTCGAGATAAAGCGTTTGGCAACAACTTCCAAAAGTTTTGGCCTAGAAATGCAAATTCTCACTGCGCAAGAAGCCCAGCAACTCTTTCCAATCATGACAACAGAGGGTGTCGAAGGCGCAGCCTATATCCCGAGTGATGGTTATATTGATCCGAGTTCTGTTTGTCAGGCGTTGGCAAAGGGAGCCCGTGATAATGGGGCAAAAATTCACCAAGGTGTTGAGGTATTAGAAGTCCGTCGAAACGGGCGACAAGCAACCGAAGTGGTTACATCTGAGGGGACTTGGACTTTCGATATATTGGTAAATGCTGGTGGGATGTGGTCTCGGGAACTCGGAAACCTTAGTAATGTAAAAGTACCTGCTTGCGCTTTGGAGCATCAGTATATGATTACTGATCCTATCCCCGATATGCCAAAGAATATGCCAACCATGCGAGATCCGGATCGCCTGATCTACTACAAGCCGGAAGTTCGTGGAATGGTTGTTGGCGGGTACGAAAAGGGAACGCTTCCTTTTGGAAATGAGGGTATTCCAAAAGGATTTGGACGGGAACTGTTAGGCGGAAATTTTGACCGTTTTGAGCAACTGGCTTGTCTGGCTTCAGAAATCACACCAGTGATTAACTCTGTTGGTATTCGTGAACTCATTAATGGCCCCATTCCCTATTCTGCAGATGGTGACTTTGTGATGGGAAAGGCTGCTGAGCTTGATAATTATTTTGTCGCGAGCGGTTTCCTATACGGGATTGCCGCAGGCGGTGGTGCAGGACAGATGATGGCGGAATGGATAATTGATGGGGCCCCAAGTCTTGATCTCTGGCCATTGGATATTCGTCGTTTCAGTGAACACCATAACACAAACTATTTTATGTATAACCGGGCCGTGGAACACTATGGCGGGCATTATCTCCTTCACAAGCCAAACGAGGAAGCTGAAGCAGCCAGAGGAATAAGGCGTAGTCCGCTTTATAATATACTTAAGGAAAAAGGAGCTTGTTATGGCAGCAAAGCGGGATGGGAGCGCCCAAATTGGTTTGCTCCGGATGGGGGGGAGGCTGTTGATCAATTAGATTTTGATCGCAAGAAAACAAACTGGTTCTCGCCTGTTGCTAAAGAATGTAAGGCTGTGCGGGAGAATGTAGGGTTAATAGATCAATCTTCTTTTGCGAAGATGGAGGTTGTTGGCACCGGCGCGTTAGTCGCTTTGCAAAGGCTGGCGATTTCAAACCTTGATAAGCCCGATGGGTCGGTCATTTACACACAGCTTTGTAATGAAAAAGGTGGGATTGAAGCTGATTTGACGATCTGTCGTCTGGGGCGCGAGCATTTTTATGTCATTACAGGCAGTGGTTTTGCGACGCATGATTTCCATTGGATCAAGTCACATTTACCAGTGGATGGATCTGTTCATGCATTCGAGGTGACTTCTGCCAAAGCCGTAATTAATATCTGCGGGCCAAATTCGAGAGCTGTTCTACAGGCTGTTACGCGTCAAGATATTTCGAATGCTGCTTTCCCCTTTTCGACCTGTCAACAAATTGAAATTGGCGCGGCAACTCTCTGGGCTCTACGTATTGGTTATGTTGGAGAGTTAGGTTGGGAATTACATATCCCAACTGAATTTGCTGCCCATGTTTATGAACAACTTTGGGAGGCAGGGCAAACCTACGATATTGCCAATGTCGGTTACCGTGCCATCGATAGTCTGAGATTGGAAAAGGGGTATGTCTACTGGAGCGCAGAAGTAACCCCTGATTACACTCCTTATGCTGCAGGGTTGGGCTTCAAAGTAGCGTTAAAATCAAAAAAAGATTTTATCGGCCGGGAAGCCCTCCGGGCGGTCAAAGAAAGTGGTTTTGCGGAAAAGTTATCGACCTTTACGGTTGAGGCTGATGTCTCCCTCTTCGGTGCAGAGACGATTTATCTTGGCGATGATGTGATCGGGCTGACAACATCTGCCAATTACGCACATACTGTGGAAACGCAAATTGCGATGGGGTATATCCCTACTTCACTCGCCGACAAACAAGGCTTTGAAGTTGAAGCTTTTGGAAAACGTTATCCTGCGGTGCGTATCGATGGCGCTTTGTATGACCCGATGAACAAACGCTTGAGAATGTAAGGGGAGATAGAGATGGCTGCAAAACAAGTTGCCTCGGTTATGGCATTGGTTCCAGAGTTTGGGGATTGGACACCTGGTAGTTATTCGGTTGAACGTCTCGGTGGGCTGACAAACCTTGTTTTTAAGGTGTCGAGAAAAGAAGAGAGCTATATTGTTCGAATTCCAGGCGAAGGAACTGAGGAATATATTGATCGCTCTGTTGAATCCCGTAATGCTCAAGTTGCTGCCGACATAAAGGTCTCTGCAGAAGTACTTTATAGTGATCCATCAAGTGGAGTAATGGTCTCACGGTTTTTGGGGGGGGCAAAAACAATGAACCCTCTTGCTTTTAAAGAGATACCTGGGGCGGTGGGACGTGCTGGACGTGCCTTGGCTTTGTTGCATAACTCGGAAAAAGAATTTCTGTTCCGGTTTGAGCTCTTTGCCATGATTGATGAGTATTTGAAGGTCCTCTCTGGGTTGGATGTTACTTTACCTGACGGTTATTGTGAGGTTGTCGAAGAGGCACAAAATATTCGAAATGTTTTATCCTCGAAGAAGAACTTGCCGTTAACGCCGTGTCATTGTGATCCTTTGTCTGAAAACTTCCTGGATGATGGTGAGGAGATGTGGATTGTGGACTGGGAGTATTCCGGTATGAATGATCCCCTATGGGATCTTGGTGATCTTTCGGTAGAGGCCAAATTTTCTGAAAAGCAAGATCGGGAATTACTTCTCGCTTATTGGGGAGAGGAGCCGCCAGCCGAAATCCTTGGTCGTATGATCATCTACAAAGCGATGTGTGATCTTCTCTGGACACTTTGGGGGTTAATTCAACATGGTAATAAAAACCCTGCCGAAGATTTTTGGGCTTACAGTATCGCACGTTTCGAACGTTGTAAGCGGCTGATGTCTTCTTCTGGCTTCGCCGAGCATCTTCGCGCTGTTGATCGCGGTCGCTTATATGATTGAGTGCGCGGGGCTAATTATCAGAATATAAATTAGCAATTAAGGGCTTAAGATCGAGTTGGGGGCCGGAGCGTGGTGCCTGCCTTTTTATATCGTTTTATGTCTTGAACGATAAGCGCATGAGCAACTCATCATGATAGGTATCCTGATGAGTTGCTCTGGGTTCTATTCCGTATTCAGTAAAGCCCAGCTTCTTATATAGGCCGACTGCTGAAACTCCGTTGCCGCGTGTTTCTGGTTTTATATAGATTCGCCAAAGCGTCGCTTTGTGTTTGAGCTTTTCCTTATTAGAGATTCGTAAGCCGGCGATACCAACGAGTGTACCTGCATTGCTATAAGCACCACAAACAACGTTGTTTGTTAAAAGTTCGGAATAGTTGTTTAGGGGGCTGTTTACTTCATCACTATAAGATGCGTCAAAAGCTTCAGGACTTTCATCAAGGCCTTTCAATCTAAGCTCTCTATAAAGGCCTGCGTCGTCGGATGGGATTCTTTTAACTTTAAAAACATTATCTATATGCATCGTTTGTCAGAATCCTGTGGTGTGATCGTTCGTGTTTGAGGTGATTCGCAGAATATAGAGGGCGAATCTTTCCCGCTGAAAGTTACTTTTAAATATTATTTGTAAGAATCGCGCATATTTTTACATCTGGATTCAGGGATTCTTTATGGATTTACCCTAATTTTGCCTTGAATTTACCTTCTTGGAATCTGGCCATTTCAGAAAACATCACGGGCGGGGTGTTTTTGCGCAATAAACTTACGCAAAACACCCTTGTGACGGTAATATTAAAAAAATGTGAGTTTTTTGCAAAAAGGTCTTTGACAGTGTTGGTGTAGGGGCCTATAACACCGCTCACCGACGGGGCAGACGCTTCGACGGTACATCGGAAAGACAGAGTAAAAACAGATAGTTAGCGGAAGTTTTACGGAAGCTGATTTGAGAATTTGGATAGGATTTGATCCTTGAAAAAGTTTTTACAGAAATGTTTCAGATGTTCCTTGACGATAGGGAAAAAGACTATATATATCGTCTAGCTTTTCGGGGCCGGGTTTTCTTGGCTCCATTTTGTGAATTGTTGTTTGACATTGTTGATATGAATTGGAAGGGATGCGTGGACGGCGGTTTGTTGTTAGTGGCAACGAGCTAGCT
>NZ_MTSZ01000039.1 GCF_002118315.1 Kiloniella majae
GGACAAACCGGGGGAAAGAAGGAGAAAGGTAAAGAAAGAGCTGAAAGGGGGGAGAGACAGAGCCCGAGAGGTGAAGGGGAGGAAGAGAGAGAACCAGGGGAGGGCGCGGGAGAGGAGGGAGAGGAGGAGGGGGGAAGGGGAGAAAGGGAGAAGAAAAGGAGGGGGAAGGGGGAGGGGAAGAGAGGGAACGGAAACCAAGACATGAGGAAGGGAAGAACCAAAGCACGGGGGGAAGAAGAAAAGAGGGGGAGGAAAAC
>NZ_MTSZ01000040.1 GCF_002118315.1 Kiloniella majae
TTTCCCCCGGCGCCCTCCTTCCTTCCCCGTCCCTCCCCTTGCTCCCCGTCCCCGCGTCCCCCCTCCGTCCGCCTTCCCTCCCCGCTCTCGCTCCCTTCCTCGGGCTGCCCCCCCCTCCCCCCCTCCCCTCTCCCTCGAACTCCAATTCCCCAACCCCTCCTGCCCCTTCTCCCCTAGACCCGCTCCCCCATACCTCCTAAGCCCTAAACCCCCATAGCCTATAATAACTATGATCATGTGCTGGAATGCCTCGGTC
>NZ_MTSZ01000041.1 GCF_002118315.1 Kiloniella majae
GTTGGGAGAGCGGTAGCTTTGCAAGCTTCAGGTCGTGGGTTCGATCCCCTCTGCCTCCACCACTTACTTCGTAAGATTTAAATGAGTGCCAACCGAACACGGTTTAGCGAAAACTATAAGATATTATTTGGAAAGTTCCGAAATTCTCTTTAACTAGAGGATGCCCACACTGTGGGCTGTTGTTTGACATTGTTGATAAGTATGAATTTGGTCTTGAATACGATCTGATCTTTAGCGCGTGTGGTTATAAATCA
>NZ_MTSZ01000042.1 GCF_002118315.1 Kiloniella majae
GATGGGTTTGTAGCTGAGTGTGCTGATTTAACGGATGTACTTAAAATGGCATCAGACGTGAATGAAAAGTTGTTAAAGTTTGATGTCGGGATAAACAACGCGGGAATTTATACCACATCAGCGGCAACGACCAAAGATAATTTGGACATACGATTTGTGGTCAATTACTTAGCGCCTTATGAGCTGACCAATGCGCTATTACCGTTACTCAAACAATCTGGCGAATCTTATATTGGGAATCCGCGCATCGTCA
>NZ_MTSZ01000043.1 GCF_002118315.1 Kiloniella majae
ACCGGAACGGGAAGGGGGAGAAGCAAGAAGGGAAGGGCAGAGGAGAAGGGGGGAAAGGAAAGAGGGAGAAGCAGGAGAAAAAGGAAAGAGAAAGCGGAAACAAAGAGGGGGAGACAGAAAGGAGGAAGGAGAGGGGGGAAGAGAAGGGGGTGGGAGCGCGGGGCCTTGAAACTCAGTGTAGGTTAAAAGCGGGGTACGTGCCCGCGAGGACACGGGGGCAAGGAGGGGGAAGACAGAAAAAGAGAAGGCGC
>NZ_MTSZ01000044.1 GCF_002118315.1 Kiloniella majae
GAGAGGAGGGGGAGGGGCGGGATTAAGGATCAGGGTGCAGGTCGGAGCGGGGAGGGGGCGAAGGAGGGGAATAGAAAAAGGGAGGGGAGGGGACGGGAGGCGGAGGACAGGGGAGAGAAAGGAGGGGAAGAGGGAGGGGGGTGGGGAGGATGGAAATGGAAGGAATAGGGGGCAATGAAAAGCTGGACGCAACGTTAGAAGTGACGAAAAGCAGCGGGTTCAAGGAGAAGAAGCCGGGGAGAAGGAAGGAG
>NZ_MTSZ01000045.1 GCF_002118315.1 Kiloniella majae
CTCCCTCTTCTTTCTCCCCCTCTCTCTCTTCCTCGCGCCTCCTTCCCTCCCCCCCCAACTCTTTTCTTTCCTCTCTTCTCCCCCCCCCCTCCCTCTTTCCCCTCCCTTCCGTTCCTTCTTTTCCCTCCCCCCTTCCGTCTTTCCGTTTTGGCTGGGCCGGCCTTCCCTTCTTTCCTCTCCCCCTGCCCCCCCCTTTGCTCCTCTTTCTCTCCCCCCCTTTTCTCTTTTGCTTTCTCCCTTCGCTTTTCCC
>NZ_MTSZ01000046.1 GCF_002118315.1 Kiloniella majae
TCTTTTCCTCTCCTTCTCTTCCTCCTTTTCTGCCCTCCCCCCTTTCTGGCACCTGTATTTTTTTTCCCCCTCCCTCCCCCGCTTCCGCTCCTTGTCTACCCTTCCCCCTCCCTCCGCTCTCTCCTCCCTCTCCCCCTCCTCCTCCCCCACTCCCGTTTTTTTTCCGCTTTCCTCCCCAGCCCCAGCTTCTAGTTTTTTTCTACCCTCTCTCTTTTTTCGCTTCTTTTCCCCGGTCCCTGATCTCTTTCT
>NZ_MTSZ01000047.1 GCF_002118315.1 Kiloniella majae
CGAAGGCGGAAAGACGGAAAGCAGAAAAAAGAGCAAGAGCGGAAACAAGACCAAAGGAAAAAGGGGGGGAAGAGGGGGAGGAAAGGGCCGGGCGGGGAGGGAGGGGGGGAGGAGGGGAAGAAGGGGCGAGGGAAGGGGGACAGCCAGGGGCGGGGGGGGGGCAGCGGCGAGAAGCAGGGCGGGGGGACACACCAGGGCAAGGGCGAGAACAGCGCGCTGTCGGAACCCACCTGAAAGGGCAAAGGG
>NZ_MTSZ01000048.1 GCF_002118315.1 Kiloniella majae
GCTGTTAAGAGCGCCTAATACATCTACTTTCCACGGCCATACCTTGACCAAAGAGCCGGCAATAAAACCGGTCAGCAATGCCAAGGTGGCTTGATAGTAGCGGGCTAATAACCATTTTAGAGCACGGGTAAATAAAAACAATCCAGTTGCCATGCCCGCCATCACAGTTAATAGTACCGTAAAGTTAAGAGTATGCACGGCTTCCAATACGGTATCGTAGGCACCTAGCAACAACAATATAA
>NZ_MTSZ01000005.1 GCF_002118315.1 Kiloniella majae
GACTACGCTTTACTCGCTCTTTCTTTGAAGGTCCCATCATAAGTCTCCAATATGTAAACTTATTTCAGGACGCGACAATTTAAACGAGAGAAAGGCCTGCACATCCGCAGGCCTTTTCTTTTATAACTGTATAATTGTTCTAATCACTCAACAGCTTTGCCGATACTTCTTTAGTCAGTTTGGCTGCGACCATTGCGGTCATTCCAACTAAATCCCGATGAGGGTTGAGTTCGACAATATCAGCCCCGATCAGGTTAGCATCAAGTCGGTGCAATGTATTAATCAGATCCCGTACGGACATCCCGCCGGGTTCATGATGCGAAACACCCGGTGCATAGGCCGGATCAAGCACATCCAGATCAATAGATAAATAAAGCGGACCATCAAACTGCAACGCAATATCTCGATGCCAGTCTTTCATGGCAATAATCTCGACCCCAAACTTTTCAGCTTGTTCTTGTTGATGTTTATTCAAAGTTCGAATACCCACCTGCACGAGACGTTTCACCCGTCCAGTTTCCATAGCCCGGGCAAAAGGACAGGCATGACTGTCTCTGTTCCCCTGCATCTCATCATAGAGATCGGAATGGGCATCAAAGTGTAAAATGTTAAGATCAGGATAGCGTTTGCTATGTGCCCTTATCAGAGGACCAGATACTGAATGATCGCCGCCAATACTCAGAAGTCTTGCCCCTGTGGCAATAATCTCTTCTGCGTGCTTTTCGATACATGCAATGGCTGTAGAGGTATCTTCAAATTGTAAATCACCAAGATCTTTGAGACGAGTATCGTTTCCTAAATCATGACCATTTTCACTGGTAAGATTTGCGGCACCACAATGTAAAGCTTCACGCATTCTTTGCGGCCCCATCGCAGGACCAGTCATAAAAGATGAATTGTGATCAATCGGTAACCCCAGCAAAGCCAGATCACCCTGTTTAATGTCGTAAAGATCCATTACCGGCCTCTAAAACTGAATACAGTACTGTCGTTGTTTTGAGATCAGCTTATGCTGTTAAAGAACCAGGTCAAGCCTAGAACAACAATCAAAAAGCACCTAGGAAACACTGCTGAAATACCGGTAAAACATTTGGGAGATACCGTTGATATATCAATCTCGCTCGTCAAAAGGGTCACGAACGAGGGTTTCTCTATATTTGAAATAACAAAAAACCGTTGTACTTAGTCCGGCCCCCAACACCCAAGGGTTTTGAATAAAATACCCCGTCATAATCAACCCCAAAGCCAGAAGAGCAAGAACACATACAGGAGCGTCCGCGCGTTCTCCGCACAAGCCTGTCCAGAACTTACGTTGCTGTAGCAAAATAGTATTGAGGTTACCTGTAATAATTGATGTGCCGAGAAAAAATAAAAAAACGAACCCAATAATACCCGCAACCGTAAACGCCTGTTTAAACAAATCTGACATTCATATCTCCTTGGACGCATTTCCTTGGAAAAACTTATTGTCTTCAATTAAACCTTACGAAAGCTACAGTTTACCTCAAAACGATCAATTTACGAAATTCGGCATGAAAACTGGCGATCAATAAACTCTGTTTTTAGGCAAAGGGATGTTTGGGCGTCATCATCGTATCCGCCAAAAGTAATAAACCAATAATCGCAATTACGATCCCGCCAAGCAAAGAAACATAGCGTCCGAAATAACCGACATGCACGCCCATTTCATCCATGATCTTCATCAACGGGAAACGTATCCCCCGCGCACCAATCGCCAAAAGAGAAACCGTAATACCTGTCCCAAAAGACATCGCAAGCACGGCCGCCAATCCCCCAGCCCAATGTCCAAGAACAAATGCGAGGATAAGAACAAGTAAAGCGCCCGTGCATGGCCTGATACCAACGGCGAGAATGATAGCAATTAAATCACGTCTTCTATGAGGGGTGCCATCAGCTTTTGCATGCTGATGAGCATGGTCCGAAACATGCTGCCCACAGCAAGAATGATGATGTTCTTGAACTTCACCATGATCATGGTCACAACAATCATGAGAATTCCCTCTTATTCCGCGCCAAATAAGAACTAACCCGACAATGGCAACAGCACCGTAACTTAGTGGCTCCATAACATCTTCAATGGCAAGTGATGTACTTCGAACACTTGTTTCCAAAAGAAAATAACAGGTTCCAACAATTAAAATGGCGGTAAATCCCTGAACGAAGGAAGATGCCATCGACAATAAAATTGCGGGCAAAATCTTGGTATCAGTTGTTAGTGTATAGCTGGCGATAACAGCTTTCCCATGTCCTGGACCAAGAGCATGGAAAACCCCGTACAAGAAACAAATCCAGATTAGATAAAGAACCGAATCAAACCCGATACCATCTCCAAGCCCTCTGACTCCTTGGCCTAATAAATCCGAGAAGTTTCTTTGCTGTTGCCTGATCTCGCTCAGGGCAAAATCAATAATAGATTGATCTTCCACTGAAAAAACACTGAGTAATCCGGCAATTCCGGCAAAAAAAAGTACAACGAGGGCAACACCCAATACCGCACTTGATGATCGTCTGTTCTGGTTAGAAATTTTTAACATCTTACTTCGACCGTCTTAGCAAATATTGATCCCAAGTCAGGGTTTTCGGCGACCTCTTCATCACTAAATACCAGATCCGAAAGACTTGTTGTATTCTCTGTATAGTCATCAGGGTGTGTAACGCTATGAGTACAACTACTCAAAGAGGACGGTAGGTAAGATACTGTTTTATCATCAATAAAATCGATCGCAATAAAATAGGACGGATCATACATTTGGACCCGGACAGCAGTCCCTGCCTTAATCGGCTCTTCAAGCTCAAGTTTGAATCTCAACAGAAGGCGATCATTCAAGACGGTACCGTCTGTTATAATTTCTTTTTTGTATCGTAGAGCAAATGCGTCTTCTCTTTTAACCTTTAGAAAATAATCCCATTCCTGAAGGTTTCCAACGGCTTCTTTGGCAAAGGTTAGCAATTCAGGTTTCTCAACCTTGCCACTCTGATCCTGATCCAGATCTGGCAATAAAGAAGCTGTGTAGAGATCGTCAAAAATCCATACCGGTTCCAGAGCAGAGATTTCGCCATCATCATTTCGGTGGATAATAAGCGCAGCATCAACCCAAACATGAGGATGAGATTGCGCGTAGGCAGGATACAATAAAACAAGTAGTAGGAGTGTACGGTATCCCCATTTACAGCCCTGCTTTATCCAACTCATATCCATTAGTTTGCAAGAAATCACTCTAACCTGTTCCTTTAAAGATAACTGTTGCTTTTTAAATCACATAAAATTATGACCGCAAAACGGCATTAGTTATATTATAACATTTCAAAAACACAAGTTACCTGATTCAAGAATACATGTTATCGGAAATGATAAAGTATTCGCGCCCTTATTCCATTGCTTTGGCACGCATTTCAAGCGCTGCGAGTTCGGATGCTTTTGCATAGTTATTTGCTTCTTTTCTATAGGCCACAAAACTATCAAAGATCTCTTTTGCCAAGGAGCTTGTTTCACTAATTTCGCTCAGCGTCTCTTCTGATGCCTTATAAAGTGCCTTCATCACATCATCCGGGAAGCGTCGTAACTCAACTCCCTCTTTTGCCAAAAGTGGTTCAAAAGACTTCACATTGCCATAGGTAAAGTCTGCATAGCTTTCATTGGCTGATGCCATAACAGCGCGCTTAACAATCTCTTTCAAATCATCAGGCAAAGCATCATAGGCGGCTTTATTCACTGTTGCTTCCAATGCAGGGCCAATTTCATGAAATGCCGGCATGTAATAGTAATTAGCAACTTTATAGAGCCCGAATGCAATATCGTTCCAAGGGCCGACCCATTCTGCCGCATCAACAGTTCCAGATTTCATGGCCGCAAAAATCTCACCAGGTGGCATCAAGACAACATTCACACCCAGCTTCCGCATGGCTTCACCACCAAGCCCTGCAATACGCATCTTAATGCCTTGCAAATCTTCCAGACTGTTAATTTCTTTTCGGAACCACCCTCCGGCTTGCGGTCCTGAAGATCCGGCATAAAAGGGTAAAACCCCAAAGGGTTCATAAGCCTTCTGCCATAGATCTTGCCCACCTCCGAAGTAAAGCCATCCGGTATACTCGGCAACACTCAGACCAAAAGGGACGCCCGTGAAGAAATGAAAGGCCTTGTCTTTCCCCTGCCAGTAATAAGGCGTTGCATGCCCCATCTGGGCGACACCATTTGATACGGCATCAAAAACTTCAAAAGGAGGGACCAACTCTCCACCAGCAAAAACATCAACCCGCAAGCGACCACCGGACATTGTCGTAATCATCTCGGCTAAACGTTGGGCATTCATCCCTACGCCGGGTGAATTCCGTGGCCAACTCATCGCCATTTTCCAGGTAATCGTATCTTGAGCCTGAACAATTGCAGGGGCAGCAAGTGTCGCTGCGCCAGCCGTGACCAAAGTCCCAAGGGCTTGTCTTCGTCCTAAGACCTTAGCTTCCTGATCTTTATTTGTACGGATCCCTGTCGTTATCTTTTTGTCGGTCATAGTGGCCCCCATAATTTATGTGAAAAACCACTTTACCTTCTCCCCTATAAGACGCAATGCCCGAGAAGATCATCGCACAAAAATAACTTCGCCCCAGCTCAGGAATGCAGACGTTTTAAACCGAAGATGAAACTGAGGACTGTTCTGGTTCCAGAAAAAGAATTGTAAAGGTTGCAATAACAAGCATCCCTGTTGATGCCAGTAAACAAGCCTCAAGTCCGGCATACTGAAAGATCAGCCCGGAAAGCAGCGTTCCGACAAGACGACCTATCGCATTGGCCATGTAATAAAATCCAACATTCAGCGCAACTTTGTCTGAATCAGAACAGGCAACAATCAGATAAGAATGCAGAGAAGAATTAACGGCAAAGACAAAGCCGAAAACGAGCAAGCCAACCAGAAGAAAAGCGCCAGAAAAAGATAAATCCCGCCACAGGACGGCAGCAATCACGGCAGGTAACAGAGCTAACACAGCCCCCCAGAACCGCGCAGCCACGATCCCGGAACGAGGGTCTTTTACTTTTTTGGTAAGTTTTGGCACCAGCGCCTGAACAATACCATAGCCAATGACCCAAAGTGCCATGAAGGCCCCGACTTCATCAAACGACCAGCCAAGAGTAGAATAGAGGAAAACTGGCAATCCAACCACAAACCACACGTCTCTCGCTGCAAAGAGGAAAATTCTCGCAAAGGACAAAATATTTATGGCCCTGGACTTTGAAAAGAGCTCCTTGGTACGGATTTTCTGTTTTGCCTTTCCCAGGTCAACCTTAACCACCAGCGACGTAGCCCCGAGAACAATGACTAACCCCAAAGCCATTAAAAGTAGAGAATTTTCAAACCCGACCCATTCCAATAAAACGCCACCAAGTAAAAAGCCAAGACCTTTGAGAGCGTTTTTAGAGCCAGTTAAAATAGCGACCCATCGGAACAAAGTCCCTTTGTCTTCCCCATCATCTTTCGCCACAAGTTTAACAGCAGATTTAGAGCTCATCTTCGTCAGATCTTTGGCGACACCTGACAAAGCCTGTGCCCCCATGACATAGATAATCGAAAAGTCGATCGACCAATCGGCGCATAATTGAGAGAGTAATCCCAGAGCCACAATTTGGGTGATCAGACCTAAAAATAGCGTCAGCCGAAGGCCAAACCGCGCCGCAATCCAGCCCCCAACAAAGTTGGTTACAATCCCCATCGCCTCGTAAAGCAAAAACAGATAAGCCAAATCAAGTGGAGTAAACCCAAGACGATGGAAGTGCAGTAACACCAGCATGCGCAGGGCACCATCTGTCAGGGTAAACCCCCAATAGGCAGCTGTTACAGCACCATAACTCCGTAAATCAGACATTGAATTTACCCGTCACATCAAATCCCATCAATTCAGGCCTATGGCAGACCTAGTTCCTGATCACTTGCCTCAATGAAGATCACGGCTGATCATAGACAATAAATCTGCCATGCGATTCACATATCCCCATTCATTATCATACCAGGCATAAATCTTGAGATGACGCTTATCCACTACCATCGTGCTGGGGCCATCAATGATTACAGAGCGAGGATCATTGACAAAGTCAGTAGAGACAAGGGGTCGGCTTTCAAACCCGAGAATATCCTTTAACTCACCATCTGCTGCTAGCTGAAAAAGTTGATTAACCTCTTCCGCTGTTGTATCCCGCGCCAGCTCAAAGACACAATCGGTCAGAGAAGCATTTAACAGGGGGACCCTTACTGCGTGACCGTTTAATTTCCCTTTTAATTCCGGGTAGATCATCGTAATCGCAGTTGCAGAGCCCGTCGTCGTCGGGATCAAAGAATTAAGTCCGGATCGGGCTCGGCGTAAATCCTTGTGCGGCGCATCAACCATGACCTGTGTATTGGTAACATCGTGAATGGTTGTAATGGATCCACGTTCAATACCCAAAGCTTCATGGATTACCTTAATAACAGGGGCAATACAGTTCGTTGTACAGGATGCAGCGGTTAAGATGTCATCCTTGGCGGGGTCATAAAGCGTTTCATTAACACCATAGACTAAATTAGGTACCCCTTCGGACTTTACCGGGGCAGCCACCAGAACTTTTTTCACCCCTTCATCAAGATAGGGTGTCAGAACATCTGTGCTTTTAAATTTACCCGAACATTCAAGCACCACATCAACGCCACGATCAGCCCAACCGACATGAGAAATGTTTTTTTCTTCAGAAAAACTCACCGCCTGCCCTTCGATGATGATGTTATCCCCCTCGACATTGATGGCTTTATCCCAATGGCCGTGGACAGTATCAAATTCCAACAGGTGCGCCGCGCACTCTACGCCACCGCTGATTTCATTGATATGGACAATGTCGATATCTTCTATGTCCCACGCAGCCCGCAGTACAAGTTTCCCCATACGGCCAAAGCCATTGATACCTACACGTACTGCCACTGTTTTGATCCTTCCAGGCTGAAGATAAATCGCGTACAAACATTATTTCGAAAATATTCGAAATACATTATAAAGCAAATGAATTTTTCATGACGTTTCACATTAAAAAACAAGCGCAAAAGGAAACGTCAAAAATCATTAAATCTAGATATAAATTATTGAAATTAGAACCCGCAGGATTCTCTATCGACAATAATCCATGCTTTTTGAGTTAAGCTATTGTAGCAACCGTTATTCCAGATGCCACGTATTTCACCTCTGTCAGGATAGGACATTGTCCCTTGTCCATTCGGAACGTCGTTAGTCCATTCTCCTGAATATTTTTTCTTTTTCTTAGTCCATGTATAAGTTCCTTGTCCGTGAGCCTGTCCATTATACCAGTCGCCAGTGTAGGTGTTTCCATTCTGATAGGTTATCGTGCCATGACCTTGCTGTACCCCATTAACCCAGTTACCGTCATAAGTCCAAAGCCCAACTATACCAAGAATACCTTCTCCATGGCTTTTCCCCTTCTTTAAAAATCCCCCATAAATTATATTTAATGGCTTCTTTTGTTTATACCAAACCGCGACACCACTTCCTGCTGCATAGCCATTTGAGCAAGAACCATCCCAAGATATAGATACATTGTCGATGGGGATATTATTCCATATTTTACAGTTCTGTTGATTGGTTTCCACCCAATGGCCTTTTCGATATGAAGCCATGAAACTGACGTTTACCAGAAGGTTTGCCTTACCAATTGTTGACAAGGAGATCGTTTGATCACTCATCCTATGAACGACAGTACCAGATGCAAATTTAAACGATAAATTTTCATGAGCAGATAAAGCTAAATGCGGAAACATTATCAAGGCCATATATAAAGTCATAAAGCTTCCAATAAGCTGATTCATACGCGTGGATATTTAGAGCATTTTAATTCATAACGATTATATGAATGCCCTATGAAAACTAAAAAAACTGTTAAACCGAACTGCGGTTATACGGCACCAATCAACCTCCATTAGCAGAACAAAAGCACCATAAACAAAACTTGTTGGTGTCTCTTGCTGGCTTCTGACATCATCACCGTAATGAGCTTAGAAAAATAAGCCACAAGTACGTCAGCAAATATCCGGAAACCTAATATGCCTTCTCTCAATACTCTTAATGCCCGGTACGATATCCTTTTTGAGCCGATTAAAATCGGCCCCGTTACAATGAAGAACAGGTTTTATCAGGTACCCCATTGTAATGGATTAGGCTACGCCCGCCCGCAAAGCCTTGCCGCAATGCGTGGCATCAAAGCAGAGGGTGGCTGGGGGGCCGTCTGCACAGAAGAGGTGGAAATTCATCCCTCTTCCGAAATTTCCCCCTATATTGAAGGACGGCTCTGGGATAAATCTGATATTCCGGCTCACCGACTCATGACATCCGCTGTCCACGCGCATGGTGCAATTGCGGGTATAGAGCTTGTTCACAATGGGTTTCATGCCCCCAACAGAACATCGCGACTGGCCCCAATGGCTCCGTCTCCTATGCCCGTCGATGCCTATGACCCTGTACATGCACGTGCGATGGATTTAACTGACATCAAGAACTTTCGAAAATGGTATCGTCAGGCAGCCCTGAATGCGCGCGAGGCAGGCTACGACATTGTCTATGTCTATGCCGGTCACTGTATGACAACCCTTATGCATTTTATGCTGGAGCGCTTTAATCACCGAAATGATCACTACGGTGGTTCTCTTAAAAATCGTGTCCGCCTGACCCGTGAAGTTATCTCTGAGGTAAAAGAGGCCGTTGGTGATGATTGTGCCATAGCCTTTCGTTTTGCCGTTGATGAACTTATGGGCAAACACGGCATGACCTCGGAAGGCGAAGCACAAGAAGTCGTTGGACTTCTGGCCGAGCTGCCGGACCTTTGGGATGTGAACATCAGTGGTTGGTCACATGATTCGTCAACCGCGCGTTTCGAACCGATCGAAGGCTATCAGGAGAAATATACATCTTTTGTAAAGTCTCTGACGACAAAACCCGTTGTTGGCGTGGGGAGGTTCACTTCACCAGATGCCATGGTTTCTCAAATCAAACGCGGTGTCCTTGACCTCATCGGGGCTGCACGACCCTCAATCGCCGATCCTTTCTTACCAAACAAAATAGCCCAGGGGCGTATAGATGAAATACGCGAATGCATAGGGTGCAATATCTGTGTTAGCGGCGACAACCTCAGTGTCCCTATTCGCTGCACTCAAAATCCAACTATGGGCGAGGAATGGCGCCGCAAGTGGCATCCGGAAAAAATCGCACCCAGGGCATCAGACAGCTCTGTACTTGTTGTTGGTGCGGGTCCATCAGGGCTTGAAGCAGCCTTGCAACTCGCCAACAGAGGTTATCAGGTCACCTTGGCAGAGGCAGGAAAAGATCTTGGTGGGCGAGCAACAAAAGAAAGCCAACTCCCCGGCCTATCAAGCTATGCCCGTGTCCGTGACTATCGTGTCAATCTTCTCTCTCAAATGGCGAATGTAGAAATTTACAAAGATAGTTCGCTTGATCTAAACGCCATATTAGATTTTGGCTTCCCTCATGTCTTGCTTGCTACGGGCTCTCATTGGCGCCGTGATGGCACTGGTCGATATCATCAGTACCCCATTCCGGGGCTAGACACCATGTCGAGCTTTACCCCCGATGATATAATGAATGGAGAAACCCCCACAGGACACATTGTCATATTTGATGATGATCACTATTACATGGGCGGCGTGCTCGCCGAAAAACTTATCAACGCCGGAAACAAGGTAACCTTGGTTACACCCGCGGCAAAGGTATCGGCATGGAGTGAATACACGCTTGAACAAGAAAAAATACAGGCAAAACTTATCAATCTTGGCGTGGAGCTTATCACAAATCAGGCCATATCACATGTGACTGAGAACAAGATTGAGCTATCCTGTACCTACACAGGAAAAACCAAAAGCATCCAAGGTGATAGCTTATTACTAGTAACCGCTAGGCATACCAATGACACTTTGTTCCATCAGCTGGAAAGCGATCCTGACAGGTTAAACCAAGCAGGAATCAAAACCTTGGAAGTCATTGGAGATGCCTATTCCCCGGGTTCTTTGGCATCCGCAGTTTACTACGGCCATCTAGCCGCAAGATGCCTGGAGGGCGAAAGCTGGGACGCGGCTCTATTTGAGGGGGAAAGACCGGGCTTGATTTCCTAACATCAAGCCTCAAGCACACATCCGCATATCAGAATGGCCAGGGCTATCGCCTGACACGTCCATTGATTTAACAGTGTAACGTACGGAATTCACTGTAAAAATCTCGTTGATTTTGCCCGCAAGGATATAAGCACGTTGCTGTGACAGTTTCTCAACGGTAACGGCAATAGCTTGTGTACCGTCCGGATTGCTATCAGCTTTCACATTGCATGGTGTCGCCCCAATCAAGGCAAAGTATTCTAATACCCGCAACAATGTATTGGGTTCGCTCATTGCAATGATATCAAACTCGACCCGCATATTTTTACTTGTGTTTTCTGATGTTGTTTTTGGCACAGAAATTCATCCCGCTTACGATCACTCATTTATTCACTTAAGGCTAAGACCGCTATCTTTGCCCTGATACAACCACTATCACAGAAGGAAGCAGGTATTTCTTCCCCAATGCCCCTTGGAAGTGTTATTATTCGAAACAATATCTCTATAAATTAAATATCATCAGGAAAAATGACCACAAAATTAGATAATCTCGACATTCGTATCCTTGAACAGTTACAAAAAGACGTAACCATTCCAGTAACCGAGCTTGCCGAAAAATTAGGATCATCAAAATCAGTTTGCTGGCGCCGCATTCAGCGTTTACTTGACGAAGGCGTGATCAAGGACCGCGTCGCCATCATAGATCAGAAAAAAATTGGTCTCGGCGTAACCGTTTTTGCCCAAGTCAAAATGCACCATCACGTAAAGGACGCCTTGCCAGATTTTGTAAAGGCGGTACAAAAATTTCCACAGGTTATTGAATGTCATACCCTGATGGGCAGCGTTGATTTCTTGCTAAAGATCATCGTTAAGGATATTGAGGATTATGAGCGCTTCTTTTGGCAAGACCTATCGCAAATCGAAGGCGTTCAGGAAATCAGTTCTTCAACAGCCCTGACCCGTTTTGTCGATACCACCAGCCTTCCTCTTGATCATCTTTATCTTGAGGGTAACCAAGCCGACTGAGCCTATCCGCATTCCAGAGTAATTACCGGACAAGTGCCAGCATCGCGATGAAAGTACAGCATGAGCAAAGCGATAACCCCATCTGGTGGAGACCAGCCCGTTGGACTGATAGATTACAGCGTGCTGGCGATGATTTTTATTCTTTGGGCATTGAACTACATCGCGATCAAAGTCAGCGTAAACGATTTTCCTGTTTGGACCGCCTTGGGTATCCGCTTCAGCATCATCGTCGCTCTCTTGGTACCCTTTGTTAAATTTCCCAAGGGACAATTCCGCTCATTATTGCTAATCAGTGCTGCACTTGTCCCTGGTCATTTCGGATTACTCTTTTGGTCGATCCAGAATACAGCCAGTGTCGGAGCAATCTCTGTAATCATACAACTCGGTCCCGCCTTCTCAGTATTACTCGCATGGATTTTCTTCAAAGATACGCCCGGCATCAAACGCATTAGCGGCTTGACCATTGGCTTCATGGGCATCGTCTTCCTGTTTTATGAACCAACTTTCTTCGACACTCTTGATGCCCTAATTGCCGGAGTTGGGTCTGCATTTTTTATGGGCACATACATGGTTTTGGTTCGCGGGAAAAATCAGATCTCGCCGCTTGCGATTATTTGCTGGTCTTCTGCCCTGGGTATCCCTTTCTCCTTTGGCATGGCTCTCACTTTGGAAGCACCAATCCCGGAGACACTACAAAATGCAAGTACTGAAAGTTGGTTGGGCATTGCCTATGCAGCAATAGCGTCAAGTATCATCGCTCATGGTTCCTGGGCATGGATGTTACGGCGTCAACCGATCTCTTTTCTCGCCCCCTTAACACTGATAGTCCCTGTGCTGGCTGTCTTCGCAACAGTAACTGTGTTTGACGAACCCCTAACTTTGCATATGGTTATTGCCGGGCTGATTGTACTTGCTGGTATAGGGCTGATCACCATCTCCAAAGCTTATAAATAAGCAACAAATATGCCCCTAATAAGTAGCCATATCTTCGAGCAACCAGGATGTAAATGCCCTAATATGTGGCACCTCCTTATGTTCTTGCCGACAGACAATTCCCCATCCACCAGGGGCCTTTGCAACATGGTCAACGGGCTGCATCAAACGCCCCGCTTTTAGATCATTGTCCGCAAAGGGACCATTAACCATAGCCACCCCTTCCCCATCCAGCGCCATTTCCAAGGCTATTGCCACGGTATCAACCGCGATTGAGTTACGGGATACTTCCGCAAATATTCCAAGAGACTGGAACCATTCTTCCCAATGATCATCTGCTGTATAGACCTTTAGGAGGGGTAAGTTCAGCAACTCTTCGGCGGAAATTTTACTCCCCTTTTCTTTAACAAGATCAGGGCTACAGACAGGAATAAGCTCTGCACCAAACAAAGGGATCCAATGCAGATGCTTTGCGACAGGGACCGGGCTATAGATAATCCCTACATCTTCATTTATTTCATCAAACGTTCCATCAAGAATACTGGATGTTATCTGAACATCCAGATCCGGGTGTGCCATCCGAAATCGAGACATCCGCCTCGCCAGCCAGCGAATAGATAGGGTCACAAAGGCCTGAACGCGTAACTTTTGAGCTTGCCCGCTACACCGAAGAGCTTCCGAAGAATAAATCAGCTGTTCAAGAATACTTCTCACCACAAGGTAAAATTGCTGCCCTTCGGTTGTTAGCTTTACACCACGCCCATCTCGTTGAAATAATTCAACATTTAAATCTTCCTCCAGAACTTTAATCTGATGACTGATTGCTGTATGCGTCAGATTTAATTCACCCGCAGCGCCCCTGAAACTCAAAAGCCTCGCAGCAGCTTCAAAGCCTTTTAAAGCTTTTAAAGGGGGCAGTTTTTTTAAGTCAATCTGTCCAGTCATCACGACCTCATTACAAAACCAATCAGATAGTAGTCACACAGCACATAAATAATTGGAATATTTTTTAAACCAATTGGAGTAAAAACATCAATTGCGATTTTTTTTTGATAGGCCCATTGTTGATCAAACAAGAACGATAAAAGTCATCAATCAGCAAAGTTCATTGAGGCCAAAATGAAAATTACCGAGTTAAAAACATTTGTTGTCGGCAATCCTCCTCCTCATTTTGGTGGCAAGTACTGGATTTTTACAAAGCTCACAACTGACTCCGGTATTGAAGGGATCGGCGAAGTTTATTCCGTCCCCTTCCACCCCAGAGTTGTCGAGGCCATGATTGATGACATGTTCTCTCGACATGTCGAAGGTATGGACCCTTTTAAAATCGAAACACTCTGGCGTCGGGTTTACTCCGGCGGTTTCACACAGAGAACTGATATTTCGACAATGGGTATTCTAAGTGGCCTAGAAACAGCTCTTTGGGATATTATTGGTAAAGCTCTGAACAAACCTGTGTATGAGCTTCTGGGCGGACAGGTCCATGAAAAGCTGAGATCCTACACCTATCTCTATCCACAAGACGGAGATACAACAGACGTTTACATGGATGCTGATCTGGCGGCTGAACGTGCGGCGGATTATGCAAAACAGGGTTTTACGGCTGTTAAATTTGATCCTGCAGGGCCTTATACTGCATTTGATCCTCGGCAGCTTTCTTTGGAAGAGTTGGACCGCTCGGAAGAATTCGCTCGGAAAATTCGTGAAGCAGTTGGAAATAAATGTGATCTCCTGTTTGGCACCCATGGCCAAATGACCGCTGCCGGGGCAATCCGATTGGCAAAACGTTTAGAGCCTTATGACCCATTATGGTTTGAAGAGCCGACGCCACCAGATAATCAGGAAGAAATGGCCAAGGTAGCACGAGGCACATCTATTCCTGTTGCAACAGGAGAGCGTCTGGCAACAAAATATGAATTCCAACGCGTACTACAAAGCGGTGCTGCTTCTATCCTTCAGTTTGCGCTGGGACGAGTTGGTGGCATTCTTGAAGCCAAGAAAATTTCAGCCATGGCAGAAGCAAGCTATGCACAAATAGCCCCACATCTCTACTGTGGCCCTATTGAAGGCGCTGCGAATGTGCAGATCGGTGCCTGTAGTCCGAATTTCCTTATTCAGGAAAGCATCCAACAGTGGCAGGGCTTTCATTCTGAAATTTTGAAAAAGCCCATGGTTTGGGAAGACGGCTATATTATCCCGTCCAAAGAACCCGGGATCGGTGTCGAGTTAAACGAACAGGTAGCTGAGGCTAATCCCTATACCGGGAAGGCCTTGCATCTAGACATGCATCCAGACCCTGTCTGAGCTCAAAGCCTAGATTAAAAAAACTTAACAAAATAAGCATCAGCCCTAACTTTTGGAGGCTGAGCATTAAGGGAGCGCGCATAATGAAAATTGGTTTTATCGGCTTGGGAAGCCTTGGTGAGCCACTGGCAATGAATCTTGTCACAGCAGGTTGTGACGTCACAATAACGGATCTCAACAAAGAAACAGCTCGTCGCTTACTCGAGGCTGGCGCCAAATGGTCCGATAATGTCGCCGGAACCTGTAGGGATGCCGAGATCGTTATTACTGCCCTTCCATCCCCGGCAGCATCAAGAGCTGTGGTCGAAGGTGATGATGGCGTCTTCGACAATCTCTCATCCGGGGCTACCTGGATAGAAATGAGCACCACAGATTTTGAAGACCTGCAACGCCTGACTGATCTGGCAAAAACAAAGGGCATTGATGCTCTGGAATGTCCTGTAACGGGTGGAGTCCACAGAGCACATTCTGGTTTGATTACAATTTTGGTCGGCGGCGAGGAAACCATTTACGAAAAAGTCAAACCTGTGCTGAAAATCATGGGTGGCGAAATCCTCTACATGGGTCCAACAGGTCATGCGACAGTCGTGAAAGTCGTGACCAACATGCTTGCTTTCATCAATCTTGTGGCCGCGAGTGAAGGTATGATGCTCGCCCGCAAATATGGTGTCGATATGGATGCCATCTGGAAAGGTATTCGCCACAGTTCTGGCAATTCTTTTGCCCATGAAACTGAATCAAAGCTCATCCTTAGTGGTAGCTACAACGTCAACTTCCCTATTGATCTGGTTTTAAAGGATCTGGGTCTTGCTCAGGGTATCGCTGATAAAACAGGCGTTCCACTGGAACTCGGGAGCGTTACCCAGCAAATCTACCGTCGGGCAAAGGGACTTTTTGGGGGCGATGCTCAGTCACCAGAAGTTGCCAGAATGATTGAACAGGCGTGTGGCATAGAGATGCGTGCAGAGGGTTATCCTGTCGAGTTGACCGAAGAAAATGCCGGGTAATCTCCCAGATAATCTTCCCCGATAATCCCACTGGCTAGCCCTACGAGATAATTGATAGGTTGATGATCAGATGACTTTAGATGATTTAAAGCTTCTAACCAAAGAAGATTGGATAAACAAAGCCACTGCCTTAAAACTTGAAACGCGTCTGTTCATCGACGGAGATTATTGCACTTCCCATAAAGGTGAAGAGCTGGAAACAATCAATCCTGCGAATGATACGCTCCTCGCCCGAATGTCCGCCGGCACAGAAGAAGATATTGATCTCGCGGTCGCCTCAGCAAAAAAAGCGTGGGATGATGGACGGTGGCGACACATGCCGCCGCGCCATCGGATGGATATCCTCTCTCGCTTTGCTGATTTGATAGAAAAAAATGCCGGAGAACTGGCCTTACTGGAAAGCATGGACATGGGTAAACCCATATCTGATGTCCTCAACATTGATCTCCCACAGGTTATTCTCACCTTTAAATATTTCGCAGAATGCATTGATAAAATAGAAGGCTCAGTCACAAATACAGTTCACGAGGCTCTGCATTATATTCAACACGAACCGCTGGGCATTGTTGGGGCAATATCCCCCTGGAACTACCCCCTTCTGATGGCAACATGGAAAGTAGCACCCGCTTTGGCAGCAGGTAACTGTGTGGTGCTCAAACCCGCAGAACAGGCCCCGTTGAGTTGCCTTCGTCTAGCCGAATTTTTTGTGCAAGCTGGTGGACCCTCGGGTGTCTTTAACGTTGTTAATGGCCTTGGTCCCGTTGCAGGTAAAGCCCTTGCGCTCCATAATGATGTTGCAAAGATCACCTTTACCGGATCAACCACCGTCGGCAAGTTGATGCAAGCTTATTCCGGGCAGTCAAATCTGAAACGGGTTTCTCTGGAATGTGGCGGGAAAAGCCCTCAGATATTCATGCCTGATTTAAAAGATATGAATAAGGCAGTCGATTGTGCTCTTATGGGTATTTTTGATAACACCGGACAAGTCTGTAATGCCGGATCAAGACTACTCGTACACGAAACAATCCGGGATGAGTTTGAGGCCGTATTCATTCAACGCAGCAAAGAAGCATATCAACCCGGTGATCCCTTAGATCCCAAAACAACCATGGGCCCTATGGTTAGTAAAAATCAGCGCCAGAGTGTCCTTGATAAAATAAATCATGGTATAGCCGAAGGGGCAAAGGCGACCCTTGGCGGAGCAGTCCCAGATGCTTACCCAACAGGCGCCTATATTGCCCCGACACTCCTTAGTAATGTCACCTCAAATATGAGCCCAGCCAGAGATGAAATTTTTGGGCCCGTTGCGTCACTTATCACCTTCAAAGATGAAACCGAAGCGATCCAAATCGCCAATGACAGTATCTATGGTCTCGCCGCCAGCGTCTGGACACAAGATGTCACGGCAGCCAATCGTATGGTGAAATCATTGGAAGCGGGTGTGGTTTGGGTCAACTGCTTTGGGGATGGCGATATGACACAGCCTTTTGGCGGTTATAAACAGTCTGGAAATGCAAGAGACAAGTGTTTCGCCAGCTTGATGAGCTATACTCAAAGTAAATCAACCTGGTTTGATTTGAGTTAAAAAATACCAGCTTCCAGCCCAGCTGCCATCAACATACCAAGTTCTTCACACTGGTCTTCAAAATCGGGCTTATAATCACCTCGGCAGATCAAGGCGTCTTCCTGCACAGGATTCCAGCGTAAGCCCGTTATAATCGTTTCAACAGCTCGTTTGGTACCGGTTCCGTCATGTCCGGCTCTGATATAAATACCATAGGGCAATCCCTGCTTAACCTCTAAACAAGGATAATAGATACGATCAAAGAAATCCTTGAGAGCACCACTCATATAGCCCAAATTTTCTGTCGTTCCCAATATAATACCATCTGCCAACAAGACATCTTCTGCATCCGCCTCAAAAGGCGTTCGCACCACCACATCTATTCCCGTGATGTCGGGACTCTTCGCACCCTTTATCACCGCATTACGCAGAACCATAGTATTCGGTGAAGGAATATGTGCGACAATCAGAAGACTTTTATTCATAAAGCAAAATCTTAAAAGGGATGACTACACTTATTGTTCTAAGAACAGTAGGATAACATTAATTACCTCATTTTCAGATTAAATTTCGAAAGCTCACATAAATATGTCCCAGCAAAGTACATCTCACGAGAATAAAGTCGTCTTAATTACAGGTGCGACCAGCGGTATTGGCCTAGCAACAGTCGAAAAACTCAAAGATGTTGGTTACCGTCCCGTTTTAACCGGACGCAATCCTGACAAAGTCAAATCTTGTGCCGAAAAATTAAACATACCCGGCTATCAACTGAATGTTGCAAGCGAAGAAGATTGCACACGGATCATTGAAGCCGTAGAGCAAGACATCGGGCCAATCTGGGGGCTGGTTAACAACGCAGGTATTTGGCTGGAAGGTTCTTTTGAAGACTATAGCGCTGCTGATATCCGCACTGTTATGGAGACCAACACTCTTGGTACTATGTTCATGACACACGCAATATTACCCAACATGCTAAGTCGAAAAGCAGGCGCAATTATCAATGTTGTTTCCACAGGTGCTCTCTATTGTCGTAAATCAATTTCCGTCTATGCCGGAAGCAAATGGGCCATAAGAGGCTTTACGGGCTGTATGGAAGTTGAATGCGCACCGAAAGGTGTTCGTGTAATGGGGTTTTATCCGGGAAAAGTTGATACCAATATGTATTCAACTGCCGGGATAGACAGGGATTTGGAAGTTGCAATGACACCCGGCGACGCAGCCAGCATGATCGAACGCATGCTCACAGACGAAAAAATTCTGTGGGGACACATATCTGGCCGCAGCATTAATGACTATCAATAAATTCAATATTTTCCACTACTATAAAAGGCCTCGAAACCATTTTCGAGGCCTTTTGTTCATGTCATCGATTAAGACCGATTAGATAATCGCTGCACGCACCTTCGCGGAAACCATTTCACTGAGAATCACAGCAGCAAAAATAACCAACAGAATTAAGGAGACCTGCGGCCACGCCAGAACATTAAGAGAGGATTGCATCTGCAAACCAATTCCCCCGGCCCCGACCAACCCCAGTACCGTTGATTCACGGATATTGATATCCCAACGGAAAACGGAAATACCTGCAAAGGATGGCATAATCTGTGGCACAATCGCATAGGCCATAACCTGCCACCGGCTCGCCCCAGTTGCGGTTATTGCTTCAACCTGTTTTTCGTCAATCTCTTCGATTGCTTCGTACAACAGCTTGGCGCAAAACCCAATGGATCGTAGAGCAATGGCAATGGTTCCAGCAAAAATACCGGGGCCAATAATCGCCACCAACAACAAAGCCCAGATTAATGAATTGATTGAACGCGAAGATACGATGATTAATAGAGCTGGCGCCCGACACAACTTTTGATGCGGAGTCGTGTTCCGTGCGGCCATAAAGGCCACAGGTACCGCAATAATCAACGACAGAACAGTCCCAATCGTTGCAATATTAATTGTATCCCAAAGCGGTTTCCATAACTCGTTGATATAGGACCACTTGGGAGGCATTGCCCGTCCACCGATATCACCAGCAATACGCGGGGCATCCAGAACAAAGAACCAGGTTGTGGCTTCTGAAATTGTTTGCCAGCAATACATAATTACAGCAACCGTAACAAAATACACAAACCACCGTGTTAACTGGGCATTTCGATCACGAACAGCCCAGATTTTCTGACCATTTTTGTTGATAGATACAGCCATTATTGTAACCTCGCCCGAATAACGCCCGAGAGATATTCAAGGAACATAACAATCACAATAATCATAATGATGATGGCCGCCGCCGTATCAAATTCGTAACGATCAAACGCCGTGTTCAAGGTCGCACCAATCCCCCCGGCACCCACAAGACCCAGAATGGCAGATTCACGAAAGTTGATATCCAGCCTGTACATAGACAACCCGATCAACCGCGGCATGACCTGTGGCTGAATGCCATAGGTAACCCACTGCCACCAGCTAGCTCCTGTCGCTTTAATCGCTTCCGCCTGTGACCTATCCGTATCTTCGATATCTTCCGCAAGCAATTTTGCAAGAAAGCCAATTGTTGCAAAAGACAACGTTACAAAGCCTGCAAAAGGTCCAAAACCAAAGATTGCGACCAAAAGAATCGCGACAATGATTTCATGCAATGCACGAGAAATCGCAATAACCCCACGACAGACGAGATAAACAGGTAAAGGCGCGATATTCCGTGCTGCACCAAGGCCGATAGGAATGGAAATCAGAATACCGCAAGCTGTCGAGGTTATCGTCATGATCGCAGATTCAGCCATGCCATCAATTATATCTGACTTTCTACTTAAAAAATCCGGCTTCGAAAAAGCAAGAATGAATTGCCAGCCACGGTCCAGTCCTTCGTAGACACGTGCCCAATTTACATCAAACGAGCCAAATGCCAACACGAGATAGATCAAGCACCCGGAAATCAATCCCCACCGCATCAGGGGATTTTTGATCATCGGGGGTTTTCGCCATTTGCGCGAAGCAGTCATAGAAGCGTTCATGCAACAGCCCCCTGTTCTGCCTCATCATCCTCATCTATCGCTTCGATGGTTGCTTCCCAGTCTTCTTCACCGTAAATTTCGGTCAAAATATCGGGCTTAAGTTGATCAGGAGGACCATCATAAACGACTTCGCCAAAGCGTAGGCCAATAACCCGTTGAACAAACATCTGTGCCAAGGCGACATCGTGAATATTGATAATTGCAGCAAGATTACGTTCTGCACAGAGTTCACAAATCAGCCGCATGATCTGACGTGATGTTTTTGGATCAAGAGAAGCTGTCGGCTCATCCACGAGCAATAACTCAGGGTCTTGGATCAATGCGCGGGCGATACCAACACGCTGTCGCTGACCACCAGACAGCTCATCAGCACGTTTATCCGCCATGTGATCCAGCCCAACCCGTTCTAATAAACGGAATGCTTCATCAACATCGCTCTGGGGGTATTTACGTAAAAAAGAACGCCAGAAACCGACATACCCCAAACGCCCGGAAAGAACATTTTCCATCACGGTCAATCGCTCAACCAGCGCATACTCCTGGAAAATCATTCCCATACGCCGTCTTGCTTGACGCAATGCGCCGGAACCGAGTTTTGTCAGCTCTTTACCATTGAGGATAACACTACCCGATGTTGGTTCTACCAAACGGTTTATACAGCGGATCAAAGTACTTTTCCCCGCACCGGATGGTCCGATTAACGCAACAACCTGTCCCTTGGGAATCTCAAGTTCCACGCTCTTGAGAGCCATATCACCCGTTGCATACTGCTTGGTAAGTTTATTCAGGTGTAACATGCTATTTGCCTGTCATATCAATAACACACCCGACACCTTGGAGGTGTCGGGCTGTTGTAAAAAAATTCAAATATTCTTGTTACTTACAGGCGTAAGAAACATTGTTAGCCGCATCAATTTTGCGAATAACATCCCAGAATTTTTTGTAGGTCATTGGTATGAACTGGCTTTCTTTGGATTTCTTAAACTCTTTTTCCAAAGATGACCCTGCCCATTCAAAACTAAAGAACGCATCTTTAATTTTGTCCTGCAGTTCCGGCTTCAGATTATAAGCCACCCCAAAGCCTGTTGTCGGGAATGTCTGTGATTTGTAAATCGTTTTAACCTGATCTTCCTTAATCACATCCCGTGAGATCATACGAAACTTCACTGAGTTTGCGATCGAAGCTGCGATATAATCTTTATTAGCAACACCAAGAATAGAGTTATCGTGTTTTCCAGAGAAGGTCGCTTCAAAGTCGCGATCTTTTTCCATATCAAAGTCAGCTTTCAGGATGGCTGATGGCGCCTTAAACCCAGAATTTGATGTGGGTGATGTAAAGGCCAAAGCTTTGCCCTTCAAATCCTGAACTTTTTCAACACCGCTGCCCGGGTATGTAATGATTTCCATTTCATAGCCAAAGCTGCCGTCTTCTCGTGCCATAATAGTAAAAGGACTGAAACCGGCACAGTTCACTGCAAGAGGGTTAGATCCAGTGTTAAAGCCCGCGATATGAAGGCGTCCCGACCGCATCGCTTCGATCTGGGCAGCATTGGATTGGACAGGGAAGAAAACAACGTCTTTCCCGGTTTTTTCTTCCAGATAGTCAAGAAAATCAGACCATGCCTCTTTATAAACGGCAGGATCTTCGACAGGTGTATAAGCAAAAATCAATGTGTCCGGATCAAGTTGTTTCGCTGGATCTGTCGGTGTGTCGGCAATCATGTCGCCGTCAACATCACAGAAACGCGTATCCAGATCTCCACGTGCACAGTCTTGAGCTGTCGCAGTTGATACGTTCACAGAAAGACAGGCTAGCACACTGGCGCAGCCAAAAAGAATGTCCCGAAGTTTCATCAATACCTCCCTTAGTATTGTATCGCCCATTGGTCTATTTCGTAAGAACATGCTCTACATCGGAACACGCTCTTATGAGGTGACATAATTGAAGATGAGTTTATTTTTTGTTTTTCCTCACCCAATAGTTTCAATTGAAGCACAATATACTTTCATTTGAAACATGGTTTTCACAAAAATTATAAATCTCTGTTGAATTAAAGGGTAAGTCCTATGAAAAATTCACTTAAGCTGAAACAGTACTAATCAGTGGACAAGAAATCATCAGATAACGATGCGTGACCATCACAAGAGATGCTTGCAGCATGAGAGTTTTAAATTCCTGTTGCACCAAGTACGCCCACACCAACAACACAACCATAAGCTTCTTGATCTACTTTTTAAGACTAAATGCCAAAAATTATTCAAGAGATAGATTCTTGTTAAAAATGATGTTTACAAAAGAGTTTCGCATCTTACTTTTATATTTTCCTACTAGCCTAGATATTCTTTAAATCTCTAAAAATTGTATTTTTTTCACGAGCTTTATTTTATAAATAGCCTCCTATTTATTTATTTTTTCTCTTAAAAAACAAATAAATAAAGAACGAAACAAAAATAAATTTTCACGCCCAAAACATTACCTCTACATTTTATGCATATGTTCTAAAGCACCCTATGAGCGTTACGAAAATGAAACGTCCCTTTCAACGCCACAAACACGCTTAATGGCTTATTAAGGAATCCAGACCACACTCATAGAATGCATTTTGTACGGGTATGCATATTTTCATCAGTACGGTTTGAAATTGTTTCCTTAACTTCAAGGGGTATTTCAGCACTATGAAATTGGAAGTATCCGACCAAACGGCGACAATCGAATTAGCGCCTAGTTTGGATATATTTGTTGCAGAAGAGTTGCTCGCTTTATTTGTTGATGCCGACAATAGAAGCCTCGACCTGAACATTAATGCCGGAGGTGTGGAAAAAGCCTCCACCGCATGCCTACAGATTATTCATTCCGCTGCAGTCAGCTGCATAGAAGCAGATCGTACTTTTCAGATCGCAGAGGCTTCTGATGCTTTGGTTACAGCTTTTAAAGATCTGGGCCTTTATTCAAAAATCACCATGCGGAGCTAGAAAAATATGGGGTTAAAAGTTTTAACAGTAGATGATTCAAAAACGATGCGGGACATGGTCTCCTTCACACTCAAAGGTGCAGGACATAATGTCATTGAAGCCGCAGACGGTTGTGAAGCCCTTCGTGTTCTTGGCGGTGACCGTGTTGATCTGGTCATAACCGATGTAAACATGCCGAACATGGATGGCCTGACACTTTGCAAAGAAATACGATCTAACCCAACACACAGGCTGACACCGATTTTGGTCCTGACAACAGAATCAGATGGTAACAAGAAAAACGAAGGCCGAAGTGTCGGCGCAACAGGCTGGATTGTGAAGCCATTTAACCCAGAGAAGTTGCTCCAGGTAGTCAATAAGGTTTGCCCATAAAGCAAACCAACCAGGTGAGTTGCTCGCACCACTCACCCAAAGTCCTGAAATAGAGTTTGGTACAGGAAGCTGTCATTTAATCGCCGATCTACGATGTTGTCGTAAAAAGGGGGAAAAGTGAGTACCAATGATTTTGACCTTGATCAGTTCAAAGCAACTTATTTCGAAGAATGCGCTGAACTGCTTATAGATGCAGAAACAAGACTTGCTGACCTACAACACAGCCCTGAAAATGTTGACGCAGAGGATCTGAATGCGATCTTTCGTGTTGTTCATTCTGTAAAGGGCGGTGCTGGAGCTTTTAGCTTCGATCAACTCGTTGGTTTTGCGCACATATACGAAGCCCTTCTTGATAGAATGCGCCAAGGTGAAATCCAGATAACCGAAGATATCGTAACGCTTTTGCTTTCAGCCAATGATATTTTGACAAATCTCATCCAAGCGGCACAAAACGATATTACGGTACCCGAAGAAGATTTTATTGATGTCAAAAACAAGCTGAACCTTCTCGCGTTTGATCAACCTGTTAACTCTTCAACTGAAGAAGGAGAGACAGAAACAACAATATCCGAGGAGAAAAGCACAAAAAAATATATCATTTCGTTTAATCCCAAGCCCGAACTTTTACAACATGCAAACGAACCTCTTCTCCTTGTCCGAGAGATGAAAGCCCTTGGGGAATTGACAACCATAGTTAACACTGATCGCTTACCCTCCATTCAAAAAATCATCTCAGATGAGGCATATTTTTCATGGGTTTTCGAACTGGTTTCTGATTGCAGCCTTACAGACGTCGAAGAAGTGTTTGAATTTGTCACAGAAGATTGTGATCTGGACATAAAAATAGAAGACGAAACACAAAAGCCGGAAGACGTTTCATCTCAACCAACCTCAGCGCCCCCAATAGAAGACAACTCGACAAAAACACTGGAAACGACGAAGAAACAAGCTGTTGAAGCAATGCAGGCGCCAACAATTCCAACGCCAGCAACAGTAGGAAAACCAACTCCGACAGGTAATAGCCAAGCTTCTCAACGCGTATCTTCCATCCGGGTGGAGCTGGATAGAGTGGACCGTCTGGTCAACATGGTTGGCGAACTCGTCATTACACAAGCAATGTTACGTCAACAGGTTGACAACCTGCCACCAGAGCTAGCCGCCTTCATGGCCAAGGGCTTTGAAGATTTAGGGATGCACACAAGGGAAATCCAGGAATCTGTTATGGCTGTTCGTATGCAGCCCGTGAAGTCCGTCTTCGCGCGTATCCCAAGATTAGTCCGAGAACTCGCTTCCAAACTAGGTAAAAAAGTCGAACTGGAAACGTCCGGGGAACATACCGAAGTTGATAAAACAGTTATTGAGCAGCTCTCTGATCCTTTAACCCATATGATCAGAAACTCTTTGGACCATGGGATTGAAGAAACGCCGGAAGACCGCAAAAAAGCAGGAAAACCAGAACTTGCGACTGTCACGCTATCCGCTGAACATCGATCCGGACGAATTCATATTATTGTGACCGACGATGGCCGTGGTATCAACCGCGAACGGGTTAGGGCCAAGGCGATAGAAAAGGGGATCATCAATGTTGATGAGAACCTTTCTGATGAGGCTATTGATGACCTTATATTCAGTCCCGGATTTTCAACCGCAGAAGAAGTAACCGACGTTTCTGGCAGAGGTGTTGGTATGGATGTCGTGCGCCGAAACATCAGTAACCTCGGTGGACGTATCTCCGTACAGTCTACGCCAGGGAAAGGCACCAAATTCATCATGTCTCTTCCCCTCACCCTTGCGGTATTGGACGGTATGGTCGTCGCTATCGGGAAAGAGAAGTTCATTATTTCGCTCACCGCAATCATTGAAAGTCTGCGTCCTGCCAAGACAGAGCTCCACAACCTTTCAAATGGAGCAGAGGTTGTCTCTTTACGCGGTGAATATATACGCCTGGTCAGGCTACACCGACTATTCAACATTCCCGGCGCGCAAAAAGATCCAAGTCAGGCACTAGTCGTTGTTGTTGAAATAGAAGGCGGGAAACAAGTTGGCATTTTGGTCGATGAACTGCTGGGCCAACAACAAGTTGTTATCAAAAGCCTGGAAGAAAACTACGACCCTGTTGACGGAATATCAGCCGCAACAATCCTTGGAAACGGCATGGTTGCTCTCATTCTAGATGTGGACGGTCTGGATGCTATGGCAAGACAAGCAAGTCACAAGCAAAACACTGATGATGAGATAGATAATCAACCCGACTTATTAACCACAGATACCGACGAAGAAAAATCAACAACAACAAATCAACTGGCGAATTCTCGACCTGAAGATCAAGAGGCACTTACCAACAAAGCCACTGAAGAGAAAACGCAAAGATACGAAGTAATGGAGTAAACGCTGATGGAAAGTAATAGCCTCGTAGCACAGGAAAACATGGGCGTACCTGCACAGGACGGGCAAAACTCACATAACCAAAGCATGGATGGAACCAACACCACCGCAGTTGAAAATGCCGGACAGCAACAGTTCATCACCTTTACAGTGGGTGATCAGGAATACGGCGTAGATATTATGTCCGTGCGCGAAATTAAGGGGTGGGTTGAAACAACTCTTTTACCCAATACACCTGAATATATGCGCGGTGTCCTAAACCTTCGCGGTGTTATCGTTCCGATATTTGACCTTCGATGCCGCTTTGGACTTGGTAAAACAGACGCCACAAATCTGCATGTCATTGTCATCATCGCCGTTAAAAACCGGATGGTTGGTATTCTGGTAGATACCGTTTCAGACATTCTCACCGTATCAAATTCTGACATCCGGGACGTCCCCAAAATGGAAACCCTGATCGAAGAAGAATATCTGTCCGGTCTGGTTACGATCGAAGATCGAATGGTCGCCCTTCTCAATCAGGAACGTCTCTTCGACACCAAGGTGATCGAAAACGGAATTGCTATAGGCAAAATAGACGAGACATAACGCAAGAAAACCTAGGACTCTAACCGTTTTATTTTGCAAAAAAACACAACCAAAGAAGGATAAATTCAAAAATCACTAAACTTTTAATCAAATAATTTATTAAAACCTGGCTCATTCGAATTCATCAAAAGCCTTATTAACAAATGATGTGTTCATCGCGAAAGAAACAGAAAAAAGCCACGCAAATAAAGCCAAGTAAATAAAGAATGTAAGGACGGAGATAACGATGGTTACCTTTTTAAACAACTTACCAGTGAAGTTTAAATTTGGGATAGCACTACTAGCACCTGTGCTTGGCCTGCTGTTTTACTCCACCTACACTTTACTGGAAAAAAATACGACCGTGCAATCCATGGAAAAGATTCTATATATCGCAGAATCTACACCGGATTTAGGGGCCTATATCCACAATTTACAGACAGAACGCGGAACATCTGCAAGCTATATCGGCTCTAACGGATCCAATACAATCAAGTCTCAACTTGAAGAAAGTCACCGGCTTACCAACGCATCACAAGAAACTCTGGACACGCAGCTCGCAAATCTCTTTGCACATTCCAGTACTGAACGCTTTACAAACAAGCTCAAAAATGTGCAATCGGCCCTGCGCGATCTCGAAAAATATCGCTCCGCTGTCATAGACTTAAAATTATCAGCAGAGGAAATGGCCGCCTACTATTCCAGCACCATCACCAGCATAATTGAACTCATCGCCGAAATGCCACACCAAAGCAAAGATGGCGGTATATCAAATGAAATTACAGCCTTAATTGCTTTGCTCCAGGCAAAAGAATATGCGGGGGTAGAGCGTGCAATAGGGACTGCTGGCTTTGCTTTGGGATCCTTTGACACCAGTAAATACAAACAAATCTCAAGCTTGATCAGTAAACAACAGAGCTATTTCTGGATTTATCAGCATTATGCGTCTGCGAAACAGGTTTCCCAGTTTAGTGACCTGCTATCAAGCCCAGTAATGACAAAGCTTTCAGAAATGCGTGATGTTATTGCAAACTATCCTGATACCTTAGATCTCAAAGGTATCAGCGGACAGGATTTCTTTGAGACAACATCTTCGCGCATAAACGCCCTAAGAGACATCGAAATTAAAGCCGAGCAATCACTTATCGAAGATATCACGCACGTACGAGATGATGCCTACAATATTGAGCTTACATTTTTAATAAGCACAATCTTATTACTGATCATCGCAATCGGCCTCGGCAGTTTGATTGTCATAGGCCTTAGCAGATCACTCTCTCAACTTGTTACGATGGTTATTGATAAAAATGCGGATGTCGAAATAAATCCTGAACGCACAGATGAAATTGGTATTTTGGGCAATGCTTTACTCGCCTTCACCAAAGAAGCAGAAATAAGCGCCCAGATAGCAACCGAGAATTTGCGTATCAAGTCTGCGCTGGATAATTGTCAGGCGAATGTGATGGTTGCGGATGTTGACCTGAACATCATCTATATGAACGACACCATGGTCGAGATGATGCGCGTGGCTGAAAGCGACATCAAAAAAGATCTGCCAAATCTGGATACCGATAAACTGCTCGGTACCAATATTGACACTTTCCACAAATCACCTGCCCATCAGCGGAGCCTGCTCGCGAGCCTTAAAGAACCCTATAGTGCAACTATCGAAGTTGGCGGCAGAACCTTTAACCTCATAGCTTCCCCCATTAACGATGAAAATGAGGAGCGTTTGGGTACTGTAGTCGAATGGGATGACGTAACTGTCCAGCTTGCTGAACAGCAGGAAGCAGATCGCATCGCCCAGGAAAATGCCCGCGTCAAAGTTGCCCTTGATAGCTGCACAGCCAATGTCATGGTTGCCAATAATGACTTTGACATCATCTATATGAACGAGGCTGTCCTCAATATGATGCGCGAAGGGGAAGCCGATATCCGCAAGGATTTGACCGGCTTTGACAGTAACAAACTTCTGGGTGGCAGTATTGACCGCTTCCATAAAAACCCCGCCCATCAGCGCACCATGCTCGAAGCCCTAACCACCACATACCAAGGTCGGATTAATGTGGGGGGGAGAACCTTTGATCTCATTGCCAATCCAATTACCAATGACCAAGGAGAACGCCTGGGAACCGTGGTCGAGTGGGCCGACGTAACTTCAGAACTTGCCATTGAGGCCGAGGTTGATCAGATGGTTCAGGCCATCTCTACAGGGGACTTCACAAAATCACTGGCGGCCGAAGGTAAAGAAGGCTTTATGCTGGCCCTGACCAACGCCCTCAACTCCCTCAACAAGAATGTCAGCGATGTGGTTGATGACGTGGCAACAGCCTTGTCATCCCTCTCACGCGGGGATCTTACCCACGAAATCACCACCGATTACACTGGCATGTATGAAACCCTCAAACAGGATGTGAACCAGACATCAAAACGACTGTCTGAAACTGTCGGGGAAATCATCACCACCACCGATGAAATAGGCTCTGCTTCTACGGAAATATCCTCTGGTTCCATGGATCTGTCCCAAAGAACAGAGGCACAGGCATCCAGTCTGCAACAAACCGCGGCCTCTATGGAGGAAATGTCCACCACAGTGAAACAGAATGCGGACAGTGCTCAACAGGCAAACCAGATGGCCTTGAACGCAACAGAGACTGCCGAACGGGGCGGAGAAGTTGTACAGGAAGCTGTTGTTGCTGTGACAGGTATTGAGCAGGCATCACAGAAGGTGTCCGATATTATCGGGGTCATAGATGAAATCGCTTTCCAGACCAATCTTTTGGCCCTCAATGCTGCGGTTGAAGCGGCAAGGGCTGGAGAAGCAGGCAAAGGCTTTGCTGTGGTTGCTGCCGAAGTACGAACACTGGCACAGCGTTCAGGTGAAGCAGCCAAAGATATCAAAACCCTGATCATGGAAGCCAACGATCAGGTCAAGGAAGGCGTTACACTGGTTCGCTCAACCGGTGACACCTTGTCCGAAATTGTTGATTCATCCAAACGCGTTGCTGACATCATTTCCGAGATTGCTGCCTCTAGTCGGGAACAGGCATCAGGCGTTGAGGAAATCAATGCGGCGGTCACAGCAATGGATGAGATGACCCAGCAGAATGCAGCGCTGGTGGAAGAAAGCTCTGCTGCGGCCCGCACCCTGGAAGAACAGGCTGAAGGACTATCCGAAATGATCGGGTTCTTCAAAACCAACGACACAGGACGCGCCAGTCGTCCCCAAAGACCAAAGGAAGTCAAACAGGCTTCGCCGACGACAACGCCAAAGCCTCAGACATCACCAAAGAAGGTTACAGCGTTAAAACCCACAACCGCGACAGCCGTTGCCATCGAAGATGATGACGACTGGTCTGAATTTTAAACCCAGTATTTTGACCCCGGAATTCTAAAACAAGGAAATTAAGTAAGAGAACAAAGGGCAAAAAACACCTCTTTACTTAAGAGAACTCGCTGTAAAACGGAGACACAAAATGCACAGAATATTTAGCAAGCTATCGTTAAAGATTGCACACAAACTGCCCATCTTGTTTGTTCTGATAGCAATGATCTCTGTGATATCAGTTGGTGCCTTTAGCATAAACAGCACATCTGACACTCTTGTTGTGCAAAAGAAGCAAACACTGCGGGCTCTCGCGGAAGCGCGTAACTCCGCGTTAAATCAGTATCTTGAATCGATAAGAGAAGATATTGTTATCACGGCAGCGAACAGTAATATTCAGGACGCCCTGTCCGGCTTTACAGACGGCTTTATCGCTGAAAAACGCCTGAACAGTGATCCGGTACAGTCCCTTCAAAGTGTTTACATCAACGAACAAGGCCTCACATCAACAAGCTCTTTTGGTAATAAGGAAGCATTGGGCCAGAAACATCTTTTTAATGGTCCCTCACTTGTTGAAGGCACTTATCATACACAGCACCAGCGCTTCCACCCTTGGTTTCGCCAAATGCTCGAAGGACGCGATTATTACGATATATTCCTGATCGATCCAGAAGGTAATGTTGTTTACACTGTTTTCAAAGAGCTTGATTATGCAACAAACCTGCTTGATGGAAAGTATAATCAAACAGGCCTAGCTCAAGCTTTCAAGGCAACATTATCAAGCAAAAAAGAAGGCAATATAAGCTTCATCGATTTTGCCCCCTATGCACCAAGTAACGGTGCACCAGCTAGTTTTATCGCAACACCGGTCATTTCCAGAACAGGTTTTCAAGGCGTTCTGGTTTTCCAGATGCCAATTAATCGGATCAACCAAGTCCTGCAATTAAGCGCAGGTATGGGGAAAACCGGCGAAACCTATCTCGTCGGCAGTGACTATCTTATGAGAAGCGATTCACGTTTCTCAGAAGAATCAACAATTCTGAAAACAGAAGTAAAAACAGACACTGTACTAAAGGCTTTGGAAGGGGAAAGCGGCATTGAAATCACACCGGATTATCGTGGCATTCCCGTTCTTTCTGCTTACCAGCCCTTTGAATTTCAAGATACGCGCTGGGCTTTGATCGCCGAAATTGATGAACAGGAAATGCTGGCTCCTGCACGGGAGGAAAGACTTTTTATATTGATGATTAGCGCCATCGTGCTGGTTGTCGTCGCTCTGTTAGGATGGGTATTTGCCCGCTCTATTGTGCGCCCCTTGCAAAGATCTACAGCAGAAATGCTACGGCTTGCAAAAGGTGATAAATCTTTCGAAATCTCAGGATTAAACCGCCGTGATGAAATCGGAGACATCGCATCGACATTACAGACATTTAAAGACAATGCGACTAAGCAAGATCAGATGGTTTCTGAAAATCTTCGTATCAAGTCTGCGCTGGATAATTGTCAGGCGAATGTGATGGTTGCGGATGTTGACCTGAACATCATCTATATGAACGACACCATGGTCGAAATGATGCGCGTGGCTGAAAGCGACATAAAAAGAGATCTGCCAAACCTCGATACCGATAAACTACTCGGTACCAACATCGACACATTTCACAAATCACCTGCCCATCAACGCGGCCTACTCACAAACCTCAAAGAACCCTATAGCGCAACTATCGAAGTTGGCGGCAGAACCTTTAACCTCATCGCTTCTCCCATTAACGATGAAAATGAGGAGCGTTTGGGTACTGTAGTTGAGTGGGATGACGTAACGGTCCAGCTTGCTGAACAGCAGGAAGCGGATCGCATCGCCCAGGAAAATGCCCGTGTCAAAGTCGCCCTCGATAGCTGCACAGCCAATGTCATGGTTGCCAACAATGACTTTGACATCATCTACATGAACGAGGCTGTTCTCAATATGATGCGCGAAGGAGAAGCCGATATCCGCAAGGACCTGACCGGCTTTGACAGTAACAAACTTCTCGGCGGCAGTATTGACCGCTTCCATAAAAATCCCACCCATCAACGCACCATGCTCGAAGCTCTGACCACTACATATCAAGGTCGGATTAATGTGGGGGGCAGAGCCTTTGATCTCATTGCCAATCCAATTACCAATGATCAAGGAGAACGCCTGGGAACCGTGGTCGAGTGGGCGGACGTAACTTCAGAACTTGCTATTGAGGCCGAGGTTGATCAGATGGTTCAGGCCATCTCTACAGGGGACTTCACAAAATCACTGTCCGCAGAAGGTAAAGTAGGTTTTATGCTGGCCCTGACCAACGCCCTCAACTCCCTCAACAAGAATGTCAGCGATGTGGTTGATGACGTGGCAACAGCCTTGTCATCCCTCTCACGCGGGGATCTTACCCATGAAATCACCACCGATTACACTGGCATGTATGAAACCCTAAAACAGGATGTGAACCAGACATCAAAACGACTGTCTGAAACTGTCGGGGAAATCATCACCACCACCGATGAAATCGGAGCGGCCTCTACGGAAATATCCTCTGGCTCTATGGATCTGTCCCAAAGAACAGAGGCACAGGCATCCAGCTTGCAACAAACAGCGGCCTCTATGGAGGAAATGTCCACCACAGTGAAACAGAATGCGGACAGTGCTCAACAGGCAAACCAGATGGCCTTGAACGCAACAGAGACTGCCGAACGGGGCGGAGAAGTTGTACAGGAAGCTGTTGTTGCTGTGACAGGTATTGAGCAGGCATCACAGAAGGTGTCCGATATTATCGGGGTCATAGATGAAATCGCTTTCCAGACCAATCTTTTGGCCCTCAATGCTGCGGTTGAAGCGGCAAGGGCTGGAGAAGCAGGCAAAGGCTTTGCTGTGGTTGCTGCCGAAGTACGAACACTGGCACAGCGTTCAGGTGAAGCAGCCAAAGATATCAAAACCCTGATCATGGAAGCCAACGATCAGGTCAAGGAAGGCGTTACACTGGTTCGCTCAACCGGTGACACCTTGTCCGAAATTGTTGATTCATCCAAACGCGTTGCTGACATCATTTCCGAGATTGCTGCCTCTAGTCGGGAACAGGCATCAGGCGTTGAGGAAATCAATGCGGCGGTCACAGCAATGGATGAGATGACCCAGCAGAATGCAGCGCTGGTGGAAGAAAGCTCTGCTGCGGCCCGCACCCTGGAAGAACAGGCTGAAGGACTATCCGAAATGATCGGGTTCTTCAAAACCAACGACACAGGACGCGCCAGTCGTCCCCAAAGACCAAAGGAAGTCAAACAGGCTTCGCCGACGACAACGCCAAAACCTCAGACATCACCAAAAAGGGTCACAGCATTGAAACCCACAACCGCGACAGCCGTTGCCATCGAAGATGATGACGACTGGTCTGAATTCTAAACACAGTATTTTGACCCCGGAATTCTAAAACAAGGAAATTGAATATGGGATCCCTCACCTTGCACAGGACAAAAGAGTAGAACCAATGACATCCTCAGCACTCGCGTCATCAGAAACAAAAAAATCTGTTTCCTCTCACCCTGGGGCAACGGGCGAGGACCAAGAGCGCGAGTTTCCATTTTCTGATCAACAGTTCAAAGCCTTGACAAAAATGGTCTATGACAGAACTGGTATCGTTCTGAAAGATAATAAGAAAAACATGGTTTACGGACGTCTTGCCAGACGATTGCGCAAGCTAAAAATGTATTCTTTTAAAGAATATTTGAGCTATCTCGACAGTCCCGATGGTACTAGCGAAACAGGCATGTTGATAAATGCAATAACAACAAACCTGACAAAATTCTTTAGAGAGTCACATCATTTCAAACACCTTTTCACTGCTTGCGAAGAAATCGTCGAAGCACAAACAGCCCGGGGTGAAAACCGCCGATTACGCCTTTGGTCAGCGGGATGCTCATCTGGCGAAGAACCTTATTCCATCGCAATTATCATGAGCGAACTTTTAAAGAGAACACCATCCATAGATATAAAAATCCTGGCCACAGATCTTGATACTGGCATGCTACAAACTGGTATGTCCGGGATCTATAACAAAAAATCTGCCGAAGCTATGCCAGACAAATTCAAGAAAAAATATACACAAGAGATATCTGAAACCCAGATTAAAATGAGTTCAGAGTTACGGAACCTGATCACCTTCAAGCAGCTCAATTTACTGGAACAATGGCCAATGAAGGGGCCTTTCGACATTATTTTTTGCCGAAATGTCATGATCTACTTTGACCAGCCAACAAAGGTATCTCTTGGTAAACGCTATGCCGAATTACTCCGGCCAGATAGCTGGCTTTACATTGGCCACTCAGAAAGCTTGCCGGATGAAACCAATCTCAAACTCATCGGGAAAACCATTTACCAGCGTCAGGATCGGAGAGGGTAAAATGTTACATATGACAGACATAAACAAAGCGTCCCCGTCCCAAAAAGTACCTGATCATTTTTATTCCGATGACACGGACCTGCGTCATCCACACGAAGGAGAACCCAAAAGGTTTTTTGACCCCAAGTTCAAACATTATGCCGTAAAAATAATGCCTGGGACACATTACGTAACTTCCAGACACGATGAAATGCTGGTTACCACACTGGGATCATGTGTCAGCGCCTGTATCCGCGATACAGCACTCGGTGTCGGCGGAATGAATCATTTCATGCTGCCAGAAAGCGACACGGGTAAGTGGGGCGGCAGTAGCGCAGCAATGCGGTATGGCAACCATGCCATGGAAACTTTGCTGAACGATATACTGGCTATGGGCGGCGCAAAAAATCGGATGGAAATCAAGCTCTTTGGCGGTGGACACGTTCTGAATTCATCCAATCTTGTTGGTGAGAAAAACGTACAGTTTGTCGAACGTTATCTAAAAAACGAACACCTGGCTCCCTCATCACAACATTTAGGTGGAACCCAGGCACGGAAGATTATTTTTTTCCCAAAAACCGGTGTCGTAAAGATGAAGCTCCTGCCCCATGCATTTGATGAAGAAGTGGTGATGAGCGAGAGAAAGCTTAGCACCAACCTTAATCATCAAGAGATTGAAGGTAGCGTTGAACTCTTTTGAATAGGAATTTATTTTGACCCCAGTAAAAGTTCTTGTTGTTGATGATTCAGCTCTTATGCGAGAGCTTCTGACAGCCCTTCTATCCCAAGATCCGACAATTGAAGTTGTTGGATCGGCGACGGATCCATATCAAGCGCGTCAGATGATCAAGCAGCTATTACCTGATGTCATTACCCTTGATATCGAAATGCCCAGAATGGATGGCTTATCATTCCTCGAAAAGATAATGACACTAAGACCCATGCCCGTGGTTATGGTGTCTTCCTTGACACAACAAGGGGCAGAAGCAACGCTCAATGCTCTTGAGCTGGGTGCCGTAGATTTCTTTCCAAAACCTAAGCTGGATATGAAGCGTGGCATTGAACAGCGCGCCGATGAGCTTATTCACAAGGTCAAGACTGCAGCACTGGCAAAGGTAAAAACGCTTGAGCGTGAACCAGAGGCACAACTCGCCTTAAATCCTCTTTCAAACATCAAGTTTTCAACGACTGAAAAAGTTATTGTCATCGGTGCCTCAACCGGTGGTGTCGAAGCTTTACGTGTCGTTATTAAAAATTTGCCCGCCAATAGTCCTGCTGTACTTGTAACACAACACATGCCCGAGAAATTTACAAAAACATTTGCCGAACGCCTCAATAAAATTTCTGCCGTTTCCGTCAGCGAGGCAAAACACGGGGAAAGAGTCCTCCCTGGACACGTCTATATTGCCCCAGGTGGAAAACACCTGAAGTTACACCGATCAGGTGCAAACTATCTCTGTCAATTGACTGACGAAGAGGCTGTATCCGGCCACAAACCATCAGTCGATGTCTTGTTCCGCTCTACCTGCGAAGCCGCCGGAAAGAATGCTATAGGCGTTATCCTAACTGGCATGGGGAAAGATGGCGCTGCTGGCATGTTGGAACTACAAAAAGTCGGGGCGAAAACCTTCGGTCAAGATGAGGCTTCGTGCGTTGTCTATGGAATGCCCAAAGCAGCATATGAAATTGGAGCCATTGAGCATCAAGTTCCCTTGAAGAAAATGGCCGAAGTAATGTTGAGTGCTTGTGGTGCCGCGAAGGACCGGCATATCCGCGTCTAAGCACCACGAAACGCACACACGAGAACGTGGGGGATACGCCTCACATAGTAAGGAGAAACGAATGGCTATGGTTGCACAACCCGAAATTTACGCTCCTACCGAGGACGCCGCCGCGAATAAAACAGAGGATACTTCAGAACAGGACACGCCATCTGTTCAGGACGACACCACTGATCATAGCCTGCCCGTCATTCCCGGAAGCCCGCCGATTGGCAGTAATAAAGGCATGCATGACTTACTGACTTTATGGGTCGGCCTATCTGACGTACAGAAAAGAACCTTTAAAGCACTAACAAAAGAGGTCGAAGTCGCAGGCCAACTCGTTGAGACTTCAACTGAAGAGCTCTCAAAAAACTTTCAGGAACTTGCTAATTTCTCTCGCAAACAGGCCGAAGATCTTAAATCAATTATAGAATCAGCCAGCACAGTAACTGTCGATGATAAAGAAATTACCCTAACGGACATCTTACACGTTATGGAAGGGTCTATTAACACCGTAGTTGAGCAGATATTACACGTATCCAAACACGGGATGTCCATGGCTTATGCGATGGAAGATCTCTTGGGTAATGTCGAAAAAGTACAAGCAAGAGTGACTGATATTGAAACCGTCACCAAACAGACAAATCTGCTGGCCCTTAACGCGAAGATTGAAGCCATGCGGGCTGGCGAAGCTGGCGCCGGGTTTTCAGTTGTTGCTGATGGCGTGCGAGAACTTTCAAGTTCCATTAACGATCTTTCAGGCCAGATCAGGCAAGAGATTTCTGATGTGTCCAGATCTTTAGCAGACAGTCAGGGAAACCTGAAAGAAGTTACCTCTGTCGACATGACAGAAAATATCATGGCCAAGGAACGTATCGAAAAAATCATGACCTGCCTCATCAATCGTAACGATTCCTTTAGTAAAACTATAGAACACTCAGCAAGTAACTCGGACAATATGACTCGCCAGGTATCTGAAATGATCACAGGTATTCAATTCCAGGATAGAACCAGTCAACGTCTTGGCAATATTCTCGACGCCTTGAAAGTATTGTCCGAAGCCGGGGAGGAAATGAAAGCCAAAACGGAAGAACAGGTAGGTGAACAGATAACACCTGAACTTGATAGGGAATGGCTTAATCAGCTGATCAACGGCTTCCATCTCGGCGAAATGCGCGAGCGTTTTATCATGCACGCTCTCTATGATGACGATATCTCTGTTGATGACGAACCAGCCGACGCTCAAAGCCAAGTGGAAGATGACGAAGATGATATAGAACTGTTTTAATCACTTATCGTGTAATTATCTTATTTGGGAAGGACACCGCTAAATGGACTACTCGTTTAAGCCAGACGGAACCGTACTGAAATGTGTTATGACAGGTGAATTCACCTTCACGGATCATCCCACATTTCGCAACATGATCGACGATGCAGTAAAAACAGGCACCCGCTCAATACAGCTAGATTTGCAAGATGTAGAATATATTGATTCAGCAGGTTTGGGTATGTTTCTGGTCGCTAATGAAAGGGCTGGCGAAGAGGGTTGGAAATTTTCAATAAGCAACCCAAGGGAAAAGGTTCAAAAAATGTTCACGCTGGCAAAGCTGGAAACCATTGTAACGATTACAAATGCATAAGAGACCGCACCGAAATAAGCCAGACAATAAACTCACCCTAAACAGATATTAGTCCAAGCTGAATGCCCAATAGCTCAAACGACATTGCTTTTGACGTCATCGCAAATCGACAAATTCTGGTTGTCGATGATGTCAAACTATTGCGTGATCTTATTACTAGTATTTTACGTCAGGCCGGGTTCACCAATATTGAACACGCAGAAAATGGTCAGGAAGCCATGCTCAAGGTTACGGCCAACCCTCCGGATATTATTATTCTCGATCTCATGATGCCAATTATGGATGGTATGGAGGTATGCCGTCTGGTTCGAGAAATTGAGGACACCGCAGCCATTCCCATTATCGTTCAAACAGCCATGCACGATAATGAAGAACGTTTGAAAGCCTTTGCTGCAGGGGCTAGTGATTTGGTCACAAAACCTGTCAACGCACTCGAACTTGTGATCAGGACAAAGCTGCACCTCAAGAATCTTATTTTAACCGAAAATCGAGAAAAATACCGAGCCCGAGTGGCCGACGAACTGGCGACAGCAAAAGACGTACAACAAAACATTTTACCATCCCCACAAAATCTACGGGAAATACGTGCACAAACGGGCCTCAATATTTCCTCTGTTTGCCAGCCTTCATCAGAACTTGGGGGTGATTTTTGGGGGGCTAACGTTCTAGAAAATAGTTCCATCGGCTTCTATGTCACTGACTTCTCAGGACACGGTGTTGTCTCAGCCCTGAATACCATTCGATTACACACACTTCTTTTCAATGTGGGTGAAGCATGGCAAAAGCCCGATCAGCTACTCTCCGATATTAATCAAAACCTTTGTGACATGCTGCCCACCGGACAGTACGCAACCATGATTATCGGATTGATCTCACCAGAAGATAACACGTTAAGCTACGCAGGTGCTGCTGCGCCTCCCCCAATTTATGGTATTTGGGAAAAACCCGAAGAATTTACCTACCTTGATACAACAGGATTACCCCTTGGCGTGAGCAAAGTCGCAACTTACGACTTGCAAACGGTTCCCTTTACAGAAAACCATTTTCTCTTTTCCTTTAGTGACGCTTTGATCGAAACCAAGTTGAATGATGGTACGTTTTTGGAAGGAGAAGAATTAATAAATCTTGTGAAAAATCTTACCAGAAGCAAAGCAAACTCTCAGCTATTGGATCAACTGATTGCTTCTTTTTTTGAAAATGGTGGCAATGACTTAAGAGATGATTTGACGGCTATTTGCTTTGACTATTTATAACGTTACTGACTTAAGATATTTGGTTTTCAATAGAGGATTTTCCCAAGTTAGAGAGCAATCCTAGCCGTAACCCTGTTACCTTTGTCATTATAATTGAGTTCCGTAAAAGCCATCATTTTTGCAAGCGCAATCCCTCTGCCATGATTTGAACGGATCCTTTCGTCATCGATCGTCAGGTATTTTTTCCAGTTAAATCCTTTGCCCTCATCTTCAATGACAAAGACGATTTCATTCTCGTTTCGTGTATAACTGACCTTTACGACCCTTTTGTTATAAGGTTCCATCTTGAGACGATTTTGAATTTCATCATAAAGACGGCTGGTTTCAAGTAATTCTGTTTTTAAATTATAGCCAATCTCAAGATTTCCATGCTCAACGGCATTGTGCAATAACTCGTTCAAGCCAATCACAATGCCATCAGCCCCCGGACAAGCTAAACTCAACATCGTTGTTAAATTGCGAGCCTGATCCACCGTTTTGAATTCAAATGTTCCCGATGTAATCAAACCAATTGCCGAACTGCGGGTTTCTATTTCAGTCAACAAGCTTCGCACGTGATTAAATTGATTAATTGCCGCACAGGTTACAGAATATAAAATATCTGTATCACAGGGCTTTTTAATTGTGTGAAACCAGTTGTGAACAACTAATTCCAAAGGTGATTTACGGCTATCAATCTCGGTCATCACAACCGCAGGAATTTGTTGTGGTAACTTTTTAGACGCTCCCATCACAAGTGATGATTCGGACAAGAGGTGACGATCATAATCATCCGATATCAGAATTAAACCGACAGGATCTTTTTTCAAACTGTTGTCCAAAAGAATAGTGTCGGGCTCTAAAGAACAGACGACATCATAATTTTTTTCGATCAAAAAATTTAAAATCTCATTCCGGGCAAGCTCATCCGGCTCTATCAAGAGTATGCGCGGCTCTTTAGAATTCATTAATTCCCCCTGATCCCTGTATGATCATCGGCAATATAGAAAATACTGTCCTTTAGTTTACTCACGAGAATATAAACAAAGGATAAAGAGCCAACTACCTATAGGTGTTTTTCACATCAAAAACAAAACTAAATCTGTGAAATCAATTTACCAATACTCCTCGGAATATATTTAGAGATATCAAAGAAATAAAAGGAAAACAAACAGGTCTCTCAAATGACTTCCTCAGGTAAAAGGTATGTCATTTGAGAAACGAGTCCGAACTCTAATTATTCGCCACGTGGAAAGCGGGCCCCCTCTTCAAGAATGTTCAAATCCATATGGTTCCGCATGTAGCGCTCTGATGCTTTTTGCAAGGGCTGGAAGTCCCATGGGAAATACCCGCCATTTCGCAAAGCTTTGTAGACAACCCAGCGACGTGCCTGGCTTTCACGTACCTGCGCATCAAACAAAGCCATGTCCCATCTTTTCCTGACTTTCGCCATAAACGCTTGGACCAAATCAACATAACCATCATCTTCAGCCAAGTTATTTAATTCATGAGGGTCAGCGGCAAGATCAAAGAGTTGCGGCGGATCCAGTTCACAATGTGTGAATTTATATTGTCCTTCGCGAATAGAAACCAGCGGTGCATAAGAACCTTCTGCTGCATATTCCATATAAACCGGACTTGTGCGCTCCCCCCCCTTCATCAGCGGGATTAGGCTCTCACCGTCTGTCCAGGGTTCAACCTGGCTCAAATCAACACCGGCAAGATCAGCAAGAGTCGGAACCACATCAAGGTTTGAAACAGGCGTATTGACCAGACCCGTTTCGCCCTTTGGAACTGAAATCATCAAGGGAACACGCGCCGACCCTTCAAAGAAGTTCATCTTAAACCAGAGCCCGCGCTCACCCAGCATATCACCATGATCAGAACAGAAAACAATAATGGTGTCATCGCGCATCCGACAACGATCAAGAATACTAACGAATTCACCAACCTTCTGATCAAGGTAGGAAATGTTTGCGAAGTATGCCTGGCGTGATCGTCTCACATTCTCTGGCGTGATATCGAAATTTTCATAGTCATTTGCAAGGTATATACGTTGAGAATGCGGATCCTGATCATCATACTGTATTTGCTTAACCGTCGGTTCCAGATGCTCACAATCGTTATAAAGATCCCAAAACTCGCGACGGGCAACGTAGGGATCATGTGGATGCGTAAAACTAACCGTTAGGCACCAAGGGCGCTTTTCTTCACCTTGTTCACGGGCAAGTTGATAAAGCTTTTGCTGGGCATGAAAAGCAACTTCATCATCATATTCCATCTGGTTACTGATTTCAGCAACTCCGGCCTCGGTGACCGAGCCAAGATTATGATACCACCAGTCAATGCGCTCGCCGGGTTTTCTGTAGTCAGGCGTCCATCCAAAATCAGCCGGATAGATATCGGTCGTCAGACGATCTTCAAAACCATGAAGCTGATCTGGTCCAACGAAATGCATCTTCCCACTCAGGCAGGTATAGTACCCTGCCCGCCGCAGATGATGCGCATAGGTCGGAATGTCTGATGCATACTCGGCGGCATTATCATAGACTCTCGTCCTCGAAGGTAATTGCCCTGCCATAAATGATGCACGCCCCGGCGCGCAAAGAGGGCTTGCGGTATAGTTATTTTGAAAGCGCACAGATTTTTCTGCCAAGGCCTTAAGATGCGGCGCATGTAGAAAATCGGCTGGTCCATCCGGGAATAATGTTCCATTTAACTGATCAACCATGATGATCAAAATGTTTGGTTGTGCACTCATTACCGAGATCCTCTATCAAAAAAATGATCAATCGCGATATCGATAATTCGATTGACCACAAGACATAACAAAAATTACGATCAAAATTATATGTTAAATGAATTCTAGCTTGTAGATTGAGATTCCATATGGCTGCCATAAATAATTTAGATAACAAAGTTCACACGCACATTGCTGAACTCCACGCTTTTGATGCCGCAAGCAGGCTGGGCAGCCTAACAAAAGCAGCTGAGCACCTAAACATAACACAGCCTGCCCTTAGTCAAAAAATCAAACGCCTGGAAACCTTTGTGGGGGAACCCCTCTTTTTAAGGCAAAACCGTGGTGTGAAACTAACGCCGACAGGCAAAGCACTCTTCGAAGCAACACATACAAACTTCCAATCTTTCCGCGATATTTTCGATAATATCCAAAGCAGAAAATCAACAAAACAGGTTCGCATCAGTACCGATTTTGCCTTTGCCGGGCACTGGTTAGTCCCCCGTTTAGCAGGTCTGAGAAGCGATTTACACGGCCTCGACATTCAGGTTTTCACATCCCAAACACCCGACAATCCATTAGATTTTCAAAGCGACCTGATTATCTCACTTAAACAATCACCCACTCCAGACACACGACATCATGTTCTTTTTGAAGAAGAAGTTTTTGCAATCTGCAGCCCTAAATTTCTGGCCGATCACGGCCCGTTCCAAAGTGCCACAGACATCGGGAATAATCCTTTACTTGATTTAACAGCTTCTCCGGATGCCGGATGGCACAACTGGGATAGCTGGCTAAAACAACAAGGAGTAACAAAATCACAACAATCAACAGCGATCGGTCTAAGTAACTACAGCCTGGTCTTACAGGCTGCCATCAAAAATCAGGGCCTTGCTCTTGGCTGGAAAGGCCTTATTGAAGAGCAGTTAGAACAGAAAGAGCTTGTAATAGCCTGGCCGCAATCAGTACGAAGTGACAGATCTTATTGCCTCCAGCTTAGAGAAGATGCGTCCCCACACGTCAAAAAGGTTTACAGCTGGATAAAAGAAAACTCTGCCTGATACGAGTAAATTGCCAAGAACACCTATACTTGCCCCACCTTATAAGAACTCTTATATGAAGGGGTATAGATTTATACCTTTTTGAGAGTTCCATGCCATTTGCACGCCCCACAACCCCTCTTAGTTCAGGGGAATTCATAGCACTCATGGCTTTTTTAATGTCATTAGTTGCACTATCCATTGATGCAGTTATGCCAGCTTTGCCATTGTTAGGACAGGAGCTCGCCGTCACAAACCCCAACGACGTGCAATTGGTAATCGGCATCATATTTTTTGGACTGGCGACAGGGCAGATTTTCTTTGGCCCCTGGTCAGATAGCATTGGCCGAAAGCCAGTTATCTATTGCGGCTTAACAATCTTCATCATTGGCTCAATCATTTCTGCAACAGCCAGTGACTTTAACATTATGCTACTTGGGCGTTTACTTCAGGGTGTCGGGGCTTCCGGCCCGCGAACTATTTCAGTTGCCCTTGTTAGGGATCAATTCGAAGGCCGTGCCATGGCACGGATCATGTCATTTATTATGGCTGTCTTTATTATTGTGCCAACGATTGCACCCGCACTGGGGCTCTCAATCATGATGTTCTTTGATTGGCAGGCGATCTTTTACAGCTTCTTCCTACTTGCCAGCATTGTTCTCTTCTGGTTTGCCTGCAGACAGCCGGAAACCCTTGCAAAAGAAAACCGTGTTTCCCTGACATTTGAACATTTCTGGAATGGATTAAAAACAATCCTCACGAATAAACAGGCTTTGGCCTATACCCTCGCTGCCGGAATTATTTTTGGAGCCTTTATAGGCTACCTAACCAGTGCCCAACAGATCTTTCAGGATATATACGGCATCACAGATCTTTTCCCGCTCTATTTTGCGATCCTGTCTCTGTCTATCGGTGCGGCTTCACTGACCAACGCAAACCTTGTAATGAAATTTGGCATGAGGAAATTGTCAAAAATTGCCCTGATCATCATGACAGTTCTAGCGATCCTGTTTTTGATCCCGGCAACTATGGCTTCAGGTCAACCACAGCTTTGGTCATTTATGATCTATATGATGCTCAGTTTCTTTTGTATTGGTATCCTGTTCGGCAACTTCAATACGCTCGCCATGGAACCACTTGGCAAGCTTGCGGGCCTTGGTTCAGCCGTTGTCGGGTCCCTCACAACGTATATCTGCATGGCGATCGGCATTGCCATTGGACAAAACTACGACACCACGGTTTTACCCCTGGTTTATTCCTTTGCTATCCTCGGCCTGATCTCGTTGGGCATCATGCTCTGGGTCGAAAAACAGCCCGAAACACAACTTACATAACAATCGATTTAAAAGATAAAGCAGCGCACAAAGATTTTGTGCGCTGCTTTATGAGGTCTTAGTCAGGCTTGCTTAATCTGGCTTAATAGCGAAGCGTCCACTGCCTGTGAAAAGAAGTGCCAAGGCTGTAATCAAGAAGAAGCCTTGAAGTTCCAATTGCCAGCCCCCTTGATTATTCAAAAGTAACAATTGGTGGCTATGAACCAACACCAGCGCGAAAATCATATTCACCGCAACCAGCAAAGACCCAAGCCTTGAATAAAAACCCGCGATAATCAGAAGCGGTGCGATCACTTCACCAGCGAACACCCCATAAGCCATAAATTCAGGCAGCCCCATAGAGGTTAACTTACCGCCAATAAACTGAATTGAACCCGGATTACCCAACTTGTGGATACCGTGCAAGATCATCATACCGCCAAGACCAAGGCGCAGAAGAAATAACCCTAATGACGAATTATGAAAAATGCCCATCTATCTATCCCCCTAGCGTTTTCACGCTGTTAGAGCATTTTTTATCTAAAGAAAAAGTGCCCTATTTATCAGTTGTTCCGTCTTGCCAGGCTCTTTGATTTGTTCCCATCAAAAAGAAAAGGCTTTCGGTTATGATGACACAACAAAAAAAGAAGGTCCATCTTTTCAATGGCTTCTGGAAATTTCACAGCCAACGAATACAAAACAGGCCCAGCCATTTTCATGACTGGGCCTGTTCATCTACTACTTAGCGAGACTTAGCCATCGTTAATCACGGACCACCAAAACAGAGCATTTAGCATGACGAACAACCCGCGCAGCGTTTGGCCCCAACAGATAATCTTCCATCCGCGGACGATGTGCCCCCATGATAATTACATCAGAACTTATCTCTTCGGAAATGCGCAGAATTTCTTCATAAGCATTTCCGTGTCCAATAATGTGCTGGACCTTGATATCATCAGGAATATTGTCATCGACAAACTTGTGCAACGCTTTGTTTGCTCCTTCCATCATCTGTTCTTCATGATCCTTGGGGAAAAAAGAGCTCACAATGCTGCTACCAAAATTGGGAACAACCGTCATGATATGAAGTGTTGATCCAAAAGCTTTGGCATATTCAACACTGGTCGGAAGTGCCTTACCCCAGCTATCTTTTTGATCAAGATCGACTGCCAATAGAATATGTTTAAACATTATTTTTCTCCACTAAGCAGTTGCGGTTTGAGCAAGAAGATCACGACGACGACGCTGAAGCATGATGATTAAGCCCAACAGCAATAAGGCTGGAATAAAGAACAGCTGTTTTGCAGGACGATCAACAGGCGCTCCAACAGATGTAATCACCTGATCGAAATCAAAGCCTGCTTTTTCAGCCTGACTATCAAAGGTCGTGCCATCTACGATGTAACTACCATCCTGTTCAAGAATCTCAAGTCCGTACCCTTCAAGACGCTCTTGGCCTGTTTCTTCATCACCAACAGTTAAAACCATGGTCAAAGTCACGGGCTCACCAACATCATCAACTCCATCAACAATAATACGCATTTTATCGCCAACAGTAGCTTCTCCCAGGGCCTGAACAAGCCCTGCACCACCACGTTCTTCATAAGGCGGATACACATAATCCATCCAGAATCCTGGACGGAAAAGTGTGAAGGCAATCAGAATAAGAGCCGCAGATTCCCAAAGCTTAGATTTCGCGAGGAAAAACCCTTGAGAGCCTGCAGTAAAAATTAACATTGCTGCCGTCGCCACAATGAAAATAAAGACTCCCTCCAAAGGAGAAACATCAATTAACAGAAGATCGGTATTAAAGATGAAAAGGAACGGTAATAGCGCCGTACGAAGAGAATAGAAAAATGCAACAAATCCTGTACGAATAGGATCACCGCCGGAAATTGCAGCTGCCGCAAACGAGGCTAACCCGACCGGAGGCGTCACATCTGCCATAATCCCGAAGTAAAACACAAACATATGAACTGCGATAAGCGGAACAATCAGTCCATTTTGCTGTCCTAAAGCTACAATTACCGGGGCCAATAGAGAAGACACCACAATATAGTTAGCTGTAGTTGGCAATCCCATACCCAGAATCAAGCTGAGAATAGCAGTCCAAAACAGTATCAACATGATATGACCGAGTGATAAAAACTCGACCAATGCAGCCAATTTGCCGCCGACACCTGTTTGGTCAACAGCACCAACAATAATACCCGCCGCAGCAGTGGCGATGCCAATACCAATCATGTTCCGGCCACCAGCAATCATGCCTTCAACCAACTCGTTCAAACCACGTTTAATGGTTCCTGTTTTCGCTTCTTTTCTGAAGAATGCAAAAAGATAGCGTTGAGTGAACAGGATGAAGAGCATCAAGACAGTAGCATAATAAGCCGACAAGGATGGAGAAGCTCGCTCTACCATCAAGAACCAGATCAAAACCACGACAGGTAAAAGAAAGTGCAGCCCAGATTTAACAGTTGGTCCGACTTCTGGTAACTTCGAAACTGGTTGGTTGGGATCATCAACCTCTAGATCGGGATAAGACGAACTATAGCGAGCAAGGAAGACATATACCACGAGAATCCCTGCCGCGATTATCCACCAGGAAAGCTCTTTTCCGGCAACATCTTGAACAACGTCAACTAGATAGAACAAGCCAAAGGAACCAATAACCATGTTCCCAAGAATAATTGCTCCTGTTGAGATCGTTTTGGCATAAACAGCATTACTTGAACTACCCTTAAGGACTTTTACGATCACAAACTGTGCGATCACAATTGCCAACACAGCGCCAAGACGTGCCGTTGTAGTTTCTAGCACCTGATAGGCATCTGAAACGTAAGCAAGTCCCCCAGCCATTACCATGATGGCTGAAAGTGTAATTGCCCATGAAAGCAAAACGTCTTTAGTAGATTTTCGATCACCAGATCGCGCCAAGCCCTGCATGTTCAATTTCTGAGCTTCGAGATGTACGATGTACACAAGGGCAATATAAGAAATTATTGCAGGTAAGAAGGCATGTTTGACGACATCAAAATATGGAATGTTTACATATTCCACCATCAAGAAAGCAGCAGCCCCCATAACAGGCGGCATAATCTGTCCATTTACAGAAGATGCAACTTCGACCGCCCCTGATTTTTCCGCATTAAAACCAACGCGCTTCATCATAGGAATAGTGAACGTACCAGTGGTCACAACGTTAGCGATTGAAGAGCCGGAAATAAGACCCGTCATACCAGAAGCAACAACCGCAGCTTTTGCTGGTCCGCCGCTGAAGTGCCCCATCAAAGAAAAAGCTACCTTGATGAAATAGTTACCCGCACCCGCGCGATCAAGTAAAGCGCCGAACAGCACGAAGAGGAATACGAGATCCGTCGACACGCCCAAAGCAATACCAAAAACACCGTCGGTTGAAGTCCACTGTTTATCAACAGTACCGCCAAAGGAAGACCCTTTCCAGGCGATCAAATCAGGCGCGAATGGCCCCAAAAATGTATAGCCGAGAAAAACCATTGCGACGACCATAAGAGGAGGCCCTAAAGCCCGACGTGTTGCTTCTAATAAAAGAATCATCCCAATGACAGATACAACAATATCTATCTCGTTAGGATTACCGGCACGATTGGACAGTTGATTTCCAAATAAGATATCGCCCAAAGCACTGTCAGCTATATAGGGATACAGCGCACAAATAGCGCCAACGATTGCTAACCCCCAATCCAGAATAGGAATACTGCGGCGCGGAGATTTTGAAAAAGCCGGGTAAGCTAAAAATGCCAGAAAAACTGCAAATCCAAGGTGGATTGTTCGCGCTTCCTTACTCGGGAAGACACCCCAGCCAATATTATAAGATATAGGAGAGGCAATCCAAACTTGGAAAATAGACCAAACCAATGCTGTAACGGCCATTAATATAACAATATTACGACTTGACGGAACTCTTCCGCCTGTATCTGTAGAAGCGACGAGATCTTGTAATTCTTCGTCACTCATTTGTACATTTTCAGTATTTTCTGATGCCATTCCCCATATCCCTGTTTTCTGCGCCAGAGGGCTGAATACACATTACCTAAAGTTATTTATTTAAGTATTTTTCACTTGATGGTGCTATCGAAATTAATTTAGCAGCTTTGAATTTTTAAAGGCATGTGTTTTAAAATTAGAAAAAGGGCAGGAAAGCTAATGCTTTCCCGCCCTAAATTCCATGCGACTGATTACATCCAGCCGCGCTCTTTATAATAGCGAATTGCGCCATCATGTAGAGGAGCAGACAGATTATTGATAATCATGTCTTCTTCTTTAAGGTTAGCGAATGCAGGATGCATTTTCTTGAAGCGCTTGAAGTTATCAAACACAGCTTTAACCATCTGATAAATGGTTTCTTCATCCGCTGCAGTAGAACTGATAAACGTTGCGCCAACACCAAATGTTGTTACGTCACGGTCAGTACCATTGTAAGTACCACCTTTGATAGACGCCATTGCATAATAATCGTTATCAGTTGCAAGTTTTTTCGCTTCTGCGTTATCAACATCAATCAAAACTGAATCACAAGAAGTTGTCGCTTCTTTGATTGTTCCGCTTGGGTGGCCAACAGTGAACACAATCGCATCAACTTTGCCATCACAAAGGGCTGCAGCCTGCTCGGAAGATTTCAATTCGGAAGCGAGAGAAAAATCACTCATTTCCCAACCCATCTTGGCCATGAGAACTTCCATCGTTCCGCGGGCACCAGATCCTGGATCACCAACGTTTACTTTTTTACCCTTCAGATCATCAAAGGTTTTGATCCCTGAATCTGAACGAGCAACCACTGTAAATGGCTCTGGGTGAACAGAGAAAACAGCACGCATTTCTGGATAAGCACCATCAGGGAACTTTTCAGGAGCAGTGCCATTATAGCCATGATATTGCCAATCAGATTGAGCAACACCCATATCAATATCGCCAGCGCGCAAGCTATTGATGTTAGTAACAGAGCCACCCGTTTTATGAGTACAATTGATTTCGTGATCTTTGGTACCTTTGTTCACCAAACGGCAGATTGCACCACCAACTTGGTAATATACGCCTGTCTGACCACCTGTACCGATCACAACGTGATTTGTGTCAGCATAAGCAGAAGATGCCATCAATGCCGCACCAGCAATCGCTGTCATTGCCATTTTTTTTACAAACATGCCTACTCCTTGGTTTCATGCTTTTTAAATAACTCTAAGTATCTTGCAGAATATCAACTTTTTCAGCTGTTTTATCCCACAGTCATATTCATGTGCCGAACCACAATCGAATACTATTAGCCATCAAATTCATGACGGCTAAATTTCCAAACCATTAAGAATCCCTTATGAACGAGGTTCCAATGGTAACCACGATGCAAAAGCACCGTAGAATTCTTTTGTCCTGACAGGTAAATTTTTGTTTTTGGCAGTAGCCCCTGAACAAAGCCTGTTCAGAACACTACGAAAAAGTATCTTGGATCCGTTAGTACCTTTTCGAATCTACTTTCGTTTCATGTGGTTAGCTTACGTCAAAGCCAACACTAAAGAAATAGCCAATTCATATTTTTCCCTGTCTGATGAACTACTTTGCGAGTTCTTATACCTTACATGGTTGCGTATGTAATATTTACAGTCAACAGATAACATTTGTTCTTTTTTTGAGCTTCACGTTCACAAGCCGCAAAAAACCTTGGTTTACACACATCTTTGGGAATGAAGCCTCTCAAGACTTCCAGAAGACATTTGTCTCTTTACGGTATTCGTTAAAATTCTGGATTCTTTGCTTTGTATCCGGCGCACCTTTTTCAACCAAAGTTGTCATAAGCCACTCTGCTAACGCAAAAAAGCCAACAAAACTGTCAAACCCGACAAAGTCTTTATAGTTCCGAGGCGTGGTGATCGGTGAGATCAAGGTTACATCCGGCTTGAGTGGAAGAGAATTCGCTGTGCTATCAGACATCAGGATCAACTTAGCCCCCCTGGATTTGGCAATTTTGCATGCTTCAATCGTTTCTCTTGAAAAGGGAGAAATCGAAACCGCGAGCACCACATCCTCGGCCTCAACAGTCAGGATTTCATCCACAGGCGAATTCGCATGCCCCGGTGTCACAATTAGATTAGGCAACGCCATCCGACCAACGTAATAGAGGTAATGTATTAACGTGTAAGGCGCGCGCGTTCCCATCAAATATACGCTTCTTGCGCTCAGGATCATTTCAGCGGCCTGCTCTATATCCTCGGCCTCATTATGCCTCAGAGCTTCTGTAACATTACCAATTACACTGGTAACAGTATCCGCTCGTACGCGTTCGATCCCGCCACGATCATAAAGCTCATTCACCCACTGTGTCGTATTTGAATTTGATGCGCTAGCTGTTAAGGCGGCCCTGAATGGCTCCCTTAATTGATTGTAACTCTCAAAACCCAGCTTTTGCGCCAAACGAACCAAGGTATTGGTACTTACACTGGTAGCTTCAGCACAATCCCTGATAGATTTCATTCCAAACTCCGCAGGATTATCGATGATAAACATAGCAACCCGGCGTAAGCTACGAGGATAAGCGTTCAATTCTTTCGTCAAGCGCTCAACAATACGGGCTTTATCTACCAGACTCATTTTATCCTCTATCAACACACCAAAATATAACAAATGTTATTATATCTCACTTATTGACACAAACGATATTTTAGCGAACTCTATTTGTCATACCTTGCATTTGGCAAAGGTTTCGCTTTGTCCTTGAGCTTCCGGAGAAATAAACATGGGGCACGTATTTCCACGCCACACCAAAGCCAACCTGCCTACGGCGGTTGCAGGCGAAGGCTGTTACGTCATAGATCAAAACGGCAAACGTTACTTTGATGGGTCTGGCGGCGCAGCCGTATCGTGCCTTGGCCACTCTGATCAAGCAGTTCAGGAAGCCATAAAAAAACAAACGGACCAACTGGCTTTTGCTCATTCCGGTTTTTTCACAACAGAACCGGCAGAAAAGCTTGCCGACCTTCTTATTGCAAATGCGCCAGAAGGGCTGGATCGTGTCTATTATGTTTCCGGTGGCTCAGAAGCCGTAGAGGCCGCGCTAAAACTGGCTCGCCAGTACCATCTGGAACAAGGAGACAATGATAGATCCCATGTCATTGCCCGCTGGCAAAGTTATCACGGCAATACCATTGGCGCGCTTTCCGCAGGCGGCAATAAATGGCGACGCGAACCCTTCATGCCAATGCTTGTTCCTATGTCACACATTGACCCCTGTTACCCCTACCGCGACCAGCAAGAAGGGGAAAGCAACGAGGCCTATGGGTTACGTGCCGCAAATCGATTAGAGGCAGAGATCCTCAAAGTTGGACCAGACAAAGTTTCAGCCTTTATCTGTGAGCCAGTTGTCGGGGCAACAATGGGCGCGGTTTCCGCAGCCCCCGGATACTTAAAACGCATACGCGAAATCTGCGACCAATACGGTGTGCTGCTGATCCTCGACGAAGTCATGTGTGGCATGGGGCGCACAGGCACTCTCTTTGCCTGTGAACACGACGGCGTAACCCCGGATATTCTCTGTATCGCAAAGGGACTTGGCGCAGGATATCAACCCATCGGTGCCATGTTGTGTACCGGGAATGTCTATAGCGCCATAGAAAACGGGTCCGGATTCTTCCAGCACGGTCATACCTACCAAGGCCACCCCACGGCCTGCGCCGCGGGATATGCTGTTATCTCAACAATGTTAGAGCGCAACCTTCTCGACAAAGTTAATGAACGCTCTGAGCAGCTTATGCAGGCTCTAACAGATAAACTCGGGCAACACCCCTTTGTTGGTGAGATCAGAGGCCGCGGTCTTTTCATTGCACTTGAACTCGTGCGAGACAGAGAAACAAAAACGCCCTTTGATCCAAGCCTCGCCGTTCATGCGAAGATCAAAAAGGCGGCCTTTGAAAACGGCCTGATCTGTTACCCCATGCCAGGGACCATTGACGGTAAAAATGGCGACCACGTTCTACTGGCACCGCCGTTTATTATTGAAGACGAACATATTGAAGAAATTGTCGAGAAGCTGGCTACCAGTTTTTCATCTGTCTTTGATTCACTAGAAAGTTAAGACGATGTCACCAACCATCCTGATGGCGGCCCCGAATGGTGCTAGAAAAACCAGATCAGATCATCCGAACCTGCCTGTAACAGTTCCCCAAATCATAGACGAGGCTATTGCCTGCCAAAAAGCAGGCGCAGCGATGGCCCACCTACATGTCAGAGACCAGGATCAACAACATGTTCTTGATGCCGGCCTTTACACAGAAGTTCTCTCAGGCATTAAAGAGTCCATCGGCAGTGATTTATTGGTTCAGATAACAACAGAAGCCGTCGGACGATTTAGCCCCCAAGAACAGGCCAACTGCGTCAAGAGCGTCAAGCCCGAAGCTGTCAGTGTTGCTTTGAAAGAAATGATGCCCGCCGGTGACGAAGCATACGGATCTGAATTCTACCACTGGGCCCAGGAGACCTCGGTTCATGTTCAACATATCCTTTACGATGTGAAAGATTTCAACCGCTTTTTGCACCTTTCTAAAAAGGGCTTAATACCCGCCGCACAACCGTCTCTTCTTTTTGTTCTGGGTCGCTATGCTTCAGATAACCTGGGCAAAGTTGAAGAACTCGCACCTTTTCTGAAAATAAAACAAGATCCAGAGACCCTTAATTTGGGACCTTGGTTCGTCTGTGCCTTTGGCCATGACGAAGCCCGATGCGCGTCCGAAGCCATCGCACAAGGCGGGCACGCGCGCGTTGGTTTTGAAAATAATTCCCACCTAAAGTCTGGTAAAGAAGCAATCTCGACGGCAGAGATAATCGCACAGACTCGCGAGGATGTACTAGCCATGGGCAAGACAATAGCGACAGCACAGGAAGCCCGAAAACTACTAGGCATTACCTAAAGGAAATACGCCAACTATTCGGAATAAAAATATATCCGGATAGTTGGCGTACAATTTCAATCTTTAAAGAACTTTTTCTGCCACAGAAGAAATGGCATCTCTGGCCGCTTCAATGATAATATCGGCCTCTTCCCGTGTCATGCAAAGCGGCGGGGCAAAACCGAGAATATCACCTTGCGGCATCGCACGACCAATAACCTTACTCCGTTCCAATAAAGCAGTGGCAATTTGTGGCCCAATCTTGTCGGCTGCATCAAAGAAAGTGCGATCATCACGATCTTTGACAAATTCAATAGCCGAGAGAATACCTTCCCCTCTGACATCACCAACAATCGAAATATCAGACAGAGCACTTTTTAGACCTTCGTTAAAATAGGCCCCCATTTCGCGTGCATTACTGATCAGATTCATTTCATCAATCAGCTTTAGATTAGCGACACCCGCAGCAGCCCCAATCGGATGCGCCGAATAGGTCCAGCCATGGCCAATCGGTCCCAGCTTATCGGTCCCGTCTTCGAGCACTTTCCAGACCTTTTCGGATACAATTGATCCGGATAAAGGCGCATAGGCTGATGTTAAGCCTTTTGCGATCGTAATAATATCCGGCTCGATATCATAGTGGTCAGACCCAAACATTGATCCCAGGCGACCAAAGCCTGTTACAACCTCATCAGCGATCAATAGAATATCGTGTTTTTTCAACACGGCCTGAATAGCCTTCCAATACCCCGCAGGGGGCGGCACGATACCACCCGTCCCAAGAACAGGCTCACCAATAAAGGCCGCTATTGTGTCGGCACCTTCCCGCGCAATCAGTTCTTCCAGACTATCGACACATTGCTGCACAAACTCAGCTTCTGTCTGGTCCAGTTTTTCACGCCGGAAATAATAGGGCGCATCAGTGTGAATAACTTGCGATAACGGCAGATCAAACTTGTTATGGAACAGCTCAAGTCCCGTTAGAGAGCCAGTCATAAGACCAGAACCGTGATACCCCCGCCATCTTGAAATGATCTTCTTTTTCTTAGGGCGGTCCAACACATTATTATAGTACCAGACCAACTTGATATTGGTCTCATTCGCGTCTGAACCTGACAGACCAAAATATACTTTGGACATGTTCGCAGGCGCTCTGTCCAAAATCATTTTAGCAAGCGTAATCGATGCTTCAGTCCCATGTCCAACATAAGAATGATAATAGGCAAGCTCTTTGGCCTGCGCCGCAATTGCATCCGCAACTTCCTGTCGACCATAGCCAATGTTCACACAGTAAAGTCCGGCAAAGGCGTCCAGAGTTTTGTTGCCATCGCGATCCTCAATATAGAGACCTTCTCCACCGGCAATTACCCGGTTTTGCAAATCTCCACGAGCGAACTGGGCTAAATGTGTTGAAGGATGAAAAAAATTATCCCGATCCCACTCGGCTAATTGATCATTTCTAAGCATGTTACTTTCCTTAAATATTCTGGCCTTAAGTATTCTGGCCTTAACCATTTTGGAAACATTTTGGTCTGTTGATTTCAGCCGTAAATGTTCTATGTCTTTAAGCGTAATTGCGACAAACGTATTTAATTTCCGTAAAGGCTTCCAAGCCCTGACGCGCGCCTTCGCGCCCCAAACCTGATTGCTTCATTCCGCCAAAAGGAATAGGTGCTCCCGTTACCTTTGTCCGATTAATGGCAACCATGCCGTATTGTAGATCACGGCTTGCCCGGTAAATTTTCTTGGGATCCCGGCTATGAACATAAGCAACCAATCCATAGTCAGATTCATTTGCCCGGGCGATTATGTCTTCACCAGCTTCAAAGGCAGTCAAACAGGCAACAGGACCAAAAGTCTCCTCGCGATTGATCAGCGCATCGGCGGGAACTTCCCCCAGGACAGTTGGCTGATAAAACAAGACCCCAAGAGCATCACGTTTTCCGCCACATAGAAGTTTTGCCCCCCTGGCCAAAGCATCGGCGACATGCGCCTCTTGCTTCAAAACAGCGTTCTCGTTCATAAGCGGCCCGATATCCGGGTCATCCAGCCCTCGACCAAGGCTTAGCTCCTGAACTTTCCCAATAAATTTTTTAGAGAATTCTTGATAGACGCTCTGTTCAATAAAAATTCTATTCGCAGCCAGACAGTCCTGTCCCGACGTCGCGAACTTGGCTGATATTGCCGATGAAACCGCATGATCGATATCTGCATCCCCATACACAATAAACGGGGCATGCCCACCGAGTTCCAGTACCAGTTGTTTGATAGAAGGCGCCGACTGCTGATAAATCAAGCGCCCAACTTCTGTTGACCCGGTGAAGGAAACCACCTGTACCCGCTCATCAGATGTCCATTCCGGGACAACTTCCCCAGGCTCACCAGTCACGACATTAAAAACCCCAGCTGGAATGCCAGCACGCTCTGCAAGTTCAGCCAAAGCTGTCGCAGAAAAAGGTGTCTCCTTTGACGGATGGATAACGCAACTGCAGCCCGCCGCCAATGCCGCAGCAGCTTTACGGGTAATCATCGCGCAAGGAAAATTCCACGGTGTGATCAGTGCCGCAACACCGGCTGGCTCTCGCCAGACTTCAACTTCTCCACCCGCCATATGAGACGTTACGTTCTCAATATTAGGACGCTTTGCTTCCTCTGCATAGAATTCAATAAAGTCAGCAGCATAGTCAATTTCACCCCGAGATTCGGATATTGGCTTCCCCTGCTCAACAGTCATGATCAGCGCAAGGTCTTCCCGGTTTTCGTGCAATAGCTCAAACCAACGACGTAGAATAGCTGATCGATCCTGAGGCAACAGAGAAGCCCACTTTCGAAAAGCTTTCTGTGCAGCATCAACGGCACTATTACTCTCTGTTGCGCTCATTCTCGGTACGGTACCAATCACGTCCTGATTAGCTGGATCGTGCACGGGAATGCTCTCGCCCGATAAGGTATCTGACCACTGACCATCAATATAGCTGAACTGTTTGAATAACCGCGGATCACTTAAGGAGGCAAGAGATACTGATCTCTTCTTCTCATCTATCGTTTCTGTATCCTGCTGCGCTCGTTTACTCATCCTGAGATCACCCGTTTGACTGCGTTAATATCACAGCCTCATCATGTCGGATCTCAAAGAAAAAGTGCGTCTAAAGAAAAGACAAAAAGAAGAAGAGCTTTCGCCTAGAGCACCGAAATCAGATGTTTCGTCTACTCACTCGATGATTTCTCTTGAATCAGTAAATCAATTGGCAAGGCATTTTTCTGTTTTACAGGCTTTGTCACCACGTAGGTAAAGTAGCGTTTCAAACCAACCTTCGCTGCCAACAAATGATCAACAAAACGCTGGTACCCATCAACATCCTTGACCACAATTTTAAGAATATAATCAAGCCCACCACCAACGGCCCAGCATTCCTGTATTTCCGGATAGTCTTGAACGGCTTGTTCAAACCGCTCAAAATCTTCCGTCTGATGGCTACCCAGCTCTGCTTCCATAAACACAAACGATAGTGGTGCAAAAACCTTTACCGATAAGCGTGCTTCGTAAGATTCAATGACACCAGCCTTTTCCAATCGCTGAAGTCGTCCCCAACAAGGCGTTGGAGATAAATTAACACGCTCTGCAAGAGCCGCCTTCGTGATACGCCCTTCGGTCTGTAGTATCTTCAGAATTGCAATATCGCGATCATCAAGACGAAGGCCAGCAGCGAACATTCGTAACCCTTACTTTCTCAAACGGTAAAATTGGTTTCTCTTATTGAGACTGGTGTTTCGCCAGATCATGCAAGAAAGAGAGGCAGCGCTCAAGCTCTGAAATTTCAATAAATTCATCAGGCTTGTGTGCCTGATCAATTGATCCCGGCCCAAAAACAACTGTGGACAGCCCGACACGCTCAAAATAGCCCGCATCTGTACCAAAGGAAACAACGCCACGGGTATTACTACCAGTCAGTTTTCTGATCAGGGTAACTGCCGGGGAAGCATCACCGGCATCCAGACTTGGAACATCTGCATCAAGAACTGTCACGATATTGGCTTCGGGCGCGACACGTCGCATCTCAGGAAGCAACACGTTATTTGAAAAATCTAGAATTTCCTGAAAAATAGCCTGTCCGTCATCCCCCGGAATTGGTCTGATTTCCCAAATCATATCACAACTGCCGGCGGTGATATTACTTGCAGCACCTCCTTCTATCCGCCCGATATTACAGGTCGTATAAGGCGGATCATAAGGAGAATCAGTTTTAGGTTCAGCCGCCAACCGGGCACCAACCTCCAAAACCTTTCCGATAAAACGAGACGCAAATTCAATCGCGTTCACCCCTTTACCCGGTTGAGAAGAATGCACTTCAAACCCGGTAAAACGAGTTGTAATTTCCATCCCGGCCTTATGTCCTGTAACAAGTCCCATATTTGTGGGTTCACCGACAATTACCACATCAGGTTTGAAGTTTTTGGAAACAATATCATCCGCCAAAACAGGTGCACCAAATCCACCAATTTCTTCGTCATAACAAAAAGAAACATGGATTGGGCGTTTAAGTTTTGAACGTTGGAATTCTGGAACCATCGCCAGTGAACAGGCAAGAAACCCCTTCATATCAACAGCCCCACGCCCATACAGTCGATTATTTCGTTCTGTGAGAACAAAGGGATCTGTCGTCCATGCTTGCCCTTTCACTGGCACGACATCCGTATGACCGTTCAGGGCAACGCCTCCTTCAACAGCCGGGCCTATCGTGGCATAGAGATTGGCTTTCTTCTTTGTCTCATCATAAGACAGGGATGACGAGACGCCGTGGTTTTTCAGGTACTCTTCGATATAGGCAATCATATCAAGATTGGATTTCCCTGACAGACTTGGAAAAGAAACCAGTTTCCCCAATATCTCTTTGGTCGAAGCAAGCAAGTCCGTCATGAAATCACAACCAATTCGCGCGGCACAGAAGATAACAGTTCCGGTCCGTTGGCACCGATTGCTAGGCTTTCCGTAATCTCAAGGCCCCAATCATCCAGCCAAAGTCCGGTCATGAAGTGAAACGTCATTCCCTCTTTCATAACAGTTTTATCCCCCTTACGAAGGCTCATTGTATGCTCTCCCCAATCAGGTGGATAGGAAAGCCCGATGGAATAGCCTGTACGGCTGTCTTTAATAATCCCATGTTTTTCCAAAACATCGAAGAAAGCAATCGCGATATCTTCGCAGTAGTTACCAGCTTTGGCTTTTTCCAGGCCCGCCTCCATCCCTTCGAGAACGGCTTTTTCACTATCTAGAAACTTTTGATCCGGGGCTCCTAGAAAGACCGTTCGCGATAACGGACAATGATAGCGCTTATACACACCAGCGATTTCAAAGAAAGTTCCTTCGCCCGTCTGCATGGGTTTATCATTCCATGTCAGATGTGATGCCGATGCATCAGCACCAGAAGGCAGAAGCGGAACAATGGCCGGATAATCCCCGCCATATTCCGGAACACCACGCAACCCTGCATCATAGATTTCGGCAACCAGTTCGTGCTTTCGTAATCCCGGCCGGATTGTTTCTCTGATACGCTGATGCATCACCTCTATAATCTTCCCGGCTTTACGCATATACGATAGCTCTTGTGCCGATTTCACAGATCGTTGCCAATGAACAAGGTTTTTACAGTCCTTAAAATTGGCATTTGGGAGATTACTGACCAAAGACGCATAGGCCGCCGCCGTGAAATAGTAGTTGTCCATTTCAACACCGATCGAATGACTGCCAAGCCCCTTGCTTTCCAATATTTTGGACAGGTAATCCATGGGATGACGATCATCTGATTGAACATAATGATCCGGATATTCAATGATGTTTTCATGGGACAGGTAGGTTGTACGCTTTGCCCCGTTGGCATCAATTCCCCGACCAAACCAGATCGGTTCGCCCTCAAGCGTAACAATGACACATTGGTGCACATAAAAAGACCAGCCATCATATCCGCTCAACCAAGCCATATTCGCAGGATCGGTGATAAGCAAACTGTCCAAGCCGGCCTTTTGCATCGCATGACGGGTTTTAAACAAACGCTCCGCGTATTCTGCGCGGGTAAAGTTCAACTCTACTGTACCGGGGGAAATCACCATCTCAACACCTGTCATAAAAAGAGGATAGCAACTGAAACAAATTCCTCGAAGTCTTCATCAGAAGTTTTCGCAGAAAGGTCTCGGGAGAATTTTTCAAAAATATTTCTGTAACATAGTCGCACATCACGCCAAGATATTTCATCTAAAGAGAAGCTCAAAAAAAGAAAAGTCTTCGCAGGATCTATCCGAAATAAATTAATTCTAACACCTTCCACTTTAGACAGTTAAAACCACCTTCCCCACAGTGTCCCTGTTTTGCAAAGCACGCATAGCATCTGGTAACTGTGCAAGCGTAAATCGTGTATCAACAACGGGATTCAAAAGCCCCTCTTTCAGCATGACAAACATCTTATCCATCATGTCGCTTATCAGCTCCGCATCATGATCATGGTGCCAATAGACACCTTTGGCAGACGCCCTTTTGAGCATAAGGCGATTGGCCGGAATTTCAGTAATAGTTCCTGACGCAAAGCCCACAATAAGAATGACGCCGTTACGGGCAAGACATCGCAAGCTTTGTAAGCCTATATCACCACCGACGGGATCATAAATAACATCAGCGCCAGCCCCATTTGTAGCATCCTTGACCAGCTCAACCCAATTTTGATCACGATAGTTGATACAAACATCAGCTCCATGCTCTCTGGCGAGATCCAGTTTCTGTTTGCTGCTTGCCGTCGCAATAACCCGCGCGCCGATCGCCTTTGCAATTTCCACGGCCGCCAGACCAACGCCGCCCGCCGCCGCATGTACCAATACAGTTTGATCAGACCGCAATTGAGTACTGTCAAAGAAGGCAACCATAGAGGTCGTATAGGTAACGGGTAACGCCGCAGCCAGTTTAAAGGAGATATTATCGGGAATAGAAAATACCGTTCCACAGGAAACCAGTGCTTGTTCCGCAAACCCGCCCCAAGGAATTTTACTGGCAACCCGGTCACCAACTTTCCATTGGCTCTTCTCAGGTGCAGAAAGAACTGTCCCCGCAATTTCCTGTCCTGGCGTAAAAGGTCTCGGTGGACGAACCTGATACTTGTCTTCCGACATCAAAAGATCCGAAAAGTTGAGTGCCGCTGCCTTAACGTCAACAACAAGATGTTGATCGTCAGACGAGCTTAAATCCAGATCAACAAACTCAAGACCATCCACACCAAGCTCTTTTGATGAACGCCACCCCTGCATTTCACTCGCTCCAAAGATAACTTCTCCCCAAGAGACCAACACAAGACAAATAGAGTTGAAGGGGAACAGACTTCCAAGATTTAGGATTTATTTTCTATGTTGTCCGAATGACTATTCAAAAGATACTAAAAAAATCACCAATGCCGCTCTCTACACTCTTCAGTTCCAACGTGAAATCCCACCTACATATTAGTCAGCATTAACCTTCAATTATATTTATTGAATTATCTTCAATCATAGATAGGTAAAACCTCAAGGATTAATATGGCTGTCGGTTTCTCTGAAGCACCTGAAAAACAAACTTCTATTCGTTATTTTTCCGCATTTCTTTCCCCTCTATGCAGGAAGATTACCTTCTTAATTTTCCTATCCGTTGTTATCATAGAGATCATTATTTTATTCTTTTCTTATCAGAATCAGGAACAAAAACTTCTCGCATCCCTAGAACACACAGGGCACATAGCTGTCACATCTGCTTTTTCAAGTGAACATCATTTACACGGTGTCAAAGACGTAACAGACCCTAGCAGTATCTTTGGATTAGATGATATTATCGGGGTAACTGTTTTTGAAAATGATCAAAAGATCCTTTCCGCAGGACAAAACCCTGTAGTTCCTGAATCTCATGTTGGAAAAAACGCTGTCTTTCAGCAACCATCTCAAGATGGTGCTTCTTATAATTTCGGCTGGAACGTCGCCGAAGGGCACCACGGGTCAAGAACCGTCTATATCCGTATGAGCACACAAGCCATAAACACAGAATTAAATAACTTTGTACTAAGAGTATCCGGTCTGGTTTTGTTCATTTCGCTCTTTGTCACAGTGATCACAATGTCGCTTTTATGGGTATTCGTCCTCCGCCCTATTTTAAACCTGCAAAACATGTGTAGTGATCCTTATAATCAAAGCGGTCTGGAAAACCTCAACCAAAAACAGCTTTTACGAAGCGATGAAATGGGGGACCTTTTCCGCGCGTTTAAGTCTATGACGCAAGAAATACAACAAGCAGCCCTCGCCTCGCAAAACGCACAAAATACCCTTGAAAACCAAGTTACAGAACGAACCTCTGAGCTAGAGAAACTTAATCAAAAGCTGAGCCAACAAATCGTAACAACACAACAATCCGAAGAGCGCTTTAAAAAGGCTAATAACGTAAAGTCCGAATTTTTGGCGTCCATGAGCCACGAACTGAGAACGCCCCTAAATTCCATACTCGGATTCAGTCAATTATTGGAAGACGACAAGAATGTTCTAAATGATGAACAGAAACTCTGCATTGCAAACATCTCCAAAGCAGGCAGCCACTTGCTGGAACTAATAAATCAGATACTTGATCTCTCAAAAATTGAAGCGGGGTCTGCCACTTTCAAACCGGAACATTTTTATCCGCGTGAGGTTTTCAAAGAATGCCTGGAGATGTTCCGGGACAAAGCAACCGAACGTTCAATAACAATGCGCGGCGTTCAAGAATCAGACAAAGGCATTTATTTGGATCGATTCAGGTTCAAACAAATCGTAATAAACTTTCGTTCCAATGCCATAAAGTATGCTCCTGAAGATAGTGATATCGTTTTTGGCTGTCAGGATCTTCCCGAAAATCAAATCTATATCTATGTCACAGACTCTGGCTCCGGCATTCCCGAAGATATGACTTCCGAGTTATTTACTCCTTTTGAAAGGCTTCATCACAAAGGGTCTGAAATTGAAGGCACCGGTATCGGCTTGGCTATTTCGAAAAAGCTGGCCGAAGAAATGGGTGGTGCCATTGGGTATCATAATAAAACGGGGAATAGTTCAACATTTTGGCTAGAATTTCCAACAGCATTACCACCTTCAGATATTGAAGAAGTATCCGCTTAATACGATGATAGAATGTACCTTAGAAATAACCATGACGATTTTCAAAGCAGGGATACAGGAATGACGTTAATTCCAGAGGCCTTAAACAAAGGTCGTTTTGCTGCAAAAATTCTTATCGTTGATGATCAACTGGCAAACATTCAATTATTGGAAATGATCCTTAAAAAGGAAGGTTACCTTGACATAACAAGCCTGACGGACTCACGACTGGTCGTAGATCATCACAGAGAACATGATTTTGATCTGATATTGCTTGATGTCAGAATGCCCTACATGGATGGCTTTGAAGTAATTCAACATCTATCATCACAAATAAAAGATGACTATCTCCCCGTTCTTATCTTCACAGCTCAGCAAGAAGAAGAGACCAGATTCAAAGCTTATGAACTTGGGGCAAGGGACTGTATTGTAAAACCGTTCGATCGCAAGGAAGCTCTACACCGAATACGTAATACTCTCGAAGTCCGATTGCTCCACAAACAAATAAAAGAACAAAATGCGCAGCTTGAACTACGTGTAGAAAAAAGAACACAAGAGCTCATGCATTCCAGGGATGCTGCAGAAGCAGCAAATAAAGCTAAGACAGCATTCCTTGCAAACATGAGTCATGAACTAAGAACACCGCTTAACGGCATTATTGGTTTCTCTGAAATAATGGAATCTCAACTTTTTGGCGATCTTGGAAGTGAACGCTATCTGGAATATGCAGGTGACATAAAAAAAGCGGGACAACATTTATTGGGTGTGATTGGAAATGTGCTCGACATTTCCCGCATAGAAAGTGGCAACTACAATCACCATTTTGCTACGGTCAATATTAAAGACGTTATTTTTTCCTGTATTTCTATGCTCAAGCATCGTGCAGAAAAGGAAAAAATTGTACTTGATGTGAAGTTATCACAAACAGCAACAACAATTATTGCCGATGAAATGTTACTCAAACAAACCATTCTTAACCTGCTATCGAACAGTGTAAAATACACACCAACCAATGGACAGATATTCGTTACGTCCGAACAGAATTTAGACAACACAATAATTCAGATATCTGACACAGGCAAAGGCATATCTGAAGAAAATATGAGCAAGGTTCTCGAACCATTTGGGCAGGCACGAGAAAATGCCGAAATTGCTCATGAAGGCGTTGGCTTAGGACTTTTCCTCGCGAAATCCTACACAGAATTACAAGGTGGAAAACTAACTCTGCAGAGTGAATTAGGCGCAGGAACAACTGTTAGCTTAACGTTTCCCACACCTCAATAATTGACGATGAAATCAACGAAACTCGAAAGTTAAAATAGTTCCGATATTTCACTCGCAAAGACTTTCAGTTGCCGTCCCATTACATCCCGCCCCTTCTCATCCAATCTGTTCATGGGAAAAGCAATTGCCAAACTACCGACAGGTTCGCCATTGGGACTGGTAAAGGCAGCGGCAATGCCCGCAGCACCTTCGTAGGTTTCCTCGCTTGAAACGGCATAACCCTGCGAACGGATTATCGCAATATCTTCTCTAAGTCTCTTTTTCTGTATTAACGTTTGAGGCGTAAAAGACACAAGCTCTTGCTTGAGATAACGATCAACAAATTGATCAGGCAGCTTCGCTAATATTGCTCTTGGTGCAGCCCCTGCATGTAGCGGAAAACTTGCCCCTACTTCTTCAAAAACACGAAGTCCGCCCCGCCGACTTTCAATCTGGTCAACACACACCGCGCTATTGGAGGCCTTATCAAATGCGGTCAAAACAATGGTCTCTGACGTAACCTTTGCCAGTTTCTCTAATACAGGTTGGCAGATCACACGAATATCAAATCCTGCCTCCGCTCTTTGCCCCAGGCTAATTGCTGCCATCCCCAGGCTGTAGCGCCCGGTTTTGGGGATTTCGGCTAAATAGCCAGTTTCCACCAAATACCGTACAAGCCTGCTCACGGTTGAGCGGCTCATCTCCGTTATTTCAATGATCTCGCTCTGCGACCAGTTAGCCTGATCCACCTGAAAGAGGTTCAAGAGCTCAAAAGCCTTGTGTAACAAGCCAACTCCGGCTTGAGACGGTGTTAAAGATGCAGCCTGAACAGCCTTAGATTGTTGCTTGACATTCACAGAAAATAAATCCCACTATATAGCATATGATCTCATTATTTGGGATAATAACATTAAAACGATGCTTACTGCAAAGCTTTAGACAGAAACCAACCCTAAGAAATAATAAAGGACACTTATAAAATGCCCTGGATTGAAACGGTTCCTTACGAAGAATCTGAAGGAAAACTTCGTCGTCTTTATGATCGGGTAAAGGGGCCGGACAATAACGTCGATAATATTATGATGATGCATTCGCTGCGCCCCCACAGCATGGAAGGGCACATGGCGATCTATAAATATGTGCTGCATCATACAGGTAACACCATTCCAAAATGGTTTTTGGAAACGCTGGGTGTATGGGTTAGTTCACTCAATGACTGCGGTTATTGCGTTGATCACCATTTTGGTGGGCTTTGCCGCCTTCTTCAGGACGACGAAAAGGCCGCAGGAATCAGAAAAGCGATTGATAGCCGCAACATTGACATTGCCCCGCTTGATGACAAACAGAAGCTTGCCATGGTTTATGCTGAGGCGCTGACCAAATCACCCGCGAGTACGACTGAAGAGATGGTCAAAACAATGCGCAACGCAGGTTACAGCGACGGAGAAATTTTGGAAGTCAATCAGGTTTCATCTTACTTCAACTATGCAAACCGTACAGTACTGGGCCTTGGCTGTTCAACAAAAGGAGATATCATCGGTCTATCGCCAAACAATTCAGATGATCCCGATGATTGGTCTCACACCTGAAATCATAAGTGTTAGCCCCACAGCATGAACACTGAAAGTATAAATCCAGTAGTACACACACAGATAATATAAAATTGGCTTCCCCCGTCCCGTCCAGTATATAACAGCAATCTAAAAAGTTTCATTAGACCTATGGGATATACGGATGGGAACTGAGGGAAAGCCAACAAATCAACGTGCGCGGGGACTGGAACGTGCCTTTGATATTCTTGACCTCATCCGGCGTGAAAACCGCGCCATGCGGCCCAACGAAATTGCCAAGTTGATGGGTGCGCCTCGCTCCTCCGTTTATGAACTCGTACATCTATTGCTAAATATGAACGTGCTGGAAAATAACGGCAGTGATGGTCAGGTTTTCCTTGGCAGCCGTCTGTATTTTTTAGGGCGTGCCTATAATGACAAGGTTGATCTATATAAACGTATAGAAAACACCCTGAACACTATAGTCGAACAAACAAGCGAAACCGCTCAGTTCTGTAAATTGGAAGGCAACAAATACACTGTCGCCTTGATGAAAGAAGGCAACCGCCCGTTCCGTATTTCTGCTAATCTTGGCGAACTGGTGCCAGTGCCAAGCACGGCCTCTGGTCGCCTGCTCTTGGGGCACTTTTCTGATCAGGAAATTATCGATTTTCTAGATAAAGATGATTTTCTTTTGCCTAACGGAGAAACCATATCCTCCGACAAGTTTATAGCCGAAGTTCGTCAAGCGACCAACGATGGACATTACACCTTTGACAGTATTGTTGATACCTTCACCCATTGCTTTGCTGTTCCGGTAAAAGATGCGCAATCCACTTGCATTGCCACGCTCTGCCTCGTCACGCCAAGAGAAGACGGCCACCGCAACAAGGAAGCCTATCTGAACAATCTCAAAGCCGCCGCGAAAGAACTGGAAGCGCAGCTAAAAACTGAGTTTTAAGGCGAATTCACGCCATCTTTCAGCACACCACACTCTATTACTTAAGCAGTATATTTATGGCCTGATTTACGCCGTACTTGCGTCCGTAAAATAATACCGTATTATCTGAATTCCAAAAAAATAAATCAATGTCTACTATTGCAGACATATTCTTCAAAACACTTTCAAAGAGAGAAACAATGATTAAACGCTTTCAGGTTGGTAGTCGCATGAGTCAGGCCGTTTCCTATAACGGATTTGTTTATATCGCAGGCCAGGTTGCCGAAGACAGATCCGCCAACTTAGAGACTCAAACACGTTCTGTTTTAAAAAAAATCGAAGACCTCTTGGCAGAAGCCGGAACAGATAAATCCAAAATACTGGCGATTGATGTCTTCCTGCCAGCAATTGCAGATTTCGACAAAATGAACTCTGTCTATGACGCCTGGATCGATCCTAAAAATCCACCTGCACGTGCCTGTGTCGAAGCACGCCTGGCCGATCCGATGATCCTTGTTGAAATGACCGCTGTCGCCGCCGTATAAACAGTAACGATAAAGCGGACACAAAGAGGGGGAGACAGACATGCGGCATTCGATGTGGGCCTATCCGTGGGATCTGCAAGATCTCGGGCTAGATATGACATATCATGACTACCAACAGTTGGCCGGGGTCAATGGTATCAGTCTCGCTGTCTCCTACCACGCCGGACGTTTTCTGCAACCGCGTAGCCCCAAGAGAAAAAGCTACTACCCGGAAGACGGGACGATTTATTTTATTCCTGATGAAAACCTGTGGGCTGGCAAAGAAATCCAGCCACTTGTTGCACAAAATCTGCACGAATCAGGTGATATGCTCTCGCCCCTCATTAACGACAGAAAACATCACGGGCTAAGCGTTTCCTGCTGGACAGTCTGTCTGCATAACAGCAGGTTGGGGTTCAAGCATCCCGATCATGTGGCACGCAACGCCTTTGGCGATCCCAGTTATTATAGCCTTTGCCCCAACAGCAACGCTGTTCGAGACTATGTAACAACCCTTGTTGCGAACCTGACCCACAGCTACAGACCAGATATGGTCGAGTTAGAGACGATTGGTTTTATGGGTTTTGATCACGGCTATCATCATGAAAAAGATGGCCTTGGCCTTAAAGATGAAGATAATTTCCTTCTTTCAATTTGTTTTTGTGACCACTGCACCAAAGCCGCGCAAGATGAAGGCATTGACGCTCTTACAGCGAAAAAAGATGTCCAAGATCTGATCAGCCAAGCCTGTAGCAGAGAAACACCCGAAGCACAGTTTTCACAGTTCCAAGAGCAGAAACTTGAATGCTTCAAGAATCACACCGCGCTCTATGCGTTTCTAAAGTGGCGCACCCAGGCATCGACAAAAATTGTCCAAAGTATAAAAGAAGCTACCCATCCCGATAGTAAAATTGTTGTCATAGAAGGTGAAAATGCCTGGCGGGATGGCGTTGATATCAAAGCCATTGGCCAAGTCTGTGATGGTGTTATCCTCTGCGCCTACACAGCAACAGCAAGCGAGGTCACCAACATCCTCACCGAGACACGGAATTATCTCGGACCAGAAAAGTATCTCGGTCTGGGGGTCAGCCTGTTCCACGATCAAACGCCAACACCAGAAATTCTATCCGAACGAGTTAACGCCGCCGTCAAAGCTGGTGTGGATGGCATAAATTACTACAACTATGGCCTCGTACCAGAAACTCGTCTTGGCTGGGTGAAATCAAGTATCGGAATTTAAGTTAAACAGTGCCATTATCCTGTAAAGTAATTGAATAAAGAACTTCAGATCTTAAATACTTCAACAGCTTAATTTAAAATTCCCAATAAAAGGCAAGCATTCCAATGGCAGCTTATCTCATCGTCGATACTAAAATCAGCAATCCAGAAGAGTATGAAACTTACAAAGAACAGGCCAGACCGATTGCCGAAAAGTTTGGCGGCATCTACCGTGCCAGAGGTGGTGACATGGATACTTTTGAATCAGATCTCTGGACACCAACACGAATTGTTATGCTTGAATTCCCTGACATGCAGACGGCTCGGGACTTCGTCAACAGCGAAGAGTACGCCCCCGTCAAAAAGATCCGTCGCGCCAATGCAGAGTGTACCTTCTTGCTCGTGGATGGCATTTAACCAAAGCGTCGGTGACGACTAGAAAATTACCAAAGAAGAATTAAGGGCTGCAGAACTATATCATTCTGCAGCCCTTAATTTTTATGCTCGCGTGGCAAAACTCAATTAAGCAAGATGATCAACAATCGCCATTTTTTCACCAGCATCCTGAAGATCAGCAAGCCATTGCTTGGCAACCTTCACGTCACTCGGTGCCGCGGATACGCCCGGCGCGATTTCGCCGTTCAGAACAGCTTCGACAGCATAGCTGACAGGTGTTGAAACCAACCGAGCCATGGCGGTGTGCGTATCATCCCCATAGGCATCCATGACATATGACTTGTTGTATATCTGTTCGCCATTGCGCTCAGCCCACAGATCGACTGAAAGAACAACACGATCGTGCTCGCCTTCAACCAGTGCATATTTATCCCAAAGATCAGCAGAGATTTCAGCCAGACGCTTATCCCCCGCCTCACCTTTTAGGGTTTCGATTTCTTTGAACAGATCTGACCATGCGGTGGACCAGCCGCCGTACCGTAAAGTACCGCGCACAAACTGTTGTACATTCCAGTCTTTGCCAAAGCCGTATTCACCCATAAAAGGATAGGAATCACGGTTTGGATAGACTTCAAAGGTCTCTGATCCTTTTTCCAGATCAATCTCATAAGATTCAACGGCATCCCAAGGGCGGCTGACGTCATAAACCTTTCCGTCACGCAAACTTTTCGATGGAGATCGCAGAGCTTTGAGAACGCCCAATGGCGCCCAGCTGAACTTATAGCAAAAATCATTTGGCTCTTCGGAAAGGCCGCCGCAATAAGATCTGAAATAATGCGCATTATCTTTGGCAAAGGCTGGTGAGTTTTTATAGTCATCCATCAGCACATGCGCCATGAGATGATCAATTCCCGGATCAAGGCCGACCTCATTAACCAGCGTCAGGCCTTTTTCTTTCGCAACAGCATCCAAAGCACGCATTTCAGGCGCGATGTATGAACTGGATACAAAATTTGCATTGGCATCCAGACACATCTGCGCAACCGCAACGTGGAAATCACCCGGTAGCATAGAAACCGCCAGATCGCCTGCTTTCAAATCGCTTTTCAGCGCCTCTAGACTGAAAGCCTTGATATCAAAATCGCCACTCAGTCCCTTTGTCGCTTCCTGCGCCTTTTCAACAGTACGATTCCATACTGTCACACTGTGGCCCCGTTCGATCAGACGTCGAATACCCGGTACCGTCGAAAGGCCAGCCCCCAACCAATGAATACGCGTCATTTTTTATTCCTTATATATCCAGCGATGTTTTATGTATTGAGACCTCTCTACACCAAGAAGACAACCTTTTGAAGATATAAGGCTACAGTCTTTTAAATTAGCGCTATTCAGGGCAATATAGATGCGAAAATCAACAAAGCTCTCACGAGAATCACATAAACTTCACAAAGCGTTTGACTCTCGCGCAAGCACGGCTATATTCCACCATCACTGGCTGCCCGGATTCCGTGCGGCCATGTATGCATGAATAGAATGCCTAATTTAACAGCTAAGTGACCGATAAACATGTTCGCAGTAATCAAAACCGGCGGTAAACAGTACAAAGTCCGTAAGGACGACGTTCTGGTCGTCGAAAAAATCAACCTGGAAGCAGGTGCTTCTGTTGATTTCGATTCAGTTCTAATGATCGGTGACGATGAGAAGGCAACCATTGGCGCGCCTGTAGTGGACGGCGCCATGGTCAAGGCTGATGTGGTTGAACAGACACGTGGCGACAAAGTCGTCATCTTCAAAAAGAAGCGTCGTAAGAACCATCGCCGTAAAAACGGCCATCGCCAGGATCTCACTGTCATCAAGATCACTGACATTCTCGCCGATGGCGCTAAGAAGCCTGCTAAAAAAGCAGCAGCTCCTAAAGCCAAAGCAGCAGACGCAGACACTGCGGAGAAAAAAGCAGCTCCAAAGAAGAAAGCGGCTCCTAAAGCTAAGGCTGAACCAAAGGCTAAAGCTGCTCCTAAAAAAGCGGCTCCTAAGAAAAAAGCAGCAGAGGAATAAGACCTCATGGCACATAAGAAAGCAGGCGGCTCGTCCCGCAACGGTCGCGACTCAGCAGGTCGCCGCCTAGGTGTTAAAAAATTTGGTGGTGAGCACGTCGTATCAGGAAATATTCTGGTTCGTCAGCGCGGAACCAAGTTCCACCCCGGCACTAACGTCGGCATGGGTAAAGATCACACAATCTTTGCTACTGTCGAAGGCGAAGTTGTCTTTCGCCAGAGAGCTGGTGGACGCACATACATTTCTGTACAGCCGGCGGCCTAACGGCCCCGCCAACCAGTCCTTGTGTCTGGGTTGAAATGGTTTAGGGGGGAATGGCAATCCATTCCCCCCTTTTCGTATTTAAATTTTCCACTTATATTCCGGCTATATCGCAGTTTCACCTGCGACCATAGCTAACTCTGAATACCTATAGCGTTGCGACACCCGCCTATCAAAGAATAACGCGGTTTCCCAACGATAGAGAACAGGCACCACGATGAAGTTCCTTGATGAAGCCAAAGTTTTTGTAAAAAGCGGCGATGGCGGCGGCGGCTGTACCAGCTTCCGACGCGAGAAATACATCGAGTTCGGTGGCCCCAATGGTGGCGACGGTGGCCGTGGTGGTGATGTTATCATTCAGGGTGCTCACGGTCTGAATACGCTTATCGATTTCCGCTATGCGCAGCACTTCAAAGCAAAACGCGGAGAACATGGCCGTGGCAGTGATATGTTTGGTGCTGCTGCAAAACCTTTGATCATCAAAGTACCTGTTGGCACCGTTGTTCTTGGCGAAGACAAAGAGCAAGTCATCTGTGACATCACCGAAGAAGGTCAAGAATTTGTGATCTGTAAAGGTGGTGACGGTGGTTTTGGAAACGCACGTTTTAAAACATCAACAAACCGTGCCCCGCGTCGGTCTGATCCCGGCTGGCCCGGTGAAGAAATGTGGATTTGGCTTCGTCTAAAACTGATTGCAGACGTTGGACTTGCAGGTTTACCAAATGCAGGAAAATCAACCTTCCTGTCAGTTGTATCCCGTGCCAAGCCGAAAATCGCAGATTACCCTTTTACTACACTGCATCCTAACCTTGGTGTCGTCTATAGCCGAGGGGAAGAGTTTGTCATTGCCGATATTCCCGGCTTGATCGAAGGCGCAAGCGAAGGTCACGGCCTTGGTACTCGCTTCCTCGGTCACGTTGAACGCTGTGGCGCTCTATTGCATTTGGTAGACGGAACTTCTGACAGCTATCTCGAAGATTACAAAATCATTCGCGCCGAGCTTGAAGCCTACGGTGAAGGTCTGGATACAAAACCTTCTGTTCTGGCGCTTAACAAAATTGATGCCTTGGTCGAAGAAGAAGCCGCTGAAAGACAAGCTGAACTAGAGGCCCTATCTGGCCAGAAAGTTTATCTTCTTTCCGGTATCAGCCAAGACGGTGTGAAAGAAGTTCTTGCGGGCTTGCTCGATCATATTATCGATGGTCGAGAAGAAGAGCAGGAAGAACTGGAAGCTGAACAAGGTTCACAGGGCTACTCCCCTATCTAGTTGTGGTACAGATCTATGAGCAACATATCATCCGGGACAGGTTTGTCTGCCGCTGAACACCTCAGATCCGCAAAACGTATTGTCATCAAGATCGGCTCGGCACTGCTGGTTGATGACAAGACTGGTAAGCCACGCCTGAACTGGCTCAATGCCCTGACAGACGATGTTGCGAACCTTCGCGCACGAGGAGCAGAGGTTATATTGGTTTCCTCTGGCGCGATTGCTGTCGGCAGAAATCATCTGGGATTGACCAAACAGAACCTGCGCCTTGAAGAAAAACAGGCCTCCGCAGCAACAGGGCAAATCCTCCTGGCACATGCCTATCAAGAAGCATTGGCAAGGCACGATGTAACTGTTTCACAAGTTCTCCTGACCCTTGGGGACACCGAAGAACGTCGCCGCCATCTGAATGCCCGAAACACACTAACAACTCTGTTGCGGTTGGGCACTGTTCCCATCATCAACGAAAATGATACCGTTGCCACCAGCGAAATCCGCTTTGGCGACAATGACCGCTTGGCTGCGCGGGTTGGTGCCATGGTCAATGCTGACCTGTTGGTGCTCCTATCCGATATTGATGGCCTTTATACAGCGGACCCCAAACGCGATGCACAGGCTGAGTTTCTTCCTGTCGTCAGCGAGATCACACCTGAAATTGACGCCATGGCTGGTGAAGCCCTTCCCGGGTATAGTTCAGGCGGCATGATCACCAAGATATCTGCGGCAAAAATCTCTGTCGGTGCTGGCTGCAACATGATTATTGCCAACGGTCATAAACTTAATCCGCTGCAAAATATTATAAAGGGAAACAGAGCCACCGTTTTTGAAGCATCTGTTGAGCCCAAAACAGCCCGTAAACGTTATATCGCGGGTAGCCTGAAACCCTTGGGCACTGTGACATTGGATGCCGGCGCGTTCAAAGCTTTGCAAAACGGGAAATCTCTTCTACCTGCAGGGGTTACCGCTGTTGATGGAGAGTTTCAGCGTGGCGATGCTGTTCTGGTTAAATCACCGGATGGGCGCGAAGTAGCCCGCGGGCTTGTTGCCTATTCAAACGGCGATGCCAGAAAAATTATTGGCCTGCAATCATCAGAAATTGAAGCGCGATTAGGGTATTTGGGACGGGAAGAACTGATTCACAGGGATGATCTTGTCCTCAACTAAAAAAACACAATATAATCAAATCTCTATTGAGGTATAACCAAAGTAGCAAAGAAAGCTGCACCAAAACAGGAATGTAAGAATATGAGCGAACTGAAAGCGCAAATGGATCAGCTGGGACAAGCTGCAAAAGCTGCTGCACAGGATCTGGCTCTGGCCCCGGCAGATGCAAAGAACGATGCATTGACTGCCGCCGCCAAAGCCATTCGCGCTCAATTACCGACAATCCTTGATGCCAATAAAAAAGACATGATTGCTGCCGAGGCCAAAGGCATCAGCAGTGCAATGCTTGACCGCCTTGCTTTGGACAACGATCGTGTCGAAGCCATGGCTGCCGGCCTTGAAGCAATTGCTGCGTTCCCTGACCCAATCGGAAAATCACTTAAAAGCTGGGACCAACCCAATGGCCTTAGGTTTGAGCAGATTTCTGTGCCTTTGGGCGTGATCGGTATCATCTATGAAAGCCGCCCTAATGTGACCGCGGATGCAGGTGCTCTGTGCCTAAAGGCCGGAAATGCCTCTATACTACGCGGTGGTTCGGAAAGCTTTCATTCTTCAGGCGCCATTTTGGATTGTCTGCAAACAGGTCTGGAAGAAGCTGGCCTACCCGTCGCAGCAATCCAGCGCGTCCCAACAACAGACCGCGCTGCGGTTGGGCACCTATTGACCATGAACGACTATGTTGACCTGATCATTCCTCGTGGCGGACGCGGGCTTATTGAACGGATTCAAACAGAAAGCCGTGTGCCTGTCCTCGCGCATCTTGATGGCCTTTGCCATACTTATCTGCACGAAGAAGCTGATCCCCAAATGGCCCTAGAAGTGGTCTTGAACGCAAAAATGCGCCGTACTGGCATTTGTGGCGCAACAGAGACTCTTCTGGTTGACGCCAACTATTCAAACGAAAACCTCACACCAATTCTGAATGCTCTGATCGACAAGGGCTGTGAAATCAGGGGTGATGCCGAAATTCAGAAGATGGATAACCGGGTAAAAGAAGCGTCTGCTGCGGATTGGGATACCGAATATCTTGATGCCATTCTTTCCATCAAAAGAGTAGCGGATCTGAAAGGCGCGATTGCGCATATCAACCGCCATGGCTCTCACCATACCGAGGCGATAATCACAGCCAGTGACAAGGCAGCGACAACATTCCAACAGGAAGTTGACGCGGGCATCGTCATCCACAACGCCTCGACACAGTTTGCTGATGGCGGACAGTTTGGAATGGGTGCAGAGATCGGTATTTCCACTGGAAAGCTGCACGCACGCGGACCTGTCGGTGCTGATCAGCTCACAAGTTATAAATATCTTGTCCGCGGCGCAGGCCATGCCAGACCTTAGTTGCAAAGCAATTTACAAAACGAAATGCTAAGCCAAAAACCACCCAGCCTGACCTTCACCAAAGTACTTTGTCCGCAAAGTATCGCAGGAAGTCTGGGTGGCCGTCTTCCCCCAAAGGGAAGCAAAATTGGCTTGCTTGGAGGATCTTTCAACCCCGCTCACAAAGCTCATTGCCAGATATCCAAAGAAGCTATTGTTCACTTAGGCCTCGATGAAGTCTGGTGGCTGGTGTCGCCACAAAATCCCTTAAAAGACACTAATGGTATGGCACCGCTCCCGGATAGGGTCAAAAGCGCCCTGTCTATCCCCAAGCATCCCAGGGTGCGTGTTACCACGATCGAAAGTCAAATTAGATCAGTCTATACCGCTGATACACTCTCTCGTTTGAGACAGATTTTTCCTTCTGTTGATTTCACATGGCTTATGGGTGCAGATAACTTGAGCCAAATCGCCCTTTGGCGTGATTGGCAAAATATTTTCAAAACAGTGAATGTTGCTGTCTTTGCCCGCCCGGGTTACTCGCTACAATCAACTAATTCTAAAGCAGCTCAACGCTTTAAGAATACGAGAATTTCAGAAAAATTGGCGCGAAACCTGTCCAAGCGTACAACCCCTGCCTGGACCATAATTCATGGTCAACAACTGGATATATCATCCACTGCCATCAGGAATGGCCTTCATAAGGGTAGCAGGCATAAGGCATAGAGCTCATTGAGGATAAAATCACAAAGAAACAACGATTTTATCCCTTTAATGTAACGATGTTCATTAACATATAGAGTCGCGCACCTTTACTGTGCTAAGCTGACACTGTAAGACCCTTGTTCTGTATAGCGATAAGTACGGAACGTGTTAGTAACAATCTGTAGTGGGAAGTCGTGACCTCACGAGCAGATTCTTTTTACGGAGACCGATCATACCACGAGAATCTACGGCCCCAGAGGCCAATACACAGGATACGACGGGAAATAACCGTGACCTGCTTGAACTAGTTCGTAACTCTCTTGAGGATGACAAAGCAGAAGACATTGTCGTCATCGAACTTGCCGGAAAATCTAGCATTGCTGACTACATGGTCATTGCCAGCGGTAATTCAAACCGTATGGTCTCTGCCATGTCCGATCACCTTCTTCGCAGCCTTAAAGCTGCCGGCATGAAAAGTATCATTGCCGAAGGAAAAGATCGTGGTGATTGGGTGTTGGTGGATGCCGGGGATGTTGTTGTTCATCTTTTCAGACCTGAAGTCCGAGCTTTTTATAACTTGGAAAAGATGTGGGGTTTGGAACTGCCTGAATCAGCACAACCTTTTGCATCGCAAGAAGCCTGATACAGGCTACATGCCATAAACTAGAAGTAGGCAATGCGGATAACATTAATTGCTGTCGGAAAGGCCAAGGCCAGTCCGGCAAAGGATCTTTTTGAACTTTACTGCAATCGCCTGCGAGGCAATCGGCTCAACTGGAGCCTGGACCTCAAGGAAGTAGAAGAAAAAAAGAATCTGCCTGCTGCACAGTTGAAAGAACGTGAAGGCGAACTGCTCCTCGCCGCCGCGCCCAAGGGCGCTAAAATTGTGATCTTGGATGAAAAGGGAAAAGACCTTTCCAGCCCGCAATTTTCAAAACTCCTCGAGAAATGGCAAGATAGCGGCGAACAAGATATCGCGTTCCTCATAGGGGGAGCAGATGGTCTTTCAGATGCCGTAAAAGCCCGATCCCAGCAAAGCCTCTGTTTTGGCCGCCTTACATGGCCGCACATGCTTGTACGAGGCCTTTTTGCGGAACAGGTATATCGCGCCTCCTGTATCTTAAGCGGCCATCCTTACCATCGGGATTGATATAGCCATGAACCGGATAAACTCCGTTTCCCCACAACAAACCTAATATTTTATTTACTCTGATCAGATATTCTCTCAGGCATTACAAATTCTGAAGCGAGGAAGATCCAGTGCGCTTTCCATCGTCGTACTGCTTATATTTTCAGAGGCGTTTAATCATACTGATAATCTCGTCTTGCACGGCATTTACGAGCATTTCCGCTTATTCAGAAACCGTTATCAATATTCGCCAAGCTCAAGGAGCCGGCGATATTGCTCATAGCTATTTCGCTGCACTAATTTCAGAGGTTCTAGACAGAACCGCCTCTAGGTATGGTCCAGCAAAATTAAATGTAACCTCGTCCAATCTAACCCAACAAAGATCTCTCTATTTTCTGGAAAAGGGGCGCAAAATTGACCTGGATTGGGCTGGGACAAATTTGGAAAGGGAACAAGACCTCCGCCCAATACGTATTCCTCTGAATATGGGCCTTCTTGGCTATCGGCTACTTGTAATTCGCAAAGATCGTATTGCCGAGTTTGATAAAATTCAAACACCCGAACAACTCAAACGACTAACCGCCTGTCAGGGACAACACTGGCCTGATAGCAATATTCTGGAAGATAATGGTTACATCGTTAACCGCACGATACGCTTTGAGTTAATGTGGAAAATGATCGAAAAACAACGCTGTGATTATTTTCCAAGGGCAATCAGTGAGGGATATGGCGAAGCCGAATTTTATGGCACAGATACCTATAAAGCCTATGATAAAATTCTAATTACCTACCGCTTTCCAATGTACTTTTTTGTGAATCTAAATAATCAAGTTTTAGCCAAGCGCTTGGAAGAAGGCTTGGAATCTATGATAGAGGACAGGAGCCTATTGAAATTCATGGAACAACATCCCGCAACAAAAGCTGCTTTTCCATTAAGCCAATATGAAAATAGCCTAATTTTCGTTGCAGAGAATCAATACATAACAAAAGAGACCCGTGACCTTCCTGACAGATATTGGTTAAAAATTACGCCTTGATACGCGATACGCCTGCGACATTCCTTATTTCCAAGAGATTTTTAACTATTTTTCCTATTCACAACAAACAAGACCGTGAAATTATCTTAAAAGCAGGCTACATTGCCTTTCAAAATTGACACATAAATAAAAAACGACACAAGAATAGTTGTGACAGGCTCCCTCACTCATTCATTTTTCGTTCCCGGATCAAAAACCGGATAAATATAATAAGTTAGAAGGTGCTACTTCCTGATGTCATCAGTTCAAAATAAACCCAAACCAGTTGTTCTTTGTATTCTCGACGGTTGGGGATTTCGTAAAGAAGATGATCATAACGCAATTAACCTGGCAAAAACGCCCCTTATCGACCGCTTAAGCAAAGAGGTACCTTTAGGATATTTGGCGACCTGTGGGCTAGACGTTGGTTTGCCAACAGGACAGATGGGTAATTCGGAAGTCGGGCATATGAACATCGGGGCCGGACGCGTCGTCATGCAGTCCCTTCCCCGTATTGACACTGCAATTCAAGACGGAAGCTTTGCACAAAACCCGGCTTTGCTCCAAACAGTTGCGCAGCTGAAAGCAAGTGGTGGAACGGCGCATATTCTTGGGGTCATTTCCAATGGGGGCGTGCACGGCCATCAAGATCAGACTTCCTATCTTGTCAACACACTCAAAGCAGCTGGTATCCCTGTTATCGTTCACGCCATTTTGGATGGTCGCGATACAGCACCTCAATCTGCAACTGAATTCCTGACTGCTTTCAGAGCCACAACACCCGAAGTTCAAATCGGGACTGTGCTTGGGCGTTATTACGCAATGGATCGAGATAATCGATGGGAACGCGTTCAAAAAGCCTATGATGCCATCACTCTGTGTCAGGGAGAAACAGCCTCTTCACCGGATCAAGCGGTTGCCAACAGTTACGCAAATAAAGTTTGGGACGAGTTTGTTCTGCCCTGTGTGATTGATGGCTACAAAGGCATGCAAGACGGCGATGCCCTTTTGATGACCAACTTCAGGGCTGATCGTGCGCGACAGATCCTCCATGCCTTTATTGACGATGATTTTTCAGGGTTCGAGCGACAAGTCCAACCCAAGTGTTGTTCTTACCTTGGTATGGTTGCTTACTCTGATGCCTTGGCAAAAAAAATGGGCGTTATGTTTGCCCCAAGGGATTTAACCCAAACCTTGGGTGAGATCGTTTCCAACGCAGGATTACGCCAACTCCGTATCGCTGAAACGGAAAAATATCCTCACGTGACCTACTTCTTTAACGGAGGTGTGGAAGAGCCTTTACCCGGAGAAGAACGTATTCTTGTGCCTTCACCGAAAGTAGCAACCTACGACCTTCAGCCATCAATGTCGGCACCAGAAGTAAATGAAAAGCTCTGTTCTGCAATAAAAAGTGGTAACTATGAGATGCTGATCTGTAACTTTGCCAACTGCGATATGGTCGGCCACACAGGTGATCTTCAAGCCGCAATAGAAGCTGCTGAAACTGTTGATAACTGTTTACAGGATATCTATCAGGCGACACTCTCTATAGGTGGGCGACTGCTTATTACAGCCGATCACGGGAATGCCGAAGAAATGCTCGATCCAATCACAGGTTTGCCTCATACAGCACATACTTTGAATCCTGTTCCCATTTTATTAGTAAATGGTCCCGATAATGTTACCAAGATCGCAAATGGTCGCCTTGCGGACATTGCACCAACAATTCTAGACTTGTTAAATCTGGATCAACCCACTGATATGGATGGGCAGTCGCTTATCAGACGTGATGACGATTAAACGGTTATAGAAGAAATCTTTTTGAGGTCACAGTTGCCAAACGCTTTGCGCTCGCAGAAATCATTTACACCCCCCAGCTTCATTCGGAGCTGTGGGGTGATGGTAACTGTCATTGGTTTGTGTTTTTGCATCGTGGTTTTTGATGTCGCCAAAGCACAGGATGCAACACAAAAGCTTCAAACACTGGAAGAGAAAGCAGCTGAAAGTAAAAAAGAAGCTCAAAAGCTTTCAGCACAGGCAAAAAAGCTCAATGCCGAGGTAACCGATCTTCGACAACAGCTAATTGCATCAGCCAAAAAAGTACAAAACTACGAAAGTGATCTGACAGATATTGAAGAGACATTGATCTCGCTGGAAGAAGACGCCGAACATAAAAAAATTCGCCTCACAAAGAATCGCGAAAAGCTTGGACATACTTTATCTGCGTTACAACGCATTGCTTTGTTGCCGCCGGAAGCTTTAGTCGCAGCCCCGGGATCACCAGTAGATACCGTACGCAGTGCCATGCTCCTGAAAGTGGCTGTTCCTGAAATAGAGACCCGGGTGGAAAGCCTTCGCGACGATTTAGACGAACTGGCTGAATTAAAAAGCCGAATCGAAGATGAACGCGCCGCACTCCTTGCCTCGCAAAAGTATATCAAACGCGAACGCAAAGATTTGAATGCCCTACTCGACAAAAAGCAAACTCTGCAGTCGAAGGCACAGGCATCACAAAAATCAGTTACCGCCAGAGTAAAAAAGCTCGCTCAGCAAGCACGCAGTATGAAAGATCTTGTGAAAAAGCTGGAAGCAGAGCGAAAACGTCTGGCTTTGGCTGCACAAAAACCCAAGCCAAAGCCTCAAAAAATTCCAGATCAAACGCCTCAAACCTCAACAACGGAAACGGCGCCACCACCTTCACAACAAACTGCAAAGCTAACTGTTGCGCCTGACCCAGCTCAAATCCGGGAGTTCCCCACTCGTCGAAAACGTGTCCTGCTATATCCCGCTCGCGGAAGAGTGATTAGCAAGTACGGGCAAAAAAGAGGAACAAATGAGTCCTATGATAAAGGTTTGGTCATAGCAACACGTCCTTCAGCACAGGTTATTGCCCCATTTGATGGTCGAATTGCCTATGCAGGAGAATTCCGTGGCTATGGACGCATCTTAATCATTGAACATTCTGGTCGATATCATACACTATTGGCAGGCGTTGAAAGAATTGATGTAATTGAAGGACAATGGGTTTTAGCAGGCGAGCCAGTCGCACGTATGAGTGACAAGAAACTGGAACATGCTGAAATTTACTTTGAGTTACGTCAAGGCGGACAGCCCATCAATCCATCCCCGTGGATACTAACAAACAAAACGATTTCAAATCTCGATAAGGTGAACGGTTAATGCTCAGTTTCAAAAAAGTGCTCTTAACAACAGCTTTTGCTATTGCACTGCCCTCCGGTCTTGTGGCGGACTCGGCTGTTGATCCTCGGCGTGATACCTATCGACAGCTTGAATTGTTTGGCGATGTTTTCGAACGCATCAAGGCCAATTATGTCGAAGAAGTTTCTGATGAAGAGCTAATCGAATCAGCTATTCATGGCATGTTAACCCGCCTTGATCCCCATTCAAGCTATCTAACACCGGACTCTTTCAAAGATATGCGGGTACAGACACGGGGCGAATTTGGTGGACTTGGTATCGAAGTAACAATGGAAAACGGCTTTGTAAAAGTTGTCTCACCCATTGATGATACGCCTGCTGCACGGGCGGGTATTGAAGCTGGTGATTACATCACACATCTTGACGGTGAAGCTGTTTTGGGCCTGACCCTTCAAGAAGCCGTTGAAAAAATGCGTGGCAAAGTTGGCAGTGAACTGAAAATTACCATCAGCCGTGAAGGCGTTGATTCTTTTGACGTAACGTTAGAACGCGATGTCATCAAAGTCCGTTCAGTCCGTCACCGCATAGAAGACAACATCGGTTATGTCCGGGTCTCTTCCTTCAACGAACAAACGACGCCAGGTCTGGAAAAATCCATAAAAGCAATCCAGGATGAGCTTGGCGACAAGATGATCGGTCTTGTATTGGACTTACGATTAAATCCTGGCGGTTTGTTAACAGAAGCAATCTCTGTATCTGACGCTTTCCTCGAACAGGGTGAAATTGTATCTACCCGCGGACGGGATAACAGCAATGCGCAACGTTTTAACGCTAGATCCGGTGATTTGATCAACGGTAAACCGCTAGTAGTTCTAATTAACGGAGGCTCCGCGTCTGCTTCTGAAATCGTCGCAGGTGCCCTGCAGGATCATCGACGCGCAATCATCATGGGAACGCAGTCGTTCGGTAAAGGATCCGTGCAAACCATTATGCCATTGCTTGGCAATGGTGCGATGCGTCTGACCACAAGCCGTTACTATACTCCTTCTGGTCGTTCTATTCAGGCCGAAGGGATTGCACCGGATATCATCGTTGAACAGGCCAAAATCGAAACGCTCGATAACAAAGGGCAACGACGCGAAGCCGATCTACGAGGTGCACTGGAAAACAAGGGTGGCACCAACGGAGATAACGGTGAAGATGGTGACGGCAAAGCAGATGAAGCTGCCAAGCCGCAAGATTATCAACTTGATCGCGCTCTGGACCTTATTCAGGGAATTGCTCTCTACAGCACAAGCAGTGGGGCAAGTAACTAAAGACTTCTGGGCAGATAACATCAGTTGGACCAACTGTGAACTGGAAAAAAATCTTACTTATAACTTGCTGGGCTGCATTGATTTCCGTAATTGGTGCAGCCGTCGGCTATACAGTTCTGGGCCCACATGTGCCTTTGCCGTATCAGTATGTAGAAGAACATGATCCTCCTAACAATGATGAAAATCATTCCGGTGAAGAAGCATCTTCTGCTGATGACGATATCGCTCATGAAGAAAATATAGATCCCGATTTAACACAGCCTGAAACGTCTCCGGATGCAGAAGAAACATCTGATGCAACAGAAGCTCCCGCGACAACAACACAAGAAGAGCCCTCTTCCTCGCATGAGGCGGAAAATACAGCTGAACACGACAATAACGAAGCTGTGGGTGAGCCTCTCGAAAAGGAAGTTACTTCGCCAGAAGAAACAGAAGATCACAGCTCCAGTACTGAAACCGATCAAAACAGTGCTACTTCTGAAGAATCATCCTCTATAAAGTCTTCTGAGGAAGACGAGCAAAGTTATAATCAGAAAACTGAGACGGTAGCTCCGGAAGAGAAAAAAGAAGGCACTGAAGACAAAACATCCGCGCCTACACAGAACACGACTTCGTCTGAAGCGCCCGAAGTAGCTGCTATAGATCCGTCGCCCTTCCCAAAGAATCCTCCGGTTTTCAGTACCGAACCAAGTTGGAAACTTTATGGACAAAAAGTTCCTGCCGCCGACGGACGTCCCAGAATTGCAATTGTTTTAACGGGATTAGGTTTATCACGTGCAGCAACTGAAGCAGCAATACGCCAGCTCCCCAGTGAAATAACACTGTCCTTTACACCTTACGCTAAAAACCTTGAAAGCTGGATTGCGTTGGCCCGCTCTATAAATCACGAAGTCATGCTTGATTTACCAATGGAACCCTTGACCTATCCATCCGATGATCCTGGCCCCCAAGCACTACTGACTGGGCGCCAGCCCGAAGGTAATCTTAATAATCTCGCCTGGATTGCAAACAGGGGCTCCGGTTATGTAGGTATGAGTGCCTATATGGGCAGTCGCTTTGTAACCTCGGAACGGCAAATGCGCCCTGTCATGGAGTACTTCAAGGATCACGGTCTTCTCTTCCTTGATAGCGGAGACAATGACGCCAGTCTTGTGCCTTCAATCGGTAAAAGTCTCGGCACACCGGTTGTCGTGAACCAACGGGCAATTGACGAAGCACAATTGAGTAGACAGGCAATTGATGCTCGTTTAGCGCAAATTGAACGCATCGCCACAAAGAATGGCTACGCCATTGCAACGGGACGCCCCTTTCCTGTGACACTTGAACGAGTTGCTAAATGGGTTAGCACTATTGAAGAAAAAGGCTACCAATTAGTACCTATTACCGCTGTAATAGATGAAAGCTCACTGACACCAACACAAGAACCATCGAGCCCAACTAATAGCACCGCTGTTGAATCCAACTAGAAAAAGAATATCCAAACTATGTCTGACGCCCCTTTAACAGATCGCCAGATCGAAGCCTTACCCTATCGACCATGCGTTGGCATCATGCTTCTTAATCAGGATAACAACGTCTTTGTCGCACAACGTATCGATAACCCTGGTGAAGCATGGCAAATGCCACAGGGCGGGATCGACGAGGGTGAAAATCCAATGACTGCGGCCCTCAGAGAGCTGGAAGAAGAAACAGGCACTGCTAAAGCCAGCTTGATCGCCGAAAGTCGAGACTGGTATGCCTATGATCTACCCAGAGAGCTTGTCCCAAAGATATGGAAAGGCCGTTATCGGGGGCAAAAGCAAAAGTGGTTTGTCTTCAGATTCGAAGGGCAGGACACTGATATCAATATAGAGACTGAAATACCGGAATTTTCTGACTGGAAGTGGGTCGTGATGAAATCCTTACCTGATCTCATTGTTCCCTTTAAAAAGAAGCTCTATCAACAGCTTGTTGAGGAATTTATACAGTACGGCTAATCATTTGAAATAGGCTTCACTCAGATCGACAACTTCTACGGATAACATCGCTGTTCCCGCGAGAGCTTGTGTCTTCCTTTCAAGCAACCTTGCCCCAAGCATCTCTTTTTGTTGTGGACTACGTCCTGGCAGCAGCTTCACAGTTGTATGCATATAAAGTTGTTTGTCAGATCCCGTCATAAAATGATCGCTAGCTATTGCCCTTACCTTGATCGTTGCTCGATCAAACAGGCCTGTATCGACCATTCCCTCGAACAAACTTTCAATCAAACTGGAAATATCAATCTGATTTTGCAGAGGTGTTGCATATTCAACAATACAGTGTGGCATGAGATTTAGATCCATAGAGCATCAAATTACCTTCAAGGTAACAAGGGATCAGGGTAACAAACAAGCGATAACAGAGACATATCATTCATCAACTCTCATTTTCCCACTTCATTGGTCGATATTTTACACCCTCTTTCTCGCACCATTCATCAAGAGCGACAAAGCCATGGGAACAATAAAAATCGTATCCTTGCGAAGATGCATTTACGTATAACTCATCCGGAGACAGTGTCATGACAACACGCCTGAAAAGTTGTGTTGCCAGATGGCGTTTCTGCGCATAATCAGCAATAAAGAGAAGAAGAATTTGTTTATCATTGATCTCTAGATAACCGGATATCCGATCATCCTCTTCCTGTACCAGAAGTGCTTTTGATCCCGTCACCAGCCTCTTTAAAATTTGATCAAACGATACATAATCCTCAAAATCATTCCATCCCTTCTCATCAAAGTCTGATGCAATGCTTCTTTTGGCTTCTGCGATCACCATTTCGGATACATCTTCAATATCATCTATGCCGCAAGGCCTGATTATTCTGCCATCATTCAGCAGAACGATTTCCATAAAAGACATAAAGCTCCCCTACTGATCAACTGACCTTCGCAATACGTCAGCCGACAAAACACACTGTTAACCAACAGTATTCTCTAAAAGAATGAAAAAACTGTATCTTAGCTTCCCTCAAAAACACTATGAACAGATAAAAGCGTTATGAACATGATTTCTGCCAAATATCACTGACTAACGTTGTCGCTATGCAGTAGGGCTGCTATTGTCCCGAAAAATCAGAGAAAGCTTATAAAACTCAAAGCGTCTGAGATCTAATTTACAAACGAAAGATCAAAACATGGCCTTAGATAATGATCTTCTTGGTCGCGCAGAATCCAAGTGCGAACTATGTAGTACATCAAGCGATTTAGATGCTTATAACATCCCCCCGGATTCAGATGGCACATTGGATCAGAGAATTTTACTCTGCGGAACCTGCCGTACGCAGATTGCACAAGAAAACGACCTGGATGTTAATCATTGGCGCTGCCTCAACGACAGTATGTGGAGCCAGGTTCCGGCCGTTCAAGTTATGGCATGGCGCATGCTAAACCGCCTAAATAGTGAGAGTTGGGCCCAAGATCTTTTGGATATGCTCTATCTCGATGACGAAATATTATCTTGGGCTCAATCAGGTATTTCTTCCCCCTTAGAAGAAGAAAGCGCCGTAAAACACCTTGATGCAAACGGTGCTGTTCTTGAAGCAGGCGACACAGTCACCCTGATCAAAGATCTGAACGTAAAAGGTGGCGGTTTTACAGCAAAAAGAGGCACAGCCGTGCGGGGAATATCCTTGGTCCCGGACACACCCGAACACATAGAAGGTCGCGTCAACGGACAGCAAATAGTCATTCTGACCAAATACGTTAAAAAGTCATAGGTCCCGAATATCACTGAATATAAAAAGAGAGCCGCAAAATCCTATTCTGCGGCTCTCACTATGTACAGATAAATGGGCTCAAGTATTAACGGCCTCAGGCCTGACTAGCCTTTTTCTTACGTCGTTTTCGCGACAGCATATTGAGCAGTTCCACAAAGGCAGAAAAAGCCATCGCCGCATAGATATATCCCTTAGGTACATGTACTCCGAAACCATCCGCGATCAGGGTCATCCCGATCATCAAAAGAAAGCCTAGTGCCAACATTACGATCGTTGGGTTTGCTTCTATAAAACGAGACAAAGGTCCCGCAGCCAGCAACATGGCAATAACCGCAGTAACAACGGCGATGACCATAATCGAGATATGGTCCGTCATCCCAACTGCTGTGATAATGCTGTCGATGGAAAAGACAAGGTCAAGAACCAGTATCTGACCGATCACCGTCGCAAAACTGCTCACGACAACATTTTTTGCATCTGCATCGTCATCCCCGGGGTCGACACTATGATGGATTTCCTTCGTCGCCTTCCAGACAAGAAACAAACCACCAGTGATGAGGATGATATCTCGCCATGAGAAGCTATGGTCAAGCAGGGTGATAACCGGCTCGACGAGCTGAACAATAATTGCAACGGTCCCCAGTAAAGCAAGTCGGAAAATGAGGGCAAGACTGAGGCCAATGACACGTGCCTTAGGTCTTTGAGCTTCAGGAAGTTTGTTGGTCAGAATAGATACGAAGATAAGATTATCAATCCCCAGAACAACTTCCATGACAATCAAAGTAAAAAGAGCCATCCAGGCAGATGGTTCACTTAGCAAAGTTACAAGATTTTCCATGAACTCATTTTTAGAAGTTAAAGGCTAAAATAATTCCGAACAATCATTAGCCATATTGTCTTGAGGATCAACGATAAGATTTAAAGCGATTTAGATACAAAAAAGCCCGGGCTAGAAAGCACCGGGCTTTTTTAATTCATAAACTGTCTAATCAGCCAATAGCTGTAAGCATGGCCTCAGACAATCCGATCTGTTTTCTTGCGGCGTCACGAGCATCATCATCTTTTGCATCGGAAAGGTCTTCCTTAGCATCCTGAAGCTGTTGCTGGACTGCTGCTTTGTCAATCTCGCCTACAGGCTGCGCAATTTCAGCGAGAACGGTACAGCGTTCCGTGGTTACCTCGGCAAAGCCACCGGCGACAAAAATACGCTCACTAATCTCTTTACCAGAGTAGATCGCGATTACGCCGGGGCGAACCGTGGAAATCATCGGTGCGTGACGCGGCAGCACACCAAAGTCACCATCTTCACCTGGGACGACAACCATGTCGACACTCTGGGAAAGGAGTAGTTTCTCTGGAGAAACGAGTTCGAATTCGACCTGTTCTTTGGCCATCATTCTCTTCCTGCTACCTGTCTAACGACAATTAAAATCAGAAACCTTAAGCGGCTTCAGCGGCCATTTTCTCAGCTTTGGCAAGCACTTCATCAATGGTACCAACCATGTAGAAAGCTGCTTCTGGAAGGTGATCATAATCACCAGCAAGAATGCCTTTAAAGCCACGAATAGTTTCGTCCAATGGAACCTGAACACCAGGAGAACCAGTGAAGACCTCAGCCACGTCAAATGGCTGTGACAAGAAACGCTGGATCTTACGAGCACGCGCAACAGTCATTTTATCGTCTTCAGAAAGTTCATCCATACCCAAAATCGCAATAATATCCTGCAGATCTTTGTAAGACTGTAGAACACGCTGGATATTACGGGCAGTTTCATAGTGCTCTTCACCGATGACTGAAGGCTCAAGAATACGGCTTGTTGAATCCAATGGATCCACAGCCGGATAAATTCCAAGCTCAGCAATCTGACGAGACAGAACGGTTGTCGCATCCAAGTGAGAGAAGGTTGTCGCAGGCGCAGGGTCAGTCAAGTCATCCGCAGGAACGTAAACGGCCTGGACAGATGTAATAGAACCCTTTTTCGTAGATGTAATACGCTCCTGCATGGCACCCATATCAGTACCAAGAGTTGGCTGATAACCAACCGCAGAAGGAATACGACCTAGAAGCGCGGACACCTCGGAACCAGCCTGTGTAAAGCGGAAGATGTTATCCACGAAGAACAGAACGTCCTGACCTTCTTCATCACGGAAATATTCCGCCTGAGTAAGACCAGTCAACGCAACACGAGCACGCGCCCCTGGAGGTTCGTTCATCTGACCGTAAACAAGCGCACATTTACTGTCGCCTTCCAGCTTGATAACGCCAGATTCGATCATTTCGTGATAAAGGTCATTACCTTCACGTGTACGCTCTCCAACACCGGCAAACACAGAGTAACCACCGTGTGTTTTCGCAATGTTGTTGATCAATTCCATGATGGTAACTGTCTTACCAACACCCGCACCACCGAAGAGACCGATTTTACCACCTTTAGCATATGGGCAAAGAAGGTCGATCACTTTAATACCTGTTACCAGGATTTCAGCGTCAGTCGCCTGCTCATCAAAACTAGGAGCAGTACGGTGAATTGGGAAGGTACGCTTGTTACCGATGTCGCCACGCTCGTCGATTGGTTCCCCAACAACGTTCATGATACGACCAAGTGTTTCTGGACCAACAGGAACGTTAATAGAGTCCCCGGTGTTTGAAACTTCCTGACCGCGAGTCAAACCTTCTGTCGCATCCATAGCAATGGCGCGAACAGTGTTTTCACCCAGATGTTGAGCTACTTCGAGAACAAGGCGTTTGCCATCATTCTGTGTTTCTAGTGCATTCAAAATGTCAGGTAGTTCACCTGAGAATTGAATATCAACCACGGGTCCAAGAACCTGTGTGATCTTACCGATACTTTTATCAGCCATTTAGTGTCACTCCTAAGCCAATGCGCTTGCCAAAGTTCTCTATGATCAGAGAGCTTCCTTGGCGGAGATAATTTCAATCAATTCGTTTGTAATGATCGCCTGTCTTGTTCTGTTGTACTGAATAGACAGTTTATCAATCATTTCACCGGCATTACGTGTCGCATTATCCATCGCGGACATACGCGCCCCGTGTTCGCTGGCGTTATTTTCGAGCATTGCTTTGAAAATCTGAACAGCAATGTTGCGTGGCAACAGATCGCTCAAAATTTTCTCATCAGATGGCTCGTAATCATATACACCACCGTCCGCGAGGGTTGATGCGTCAGCATCGCCTTCAGCTTCAAACGGGATCAACTGCTGAGCCGTTGGAATTTGTGCGATTGCAGATTGGAACTTCGCATAGAAGATCGTGCAAACGTCAAACTCACCAGCTTTAAACATAGACAACACACGGTCTGCAACCGTTGCCGCTTTGTCAAAACCAAGGCTTGGTTTAGCGATGTCTTCGATTGTATCTACAATGTTGTTCCCAAAATCACGACGCAACTGATCGCGTGATTTCCGGCCAACACAATAGATCTTAATCGTTTTTCCAGCACTAAGTAGCTCTTTCGCTTTATTACGGGCTTCTCTAACAATGTTAGAGTTAAAGCCGCCACAAAGGCCGCGATCAGCCGCAGCTACTATCAGCAGATGAACGTCATCTTTACCTGTACCAGCTAGAAGTGGCGATGCTCCGGGCTGTTTGCCGGCCGATGCAGCAAGAGAGCCTAGCATCCGCTCCATACGCTCTGCGTATGGACGGGATGCTTCAGCTTGTTCTTGTGCACGACGTAGCTTAGCCGCAGCAACCATTTTCATGGCTGATGTGATCTTCTGCGTTGACTTAACGCTGGCGATCCTAAGTTTAAGGTCGTTCAAGTTTGGCATGTCGTTACTCGTTTCCCGCAGCCATTAAACTCTGGTTACAAAAGCCCTTATACAAAGGTCTTTGCGAAATTATCCAAGAAAGATTTCAGTTTGCCTTCACTTTCGGCAGACAGAGCTTTCTCTGTACGAATAACTTCCAGAATATCCTGGCCATTGCCACGAACTTCAGACAGAAGTTTTTCTTCAAAACGACCAACGTCTTTAACGTCAATCGCATCAAGATAACCCTTCACGCCTGAGAAGATAACAACAACCTGCTCTTCAACAGTCAACGGTTTGTACTGTGGCTGTTTTAGAAGTTCTACAAGACGAGAACCACGAGCCAACAGACGCTGAGTTGCCGCATCCAGATCAGATGCGAACTGAGCAAATGCTTCCATTTCACGGTACTGGGCAAGTTCCAATTTAATGGTACCAGCAACCTGTTTCATGGCTTTAATCTGTGCAGAAGAACCAACACGGGAAACCGACAGACCAACGTTAACAGCCGGACGGATACCTTTGTTGAAGAGGTTTGTTTCCAAGAAAATCTGACCATCAGTAATCGAGATCACGTTGGTCGGAATAAAAGCAGAAACATCACCACCCTGAGTTTCGATCACTGGCAAAGCAGTCAAAGAACCTGCACCGTGATCATCGTTCAGCTTACAAGAGCGCTCGAGAAGACGGGAGTGGAGATAGAAAACGTCACCAGGGTATGCTTCACGTCCAGGAGGACGACGAAGTAGAAGTGACATCTGACGATAAGCAACAGCCTGCTTGGAAAGATCGTCATAAACGATCACAGCATGCATTGCGTTATCACGGAAGTACTCACCCATAGCAGCGCCAGTATATGGAGCCAGGAACTGAAGAGGAGCCGGATCAGAAGCAGTCGCAGCAACAACGATGGAATATTCCATAGCGCCGTTGTCTTCGAGTGTCTTAACCAGTTTCGCAACAGTGGAACGCTTCTGACCAACCGCAACGTAGATACAGAACAGCTTTTCGCTTTCGCTAGAAGCAGCATCGTTGGTTGCTTTTTGGTTTAGAATTGTATCCAAAGCAATCGCAGTCTTACCAGTCTGACGGTCACCAATGACAAGCTCACGCTGGCCACGACCGATTGGAATAAGACTATCAATTGACTTAAGACCAGTCTGCATTGGTTCGTGAACAGACTTACGTGGGATAATGCCAGGGGCCTTAACTTCCACACGAGTACGTTCTACGTCTTTAAGAGGGCCTTTACCATCAATCGGATTACCAAGACCATCAACAACGCGACCTAGCAGGCCTTTGCCTGTTGGTACGTCAACGATAGAACCGGTACGTTTGACCGTATCACCTTCTTTAACACCACGGTCATCACCAAAAAGAACGACACCTACGTTGTCGACTTCAAGGTTAAGGGCCATACCCCGAATACCGTTAGCAAATTCCACCATCTCGCCAGCCTGAACATTGTCCAGACCATAAACACGAGCCACACCATCACCCACAGAAAGAACTTGGCCTACTTCCGCCACATCGGCGTCAGAACCAAAATTTTCAATCTGATTTTTGAGAATGGTAGAGATTTCAGCGGCGCGGATATCCATTACCCAACCCCTTTCATCACCAGTTCAAGTCTCTGAAGTTTTGTACGCAAGGAGCTATCAACCATGCGGCTACCAACCTGCACGATCATGCCCCCGATTAGAGATTCATCGACGGTTACGTCAACTTCGACAGATCCACCAGCGGAAGCTTTTAACGCATCTGCGATTGCTTTTTGCTGGGTCTTTGTCAATTCATGTGCTGCTGTTACTTTTGCCCGAACCTCACCGCGGCGACGTGCCAATTCTGCCAAATAGGCATCAGCCATGTCAGCCAGAACAGCAAGACGACGATTTTCAGCAACAACAAGAGCAAAGTTGTGCGTCACTTCGTTAACGCCTGCTTTGTCAAGAATCGCGGAAATCGCTTTTACCTGCTGATCGCGAGTGTAAAGCGGAGAGCTGAGCAAATCCTGAAGTTCGGAACTGTCTGAAACGAGTTGTTTCAGACCTGTCAAATCTTCAGCCACTGCATCAAGTGCAGATTTTTCCTCGGCAATTTCCAGTAGCGCTAATGCATAGCGCCCTGCCAAGCCATTCAAGCTAGTGTTTTCGCCTGCCAAGCTGGTTGCCCCCAAGATAAGCCAGAAATTGACCCTGCCTGCACAGGTCGCATTTCAGTGAAGCCGAAATTCAATCGATAAGAAAAGTACATTGTACTAATCATCAGGCGCGGGTTTGGTATCACAGACATAACAGGGTTTCAAGCGAGTCAGACGAAAGATTCGGCCTTTTATGACAGACTTTTTCGCAACTGCGGCGAAATGAGTCCCCTGTAACCCCAGTGAAGTCGCTGTTTATCCTTGGAAATACACCTATTTGGCACTCTGTTTTTTTATCGCAGTTTTCCAAAAAAAACTTTTACTTCCAAATCTCCGCCACTTTACGAGATTAATTACGACATTCAGCAGACGTGATCAGGAACGACTTCAAACAAATAAAACCGCATATATAGAGATGCATACGACTGTTAATAGGCTCAATTCTTGAGGCTAAAGAAAAGAGTAGGGATCAACGTCAACGACAACTTTGATTCGCGACGGTGCCTTAAGTTGACCCAACCAGCTCCGTGCTATTCCTTGCGGAGCTATAGACTTTTTACTCATAATTAAAAAACGTCGTCTAAACTTTCCACGTAACAAGGCAAGTGGCGCAGGCGCAGGCCCCAAGATCTGCGTGCCGTCAATCTGGGGAATCGATCTGGCAAGGCTGGCACAGAAATTATCCAGCTCACCTTCATCAGGACCAGATACAATAACTGCGGCCAAACGACCAAAGGGCGGAAGATGCCCCCGCGCCCTGGTCTCAGCTTCAATCTCCAGGAATTTATCACGATCCCCTTCTTTAAGCGTCTGCATAACAGGATGCTTGGGATCTGATGTTTGCAACAATACGCGCCCCTTGTGCTCTGCACGCCCTGCACGCCCCGCCACCTGATGTAGTAGCTGGAAGGTCCGTTCTGCAGCCCTCAAGTCACCACCAAACAAACCAAGATCAGCATCAACCACGCCAACAAGCGTTAGATAAGGGAAGTGATATCCCTTTGCGACCACCTGTGTCCCCACAAGAAGATTAACTTCTCGATTCTGAATTCGATCAACCATCTCTTTGGTTGCCGCAGGTGACGTCATGGTATCACTGGCCATCAGGGCGACATTCGCTTCGGGGAAAAGCAACTTGACCTCTTCTACGATTCTCTCAACCCCCGGACCGCAAGGGACAAGAGAATCTTCTGCCTCACAAGAAGGACAGTTTTCAGGTAATGCCGCGGAAAAACCACAATGGTGACACTGTAAGCGTCGAAACCGTCGATGCTCAACCAACCACGCCGTACAATGCGGGCACTGCAATCGATGACCACACGTCCGGCAAAGTGTAAGCGGCGCATAGCCCCTGCGATTCAAAAAGAGCATAGCCTGTTCGCCAGCTTCAAGGGTTTGGCGAATAGCACCACGGAGTGCTTGCGATAACCAACCCGGACCAGACTGCAATCGCTCTGGCTTATCAAAACGCAGATCGATTAACTCGACATCCGGCATCCCAGCGCCACCGTGACGTCCAGGCAGAATCAATCGCTCGTACCGCCCATTCTGTACATTAACCATCGTTTCCAGAGCCGGGGTCGCAGACGCCAGAACAATCGGGCAGTCACATCCCTTTGCCCTTACAACAGCCATATCTCTTGCGTGATAATAAACACCGTCTTCCTGCTTAAAGGACCCCTCGTGCTCCTCATCGACAATAATAAGACCAAGATCACGATACGGCAGCATCAAAGCAGAGCGTGCCCCTACGACCACGGGGGCCTTACCTGCGGCAACTGCACGCCAGGTTTTTCGCCGCAAAGCAGGTGTTAGATCCGAATGCCATTCCGCAGGCGCAACTCCGAATCGTTTTTTGAATCTATCGAGCCACTGACTTGAAAGTGCAATTTCGGGCAACAGCACCAAAGCCTGCCGCCCTTCTTTCATAGCCGCTTCCACAGCCTCAAAATAAACTTCGGTTTTACCCGACCCGGTAACACCATCCAGAACAACTGTTGAGAAAGTTCGATCCTGAACCCTGATCGCCAAATCATCTGCGGCCACTTTTTGGTCAGGAGATAATTCCGGTCCTTTGACATCCAGTTCCGGGCTCGGGAAAAAGAAGTCGGGCGCCTCAAAGTAGCCCTCAATCAACCCTAGCTTCTCCAGCCCCTTAACCACAGAACTGGAAACACCGGCTTCCCTCGCAAGGTCAGCTAATGTCCAGCCACCACTATCTGTGACGACATCTATCACCTTTTGCCGGGCACTTGTCAGGCGAAGTTTACCCGCATCAGCTTCCCCGTTCTCGCCAGCAACAACCAAACAATAAAGCTTTTGCCCCACCAGATTTTCCAGCGCCTGAGGAACTGACAAAGCCATTTTGAGAACGGAACCTTGCGGCGAAAGTGTATAATTGGCGACCCATTCAACAAATTTCCGCAACTCCTCGCGCAGCGGCGGAACCTCAGAGACACCAACAATTCCCTTTAATTTCTTAAGGGGAACATTCTCATCTGCGGCCCCATCCCAGACAACCCCTGGCAAGATACGACGCCCGACCGGCACCATCACTATCTGCCCCGGTTCCAGTTCTATTTGCGTTCCATCGGGACCATAGGGCAAGAGATAATCATAAGGCTTTTCGATCGGAAGGATAACCTGTACCCGGCAGCGAAGAGGTTGCCTATTCATCTCTTCAAACAAAGCTTGTCCTTCACCACCATCCAGCACGAATCGCTATCCCCTACTTTAAATTAATTGCGCCTTAGCCTTTGCCCATAGACGCTTCAATGACAAGGAAGAAAAGTCATAAATGCCTTCTATCATATAACCGACATGTCCAAGTCATTGATATAAGACTCTATCGTTCACTTTCCCTTCGTACATTCATGATTTATATATACAGGATCTCTGGACCTCGGGCAGTAACACGCTATCTTACGGACAGAACGCTACATATTATTACAGGATTGATTGATGGAATTCTTTATCGACACTGCGGATATTGACGAAATTCGCGAATTAGCTGCAACCGGCCTTGTTGACGGTGTAACCACAAACCCGTCCCTAATCGCCAAAAGTGGCCGTCAATTTATTGAGGTCATCAAAGAAATTGCCGATGTTGTCCCTGGCCCCGTAAGTGCAGAAGTCACATCTCTTGAATATGACGGAATGATCTCGGAAGGTCGCAAGCTTGCTGCCATCGCAGACAACATTGTTATCAAACTGCCACTCACGCCGGACGGGCTGAAAGCTTGTAAAACATTCTCAGACGAAGGCATTGATACCAATGTAACGCTTTGCTTCTCTTCTGCTCAGGCTCTATTAGCAGCAAAAGCTGGCGCAACATACATTTCGCCTTTCATTGGCCGCCTCGATGACCTTGCTCAAGATGGCCTAATGCTGATTTCGGATATTGTTGAAATCTACAGCGCCTACCCGGATATCAGCACGAAAGTTCTGGTTGCTTCTACCCGTAGTCCTCTTCATGTGGTTGAAGCTGCAAAGATGGGTGCAGATACTGCAACAATTCCGCCGTCTGTATTACGCGCAATGTTCAAGCATCCATTAACAGACAAAGGCCTCGAAGCCTTTATGGCTGACTGGGAAAAAACCGGTCAATCCATTCTCTAGCAAGTGATGTAGGACAAGATTATGAGCAGCCCTTCTCAGGATGTAGAGACAGATCAAGTCAAAGAACCTCTCATCACTGCGCGTCACGTCGAAAAATACCTTCGACAACACGCGGACTTTCTGGTGCAACATCCTCAAGTGATAGACAGCCTTGAGATACCGGGAAAAACAGAAGGGCGTGGTCTTGCCGACCTCCAACAGCACATGATCGAAAAGTTGCGCAATCAACTCTCTCAAGTAACGAGAGAACGCGACGTTGTCATATCGAGAAGTCATCACAACAAACTGACTCAAGACAGAACACATAGGGCTGTGACGGCCCTGATTTCCGCAAAGAACTTCGAACATCTTATCGATATTATCAGCACAGAACTTCCCATCATCATGGGGATGGATGCAATTTCCATTGGTGTCGAACAACCTGGTGAAGCAGATGTTGCTGCTCCCGTAGAAGGTATTTCCTGCCTCCTCCCCGGTATGGTGGATGGATTGATTGGCAGCGGTCAACCTGCAGTTCTTCGTAGCCATATACAAGGCGATGTCTGTCTTTACGGCACCATGGCTCCTCTTATTCAATCTGACGCCTTGATCAGGCTCCACATATCCTCGACGACCCCGCCTGCAATGCTGGCATTCGGGTCACAAAGAGATGATCAATTTGAACCGGGACAAGGCACGGAACTTATTCGCTTCATCGGCTCTGTTGTTGAAAACACCATCAGGACCTGGCTAAAACTACCAGAATAACAAGCGCACAAAGGGAAGAACGATAAAAAAATCACCCGAAATAGATCTTACTGTTCTTCCCTGGGACGATGATGTCCAAACCGCTTTTCAAGGCTGGCTTAGCTGGCACCGCAATGAAAAAAGATCTTCGGATAAAACCATAGAAGCCTATGCACAAGATATCAGGTCCTTCCTAAAGTTTCTTGCCGAGCACATGGGGCACACCATCACCCTAAAATCCATGGATCAGCTCCACATCCGCGACTTCAGGTCTTGGCTTGCCGTTCGTAGCGGGCAAAATCTAAATAAAACCTCAACGGCCCGGGCTCTTTCAGCAGTGCGTGGCCTGTTCAAATGGATGAACAGAGAGCAGCTGATCAATAATCACGCGCTTGATATTCTGCGCACACCAAAGAAAGCACATGCCGTCCCCAAAGCACTCACGAAAGAAGAAGCCCAACAGGTGATGGATCAAAGTTCGGAATTGCAGGATGACACCTGGGTTGGCCTCAGGGACCAAGCCGTCCTTCTTCTTCTCTACGGTTGCGGTCTGCGTATTTCAGAAGCATTGGATTTGAATCAGGACGACGCTCCGCAGAAAGGACAAGACTTTCTTCGCGTTATGGGCAAAAGAAACAAAGAACGCCTGGTACCGATTTTACCCGTTGTTGCCGAGGCTATATCAATCTATCAAGCCTCTTGCCCCTTCGTGAAAGCTCCAGACTCTCCCCTTTTCTTTGGCGTTAAGGGAAAACGCCTTTCACCAAGAATTATCCAGCTCCAAACACAAAAGCTTCGCGGCTTGCTTGGCTTACCAGAAACCGCAACACCTCACGCCCTTCGCCATAGCTTTGCCACCCACCTGCTTTCCAATGGCGGCGACCTCAGAGCAATTCAGGAACTATTAGGCCACAATTCTCTCTCGACAACACAGCGATATACTGATGTTGATGCAGACGAGTTGCTAAAGGTATACGACAAAGCCCATCCCAGCGCGAAGAAGTAAATCACTACCCCACACAAGCTTGGAGGATTTACCCTATCTTCCTTTAATCATCCTCCACTTGCATCGCGGCTGTCTCTGGTGTTGAGGTTCGCGCGGGCGGTGTCGAAACGTAAGACACCTTCTCTTCCGCGGCAACAGGCGCACGGCGTGTGATACGCCAAATCGTATAGAGCACAATAAGCACATGCGCCCCCAGAGATGTCATGAATAGCCCCGAGGTTCCAATGTGTGCCATCCCAACCCCGGATAACAAAGGCCCAATGATAGATCCTAGTCCAAAAACAAGAAGCAGCCCGCCACTAACTTGGATAAAGCTACCTTCAGAAGCATGATCGTTCGCATGGGCGACAATCACCGGATACATACTGAAAATCGACGCGCCAAAAAAACCGATAAGGATCATATTAAAGAGCTGAGTTTCCGGGGCAATCAGGATAAAGGACAAATCCACGGCTATTGCTGTGAGTGCGATCGCGAGGAGAACCTTTCGTCGGTCCATTGTATCTGAAAAATGACCGACAGGCACCTGCACCAAAGCACCCGTGAGGATCGGAATACTGGTAAACAGGGCAACACTTGTCAGGACCAAACCAATACGATCGGCATAAACTGCTGCCAAGGTTCCGAAAGAGGCATTGGAAATACCAACCATGAAAACAGCAAAAACGGCAACAGGCGAGTTTTTCCACAACCCCTTTATATCCAAACTGACTTTGGCCAAGGGATTGGGCGACGCACTGGATGAAACTGCTGTAGGAACAAGGGCAAGGCAATAGAACATCGCACCCAGAACAAAAAACAAGAAACCGGCACTATCCCCAAGCGGCAATACCATCTGACCCGTTGTTGTAGCGGCAAGCGTCACCATTGTATAGATACCGAAAATTCGCCCCCGCGAGCTGGCATCAGCTCTTTCACCAAGCCAGCTTTCGACAATCATCGCTGCTCCGGCAAAACAAAATCCAGAGACAGCACGCATTGGTATCCACGCAAAAGGAGACACAACCAACAAAGAGCTCAAGATTGCAAAGGCCGCAAAAGCAGCCATGACACTAAACGCGCGGATATGACCGACCTTGGAAACGAACCTTGGCATAACGACGCAAGCGCTTACATAGCCCACAGCCCAACCGGTTCCAAGCAACCCTAATGAGAATGCAGAGAACCCCTCCATATTCCCCCGAACAGGTAAAATCAGCGCATTAATGCCACCCGCAAAGAAGAGAAAAGCAGCCCCCAGTAAAAGCGCACTGATGGGAAATAATTGGCGGATCATGTTCGTACGTTCCCTGCTGCCTAATGCCAAAATTTTTACAGTACTGACGAGGACTTAAATCAAATGAGACATTAAGCTATCACATCAACACAAGTAACACGATAACCTTACATTCTATCTATACAATCTTCCCTTGAGACCCCTTGAGACAAGGGCTTTGGGCGTCCAAACTTATGGATGATCAATGGCCCCAAAAGAACTCCTATCCCCATTGTTGAAAAGGCTGCCGCCCACGCCAAAGTATTCTCAGACCCGCCGAATAGATCCAACACAGCCCCGAAAATAATCGGAGATAAAGATCCCGCCGCAAAGCCGGCAAGTGACTGCAAAGCCATTGTTGCCCCCTTCCTCTTGGGATCAGAATTAGCAACAACACCAGATGTTAGTGATGACGAGTCTGCCGTTGCCGATATGCCATAGATCGTAAAAGCAACGATAACCACAACAAAGGGCAAGCTCGCCGAGAAACCAATGACAAAACCTATAAGGGCTGATGTGCCCATCACTATTGTTAATAACTTTCGGCGCCCAAAACGAACCGAGAACTCATTCCCAATAACACTTGCCGGAAGCCCCAGAAGGAAAACCCAGGACGCGATTTGCGTCGGGCTCCAATCAAAACTTCCCACAGGCTGTAATGAGAGAGAAAAAACCAGAAAAGCCACCAGCCATGCACGAAGGGCAAACAGTTCCCACAAATGCGCTGCATAGGCGAGGATATATCCAAGCGCTGGCCGGTTGGCGATAACAGGTTTGAAGTTAACAACATCACGAAAAGGAATATGCTGTTCGGGCTTCAAACCTTTGGCAACAAACAACAGAACGACCAACCACGCAAAGAAGCTACCGATACCCGCGACGATGAAAGACCATTGCCACCCCAAAAGTTGCCAGACCTCACCCGCAACAAAAACCGAGACACCAGTTCCGATTGCAAAGTGCGCGGTATAGTAGGCAACTGCTCTGCTCTGCTCTTTTTTCCCATGAATAAGGTCAGTCAGTAATTTAAGACCAACCATGTAGGTACCGGCTAAGCTAATCCCGGCGAAAAGCCGAAAGAACATTGCCCCCCAAAAGCCACCAGCAAGGAATGCAAAACCAAGAGCAGCTAAACCACCCAGTGCCATGGAATACAAGTAGATCCTGCGTGCATCTTCACGGTCGGTAAAGGCAACAAGCAAAGGCACTGCCGCCGCATAGCCCCCATAATAAATACCGCTAATCCAACCAATCTCGGTATTATTGAGTTGCCATTTCTGCTGGAAAAGAGTGATTAAAGCCGAGAAGGTTGCGTTATCCAACATCCCCAACACTTGAGAAAGACACATCACCGCAATCAATACCGTCGCTTTTTTAGCTGTGCTTCCGTCAAGCATCTATCCCGCCCCGTCAATTTTCCGCCTGATGATAAGCCGCGATGCCCCCGCGTTGTCCAGACCTAATTCTGCTTACACATAGCAAAACACATAAAACAATCTGGAATCAAAAAGAGGCAGCATAAAGCTGCCTCTTTACCGTATAGAACGAAAAACTTTCCGTCACATAATATGACCTACATATGAATTGCGCGCTTATCTACTGCCAATGCAGCTTCTTTAACTGCTTCACTCAGGCCTGGATGAGAGTGACAAGTTCTAGCGATATCTTCTGCTGAACCGCCAAACTCCATCACAGCAACAGCTTCTGACAACAATTCGCCCGCTGCCGGACCAATAATATGTACGCCGAGAACTTTATCCGTTGTTGCATCAGATAGAATTTTCACCTGACCGTCTGATTCACCCATAGCACGTGCACGACTGTTGGCACTGAAAGGGAATTTACCAGCATTGTAAGCAACACCAGCTTCTTTCAGAGCTTCTTCGCTTTTACCAACAGTGGCGATTTCAGGGTGCGTATAGACAACACCCGGCACCAGTTCATAATTCACATGGCCTTTTTGGCCCGCAAGGGTTTCCACACAGGCAACGCCGTCTTCTTCGGCTTTGTGCGCCAGCATTGGGCCCGGAACACAATCGCCAATTGCGTAGATACCGTCTACAGATGTTTTAAAGTTACCATCCACCTGAATCACACCACGTTCCATGGTTACACCCAGCTCTTCAAGGCCAAGACCGGATGTATAGGCGCGACGTCCGATAGAAACCAGAACCGTATCAACTTCCAACTCTTCAACTTTACCTTTTTTAACAGATTCCATTGTCAGCTTAACTTTGCCGTCAACCTTATCTGCAGCAGTAACCTTCATACCAAGTTTGAATTTCAAGCCCTGCTTACCCAAAACACGTTTGGCAAGCTTGCCTGTTTCTTCGTCAATACCGGGAAGAATCTTATCAAGAAACTCAACAACAGTAACTTGCGCACCAAGGCGAGACCAGACTGATCCCAACTCCAACCCGATAACACCCGCTCCAATAACCACCATGTGCTCAGGAACTTTTTTCAGGGAAAGCGCACCTGTAGAAGTTACAATTTGCTCTTCATCCGTCTCAATGCCCGGTAGAGGCGTTGATTCAGAGCCCGTCGCAATCAAAATATCTTTGGTTTTGAGTGTCTGTTCACCGTCATCACCTTTGACAAGAACTTCGCCAGCCTTTGGGATGGATCCCCAGCCTTTGACATAATCGACTTTGTTTTTCTTAAGAAGGAATTCAACACCTTTGGTCAGGTCTTCTACGACCTTGTCCTTACGCCCCAGCATTGTTTCCAGATCCAGTTCAACAGATCCTTTAATCCCGTGCTCGGCAAAGTGTTTTTGCGCATCCACAAACTTCTCAGAAGAATTCAAAAGCGCTTTTGATGGCATGCACCCGACATTCAGGCAGGTTCCGCCCAATGCGCCTCGTCCTTCAACACAGGCCGTCTTAAGACCAAGTTGAGCAGCACGAATTGCAGCAACATATCCACCCGGGCCACCGCCAATAATGACCAGGTCGTAAAGAGCTTCACTCATTTTTCTAAGGATCCTTTCCGTATCCAGGTGCTTTTCTATACCGTCCGGTAAGATGCAGCCCTGTAAGATGTCTGCAAGACTATCGCATCAAGTCGGCTATAAGCTATTTGATTTCGTTTATCTGGATAGCATAGGAAGCCCGAACGATATAGCCTTGATGCAATTATTTCTCAGAAAACAGACTTTTAAAGAGCCTCCCCTTTAACAGGGATATAATTCAGGCCGTGTTCAAAGTTTCCTGAGTATAACAAAACAATAAGCAGGACTCCGCTACTAAACAGCGTTTTACCCCGGGCGAGAATAACAACATTCCTATAGAGATCAAATATTTCTTATAGGAAACTTTTAGAAAATTCTCCACTAAAAGGTAAAATAGCGATATAATAGCGAGAACTCAATAAGTTGGGACAGGCAATGCCGAGCAAAGAGACACCAAGAATCGTCGAACCAAAAGCAAATATTTCAGGCGCAGAACGTACTCTGGAACCTTTGAAGCTAGGAACCCGCCTTAGGGATGTTCGCAAGAACAAAAACTGGACACTCGAAGAAGCTTCCAAGCGAACAGGTTTGGCACGTTCGACCCTGTCAAAGATCGAAAATGACCAAATGTCCCCAACCTTTGAAGTGGTGCAAAAGTTGGTAACTGGCCTGGAAATCGACATTCCGCAACTCTTTACCAAAGGCGACCTTCAGACAAATGTTGGCCGCAGAACCGTTACAAAAAAGGGCGACGGGAAAGAGCACCCAACAGCAACCTATCAGCACGAACTTCTTTGCACAGAGATCATCAATAAACGCATGATTCCCTTCAAAAGCACCATCCGTGCCCGATCAATGGACGACTTTGGTGAGCTTGTCCGTCACAATGGCGAAGAATTTCTCTATGTTCTCGAAGGCGAATTGACTTTCTATTCCGAATTTTACGAGCCAGTTTCCCTTAACGAAGGCGATAGCCTTTACTATGATAGTGGCATGGGACACGCCTGTGTCTCCACCAGCCCCCAGGACGCTGTCATAATCTGGGTATCAACCCCACACGGATACTAGGCAATTGATATTATTAAATATTAAACCGTATCACTTGATACCTCACACTTTTTTTACTTAAGCTAACAAATCCTATGTTGCACAAATGTTTCCGATAGGATAAAACCTCCACAATTAAAAATCGACCATACGATTTATAGAACAGCTCCCAGCAGAGTAACTCTTATCAACGAATTGAGTGCGTGATCGTCCAGCAAACACAGCGTACCAAACAGTTTTGTTTGCCTTCTGAACAGGCGAACTAGGGGATAATTATGGAAGCACTTACAAATATTATCAATGAAATCAACGGGATTGTGTGGGGCGCCCCCATGCTTGCCCTTATTCTCGTAACGGGTCTTTTCCTTCAGATCGGGCTAACGTTCTTACCACTGCGTAAAATCAGCTACGGCTTTTCTTTACTTTGGAAGGGCAGAGAAAAAACTGGTGACGATGGCGAAATCAGCCCCTTTAACGCGCTAATGACATCGCTATCAGCCACAATCGGAACCGGAAACATTGCCGGTGTTGCCACTGCGATCTTCATCGGTGGTCCTGGCGCACTATTCTGGATGTGGTGTACTGCCCTCGTCGGTATGGCAACAAAGTATGCGGAAGCTGTACTGGCCGTTAAGTATCGTGAAAAAGATGACAATGGCGACCATGTTGGTGGCCCAATGTACTACATCAAAAACGGCCTTGGAAAAGGTTGGTATTGGTTGGCACCAACCTTTGCTGTTTTCGGTTCCATTGCCGGTTTTGGTATCGGCAACATGGTTCAGTCCAATTCTATTGCTGCAGCAATCAACACATCCTTTGGGCTTCCTTCCGAAGTAACAGGCGGTATTCTCTTTATTCTAACCGCAGCTGTTATCCTGGGTGGTATCAAACGCATTGGTTCTGTTGCCGGCAAACTGGTTCCAGCTATGGCGATCATCTACATTGCCTGTGGTTTGATTGTCCTTGTCATCAATGCAGCCGAAATTCCAGCAGCCTTCAGTCTTATTTTCACCCACGCCTTCACACCGATTGCTGGTGCAGGTGGTTTTGCTGGTGCAACTGTGTGGTTGGCTATTCGTTTTGGTGTTGCTCGTGGCGTCTTCTCTAACGAAGCCGGCCTTGGAAGCGCTCCAATTGCCCACGCCGCAGCAACAACCAACGATCCTGTCAGACAGGGCAGTATTGCGATGCTTGGCACCTTCATCGACACCATCATCGTTTGCTCTATCACTGGCCTTGCTATCATTACCAGTGGCGCATGGACAAGTGGCGAGAACGGCGCAAGTTTGACGTCTCTCGCTTTTGAAACTGCCCTACCTGGTGTTGGCAACTACATGATTGCTATAGTGCTCTCCATCTTTGCCTTCACCACCATTTTGGGTTGGAGCTTCTATGGTGAGAAATGCATTGGTTTCCTCTTTGGAACAAAGGCAATCTGGCCTTTCAGAATTGTTTGGTGTGTCGCTGTTTTTGTCGGTGCTTTCCTCAAGATCGATTTCGTGTGGCTGCTATCTGACACGCTAAATGCGATGATGGCATTACCAAATCTGGTTGCGCTTCTTCTCCTAAGCCCTGTGGTTTTCAAACTGACCAAAGAATACTTCCAAGACAAAGAAGTCGAGAAGAAAGAAGGTTAAGCATACACCTGATCCGGGCTGGATAATTTTTTCATTATCCGCCCTGATGACCTACACCAGCTCATTAATGAGCTTACAACTTAGCCTCTGGTACGAATGTATCAGAGGCTTTTTATTGGGCATACTTCGTCGATGTTCTAGGGAGCAATAACTAGCTCTCAGCCTCATCTTCGCTGATATCTTCTTCCTTGCCCGCAGGCAAATGAATGACAAAACCGGAACATTCCTTGTCCGCATAGGGCTTCACACGAGAAATCATTTCTTTCTTGAGCAGTTCAACCAGATGTTTTCCCACGGGACGGAAGAGCGTCTCACCTTGTCCCGGCACAGGTGGATCAAGACGAATTAATACAGATCGTACTTTCCGGCGGCGACGCTGACGTTCTATCATTTGTCGGATGGACTCCAACGCATGCCGTAAATCCAATCCGGTAAGGTCCAGCTCAAAATCGGCATACCCACTACCGTCGATAAGATTATCCAGGTTTAGTGTAACGTCATTCATACCAACCCCCATTTTCAAACGCCCCAGAACAAGGGCGTAACAAGCACAACTGCATCATATCCGTAAAACATGACAGCACCAAGTAACCATTCATAGGTAGCTCCCAAAACAAAAAAGGGAAGCCGAAGCTTCCCTTTTTCCTGTTTCGTGATGAGCCTACATACTCAATAGAAGACGCTGAGGATCTTCCATGCACTCCTTGATACGCACAAGGAAAGTCACGGCTTCGCGGCCATCAATCAAACGATGATCATAACTTAGGGCCGTATACATCATCGGACGCACAACAACCTGCCCGTTTACAGCAATCGGACGCTCTTCAATTTTGTGTAATCCAAGGATAGCAGCTTGTGGCATGTTCAGAATTGGCGTTGAAAGCAACGAGCCAAAAACACCACCATTGGTAATGGTGAAGCTGCCGCCCGTCATGTCATCCATACCAAGCTTGCCATCACGACCTTTTTTGGCAAGGTCACCGAGACTGCCTTCAATTTCTGCAAAGCTCTTCTTATCACAATCCCGAATGACAGGTACCATCAACCCGGATGGCGTAGAAACAGCCATCCCGATATCAAAGAACTGGTTGTAAACGATATCATCGCCGTCAATTCGTGCATTCACAGATGGAACATCTTGCAATGCCTGAACAACTGCTTTGGCAAAGAAGCTGTTAAAGCCAAGTCGAACACCGTGTTTCTTCTCAAAAGCTTCTTTATATTGTTTACGCGCATCCATCACTGCCGACATATCAATTTCATTGAATGTTGTCAGCATAGCCGCGGTATTCTGAGCTTCTTTCAAGCGACGAGAAATTGTCTTTCTCATCTTTGACATCTTCTCGCGCGTTTCACGCTCTGGGGCGGCTGAAGACGGAGCATTTGTCGCTGCAGGTGCAGACGTTGCTCCGGTAGAAGTAATCGGCGCAGGTGCTGAAGGCGGATTTTTCAGATGCTCAAGGACATCGCCCTTAGTTAAGGCTCCGTCTTTTCCTGTTCCTTTAACCTGATGAGGATTAAGATTATTTTCAGCAATCAACTTCGCAACCGCAGGCGGCAATGTCATCGCAGCTGGTGAGGTATTACCCTCAAGAAAAGTAACCAAATCAGCTGTCGTCACTTTACCCCCGGCACCACTTCCAGAGATTTGAGAAGGATCAAGACTATCCCCTGCAGCTGTTGTCGTTGCGGCCTGAGGCGCTTCTTTCGACGGAGCTGGGGAACTAGATGCAGCTTTAGCTGGTGCTGCTGCACCTCCAGATCCTGGCGTAATAACGCCCAGAATAGCACCCACACCAACATCTGAATCCGCTTCGGCAGCAATTGATGTTAAAACACCAGCTACCGGGGCATTGACCTCTAATGTGACCTTGTCTGTCTCAAGCTCACAAATTGCTTCATCTTGCGCAACAGCATCGCCAACAGATTTCATCCACTGGGCTACGGTTGCCTCGGTCACGGATTCACCCAGAGTAGGGACAGGAATTTCAACAGGATCCCCCGTTGCTTCAACAGCTGCTGGTTCTGTAGTTTCTGCAGCTTTAGCAGGAGGGTCTTCTTTGGGCGCAGCCGGAGCTGATGATGCAGCACCTTCGGCTATTGATCCAAGTACGGCACCCACTTCGACATCATCACCTTCATTGGCAACAATCCCTTCGAGTACACCAGCAACTGACGCATTTACTTCCAACGTGACCTTGTCTGTCTCAAGCTCCACAATAGCTTCATCCATAGCAACTGCTTCACCTGGTTGTTTCAACCATTTCGCAACTGTTGCTTCTGTTACAGATTCCCCTAGTGCCGGAACGACTATTTCGGTGGCCATTTTTTGTCTCTATTATGTTTATTATCTATGTGTAATTTGAACATACTGATATCTGTATCAGAACATCCGTTAAGAAAAAGGGTGACCCGGGACAGGCCACCCTTTCTATTTATTCACCGGCTTTCGCAACCGGGCGTAATTTTTCTACTTTTGTCGCCGCAGCATCTCTGGCTTCAAGCTCTTCGGCTTTACGAGTCTGGATACGGCTCATGGCTTTTTTGCCCAAGGTAAAGGCATCATCCAATAGAGCTTCCAACTGAAGCGCATGCTTCTTGGCTGAACCTGTCGCAGGTGACGCCGCAGTCTTACGACCAGCATAACGAGGACGGTAATTTTCAAAGCCCATTTCTTCCGCAACTTCCTCGATGAAAGTTGAAACAAAAGTCCAGGCCCCCATATTACGATGCTCTTCCTGACACCAGACAAGATCACAATGTTCATAGCCCTTAAGTGCCTGAGACAATGCTTCAGCCGGGAATGGGTAAAGCTGTTCAAGGCGAATGAGGTGAACATTGTTAATGCCGCGCTTTTCGCGTTCGTCGAGAAGGTCATAATAAACCTTACCGGTACAAAGGATGACCTGCTTGATCTTACTTGGCGGGTTCACCTTGACGTTGCACGGCAAGACGCGGTGGAACGACGTATCCGGCAACATGTCTTCCAAATTGGAAACACAACGCTTGTGACGAAGAAGCGACTTTGGTGTCATGATAATCAACGGCTTACGGAAACCACGATGCATCTGACGCCTCAGAACATGGAAATAGTTCGCCGGTGTTGTACAGTTAACGACCTGAATATTATCTTCCGCACAAGATTGAAGGAAACGCTCGACACGGCCAGATGAGTGTTCAGGCCCTTGTCCTTCATATCCATGAGGCAAGAGCATTACCAAGCCAGACATTCTCAACCATTTGGATTCACCTGATACAATGAACTGATCAATAATGATCTGCGCCCCATTCACAAAATCCCCAAATTGCGCTTCCCACAGAACCAATGCATCTGGTTCGGCCAATGAATAGCCATATTCAAAACCAAGAACTGCCAATTCACTGAGCGGGCTGTTAATGATTTCAGCATTGGCCTGGCTGGAACGGACGTTATTCAACGGCTTGTATTCAGATTGATCCTGCTGATCAATCCACGCTGCATGACGTTGAGAGAAAGTACCACGATTACAATCCTGTCCTGAAAGACGAACCGGGTGCCCTTCAACAAGTAAAGTCCCATACGCAAGGGCTTCTGCCGTTGCCCAATCGAGCCCTTCGCCACTGTCAAACATTGCCTGTTTGGCTTTAAGTTGACGCGTCAGTTTGCGATGGATATTAAACCCGTCCGGAACTTTACAGAGTGTATTACCAACCTCTTTAAGAAGGTCCAACTCAACACCCGTATCTCCGCGACGGGCATCATACCCACGCACAGCCCCGATATGAGACCATTTGCCTTCCAGCCAATCAGCCTTGTTCGGCTTATAACCTTCAGCAATCTGGAATTCTTCTTCCAGCTTATCCCACCAGGTTTTGCTGATCGCATCAATTTCGCTTTTGGTCACTGTACCTTCAGCAGAAAGCTGTTCAGCATAAAGTTCACGAACAGAACGTTGCTGAGCAATTTTCTTGTACATCTGTGGTTGAGTAAACGTCGGCTCATCGCCTTCGTTGTGACCAAAGCGACGATAGCAGAACATATCGATCACAACGTCGGACTTAAAGGTTTGACGATATTCAATGGCAATACGTGCAACGTGTACCACAGCTTCCGGATCATCACCGTTTACGTGAATAATTGGCGCCTGAATAATCTTGGCAACATCCGTACAATAAGGACCGGAACGAGAATGAACAGGGTCAGTGGTAAAACCGATCTGGTTGTTCACAATAAAATGGATCGTTCCACCCGTTGTATACCCATCAAGCTCAGATAGATCTAACGTTTCAGGAACAAGCCCCTGTCCGGCAAAGGCAGCATCCCCATGAAGAAGAATACCCATGATTTTGCTGCGATCAGTATCGTTTTTCTGATCCTGTTTGGCGCGGACCTTACCAACGACGACGGGGTCAACAGCTTCAAGGTGAGAAGGATTAGCTGTGAGGGACAGATGGACCGAGTTTCCATCAAACTCACGATCAGATGAGGTCCCCAAGTGATACTTAACATCACCTGAACCGCCAACGTCTTCCGGATTAGCTGCTCCACCTTTAAATTCGCTGAAAATCGCCCGGAAAGGCTTGCCCATCAGATTAGCAAGAATGTTCAAACGTCCGCGATGCGCGACCCCTAAAACAACTTCTTCCAAACCAAGGGCAGATCCTCGTTTAAGGATTTGTTCAAGCGCAGGTACCATTGTTTCTGCGCCATCAAGGCCAAAGCGTTTAGTCCCGGTGTATTTTTTACCAAGGAACTGTTCAAAAATCTCGGCTGCAGACAAGCGTTCCAAAATGGCCTGCTTGCCTTTCGCCGTGAAGTCTGTCCGGTTATTGATCCCTTCAATACGCTCCTGAATCCAGGCTTTTTGCTCTGGCTCCTGGATGTGCATAAACTCGACACCAATTTTACCGCAATAGGTCTTACGAACACGTTCTACGATTTGACGTAGTGTTGCCGTTTCCAACCCCAAAACACCATTGATAAAGATCGGATGATCCATATCTGAATCGCTGAAGCCATAAGCTTTTGGATCCAGTTCAGGGTGAGGACTAATCGGCTTCAATCCAAGCGGATCAAGGTTTGCTTCGAGGTGACCACGGACTCGATAAGCACGTATCAACATCAAAGCACGGATTGAATCAAGGATTGCGCGACGATTTTCCTCGTCGCTCAAGGGCACGCCACTCGCTTGTACCGGAGCTGCCGACGCGGTGCTAACACCGTGAATCCCGGCAAGCAAATCTTTGGCATCTTCTTCCAGATTAGAGAAGAAAGATTGCCACCCTGTATCTACAGAATCAGGGTGGCTTATGAACTGAGCATAGAGATCGGCCAGTTCGCCTGCTTTCGGGCCAAAATAGCGGGCCTCATGCCCAACAGTAGTGTTCGCCATCTATAACCTGTAGCCGAACTGGAGGGTACCAGTTCGGCTCCCTCCAATATTAGGTTGTTATCCTTGCATAGCTTTCAGCATAGTGCTGCCGAGGCTAGCAGGAGAATCTGCAACATGGAAGCCAGCTGACTTCATGGCTTCAATCTTGTCGTCTGCACCACCTTTACCACCGGCGATAATCGCACCGGCATGGCCCATACGACGGCCTGGAGGTGCCGTAACACCCGCGATAAAGCCAGCGATTGGCTTCTTCACTTTAGACGCAGCAAAAAATTCCGCTGCTTCTTCTTCGGCACTACCACCGATCTCACCGATCATGATAATGCCCTGCGTTTCATCATCTTCCAGGAAGAGTTCCAGGCAATCGATGAAGTTTGTACCGTTGACAGGGTCACCACCGATACCGATACAGGTAGACTGACCAAGGTTCGCAGCGGTTGTTTGTGCCACCGCCTCATAGGTCAGTGTACCGGAGCGGGAAACAATACCAATTTTACCACGCTGGTGAATGTGCCCAGGCATAATGCCAATCTTACATTCATCAGGGGTAATGATCCCCGGACAGTTTGGACCAATCAGACGGGATTTGGACCCGGCAAGCGCACGCTTTACACGCACCATATCAAGAACCGGAATTCCCTCTGTAATACAAACGATCAGCTCAACGCCAGCATCTACAGCTTCAAGAATAGCGTCGCCCGCAAAGGGAGGAGGCACATAGATAACAGATGCATTTGCTTCTGTTGTGTGAACGGCTTCCGCAACGGTGTTGAAAACAGGCAGATCAAGATGACTTGTGCCGCCTTTACCTGGTGTCACACCGCCAACCATCTTTGTGCCGTATGCAACAGCTTGCTCAGAGTGGAATGTACCTTGCGCGCCTGTGAAACCCTGACAGATAACACGCGTATTTTTATTAACAAGTACCGACATTTTACGCGGCCTCCTTCACGGCTTTGACCACTTTTGCAGCAGCATCAGCCAGGTCATCACCAGAAATAATCGGGAGACCGGATTCCGCCATAATTTTCTTACCAAGATCGACGTTTGTTCCTTCGAGACGAACCACCAATGGAACGCTGAGAGATACTTCACGGGCTGCGGCGACAACACCCTCTGCAATCACATCACACCGCATGATGCCACCAAAGATATTGACCAGAATGCCCTTAACGTTTGGATCAGAAAGAATGATCTTGAAAGCAACGGTCACGCGTTCTTTCGTTGCGCCACCTCCGACATCAAGGAAGTTAGCTGGTTCGCTACCGTACAGCTTGATGATATCCATCGTTGCCATCGCAAGGCCAGCGCCGTTGACCATGCACCCAATTTCACCATCCAGTGAGATGTAGTTCAATTCATGGCGAGCAGCTTCAAGTTCTTTTGCGTCTTCTTCGTCTTCATCACGCATGCCTGCAACGTCTTTATGACGGAAGAGCGCGTTATCATCGAAGTTCATTTTAGCGTCGAGTGCAATGATGTCGCCTGCACCGGTCACAACCAGTGGGTTGATCTCAACGATACTGGCATCAAGATCCATAAAGGCTTTGTACATCGTCGCCATGAATTTCACAGCAGCACCGACCTGTTTGCCTTCGAGGCCAAGACCAAAAGCAAGATTACGACCATGGTAAGGCATAAAACCTTCCACAGGATCAATCGCAACTTTCAGAATTTTTTCAGGTGTGGCTTCAGCCACTTCCTCAATTTCCATTCCACCTTCGGTAGATGCCATAATCGTCACGCGGCTGGTCGCGCGGTCAATCAGCATACCGAGATAGAGTTCACGTTTAATGTCACAGCCTTCTTCGATGTAAAGGCGTTTCACTTCTTTACCGACAGCGCCAGTCTGCTTTGTCACGAGGGTATGACCCAGCATCTTGCGCGCGTTTTCTTTCACATCATCAAGCGTCTTGCAGAGACGAACTCCACCGTCGCCATCAGGGTCGTCGGTGAAACGGCCTGCTCCACGTCCACCTGCGTGGATTTGGGATTTTACAACCCAGATTGGGCCGCCCAGTTCGCGGGCTGCATTTTCTGCCTCTTCCGGTGTAAAAGCGACTGATCCTCTTGGAACAGCTACACCGTATTTTCTCAGCAGCTCTTTAGCTTGATATTCATGAATGTTCATGGGACGCCACAAAGCCTCAATTGGTTTTATTTTTTAAATATGGTTAACGAGTCCGGAAACCCTAGTACCAACAATATACACTTAATTTGTTAAGAGCATAACGCCAGATACTTAGCGATAGATTAACACCCCCGACCCAGAGCGCAACCGCACCGCAGCAATTTTTGTCGGAAAATTGGTAGAAAATGACGCGGATTGTCGGAAAAACGAAGGGCGTTGCGACCTCTGGTCAACAACGCCCTTTTATATTCTCAATCGCAAGAGGATTTAATTGTGCGATGCACAGTATCAAATCAGCCCTTTGCTTGAATATCCTTACAAGCTTCGACAAGACCTTTCACAGCCTCAACAGAACTGGCAAGAAGTGCAGATTCTGTAGCATCCAGGTCAATTTCAACCACTTTTTCAACGCCGTTTGCGCCTAGAATTGCCGGCACACCAACATACATACCATCAACACCATACTGGCCTTCGAGATACGCAGCACATGGCAAGACACGACGCTTATCTTTGAGATAACTTTCCGCCATCAAAATTGCAGACGCGGCTGGCGCATAAAAAGCAGAACCGGTTTTCAGCAATCCGACGATCTCGGCGCCACCATTTTTTGTGCGCTCAACAATAGAATCCAGTTTTCCCTGGCTCATCCAACCCATTTTAATGAGTTCAGGAAGAGAAATACCGGCAACTGTTGAATGGCGAACCATTGGTACCATTGTATCACCATGACCACCCAGAACGAATGCAGTCACATCTTCGACGGACACATTCATTTCATCAGCAAGGAAATGACGGAAACGGGCAGAGTCAAGAACCCCGGCCATACCAACAACTTTATTTGCCGGAAGGCCTGATGCCTGCTGAAGAACCCAAACCATCGCATCCAATGGGTTGGTAATGCAGATAACAAAAGCATTCGGACAATGCTGCTTAATGCCCTCACCGACAGATTGCATTACTTTGATGTTAATGCCCAGTAGGTCATCACGGCTCATACCTGGCTTACGTGCCACACCCGCGGTTACAATAACGACATCGGAATCAGCAATATCTGCGTAGTCGTTTGCCCCTTTAAGATCAGCATCAAAACCTTCTACAGGAGAAAGTTGAGCAAGATCCAGCGCCTTACCCTGAGGAATACCTTCAGCAATATCGAAAAGAACGACATCGCCCAAATCTTTCATTCCAGCTAACAAAGCAAGTGTGCCGCCAATATTACCAGCACCAACAAGCGCGATCTTTTTACGTGCCATGATTTCTGTCCTTATCAGGATTTCTTCGGCCCGATCGGGCCCTCGATCAAATGCGTCGCAGGTTGAAGAACCTGCAAAATACAAAGGGAGTCCTAGCGCGTATCCCCATTTGGAGCAAGGAACTTTGTTGCAATGCACACAGACTCTTTATCTTCAAATTTTGGTGATCCTTTTCAAAAGAGCGGATACGATCACCTTTATCCGGGTTGCACTATTCTGCACACTTAACACAGGTTGTTGCATAAGGAAGGGCAAGCAAACGTCCCTCTGGAATAGCATCACCACAATCGGAACAGATACCATAAGTATCATTTTTTATCCGCGTCAACGCAGCCCGAATCTGATTGATCTCTTCCAAACCCGCTTCTTCAAGTCCTTCAAGAACCTGATCTCCTTCACTTTCCGTGGCGTTTTCACCCCAGTCCTGACTATGAGGTTCCCGAAGATCATGTTCAATTTGGTCCACCCGAACACCAAGTTCTTCCATTCGGGCTTTTAGGTTGGCTTTCACTTTATTCAGATCAGGCATTTGCACAGACTCCCTTCAGATAGTTCTATTGATTTTGATAGTACTATTGGGATTATGTCACTTGCGTCCAACGCGTCATTGACTCAGGTCAGCACTATAAAGGATCGCAAGTTCATAGCTCATCAGAGCTTACGCTCATTCCTTACCAGTTTAAGGCTTTTTGCTATTTAAAGGAAGCATTACCTAGAAGAGCATGTTCACACCCAATGAGAAGGCCTATTAAACATCGACATGAGGTTGGATAATATACTCCTGTGATCTCATTTCCTGTAACCTGCTGACAGTACGTTCAAATTCAAAAGCTCCATCGCCAGCAGGATAAAGCTCTTCTGGCTCAGCCGCCGCAGCAGCAACGAGGTTACATCGATGCTCATATAATGCGTCAATCAAGGACATGAAACGGCGCGCTTTATCTCTGTTTTCCGATCCCATGACAGGAATATCCGCCATTATCAACGTGTGATATTTCTTGGCGATCGTTAAATAATCACCCGGACCAAGAGCCGTCGCGCAAAGCTCATCAAAGGTCACAAAAGCAACTTTACGGGCCGTCTTGGCTATTTTGAGCTTACGCCCTTTAATATGCAGGACCTCTTCCTCAGCTTGTGCCCCCTCAGTCAATTGAGCAAAGGCTTCTTGTAAAGATTGGTTGGCTTTATTGCTAAGTGGACTGTGATAAACGGGAAGGTTCTTCATTCGCTCCAAACGGTAGTCAATTCCAGAATCAAGCTGAAGTACGTCCAATCGCTCTTTTAAAAGATCGATGAAAGGTAAGAAACTATCGCGCTGCAGCCCATTTTCATACAAACGATCCGGTGGCCAGTTTGATGTAGCAACGACAACAACACCCTTTTCGAATAACGCTTCAAACAGGCGGGCTAAAATCATGGCATCAGCAATATTAACCACATGGAATTCATCAAAACAGAGCAGCAAAGCCTCTTCTGCCAACTCTGCAGCGACATCCGGTAAAGGATCAGCCCGCGTACCCTTATGCTTTTCTCTCCATTTGTGCAGTCGCTCTTGAACTTCTTGCATAAAAGCATGGAAATGCACGCGTCGCTTCGGCTCTGTTGGAGCTACGGAGAAAAACATATCCATAATTGTGGATTTTCCCGTACCAACACCACCAAACAGATATAATCCTTGCGGCGGCGTTACCTTTCGCCGACCGAGACCAAGGCGTTCTTTCCATCCACCCATTCCCGTAGAAGGCTGATAATTTTTCAGCGCATGATACAAACTCTGTAACTTTTCGGCGGCAAGCTCCTGTGTTTGGTCAGGGCGCAACTCACCTGCATTACGCATATCACGATAAAGAAAGAGTGGTCCTTCACTCATAAAATAGAAATTCCCAAACCTGTATATAAATTAACAAAATAACTTAACGCCCACCCGAACAGTCCAGAATTGTCCCATTGCAGTACGACGCCTGGTCAGAACAAAGCCATAGAACAGCATTGGCAATTTCTTGTGCAGTCCCAGCACGCTTCATCGGAATGGCCGGAGCAATTCTGTCAACGCGTCCGGGTTCACCGCCCGATGCATGAATCTCAGTGTCAATAATGCCTGGGGATACTGCATTTACCCTGATACCTTCGCCACCCACTTCCTTCGCCAAGCCAACTGTCATGGCATCAACCGCTGCCTTTGAGGCTGCATACCAGACATATTCCCCTGGCGATCCTAGACGGGCCGCAATAGATGAAACCGTTACAATTGATCCGCCACATCCACCATGTTTTGAAGACATAAGTTTTACAGCTTCCTGAGAACAATAAAGCGCCCCCATCGTATTAATCCCCAGGACACGGCTCATGGTTTCAGCCTCAACTTCATCAAGCCGACAAATTTTTCCCGTCGTTCCCGCGTTATTAACCAGAACAGAAGGCACCCCAAGCTTTGATTTTACACCTTCAAAAAGAACCTTAACTTGTGCTGGATCAGAAATATCAGCCTTTATCGCCAGTGCAGTTCCGCCCTGCTCATTTATTTCTCGAACAAGATTATCAGCGTCATCAGCACGGGCATGATAGTTTACAGCAACAGCATAGTCTGACGCCGCAGCTGCTTTTGATATGGCAGCACCAATTCCCCTGCTCCCACCCGTAACAATCATAACCTTGCTCATAGAACCTCCTGTCTTGCGCTTGATATCGCAATGCGAGATCATAAAAACCTGAAATGATTATTATTTCAACTCCCAGAGTAACAAATCGAGCAACAAACACCGAATGTGAATTACAGGAGAAGAACAATGAACGAAGATGCCCTGAATATGAGTATCAGAAAGTTTCTCAAAAAAGTCGGCATTACATCACAGCGTGAAATCGAAGCGGCCATTCGGGAAAATATCGAAAATGATAAACTGAGCGGTAAAACCTCTTTTGCCATTTCTGTACAACTACATGCTCCTGAACTGGGACTGGATCACAAAATTGATGGAAAAATAGAGCTGGAATAATTTTTTTCACAACAAGCGACGGTTTTTATTTTCACCCAGCGTTGAAAGGTCATGAAACGATCATTACAGGAGAAAAATCATGATCAGTAAAAAAACACTTATCGTCGCAAGCTCGATCGCCTTTCTAACCGCTGGCGCAGCCTTTGCCGCCAGTGGGGGAAAGGGCGGCGGTAAATGGAAAAACCACTTTGAAGAAGCAGATACGAACGGCGACGGACAAATTACACAACAAGAAATTGCCAACGCCCAGGCTACCAAATTCAGCCAAACCGACCTTAACAATGATGGTACAATCAGCCTGACAGAAATGCAGGAAGCAATAGCCAAACATGTTGCAGAAAGAACTAAAAGTAAATTTGGCAAAATGGACACAGATAATTCTGGCACAATCACTGCCGAAGAATTCAACAGCAGAATAAACAAGATGATAGAACATCTTGATCGCAATGAGGACGGAATTATCAGCCAGGATGAAATGCCGAGAAACAAATGGCACAAAGGATAATTGGACCTTTGTTCTATCATAGCGTGACTGAGTTATAGAGAAAACGGGCCATCGATGACAACGCCTCAGCCCCGAATAGAGGATGCAAAATTAATGGCCCGTGTCGCACAGGGAGACGAAAATGCATGCCGTCTTCTTGTGCAACGTCACCTCAATCCGCTTGTTGGGTTAGCCATACGGATGACAGGCAACAAATCTGAAGCCGAAGATATTGCACAAGAAGCTTTTGTCAGGCTGTGGAAACAAAGTCACGATTGGCAGGCTAAAGCAAAAATATCGACATGGCTGTATAGGGTAGCGCACAACCTTGCTATTGACGCCATCCGCCGAAAAGATCGACAAAAGCTATCTGTAAGCGACCAAGTAGAAATTAGTGAAAACACAACAAGTGCGCAGAACAATCAGGATCATATGCTACACCAACAGGACATAACACGGCAGGTTGAAACAGCTATATCTCGTTTACCAGAACGACAAAGGACAGCCATTACCCTGATCCATCATAGAGATATGTCAAATAAAGAAGCCGCCAACATTATGGATATATCTGTCGATGCACTTGAATCCCTATTGGCTCGGGGAAGAAAAAGCCTCAAGAAGACCCTTTTAGAAAGTCGTGCAGATTTATTGGGAGCAACATCGTGATGTCACACTCAAACCTCTCAAGCCAAGACAGGGATAAGCTCACCTTTCTTTTCGATTGCTATGGTGCCTATATCCACCACTGGCCGGAAGAAAAGCGGGATTGGGCTTTGAGCCTTATTGAACAGCACCCTGAAGCCAAAACCATCAGGGATCAGGCGTTAGAGTTAGATCAGCTTCTTGATCAAAGTTCAGCCGAACCGGATTCAGCCCATCTTGTCAGCTCAATTTTGGCGCAAACTCCCGCAAAAACATCACAAAATAGCGTCAAGCCAAGCCTATTAAGCCAGCTATGGCCCTACGAAAGCATCTGGCGCCCTCTATCAGCTCTAACAACGGCCGGTACCTTCGGCATCTTACTTGGTACAAGTTCACCAAATCTTCTTTATCAACAAGAGATAACAGAGATCGAAAGCGCCTATATGGAATTTTCACTTGGCGACAGCTTTCCAAACAGTTTTCCTGAAGGAGAAATCGACTAATGCCAGTTCCTTCAAAAAAGGTTCTCACCATTCTTTTTTCTATTTCTTTGGCTTTAAATATTTTTATGGGCGGTCTTATCGGTTCACACATGTGGCACGCCCGTACATATGGACCAGACGTACCTCACGGCAAACCTCATGAACAAAGAAAACAATGGCGAGAGCTTTCTTCAGAACAACGTGATCTTTTCAAGAAAATATGGCGCGAAAACAAGGATGAAATCAAATCCACCTTCAAAGAACTTCGTGCATCGCACAAAAGACTAAAGGCTAATCTAAAGGGCAAAACAGAACGTACTGATTTTGAGGCTGCTTTTGAAATATTCCGCGCAGAACAATCAAATATTCATAGTGAAACAATAGAAAAGTTACTTGATATCGCAATGACCTTACCGCCTGAAGATCGTAGCACTTTTCTATCTCTTTGGGGAACACGCGGCCGCAATCAACACGGCAAACCTTGATGCTCGTTTTTCAACCTACTGAACAATTCGACTGGCTGGTAAAATAACAGACGCAACGGTTCCTTTGCCTTCTTCGCTTGAAAGCTTAAGGCTTCCTTCGTGCAATTCGCAAAGTTTTTGAGAAATCGAAAGCCCAAGACCTGTTCCCTGCACCTGCCGTGTCATTGCCGCATCTACCTGGATGAAAGGGTTCATTACGTCTTCCAATTTTTCTTTTGGAATACCAATTCCCGTATCAACAACCCTGATAAACACATTGTCTTCATCAAGTCCTCCCTCAATGCGTATTTTACCGCCCGAAGGCGTAAACTTAACTGCATTGGACAAAAGATTGATCAGTATCTGCTTTATGCCCCGCTCATCCGCATAGACATTCGGCAAGGAAGAGGTTGATAAAATTTCCAAATCCAAATCGCCACTATCCAACCTTGGGCGGATGATTGTGATAGACGAATTAATCAAACTCTGAAGATCAATATTTTCTTCATTCAGAGAGAATTCGCCAGCCTCAATCTTTGATAAATCAAGTATATCATTGATTAACTTCAAAAGGTGATCACCACTATTACGAATATCAGACAGGTAATCATGATATCGCTCGGATCCCAGTGGCCCAAAAACCTCTCGCTCCATCAACTCGGAGAAACCAATAATAGCGTTCAAGGGTGTCCGGAGTTCATGACTCATATTAGCCAAAAATTCTGATTTTGCTCTGTTCGCAACTTCGGCACTTTCTTTTGCCTGCATCAACTGTGCTTCGGCCATACGCTGCTTGGTGATATCTTCTTTTGTCGCGACATAATTTGTGATCTCACCCAAATCATTCACAACACTCGAAATAGACGCACGTTCCCAGAAAAAATCACCATTCTTGTGTTTATTCTTAAACACACCCGTCCAGACATTACCGTTCGAAATCGTCTGCCAAAGCTCTCTGTACTCTTGCTCCGAAGTATGCCCTGACTTCAACACACTTGGTGTCCGGCCAATGATTTCGTCCGGTTCATAGCCAGTAACGTCAGTAAACTTAGGATTCACATACTCAACAACACCTTGAGGGTCTGTGATTTGGATGACAGCTGGGTTTTGTTCTATTGCCTTTGACAACTTACGCAAACGCCCCTCGACTTCCTTCTGTGCAGAAATATCACGAATAAAGGTTATTCTGTTATTTTCCCCGTGAAGAACGCTGTTCTTTGCTGTGATACCGATCTCAAATCGAGAACCATCTTTACGAATACCAACAGCTTCGTAACCACCTGTTTTTTTGGTGCGTATTGCATCCATAACTCTATCGAGTGATTCCGGCGCAATGAGTTCGGCCGCGCCTAGGGTGACCATTTCCTCATAGTCATATCCAAACATCCGCATGGCTGCATCATTACAGTCTGACATACCCTTGTCTGAATGAATGATAATACCTTCGTTAGAGAGTTCCGATAATCTGCGAAGACGTTCTTCACTGATGCGGAGATCATGCTCTGCCTTAATGCGTTCGGAAATATCGACACTTATCCCAATCAGTCCCGCAAAACTACCATCCGGGTTATCAAAGCGGGCCTTGTGCATCAGAATATGCATGTGAGAGCCATCTGGACGGGTAAAAATCGCTACTTTTTCATCGGTAACACCAGATTTTATTGCTTTGACATCATCTTCGATAAAAGAGTCTGCAAGATCCTTTGGAAAAAGTTCATGAGATGTTTTGCCAACGATCTCATCCATTTCAAGTTCAATGTTCTTCTGAAAAAGTTTGTTACATCCAATATATTTGCCATCTTGATCTTTAAAAAAGATCTGTGCAGGCATTGCATCCAGAAGTGTCTGGAGAAAATTATTGTGGCGCCCTACCCTGCGCTCCGCAGTTTCAAGACGCTCTACCTGTTGGTTAAGCTTCTTAAAACTTGGAACTGCTTTTATAACACCAATAAAAAGCAGGAGTGTGCCACCCAAATAGCCAACGAGCTCTTCTATCACTGACAAGACAGGCGCAGCGTCACTAGTATGAAATTTATCAAGAAAAGAAAAATTATCCGCGACGTCCAATAGACTGCCAAAAGCAAAAAGAATGAAACCTGCCGTTATATAATTCCATCCCTGAAAAGTAAGATCCTGGGTCGGGCGACGCCAAATAATTACCACAACAAGAACAATCAGAACGGCTGCGCGAATAATATCCGCAGTCAAATCCAGCATCTAATAACCAGGCTCCTAAACCCCACACGACAGAAATATCTCTCTTATCAACCGCCCATAAATCACAGAGGTTATTTCAAAAACTTAAACATTTACTTTTATATCCCAGCAGTATCAGTAATGAAAACTAACAGGAAGTAAATGCGACAAAATTTACGCACAAAAAAGGCTGACAGAATTGCCAGCCTTTTCCTAATGGTATCAATCATCTTATTGATAATTAAACTTTTCTTTCAACCATCAATTTTTTAATTTCTGCAATCGCCTTGGCAGGGTTCAACCCTTTCGGACAGGTTTTCGTGCAGTTCATAATTGTGTGACATCTGAAAAGTCTGAATGGGTCTTCCAGATTATCCAAACGTGATCCGGTTTCTTCATCCCGAGTATCAGCGATAAAACGATAGGCCTGTAGTAGAACAGCCGGGCCGAGATAACGGTCACCATTCCACCAGTAACTAGGGCAAGATGTTGAACAGCTAAAGCAAAGGATACATTCCCACAAACCGTCAAGTTTCTTACGATCTTCAGGTGTCTGAAGACGCTCTCTCTCAGGTGCAGCAGTTGTGGTTTTCAACCACGGCTCAATAGAGGCGTATTGTGCATAGACATGATTTAGATCTGGAACCAAATCCTTGACCACAGGCATGTGAGGCAAAGGATAGATTTTGACTTCATCATCTTCCTCTACATCACTGCAGAATTTGGTGCAAGCCAAGGTGTTCGACCCGTCGATGTTCATCGCACAAGATCCACAAACACCTTCACGACAGGACCGGCGGAATGTCAAAGTTGGATCGATCTCGTTTTTAATTTTGATCAAGGCATCCAAGACCATCGGGCCACAGTTATCCATGTCCACTTCGTAAACATCTTCCCGTGGCGTTTCCCCGCTATCAGGGTCCCAGCGATACACGCGGAAGGTTTTGGTCTTTGTTGCCCCAGCCGGTGCAGGATGCTTTTTCCCGCTCTTATTTATTTTTGAATTAGCTGGAAGTGCAAATTCTACCATTGTTATTTTCTCCTAGACGCTTTCCCTTTAGCCACTTAATAAACGCGGGCTTTTGGTGGGAAGGATTGCACTTCATCAGTTAACGGCTCCAGATTAACCGGGCGGTAATCAAAAGTAACATTCCCGTCTTCATCACACTTGGCCAGTGTGTGTTTCATCCAATTTTCGTCATCACGATCCGGGAAATCCTCACGAGCTTGCGCACCGCGGCTTTCCTCACGATTTGCGGCACCAGCCATGGTAACACGTGACTGATACATCAGATTGTCAAGTTCCAAAGTCTCAACCAGATCAGAGTTCCAGATCAACGAACGATCAGTAACATTGATATCGTCGCGCTTGCTCCAGATTGACCCCAGAAGATCAATACCTTGTTTCAGGCTTTCCCCTGTTCTGAACACTGCCGCATGGTTTTGCATAGCTTTTTGCATTTCCAGGCGAACTTCAGATGTCTTCATTGACCCCTTGGCATAACGGGCTTTATCCAAACGAGCGAGAGAGTTATCCCCGGCATCCGCTGGAAGCGGAGCCTGTGAAGCCCCAGCCTTCAATGTATCAATACAGTGAAGCGCAGCACCACGACCAAAGACAACCAGATCAAGCAAAGAGTTTGACCCCAGACGGTTCGCCCCGTGTACAGAAACACATGCAGCCTCACCGATGGCCATCAAACCTGGAACTTCTGTATTCGGATCACCGTTCTTACTGGTGACAACATCACCTGTATACTTACAAGGAACACCGCCCATGTTGTAGTGACAGGTTGGAATCACCGGAATCGGTTCTTTGGAAACATCAACACCGGCAAAGATACTTGCTGATTCAGCAATGCCGGGCAGACGCTCAGCAATAAGATCCGGGTCTAGATGTTCAATGTGCAAATGAATATGGTCATTGCCAGTGCCAACACCGCGGCCATCACGAATTTCCATTGTCATGGCGCGACTGACCACATCCCGAGAAGCCAGATCTTTCGCACTCGGGGCATAGCGTTCCATGAAGCGTTCACCTTCAGAGTTGGTCAAATACCCACCTTCACCGCGAACACCCTCGGTAATCAGGCACCCTGCTCCATAGATTCCAGTTGGATGGAATTGAACAAATTCCATATCCTGACAATCAAGGCCGGCACGTAAAGCCATACCGTTACCATCACCTGTACAGGTATGAGCACCAGTACAAGAGAAGTACGCACGGCCATAGCCGCCAGTCGCCAAAATAACTTTCTGCGCACGGAAGCGATGGATCGTACCATCGTCAAGGTTCCACGCGACGACACCACGGCATTCGCCGTTTTCCATGATCAGATCAATGGCAAAGTATTCGATAAAAAACTCAGCGTGCCGTCGCAGGCTCTGTTGATAGAGCGTGTGCAACATCGCATGACCTGTTCGGTCAGCCGCCGCACAGGTACGTTGCGCAATACCTTCGCCAAAGCGGGTTGTCATTCCCCCGAAAGGACGCTGATAGATCTTACCTTCTTCCGTTCGGCTAAAAGGCATCCCGTAGTGTTCCAGTTCAACAATCGCAGGAACGGCTTCGCGTACCATGTATTCGATTGAATCCTGATCACCCAGCCAGTCAGATCCCTTAACGGTATCGTACATGTGCCAGCGCCAGTCGTCTTCGCCCATATTACCAAGAGATGCAGAAATGCCCCCTTGAGCAGCAACGGTGTGACTACGTGTTGGAAAAACCTTGGTGATACAAGCCGTTTTCAGACCTGCTTCTGCCAAGCCCAGCGTCGCACGCAAACCTGCGCCACCGGCCCCGACAACAACCACATCATACGTGTGGTCGATAAACTCATATGCTTTGTTTGATGGAGCAGTGTTCATCGTTTATTTCCTAGCCCCTGAATAGAATCATCAAAATTGAAAGAATACCTGTCAAACCCAAGACAACGTGGACCGACAGACTCAGGAACAGGGAAAGAACTTTACTCGCCTCTCCATGTACATAGTCTTCTATCACCACCTGCATTCCCTGTTGAGAATGAAGAAGACCGACAGAGATCAAAAGAATTAACAATCCCGCGACAACAGGCGATTGTACCCATTCCAGAAACTGCACATAATCAGCCCCGGTCATCAGAGCGACCGAAAAGACAAACCACAGAACAAGCGGAACAAGAGCCAAGCTGGTCAGGCGTTGAGCCCACCAATGTGAGGAGCCGTCTTTTGCTGACCCTAATCCACGGGCACGACCCAAAGGCGTACGTAGCGACATATCAAGCTCCTCCTACTGCATAGGCGAGGCCCCAAAGCCCCAAAGTGATAATAACTGTGAACACAATCACAGCCTTACCAGATGCATACGCGGTTTCAAGCTCAAGGCCTTTACCCGCATCCCAGTAGAGATGGCGAATGCCGTTACAAAGATGAAAAACGAGAGCAAACGTCCAACCGAAAAGAAGCAGTCGGCCGAACCAAGATCCCAAGAAGGATTGTACCAGTTCAAAATATTCCGCGCCGCTTGCTGCCGCAGCAAGCCACCAGATCAGAACGATGGAACCCACGGATGTGGCAACGCCCATGATGCGGAATAGAATTGAAAGTACGGAAGTTAATTGAGGACGATACACCTGCAAATGAGGTGAAAGAGGTCTGTTACCCCTGGACATGTTTTCTTTCCCGATATTGCGCACTGGTTCCACTTTTCAACTTCGCGCGCCTTATATTTAGCAGAACCCAAAGATTTGATGACGTTAAACCGCAATGCAGCATTAGTCAATGCAAGGCGACCAAAACTCGCTAAAGAACGACCTGACAACAAACAAGTAATTTACAGTGACGATAATTGTGACTTTTACTTATTAACATCATCTTAAGACTTAAACGCATCCGAATGCTGCGCCGCACAATTGCATACCAAAGAAGAAATACAGAAATAAAAAATTATCTTCGTCTTATAAAAACTGATTACTTCCTGGACCAATACCGAATATTTATTCAGACAAAGAAGTGATCTAGTCCAGAAACATTCAACACACACAGTATTTATTGTTACGATACAATCGTATAGGCCCGAACAAAAACAATAAGTCACTCGTTATTGGGGAGATTTTTTATGTTGGCATCAAAACCGTGTAATCAAAATCTAGAACGATATCTTCCTGATACCGCCCCTCACTATTCTTCAGGGGGAAGTCTTCGCAGTTGTTATTTTTGGCCGCAATGAGCCGAACTCTCAATGCCCCGACATCATCACGTTCCGGAAGCATGATTTTCTCCAAAACTTCACTCCAGGCGTAGACTGTATCCCCCGCAAACATCGGGGCCACGTGGGTTCCCCCGTTAATTGCGACGACTTTGAAAGCATTTTCCATACCATTGAAAGATAGCGCCCGAGCAATAGAGATTATATGCCCACCATAGATCAAACGCCGCCCAAAGCGTCCTTGAGATTCTGTATGCTGGTTAAAGTGAACCTTGGCTGTGTTCTGATAGAGTCGGGTCGCCATTTGATGCTCGGCCTCTTCGATGGTCATGCCATCAATATGAGCAATGCGCTCGCCAATACTGTAATCGCCCCATCTGTAAGCTGATCCAGACAAAGCATAGTCATATCCGGCTAAATTGAGTCCGCCAGTAACAGACAAAGAGTCTGCAGCAGCATCCAGGCTCAAATCAGGGACAATAACCTCTGGCGCAGGCGCATCAACTTCGCGCTTTCGCACCATAACCCAGCGCGCGTACTGAAGTACCATTTCCCCATGCTGATTACGTCCGGTCGAGCGAACATAGACGACACCGGTTTTCCCGTTGGAATTTTCCTTTACACCTATCACTTCACTAACCGTCGAGACTGTATCCCCCGGATACAGGGGCACCCCGAAAACACCTTCTGCATACCCAAGGTTTGCCACTGCATTTAACGAGATATCAGCAACGGTCTTTCCAAAGACAATATGAAATGCAAGAAAATCATCTACCGGTGCACAATCAAAACCAAGGGATCGCGCAAACTCATCAGAAGACGAAAAGGCAAATCTCGATCCGTAAAGAGCCGTGTAAAGAGCTTGATCACCAGACGTTATCGTTCTCGGTGTCGCATGCGTAATCACCATACCGGGATAAAAATCTTCGAAAAAATTCCCTTTCCGGGTTTTATTTTTCATATGATTTTTTGCACTCATGATCTCCCCCTATTCCTTTACGACGCACTCTGTTCTAAAGCAATGATTGCATCTGAATAGGCAATCAATCTGCGGGCTTCATCTGCGTGAAGGTTTTCGATCAAGCGACCATCAAGGACAACAACGCCCTGCCCTTGTTTTTTCGCCTCTTCAAACGCCGATACGATGGATCGCGCTTTTTCTATCGCTTCTTTTGAAGGACCAAAGGTGTTGTTCGCAACGGAGATTGTTTTGGGGTGGATCAGTGTTTTGCCATCAAAGCCCAGGGCCAACCCTTGTACACAAACTTCTGCAAAAGCATCATCGTTGTTAAGATCCAGACAAACCCCGTCAACAATGCCAATACCGTAGGCTCTGGCAGCTAAAAGACATAGCCCAAGCGACGTAATCACTGGCAAACGTTCTCGTGTATGTCGAGCCTGTAAATCCTTAACCAGATCTGACGTGCCCATTACAAAGCAGGAAATCCGCTCGGATGAAGCCGCGATTTCTTTGGCATTCAGCATTCCCAAAGGGGTTTCCATCATGCACATGACAGACATGCTTTCCGGCGCGCCCGACTTATTCATCAAATCGACAAGATTAAGCACTTGCCTTTCGTTTTCGACTTTTGGGAGCAGGATCGCATCAGCCGATGTTCGAGAGATCACCTTGATGTCCTCAAGGCCCCATTCGGAGTCCAACCCGTTCACACGAACAATGATTTCGCGCTTGCCATACCCGCCTTCTTGCAAAGCCTCGACGACCATTTGACGGGCTTCAATTTTTTTGTCGTCAGTGACAGCATCTTCCAGATCAAAGATCAGCGCATCCGCCATAAGACTTCGCCCTTTTTCCAAGGCTCTGGCTTTCGAACCTGGCATATAAAGAACAGATCTTCTCGGTCTTGGTGCCGCTACCATCTTTAACTCCTCTGTCTTGTTCTGCTGTCATTTTAATCCATGCAACACCTTATTGTGCACCGCAGCATTTATTGCATAGTTCCATCAAATTGACAGACAAACAAGACTTTTTATTTCCCTTTCTCCTTATCCTATATATCAATAATTACTCGTACTTAGAGAAGACATAACAACACATGTCTTAATCAATTCATCCTTCATGCGATGGATCGAACGCGCTGACGCAAAAATATAAGCCCCGCAAAAGCAATCAGAACAAGCGGCAATACAGTCACGGCAACCGCCGTCCAACTGAAGCTGGAAATCAAAATCCCAGATCCAAACGACGCTAAAGTAGAGACAAGGGCGATAAGGGTATCATTCGCCCCCTGAACGACCGATCTTTCACCCGCGCTCAGGTTTTCATTCAGCATGTTGGTTGCCCCGATAAAACCGAAGTTCCATCCAAGTCCTAATAAAATCAGAGAGAGATAAAAGTTTGTCAGCTCTATACCTGCGATCGCTATCGCAGACGACAAGCAAAGCATCAAAAGGCCGCAGGAAATAATCTTCCCGGAACCAAATCGGGATATGAGACTTCCGGTAAAGAAACTCGGCGCAAACATGGCAATAACATGCCAGCGAATGACATCTCCTGCCTGCACATCTGTAAAACCGCACCCCACCATGGCGAGGGGCGTCGGCGCCATCAACAGAACCATGACACCAAACGAGATTGCAGCGCAGAGAATGGCGGTAAAAACAGCAGGGCGGCGTACAATTTCGCCAACTGACGTGACTTTTTCATCACCATTCAGTTGGCCAGATCTATTTGTTTCTCGTAATCGCAGCGCAAGAATAGGGAGACTTCCGATAACAGACAACACAGTGATCGCCCCATAGGCACCAGCAAAAGGGATCGGTGAGAAAAAGTCTTTACTGTAGATAAAAACTTCTGGCCCGACCAACGCAGCAACCAAGCCAGATCCCAGAGTGAAAGAAATTGCTTTCGGGCGCCAGGATTCGGAAACAACTTCTGCTGCTGCAAACCTGAAATAGCCAAAGCAAACCAGTGCACTTCCCATCGCAGCATGAGCCAGACACAAGGTATAAAAATTTTCATAGAACAGGCTATAGACACCCAGGGCTCCGCCTGAAGCAGCAACTGTAGCCCCAAGTAGAAAGCCAAGCTTCCGACCATACTTGCCCATAAATACAGACATCGGCGCCGCCGTTAGCATACCAGCCATCATCTGAACAGAAACTGGCAGGATTGCAAACTCACTGGCAGGAGCAAGCATGGCTCCTGCCAGTCCGCCCAAGATAATCAGCATAGGCATTGGCGTTCCAAGAACTGCATTGCCAAGGAGAATCAACGAAAAATTCAGTCGCTGTGTTTGATCCGGCCTATTCATACTATCGCTCATACTATTATTGGCATCCTTAGCCCCAGGTTGATCTCAATATCTTCGATCCTAAGCGCTACTGTAACGCAACCACACCTTGTCAAAAATGATATTAGAACATCAAATATTGCCAAAACCCCCAACACAGGCAATACTGGTTTAAAGGGACAGGAGCACATCATTGAGACCAAAGAAAACGCTGGAAACAGAGAAAAAGAGCCGAGAAATCGGCGTTCTGGTTTTTGATAACGCAAATATTCTAGATATAAGCGGCCCCGTGCAAGCTTTTCATAGTGCCTCTGCTCCTGCAACAGAGACGCCAACAGATCCTGGTACAGATAGAAGATTAGAAAGCGAGACAGGTAATACACCACTTTACACACACCGCTTTCTCTCGCTCGATGGCAATTCTGTTTACACCTCCTGTAGAATGGAGATCATGCCCCATGGGAAAATCACCGACCTGAACCCTCATTCAGATTTGTTAATTCCAGGTGGCATTGGCGTTGATCAGCTTCTTGAAAATGAAATTTTACAGCACACGCTAAAGACATTTCACACCCACAACAAAGATCGCCGACTGATTTCAATTTGTTCAGGCGCTCTTATCTTGGCAGCTTCAGGTGTTCTGGACGGGCGAGACGCCACAACTCACTGGTCACGGGAACAGATGGCAAAAGAACGCTTCCCTAACGTGACCTGGAAGCTCAACACCATCTACACAAAATCAGATCAAATCTACACCTCGGCAGGTGTCTCGACCGGCATTGATCTCGCAATGGCAATTATTGAAGAAGATCATGGCACATCAAACTCACTTGATGTCGCTCAGGAACTTGTTGTTTATCTCCGCAGGAGCGGGGGACAGAAACAGTTCTCGGACCTTCTCGAAGCTCAAAAACGCCTTGAGCCAAAACTTCTACAGCTTGTCGATAAAATAAGCTCTGACCTCAGGCGAAACTGGACACTATCCGAACTCTCAAAAGAGGCAAACATGACGCCGCGCACACTTGATCGCCGTTTCAATCAAACTTTAGGCTCTTCCCCTGTCCAGTTTGTTGAGTTGACTCGCCTTAATCAGGCCAGGGTCCTCCTTACCAAAGGCGTTTCAATGAAACAGGTCGCAGACTTATGTGGCTTTGGCGATCTGCAAAAAATGCGCAGAAGCTTTCTGCGCAATCTTGGCATTACAACAACAGAATACCTGCAACACTTTGGTCCTTCTTGATCAAGCAAAACAATGCTATTTCCACGTCGTCACTTCCATCGGGAAAAATCTAAGCAGCCTTTTTGGTAATGCGTCCCAAACTGCCATCGACTTCTAGCAATTCCCCATTCTCTACCCACTGTAGGGCACCCGGAATGTTAACCACCGTCGGAAGACCAAGTTCACGTGCTACAATGACACCGTGGGACATGGTCCCCCCAATTTCCATAACAAGTGCGCCAGCCCGCAAAAACAACGGTGTCCACGAAGGGTCGGTAAAGGGTGCAACCATTACATCCCCCTGCCTCATAGCCTGTCCCTTTTCAGGAGACTGCAATACCCTGGCAACACCTTGGTACTGACCTGGAAAAGCTCCAAATCCAAGTAGCTCAGTTCCTGTTAACGGCTCAACAATCTGTTGTACAGGTTGTTGCCCAGGCTCCTCAGTATAAACATCAGCAACAGTTTCTTTAGCCCATAAATCGTGCTGGTTCCGTCGAGATTCGATCAATTCCGTAAGCCCTCTACCATCCCAAGTTCGCTCAAGTAGGGCACGAAGCTCCTGAAAAGTAATCCAGCACAAATCATCTGCGGTTTGAAGGCTCCCTTCCAAAACCATACGTCGCCCCATTTCCATAACCAATCTTCGGACCGGCTCCATAAAAGCAACAATCGCTGACTTCACTCGCTCTCTCAATGCCATACCCGCACGGGCTTGTTCTCCAGCAGCAATTAGTGCCTTACGCCCTCGTGCTGACAAGTTATCCAGCATACGCTTAAGATCATCATCGAGCAGAGAGCTTTCTGAAACCTCTTTTCCGTGGACCATTAGAAACTGAATTTGTTCAAACAAAAAGCAAGGGGATTCACTCCACCGAGGATACCGCATATCCAGTTCACCAACCCCTCGATGTCCATAGAGATCAAGATAATCTCTCAAGGCTGTTTCAAAGGCACCATCGCCAACCTCAATCGGCAATTCGTTACTTTGAAGAATATCCATAGCCTTTGGGTCATTTCTTGCTATTTCGGCAAGAGAACGAAGGCAAATCGCATGCTCAGCACTATCCATCTGCCCACCCCCACTCAATAAGGCATGGGCAAGCCTTCTATCTTTTTCTGATGTAAGCTTGTTCACTTGCTGCTCAAAGAGGAAAAGCTTGAAACCGCAATAATTCGCACCCTTGGCAAAATCAGGCATAAAAGCCTGTGTATCCTTAACCCAGCACCACAGGTCCTCAACGAGATCCTCTTCACTCCATTCCGTCAGATCGCGGTCACGAAAGGAACGAACCCTTTCAAAAATAACGGCGCTTGTTTCTTCCAACTGCTTGTCAGCGCCACTTAACAATAACATAACCCGTATACCGCGCCATATACGGTTGATTTTTACAAGAAGCCTTTCATTATCTGGCAGAGCGATAGAGGGTTGATGCCCACCAAGATTACGATTTGAATCATCCGGACTTTGACCATATCCGTCATACCAAAGCCATTGGAGCTCTGATAAATTGGCATAACATCGTCCGCTAATACGCTTGATTGTATGAATTCCCGGGGGCACCCTATATCCCGTATAATTCGGGATCATATGCAGCATTCTGGGAATCTCTGTTTCAAGAAAACTCCAGCTCATAGGGCAAGGTATTTCAGCAAGAACTTCCTTGAAGTTGGCGTTACTCCAGATAACCGGATCAGTGGATAGTTTTGGTAAAGTTAAGTGCGGTACAGCTGTTACCGGACGAGCTTGCACAAAATACAGCTCATCCCCCTTAAAAACCCACTCCGTATCATAGCCAATATCTCCATCCCCCATTGTCCAATGTAATCGTATGAGGTGTTCAGCCAAAATTTCTAATTGCAATGCGCTCAAAGGGCCACCATCAACAACAGACGTCGATAAATCGTCACGAGAAATTTCATAACGGCACCCCTGTACCTGACCATTTACCAACTCGACAGCCAAACCCGTGACGGCCTCAACAATCATAAGATCTCGACGCCCCGAAACCGGATCAATGGTAAAAGCAACACCAGACTTCGTTGCCACGTTTCCCCCGACCATCTCACAAAGAGTAATCGCCATGGAAACACCCAGGATATCAAACCCCATATGCAATCGATAAGCCACAGCCGCAGGAGTCCATAAAGAAGCAAAGCACTGTTTAATCGCAAAGATCAGCGCATCAGTTCCTGTGACAGAAAGAACGGATTGATGTTGTCCGGCAAAGGATGCAAAAGCTCCATCTTCTCCAACAGCAGACGAGCGCACAGCAAGATCCGCGTCCTGCAAGTCATACTCAGAGAGACCTGCCTCAAGCTCTGTTATGAAAGTTTTCGGCAATTCTGATTTGAGAATAATTTCATGTATTGTCTCAATCAAAATGAGATCATCTGGTTTCGACTTCAGGTCCTTCAGCAGGTCTTCTGGCAAAGCTGCCTCAATCACTTCCTGATATAGCCCATTTGTCAGTGCCAGCGTTTTGGGGATCTTAAACCCATAGCGATCAAGCTTTGCTAAACCCCAGCTTTTGCCCCCAACAATATCTGTTCCACGGTCAAAGGCCTCTCCCAGTGTAAGGATAAAACCACTCATAACTTAACTCCCTCAAGAAAAAGCGATGCTGATTGCTGCGCCCACAGAGAAAGGTTTGCGGAATCGGGGCGGGCAAACCACACAAACAGCCCTTGATAAAGCATCCCAATAAACATCAATGACAAATTCATGGCCGGAATATCTTCGCGAATTTCACCCCTTTTCTGGCTCATCAAAAAAACGTCAGAAAGGAAGCTACGAAAAGACTCTGGATTATTCGGATCGGGTGGCATCGGCACGCCGCGCTCGTCATAGATACTGCTTAAAACTGCTCTCCCCAGCTTTGGATGTTGCTGGTTCCAGTCTGCAATTCCCTGTGCAATATCAGTCAACACATCTGATAGGGACCCGGCTTCTGATAGCCTCTCTCTTGCGCGCATTACCATCGGCTGTGCGGCACGTCGAGCCAACGCATGAATAACAGCATTCTTACTCGGGAAATTATAATAGAAGGTTCCCCGGGCAACACCGGACCTTTCAATAACCGCATCGACAGTAGCAGCCTCGAAAGAATCCTGATTCAAGATGCTTTCCATAGCATTCATGATTAAATCACGAGATTTAGGGCGCACATTTTTCTTTTCGGTCATGACAAGACTCCATTTAGACTTAAGTCTAAATTTGTACTATAGTCTAAAATAGTCAAGATGATTTTGTCAGAAAGATATACCCCCTGCAAAATTCTTCTTGCTCCGCATGCTTAGGATGAAAATACTTTTCCATACAATTTGGGGGTGAGTGAAATGTTATTACGAAGTTATAACGAAAGTGATCGAAAAGCGGTGATTGCATTTGTCGTAACAGGCAAACAAACCAACTACGTTGACCCCCTTGCAGAAACCCTGAGCACAACTGGGTTGTATCGGGAGAATTATGTCATCGAAGTCAACGGATTGATTATTGGCTTTTTCCAGATTGATTCCAAGACGAACAACCAGTGTATTCCTGATCATCTTGAGCTTCACGAAGTCATCATTGATAGCAAACATCAGAACCAGGGTTATGGAAAAGAGTTTCTCAAAGAACTATTCCCCTTTCTTAAAGAACAATACTCTGAAGCAGCTGGCGTATGTCTGACCGTGAACTGCAAAAATCATAGTGCCATTAACCTCTATTTGCGTTCAGGGTTTGCCGACACAGGCATGATAAAGGCCGAAGGGAGATCAGGACCACAGCACGTTATGAAAAAGGACCTAGCACGGCTAGATTAACACTGAAATGCTCAGCAAAAGCCAAGTCTCCGATACACAAAAAAAGGGCTCGGAAATAAATTTCCGAGCCCGGCAAGTACGACAGAGGAGGTGTTAAGGAATACCCTCAGCTTAGCTGAGGTGGTCCTTAATAAGCAGTTCAGCAATCTGAACTGCGTTAAGGGCTGCGCCCTTACGTAGGTTGTCAGCGACAACCCACAAACTCAGACCGTTATCAACGGTTGGATCAACGCGGATACGACTAACAAAAGTAGCATCTTCGCCTTGCGCTTCTTGCGGTGTGACATAGCCTTCGTCCTGACGATAATCGATCACCGTAATACCCGGTGTGTCTTTCAACGCTTCACGGGCCTGTTCAACAGTCACTTCTTTCTCGAATTCGATAGAAACTGCTTCGGAGTGGCCGATGAAAACAGGGACACGCACACAAGTTGCGGTTACCTTGATTTTTGGATCGAGAATCTTTTTGGTCTCGACCATCATCTTCCACTCTTCTTTGGTGTAACCGTCTTCCATGAAGACATCGATGTGTGGAATTACGTTAAAGGCAATCTGCTTGGTGAAGCATTCTTTTTTCACCGGATCGTTCACAAAAATCCCGCGCGTCTGATTAAACAGCTCATCCATGGCATCCTTACCAGATCCAGAAACAGCCTGATAGGTTGAAACAACCACACGCTTGATCAAACCAAGTTCATGCAACGGCTTTAGAACATGGACCATCTGAATGGTAGAGCAGTTCGGGTTGGCAATGATGTTGCGCTTTTTATAGCCGGCAAGTGCTTCCGGGTTCACTTCCGGTACGATCAAAGGAACATCCGGGTCCATGCGGAAATGGGACGTGTTATCGATCACAACAGCACCAGCCGCAGCTGCTTTTGGTGAATACTCTGCAGAAACAGCGCCACCTGGGGACGACAACACAATATCGATACCCTTGAAGTCAAAGTTAGCAAGATTTTGAACTGTGAGTTCGCCCTCTTCACCAAAAGATACTTTGGTACCTGCTGAACGGCTGGAAGCAAGAACCGTGATATCATTGATATCGAACCCGCGCTCGGACAGAGTTGTTAGAACTTCACGACCTACGGCGCCTGTTGCGCCCATTACTGCAATCTTGTGACCCATGGCTTTAGCCTATGCTCTTTCATTTACTGGCCCAAAGGACCGGTTTAAAAAATCTTCTCATCCTGACCACTTTTGAGTAGTGACAGAAGCCCTAAAGAAAAAGGGCCGCCCCTCAATGGGACGGCCCTTTTATTAGCCTTTATTCCCGAGAGGGTTTACCTACTGCCGCCCATCTTAACCTTCATGGTTTTGACAGGCGTGGTGGTAATCGTGGTCCATGTCGTTGTTGCAACTGGACGCGCAGCAGTGAACGCACGACGAAGAGACTTCGCAGTGTGTGCAGCGCGCGGGGCCATATGTGCAACGTTATTAGACATAAACTCTATTCCACTCGGGATTTAACTCGGGCGTAAACGTAATCAGCTTTATCTCATCGGTCAACAATGAAATTTCTGGATTCTCTTGTTTGTACAACAAAAAGCCTCCCTACAAATTCACGCCACTATTAACTTAGGCAGCCTGCTCATCCAAAGCGCGAAGGAGAGCCTCGCCCATGCCTTCGGTAGAAACGATTTCACAGCCAGCAGCCATAATGTCGCCAGTACGCTTGCCAGATGCCAGAACTTTGTTCACAGCATTTTCGATCAGGTCGGCTTCATCGCCCATATCGAAGGAGTAGCGCAGGTTCATTGCAAAGGAGAGAATAGTTGCCAGCGGGTTGGCTTTGTTCTCACCAGCAATATCAGGCGCAGACCCGTGTACTGGCTCGTACATTGCTTTGCGACGACCAGCCTCATCTGTTGCACCCAAAGATGCGGATGGCAGCATACCCAGGGATCCAGTCAACATTGCTGCTGTATCAGACAACATGTCACCAAACAGGTTATCAGTCAGGATAACATCGAACTGTTTTGGCGTACGCACCAACTGCATTGAACAGTTATCGGCATACATGTGAGACAGTTCAACATCGTCAAAGCCTTCACCATGTAACTTGGTCACTTCTTCACGCCACAACAGCCCTGATTCCATGACATTGGCTTTTTCAACAGAACAAACCCGGCTGTCGCGTTTGCGCGCGAGATCAAAGGCAACCTCTGCAACGCGGCGAATTTCAGATGTTGTGTAAACCTGCGTGTTGATACCACGACGCTCACCATTGCCAAGATCTTCGATCCCGCGTGGTTCACCGAAATAAACACCGCCGGTTAGTTCACGCACAATCATGATATCCAGACCGGAAACCAGTTCAGGCTTGAGGGACGAGGAATCAACCAAAGCATCAAAACACAGCGCCGGACGTAAGTTGGCAAAGAGTTCCATTTCCTTACGCAGACGCAAAAGACCGCGTTCTGGCTTGATAGAGAAATCAAGATTGTCCCATTGAGGACCACCCACAGCACCTAACAATACGGCATCGGCTTCCATCGCCTTGTCCATTGTTTCATCAGCCAGGGGAACACCGTGTTTGTCAATCGCAGAACCACCGACCAGGTCTTCGTCGATATCAAAGGTCACTGCACGACGTTTGTCCATCCAATCAACAACGCGACGTACTTCGCGCATCACTTCAGGACCGATTCCATCCCCGGGGAGAATCAATAGATTTTTATTTGATGCCATGTTTCTTCTTCCGAATTTAACAAAGAGAAGACTGGCAATTGCCAGCCTTTCTATAACCACAGACTCTTGAGGTAATCTCAATAATACTTCAGAGCCTCTTCACAAAAAAATGAGGGCCATAAACGACCCCCATCAAAATATTACAACCAAGGTTGCGTCGCTTTACGCTTGTTCTCGAACATATCAATATGCGCAGACTTTTCAAAAGTCAGGCCAATATCGTCCAGACCGTTCAACAAACAATGTTTGCGATGGGCATCAACCTCAAAGCTGATTGTGCCGCCATCTGGACCTTTGATTTCCTGAGTTTCCAAATCAACGGAAACCACAGCATTGGAACCGCGTTTAGCATCATCCATCAACTTGTCCACATCTTCCTGTGGCAAAGCAATCGGCAAGATACCGTTCTTGAAGCAGTTGTTGTAGAAGATATCCGCAAAGCTTGGTGCAATAACGCAGCGAATCCCCTGATCCAACAAAGCCCACGGTGCGTGTTCACGGGAAGAACCACAGCCGAAGTTATCGCCTGTTACCAGAATTTGCGCTTCTTTATAAGCAGGTTCATCCAGTACAAAATCAACGGGATTACCGTCTTCATCCGTACGCAATTCGTAGAACAAACCAGCTTTCAGGCCCGTCCGCTTAACAGTTTTCAAAAACTGCTTAGGGATAATCATATCCGTATCGATGTTCACCAATGGCAAGGGAGCCGCCACAGAGGTGAGTGATGTAAACTTATCCATTCTCTGTAATCCTTTGCTTAGTCGTATTTGCGAACATCATCAAAATGACCTGCGATAGCAGCAACCGCCGCCATAGCCGGGCTTACCAGATGCGTACGTCCACCGCGGCCCTGACGGCCTTCGAAGTTACGATTTGATGTAGACGCGCAACGCTCGCCCGGTGACAAACGGTCAGCATTCATCGCCAGACACATGGAACAACCGGGTTCACGCCAATCAAAGCCAGCTTCGGTAAAGATCTCATCCAGACCTTCTTCTTCCGCCTGAATTTTAACCAAACCAGATCCGGGAACAATCATGGCATAAACGCTATCGGAAACCTTACGGCCTTTTGCGATACGTGCCACTTCGCGTAAGTCTTCAATGCGACCGTTGGTGCAAGATCCGATAAAGACTTTATCAATGGCAATATCTTTGATCGCCTGACCTGCTTTGAGATCCATATACTCAAGAGAACGCTCAATTGCAGATTTTTTGTTTTCGTCACGCCCATCAGATGGCGCAGGAACAACCGCTGAAATACCAACCACGTCTTCCGGCGATGTGCCCCAGGTAACCTGTGGTTCGATATCTGCGGCCTTAATGATAACTTCCTTATCATAAGTCGCACCTTCGTCAGAAGGCAGAGTTTTCCAGTACTCAACAGCCTGTTCCCAGTTACCCGCTTTCGGGGCCATTGGGCGACCTTTGATATATTCAAATGTTGTCTCATCAGGAGCAATCAGACCCGCGCGCGCGCCAGCTTCAATTGACATGTTACAGATCGTCATACGGCCTTCCATGGAAAGCTTGCGCATGGCTTCACCAGCATACTCAATCACATAACCTGTACCACCCGCAGTACCAATCACACCAATAATGTGCAGCACCATGTCTTTCGCGGTAACACCTGGCAGCAAATCACCTTCGACAGTGATGCGCATTGTTTTGGCTGGTTTCTGGATCAGCGTTTGCGTCGCCAGAACATGTTCAACTTCGGATGTACCGATACCAAAGGCAAGAGAACCGAATGCACCGTGCGTCGCCGTGTGACTGTCACCACAAACAATTGTCATGCCCGGCAGAGTGAAGCCCTGCTCTGGGCCAATAATGTGTACAACACCCTGACGAACATCATCCATACCAAAAAGCTGCACGCCAAACTCTTCACAGTTACTGGAAAGCGTTTCAACCTGAATACGACTTTCTTCGTCGGCAATTCCCTGTGCGCGACCAGATGTTGGTACGTTGTGATCGGGAACAGCAAGTGTGTTTTCCGGGCGGCGAACTTTACGGCCAGCCATACGAAGTCCTTCAAAGGCCTGCGGGCTTGTGACTTCGTGTACCAGATGGCGATCAATATAAAGCAAACAGGTGCCGTCTTCCTGACGGTCAACCAGATGGCTATCCCAAATCTTTTCGAAAAGGGTACGCGGGTTACTCATCCTAACATCGTCCTCGTATATTTAACTGCGTATTTTGGGGCGGCCATTCCTGCCTAAACAGGTCCTGACGACGAGGCTGAACCTCTAACAGCGGCCAAGCAGTCTTCTTACTAGTTTCGCGCGGAGCATAGCGCTTCCGCAGTGCGGCGAAAAGTCCTTTAGAACGATTGAATCTGTTTTTATGACGATTCTATAAGAAAATTTCACTTTTTGACTGTAAATCACATACTTTATACAGAGCTCAATTGTTCAACTTTCAAAAAATCGCTATTTTTATGCTCTGCTCTCCTCACGGGAAAAGTGAGTTCTCTGTGAGGAAAAATTGGTGCAAGAACATATAATTACCCGACATTCTCACGATCATTGACCATTTATGCCACAGGATTGTTACTGGACGAACACTCACCAAATGGCCTCAGTCTGCCCATAATAAGTACATAAGTTCATGACAATGTGTTTTCAAACTAGGTTTTCACTTAGGTTTTGGCAAAAAATGGGAGTTCATTTATATGGCCAGTTTTACACAGAGATTCTCCAGGCAACTGGCTGTGCCCCTGGCCCTGATAATACTGGTGTTCACCAGTGGCTTCAGCCCCTTCGAGTCGCTTTTTGCTCCAAGCTCAAACCTTATCCCTCGTTGGGCAGACTTTAGTGCGGAGAGCACAGAAGCGGTCAATCAAAATGAATGGAACGTCTTCATCCAGAAATACCGTGAAGAAAACTATGACGGTATCGCGCGGATCGCCTATCACAGAGTGAGCTTTAATGACCAACTGGCGCTCAAGGAGCATCTGAAATACCTGCAAAACATCAAAGTCAGCAATCTTAACAGAGACCAACAACTTGCCTATTGGGTTAATCTCTACAATGCGGCAACCGTAAATCTGATTCTGGAACACATGCCTGTAGAAAGTATCCGGGATATCAATATTTCCCCCGGACTATTTGCATCAGGCCCATGGGGGAAAAAGATTCTCCGCATCGAAGGTGAGAAAGTCTCTCTTAATGATATCGAACACGGTATTCTGCGCCCGGGCTGGAAAGATCCACGTATTCACTACGTGCTCAACTGCGCATCTTTGGGCTGCCCTGACCTGCCAAAAGAAGTCATCACTGCGGCAGAATATGATGCCCAACTAACGGCTGCAGCCCGACGCTTCATTGATCACCCACGTGCCGTAAACATCGGCGATAATAACGAGGCGGTTGTTTCCAGTATCTATGTCTGGTTCAAAGAAGACTTTGGCGGCAGTGATGCATCGGTACTGGATCACCTGCGTACTTACGCATCGAAAGAACGTCAAAAAGAGCTCATGAAAATCCGCTCTATCGACAACCATACTTATGATTGGGACTTGAATTCTGTTCCTGTTGTCGCCACTGCCTCAACTGGATCTTAATAAGTCTTTCTTGTCATCAGCACAGACTTTCCCCTGAGGATCTGCATAAACAAAAGAGGGTGCCATTAGGCACCCTCTTTTGTAACTCCTGATCGACGAGAAAGCTCTTCGTCGACAGTCTCGAACCGCTTACTTTTTAGCAGCGGCCTTAGCAGCAGCTTTATCAGCGCGATCCGCAGCAGCAGCTTTACCAGCAGCACCGGTTGTTTTTTCTGCGATACGTGCAGATTTACCACGACGGCCACGTAGGTAGTAAAGTTTCGCACGACGCACATCACCGCGACGAACCAACTCGACTGAATCAACACGTGGGCTGTAAAGTGGGAATACACGCTCAACGCCTTCACCGTAAGAAATCTTACGAACAGTGAAAGAAGAGTTCAGACCAGCATTTTTACGTGCGATACATACGCCTTCAAATGCCTGGATACGCTCGCGTGTACCCTCAACAACTTTTACGTTTACGCGGACGGTATCACCAGCAGCAAACTCGGTAACTTTTTTGCCATCTGTAAGTTTGGCAACCTGATCAGCTTCCAGCTTCTCGATTACATTCATGTTTCTATCCTCTACCATTCTATTGGGGCCAATGACCCGTTTAACTTTTCAACGGACCTATCGGCCCAGTTTGGTATCGTTACGTTTATCCAGGTACTTTTCCCATAAATCCGGGCGTCGTTCCCTGGTAATCTTTTCCGCCTGTTCCTGGCGCCACTGCTTTATCTTTCCATGGTGACCAGAGGAAAGAACCTCGGGCACCTTGCGATCTTGCCATTCGGCAGGTCGCGTATAGAGCGGATATTCCAGCAACCCAGTTTCAAACGATTCTTCGTCTGCGGATTCCTTGTTTCCCATAACCCCCGGCAATAACCTGATGACAGCATCCATAAGGATTAATGCCGCCTGTTCACCACCGGACAGGATGTAATCACCAACCGAAACCTCTATCACTTCACGCGCGTCCAACACCCGCTGATCGATCCCTTCGTAACGCCCACACAAGAGAGTTACCCCGGGTCCTGCCGCTAACTCTTTGACCAGTTTCTGGTCCAAAAGCCGTCCGCGCGGCGAGAGATAGATAACCGGACCGGCATTGCCAGCCACAGAGTCCAAAGCTGCATCAACAATATCAGGACGCATTACCAAACCAGCACCTCCCCCAAAGGGGATAGCATCAACAGTACGGTGTTTATCATACGCAAAATTGCGAATGTCCACCCTTTCCAACTCCCAGATCCCTTTTTCAAGGGCCTTGCCCGCCAGGGATAATCCCAGTGAGCCCGGAAACATTTCCGGATGGAGCGAAAGTACTGTTGCTTTCCAGTTGGCTGTCACGCTATCCAACATCCTGTCGAGCAACCCGGTTTGAAAGACATGGAAAGAAGATCACAGATCTTGATCCCTAGTCTTCCCGACCCAGAACAACTTCGGGCATATCAACTACGATACGTTGCCCTTCGAGGTCCACAACCGGCACAGAGCTTTCAGTAAAGCTGACCATTTCCGATTGTCCACTATCACTGACAAATTCAAGAATATCCCCAGCGCCAAAATCGAAGACACCTTTTACAGTACCAAGAGCCACTCCCTGAGCGTTCTCGACCTTAAGGCCTACGAGATCAGAATAGTAATATTCGTCGTCTTCTGTCAGTTTCGGTAGAAGATCACGGTTAACATACAATTTTGTTCCTCGCATTTCTTGGGCGCGATCACGATCTTTCACACCCTCAATTCGCGTAAGAACAGTACCCTTGGCCTGGCCTGTTACGGTAATTTTGAGACGGTTGCCCGCATCATCCGTCACCGGTCCAAATGCCGCCACGTCTTCAGGAATTTCGGTGTAGCTTTTGACCTTCACACCACCACGCACTCCGTGCGCGCCAGCGATCACACCTACACAAATTCTATCTTCGTGGTTTGAAGCCATGAGCTAAGAAATCCTAAGTTCGCCGAATTACTCAGCTGCGCTTTCTTCAGAAGCTGCAGCAGCTTCTTCAGCAGCTGCTTCTGCAGCCATACGCTTTTCTTCCAGACGCTCTTTTGCTTTCGCTTTCATCTGGTTTTTCTTGGTCTGTTCTGGAACAGCACGCTTTTCAGCGAGACCAAGATTACCTAGGAAACGCGCAACGCGATCTGTAGGCTGAGCACCAGTTGACAACCAGTATTTAGCGCGATCTTCGTCCAGGATCAGACGCTCTGGGTGGTCTTTTGGTACCATTGGGTTATAGGCGCCAATCTTTTCGATGAAGCGACCATCACGTGGAGCGCGAGCGTCCGCAACTACGATACGGTAGTATGGACGTTTTTTGGCGCCGCCACGGGCTAGGCGAATTTTTACAGCCATTTCAGTTCCTCTTGTTAAACACTAAACTTAATAATACTCAATTTATTCAGAAGCACTCTTTCGCAGGTTTCCCTTATTTAGGAAAACCCATCCCAGGAGGCATCAGGTTTTGCAACCCACCCCGCATCATGCCTTTCTTGCCCATCTTCTGGACCTTCTTCATCATGCGGGCAGCTTCCTGCTGTTGCTTTAGAAGCTTGTTCACATCCTGAACCGATGTCCCGGAACCATTCGCAATGCGGGTTCTCCGCTTTGCCTTGATAACTTCCGGTTTTTCGCGTTCATGAGGTGTCATGGATGAAATGATGGCCAATTGACGATTGATAATCTTGTCGTCGACCTTGGCATCTTTCAGTTTCTTCATCTGGGCGGAATTCATACCTGGAAGCATGTTCAACAGGCTCGACATGCCACCCATTTTTTGCATTTGTTTAAGCTGAGACGCCAAGTCGTTCAGATCAAACTTACCCTTCTTCATTTTCTTGGCAAGTTTAGCAGCTTCTTCCTCTTCAAAGGATTCAGCAGCTTTTTCAACCAAGGAAACCACATCGCCCATACCCAGAATACGAGAGGCAACACGGGAAGGGTGGAAATCTTCTAGCTCTTCAAGCTTTTCACCGACACCGATCAACTTGATCGGACAACCGGTTACAGCGCGCATGGACAAGGCCGCGCCACCGCGAGCATCACCATCCATACGGGTCATCACGATACCGCTCAGACCAATTTTCTGATTAAAAGTATCAGCAACATTGACTGCATCCTGACCGGTCATCGCATCCGCAACCAGCAATGTTTCTGCTGGCTTGGCCGCATCCCGGACAGTTGCGACTTCGGCCATCAACTCTTCGTCGATAGCCAGACGCCCTGCCGTATCGAGCATTACAACATCGAAACCTTCGAGTGCACCAGTCTGAACAGCACGCTTAGCGATAGCCACAGGCTGTTCACCAGGCACAATGTTCAAGGTTCTCACGCCAATCTGCGCACCAAGGACAGCGAGCTGTTCTTGTGCTGCTGGACGGCGAACGTCGAGAGAAGCCATTAAGACTTTCTTGCGTTCTTTTTCGTTCAAGCGTTTAGAGATCTTAGCCGTAGATGTCGTCTTACCGGATCCTTGCAGACCGACCATCATAATAACGGCTGGCGGTGTCACTTGTAGATTAAGGGCAACGTGATCAGCCCCCAACATCTCGCTGAGCTGATCGTTGACGATCTTTACAACCATCTGACCCGGGGTCACGGATTTCAGAACATCCTGCCCGACAGCTTCAACCCTTACCTTTTCGATAAAGTCTTTGACCACAGGCAACGCCACATCAGCTTCAAGCAAAGCAACACGCACTTCGCGCAGAGCAGCTGTAACATCAGCCTCGCTCAATGCACCACGGCGCTTCAGCTTGTCAAAGACTGATCCCAGACGATCCTGTAAGCTATCGAACATACTGTTCCTCTTTTCCTCAATCATCCAGCCAACATGGCTGAAAACGGTAATCACAAAGGCCAAACGCAATTTACGCCAGTGCGCGATACTCGCGGACTGGCGGAGCTCCTTAGAGCTTATGCACTTAACTTTTGCAGATATTTGAGCGGAACGTATAAAAAACCCACGTGAAGGTCAAGCTTTTTCAGCGACTCAGTGCAATCGGAGCCACGTTTTCTCTCTTGCTGGAGTCGCCAAGTGTCATACTGACAAGAAATACAATCACTCGTCAGTTGCCATTTACCTCGCCCCGTCTAATTATAGGCCACAAATAAATAACAAGAAAACAACGGCTTCTGATACCCGAATGCGGATTTCATACCCCAGTTACAACAAGAACACATCCGTTTCGGGCGAAGATTCGGCATGTTAGAAGTTAAGGTAAAAACACAGCCAATCAGAAAACTGTATGACTATTGGCTCAGCAAGGCTTCTCCGGACAAATTACCGGCCAGGCACGATATAGATCCTGCTGAAATGGCTGATTTTCTTCCGCATCTAATATTGCTTGATGTACAAACGTCACCACTTGACTTTCGATACAGGTTGATTGGCACCCATATCTCAGCCTATCTAAGGAATGATCACACCAATCATTGGATGAGTACTCTGGACCATCAAAAACCCCCGAGCAGGATATGGGACAACTGCAAACAAGCCGTTGAAACAGCGCAACCAATCTACCCAAGTACTCCCTATGTCGGCCCCAAAAAAGATATCGTTGAGATGGAAGACCTTATTCTTCCTCTTGCCAGGGACGGTGTAAATGTTGACATGCTGCTGGTCGGCGTCACATACACAAGAAAATCAGCCCCCTGATTTAACAACCTGATAAGAAGTCCTCTGTTTCTGCAGTTTCTTTAGAGGCTTTTAAATAGACAGTTTTCTCTCTATCTTATAACTCATTAAACAATCCGATACCTTTGGTGGCGAAGAACGCCGATAAATGACGTCATAAGAGAGCACACGATGAACGGTAGATCCTTTGTGAAAATGCACGGCCTGGGTAACGACTTTGTTGTCATTGATGCCCGGAAAGAAGCATTCACACCGACAGAAGATCAATCACGTTTGATCGCCGATCGCCGATTTGGCATTGGTTGCGACCAGTTTATCGTTATAGAAAAAAGTCAGAATCCTGATGCCAATGCTTTCATGCGGATAAAAAATGCCGATGGCAGTGAAGTCGGCGCCTGTGGTAATGCCACCCGCTGCATTGCATCTATACTCATGAGCGAAACTGGTCAGGATACAGTTACCGTCGAAACTTTGGCGGGCCTCCTACAGGTCAGTAAAGAAAAAAATGGTTTGATCACAGCCAATATGGGACCCGCTCTCCTAGACTGGAAAGATATCCCTCTCTCGGAAGAAAGAGATACTCTCAATACTGGCATCAAACTTCCCCCGTTACGTAACCCTGTTTGCGTGAATATGGGGAATCCACATGCCGTATTCTTTGTTGAAGATGCTGAAGCTATCGAGCTAGAAGCCTTGGGGCCTAGGCTAGAACATCATCCCCTTTTCCCAGAACGAGCAAACATCAGCGTTGCCTCTTTGATTGGCGAAAATCACATTCGCCTGCGTGTTTTTGAACGTGGCGTAGGCATAACTTCGGCCTGCGGCTCTGGCGCCTGTGCAGCCGCTGTCGCAGCAGCCAGACGGGGCCTGACAGATAGACAAGTCCAGGTCGACCTTGATGGCGGCCCTCTATACATACATTGGCAAGAAAACGGGACCGTCCTCATGACAGGACCGGTTTCAAAAGCTTTCGAAGGGCACATCGCACCAGAGTTATTACAAAGTCCTCATTAACACTTTCCAGATAACAGCACCCTCCACTATTACTCATATTTTAATGTAGATCCAATGCCACGCATCCTACTTCTGTTTATCGTTGCCACCTTCTTATCTGCCTGTCAGACAACCAAACCAGATAAAATCGAAGATCCTTATGGAGCCTTTGCAGTTGGCAATAGCTTTACTCCTATTCGGGATGCCGACTTCTCAAAGGAAATGAAACGGAACATTCCCAATCCGGAAAGTACAATCCTTTTTATCTATAATCATGGCACGAGTAATGGCGGACATGGGCAGAAGTGCTATCCAGAATCAATTCCGTCATACGCCCGTGCGATTGTACGCCAACACGATAACACAGTGATTTTTTATCTATGTTCACAGCAAGTCAGCGGTAAAAAACCCGGCGAAGCACGCTATTTCAAAAGGAGCGTAGAACTGGAACTCCTTTTAGAGAGATTCAAACGCCATGGGATTACACCAGACAGAGCTTTTTTACTCGGTCATTCCGGTGGAGCTTCAACCACCTTAGTGGCGGCAGCAGATATTCCAAATTCATTCAACGGGTTCATCATCTCCGCACCGGGATATGGCTATGCCTATACAGGTGAAAGCAAAGAATCAGATGACTTGGCGCCTTATTACCAGATATGGAAATCCACCGTCGAGCAAGCAACAGAGAAGCCCGGCCTGGTTTATTCCTTTAAGGGTGATAAAATTGCGCCTCCTGAAGATCTGAATTTCATGAAGGAAATGAGCAACATCACATTGCTTGTACAAACCCCGGAAGATTGTGGCATCTCTGACTTTCATGGGTATCCCTGGAGCCGATGTTTCAGAGAAAAAGAAACACCCAAAATCTGGCAGTATATTCAACAACGTATATCTGCCGTTCAAAATCAGGTTTCGAATAACACAAACTAGCCTTTGCCTCGCATAACTGAGTTGCAAAGCCGTTGCTGGACAAGGCTCGGATCATCGTTCATAAAGCGATCATGACAAAGAATCTGACAGATCCAAAGATTGTTACTTTTGGTTGCCGGCTTAATACCTATGAGTCCGAGGTAATGCGTCAGCATGCCCGCGAAGCCGGATTGTCAGATACCATTATCTTTAATACCTGCGCTGTCACCACCGAAGCAGAACGTCAGGCCCGGCAAAGCATTCGCAAAGCTCGCCGTACAAACCCCGATGCAAAAATCATTGTCACCGGATGCGCCGCCCAGATTAACCCCGATCTCTACGCCGGGATGACAGAAGTTGATCATGTTATGGGCAATGAAGAGAAGCTAAAGCGCGAGAGTTTCGATCTGGATCCCAACGCCAAAGTTTCCGTTAATGATATTATGGAAGCCAAAGAAACGGCAGCTCATCTCGTTCACGGCTTTGAAGAACATACGCGTGCATTTGTTCAAATTCAGCAAGGCTGTAATCACCGCTGTACTTTTTGTATTATTCCTTTTGGCCGCGGCAATAACCGCTCGGTTCCCATTGGCGCGATTACAGAACAAGTAAAAACGCTTGTTAACAATGGTGTAAAAGAGGTCGTGCTGACCGGGGTTGATATCACAGATTACGGCCTGGATCTGCCCGGACACCCCACACTCGGTCAGATGACGCGCAGACTATTGGCACAAGTTCCTGAGCTTAAACGCTTAAGACTTTCGTCTCTTGATCCTGTTGAAATAGACGAAGACACCTATCGCCTGTTCGGTGAAGAGCCACGAATCATGCCCCACCTGCATATTTCGTTGCAGGCCGGTGACGACATGGTTCTCAAACGGATGAAGCGTCGACACTTGCGACAAGACGTTGTCGACATGGTTGTCAAAGCCCGGGAACTACGCCCAGATGTTGTTTTTGGTGCAGACATTATTGCAGGCTTTCCAACTGAAACCGATGAAATGTTCGAAAACACCTATCGTCTGGTCGAAGAACTTGGCCTGACCTATCTGCATGTTTTCCCCTATTCAGAACGCCCGGGAACACCCGCAGCAAAAATGCCTCAGGTACCCGGAAATCTTCGTAAAGAACGTGCAGCACGTTTGCGTAACGCCGGACAAAAAGCAGAAAACCTATTCATGCAGGGCAGAGTAGGCAGCACATCGCAAGTTCTGATTGAAAAGAATGGATTTGGACGAACCGAACACTACGCTCCTGTACAAATTGAAGCCCTTGAAGGGGATCTTTCCGGACAGGTTGTTCCTGTGTACATTGCCGATGTTCGTGATGGAAAGTTACTCGCATACCCACTGGGAACAGACGCAGCAAATACTGCCCGAGCACAGCTATCCAACCAATAACCTGTCATAAACACCACAACATGAGTGATATCCCAAATGAGTGAAGATAAGAAAAAAGGTGGCTGGTTTTCCCGTCTGAAAGCTGGACTTAGCCGCTCCTCCTCTAAATTGGGTGAAGGTATTGGCGGTATATTTACCAAAAAGAAGCTGGATGATGAAAGCATTGAAGAGCTCGAAGAGCTTCTGATTACGTCTGATCTCGGCGTTGCAACGGCAACTCGGCTAACAAGTAATCTGGCCAAAACCCGATTTAATAAAGATGTTGAACCACAGGAAATCTCAGAAGCTCTAGCTGCAGATATCGCAACAATACTAGAGCCTGTAGCGACACCTCTTGACGTTGATAAATCCAGATCTCCCCACATCATGTTGATGGTAGGTGTCAATGGCAGCGGTAAAACCACGACCATTGGCAAGCTGGCCACCCAATACAAGGCTCAAGGCCTAAATGTTATGCTCGCCGCGGGTGATACGTTCAGAGCAGCAGCAATTGAGCAACTCCAAATCTGGGGAGACCGCACAGGCTGTCCAGTCGTTGCCAAAGAAACCGGTGCAGATGCCGCAGGTCTTGCCTATGAAGCTATCGAACGTGCAAGGGCTGAAAATGCTGATGTTGTTCTCATTGATACAGCCGGGCGCCTGCATAACAAATCCGACCTGATGTCAGAGCTCCAGAAAGTTATTCGCGTCATAAAAAAACTGGACGAGAACGCACCTCACGACGTGGTCTTGGTTCTTGATGCAACAACTGGTCAAAATGCTGTTTCTCAAGTAGGCACCTTTAAAGAGCTCGTGGATGTGAGTGGTCTGGTAGTCACCAAACTGGATGGCTCAGCACGTGGGGGAATTCTTGTCGCCCTGGCTGAAAAATTCGGGCTACCCGTTCACGCAATCGGCATCGGCGAAACAGCCGATGATTTACGCCCCTTTACAGCAAAAGATTTTTCACGCTCTCTTATGGGGCTAGATAACATCTAAGCCACAGCTGATCCTTAATGGGAAGATAATGAAAAGTACTGTTTTTCTGCTCAAAAAAGCTCTTGGTCCAATTTGTACTGTTTTTTGTGTTGCCATAACACATCCAGAAGTAAGTTATGCTGAACAGAGTAAACAACTCGATTCAAATGAAATGATCAGGGAATACGGCAAGATTGCTACCGGCCTTGCTCTCGAAGAGAGGTGCCTGCTGCTTTCCCCAGCAGAAACCAGAGAATATTACTGGCAACAATATTTACTGGACTATTCTCTCAACAAAATTTTCACCAACACACCTGTCCTTAATATGGTCAGGGGGACAGCCTATCAAACATCCAGAGATGAGCGTTTCAAATGTGATAAGGAATCACAGGATTTCATACAAAACTCTCTGCAAAAAGCACGTGACCTGACACAGCAACTAACAGGGCAAACTTTTGAACTAAATGTCAGTGATAAAAAATTCGATGAAGAACGAATTAATATTGTCGCAGCAGCAGCCGGGACAAATTCTGTCTGTAATCATCTGTTACCCGAATACGAAGAACAATTGAGAGTTGGATACAAAGCCCTAAATGATGCTCTGCAAACAAGATACCCGGATGCTTCAGACACGTCTGTTACCGATGCTTCCTACACTACTGCAGCATCCCAAGGGAAAGATACTTGCGGAGAAAAAACCAAACAGCAGGCACTCCAGGGTTGGCAACTAACCAGAATGTTGATGCAACAATTCCGTTTGGCATTTGCCTCAAAGGAGCCTTAGGTTATACGCTAAAGCATCCTTTGAGAGTTAATGATATCTATGACTTTTGTCGGCATCGCGCTTGTGACAACACACAAATCAGCTCAAACATCAAGTTGACACCAACGATTGCTGTCCCCCCCGATTGATCAAATGGCGGAGAGACTTCGACCAAGTCCGCACCAATCAGATTCAAGTCACCAAGCGACCTAATCATCACCTGCGCATCAAACGGTGTGTAGCCACCAATTTCGGGCGTACCTGTACCCGGAGCATAGCACGGATCTAACGCATCAATATCAAAAGTCACATAAGTTCTTTGATCTCCAACCACACGATGAATTTCCTTGATAACCTCTTGGATACCAAGATCAAAGTACTCCTCAATGGTAATGACTCTTATACCAACCTCTTGTGCATATTCTTCATCAGAACGGTCATAGCGTGATCCTCGGATTCCGACCTGAACAACCCGCTTAGGATCCAGCAATTCCTCTTCTATAGCACGACGGAAAGGCGTGCCGTGGGTCAGTTTACTACCGCCAAAATAACTGTCGTTCACATCCATATGAGCATCAAAATGTACCATCCCCACAGGCCCTGTATCCGCAACAAGTCCACGAAGTATCGGCAGTGAGATCATGTGGTCACCGCCGGCGACCATTGGCATGACCCCAGCTTCACGTATATTCGCCATATAGTCCGTGACACGTTGCATCGTCATATCAAGATCAACAGGGTTCACTTTTACATCGCCAAAATCAGCAATCCGGCAGTCATCAAAAGGCGCAACCCAGGTTGCCCCGTTATATCTGCGAATAAGGCTCGACATGTCCCTGAGTTGACGAGGGCCATGACGCGTGCCAGGACGATTGGTAACACCTGCATCCCAGGGAATGCCAATAATCCCGATATCATACCCTGTAAAATCAGTAACGTGCGGCAACCTCATAAAGGTTGCAATACCGCTAAACCGTGGCAAATCCATTCCATCAGGTGGTAACTCAGTAAGATTGCTCATCACTTGCCTCTCAAAATAAAAACTCGCCTTTAGTGTGATCTCAGGAGTAACTTAAAGAAATTACAAAATAACAAAGTTTACTTTGAGAAATATCAAATTATGAAACTAGATACTCTGGACCTCCGCCAACTCCGTGTATTCCTGACCGTAGCTGACTGCGGTGGCTTCTCTCAAGCTCAAGCCGAGCTTAACATCAGTATATCGACAATCAGTATTCAAATGTCCGATCTCGAAACACGACTTGGCATGCGACTATGTCAACGGGGGCGAACAGGGTTCTCATTAACAAGAGAGGGCGAACGTGTTTATAACGCCGCCAAAACGCTTTTTAATCAGATTGATGGCTTCACCAATGAGCTTCACGATCTCCGCCAAGAACTAAGTGGTAAACTTTCACTGGGCATTACTGACAACCTGATTACTCATCCAAATTCGTCAATAGCACAAAGCCTGCACGAGCTATTCAATTTGGAAGGAAAAATAGAAACCACAATCAATATTCTGCCCCCTAACCTCTTAGAGCGAGAAGTCCTTGATCAACGTTTGGATATTGCAATTGGCGCCTTCCCAAAACACTTGCCAGGTCTTCACTACCAACCGCTCTTCACTGAAAATCAAATCCTTTATTGCGGTTCCAGGCATCCCCTTTTCCATATCAGCACGGATAAGCTCAAGCCTCAGGATTTAACAGATTACAGAATTGCTCAGCGTGGCTATACAGCAGGTCGCCCTCATCCTTCAAATATCAAAACAATAGGTTCCGGCGCATTATCATATCAAATGGAGGGACTTGTTTATTTGGTGCTTTCGGGGCATTTCCTTGCCCATCTTCCAGATCATCTCGCCCAGAAATGGGTTGAGAGTGGAGAAATGAAAGCACTGAATCCTCAAGAACTAGGTTATCAATCAACTTTTGAATTAGTTGCTCGGGCGGGCACACACCCTTCCCCTGTTCTTGATGCTTTTAAGAAATGTTTTGCAGAAAGTCTGAATAGAGAACGAAAGAGGGGGACTTAACTACAGTAAAGCCCCCTATTAAATAAGTGTATCAAATTTTGGAAGGCTTATGCTTCTCGAATTTGATGGATGAAATCATCAACCTGTGTATTAAGCATTTCTGATTGCTTAGACAGTTCGGATGCCGCGCTCAGTACATCCTGTGCAGCGCGTCCGGTTTCCTCGACACCGCTTGTCACATCTGAAATCGTTGAAGATACTTCGCTGGTAGCCGTCGCAGCCTCTTGAACATTGCGTGAAATCTCTAGCGTCGCGGCGCCCTGCTCTTCAACAGCCGCAGCCACAGAAGCCGTAATCTCATTTATTTGCTCAATAGTACCTGTAATTTTGCCGATTGAATCAGCCGCCGTATCTGTAGCTCCTTGGATACCGGTTACTTGATGCGCAATTTCGTCTGTTGCTTTGGCTGTCTGTGTTGCGAGACTTTTCACTTCACTGGCAACGACAGCAAAACCTTTTCCCGCATCTCCAGCCCGTGCAGCCTCGATCGTCGCATTCAATGCCAGCAAGTTCGTTTGCTCCGCAATATCTGAAATCAACTTGATAACTTCACCAATTTTGGTTGAAGCATCTAACAAGCCAGAAACCTGCTGGTTAGCATCTTCAGCTCTTGCTACTGCATCGCCTGCAATACTTGTGGATTGGCTTACCTGACGGCTGATTTCATTAATTGAACTCGAAAGTTCTTCTGCTGCTGCCGCGACAGTCTGAACGTTGCCTGTCGCATGCTCTGATGCAGAGGTTACCGCCACAGCCTGTTGTGACGTATTCCCGGCGGTAGACTGCATCCCTTCGGATGTACTTCTCATCTCTGTTGCCGCCGATGATACTGTCTGAACAATCCCTTTCACTTCGCTCTCAAAGCGGTCAGCAAGCTCTACCATGGCCTGACGCTTTTCTTCTTCATTTCGCTTTTCAGCTTCCTTGCGTTCTTCTTCCAGCTTCTTAACCGCAACAGCATTATCGCGGAAGACTAGAACCGCCTTGGCCATATCAGCAATTTCATCATGACCACTCGCACCTCTAATCTCTGCGTCGAGGTTACCATCAACCAATTCCTGCATAGAGGATGTAATCGACTTCACCGGGAAAATTACCCGTACAGCAACAATCCAGAAAGACACGAGACCGGCAACAACACCGATTGATAAAATAATTAATGCCGCGACCATCCGGTTCCAGCTTTCAGTTGCTGCCGCATTCGCCAACTCCCCCGAGGTAACAGTCGTCACATCAACAAGATCCCAAATCGGACTGATCGCTTTCTCAGAAGTCTTCGACCATTCTGTTTCATCAACAGGATAGTCATCTCCGCGGATACCCTTCTTGAAGACAGCAGCACGCAGGCCTTCGTATTGATCCTCACTAAAGAAATCAGCCTCCAATTCAGCCATCACACCCGTGATTTTTTCAGCGGCATCTGGCTTGTGCGAATAGGCCAGAAAATCTTGCCAGGCATTCTCGACACGTCCACGATCTGTGTAAAAGTTCTTTAATCGTGTTCCGCGAAGCTTCACTTTCTTGGAAATAGCATAAGCCAGACCAGCTTTTTCACGACTGGCATATTCGCTCATCACCCAAGCGCTTTCTTTTAATCGCTGAACCATTGTGAAATTCGGGCCCGATTTCTCAGGCTGGAAGGAAGACCTTTCCCGCAGCATTTTTGACGCCATGATCATATCTGTAATGGCGGGTTCAGCCGCTGAACCAACTTTGCGATCTCTTTGGAACTTAGGGACAGAGACATATATATCGATATTAGGACGTATTTCTACCAATGCCGCATGGGTCGCCTGTACAGATTCCAGAACTGCCGCCTTATCAGCAAAATTCGCGTTATTTTCTAACCAGGAAAATGCTTCGAGATAACTTACGTCAGCTTGTTGCCGAGCAGTGATAATATCTTTTTGTCCTGCATCCGTAATCTCTTTACTCGATGCAATTGCAACAGATGTTAAAGCACGCTCTTCGGCCCAAAATTTAGCGGCCAAAATCAGCTGCCCTTCAACCCGATTATATTCCAATGTTGTCTGTGCGTCTTGATAATCCTGCCAGTCTTCTAAAACTGACGTTGCAGCTTGGTAGATCACAAGTCCGGTTAAGATTAAAGCAACAGCATACAGACTGTTACGGATTGTGAGGGCTTTAGACAACATTTACTCGAACTCCATAGCATAGCGATTCAGGATCGCGCGAGACATGAAATGCGAAGATAAAGGCTGAGACTTTAACAACTAGCTAATAAATATCTATATGTGGGAATATTTATCACAAAACTTGAAAAAAATATAAAATCTGTCAAATTTACGACAAATCAAGCCAAATATACAACAAATCTATGTCATCCATAGCTAAAATCTATGTTTGGGTTTGCTGCTTAAAAAGAGCCCTAAAATTCCTCTAAATCATCCCTCTGAATCAAGGGGGTTAGCAAAGGGTGGAAACGCACTTTGATCGCGAATGGAATGGTACTGATTAAGTGCCCATACTACTGTTGGGAAAGCTAAATCCGGCCATGGAATATTTTGCCAATCAAAAAGCATAACTTCCTGACTTTCCGGTCCAGCAGATACTTCGGGGCTAGAAAGTTTTGCTCGGTATATTATTTGAATTTGACTAATACGGGGAAGAGAATAAACCGCGAGAACTTGATCAATAGTCAGCTTTGCCCTTGCTTCTTCCCAGGCTTCTCTTGCAGCCCCATCTTCAGCCGTTTCATTAAGCTCCAGATAACCAGCAGGAAGTGACCAATATCCACGCCTGGGTTCGATTTCTCTTTTCACCAAAAGGACTTTTTCGTCCCACGTGGCAACAACCCCGACAACGATTTTGGGGTTTTCATAGATAACATAATCACAGGTATCACAAACTATTCGTTCCCGGTCATCCTGACCAGGGATTCGACGGGAAAAAGACGCATCAGGGGGAATATGTAAATGATCATCGTTACTCATATCATCAGCATGTCTGCGCCATGACTTGAGAGCAAGAAAAATTACACCTTCCAAGCACTACAAGCGTTTTGATAAATGAACCCCAGCCAACATACAGCGGACTGAGCCTCCCGCTTTCTCTATTGTTGGAATAGCCAAGGTCACAATGGGAAGGCACTGTTCAATCTGAGTTATCTGTTCACCACTCAAAGCCCTATAGGCTGTCTCTGACATCACAAGAAGCGGGCCATTTGCGCCTTGAACTTCCAACATATTTCCCGAAAATGAAGCAACTTGCTCCTCGGAAAGTTCAAGAATTTTCCGTCCCGTATCTTTAAGCCTTCTCATCAACGTTGCTCTATCACCATTGTCCCGCACCAATTCTGCACCAACGAGGACAAGCTCACTTGCAATACACATCAAAACATTTGTGTGATAGACGGCATGACCTTTACTATCAACAGCCTCAAAAATTATGGGCTCATAGTTAAACTGCGAGCAAAACCGTTCCAGTAAAATCGGATCAGATCGTCGGGATTTACATACGTAGGTTACGCGCTCTATGTGATCCAGAACCATTGCCCCTGTCCCCTCAAGAAACAGCCCATCCTCCTCAAACCCTGAATAATCAACAATGTCTTGAACACGGTAGTTTTTCTTAAGCAACTCGATGATATCTGTACGACGTTCTTTTCGCCGGTTTTTTGCAAACATCGGATAAATAGCAACACGTCCGCCTGCGTGCGTCGAAAACCAGTTATTTGGGAAAACTGAATCAGGCGTTTGGCAGCTTTCATCTTCAAAAACATGAACTTTTACACCATGCGATCTCAGCACCTTAATAACATTAGATACTTCATGATAGGCCTCAACTTTGTCTTCCTGCCCTGCACCCGCCATCTTGTCCTGAAAGCTGTTATCTACAGCCGTTTCAGGGTTTGCAACAAAATGATGTGGCCGTATAACAATGACGGCCACCGGCGTTTGAGGACTACTCCTCACATGACGAGGCGATCCATCAGGGGCAGTTAACAACGACATATCTTTAGTTTCCTCTATCTAATAAAGTACTCTGCTCAAGCAATTTGTTCGGATTAGAAGAAGAATTTAGAGGGTAGAAAATTTAATTAATATGCCAATTATCTACAAATATTTACATATTTTTGTACATATTTTATACTCAAAATATAAATTAGCTAAAAACTCACTTTCATATGCATAAATTTGATTCGCTGGACCGGGAAATAATCGCCATCTTAAGAAAAGATGGTCGCGCACCGCTTTCTAAACTTTCAGAAATTCTAGGTGCATCAAGAGGTACGATACAGAACAGGTTGGATCGACTTTTAAATTCTGGCGCTCTGTTGGGGTTTACCGTCAGGGTAAGAGAAGATAGCGAGCCTGATCTAATCAAAGCAATCATGTCGATAGAAGTAATGGGAAAATCAACAACCCAGGTCATTCAGAAGTTAAGAGGAATGCCAGAACTGGTAAAGCTGCATACAACGAATGGCAACTGGGATCTCGTCGCAGAAATACAGGTATCAAGTTTACAGGAGTTCGATACTGTACTGCGAAATGTGCGGAGTATCGATGGAATTCTTAACAGCGAAACCAGCCTGCTTTTGAGCTCTGTTTAAATAAATGAAAACACGCACAGCTTGATGCAGTAGCCTACGACACTAACGCAAAGACAGGAAATTGTACCCCTAGCCCTTAAACAGTAATGTTCAGAAACGACCCACGCGGGAGTATCCTGCCCGATTCAGCTGCAATTTTTGCTGCTTCAAAAAGCTCTTTAAGGCGCTCTGTAATACCAAAACTTCTGAGATCACCGGTAAAGGGCTTCAGGGCCTTTTGAACCGTCAATCTTGCAGGAGCTGTTTCTTTCTTAATTTCAGAAGGTTGCTGTTTTGTGATTCCATCAGGCGATACACCTGAAAAGAATCCAGCATCCCTTTTATTGGAAATTTTCATGAGAGAAGAATGACCAAATCCTGTAAATAATACGTTAACCGCAACTCAATAAAACGGGACCAGATAACATTTCAAGTCCGCAACTCTTTTTAAGAGAATAAATATTCATAATTATAGCGCATAAGTTATCACCAACTAATCACTCTGGATTTTCTCACTGTATATTTAGGCCGATTCTTTTAATGAAACTTTTGTTAACCATACAGAACTTGCCATCAACTACACACCTAAACTACTATATTTAGTATCCATTAAGTCAACACATACACATCACCTAATAGATTAACGAAAAAGTTAAGACTATTTTCATAAATTTTGACGTAATTGTTTGTTAACAAGTGAATCTACTTAAGCGTGGATTCTCTTGATATAATAAGGATCAATGCAGCCAATAATGGCTGTGAACGCGCAAGTAGCGCACCGGGGTATAAGGAAGCGGGGGTTCCCTTGCCGGAAAACCAGGATAATAACTTGCAAAAGTTGCTGTCGATGGCACTAGACCGCTCGGTCAAAGGCCGGGAAACGCTTGCGCGTACGATAGGGCAACTTTTCTCTGAAGAAGAACGCGTTCTTTCCGAACTGGAAAGGGCGTTGATGACTGATATCCTGGGCAAACTGATAAGCGATGTTGAGCAGCTCGTACGACAAGCTTTAAGTGAAGAGTTAGCTTCAACTAAAACCGTTCCTCATGAATTGATTTTAATGCTCGCAAATGACGACATTGAAGTCGCCCGTCCCATCTTAATGAATAGTAATATCCTTCAGGATCAGGATCTGGTCGATATTATTAAATCCCGCACGCATCAACATCAGCTTTCAATAGCTCTTCGAAACGAACTTAGCAGCGACGTTTCTGACGCCCTTGTTAACACAGGAAAAAAAGACGTCATCAAAACACTGCTCGAGAACAAAAATGCTTCTATTTCAGAACTTACTTTGGAATATTTAGCCGACCAGTCCCGACGCATTGATGATTTCCAAGAACCGCTTGTTAATCGTGAGGACCTGCCGGCTCATTTGGCTGAACGAATGTACTGGTGGGTATCTGCCGCTCTAAGATCACACATCCTCAAGAATTTTCCGGTGGATATCCAGGAAATCGATAACAAGATCCAGTCTGGCATTCACAAACTTGTCGATCAGGATAGAGTTTCTCCTCAACCGCACGCCCCGGCAACACAACTCGCCCAGAAATTAAAACAAAACAATTTGCTAACCGTCGACAGTTTGGTTCAAGCCCTTCGGCAAGGGGAAGTAGAGCTCTTCGAAAGTATGTTCTGCGAAATGAGTGGTTTTAGGCCAGGCGGCTTACGAAAAGCTCTTTACGAGACCAAAGGCGAAGGCATTGCAATTCTGTGCCTTGCCATGGGTATACCAAAACAAACATTTGCGACCATCTTTCTATTGAGCCGCAAAGGAAACCCCCGAGGGCATAAAACTGACCCCCGGGATCTTTCCCGGGCGATGCTCATCTATGACAAAGTCAGTAAAGATGACGCCCAATTGATTACAGATTCTTGGCGAATGGACCCCAAATATCAAGACGCAATCAGCGAAATTGATACAGCTTCCACAGATAAAAAATCAGCAAGTGGGGCAAAGGCGTCGTGATGGTAAAAGAAACGAAGGGTCGTATCGTGAAGCTCCCTAAAGATCGCGATACAAAAAGCAAAAGCGCTGGCCTTCCCCATAATTTGAGTGGCTCGTTCGAAATTATCTCTGCCTTAAAGAACGATATCGTTCACAACGGCCCTCCTACCTGTGTCATAAGCAATGAAGGTCAGGTTATATTTGCGAACGAGGCCTACGAAGCGATTGCAGCGGAAATGGAAGATGCAGGCTTAATTGAAAATGCAATTGCCCCTCCCTATAGCCCAGCAGAGATCGCGGCTATAAAATCTGCAGGTGGCAGCAATCCTGATGAATACACAATCATTGTTAATAAGAAGGCCCAGCACTATCTGGCCTCTTATCACTTTATAAATGCAACGAACATGCACCCCGGCGCAACTGCCGTCGTTTTGCAACCTCATGATGAAAATGCTCAGCTAAAAGAAGTTCTGGGTTCTGTACAAAGCCGCCTGAATGACATGAGCCGCTTGGTCTCTGACTGGACATGGGAAACAGACAAAGACCTGAACTTTACTTATGTATCACCACAGGTTCAAAAGGCCTTGGGATATCACCCAAGTGAGCTTCTGGGACGCAGTATCAAAGATCTGGTTGTAGAAGAACCAGATCATATATTTGCCAACACAAAAGCCACGGGCACTCACAAACCTTTTAGAGATGAACAGCTAACAATTCTGAGCAGATCCGGCGAAGAACGCCTTTTCCTGGTCAGTGGCCTCGCCTTTTATACCAACGAAACCAGAGCTTATGCCGGGTATCGCGGCAGTGCCCGAGACGTTACAGAACAACAACATCAACAAGGCGCGCTCAGAACAGCCAAAGAAACGGCTGAAGTCGCCAACCGTGCAAAGTCAGAGTTTCTGGCGAATATGAGCCACGAGCTCCGAACTCCTTTGAATGCCATTATCGGGTTTTCCGAAATGATGTCATCACAGCTTCTGGGGCCTCTTGGAAACAAACAATATCATGAATATTCCCATGATATTCATACCTCTGCCCGCCACCTTTTGAGCGTGATTAATGACATCCTTGATGTGGCAAAGATTGAGGCAGGAAAGCTTGAGTTACTTGAAGATGCCACAGACCCTCTGAAACTGGCTGTGTCCGTTCAACGCCTGATGATTGAACGCGCAGAAAATGCCGGGTTGAAGCTAAAACTCTCTTTACCGTCAAAACTTCCCATGCTGCATGCAGATCAGCGTAAACTGAAACAAGTTCTCATCAATCTACTCGCAAACTCTGTGAAGTTCACGCCATCTGGTGGCATTGTCGAACTTGCTGGCGGCGTAAATGATGATGGTGATTTTGAATTCATCGTCATGGATACGGGCATTGGCATGTCCGAAGAAGATATCCCGAAAGCATTTGAACCCTTTGCACAGATCGACAGCACTTTAAGCCGGCAATTCGATGGAACAGGCCTTGGTCTTCCTCTAGCTCAGGGATTAGTCCGATTACACGGCGGCGAGTTGGAAATGACCAGCAACCCAGGTGAAGGGACTTCGGTTAAGTGTGTATTGCCAGGCTCCAGAATACTACCTTCTTAGAACATCCCACAGCATACTGTCTTTGATTTTAAATATTTTGCACTGCACAAAACAGATGCTTTCATTCCATTCCCTGTGCTAGGCTTTTGCTCTCTTCTTTTTAGTCCGGAGTCTGAAACCGGGTATGCACAACACACCTGACAATTTTGGCTCTATCCGAGCCGCCTATATCCAGGGGGCCAAAGATGCCCTCACAATCCCTGCGCTTATACTGGGCAGCACCTATATGGGTTTTGGTGCACTGGTAAGCGAAACTGGGCTGGAAGTATGGCACGCCCTTATTTCAACGGCTGTTAACTGGGCTATCCCCGGGCAAATCGCCACGATGGAACTCTACGCAATCAATGCATCCCTCTTTGCGATTGCCGCAGCGGTTGGCTTGATTAATTGCCGGCTGATGCCGATGACAATTGTTTTGATGCCCTTCATCCGCAACAAGAAAACACCTAAAATTGTTTATTATTTCATGAGCAATTTCATCGCGGTTACCGGATGGGCCGCGGCGATGAAACAGTGTCCGAGATTGCCTGAAGAACAACGTCTTCCTTACTTTACCGGCTTTGTCGTTCCCCTGTGGTCTGTTTGCATGCTCGCAACATACATTGGATATCACCTCCCCGGCCTGTTACCTGCAGAAGTAACGATGGGGCTGGTTTTTTTAAATCCTGTTTATTTCATGCTGGTTTTTCTTGCTGACTTCACCCAGCCCGGCCGGCCGACAGCCCTCATTCTCGGTGCCATCCTGGGGCCATTGACCTTCTTGCTCACACCAAATTGGAGCTTACTCATCACCGGACTTGTTGCCGGCACAGTTGCTTTCTTGATCAGTGAACACAAACACAAGAAGGCCCAATCACAATGAACGAGCTAGACAACTTGTTAAGTGCCGACTTTATGGCTCCTATGGCTGCATTAGGAGTTGCAGCTGCTGTTACCTACTTCTGGCGTGGATTGGGTGTTGCCGTGTCTGGAAAAATGGATAAAGACAGTGCTGTTTTCCGATGGGTTACCTGTGTTGCTTATGCTTTACTCGCTGGCTTAATCGCTCGCATGATCCTTCTCCCCATAGGCCCGCTGGCGGAACTTGGTCTGGAACAGCGTGCTGGCGCAACAATCATCTCTCTCGCTGTATTCTTTCTTACGAGAAAAAATCTACTCGCTGGCGTCACAGCTGGTGCAACGGCACTGGTCTTGATGGCAAAACTGGGACCTCTTTAGAGATCCCAGTTCGCTGCTAAATCGTAGCTTTTTGGACCTTAAGCCGCATCTTCCAAGGCTTTAACCCCGGGAAGAGTCTTTCCTTCCAACCATTCGAGGAAGGCACCACCTGCGGTCGAGATGTAAGAAAAATTCTCATCAGCCCCTGCATGGACCAACGCGGCAACGGTATCACCACCACCAGCAACGGTAAGCAATTCCTCCGATACGGTCAAAGTTGCAGCGGCCTGAGCAACTGAATTTGTCGCAGCATCAAATGGCTCTGTTTCAAAGCAACCAAGCGGGCCGTTCCAAACCAGTGTCTTACAGTTTTTTAATTCAGCAATTATTTCTTGTGCTGTCTGGCTACCTGCATCCAAAATCATTTGGTTATCAGGAACCGATGATGTCTCGACAGTAGATGTTGGAACATTCTCAGCCAGCGTTTCCGCAACGACAACATCAGAAGGCAACATAACTTTACAATTTTGTGCCTCAGCTTCCTTTAGAATAGCACGTGCTGTATCCGCCATTTCATGCTCGCAAAGCGAACGTCCGACTTCAATACCTTGTGCATTCAAGAATGTGTTGGCCATGCCACCACCAATAACCAGGACGTCAACTTTCCCCACAAGATTACTAAGCAGGTCCAGTTTTGTTGATACCTTTGCCCCGCCAACCAAGGCAGCAAGAGGGCGTTTGGGTTGCCCCAAAGCCTGTGAGAGATGCTCAAGTTCAGTTTGCATCAAACGACCCGCCGCCGCAGGAAGTAATCGGGCCAGACCATCCGTCGAGGCATGTGCGCGATGTGCCGCAGAAAAAGCATCGTTAATATAGACATCACCAAGTTTTGCAAGTTCCTGCGCAAAGGAAGCATCATTGGCTTCTTCTCCGGCATGGAACCTGAGGTTTTCAAGTAATAGTATTTCCCCGTTTGCTAAGGCATCAATCTGGGTAGACACTTCAGCGCCGATACAATTGTTCGCAAAGACAACCTTTTCCCCACCCAAGGCATCAGAAAGCCCTTCAACAACCGGTGCCAAACTCATTTCTGGAACAACATTACCTTTGGGGCGGCCAAAATGAGCCATCAGGACTATCTTTGCGCCTTGCGCCTTTAGGTCACGTATTGTTGGCAATACCCGAACAATACGGCTGTTATCGGTGATTTTGCCATCCCTGATCGGTACGTTAAAATCTACTCTGACAAGCGTACGCCTTCCGCTCAACTCAAGATCGTCAATAGTTTTAAATTGGGACATAATTACTTCCTGTTGTTCTTATGAGACTTTTGGTGAGACTTCTGGCGCCCAAATGGTTTCTTATTTACAACTAGCTTGTTATTTAAAGGAAGTGGTACAGAGTCACTCAATCAAATTCAAGCCCGAAGTGGGCTATCTGGCTCTAGCTAACAATAAGATTTGGCTTGTTACGCCCTTAAACGACATTAAGTCTGGATCAAAGGTAGATCAAAAAAGAGGAATGCATTTCGTGAATGACGTCATGGAACAAAAAATAAGAGCCGTTCTGAAGAATACCGCGCAAAAGCACCAGACAATCAGTTATCGCATGCTGGCAATAGAGGCCGAAATTCCTGGCCCCCAAATCATTCACAAACTAACCCATAAACTCGAAGACATCATGCGAACAGATCACAGCAGTGGCGCTCTCTCGCTGGCTCCCCTTGCTGTTAGCCGTGGCGAACCCGCCATTCCACGTAGTGGCTTCTTTATCCTCTTGAGGGAACTCGGTCTTTATGATGGTCCTGATCAAGGAGACGAAGCAATAAAAAAGCACGATGCCTTACGAGAAGAAATTTACAGTGCGTTCACCACATCGTAAACATACAAAAACAGGATTGGCATCGACTCAACCCGTAGTGCCAACCCTGCTTGAAAATACCAAGAAACAATAATATCTCTAAGGTTCAGCTAAGAATCTTATTTTGAGCAAGTTAGCTCTTTAAAACCATCACAGCGATAGTTTGAACAAATTTCTTTTGAGCCCATGTTAATCGTCGGGAAAAGCGAGCCAATGTTGTCGTCTCTAACCCAGGCAACTGCTGTTTCATGGCCTTTTTTCTTGCACCATTCACGCGCAGCAGGCTCTCCGCAATTTGTTCCCGGCGTTAGACAATAATTCAGGCGATAGGCATCAAAAACAGGAAACTCGTAAGTGGTTCCCCCTACCGAAGGACTCACAAAGCGTTCTGCAGTCTCCGTCGGCAAGCTCCCCTGCTCTGTAGAGCTACCAGAATTCAGAGGCTGGCTTTCAACATTTTCAGCAGGCTGTGCCTCGAATAGTTGATACGAAGGCGTAAAGAGCGGGTTCTCTGACTGTGATGTAATTGCCTGTCGCTCCAGCTCACCTTCTGTCGCCTGTGTCGGCTGAGGAATTAGCGCATCGTCACCAGCAGGTGTTATACCTGCCGCAAGCAAATCTGAATCCGCCGAACTATAAGCAGGTGCTTGGAACGTCTCGGCTGGTGCCGGTGCGGTGAATACCTGAGGTTCGGGCGCAACAAATGTTTGAGGTTCCGGAGCGACAAATGTTTGAGGTTCCGCAGGTGCCGCTTGTGTTTGAGGTACCGCTTTTTGCACTGCAGCAGTTTGAGGGACTTCCACGCTCTTCTTGACAACAGGAGCTTCTTGCGTTGAACCAGATTGTGGTGCAACAAAAGTCTGAGGTGCTTGTGACGCTGTCTTTGGTTGTTCTGCTACAGTTTGAGGCGTAACCGTCTTAGCTGGAGCTGGGACTGTTGCGTTAGCCACAACAGTTTTAGGTGATGTACTTGCGACAACTAACCCGGACAAGGCAGATGCCGGGCCAGATACATACTCAACCTTCACAGAACGCGCGCGCCCTTTATATCCATAGTCGGCAAGGTTAAACTTGCGGATACTTTCCGCTTTAAAAGGAAAGGTAACGTGATTTCCCTGACAATCGGGAAAATCATACAAGGTCGCCCGTACACGGTGGCGAACAGATTGATAAGCCTGATCCATTGCTTCTGGATGCATAAAGACCAACTGATCACTATCATTAAACCGGAACGTTCCACGCTCCCCGGCATAGGTCGTTGGGCCGACCAGATTTTGGCAATAGCCTGTACGCCCGTTATCCCAAGCAGGAATAAAGGCACGTCGGTAATTCAACTGTTCAAGAACATTTGCACAGCCACGACTATAGGTGTTTAAACGTTGCAACATAAGAACACCGGGCGGCGGCCCCATATCACGACGATAGATGATCATGGATGAATAGGTATCATCTTGTGGCGCAGCCATTGAAACCGGCGCATCATTTACCCTCTTCAACGGGACAAGATCAGCTGATGGTCCCTGCCACAACAGGTGTGGTTCTTCCTTGCTACCCAAAAGAGGTGCGCAGGATTTGTCCGTTGTTTGAAACAAAGGACCCTGGAAAAACATCGCGCCAACTTGCGAACCAAGTTTTAGGGATGAAACACGGCCCGAAAGATCACCAAGAGAAGGCACAAAAGAATAGAGTTGGTCGGCAGAGAGTTCAAAAACCTTCGCGGCACCAGCATACTCAAGCCCGTCAAAAGCAATAAGTTGATTTGGCGCTGGTTCGCCAGCCAAATCCTGAGCATGAACTTTTCCTGCCATAGAACTAAAACCAGCCACAATAGCCACCATCGTTCCGGCAATACGCCCTAATGCTCTCATACGACTTCTTTCCCCATTTCAAGCAGGCCCTATTTCAAGCAGAATAGTTACCCACTTGGTCACCAAATTGATTCAAACACACTTTGTAAAAGTATTGGCAAAATAACAGGAAGATCAGGGAAAGAAAACCACCTTGATCGTCTCATTGAAATTCAAACAAAAAAACCGATAAAACCACACCAAAATCTTAGCTAAACAGATAACAAAAGATATAAAAAAACGGTCCGATAATCGGACCGTTTTTCATGAATGCCAATCAGAAATTCTGATCGCGATTAACCGGCTTTTGAAAAGCGCTCAGCAACGTATTCCCAGTTAACAAGGCTATCAACAAAAGCCTTAACATAATCTGGACGCGCATTGCGATAATCAATGTAGTAAGAGTGTTCCCAAACATCACAGCCGAGAAGCGCGTGACCACCAGTCACCAACGGGTTCTCACCGTTTGCTGTTTTGGTCACAGCAAGCTTGCCGCTGTCGTCCAGCACAAGCCAGCACCAACCGGAACCAAACTGTGTAACACCAGCATTTACAAAATCAGCTTTGAACTGATCAACGCTACCAAAATCTTCGATGATCTTTTTTTCAAGTTCACCAGGAATTGCGCCGCCGCCATTTGGCTTCATCATGTTCCAGAACTCAATGTGGTTCCAGTGCTGTGCAGCATTGTTGAAAATGCCAGCTTTGGATGCATCACCAAAAGAGCCTTTAACGATCTCTTCCAGAGATTTACCTTCTAGGTCGGAACCTGCCAGTAGCTTGTTACCGTTCACAACATAAGCGTTGTGGTGTTTGTCGTGATGAAACTCAAGAGTTTCTGCAGACATATATGGTCCCAGAGCGTCATAAGCATATGGAAGGGCTGGTAATTCAAGAGCCATGAGATTTCCCCAATTCTTTAGTTTCGTTTTCAGTGTTCGAATTTCTGCCGCACTTTAGCCCGTTTACCCCCTGTACCAAAAGCGAAAATCGCACCTATATGATTTTCAGTTCCGAATAACTAAAAAGAAAAGAAAAACTGCTCACAGATAAGTCAGGGGAGCAAACAGGAAATTAAAAAGAAAAAGCGGCTTATTTCTCGATTTTAAGTGTTAAAGCAGAAAGACATTCAAGTGTCTCTTCACTCACATGGTGTTCAACACCCTCGGCGTCAATCTCTGCCGTTGCATCACTCACCCCGGCGGCCTTTAAAAAGCGCACCACAATTTCATGTCGTCGGCGCGCAGCCTGTGCCAGAGCACGTCCTTCATCTGTCAGAAATATTGATCGGTAAGGTTTTGAAATAACCAACCCCTCGCGCTGAAGGCGTTGGATAATTTTATTGACGGTCGCATGACTGACCCCCATACGTTCCGCCAATTCAACAACACGCGCTTCACCGTTTGCATTGATCAAATCATCGATCAATTCAACATAGTCTTCGGCGACTTCTGTTTTATGGGCTTCGCGAACACGCTCAAACTTTGCTGCCTGTTGCTCAGCGTCTTCCAATTCTATATTCGCCTCAGGATTAGTCTCTGGGTCAGTCACTGATGTCATGGACTTAAATATAACCTTCCGCCACTCATCTAATATTAACTCTGCGTTGCCCTTACTTACCTGAAAGAATCCCGGATGTAAAAGAGCAAGCACACTTAAACATCCACCAAAATCAACTTAAGATTATTACCTGCAAAATAAATAAGATAAGCTTGAAACATTATGCCGTTGACACCAAATGTAGCCTAGGCTACAAATTTACCTATCGGCATCAAAGCCGTTATATTCAACCACGACTCGATTCTATCGCCATTAACGCCCCGAAGCAGACAGATTAAAAAGAAACTGATGATGCTACTTAGATCCTTTACTTTCATACCCAAGATTATCTTGGCAGCCGTTATTCTCATCGCTTCCAGCCAGTTAGCTCGGGCCGATAAACCTGTTATAGTTACAACTATTGCCCAGATCGCAGATGTCGCCAGCCATATCGTTGGGGACAAAATGGAAGTCGACAGTCTCATGGGCGAAGGGGTCGACCCCCATACATATCGGATGAATAGATATGATGTCGCTGCACTGACAAAAGCAGATATTGTTCTCTACAACGGCCTCTATCTGGAAGCTCAGATGGAAGATGCGCTGGAACGCATGGCGACAAAGAAACCAGTGGTTCCTTTGGCAGAAACAATCAACAAATCGCTGCTATTGACCAGTCAGGATTACGAAGACAAAAACGATCCCCATGTCTGGATGGATGTGCGTAAGTGGATGGCGGTCACAAGCCAGGCGCTCGACGTAATCAAAAAATTCGACCCTGCAAATGCTGATTTCTATGACAAAAATGCTGCGGAATACCTGATCAAACTTGAACAGCTCAATGGATATGTTGAAACCGTTCTCGCAAGTGTGCCTCAAAACGAACGTGTTGTTATCTCTGCTCACGATGCTTTCAACTATTTTGGCAAAGCATATGACTTTGAAGTTGTAGGTATTCAGGGCTTGAGCACGGCAAGTGAAGCTGGTCTGAAAAAAATAGAAAATCTGGTCGACCTGATCGTCACTCGTAAAATCAGAGCCGTCTTTGTCGAAAGTTCTGTTGCTGATCGCAATGTGAAAGCTTTGATCGAAGGTGCTAAAGCGCGTGGTCATAACATAACAATCGGCGGAACATTGTTTTCAGATGCCATGGGGCCTGCGGGAACTTACGAAGGTACTTACATTGGCATGCTTGATCACAATGCAACTGTGATTAGCCGCGCCCTTGGTGGCGAAGCTCCTTTGGCTGGCATGAGCAAACAATTGACCTTGACGCAACACACAGCTAACTAAGGCTGTATAGGAAATTTTCCGATGATCGCGAAACTATTGAAACTACAACCGAGTACATCCCTCAGCACAGATGCTGCCAAGAAAGCCCCTTTGGCAATCGAAGGCCTTTCTGTTTCCTATCACCACAAGCCAGTGGTCTGGGATCTCTCGTTTGTTGCCCCAGAAAAGGGGTTGGTTGCGGTTGTCGGTCCCAATGGCGCAGGAAAATCAACCTTTATCAAAGCTGCTCTTGGTTTGATCCCCAAGTTATCCGGGGAAATAACGGTTTATGGCAAGCCCGTGGACAAACAACGTAAACTTATTGGATACGTTCCTCAGCGGGGTAGCGTGGACTGGGATTTCCCCGCCTCTGCATTGGATGTTGTCACCATGGGCCTTTATGGCGAGATTGGCTGGCTAAAGCCAGTTCGAAAAGGTCACAAGGAACAGGCCCTGTCCTATCTGGAAAAAGTTGGCATGGCCGACTTCGCAGATCGACAGATCGGGCAACTATCCGGCGGACAACAACAACGTGTTTTCCTTGCCCGTGCACTCGCACAAGACGCATCGCTTTATTTCATGGACGAGCCTTTTGTCGGTGTAGATGCCGCAACGGAACGTGCCATTATTAACGTTTTGAAAAAGTTAAAAGACCAGGGGAAGACGGTAATCTGTGTTCACCACGACCTGCAGTCCGCACCGGATTACTTCGATCACGCGCTAATTCTCAATGTAAGGCCTGTAGCCTATGGTCCGATGCACGAAACCTTTACATCTGAAAACCTGCAACGTGCCTACGGTGGTCGTCTTGCACCTTCTGAATTGTCAGGACTGATGTCACTCGCAGGGCAGTGATCTAGCCAGAACACTCAGCGTTAAATCCCCAGAACACATTAAAAACCAGAAAATGCCAAAGGCAAAATCGTGCTTCAGGAACTTTTTGAAATCCTAACTTTCCAAAGTGGGTACAACACGAATGTTGTCCTTCTCGGTGCTGGCTTACTGGGCACCGCCGGGGGAGTTGTTGGTGTCTTCTCTCTTCTACGCAAACGTGCCTTGATCAGTGATGCGATCAGTCACGCAACCCTTCCCGGAATCACGCTCGGCTTTCTGGTTGCCCTTGCCCTGACCGGGACGGGGAAAAGCCTTCCTTTCCTTATGATAGGTTCTACCCTAAGCGGCATTCTGGGCGTCTTATTGGTCCAATGGATCAAAGATAACACGCGCCTTCCTGAAGATTCAGCTATTGGTACTGTGCTGAGTTCCTTCTTTGGTCTGGGCGTCGTGTTGATGAGCTACATCCAAACCTTGAAAAGCGGGAGCCAGGCCGGTCTGGAAAGCTATTTACTAGGTTCAACAGCCAGCATGCTGCAAAGTGAAGCCGAAATGATTGCTATTTCAGCCCTTGTCATAACCGTGCTCGCTGTTCTGTTCATGAAAGAGTTTGGCTTGGTATGTTTCGATCCGGATTACGCAGCATCACGTGGTTGGGCCGTGAGTAAAATTGATCTTCTTATGATGGCCCTGTTACTTGCCGTGGTTGTCATTGGCCTTAAAACCGTCGGCCTCATTCTAATCATTGCACTTGTTATTATTCCACCAGTTGCCGCCCGTTTCTGGACTGACCGTTTGGGCATTATGGTCGCGATCTCTGCCGTTACTGGCGGGATGAGTTGTTATCTTGGCGCAGCCCTATCCGCGCTTACTCCAGACTTGCCTTCTGGAGCAACAATAGTATTGACCGCCACGGCCCTCTTTACACTTTCGCTGCTCTTTGCTCCCAAACGAGGCATCATTGCAACCGCCTTAAGACAGTTCTCCTTCAGACTTAAAATCACACGTCGACGCGCTCTTTTATCCCTCGACAAAGGCCAAGAAAATCTGTCATTTCTGGCTTCATTACTGTTGAAACGTGAAGGTGTTTTGAACAGTGACCGGGCTTTGACGGAGAAGGGCAAAAAGACCGTAGTAACCATGTCCAGAGATCAAGCACTTTGGAATCAGTATCTCAATGACTACCCGGAAGAAGCTTTCGCTCAAAACCGCTGGTCACTTGCCATGATTACCGACATTCTCCCACGCGACTTGATTAAAGAGTTGGAAATGTCAATTGACAGTCCAAAGAAGGAAATCGGCTAATGGATTTACCTCTCGCAGATTTTCTACAAATAGATTTCCCGGCACTATTGGTTGCCTCTCTTGCAGGTCTCTGCTGTGGCTTGCCCGGCAATTTCCTTGTCCTAAGGCGTCAGAGCCTGATTGGGGATGCCATGAGCCATGTCGTTCTACCCGGTATTGTTGTCGGCTACCTCTTGTCAGGAACGCTGGATACATTACCCATGCTCCTCGGCGCTTTGGGCGCTGCCCTGATATCCGCGCTCTTGATCGAAGTCATCCGTCGGCTTGGCAATGTGGAACCCGGCGCGGCCATGGGAGTGGTCTTCACATCTATGTTTGCCCTTGGCGTACTTATTCTGGAACAGACCGGTGCCTCAGGTGTTCACCTTGATGTGGAACACGCGCTTTATGGAAATCTGGAATCTACTCTCTGGTTCGGGCTGAATGACTGGTCTGATATTTTATCAGCAGATGGCCTGGCACAGATGCCGGGAAGTATCAGCAGGCTTGGCGGTGTCACCCTTGTTGTTCTGCTTGTCATTATTCTCTTTTTCAAAGAACTGAAGATATCAACCTTTGATCCCGCCATGGCAACGTCCCTGGGCTTCAATGCCCGCTATATCAGCATCGGCCTGATCATTATGACCGCAACCTCTGCTGTTGCCGCATTTGATGCCGTCGGATCAATCCTTGTCATAGCCATGTTCATCTGCCCCGCCGCAACCGCACGCATGTGGACAGATAAACTAAGCTCCCAGATCATCCTGTCCTCTGTCGTCGCACTTTTATCTGGATGCCTGGGATATTTGATTGCCGCTTTTGGTCCCTTTTTAATCGGCGCGAACTATGCATTGAATGCAGCCGGCATGATTGCCGTTGTTGCTTTCCTGTTACAGGCTTTTTCAATGATTTTTGCCCCGAACCACGGGACGTTCGGGCGCTTCCTGAAGCAACGTAAAGCACTCCGGGAGCCCGCCGAAATTTAAATTAAGTGTTTATTTCTTTAAAACGTTTTCAAGAACATCCAGCGCCTTATTGGTCAGGATGTCGATAAGAACAACATCGTCATCCACAATAACAAATCGACTGTTTGCGCGGCGCGGCAAGCTGCTTTGCAAATCATCAGGCAGATCACGCTTGGCTAGGCCCGGCGGAAGTGAACCTTTTTCATCCAGCTGCTTTTGCAATCCGGGGGGTAAAGCCTCCTTTTTAGCCAAACCGGGTGGCAGGCCTTTTTTCTTGCCCTTCCCTTTATTCTTCTTGTGATCTTGAGACGTCTGATCATCTTTACCGAAATAGCGGTTAATCACTGTCCGCTCGATTTCACTGATCACATCCTCAATGGCTTGTTCTTGCGACGTTTGTGACGCGTAAGCGGGCGACAGAGAGACAAGTCCAACAGCGCCAAAACCAAGAACTGTTGGCACGATGGCCACAGCAAAACTTTTTCTGATTAGACGTTTCATAACGCAACCTCATTTCTTGTTCGTTAAAGAACAGTATAAGCGAAAAGAGGCAAAAATTGGATCAGCGTAGATATACGTAGCCGAGAAAATACAAGTTATAGCTTCTGACTTTGACTTGGGAGCTTGCGTTCAGAAAGCGGTGTACAGCCAAAGAAGTTGCGATAACAGCGCGAGAAATGCGCAGACGAGTTATACCCACAGGCTAGAGCCACTTCGATAATTCGCATCTTGGTTTGCATGATCAACTGTCGTGATCGATAGAGCCTCAGCTCACTATAGTATCTGGCCGGAGACTTATTAAATTGCTTGCTGAACATTCGCTCCAACTGACGGCGCGATGAACCCGCAATCTTGGAGAGTTCTTCAAGGCTCAAAGGCTCCTCCAAGTGATCTTCCATAATTTGGATCACCCGCAATAAACGTTGATCCTGAATGGAATAACGTGCGGAAAGGCCAAAGTACTGAAACTCTCGCCGATCTCTAATACGTTCGTGTACAAACTGATCCGCGACCATTCTGGCCAACTCAAAACCATGCAAGTCAGAGATAAAGTTCAACATCATATCCAGACCAGCCGTGCCCCCAACACAGGTAAAACCCTTTGCACTGACCTCAAACAGCTCATTGGATGTTTCAATTTCGGGAAACGTTTCCTTGAAGGCTGACAGATATTCCCAATGGACCGCACATTTGGTTTTATCGGCCAACCCGGCTTTGGCCAGATAATATGATGCCGTATAAAGCGCACCGATAACCTTACCCTGACGCCCCACAGTTCTCAGCCACGGCATAAAGTCACTGGTATCAAAGCCGGATATATTATGCCCGCCACAAAGAATGATATTTTCCGGCTCACTCGCAGAGGCCAGATCCCCCTGCACTTCCAGACGCAATCCATTCGACGCTTCGACATTCTTTCCATCCAGAGAGAAAACCGGACAGTCATAGAGTTCTTCGCGTGCAACCTTGTTTGCAACGCGCAAGGGTTCCATTGCAAAGGTAAAAGAATTCATCGAAAACCCGGGCAAGAGCAAAAAGCCAACACGTCGGGTTTTGCCTTCTTTGGGTTCTGGAAACATTTTATTCTCTTCTACGAATGACTGATGTGAGCAACAGTTACGATAACTGGATTCTGTCGCTTTTCACACAAAACGACACACACCTCTTCTAAGCGGCCTTGCCCAAGGTTTCAATAGCAGAAACAAGAAAGGCTGCCTGAAACAGACAGCCTTTCATAAATTAGACACATCATCTGGCTACTTGTTTTGGTGCCAATATTCAATCGCCGCACCAACACCTTTACCCGGCTCGATATCCATTCCCATATCGCGCATAACCATTTCGGCTCCGCCAAGTGCGCTAAACAGCATACACTCATTCAAATCGCCAAGATGCCCGATCCGGAATAGCTTTCCGGCAACTTGGGTAAGCCCTCCACCGAGAGAAAGGTTATAATCCTGATAGGCCCGTTTAACGATTTCCTGTCCGTCAATATGTTCAGGAACCATAACACCCGTAACAGTATCCGATTGCCAAGCAGGTGTTTTGGCACAGGTTGACAATCCCCATGCTGCAACGGCCTGCCGCACCCCTTCTGCCAGACGGTGATGCCTTTGCCACACCTTTTCCATACCCTCTTCCAACAGAACATCAACAGAAGCACGCAAGCCTCTCAACAGTCCCATCGCAGGAGTGTAAGGGCCAAAACCGGTACGGGTCTGATTAATCATCATTTTGAAATCAAAATAGAACCGCGGGCAAGATGCCGTTTCGCCAGCTTGAAGTGCCTTTTGGCTGACACCCACGATGCCAAGACCTGTTGGCAGCATAAAGCCCTTCTGCGACCCAGCGACAGCAAGATCAACACCCCAGGCATCCATTTCAAATTCAATGGCTCCTATTGAGCTGATACCATCCACATACAACAACGCCGGATGGTTACAGGCATCCAGAGCCTCTCTAACACCCTTGATATCAGATGTAACACCCGTTGCCGTCTCATTGTGACAGACGATAACGCCTTTGATCTCATGCTGGGCATCAGCTGCAAGACGTTCGGCAATTTGCCCCACCGGAGCACCCTCGCCCCACGGCACATCCATGTCTTCAACCTCAATACCAAGTGCACGACATGAATCAATCCAAAGACTTGAAAACTGTCCAAACCGCGCCGTAAGAACCTTGTCGCCCGGTGAAAGAGTATTGGTAATGGCCGCTTCCCAGCCACCGGTCCCGGATGACGGAAAAACAATCACTTCACCTTTATCTGTTCGGAAGATTTTTTTCAGATCTTCGAACAGTGGCACCATAAAATCCGGCGCTGACATAGCACGGTGGTCTTCTGTGTTTATATCCATCGCCAAACGAATACGTTCCGGCATGTTTGTTGGACCCGGTATAAAGAGTGAATTACGACCAGCCATTATTAAATCCTTAGCAGTATCTCAAAATAAATTCTCCTGAGACTACGAAACCCAGTGCACAACAAAAAGGATCAATTCGGATTAGGAATTGTGACAAAAGCGCAAAAATCGCCCTATGCTCTCAACAAACTTGCATGAGGAAAAAAAGAGGCGCAGGATATTATACCTAATCAATCACGTCCCTAAATCGAGTTTTCCCATGACATTAGAAGTATGGCTTCTTTTCATTGCCGTCAGTCTTGCCCCTGCAATTAGCCCCGGTCCAGCTGTATTCCTTGCCCTTTCCAACACACTCAAGTTTGGGGGACGCGCGACGATCTGGTCAGCGACAGGTAATGCACTCGGTTTATTTATCCTTGGCTTTGGGGCTGCCTTGGGCTTGGGCACGATCATGGAAACCTCAGCTATCGCCTTCACAGTTCTAAAGTTCATTGGCGCTGCCTATTTGATCTGGCTTGGCATTAAAACCTGGAGAGATAAAAGCGGCTTGATAGAGGAGGGGCAAAACACACTTCCTCCTCAAAAACACAAACTTTTTTCCACTGCCCTGATTGTATCACTCACCAATCCCAAGGCGATTGTCGTTATTCTTGCCTTGTTTCCTCCCTTTATGAGTGTAGAAGGCTCAGCCCTATTTCAGGCGACAATCTTATCCGCAACCTATGCAGTCCTGTGCTTCTTAAATCACCTGACAATTGCCCTTATGGGCGGACGTTTGAAAAATTTCATGAGTAGTGTGAAACGCATTCGTCTTGTTCGACGCGTCCTTGGCGTTACTTTTGTTAGCTTTGGTGCCCTGCTCGCTTCGGCCCAAAGATAAACTACCACCCCATTTTGTCCGCAAAAGCATGCCAGCGGATCATAAAGGGCATAAACCAGGGGTATCCGGTATACAGTGGTCTGCTTTCAAAAGGCAGATCATCCAGTTCGGTTCGCCCCTCAGGATCGTTCAAAATCTTTAATGCTGTTTTTCGACCAAAATAGACGGCACGACCAATACCCGAACCACAATACCCCATGGCATAATACACACCATCAATTTTCCCGACATGGGGAGCATGGTCAAAAGTATAGGCAACAACTCCAGACCAGGCATACTCAATCTTTACCGATTGTAGCTGCGGATAAATTCGCCTCATCGCGTTCCCGAGGTAAGTTACGTACTCTTGTGGATTGTCCTTAAGATCTTTTGCCCTGCCCCCAAAAATCATACGCTTTCCATCGGCCGATGGTCGGTAATAAAAAACCAGACGATGCGTATCACCATGGCCCCTTAATTTAGGCGAAAGTTCGAGAATTTTTTCCGGTGGCAACTCTTCCGTTGCTGTCACCGCCGATCGGATCGGGATAATACGTCGACGAAACCATTGCAAATTTTTAGGCGTATAGCCATTTGTTGCCACGATCACATTACATGCTGCCAAAGAATGGGTCTTTGTATAGACGACGAGCTTACCTTCAGAACCGGAAATGTCCTGTACGGATTGCTCACCGTATACCTTAGCACCGGCTTCTGTGACTTTTCTCAAAAGTCCCTGCAACAACAATGCCGGCTGTAACGTGCCATCATCTTCATAAACAGCCCCGCCATGATAAAGACCAGACCCTATTTCATGATGTTGCTCAGATTTAGCGACCATGTGCGCATTGAGGCCAAGATCCCTTTGCATAACCTCAACTTGTCGGGCGAGATTGTCATAATGATTAGGGCGAACTGCGCCCCTAAACCGTCCCCGCATGACCAATTCACAGTCAATTTCTTCTTTTTCGACGAAAGAAATCAAGGACCGCATACAATCCAGACTTTCGAGCATAATGGCACGTGCCTTTTCTTTTCCATAGGCACGCTCTAGGCCCTTAAGCCCAAGCTTATGAAAACTAGGACCCAATAACCCGCCGTTACGCGCCGAGCATCCCCATCCCGGACGTTCTGCATCCAGGACGACAACAGACCGCCCGGCGCGCGCAAGGGTAAGTGCTGCGGAAAGCCCTGTATAGCCAGCACCAACAATAACAACATCAGCCTTCTTAGGTGGACGATCAGATTGAACGTAATCGTCTGGTTGAAAACGAGAATCAGACCACCAGAAGGGTTGATGTGTGAAGGTTTCAGATCCGGCCATGATCTTGCTCTGCCAAAAGGAAGGAAAGGCGGCTTACATAAGAAGTAAAATGTAGCCTCAAATCATATGCTGTCATGACCATGAAGTCGTGGGAAGCAGAAAGTTTGACCTCTCTGCTTAACACTTCAGAAAACCAACTGTACACCCCTCCTCTAACCTTATCTTTTATCCAGTGGCACCTCTGTGGTTTCCTTGATCTTTTCCATAGAAAAATAAGACGTCACATCATGCAGCGGTGCCGTTCGAATAATCTTTTTATAAACCCGGTCATAATCTTCGATACTCGACACCAAAATCTTCAACAGATAATCCACGTTTCCATTTAGACGATGAAATTCAACCACCTCATCAATCTTGCTAATACCTTCAGAAAAACTCTCCAGCCAACCATCCCCGTGGTGCGCCGTTCTCAACTCAACAAAAACCGTCAACTCTTTTCCCACCATTGCCGGGTCAACCAAGGCAACCTGCTTTTTTATAACGCCTGATTCCTGCAATAGCTTTATGCGCCGCCAACAGGCATTGGTCGACAGATTGACCAGCTCGGCAATTTCCGATGCCGGGCGGCTGGCATCACGCTGTAGTTCCTTTAAAATTCGAAGGTCAACATCATCTAATTTCATAACAGGCCCTATTCTTGAGATATTTTCCCAACTTTTACCACATTGCCTATGAAATATGAGAAAAAATTTTATCTACTTCTGATTTAAACTACTTCCACGCACAAAAAATAATATACAAACTTGGTGGAACAGATGAAAAAAGTTATCGACGGGCTCTTTCTCGATCACCCACAATCCGTAAACGAAACCTATTTTCAACACATGGGACAAGCTCTGTATTTTGCATTCCATATGTGTATCGGCTTTTTTGTTTGTCTTTGCCACGCCTTTATCCCCGGTGCTTTTGAAAAAACAGGCAGCAAATTGGTAACCAAACTGCATGACCGTATGGTTCAAAACCGCCTGCGAAACCTGGCAAAACAAGATAGTATCAGGGAAAACACAAAAACAAATCTCGCCTGACAAACCACCTCTTCTTTGGCTATAGGTATCTTTGGGAAACGCTCTGGTTTCCAAAATACGCTTTTGTGATCGTTTTGATTGAACTGTGAAATTTTTGAGATTTTTATCAAAAATTCCTTTAGGGTCTCGGGAAATAGCTATCGCCGATAAAATGCGATACAGCCCATCAAAAATATATTGAGCACAAAAATGCCTATTCTTAGCACAGGGAACGAAAAGTACGCCCAAACGAAGATCCTGATGCCCGGCATTCTTCTGGCAGTCATTCTCTCTTTTGCAGCAACATTCATTTCAGATCATCACGGTGGGCCAACGCTCCTCTACGCCCTGCTTTTTGGCATGAGTTTAAATTCCCTGATTGAGGGATCTCCTGCCAAACCCGGTATCGAATTCACCAGTAAATATGTACTGCGTATCGGTGTTGCACTTCTTGGCGTTCGCATAGGTCTGGACCAGATTTCTCAGCTAGGACTTACATCGGCAAGCATATTAGTAATAGCTGTCATCATCACAATTATATCTGGCGTCCTGCTGGCAAAATTCTTTGGCTTTGATAAAAGGTTTGGCCTTCTCACGGGTGGCGCGACGGCAATTTGTGGAGCTTCTGCAGCTTTGGCCATCTCGGCCGCAATGCCGGCCTCTCCTACCAAAGAACGTTCAACACTTTTTGCTGTTGTTGCTGTGACAACCTTATCCACTCTGGCTATGATTCTTTACCCTCCGCTCGCTCTATGGCTGGGAATGACATCAACAGAGGCGGGCTTTTTTATTGGTGGAACGATTCATGATGTTGCCCAGGTCGTTGGTGCTGGTTATTCCATCTCACCAGAAGCCGGTGATGCCGCAACGGTGGCAAAGCTGTTTCGCGTTGCACTTCTCATCCCGATTACCTTATTTGTGACCACAATCTTCAAACAGACCAGCTCGAATAAAATAAAGGCCTATCTGCCGCCCCTCTTTTTGGTCGGGTTTGTCTTTTTCACAAGCCTGCGCTCAATAGGTGTTTTACCAGAAATAGTAATCACACAACTGTCCGAGCTCTCCCGCTGGTGTCTGATTACCGCTATTGCAGCAGTCGGGTTGAAAACATCTTTACGGGATGTTTTACAAATAGGCCACCAGGCTTTGATACTTGTCGTGATAGAGACAGCAGTTATTGCAGGTTTGATATTGGGCAGTGTTTATCTGATACATTGACCGGAAACGAACAAATATAACACGGGCAAAATAAAAGGCGGCTTAAATATAGAAGCCGCCTTTTGTAATACCTACGCGCCCAATGCCGCGATAATACGGACCCAAGAGCGAATACCCTTGTGGAAGCTCTTGAGGTCGTATTTCTCATTGGGACTATGGATACGATCATCTTCCAATGCAAAGCCAACCAGAAGAGTTTCCATTCCCAAAACACGGCGGAATTCAGTTGTAATAGGAATAGAGCCACCAGATCCAATCAAGGCTGCTTCTTTATTCCATTCATCAGAAAGCGCTTTGATCACCTTCTGTGTTTCCGGCATGTCCGTATCAACAACCAAGGGACCAAATTCTCCCCCGACGGATTCATATTCAACGGAACAATCCGCAGGCAAACGAGCTTCTATAAAGCTACGGAATGCCTCACGAATTTTGGCCGGCTCCTGCTGATCCACTAAGCGGAAGGTGAACTTGGCATTTGCTTCGGCTGGAATAACCGTTTTGGATCCTTCGCCGTTATATCCACCCCAAATACCATTCACTTCACAGGTCGGGCGTGATGTCAGCTGTTCAAGCACAGAATAACCCTCTTCCCCTGCAGGCAGGGAAAGGCCAACTTCGCCCAAGAACTCTTCGCTATCAAAGCCCAGTTCATCCCATTGTTTTTTGATATCGGCAGGCAATTCGCCAACACCATCATAAAACCCGGGAATTTGAACTCGCCCTTTGTCATCACGAAGATCGGCAATAATCTTGGACAAAACATGCAAAGGATTTCGCGCTGCAGAACCATAACCACCGGAATGCAAATCACGATCAGCAGCTTTGATAACAAGGTTCTCTTTCATCATTCCGCGCAAGCGTACTGTAATAGCAGGTGTATCCTTGTCCCACATGCCTGTATCACAGACCAGCGCCAGATCTGCCTTTAGCTCGTCTTTATGCGTAGCGAGGAAATCATCCAGACTTGGACTACCCGTTTCTTCTTCGCCCTCAAGAATCATCGACGCATTCAGCGGCAATTTACCTGTTACAGCACGCCAGGCCCGGCAAGCTTCCACAAAGGTCAAAAGCTGCCCCTTGTCATCAGATGTACCGCGACCTGTCAGTTCCTTGCTACCGTCTGGCAGTTCTTTTACTGTCGGTTCAAAAGGTGGATTATCCCAAAGCTCTAACGGGTCAACAGGCTGAACATCATAATGCCCGTAAAAGAGTACATGTGGTCCAGAATCTTGATCTGGCGTATGCGCAACAACCATAGGATGGCCTGGAGTTGGCCGTACAGAGGCATCAAACTGAAGCTCTTTAAGCTCGCGCTCTAGCCATTCTGCTGCTTTTTGGCATTCTGCTTTATAGGCAGGGTCAGTCGAGATACTTTCAATTCTGACAAGGTCAAATAATCTGTCGATAGATTCTTCCAGATGGTCATCCACGTGGGACAACACTTGATCCAGAGCGCTCATTCCTATGCTCCTAGCGTTTAGTTTTTCTTTATTAGCCTCAACAAGGCACGTTGGTTCCGCAATAACACCCTGTAATCATCGATATAAAATTTTCAGAGAACGAGAATTAGCGGAATGAATAATTGCCTCAAGCTAGCAGAACCTAACTCGGCTAGGCAAGTTGTGTTTCCAAAAGGCATTTCTCTGAAATCGAAGATAGGCAAACAGAAATAATCCACTTACAGTTATCGGGATTTACAAAAATATTAACAAGCACTTGCAGGGAAAGAATGAGTAGATGAGCAAAGATATGACAAATCCTGTACTCGGCATTTTGGGCGTTGGGTATTTTGCCTCTTATTTCACAAGTTCCCTTAGAAAGGGACGTTACAAAGGGGAAATTTATCTATCCCCCAGAAATGCACAAACTGCGGAGAGAATTTCAAAGGAACATGGTTGCTTAATCGCACAGGATAACCAGGATGTTATAGACAAATCAGACATCGTTCTACTCTCTGTCAAGCCTGAACAACTACCCGGTTTGCTGGAAACATTATCTTTCCGGGATAATCAAATTGTGATCACCGCAGTTGCCGGAAAAACAATTGCAGACCACTACGCAGTAGCTGGTCATTTACCCAAAACACTCATCCGTATGATTCCTGTTTGCAGCATCGAAGCTGGTGAAGGTGTCGTTCCTATCTACCCCCCGAACCCAACGGTGGAAAAGTTAGCAGATTATACTGGCACACCAATCAGCTTTGATTCCGAGCATGATTTTGATCTGGCCTTAACCACATCCTGTATGAACGGATGGCTTTATGAGTTTTTTGGAATGATGACAGACTGGTTAGAAGAAAAAGGCCTTTCCCAAGACAAAGCTCGAAACGTCATTTTGCACAACATCAGAGGCGCAACCGCCTACGCGTTACAAAAAGAAGATCAAAAACTCGCCGACATCACCGGTGAAATTGCCACAGAAGGAACTTTTACTCTTGAGGGGCTGAAACTCCTTAAAAAGCAACAGGGCTTTACCGCCTGGAATCAAGCTCTGGAACATGTGCATAAAAAGCTTACTGAATAGAAAAAAGCTCCTTCCAGATGATTTAGATCTATTTGCCTCTCGCAGTAGCTTTGTGATCACAATTCCCTGAATTGGCGGTGAGCGATTTTCCCCCTACGATACGCTTACCAACACATATCAGGAAATACTCCCCATCATGTCCGGATCTTTTCGCTCGCTTTACCTCATACTCACGCTTCTTATGTGCTTCTTTGCAAAGCCCGTTTGGAGCACAACAGTATTAGACATAAAAAAATGGATGTGAACATGGAACAAGCTGTCAATTAGATGGGCGAAGTTATCAGGTCAAAACACCGTCCAACTGGGATGGAAAATCTCCTTTGCCCATTCTGATGCATTTTCATGGGTGGGGCAGAACAGGGAGAAATGTTCTCAACAATCCGAGAATAACCGAGGCAACAGATAAACATGGCTTTTTGCTTGTGGCACCGGATGGCCTCGGGAAAAGCTGGGATTTTTGGGACAAGACATCAAGAGACACACCCTTTGCTCAAGCAATCCTCAAAAATCTCAAAACCAAATGGCCCATTGATGAGAACAAAGTTTATCTCTCGGGCTTTTCCTACGGCAGTGCCATGGCCTGGCGTCTCGTCTGTGAAAGCGGGCAAGAGTTCGCGGGCCTTCTGGCGATAGCAGGAACCCTCCGGCAACAAGAAGATATTGAATGCCAAGCAGGTCCTATTAACATCACCCATGTTCACGGCCTCAAGGATAACGTGATGCCCCTGCCCAGAGGGAACAACAATAATCCACTCAAAGGCATCGAACTATGGCGTCGTACAAATCAATGTCGGGTTGAGCCAAATACAGTAGAAAAGATAAACATATTCACCTGTCATCACTGGACTGGATGTAATAGCGGCAAGGATACATCCATCTGCCTGCACAACTACGGGCACATGATCCCCAAAGGCTGGATGGATATTGCTTTGACTAAGATCAAAGAAATGTAAATATCTACATTATAGAGCTTTAGGCTTCCCCTTCCAAGAAACAAGCGTGCATTTCTCCCCTTGACTGTTTATAGATGGAAAAAACTGCTTGAGTTATTCAGGATAGAACATCTATGTGCGGCATTGCTGGATTTATTGACGGCACCATAAACGACACCGACAAAAAACGAAGTATCGCTCATGCCATGGGCGAGGCTATGTACAGGCGTGGCCCTGACGGTGGTGAAATATGGCTTAGTCCAGATCATGGTGTAGCCTTTGCTCATAGGCGCCTATCTATCATAGATCTCTCTTCAGCAGGTCAACAGCCGATGGCGGCGTCTTGTGGCCGCTATGTTCTCGTTTACAACGGCGAAATATATAATGCTGCTCAGATAAGAGCCAAAATACTCTCTCAATATGACATAAAATTTAAGGGGCACTCTGATACAGAAGTCCTATTAGAAGCAATCGCCAACTGGGGTATCAAAGACACTTTACATCACCTAATCGGAATGTTTGTGTTTGCTGTTTGGGATAAAAAGCTAAAACGACTGACACTTTGCAGAGATAGAGTAGGCATAAAACCACTCTATTGGAGCTATAACAAAGGTGCTTTTATTTTTGGATCCATCCTCAAAGCCTTGAAAAAACACCCTAAATGCCCCACGCAAATTGATCAAAATTCTATCGCATCCTTCTTACGACTTAACTATATTCCAGCCCCTCAATCCATATATCAGGATGTCCACAAATTACTTCCAGGACACATCTTAACCTTTGATGCGGATGGCGACAAAACACCTAAATTGACAACCTATTGGTCTTTAGATCAAGCTGTAAGACAGGGTAAAAACACCCCCTTTTCCGGTACAGAGAATGAAGCAATAACAACTCTGGAAGAGCTCTTAGAAGATGCTGTCGCCAAACGCATGATTTCAGATGTCCCCTTTGGCGCATTTTTATCTGGTGGTATTGATTCCAGCACCGTCGCCGCTCTGATGCAAAAGCAATCATCTTCTCCTATTAAAACCTTCTCCATTGGCTTTGAGGATCAAGCTTACAATGAGGCTCAACACGCAGCACACGTTGCAAAACACCTCGGCACAGAGCATACGGAATTATATGTAACACCTGCTGAGGCCAGAGCAGTAATTCCAAATCTCGCGGATATATACGATGAACCTTTTGCTGATTCATCACAAATTCCAACATATCTCGTTTCAAAGTTGACTAGGAATCATGTGACCGTCGCCTTATCCGGCGATGGTGGGGATGAATTATTCGGTGGATATCGGCGCTATATCACAGCCCATAGATATGGCAATAAAATCAGTCACCTTCCCAAGTTTGTTGGAAATTTATCTTCTGGAATAATCCAAAGCCTTTCTCCCCAAACATGGGATCAAATTTTCAAAATTGTTCCTGATAATAAAAGACCCAGTCACCCTGGGGATACTCTATACAAACTGGCAAGTGTTCTTGGCGAAACGAGTGATGGCTATTACAGAAAACTCGTTAGTAATTGGCAGAACCCCAACAGTATTTTAAACCGAGGACAAGAATATCAAGGCATTCTATGGGACCAAACAATTGAACAGTCTCTTCCGAACAATGTCGAAAGAATGCAATATCTTGATACCCTCACCTACTTACCAGATGATATTTTAACCAAAGTCGACCGCGCCTCAATGGCTGCATCTTTAGAAGCTCGCGTCCCTCTCCTTGACCACCGCGTTGTCGAATTTTCCTGGTCACTTCCTATGCATATGAAAATTCGCAATGGCCAGGGAAAGTGGATACTGCGTAAGGTGTTGGATAAGTATGTTCCATCTGGATTGATAGATCGCCCCAAAATGGGCTTTGGAATTCCGATAGATAATTGGTTGAGAGGCCCTCTTAAAAGCTGGTCTAACGACTTATTATCAGAACAATATCTTCAAAAGCAGGGACTTTTGAACTCATCGCTTGTACAAGAAAAGTTGCAACAACACCAAGCAGGCACCCATAATTGGCAACATCAACTATGGGCTATTTTAATGCTTCAATCTTGGTTAGAGAGTAATTAGAGTTTCTATATCCACAAGACTTAAGAATTAATTTTATAATAAAACTTATACCAATCTACAAAATGTCCAATACCTTCTTCAATCGTGACTGAAGGCTTGTAGCCAGTAATTTCAGACAATTCGGTTACATCAGCCCAAGTAGCAGGGACGTCACCATCTTGCATTGGCAGCATATTATATTCTGCTTTTATATCTAATTTTTCTTCAAGCACCTCAATATAGCGCATAAGTTTTTCGCAACGCGTATTACCAATATTCACGACACGATAGGGGGCAACGCCGCTTGTACTTGGATTTGGATTGTTACTATCCCAATCCAGATCAATACCTGGAGGAATGTCAGCCAGACGACTTATACCCTCGACGATGTCTTTAACATACGTAAAGTCACGCTGCATATTACCATTGTTAAAAACGTTGATTGGTTTTCCCGCTATAATGTCCTTCGTAAACATAAAGAGTGCCATGTCTGGTCGCCCCCAAGGGCCATACACAGTAAAAAATCGCATACCTGTACTTGGAATATTAAATAGATGCGAGTACGCATGTGCCATCATCTCATTAGATTTTTTTGTGGCCGCATAAAGCGTCATTGGATGTTCAGCACTCTCAGAAACCTTAAAGGGCATACTTGTATTCGCCCCATAAGCTGAACTCGTCGAAGCGTAAACCAAATGTTCAACAGGATAATGCCTGCATGCTTCAAGAATATTTAAAAATCCGTCAACATTTGAATGCAAATAAGCTCTTGGGTTTTCGAGACTGTAACGCACCCCCGCCTGCGCCGCTAAATTTACACAAATATCTGGGCGATACTCTTTAAATACAGTTTCAACCGCAGACCAATCAGCAAGGTCAATGCGTTTTTCGACAAAACCCTCAAACTTCTTCAAATTGACAAGGCGTGCTTCTTTAAGGGACACCTCATAATAATCACTGACGATATCAATACCAACAACTTGATGCCCTTGCGTTAAAAGAAGATCAGCAAGGTGATAGCCAATAAAACCAGCGGTACCAGTGATTACACAAGTTTTTTTTGCCATTAAATTGAAGTGCCCTTATTGAACTTTCTAAACATTTAAAATAGATTAAGGAATACGTAAATTGAATTATACAATTTTTTGTAAATGAATACTGTCGTCCTTATTTAGATCAGTCCTTCTATTCCCAGAGGATATTTCTCTCTCAGAAATAAAGTGGTGTCGATCATTCGGATTCCCATCTCGTAACAATATCTGTAATCTCAGAGCCTGCCCCGAAGCTTTCGAGTTGATTGAAGCAACCATTGGACTTACGCCAAATGGTGCCGTGCTCACCTTCTAACCCAGCCTCACAAACGTTGCGCGAGGCTAAAAATAAGCCATCATCTTTAAGGTAAGTGAATATATGTCCCACCATAGTGCGCAATTGGGTAGTGGAAAAATATTCAAGATTCAGAATATTACTGGCTCGTAGCGCATGCAAGCGTCCCGCAAGGTGGGGTTGGCGTTGTAAAGCGTCAAATTCAAGTGCGCTAATCGTGGTTTCATGGGCGATGTTTGGATTTATCAGGCTGATATCTTGAACGGGAGTCATAGCATTGCGAAGGGTCGTATTCGCGAGGTAACGACCTGCAATATAATTATTCAGCCACCCCCAGTCGTGCTCAGACTTAGGAAGGCGTATGCCTAAACGCCCCACTCGCATGAGGACAGGCTCCCCATCACTGGCCCTGTATTCCGTGATATAGCCAACTGTAAATTTAGTAAGCGACAAATACCTATCTGCCAACAGTAAATTCACGTTTGTAAAACCTGCCGTTTTAAAAGCACGAGCCATATCGAGGGTTGTACTGCCATCTGAGGCCCCTAGGTCAAGAACATGCAAGTCTTTAAGTTTGCAATCTAAATGCTTAACAAGGGCGGTTTCTGTCTTTGGCAGGCGCGCTGGATTGGTACGCTTCCACACCCCATTAATACGAATATCGTCTAAGATCTTGCTGAACACGGAAACATTGTCAGTACTCAGGGCAAGAGCATCCGGGTCGGTCTGGCAAAAATAGTGGAGCCACCGAAAAGGGATGGTGCTGGAAACGATAAATTTAGTCAACTACCCTCGGCCTTCTTGAGTTATTATATATATCTGCAAGTAAGTTTGTATACTGAAGCACTATTTTTTCAATGGAATAATAATCATTGATATGCACTCTTGCTTTTATTTTGAGGTCGTCCATATCACTACCCAGTACGTCAAGCCATGCTGCGGCTAAGCCCTCAACGTCGCCCGGGGCTACAGTTCGTCCAGTTTCACCAATAATCAGCGCGCTATCGCCCACGTCTGTTGCCACGCAAGGGACGCCCGTTGACATGGCCTCTCCCAAAATATTCGGAAAACCTTCGCCAAATGACGATGACAAGGTTACCAGATCGAGTGCTGAATATATTTTATCCATATCGGTGCGGGGGCCAAGAAAGTGAGAGCGTTTTTCAATACCAGCTCCTTGAAACTTTCGAATGAAGTCCGTATCTTGTTTACTGGTACCGCTGCCGATAAGGACAAAATCAATATCCGCGCGAGCTTTGGCTATAATGCTTGCGGCGGCAATAAACGTGTCGTGATCCTTCTGAGGGTCGACGCGGGCTGGCAATCCAATCAAAAGCTTGTTAGCAGCGACACCGATTTCCTGGCGAAATGCGCGTCCAGCTTGAGGGTTGGGGCAAAATTTATCGAGCTCAAAGCCATTTGGAATGAACTCCCATCGTTTCGGAGTATAACCTAGGCGTTCGTGGAATGCGCGTCCAGCCCATGAGTTAACAATACAAGCATCAGGCAGGGGGGACAGTCGTGCTAACATTTTAGGCATGACCTTGGCTAACATGGAATAGCGGCTCATGTCCATTTGCGAACAGCGAATATTCCAACAAATCGCGGGCACACCGGCGACTCGTCCAACGGCCAGTCCAAGCAAATCCGCATGATATAGCCAAGTCACCAAAACGTCTGGTTGGAGCTGTTTCAGAAGACGATAAAGTTTGAGCGCCGCCCTTGGATCTGGGAACCCGCGTGACATACCAAGATTATATAACGGCACACCAAGGACATTAATGCGCTCACCCAAAACACCCGACCCTGTCATGGAGATTACACTATGGCCAGAATCTGGGCCTAGCGATCCTACAAGCTTGGTCAGCATAATTTCCGCACCACCAAGGCCGAGCCCAGTTATGAGATGAATAACTTTAGTCAAAGGGCTCTCTCTTAAATAGTTCAGAAATTTGTAAAACACCAAGATACTGATGAGCAATTACATCAATGTCATAGGTACGAATGTGTTCTGGCATATTATTTTTATGCGAAACTGTTTCGAGAGATTTGAGGATGATTATTGCCATGGCATCATCGTTGCCTACGGGGGTAATGTGTCCAAATCGACCTTGTTCGATCATTTTCTTAGGTTCTGCGCCGCAATCGGTTGTCACCACGGGGCAGCCACACGCAAGAGCTTCTGCCAAAACAAGGGCGAAGCCTTCGGCGACCGAAGACAGCACAAAAAGATCAGCCTGGGCCATCATAACATAAGGGTTTTCAACAAACCCGGGCATTTCAACACAATCACTTATGGACAATTCATGGATTAATTCTTGCAAAGAATTGCGTAACGTCCCATCACCAAGAATAATCAATCGCGTATTTTCATTTGCGTTGTGTACCTTTGCAAAGGCCCGAATAAGCGTTGGAAAGTCTTTTTCGTTCGAAAGTCGCCCAACTGCAAGAACTACCTTGAGCGAATTATCCAGTAACCAAGGATGAGACCCTCCGTGTTGAGAAAGTATCTTTATTTTTTTTAAATTTATTGGATTGGCGATAACGTCGATACTTTGCCGATTTGGAAGGAGTTTTGATAGCTCAATTGCAATGCCATCAGACACGGCGATAACTCGGTCTGCACGACTATATATAAATTTGAGAAAGAATGACAGGACCCGATCTTTCATCCCACGGCTACGAGAAAAAAGCGCTACCTCTTGTATCGCCAATTGGCCTGAATAATTCCCCAAAAGGCGCGTCGCTAAAAGAAGTATGAAGTTGACATGCGTCATGGTGGAGAGGATGGCATCGGGGTTGGTGGCTTTAATCACGCGCCGTAACGCTGGAATAGCAAACAGAAGGCGCGAGACATGCAGAGTATGAACGTGAACAGATGAAGACACGTTCTCGCGCAAAGCGCCAGTATGCTGAATGCATACTATATGAACATCGACGCCCTGTTCCACCATCCAATTGGCGAGATCGACGAAAACTTTTTCCGCCCCCCCGCCAATAAGCGAAGGCAAAACGAACATTAGGCGTGGAGGTGTTGTCATCCAATCACCTTACGTCCACCCAAAAGTTGGTAAACTATTCCAGAAATAGGCTGTGTCAAGATAAACCCAATATGCCACCAAGAGCGCCGTTGGCTTGCAATAAAACCATTGGGCCAGATCGGTTTATGTAAAAATGATTGTAGCATATAGGCTCGTCCTGAGACCTCTCGATTGTGAATTGCGAGCAGTCCCGCAGCATAATATGATGAGCTCATGGCTTGGGCCCGGTGAGCGGCTAACGTATTTGGGAAATCAACTCGATCAAATAAAGCCTGCATTACATCGACTTTGTTTTCCGCCATCTCTACGCTTCGCTGGGCCTGGCTGGCACCACCCTCATGCCACCGCCAGGTCGCTAAGAATTTTGGAATGCGCTCCATCTCACCAACTAGACCAAGTCGTAACCACATATCGAAATCTCCAGAGAAGCGATAGGATAAATTGCGTGGTTTTTCTCCGTGTAGTGCCGATTTTCGGAAAAAGGCGCCCGGGCCAGGAATGCAATAACATTGATCAAGCATCAAGCCATAGTCATAGTCCAGGGTAACATTCTTTTCTATGACTTCGCCATACGCGTTCGTTTTCAGCCAATCGGGGTAGACACCAACAAGATCCGCATTAGCCGTTAGTCTGGATAAGGATTCTTCGATTAATCCAGGTAGGATTGGATCATCAGCATTGACGATTGCAACAATATCATTTGCAGCCATAGCAATGCCTTTGTTGACCGTCGCTTGTTCGCCAATATTCGTATGACTGATGAGGGTAAGGCGATCCGCAAAAGGTTTTAATAAGCTCAATGTTTCATCGGAGGAGCCATCGTCGATAACAATATACTCAAGGGCTTTATGACCTTGTGCAAGTACGCTTTCAACCGTTTCAACAATGTAGTCTGCACAGTTGTAGACGGGTGTGATAATTGTTACGGGTTGATTTTGCATTCTGGCCTTGATTAAGTATGTGGATTACTGTCAAGGTGACAGTGATAACCCAATAAAATGCGCGCAACGGTACCGCTGACATCTGGAGCGAGATATTCTGTTGGTGGCGTCCAGTCACAGCCTAGCGACAAAGCTGCTTCCGTGCAGCGTTCAATTGAATCCGGATCTGCTCCACTTAGGATATTACTCCCGCATTCGATAGTCTCAGGTCGCTCTGTTACATCGCGCAGGGTCACATTGGGAATGCCAAAGATCGAGCATTCTTCCTGAACCGTGCCACTGTCGCTTAACACACATCGCGCATTCTTTTCCAAGGTGATGAAGTCGAAGAGGCCAAAGGCTTCTGGGTAGCGAATATCCCCACCATGATCGTGCATGCCAAACTGGTCAAGGCGCGCACGCGTTCGCGGGTGCGTACTGACCAATACCGGCAGATTGTAACGCTCATTGATTCGGGCAAGGCCAGTGGTAAATTGGCGCAAGCGGTCTTCGGTATCGACGTTCTCAGCCCGGTGCAAGGTGACAAGGAAATAGCCATCCTTGTTGAGGCCTTGAGTCTTAAGAACCTTCGATGCTGCAATTTTCTCTTTATAGAATTCCAAGACTTCGTAAATCGGATTGCCTGTGACGAAAATTCTATCGCTCTTTACACCTTCGTGAATTAAATTGGCTCGGCTGCGTTCCGTGTATGGCATAAGAATATCACTGGAATGATCAATGATGCGGCGGTTGACTTCTTCCGGTACGCGATCATCGTAACAGCGATTGCCCGCTTCCATATGAAAGACAGGAATTCCCATACGCTTGGCTATAATCGCGCAAATGCTGCTGTTGGTATCACCTAAAAGCAAGAGCCGATCCGGTTTTTCACGGATCAAAACCTCTTCGGTGGCTTCAAGCATCTTACCAAGTTGCTGACCCAGTGTATCGCCACGAACATTCAAAAAATCATCTGGTGCCCGAACGTTTAATTCATCAAAAAAAACCTCGCTGAGCTTTGGATCATAGTTTTGACCTGTGTGGATCACGACATGGTCACACGCTGTATCCAACCGCGCGATTACACGGCTGAGCCGAATGATTTCGGGGCGCGTGCCAAGTACAGTAACAACTTTCATCGTAGAAATTCACCCTCAAGTTTGATAGCGTCCCCAATCATCAACTGGCGTTCTTTCAGAAGGTTTCGCACATCGTCTCGATTCAGAATACCGTGTTCTGAGCTATATTCTTCGCTCAAGGTTCGTTTATCATCCGGCCTGCTTTCGCCAACGATTTCAGGTAAAATCGGTAGAATCACATAATGATTACCACGCTCTACCGTTCGTAAAACTTCTTCTTCTGAAATAAGGATTTCATGCAACTTTTCTCCCGGGCGGATGCCAGTGACTTTGACATCGATATCACGCTCGCCAATTAATTCGAGAGCCAAATCTTTGATGTTTGCTGTGGGCACGCGGGGGATATAGGTTTCTCCTCTGCTGGCATTCTTCATGGCGGCAAAAATCAAATCGACCGCATCATCAAGGCTCAGTAAGAAGCGAGTCATCTCTTCACTGGTAATGGTCAGCGGGCCGCCATTGTTGATTTGCTCATGGAAGAGCGGGATAACTGAACCGCGAGACGCTAAGACATTGCCATACCGTACGACGATAAACCGTGTGTCGGGGCAATCAATATTGGCGCGCAGGAAAACGCGTTCCTGAAGAGCCTTGGTCATGCCCATGACGTTGACCGGCTTAGCTGCTTTATCCGTTGAGATTCCAATGACAGTCTGGACCTTTAAATCCAGATCACGGATCGCACGGACAATATTGTTAGGGCCTTCCACATTGGTACGCACGGCTTCAAAGGGGAAGTACTCACAAGCCGGGACTTGCTTCAGGGCGGCTGCATTAAAGACCACGTCGGCACCTTTAAGCACACCACAGACAGCACTATAGTCACGAACATCACCGATTTGGAATTCTAGAAGTTGCTCAAAGTTATTATAGATAACCTCATCGGTAACGACTTTTCGGTGCTGATAATCGACCCGAAGCTCATGCTGCTTCGCTTCATCGCGAGAAAAGACAACGATCTTCTTTGGCTTGCCCATTTCCCCAGATAGAAGACGGCGTAACAGAACCTTGCCCAAGGATCCGGTTCCACCAGTGATAACGATTTTTTTGTCTGTCAGCATACTCTTTAAAGCCTTTATCTATTTGTTACTCATGTGTAGAGGGTACTGCGTTGTATCGTTTGCCATGTCGCGGATCATCTGATTCCAGCTTGGTATAGAATACCCAGTACTGTTTCTAAAAAATGCGCTATTCAAACGGCGATCACATACGCATGTATCATCATCGTTGATCGTAACATTAAGGGAAAAAGCACTGTTCACAAGTGAAAGAAGTTCAAATTTGTTGATTGAATCAGAAGAAACGTGCAAGACCCCTTCAAGGTCGGGATTATAAAGCAATATATCGCCGATAATTTTTGATAGTGCCTGGGTCGTAAGGCCCGTATAGAGGACTTTGGAAAATCCATTTATGGTGTTGCCCTGTTGCGTGATTAGCCAATCAATTAAGCTGGTGTGACGATTGAGTTCCCGCCCAACAATTGAGGTTCGAATAGTTAAACATCCTTGGCCTGAGACCTCACCTATAAGTTTGGTTCGACCATAGAGGTCAACCGGGTCAGGGTTATCTTCTTCGCTATAAGGTCCATCGGTGCCGGAAAAAACACAATCTGTGCTGAAGTGAACTAGCCGCACGCCCTCTGAGGTACAGAGTTCAGCCAAAAGGTGCGGAAATATGCTATTGATCCGAATTGAAATAAGGGGTGCCTTGGATTCTTTTAACTGCTTAACCACACCGATGCAGTTTAGCACTACATCCGGTCGAAATGTGCGCACAGTCTTGGTAACTGCATCAAAATCCTCAGCATCAACACCGCCGAAAATATGCTGTCCCGCAAGGGCTGGTACATTGGCGAAATCCTTGGCTGCATGGCGAACAGTTCCAGCGACATCAAAGTGATCGACTAAAACCTGAACCAGCTTGTGCCCAAGCATTCCATTTGCGCCAAGGACAAGAACTTTCATGATATTTTCCAGCTCATGTGCATATTTTGAACCAAAATGCTGAGGGCTCGGAACTCGGATAAACGCTGCGCATATCCTTGATTTCCGGGAACGTCTCCAGCATCAAATCAGCATGATGACACATCATGTAATTACCTGGCCAGGTAATTTGAACCTTGCTGTTGTTTATAAGATAGGCCTGCAGGAAATATTGCTCATTCCAATAAAGCCCGCCTGTAAAATAAACCTCAGGATACCGCTTTGGCAAAGATATATCGTGAATATGGACATGAACCCCCGGCTTTAAGCGAGGTAAAATTTCAAGGTACTCATATTGAACATCGCTACCTTCGCGCAGCACATGGGTTGAATCGATGAACAGGATATCTCCCGCTTCAAGAGAGGTAAAAACATCCAAGGCAACGTTTTGGACCAAATCCTCGATCAACGTGACTTTCTTTTGCGCAATCAAATTTATCATTTCTTGAGGTGGATAAGGTTCAATGCAACACAATTCAACCGCATGACCTTCATCTTGTAAAACCTGACACGCCTCAACGGCGACTTGGGTCGAGCTGCCACTGCCGATCTCAACAATTCGCTTTGGGCGGTTAATCAGGATCGTGGCAAAATAGATATGCGCGTCAACAGCCATGTAACGGCCATTCACCAGATAAAACCCATCCTTGGTATCCTTCTCGAAAATCGCAGGAAGGCGTTTACGGAAAACCGCCAATGCTTGCGGTAACTCTTCGCGCATATACTTTGAGATATGAACCGCATCAATGTCCAATCCGGGCAAGTCTCTGACTTTCTCAAAGAAATCCTCTTCAATAAAATCACTGCGCGTTGGAATAGGAGAGTAGTAGTGATCGCGCATAACAATCACCGGGTCGCTACGCGAGATCACCGGTCCAAAAAACCGTGCTGCGTTGAGTGTTTTCATAAAACACATAAAAACCGAAATTAAAGGAAGAATGCATGATTGTGCGCCCCTTACCAAAACAGATTTTAATTTACTCAGCATAGCAGTATCCAAATTCTTTATACACTATTGTAGTACTTACGACTTTCCGAAGCATGATTGAACACTGTTTCCTAGAAGGTAGCAGCTATTTTGGCAACATATTTTTCCTCTGCTTTCGTAGAAATACTCTCCCAGTTTTTCTGGCTCCATTACAAAAAATTACCCCGTACGCAGAACTCCTCTTTTAAGTGGATTTCAGGCATATACTCCAAACAGGCGATTAATGAATCTGGCCTCAGCTATTGGTCCTGCTTCACCGTGCATCCATAATCTAAACTGTCCCTTTTCAAACATTCACATGACTTCAAATTCTTTGATTGTGGCGTATGCAGTTTTCATGGACTTGAAGCCCAGAGTGGGCTTGATTTATATCTTGAGCTTACCATGATCTCCCTCAAACCTGTTATTCAGATATTTGATTTGACGATGTAAAAATTCATTTGGGGTCTTGCCTTAAACTTTCAATTGCCCGATGGCTTCTCCGTATGTAGGAGCCTTGTCTGATGAGATTGATATAGGGACATATTGTTTATTGCGTTTGAAGGCTTTGTTCAGGAAACGCTTGGCTGCTTTCGTGTTACGTGTTGCGGATAGATAGAAATCAAGGGTAACCTCCGTCCTTATCAATAGCTTGATACAAAGACTTCCACTTCCCTTTAACTTTTATATAGATCTCATCAACCCGCCAGGAATAGGACCGACTTCTCTTATACCAATGAGGCTTCTTTTCGAGTTCAGGAACATAACACTGAACCCAACGGTAAAGTGTCGAATGATCAACATCAACTCCCCGTTCTTCCATCATTTCTTCGTGATCTCTGTCGCTGATACCATATTTACAGTACCAGCGAGCACATTGAAGGATATCTCTGAGTGGATTTTTGGCAACAGGGCCTAATTTAAAAGCCTAAGGGATAATCCAGCTGATTGCGTCTAGCTCCCGCTGTGTCTTCCATACTCACGAATAAGTCTCCAATGTGTAACTTATTTCAGGACGAGACAGAGTTCTGCGTCCTGGGTATTTTTTTGCAACTGAGCCGTTGTTTTGTACTGTAGGGGCAAGGTTGATAATAGATACTTTCACATCCTCGCGTGTAGTGGCCTCTGAGATATCGGATGCATTAGAAAAAAGTAATACTCCTGAAAAGAGCAATTTTCTAGAAACTGTTTTAGAGCACTGCCCTGTCCACTGCGCATATTGGGAAGCGCCGTACTGACGATCAGTTTTTCACAAGATGTAAGTGCCATCAGTTCTCTGCTCTCTCACGCCGTGTCTTCCTTTAATAAAGCATCATCGTAAAATACTTTAAGCATCTTTTTATTCTCGTGACGATTTGATTTTTCTGAAATCAGTTTGAGATTAGATTGCGCCATTGTGTTAACAGTTTGATCGTCAGACATGGCGACGATAATTTTCTCAGCTATTTCATCTGGATACAAATTGCGAGCAAAATACACATTTTCAGGTTCGCTGACCAACGGTGTAATTGTCGCCAACGGTGATACAATAGGGACAGCACCGCACCCCATTGCTTCCCACATGCTGTTGGGAACACCATCGACCAAAGATGGTAATAACACAACTCGGGAACTCCCCATCATATCCAGCACTTCCTTGCGTGGGACTTTTTGCCGAACTTTTATGCTCGCCTTCATATCTTCTGGAAGCAGGTTTACCCAGAGCGGGATTTCATTAACCGCCATAAGCATGTTGATCGTACATGGTTTAATGTTTGGCCAAGCAATTATTAATGCCTCCAACACGGGTAACCCCTTTGACCAAGGGGACTCGTATGCCTTGGGCCACAAGATGCTTGATCGCTCAGATGGTTGGCCTTGCCACTTTTTATGGAATGCCGGGATATCCATCCCACCGGTTCCGGAGATAATAAGTCGAGGGGTGTTTTCGAGTTGGGCTCCCATTTTAGAGAAGTAGTCGAAATTAAGAGTGTTATCGGTCACAATGGCATCTGCCTGGGATGCCATATCTGAAAGATAAGAAGCCATTGTAGGAATTGCCCTTTTGAAAAAAAGATCAGATCCACCGCGAAGCTGCAACACCCATTTTCCAATGTTCTGAAGTTTGTAACGCGAGCGAGCATCTAAGTACATCCGCCCGCCGGGCTCCATTCCAAAGGTATGAATAATATCGGGTTTGAATCGACGAATTATGATTGAGAGATTAAACTCAACTAACCTCCTAAAAGCGCCACCAATCAGGTAAACGTTGCACAGCGCATTGGCCAAATTCAGTCCAAGGCGTTGCACGTTGTAAACAGGGTGGGGAAACTCTTTTGAAATAGGCTCACCAATACTAACGCAGCGAATATCAAATTCCTGTTCATCAAGTAAGTCAATCCACGACTGAGCATGCGAGCTGTGGATTTCTCCGATGAATAGGATTTTAATGCGTTTTTTTTGTTTAGATCGTTCAAGCATTTTAGTATTTTACGTTCCATTTTGGGGAGCATCAAGTACCTGCTGAGACCAAAGTTCAACAATTAATGGTAACCAGACGTGGGGCCAAGGGGCACTGCCTTCGCTGTGTCTTTTTGTCAGGCTGGTGATACTTGCGGGATCAAATAACCCTCGATTTTTAACTGTCGCGCTCGATAATGTATCGGCCATGATTTCACGAAGCGGACCCTTTAGCCAGCTATCGAACGGCATTCCAAACCCACGCTTTGTCCGATTGTCGAATTCAACTGGCAGCATGTCCCGGCCAATGTCCAGCAAAACGCGTTTCACCCCGGTTTCTCGATAACTTCCCGCGACAGCATTGGTATCATGGTCAGGTCTCATCTTAACATCATTAGAGACAGAGAGCGCCGTATCAGCAACAACAGTATCGAGGAAGGGCACTCGAACTTCAAGGGAATGGTGCATGGAGACTGCGTCGATATCGCGCAGCAACTGGTTTTGGGTATAACCACGCAAGCAAAGCGCGCTGACTCTTTCCAGAGGAGTACCATCGCCAAGCTCGGTGATTCTCTCCAACAAATCGGCATGATGTCGGCTGCCGTTTGCACCCCTGCCAAAATCAGGATGAAGCAGGCGTTCGACCTGATCGACATTAAGAATGCGATATTGTTCGGAATACCGACCGGTGAAGTCTATCCGGCGCAATTTATCGAGAACTCGATTGCGCCACGGTAGTGTTCTCGCGAACCGGGCGAGCGGCCCCGACATAGCCGGAATCTGCGCGTTCTGCATGGTAGAAAACCACGGATAGCCAGCAAATAACTCATCCCCCCCGGTTCCGGAAACGGCAACTTTGACCACTCTGGATGCGGCCTTCGAAACAAAAAAACTGTTAACCCCATCAACAGAGGGCTGATCCAGCGCAGCACCAATCTCGCCAATGGAGGCAAGCATATCAGCCCCACTGACCTCAAGACGAGTGTGGTCTGTGCCCAGATGGCGAGCCACGAGATCTGCATCATCGGTTTCATCCATGCCAGCCCCTTCGGCACCAAAACCGACAGAAATGGTTTTCAGATTACCAGGATTTTTCCGGGCCATCATGGCGACCAGCAAGGCACTATCGATGCCACCGCTTAAAAATGCCCCGACCGGTACGTCGGCAATCATTTGATGGCTCACAGAATCTTCCAACACAGCGTGTACAGCTGCCTTCGCCTCATCGTAGCTGGCATCTCGCAAACCCGCCACCCGATCACGGCCTAAGCTCCAATACTGATCGATTCGCGATCCGGACTGATCGATAATCATACGATGGGCTGGCGGCAAGGCCGTAACCCCGGCCAGCATCGTGCGAGGCTGATATACGGCCCCCATCATCAGTAGCTCGCGCATCGCTATGGGATCGATTTCACGCGCGACCATGCCACTGGCCAGAAGAGATTTTAGCTCGGATGCAAATAAAAACTGCTCGCCTGACCTGGCATATAAAAGCGGCTTGATGCCGAACTGATCGCGGACCAGAACCATGCGTTCATTACCCCGGCCGCGTCGTCGATCATAAATAGCTATGGCAAAGATGCCGCGCAAATGATCGACAAAATCATCACCGTGCAGCAGGTAAAGCATCAGAATAACTTCTGTGTCGCTGTGGGATGTGAAGCTCACACCGGATGCTGTCAGCTTTTCCCGCAACTCCAAATAATTATAGATTTCGCCGTTGAAGGTGATCACCACCCCGCCACCCTCCGCTACCATCGGCTGATGGGCGGCGCTCGTCAGATCAATGATCGAAAGACGCGCTTGACCGAGAGACACATGAGCGTCTTCCCAGTAGCCATGATCATCCGGGCCACGCCGTGCCATAGCGCCCGTCATGGCTTCAACAGCAACCCGATCAGGGCGTCCAAATATTCCAGCTATGCCACACATGTAGTTTATAATTGTCCCGAATTTAAGTCGCGTTGGGGTGACGAGTGGCGCGGGCTTCAACACCATTCCCGCCGTATGTTACGGAAACAGGCTCTAACTTTGATGCCTCAAGAGCGCTGCAAATTTCTTCAGCGCTACGAAGATGCTTATAGAAATCTGTTACTGTGTCGTGGGTATCAAGGACACACCACTCGCTTAACAGCTTGTTGCCAAGTTGTGGATAGGCATCGTAATAATCTACAAGCGGAGAGATCCTCATAAGCCATGTCCGCAACATTCTCGCAATGCGGCTTTTCCGCCACAGTAAGCGGTGGAAGAAGACAAAGAACTTTGAAATAGCGACTGCCGTATACGACCCTGCTTGCGGGTTAAACTTCAACAGAAACCATCGTAAGATTTTTTTTGGTGGAGCTAGGTCATAGCCATAAGTGTAATGATCAATGATAAGCATTCCGCCAGGCTTCACGTAAGACGCAAGCGCCCGGATGGTTTCTTCCGGATCCGGTGTATGTTGAACCACACCTATACAAACCACAAAATCAAATGATTGCGCAGGAACTGGCAGCTTCCGAATATCGCCCTGACAGACGAAGTGGCCCGGATGATCGCCGAAATTTGTAAAATTCGCTTCCACAGCAATCGATAAATCGCACGAGAACGTTAGCGCCCCACTGCCCAGCAAAATTTCGCTAAATCGGCCAGAGCCACACCCGGCCTCCAAAACTGTTTTGCCGGACACAACCGATAAGTCGCCGCCTAGACACCGTGTCAATCGATCCCGGCTGATAGTGGTGCCTGAACAAGAGTCAAGCTGTGTCGCGGCGTACCTGTTCCATTGCCAACCAAACGCGCTAGCATAATTATCTTCGGACACGAACCTAGGAACATTGCCGCGAACCGGAAAGGAACACCCCATCTCACAGCTATAATGTTCTTCAACAGCAGAGGAAGAAGAATGCTCCAGCGGCGTTTTGTGTACCGGGCAAATTAGATTTTCTAGTGTGCGCACTTGTGGCCTCGTATAAGTACTTGAATAAATATTTTGACTGATTATCAGATTGACTTTGCTATCTTGCGAATACAATCCACGACCCGACTTGCCGTGTTACCATCCCAATTTTCGATCTGCAAGCGACCTGGCATGGGGGATGCTAAAACGGCCTTCAACTTCTCCAAAAAAGTATCCACTGAGACCAATGTGTTTGTTCCGCGATCGATTGTAATCGGTCTTTCCGTGTTGTCGCGTAGGGTTAGGCAGGGGATGCCCAGGTATGTTGTTTCTTCTTGGATGCCACCTGAGTCAGTAATAACGGCCCTTGAATTCATAACTAAATTCATAAATCCGATATAGTTCTGTGGCCCCAGAAGTTCTATTCTAGCTTCGTCTTCAAGTTTTTTCATAAGCCCGAAAGTAACAAGCCTCTCCCGTGTTCTGGGGTGGACTGAAAAAACCAACGGCAAGCTTTTGCTGGCTTCAAGCAATCCATCGACCAAAGCGCCTAGCTTATCACGATCATCCACATTGCTTGGTCGGTGCAGAGTAACCAGGCCATAATCTTGTGAGGAAAGCCCGAGTTGTTCAACCAGGTCGTATGAAGCGATAGAGCCCGAAAGCATTTCATAAGCATCAATCATGATATTACCGACGAGGCATATACTGTCTTTATCAACGCCGCTGGCCAGTAAATGTGCATCGGCATCAGGGCTGGGCGTCCATAGATAATCGGATATTGAATCCGTAATAAGACGATTAATTTCTTCGGGCATGGTGCGATCACCGCTTCGCAATCCTGCCTCAAGATGAGCCACAGGCAAGCAAAGTTTTTTTGCCGATATGGCACAGCCCATTGTAGAGTTTACATCCCCCACAACGATAACAAGACCCGGTGGGTTTTCCAGACACAAGGCTTCATATTTTTTGATGATTTCTGCTGTTTGCTCACCATGTGAGCCACCACCAGCGCCGAGATGATATGTTGGATCGGGAAGCTGCAAATCCCTGAAGAAGGAATCCGACATATCAAAATCATAATGCTGCCCTGTGTGAACAATTTGTGGGTCAGCCCAATCTTCTTTGCTTAAGGCATGATACAATGGAGCAATTTTCATAAAATTTGGTCTGGCTCCGGCAACCAAATGGATGATTATGTTATTCATGACTTTTTTCTTTAAACTACGGAATGCAGGATAGCATCAAACTGGTTTGCGACAACGTTACGGTCATAACGGGCGGATACATTCCGGTGTTCGTTGGATACGTGTAGTGTTCCAGTTTTCCATTTTTCGACCATCTGTGTAAAAGCCTCTACGATACCCTCTATATCGTTTGGCTCAAGGGATTGCCACGCGCATTCGCCAACCAATTGAGCCGAGAAGCCCGACGAAGGCGTTATGCCGATTAATGGCTTTAATGCAACCAGGTATTCGACCAGTTTACTTGGGAAGAACACACTACCATCTGAGGGTGCATCGACGATTAAAAGAACATCGCTGTTTTCGATTTCTCTCATACTATCCAGATAACTTCCAAGTGGAATGAAACGTATCTTATCGCTAAGTCCGCGTTGGCGAGCCATGGTGATGTACTCATTTGACATCCGCCCCATGAAACTAAGCTCAATGCACTCGCTAACATCAATTGGCAATTTATCAAGCGCATCGAAAAGCGGTTCAGGGGTTCTGGTGCCTGAGAACATGTCGCCGATATAGCTCATTCGCAGCATTTGTTTTTTTACACGGTTTTGCGCATGATCTGAGAGGACGCGAGAATCATGCATATGCGGGACAACAACAACTTTTTCCCGTAATGCGTTGGGGTACTTATCCATGACAAGATCTACCGTTTTTTCTGTTACGAAAACAATCCGATCAGCATTCTCCATAACGGCACGTTCATAGCGCTCCCAACAGGTTCGGATTTCAGTACTGATGGTTGCGTGATAGATGCTATCAACCCACGGATCACTGAAGTGAGCAATCCATGGTAGGCTTGGGAAATTTTTCTTCAACTCAAGGCCAATAATAAAATCAGCCCAGGGCTGGGCAAAGGTGATAATCACATCCGGTTTATTTACCGAAATTTCGGCCTGGGCCTCTTTTAAAGCGCGCCGTGCCCAGTCATGTAAGGGCATATCTTCGAGAACTGGACGGGTCAACGTTGCCCAGAATTTGTTTTTCGGTTTGACCGGAATCAAATCATAGCTGGACTCATAGAGTCCTTGCAGGCCAGTATCGACAAAAGTATTATCCCCAAATGACATAGCATTACCCGTCACGACACGGCTATCCCACCCCAGATCGGCTAGCCCGGACAATAAGCGCGAGACCTGTATCGATCTTGGGAATAGCAAGGGCGGCATGGCCCAGGAAACAGCAAGAAGCTTAGGCATTATAATCCAGTTGTATGTTTAGACACGCCATTCCAGCATCCAATGTTCAAGAATGATCAAATTCCATAGTCGGTGTTGGTCCAAAATCCCGGCATCCTCTGACAAGCCCAAGGACATTAGCCTGTTTACCTCACTGGGGACAAGATGCTGATGCAAGCGGCATCCCTTGCCAAGTAAGTCTTTGACCCACTCTTTAAGCTCGTTATTTAGCCAGCCATACACCGGCACGGGAAAACCTTGCTTTCGCCGCGTTATGACTTCATCGGGAACACGCTCACTGGAAAATCGTCGTAGAATCCGTTTTGTTGTATAGGGGCCATCATGACCTGGGCCAATTTTAATTCGGGCAGGAACGTTCGCCGCCCATTCAACAAGCCGATAATCCAAAAATGGTGTTCGCAGCTCCAGCGAATTCGCCATGGACATCTTATCGGCTTTCATAAGTAAGTCCTCAACCAGCCAAGACTGACAAAATGCGTATAGCGTTTGATGCAAAGGGTCTTGCTTGCCAAGGCGGCGCAGACTATCGCGGATCTCGCTCTGGCTGTCCTTGAAACCCAGGTTCTGCCCCATCAGTGTAGTTTTTTCCCGGGCTGTCATATAGTTGGTCATATTGGGTGGTGGCGATGTCCGCCTTTGATCAATCACCTCGCCCAGGCCTTTGTTAAACAACTGCCCCAGACCTGACTTAAGCCGTTGCGGCCAACTATTATCGCGCTCCCATGCGGCGACACGAAGTCCGAAATCATAGCCCCCCAGAACTTCATCACTGCCCTCCCCGGACAGAGCAACCTTAACCTGTTTACTGGCCAACTGAGAGACGTAATGAAGTGGGATCGAAGCTAAATCAGCCAGCGGCTCGTCGGTATAACGAACGAAGTCAGGTAGAAAGTCGATGAATTCCTTCCTGCCGATAACGATTTCATGATGGTCCGTCCCTAAATAACTGGCGACCTCCCTTGCGTAGGGCAACTCATCAATCTCCGGGTGACCAGCAAAGCCGACGGAGAAAGTATTTAGCTTATGACCACCGACAGCTCCATCACTCGCAATGGCGGCTACAGCAGATGAATCAAGCCCACCGCTAAGCATAATTCCAACAGGAACATCCGCCCTCATGCGAAGGTTTACCGCGCTTGAAAACAGGTCCGTAAACTGTGCGTCTGCTTCTACATCATCAATCTCAGGCACATTTTCTTGATAGGGTATGTCCCAATAGCGTTGGATCGTCGGCGCTGCATCGCCGCGCTTGATTGTTAAAGTGTGCCCCGGCGGAATCTTATAGATGTTTTTCCAAATCGTGTCCGGGGTAGGAACATAGCGAAGCGTCAGGTAGTCCCAGATGGCTTGCGGGTTGATATCGCGTTCAACAAGACCTGTGGCGAGAATGGACTTGATTTCAGAGGCAAATAGAAGCCGTTTGCCGTCCCAGTAATAATAGAGCGGCTTAACCCCCATGCGGTCGCGTGCCAAAACCAGTCTCTGTTCACTCTCGTCCCACAGCGCAAACGAGAACATACCGTTCAAACCGTGGATGCCATCTAGCCCTTTGTGGGTTAGTTGCTGCAACAAAACTTCGGAATCAGAGGCGGTAGAAAACTTGCAACCTACTTCAGCCAATTCCTGGCGTAATTCCTGATAGTTATAAATTTCGCCATTAAATACCAACTGCCAGCGTGCTTGATCTGATGACATTGGCTGATGCCCGCCAGCGATATCAATGATACTAAGCCGTCGCATGGCAAGTCCAATGCCATTGCCAACAAAGACCCCTTCATCATCCGGGCCGCGATGAATAATTGCATCCGTCATGGATGCCAACACAGCCTTGCCCTCGAACCCGGAGATTGTCTCCGTCACATAGCCAGCAATGCCGCACATTCAGGTCGCGCTCGGGCCCTTGGCCCGCCCCTCTGCCAGGTCAATCAATTGTGGAAACGACAAAGATGGAATTCCTTTTTCGGCAATATAATCTATCGCCTTATAAAATGGAGGATTATCGACAACATGGGCCGGGTCGACATAGTAATTCAGCACACCCGGTAAATTGTTATCAAGAAAGTAATCGACAGTTTCCTTGAACAGGACGAAAAAATCGTCCTTCAATATCAATTTTTCAACGTCCGACAAATAGTTCCAGGAATCCAGAATTACCTGTGGCGAGCGGACGGATCCTATGAGCGGAAATTCATAAAGCCCGCCTTCTCGCTTGATCGTCGCTCCGCCTTCATAAGCGATGGGCGGTAGAGTGGTGGAACAATAGCTATACCCAAGATCGCGAGCCGTCCGGTAGATCACATCCAGTTGTTCAGGTTTTTGATAGGACCCAAAATGTGGGGCGCGAAAGCCTGTTGGTGAGGCCCCAAGAACATCAACATTAATACGGTGGCCTTCTCGAATATCAGCGATAACCTGTTCATCAGTGAAAGTTGCATAATCGGTAACACTGAAATATCGAGGACCGCGACGCACGGCATGGGGTTGGCCCCCATGGTTCATAAAATGTGCACCATTTTGATACAAGTCGCGATAAATAACCGCACCTTCGGCCAGCTGAGCGCCGGGAACGGCGAATGTCGGTATAATCCCCTTATCCATTAAATAGGGAGAAAGTCGTTTTGATGCCTGGGCATCTTCTGGTGTGTCGCAATCGAAAGAGATCACAAAATATAAACGATCAATTCCGGCAGCTCTGCATTTTTCACTATAGGAAACGAAGATCTGCTTCGCCAAGGTTTGCTCTTTCGAGCCAAATAATTTGGATCGAAGGGCAGACAAGACCCGCCGGATGGTTTGTAGCATTATAATTATTTTCCGTTACTTTGGCTTGCGAGCTGTAATCCAGAGACTCCATCCCCAACGGCGGATCAATGCATTCAACAATGGTTTTGGCATTAAACGTGATGCAAGGAGCGGGAAGAAATGATCAACGATCCCTGCTACATCAGTACCAAAGACCTCTACATTGATATCCTCAAATTGGGCAAACAATTCTTCTTTCGCTTCCTTGATCGTTACGGGCCAAGTATGCGGGTTTCCTTCCCTGCGATCACCATCGCCATAACGACTGCCCATCTCCAGCGGAGAAAGAACGCGGTGCTCTAGGTTAACAATACCTTCTAGGTACTGCACGATGTATCGAAACAAGAAAGAGTTTCTGTTGTACAACATAACACCAACGGTGCCGCCGGGCTCCACAACACGGAAGACTTCGGCCAAGGAGGATTCGATATTTGGGCTATGGTGCAAGACACCCCATGAGTAGACATGAGCGAATTTATTATCTTCAAAGGGAAGCGAGCGCCCATCTCCCTCAATAATTTCACCGGGTAAATCGAATGCCTTGAATCGACTTGTCGTTTGCACGATTGCGACGGGGTTGAGATCTAGTGCGGTTACTTTTGCTCCCTGCTGCGCCCAGTTCATGGCCATGTAACCCATGCCACAGCCAACCTCAAGAACATTTTTGCCACGGAATTTTTCGTAATCAAAAATCTTTCCAAAGGTTCCTTTGTCATTATGCAAAGGTAAGTTCCACTGAAAGAAGGTTTTATCGGCCGTTTCGAAGAATTCTCGAGAGCCGAATTCAACTTTTCTGACGGTTCCATCTGGATCAACGTAGTCTGTAACACCGTGCTCCTGACCATAGGTCATTGGATTATCGGCCCACCAATCACGGACGGCTGACTTTACGTCTTGATCGCTCATTTGCTGCTCCTACCGCTGATAAGGTCAAACACTGCCAGTGCTGTGGCGACGGGAACGATTGCCACAGCACTGGCAAATTCCCCTAGGTGAGAGTGAGCAAGGAACCTGCGTTTCGCGAGACTGCCACGTAAGTCGGCATCAAATTTAAAAACCCGCCTGCGACCATTTATCAAAAGTTTGTGTGATGGACTGGATTTTGCAACGCGCGCGTCAATTTTGTTACACCGCAGTCCAATCGCATCGCAATAGACTAGAATAATAGTGTCAAACTTTCCTGCGGCGAGCTCACTCATGTAGCCGGATGTCCATGTGTCATCAGCCAAAAGATTACTTTGTGAGGGCTGTGTGGGAGTGATCTCTGAAATTGCATCCTTGGATGCGTCAAGATCGAACCCGGCATCAAAATGTAAGGCGATTTCACCATCAACAGTGTTCAGGCTGACAAAATCCTTCACCATAGACAGTAAATAGTCTAGGTCACGGGCATTTGCATAGAAATCCCGAAGAAATGCAAAGTTATTAAGGACACGAAGAAAAGGATTTCGCCGCATAACCTTGCGATAAAAAGATTTTCCTGTTGCCTCCACGCTATCATGGTCGGCTCCGTGATAGGCACACAGAACAAATAATGTGCGCCCGCCTTTGGTCAATAACTCTGGCTTTAGAACCAGCGTTCGCATTTCGAGAGGGAGGTGTGTTTCGGTCATAAATCACAATGCCAGTTATGTTTTTAAGCGTCAGAGAGGAAAGATGCCACTTTTAGTGCGTGCTTAGCAAAAATCAATTGTTTTCTTTGATCGCCATAATATAAAGCGAGGATGCTTGAGTCGGAATGAAGAGCTTTCCAATTATATCAAATAGGTCGTCAAGAATTTTATACTTTCGGACCCGCATATCCCATGTCCAGTCCGGCGGCCCCCATCCAAGATGTTTTACTTCGGTAATAGAAAAACCGGCGGTGAGGACTTTTTGAGAAATCGTCTCTGCAGTGTAAAAATGAACGTGATCTGTGGATTCAAGGGTTCCTGGAGCGCGCTTGTACGCGAGTTGCCACCACCAAACACCTTCATTAGGGACACCCAAAACCAAAAGGCCACCAGGCTTTAAAACACGATGGGCAGTCGCAAGTGCGGCGTCGTCATCCTGGATGTGTTCGAGGACATGGTTGAAGTAAACAATCTCAAAAGTGTTATCGACAACTGGATAATCGAGGATGTTCCCCAAAAAAATGCCAACATTCAGCTTGCGTTCTTTGACGCGAGCCAGGCGCAAAATGTTGTAATCACTACCCCAGAGTTGCTCTGCATAGTCCGTTAGCCAGGCCAGGTTGTTGCCATCACCGCAACCTAGATCGAGCATGGTTTCGGCTTTTTGCTTCCCGCATGAGGAAAGATAGCGTGCTATCGAGTCTTTGACAAAAGATCTGCGTTTTTTGAGATGATGCCGCCACGGGCTCTCAGCCTCAGCCTTCTGTTCCTCTTCGTACCAAGCCGGGTTGATCGAGCGGGCCTCTGCAAGTTGAGCTTCGTGTTCCTGTGCTTCCTTGACCAAGATGCTAATCCCATCTTTAACTAGAAACAGGGTATTGCAGTTCGGGCACGTATACCCCTCCTCAGATAGCTCAAGGGGTGTATGTTGGCAACTTAGACAGTGATAGATGGAATGTTCTTTCATTTGGCTTGCTCCGAGTTTTGAATCCCTGATATCCGTTTGTAAATTTCGACAAATTTACGTTCCGTAACTTTCGGTGCCCAATTTGCATTTGCATGCTCATAAGCTTTACGGCCAAGTTGTTCACGGAAACTATCGTCACTGACAAGTTTTTGAAGAGCGGAAAGGTAGCTCTCGACAGTGTTGTCTACCTTGTAAACGAAATCACCCATCAACTCAGGAACGGGCAAACCTCTTCGTACGTTAATAATGATAGGTAAGCCTGTTAGTAATACCTCAAGAACCGATTTGTTGATTTCCCAAAACTCGGTATGAACCGCAAAAACGTCGAACGTCGGCAACATCGTGCATAATTCATCATTATGGACAGTCGGGCGAAAATGAATACGACCCTCGACACCGAGTTCTCGGGCAAGAGATTCGAGATTGGGGCGTATGGGGCCATCACCAACAATCGTAAATTCAATATTATCCATCTGGGCTATGGCACGAATTATATTGTCTGGATTTTTTTGCTCAAACAATCTGCCAATACAAATAACTTTAACAGGCCGATTCAGCTTGTAGTTATCTTTTTTTACGAGTTTTTCAATGTTCAAAACATTGTAGCAGACCTCAACATTCGGCGCGCCCATACGTTCAAGATAGGGCAAGATCGGTTTATAAACAGGCATGACCAAGTCTGCTGTATTTAGGGATGTCCGCTCTACATATTCAAATAAAGTATTTTGCTTTCGTTGGACTGGTGTCGGGTCTGGCACTAACCAGCGGCGCGTCATGTTGATGTCTGCATTAATGTGTAGCGAGACCACATAAGGAATGCCAAGCTTTTGTTTGATCCGGTGTGCGGCGTAACAATTCATGTCGGCCCCGTGACAACGGATTAGGTTCGGTCCTATTTCTTCGGCAAGCTTTACGGCGGGCTCCGCCCATTTTTTCAGTAACCAGGTATCGAATATCTGCCAGGGCTTTCTATGCATTCGATGATCTTCGGGAAGATTATAGAGAAACAACTTTGCACGACCAACAGTATGCTTAAGGGAATTTGGGTCTGGATTGTCGGCATTTGTGAGTAAAATATGGACTTCGTCGAACAATTCTCCCGGATTATAATAGAGCGGCTGATACTCTCCCTTTTTGATGATATGGGAAATATAGTCTGGTACGATGACCATTAGTTTTTTTGGTTGACTCATTTTATTACTTTTTTCTTGCGGCAAGAACAACGGAGCCGACGAATGGGTTGTATAATTTAAAAATATAGTGCGGGTATCGTAGCCAATAATGGACAGTTCTTAAGTTAAACTTGAAGCTTAATGGAATTGTCATCCCAAGATCAAAGGCTTCAAATCCAATTTTCCTCAAGCTATTCAAAACACCCCAATTGGTCGTATAAAATATGCTCTCTTCAAAGTACTTCGGGTCTTTCCCCTTCCAACGAAGATAGCGATTGGCAATCCATCGTGGCATCAGTGGAAACCAGGGAACCTGGTAATGTGCTTCGTTGCGAAATGAAAAATAATTAGGGCAAATAATATAGACGAGTCCACCTGGACGAAGTATCTCACTGGCATAGGCGAGAACAGATTCACATTCTTCGATGTGCTCCAAAACATTCCAGAATGTAACGGCATCCTGGCTGTTTTGCTTGATATCAAGCGTCCTTGCGTCGGCACATGAATATATTTTATCCGGATCACAATCAGGCATTTCATGCTGTATTCTTCGCTTCGCGAAATCAACCTCGAAGGACGCCATTTCCACGCCAGACGCATCAATTCCCAAGCGGCGGGCAGCAAGTACAAAGCTGCCAAAACCGCACCCGATATCCAGCACTTTCCCACCTTCCGGCACCTGTCTTGCAACCAAAGGTGCAACTTGATCAGCAAAAGTAAATCCAAGGTAGTCTTTAATGTGAGATTCAATAGAGTCTGCATCAAAGATATTTTCATAGAGCGTCTGAAGATAAGAATTTATCTCACTGTAATGTTCAGCGACATAATCTTTGGTTGTTTGGTTCATTTATTTTGTTCACAAATCATTTAAAGTCATCGCTTTTATCTTGATGAAATAAATTCACATTTAAGTATTGATATGTAATATCTACACTATACCTGATGAGAGCATCGTCTTACTTTTCGATTTAACCGCGCCTGTCGAATCGAAACCCGGATTTTGTTAATCGGCTTTTCATACCAATGATTCACCGCAAACCCAATCAAACAACTTACAAGCCATGTTGCTCCAAAAAACACAATTGATCCATGTGATGATTTATACTCTAATTGGAAGATCATAGTAACAAGTGCCGCACAAAAATAATGATTTAAATATACAGGGTACGATAAATCACCGAAGAATTTGTCAATATTATTGAGGCGGGTACTGTTTGTTCGAAATAAGTTTCATGGAGTATTCTGGTAATTAAATAGCCGCTTGTAACATAAAGGGCCAAAACAGCATTGGCACCAACACTGCTTAATACAGGAAACCATACATGATTAGCCACAACCGTACTGGCGAGCATAAATCTTAACCAGCCTATCACTTAACACCCAATTTTTCTATTTTCATTTTCCGGCACACAAAAACATGTCGAAATGCAAAACTGCGCAAGATTGGTGCGCTACTAATCCATTCATCCAACATCTTGCCCTTAAACTCCTTGCGCATGATTTTCTCGATCAAAGGATGTAATAGCGGCTTCAACCACCAAGGCCGATCACCCCAAAGCGGAAACAGTTGAAAGCGCCTGTGTTCAACGATTTCAAAGCCAACTTTCTCAATCGATAAACACATATCATCAATCGAAATATGGCACGACTCTGCTAATTCAGTATAGGCGCCGCAGACGATTGAATTTAATGACCTAATGTTACCAAGGTCAAAGATGAAAACACCGCCTGTTTCAAGAACGCGGGAGACCTCGGACAAGACCTCAACAATTTGTGGCATACAGTATAGGGACGAAAAGCAATAGGCTGTGCCGATACTGACATTATCCAAAGGCATGTCGCGTGCGTTCGCACAAATGTAGCGAACGTTATCAGCGCCAGCCTGTTGTCTTCGAGTATCAGCTTCATCAACAAAAGCATCACTGAAGTCCACGCCTAGGCAATCATTGAAGTCTTCGCGAAAGCCCAATAGGTGCTCACCGTTGCCACAACACAGGTCCATGACGGTTGTTCCTGTGGCATATTTGCGTACAAGCCCCAAGCGTAATACAAGGGATTTTTCAGCACCGTTTTTTGGGTTATCACTGGGAAGATGGCTGATGTTTTTTGCATCGTAAATCCCGCCTGAATATTTGGCGCGGTTTTCTTCCTCAATTAATTGTGCGGTATTATCTTCCATTCTTCTCTTTCATTTTGCCAATAGTGCCAATCAATCGCTCATTACGCAAAAAATTGCTCTCTGTCAAATCAGGCCTTACGGGTATACTCAACACCATTTTTCATAGCGCTTCAGTCATCAACAAGGCACTAAACTCGTCGAAATGAAGAGATATGTACACATGTTCAAGCTCGACACCTACTCTATTGGCCTGCAGCCAGCTGTGGTCATAAATGATTTGTTGGCCAGTCGAACAGCAAGCTTAGTATAAACGTTTTCTCCGGCAGGTTGAATATGAAAAACATCCGGTTGCTTACTAATAGCGCTTTTCATTTTCCTGCCAATCCGTTCGTGTATTCTGGCTGTCGGCTAAGGTTGCAAGCTCTTCACGACCCCAGAAGGGACGAATAAACGGAATTTGTGGAATCAAGACTTTGCGAAGTCTGGAATACATACCCCAAGCCACACGCCGCATGAATTTGATTGTTTGCAAACCAAATCGAACTAGGCGGATTGCACTTCGGGCGATAATGGCAATTCTCTTTGTAAATTTCACGCCCAATACTTCAGTCACCAACACTTTTCCAGATCGTAACCAATTCTTCATGGCTATTTTTTTGCCAACAGCACTATCTGCGCTTGTCGCCGAAAGAGCCAAAGAACTTCGAAAGTATCGATGGACCTCGCCGCCAAATTTAGACTTGAATATGCTCAAGCCTTCCTCTTTATTGCCCTTTGCTCCGGGAAAAACTTCGCCAATTTCATACCATTTCCGTCCAGCTCTTTTTGAGCCAAGAATGGCGTGCCAGAATATCAGATAGTTTATTCCCGAGACCATGTGTTCCGGCGAAGAACACCCCGTATGGTAAAGGGCAGCATCACCAAAACAGCAATCATTATGATAGGCGATCACCTCACCATCTGGTGATACTCCACCCCACAGGGCTGTGTATTTCTCTGGGTCAACACTCTGTGCGACACCTTCAAAATAGGCTCTGGGATGCGGCGGCACGCCAGTTCGAGTATAGGTTTCACAATGCAGCTGGTAGTAACGATCTACATTGTCTTTCCATGAACAGAGATTAACGGTATATCCATTTTTCTCTGCCTTTTTAATCTGCTGTCTGGCATCCTGCGACAAGCCCAACCAAAGTTCATCCTCACTCTGGGTTAAATCCAAGATTAGAGATTGGGTGGATGTATCGGTAAGTCCTGATGCGATACAGGGGTTAACGGCCCATTTGTTCTCAAGGGATCGCCGGGTAATAGGCGGTGCCCCCTCTAAATAGACACGCGCCCGAAGCGTTTTGCCGAGATCGACAATACGATCATAAATCGCTCCACGAATTTTCTTTTCTAATTTTGAGGAAATTCCATCCGCAAGCACTGGTCCTGTCCAGCCCCAACCACTTGATGTCAAATAGTTCTCATCAGGTTGATAGTGCAGCGGCACAACGGCCAGAACCTGAGAGCCTTTTTTAACTGCAAAACCTTGTTCTTGCATGCGCCAACGTTCGACCCCCAGGATCATTTCCTGCCAGTCATAAAGCGCCCATGTCCAACCATCTGGTGAAGACAGCACAATTCTATCCCAGGCTTCAGCACCGAGATCATGGCGGGCGACAATTTCCATTACTTAATGATCCAATTTGTTTTCTGAGCTATGAACCCTTGGCCTTCTAGAGTGCTCCTGCCATTCAGGTAATCCCCTAGCGATATAGAGACAGTTATTGCAGAAGGGACGCAGTCAAGGCAGACATAAGTGCTTTTTATTCGCCCGTAATCTAGCATCAATATATATTCACCACTTCCCAGCCTGTTCGATGGAATAACACATTCAATGACGCCTGCCCCCTTTACCTTTAAAGTTTCAAGGTCATGGTCGCTTTGGACTGTCATGACCCGATTGCCTAGCTGGTCGAGAAAGAAAATTGTGAAATAGCTATAGGGCTCGTTGCCAACATTATAGCCAATTCGAACTCTTATATCCTCTCCCGTTTTAAAATAAGCCGTCGGCTGACCATCGCTCTGATGTAAAGAAACCGATGTGATAAATTGATTGTCTTTAGGAGAGTTGGTATGACGAGGAGCACCCCGAAGATCTTGTTTCGGTGATAATAGGCTGTCAGAATCTATATCCGTTGGAATCGAATGAATATCCTTCTTATAGTAATGGACCACCTCATCAATTGAGCCAGAATGTACCAATTTCCCCTTCGAAAGTACAATTCCTTTGGTACATATCTGAGATACAGCTGATATGTTATGGCTCACAAACAAAATAGTTTTACCTTGTTTAGACGCATTTTCCATACTCTCTCGGCTTTTTTCACGAAACTGTGCATCCCCCACGGCAAGGACTTCGTCAAGGATAAGAACATCAGAATCGAGGTTTGATGCTACCGCATAAGCAAGGCGAACATACATACCACTTGAATACCTTTTGGCAGGCACATCAATGAAATCTTCAATGCCGGAAAAATAGACAATTTCATCAAATTTACTTTTGATTTCTGCCTTTGACATACCCAGCAAAGATCCGCTGAGGAACACATTCTCACGGCCAGTCAGGTCAGGGTGGAAACCCGTTCCGACTTCCAGTAATGAACCAACGCGGCCATGCATTGTTGCCCGGCCCGTAGACGGCATTGTAACGCCTGAAAGGATTTTTAGCAGGGTGCTTTTGCCCGAACCATTCATCCCTAAAATTCCCAGCACTTCCCCTCGTTTGACTTCAAAGGACATATCCTTAAGCGCCCAGAAGTAATCCTCATCACGTTTCTTGCCAAGGAAAGAGAGGTACTCCTTAAAATGAAGCCCCATAAGACCGACGCGGCCACCACGGCCACTGCCATGGCCTGGAAGCCAATATTTTTTACCCAGGCCTTCTACGGAAACGGTAATATCGGAACTGTTACTGGACATCGACGGATAACTTTTCAAAAATGGAAAAAATGAAGAGGCCGCTTATGAAAACAGCCAAGGTCAGTGCCATGGATAAATAAAAGCTAATTGTGAACTCAAGTGGTTGATCCAGCATGATCCATCGAACACCGTCAATAGCCCAGGACATCGGGTTCAGGGTATAATAGGGTAACAGATTTTCAGGGACCATTTTCGCACTATAGATAATAGGCGACGCATACATTCCAACCTGCAGACAAATGGCGACAACATGTTGGAGGTCGCGAAACCGAACCATCGGAGCCGAGACCCACAACCCAATCCCTAGGGCCGCAAAAATAGGAATGCCCATAAAGAAAGGCAGCAGTAGGTATTTGGCGCTTAGCGGAAAGCCATAATAAACAACCAGAGATAAAAGTACGGCCATGGACATGACGGAATCGAAGATATCTTTTGCCAAGCTACTGACGGGTATAATCAATCGAGGAAAGTAAACTTTTGATATTACAGCCATATTTTCCATTAAAGAATTGGAGACGCTAGTCGTTGCTTTGCTAAATAGAAGCCATGGCATCAGTCCAGCAAAGGCATAGACCGGATAAGGGTAGCCATTGGTGGGTAACCGCATGACGTATCCAAATACGGCTGTCATAATAATCAACAGTGCCAAAGGTTCGATCAGACCCCATACGATGCCCAATGCTTTCTGTTTATAGAGCGTAGAGATTTTACGCCAGGCAAAAACATAACAGATCTCACGCTTATCATACGCATCGGCAAGATTAAGCCGCCACCATGGTTGGTGGGCCTCAATAATCTTTATCAAGGGTACGTCTGAATTTTTAGTCATATTGGGAAGTTCTCTGTAAGTTTTCAAAGAAAATATCGTTTGTATAAATACCAAAGCGCAGAAGAGTCAAGGTCTAGATTCACTCTGTTATTGAGGTCCAAACACCGTTTTGACCTTCTATACATTTGGATTTTGGTTCCGGGGCGGCCTCACTGGGTTTTAGGATATACAAAACAAACTTGTCTCCCGGGTAAGCCTTCTTTTCAACGGTAAGCCATTCCGGGGTATCGGCAATATTCAGATCCGTTGAAAATGCACTTGCGTGTGTCCGTTTATCCAAAATTAGGTAATTTGACCCTGCCATGTGCATTTTCTCCCAAATGTCATGGGATGAGTTTGCTTCGCGAATTGTTACGCTCTCTTGTTGTGTTAACACGCACTGCAATAGATCGTTCCGTAACATGGAGCGATAATACATCATTAGAAAAATTCGCTCCCCTGGCCTTCCTTCCCGTGCGACATATTCAGTCATTGCCCAGATCGGGTTTCCCCATGATTTGTGGGCTGTTTGCCTGAGGTAACTTATACTCCGCTCCATGGCTGGCGCAAAGCGAACGCTCGCACTAAAAACACTGAAAGCTATAGCCAGCAAAACGATAGCCTTGAGCAGCCGCAGTTGTGTCGTTCGAATAAAAACTTCTGCGCTATAGGCTACTGCAGGCAAGATGGTCAGCAATGGAATGATGAAATAGCGGGGGGCAAAAGCAGCCGGTCGCAAAATTGCCCACAGCAATATTGTAAGCACCGATACGACACTAAGAACAAACAGTGGGGAACGAATGAAACTGACAGGTCGCGGAGCAAAAAACAGTAACGGCAATAAGGCCAGCCATAAAGCCGATAGATTACCGTACTGCATAGGATACTGACCAAACACCAATGCCAACGGATAAGTCATCAAAATCCAGCGGGTGTTTTCTGGTGTAAACCAACCTTGATTGAGCAAGCCGGAATTCTCGCTGCCAAACAGATAGATCGGCGCAAAGGGTTGATCATAAACGGCTGCGTTTTTGATGATCAAGGGCAATATGGCGATGATTGCCCAACCACTGGCGATAAGAATTTTACGGATCAAAGGGGCCGCGAACGCTAAAGAACTTGTTGTGCGGGGGGCACACAGCCAAACACGCCAAATAAATAAAATCCCAAGCAGTGGAATCAATGTCAGGATGAAAGAAAGTTTCCCTGCCATAGCACCACCCGCCAACAGCCCCGACAATGAAAATGATGTTCTGTTCGGAAACTTTTCTACCAACAACACTGCATAGACAGCGCCAAGCCCCCATGCTGTCGCGAATAAGTCGCTTTTGCCATCCCAGGCAATGTTGGTAAATACTGTAGAGGTCAGCAACAAAGCAATGAGAACCCATTGCCCCAAACGACCCAAACCAGCCAAAGAGCCAATTGCCCAAAGCAAAGCAACGCTGCTTAGCATAGCCGCCCAAACAACCATCTTTGCCGCAAACTCGCTACTAAATAAATAGAACACCGCAAAATGCATCTCCCCCGCCAACCCAATTTGCGAAAAATCTTCATATGCTGGCAGGAGTGTAAATCTCCCTGTTGCGGCGATGAGTTTCGGTTGAGCGAGGTAGTATGCCATAGCATCCCAAGAGGGAGGGCTTAGAGTGATACAGGCAAGGATAAGAATTAACAATACAGTTACTGCGATAATAATCTGAATTGCGGAAGGTTGATCAGACCACTGCGAAGACAACGTGATCATCTTTTCTTTCATTAACGGAATCGCACGCAGGGCAATAGGAACACCAGACAACATACCGACCAGTATTAACCCGCCAACAAGCCCTTTTGAAAACAAACCCAGCGCAGCTATAACCTCGAAGACGCTGCCTAAAGCGAGTAGCCCCATGGCAAAAGAGAGGCCCAAATATCCGGCTGCTGAAACCTGCGTAATGGCGATTTCTTTCAACCCCAAAAGGCTAACAAGCCTCACCCCCAAGAAAAGACATGCAACCACATAAATAGCCCAATAGAAAAAGGCATCGAGCAAAATCAACATGTCAAGTAGCATAGATAGTCCATTTCAGAGTGAATTGCTTCAGTAAATATATTTTCGGTAAAATAAAGGATTTAACACATCGCCCAGTTTAGCAACATATGGAATGTGTTCCGCCAGTTGTCGATATGCGGGACCTGGCTGCACAACCCAAAATATGCCGAGTACAGCTCCAATCCATAAAATTAAAATAACTTGTTTTATAATTTTCCTGATCAGCATCCTATTTACTCATCCTATAGTCTTCGACTACATCCGTTCGCTGACGCAACAAAGCGAGTTCCTGCGCAAGCGTCTTGATTTGCCGAGCCTGCTTGGATAGCAGAACCAAGATATCCAAAATCAAAATTGCTGCAAAAACAAATGCACCGATGACTAAAATCAGGATTAATTCCCTATCTGCTAACCCTGATGTATAGCCGAATACAGGCAGCCATTTCCACATTGCCAGCAAGGCAATTGCAATCAACTCAACAAACAGCCAGCGGACTGTAATGTGTGCATCCAATCGGTTGGTACGCAATAACCAGAGTGTGAAAGCAAACAATGCAGTCAACATACTCAACCCGAGATTTTGTACATCAGAGAAAAAATCGATCATTTTTTATTTCCCTGCCAAGGATGTGAAAAAACACCTATAAACCCTATGATCACCCGCAATGGATAAAAGGCCGCTTTCCAGAATGTAAACAGGGATTCTCCATTATTTCTGGTGCGCATTTTAATGCCGACCTCCCTAATTCTGAAGCCAGCCTGCTGCAGCATTAACAAGGCTTCAGCCTCGGGATGATCCGTTGGATAACACTTCACAAAGTACTCCAGAGCACCCCTGTTCAGGGCACGATAGCCCGATGTGGTATCGTGTATGACAAGCCCTGAGGCTAGCTTCAGAATGCCCGTCGAAAAATGCATTCCCAACCGCCTTAAAACAGGTGTTTTATAGTTTTCATCCTTATCGGATGGCAGATACCTGGAACCAATAACGCAATCTACTTCTCCGCTAATAACAGGTGCAGTAACTTTTGCCAACAAGGATGGATCGTGCTGGCCATCACCATCAAGTTGTACTGCAATATCGTAATTATTGCGAACGGCGTACATGAAACCCGTTTGAACTCCGCCGCCAATGCCAAGATTGACCGGTAGGGATAGTACCTGAATTCCTTTATCGCGAGCCACCTGTTCGGTATTATCGGAGGATGCATCGTTGATCACCACGACATCAGCTCCAGTCTTAAAAATTTCATCCAGCAATCCAGGTAAATTGGCTTCTTCATTATGAGAAGGAACAATAATCAATATTTTGGAGGAAATGTCTGTCATGTATCAGCGGGCCTTTCTGGCGTTAATGCCGCATCAATATCTAACTCACGCACATCGCCGACGATCCGCGCAGGGACACCAACGGCTATAGCATATGCTGGAACATCTTTGGTTACGACTGCGCCCGCACCGATTATCACGCACTTACCGATACATACAGAGGGCAAGACAACCGCATTAACGCCAATATAGGCACCGTCTTCAATTATAACTTTTCCAAGGGTATATTCTCTTTTCACGATTCTCTGAACCGGCGGCGTATAGGATGTATGAGCAATAATTTTAGCCCCGCGCGTTATGTATACATCGTTACCAATCGTAATTTCTTCCGGAAAGTTTGTATCAATCAATACATTAGCAGCAATATAAACACTTTTATAATCATCAATTTTCACGCCTCTTTTTTTATGAATAAAGGCAGAAAGAGATGGGGGCATAATTGAGATATAGGCCAAATAACCTAGGCCGCCCTTGGCGAGGGATTTAAAATTGGTAAAATAACTACCTATAGATGTTTTTGACATTTTGTATTTCAACTCGGTTCTAGCGTTAAATTTATTACGGCATTGGATCTGGATATCTCTATAAAACCATATTTGCTAAACAATTTTGTACTTGGCTCGTTTCCTGTCTTAACCTGCGCATTAATCAGGTTCACTGATCTGGTTTCTTTTAAAAATGCAATTCCCAGACCGAGCAGCTTGCTCCCAACCCCACTTCCACGAAAGTCAGGAGCCACGGTTATGCTAATATCCCAATTTTGTGAGATGTCGGCATCAAATCGGATCATGCCAACTTTGGAACTACCAAGCATGTAGATAAGAAGCAATCGATTGCTATCGAGGAGCAATTTATTATACCAATGACGATGGGACGCTGGCTCAATAATCCCTGTATCAATAGACATCGAACGCACATATGGATCGTTCCGCCATACTAAAATATCGGCCATGTCATCTGGACCGGCGATGCGAACAGAAATGTCATTAATACGAACGTTTGTCATAATTCCCTAGTGCTACCATTACAGCCGATAAGCTGCCCACACCTTGTAGAGCGCCTCAACTGTATCGGAAACGTCTTGCGCAGTCATTGTCGGGTACATTGGCAAGCTCAATACACGCTCATACTCACTTTCCGCAACAGACCATTGGCCTCGCTCATACCCTAGTTTTTTGTAATAACTCAACCAGGGAATAGGAATATAGTGAACATTCACACCGATGTTTTCAGCCCGAAGTGCCGAGAAAATTTCTTCTTTCGAAACGGACATTGCTCTCAGGTTCAGTCGCACTACATAGAGATGCCAGGCCGACTGACAGCCTTCTCTCTCTTGCGGCGCTTCAACCATGGGTAGCTCTGAAAATGCAGCATTATAGGACGCTGCAATTGAGCGGCGCGCAGCAAGCCAGCCGAATTGCTTTTTTAACTGGCTGGTTCCCAAGGCACAATTAATGTCTGGGATTCGATAGTTAAATCCAAGCGAAGTGACATCATACTCCCAAGAGTTCCTGATTTCTCTGGAATGAAGGTCCAGATCAATGCCATGGTGGCGGAAGGAACGGAGTTTCTTTGCCAATTCCTCATCGTTAGTCAGAATGGCCCCGCCTTCACCCGTCGTAATATGCTTAACAGGATGAAAACTCAGATTGGTGTAATTATACAATTTCCCGATGGATTTGCCTTTATACATGGCACCGAGCGAATGCGCCGCGTCATGAATAATCGGAATACCATAATGTTTCGAGAGATCATTCAGGGCATCATGATCACATGGATGACCCGCAAAATCGACGACCACAATAGCTTTTGTTTTATTCGTAATCTTGCGTGCAACATCGACCGAGTCAATATTCAGTGTATCTCGCTCCAGGTCGGCAAACACGGGCTTAGCACCTTGATAAACAGCACAATTGGCGCTGGCCACAAAAGAGATCGCCGGAACAATAACTTCATCACCCTCAGAGACTTGCGTAATACTACACGATGCATGTAGTGCAGCCGTTCCAGTGTTGACAGCCACGGCATACTTCGCACCTGTGAAGTCGCATAATGCCTGTTCAAATTCTGCGACGGCCGGACCTGTCGTTAACCAATCACTGCGCAAAACATTCTCTACAGCTTTCCAATCATCAGCATCTATGCTCTGCGCGCCATACCGAAGCATTGTTTCACGGACGGGGGTGCCCCCATTTATAGCAAGGGAAACTGGCATGGTTAATCCTTTAAAACTTAACTCTGGAGAATAAAAATTAGCCCGGCAGCGATGAACCCACAACCAATAAAGAATTTAAAAGTTACAGGTGTGCCGAAAAAAAAGTGTTCCATAATCGCTGCAAAAACAAACGCCAAAACAACAAATGGGTACGCCTTGGATAAAGGAATAATGGTCAACATCCATGCCCAAAGCAAAACGAGAGAACCACATAATAAAATGGCTCCCCAGAACTGCCACGTCTGTATCAGTTGAAGCCCAAAGTGAAAAATTCCTGACGAAACAGATTGTGCCTGTGCATTAGATTGGGCGAGATAAACCCCCTTCTTGAGAAGGATTTGCCCAGCCCCTAAGAAAAATGCAAAGCTAACCAGCATGGTTATGTTTACTATTGTCATTAAAAAAATACTTTCACTAAATTTAGACTGACAGTGAAGGTTTCTGCCTTACGCTGATCTTCAAACCTTTGAAGATCAGCGTAAGGCTAAAGTGGCTTCCTGCGTGATGCTGGCTGATACCAAAGTCTAGGTCTTGGCCAGATGAAACGTTCCCATGGCTCCAAGGGCTGACGGTATGGCAAAGGAAATGTTCATGGCGGTTATGGTTAGCAGGGCTTTTAAAATAAAGCCGTGGGGCAAAAACTCATTGATCTTTTTCATGCTTCCAGTGTCCTTATAGAGCAACAACCATTATGGCTATCTATAATCCTGTTGGCAGGGGGATTAAACCACTATCGGTTGATGCCGGTAGAATTGTGAGTATGTTACTCGATATACTGAAGCATGGTCTCGTCACGACTCTAGGCATGGATAGTAGATTTAAAAAATTTGATTTACTGCAGACAAGCTACCGCACACAGGGTGAAAACACCTCCGTGCGCTAATTTTAAAGACACCGTAAAAAAATTTACGCGGCAGTCAAATTTTCCAACGGTGCGGTCACGCGCACCTTCCGGCCCATTAAATCAAGAAGCAGTATCGCCCTATTCTTGTCGTCGGTTTCTTCCAGTAGCCCTGTATAGTCTTCGAACGGCCCCTCATTGACCCGTATTTTGTCGCCTTTTTTCAAGCCACTTATGACTAAGCTGACCCCCCCTGTTTCATCTTCGCGTTTGCGAAGGTTAGCGATTATCGCTTCATCAATCGACAGCAACTCCATACCAAACTGAACAATGGAGATCACCCCAACGGTTCCGTTGATGGAGCGCCATTGTTGGGTTTGCGTATCAATCTTTACAAATATATATCCGGGAAACAACGGCCGTAGAACAGTATCAACCTTACGGGCATGACGGCGTTGCTTGCAGTAGCGCGGTAGGTACACTTCAAACCCCTGATTATTCAAATGCGCCGTTGCACGGCTTTCGGCCAACGTTTGAGTGCGAACAACATACCATTTCCCCCCACTATCCATTATCCAGCTCCGTTAATTTGCTGTGAGATATATGCAATAAGGGAACATCATGGATAATTGATTTGGGCAATAAATCTAGCAGGCGGTCATAAACATCCTGCGGGTTTTCAATACTGGTAATGATGATCGCTTCGACTCTTTCATCAAGCAATATCTCAAGGTTGTTGTAGACCGGATAACCACAACATTGTTCATAATTACTGCCTTGATGCACAGTAAACTGAATTTCGACATTCTGTTCATGGGCGGCCAGAATGGCTATTTCCGTCAGTTCATCTGCCCCGCATAAAACAACACTCTCAATGCCACACGCCTTCAGGGAAGCGAATAAGCCTCCGTATTGATCCTTAGCCTCACGGTAAAATAACAAAGATGTTGAGAGATACTCAGCAACCAAACGACTTTTCTCACGAAATCCCTTGGGCGTAACATAATATGAATAACGTTTCGCCGACGCCTGAGCAACCTTGATCAAACCTTTGCGAACACAGCGCTTTATCAAGCTGTTAGTAAGGCCTAGCGCGACACCAACGCGAACAGAAAGGCTACGTTGGGTTACATGTTCATTACCTTCAAGCTCAGAAAGCAGCCCAAGCGTTGCTTGGTCTGTTAGCTTTACACCACCTTGAATTCCCTTTGAGTTAGCCATGGAGAAGTTTCCATATTTATTGCCCGAGTCGAGAACAGCCAACTTCTAACGTACTTTCTCTCAAATCGCAAGAATGATTCACGTTGTGAACACGATTTTTCGCTGAAATAAAAGAAGGGCCCTGTTGCAAAAAATCCACTCAGGGATATTCTTCAATAGATTATCATTTTATTAGTGGAATTTCTCGATGTTTGAGTTGGGTTGAACGTTGAACTTTCCACACCGTAAAAGGATTAAGCATGACTAGAAGATCCTGAGCCGAATCGACTATCAGATGTAGCAAAATCAAAACACGTGGTTGCTTCCTATTACCTCTCAATACAGTGCGGATATCTATTTGCGAAACATATTTCTGCCACCGTCAGATGGCCTTTAAAAATAACGGATTAAAAGACAGCGAAAGTTATAGTACTCGGCTGGGCCACTTTTGATTCGTCCATCAAGGACTAATCTGATTGGCATCAAATACTATTTATGGCCAAAGAGTGCCCCAAGGAATTCACCCCTTCATCACTTAAAAAAGAACTTGGGCAGCTAAACTCTCTTATCATTTATGGTCCGAGGACAGGAGCCCGTGATAAAGATTTTAACATCACGCCCCCTTTGCCTCCCTCACTCCCAAACATTGATGTTAAAGTATCTTACGTGGAAAGCTTAAGACCAGATTCTCCTCTGGAATTATCCAATGGCGGATCTGTGATTGCCTACACTGAAAGCTTGGAAAGAAGTGTCCCGATTTTTCTGGAAACCAAAAGCAAGAAAACAATCGCGGTGAAAGAAAATATCATTTACTGCGACTCGTGGCTGGATGACGACGGGTTAGATAAATTCATGTCAATAGCCTGTGCAGAGGGAAAAATACCAACACAAAACATGCCAGAAGGAGTTCGAGTTATTCAAACGCGTACGGAAGAATTTTGGTTTAACTACTCCCCAAAAAAAAGTAGAGACCAAGTATGGCCCTATTTCACCTGCTAGTCTTACAAAACAGTAAGATCCACTTAACTATCTTTAATTAAATATTTATAAATTTATATAACAATTCAAAAAACACAGCTATTACAATGGAATACGATTTATGGTGTAGTCTTTAAAATGCGTATATAGAGGTTGTATATTCCAACTTATTGTGATTTTAAAAAGTACCCACAAACGCAAGCACCGAGAATGCTTTTATTCGGCTTCACTTCTTATATCGTTTTGCCAATAAGCTGCACAATAGAATTGATCAGGCTTTAATTTCCAGTCAGATTTCAATACTTTGCGTATTGCCCGAGCATCTTTTTGTTCACCGCCAAACCAGACATATATGTCTTCATTATCCGGTAAAACAGTTTCAATAATTGAAGACGCAAGCTGATTGCTGTCATTATCCGGTAACCAAAAAACCTCTATACCATCAGGTTTTTGAAGATCAGCCTGATAATCAGACTTTCTGACGGACAGATAAACCTGTCCCTTTACGTCCGATGAACATTGCTCCAGAATACGGGAAATAGCCGGCAGAGCAGTTTCATCGCCCCCCATTAACAACCAGCCATTATTAATATAACCACCCCCACCTGGCCCCATAATGCCAACAATAGCTCCTTCTGCAACGCTTTCAGCCCAGTCGGCAGCAACACCACCTTTGTGGCGCACCAGATCAAAATCCAGTTCTCCCAACTCAGTTCTGACATAACGCGCGGTATAAACGCGGTTATACAGTTCATCATCTCCTTCGGGAAATTGTACCTTTCCCGATGTAAGGCGAATGGGCCATACAGGTGTTCTATTTGGGTTTTTAGGAAGCAAAAGTCGAAAATGCAGGCCACCTTCCTCAAAAAGGCTGAGGTCATTCCCCGCTAAGGTCAAGCGTAACATTCCCTCATTTAAAATTGTCCTTTTAACAACAGCCACTGTTCGAAAGTTAGCCGGCGTTCCCTCGACAATGTTATGACCACTCCAGACAAGATCCGATAGTTTAAGGCTAGGCATGTGCCCCACAAGGTAATCAGCAACAAAATCACGCATAACATCAAGCCCGTCGTCTCTTTCGGTCTCGATAATCAAGTTCATTTGATCTTGAGTTGCTGAAAGCCTCAGCAAGCCATATTCGCTTCTTATGGAGAAACTATTATCGTCATGTTTCTCTGCCTCTAGTTCGTGTTGTTCAATATGCCGAACCTGTGCTTCAAGATGTTGATCTGCATTATGAAAAGGAAGGCTTAGGGAAGACTGAAACATGGATCGCCTTTTATAATTTAGAGTTTAAAATTAAGTGAAATATACGTTATGCATTACTGCTTCGAGCAAAGGCATTCTGACGACTCATCAAAATCAATAACAAAGGTGTTCCGACAAGCGCCGAAAGTAATCCGGCAGGCATTTCATAGGGATAGTCACTGACACGACCAATCCAATCGGCAACCACCATCAAAGATCCCCCCGCCAAGCAAGCAACAGCCATCTGCAAACGAGCTTGATGCAGCCCGAGTGCTCTAGCGATATGTGGCGCCATTAACCCCACAAAACTGAGGGGGCCGACAAGAACGGTCGCCCCGGCTGTTAAACAGGATGCCATCGCAAAAAGGACAAAGCGGGATCTCCGCACGTTAACACCAAGTGAAAGAGATACCTTCTCGCCAAAATTTAAGACATCCAACGCGCGTGCCCCGAACAAAAGAGGCAGCATAAGAGTGCATCCAAGCAAGAAAGCCCCACAGGCTGCTTCCAGACTAACTCCATAGGTAGATCCCGCCATAATGCGAAGCAAATGAACCGAGCGCAGATCCCCTGTGGCAGCCAAAGCACCGATCAAAGCGTCGATTAAAGCCCCCAGAGCAACACCAATCAAAATCATGCGTTCTGGCTGAAACCCGCTCTTTTTTCCAAAAGCAAACAACGCTGCAAGGACAATACTTGCCCCCAAAAGAGCACCTATTGCCAAGGTTTCCGGGCCGACGCCAACAACAAGATAGATACATACACCAATGCCCATCATCGCCCCGGCATTAATCCCCAGGACTTCCGGGCTTGCCATAATGTTCCCCGTCAAACGCTGGAGAATCATCCCGGCCAAGGCCAACATAATACCAGCGCCAAACGCTGCAATAACACGTGGCACACGCCACTGATAAACATCTTTCCAGCTCCCCGACAGATCGAAAGCCCATCCGAAATCTGTATCCCGTCCAAAGGTGACAGCCACGATCACAATACAAATTGAGATCGCCAACATAACAAAAAGTACCTTTAGTCCCGCTGTTTGCCGCCAAACTAGCGGTGCCTCGTTTGTTTGCACCACCGTTTCAAACTTCATTCTGGGGATCAGGAATAATAAAAGCGGAGATCCTAAAAGCGCGGTCACAGCACCTGTGGGCACAAATTCGCGTAGACGACCTGCTAAAATCTGAATAACAGCATCCGTCATCCACAATAAAGCCGCACCAATCAACGCACTCCATATTAACTGGGACAAGACTTTGCGCGCCCCGCAAAGCCTAGCAATCATTGGGGCAACCAGTCCGATGAAACCAATAACCCCAACAGCGCTAGTGACAAAAGCAGCCATCGCAATAGCAATTGACACGGCAAAAAACCTGATCATTCCCGGTGAAACACCCAGTGATGACGCGCTACCATCGCCCAGAACCAAAAGAGAAAAAGGCCGTACCATAATCATGGACAAGCCAAACAACACCAGAAGTTGGGGCCAAAGTACATTCGCGACATCCCAACTTTGCTGAGATAGTGATCCTGCGCCCCAAATAAACAAACTGGCAAGATATCTGTCATTCAGCAACACCAGCAAAGAGGCCAATGCACCGAAATAGAGGCTAACGATCAGCCCAGTCAGAACCAGTGAAATGGGAGAAAAATCCCGGCGCGCCATAAGGCCAAATACGAGAGCAGCCGCAACGCCAGCCCCTACGAGAGCAATAACTTCGCGCCCATAAACAAGCGTCGCCGGGAAGAACAATCCGGCAATGACCAATGCTAAATAAGCCCCTGCAGATACCCCCATCGTTGTTGGAGATGCCAATGGATTACGCAGCGCCAGTTGCAATATTGCACCCGAAAAACCAAGAGCCAGTCCAGAGAGGATCGCGACACTCAAGCGGGGTAAAGCAGAAAAAAGAAACAACATTTGCTGAACGTTGTATTCCCCCTTATTGCCTCCATTAGTCAGAATATCCTGTAAATCCTGTCCCATTAACAACCAGGACAAAAGCAGAGCAACGCCCGTAATTATAAAGAACAGAACCGGGTTATAATTGCGCTGGGTTTCGCTCATGAATAATGACTTTCCAGGTGTGACAGTATTAAAGAGAGAAAACGCTCTGCAGATGGCAACATGCCGAACATCATTACAGGCGGTAACATGACAAAACGGTCATTCTGTACAGAAGGCAAATATTTCCACAGCGGACTTCTTTCCAATGTCGGCTTAATGTCATCCATCAAAGGTTCAAAAACGACCAGTTCAGTATTCTCTGTAGCTTCAGAAGCCAAGCGTTCCAACCCGACTGTCTGAAATCCCCAATAGTTGGTTTCACCCCTCCATGCATTAATCAAACCGACTTCGTCCATCACATTTTGATAGAGGCTATTGGCACCATAAACACGGGCATGGCGGGCATCCATAAAGTTCAGTAATGTCAGTGAGGGATAATTTCTTTTTGCTATTAAATCTCGTGCAGCAACCAGTTTTGTCTCAAAGGATTTGAGATAATTTTCCGCTTCCGTTTCCATTCCAAGTAAAACACCAAGATTTTTGGTAATCTCACGAGAAGCTGGTAAAGGCTGACTTTGTCCATCAAAGAGAGGAATGACTTCAATCGGTGCAATTTTTTCCAACACAGGCTGATGACTGGTTGTGTAGGGTGTCATAAGAATAAGATCAGGTTTCAACCGTGATACAGCTTCCAAATTAATCACCAGATCCTGACCGATATCAGCAACAGAATTTGGGAGCTTTGGCTCTCGAACCCAATAGTTCCAACGTTGCGCTGCAATCACCCCAACAGGCGGCAAGCCGAGTTCTATAAGGGTCGTAGCCGAACCATAATCAAGACACACAATACGACGAGGCGTTTTCTCTCCTTTCTCAGCATGAGCAGTAGTAAAAGAAGATAAGAGCGATGCAGTCACTCCCATCGCGCCCAGCCCCAGAAATCCTCGTCGGCTCAGATGTGATTTCGTTCCGCTTTCGGCAAACAGCATCTGATGATCAGGCAACATAGGTTATTAACCCTTCACCCTCAGGGTGCGGTAAAACCCCCATTTCCACGCCAAAAATATTTGCGAGCGTTTCCCGTTGTAAAATATGCTTTGGTGTTCCATCCGCAATCAACTCGCCATCACGTAATGCAAAAAGACGATCACAAAAACGGCCCGCCATATTGATGTCGTGCAACACCATAAGAACAGAAATCTTTTTTGTGTGAGCAAGATCGCGGATCAAGCTTAGAACTTCTACTTGATGGGATACATCAAGTGCTGAAATAGGTTCATCGAGCAACAGACATTTTGCATCCTGGGCAATCAACATTGCGATCCAGACACGCTGACGCTCACCACCTGATAAATTATCGACTTGTCGATCACGTAAAACAGCCGTGTTGGTCAACCTCAAAGCTTCATCAACTTTTTGTCGATCCAGATCAGTAAAACGTCGAAATGCGCCGTGCCAGGGATAGCGGCCATGAGAAACGAGTTCTTCAACCAAGAGACCTTGTGCTGGTGGCATATGCTGCGGCAGATAGGCAATATGACGCGCAAAGTCTTTTTGCTTCCATAAACTGAAGTCAACATCCTTTAGCTGTAAAGTACCAGTGGTTGGTACCATCTGACGTGCAAGAAGCTTAACCAGCGTTGATTTACCAGAACCATTATGCCCCAAAAGCCCACACACAACACCAGTCTGCAGGTCGAGACTAACGGGTTTGAGAATAGACGCCGAACCAGCCGTGAACGATAGCTCACGACTGGTTAGAACAGGCTGTCTTTCTGTAGAAAGGACAGTTTGATGCAATGTCATCAGAAACGATAACGAAGGCTGGCCTGGACAGTTCGCCCCTCGTCCTTATAACAACTTCCAGAGGCACAGATTTGCCCGTCTTTATCAAAAAGATTATTGGCGTTAATCTTAAACTCTGCCCCTTCAAGCTTATGACTTATTTCCCCAAGGTCATAACGCAGGGCCGCATCAAAGAAATATCGTTCACTGTTTTCAATGGTGTTTGTATCGTTCCCTTCGCTTTCACCAAAATAACGCACCCCACCAGAGATACCCAGTCCCCGGAAAGTACTGTTTTGAAATTGATAGTCCACATAAGTCGAGACAGTGTGGAGAGGAATACCTGAAACCTGTTTCCCTATGGTCCCGGTTGGGCCAGCTTTAATTTCAACATCGGTATAAGCATAGGCCGCATTAAGACTAAGGCCTTCCATTAAGGTCGCTACGGCTTCCAGCTCAAAACCCCGCGAGCGCATATCTTGCTGAACTTGAACATTAATACCCGATGATGAATCAAAGACAACACCGTCTTCTTGATCAATCTGAAAGACTGAAGCTTGAATGACTGCATTTTCATTCAGAAATTCATACTTTAAGCCTGCTTCCATCTGTTCCCCAACAGTCGGTGCCGCCGGAGTACCATTCACCAGATTACCTACATTTGGTGTAAAGGATGTCGAATAGTTCGCAAAAGGCACCAGACCGAAATCGGTGACATAAGACAATCCCAATTGCCAAGACAACTCTTCTTCGTCCTGTTTGATTGTACCAGTGTTGTTTTTGGTTTCCGCATCAAGGAAATCATAGCGAACACCTGCATTCAAACGCCATTTTTCCCAAGCCAAAGAATCATGCACATAAACGCCGATTTGATCCTGTTCTTGTTCGACATCAAGTGCAGGGTTCATTGTGATAGCACCGCCTATTGCACCAAAGCCTTGGCGTTGATCGTACTCATTCGTGCCATAGTCAAACCCACTAACCACTGTATGCTTTACAGCACCGGTTTCCACAGATGTTATCAAGTGATTATCGATAACAAATGTTTTCTGCTCTTCCACGGCCAGTCCGGCATTCTGGATAGATCCATCAGCGCCCTGCCGAAAGGCATATTCCAGGTTGATATCAACATCCGCATAGCGAGTATTTTGACGGAAGGTGAAAGTATCGTTGAAACGATGTTCGAACTCGTAGCCCAGTCGATACTGTTCATGATCAAAATCGTTCCAGTCTTCATGACCGCTATAAAGATCTGTTATGCCATTAGCATCATTGAAAAAGAAAGCAGTCCCCCCGGTTTGGGAGTCCATATATTCAGTCAGAACAGTTAACTTTGTATCTTCTGTAGGCTTCCATTCAATAACCGGCGCAATATAGGTACGGTTGTCGTTATACCCCGGCAAGTCCGTCTCACTGTCCCTGAGAACACCAGTCAGGCGGTATTTGAGGGTTTCGTCTTCATCAATAGCATCAGAGAAATCAAAGTTCCCTTGGAAACGCTCATTATTACCAAGAATGAATTCAACCTCACGCAAACGATCTTTGGTTGGACGTTTTGTTACAATGTTGGCAAAACCACCGGATGAACTGGCCCCATAAAGCGTTGATGATGGTCCTTTAAGTATTTCAACCCCTTCTACACCATAGGGTTCAGCACGATACACAGCCGAAGACCCGCTGAACTGGCGCAAACCATCCCGAAATACACCGTTGTATACCCCGTCAAAACCACGAATGGTGAATGAATCATAACGAGTATCAAATCCAAAGGCACTGGTTACAATACCCGGAGTATAGGCAAGCGCCTCGTTCAAGGTTTTGGGTGCTCGGTCATCCAGTTGCCGTTCAGTTACAACCGAAATATTCTGGGGCACTTCAATCAGCGGCGTATCTTTTTTAGTACCGATCTGACTGACCAGCGGAACATAGCCATCCTGAACAAGAGTATCATCACTTTCAGCTTCGATCACAATCGGCGCCAAACGGCTGTTTTCTTGATTCGCCTCTAGGTCAAATTGCCCGATTGTTACTGTTCCATCATCAGCAACAATGTAGTTCAGCCCCGTTCCATCCAACAACACAGTAAGTCCGCGTTCAAGAGACATAACCCCATGCACACCAGAAGTTCTTAAATTTTCCAATGTCGTACCATCTGCCAAAATTTGAACATTGGCTTGTTGACCAAAGAGCAACACTGAATCTGCCAACGATTGTGGCGCGATTTGAAAGCGTAAATTTTGTTGCTGTACCTGTGCTGTCTCATCAGCGGATTTATGATCGGCAGTTTGTGCAAAACCGCTATTGATTGTAATCAATGATGTTGCCAAAGCCGTTGTCATCATCATTACGTAACGACGCAAGACTTTAGCCTTGCGCATTTCTTGAACCTCACTCATCGAGCGGTCTCCACTAATTTTATTCGCTGAGATCCAGAGCCGAAACCCTAAATGCGAACAAGTCGCATTTTCAACCTCTATATCCGAACAACGACAGAGAAAGCACGTTTTTCAATTATTTTTTATTTTTTTGATAAAATAATAATCCAGGGTGAAATTTCAGTCACTTCAAGCCCGTGTAAACTGGCAATTCCACGAAGACTTTTACGCGGCTGTGACAGTTTGAAAACACCCGTCAAACGTCTCTCGCGAATGTCAGCATCTTGAATAAAAATATGCCCGTTAAAAAAGCGATCGATTTGACTAACAACAGAGTTGAGAGATTGATCCCGGACTTTCAAGTAACCCTCTCGCCATGATGCGATATCACCGACAGGGCTTTTGGAAAGCTTATAGCCCTCGGTATCTAAAAATTCGATGCGCTCTCCGGGTCTCAGTTGAACCGAAACAGAACCCCGGTGCATATGATTGACTTGAACGAGCCCTTCAGTAACAGCAACACGAATTCCCGCTTCTTGCTCATCAACAAGAAATGCAGTCCCCAGGACTTTTGTCTGGATATTCTTCTTGTTAACGACAAAAGGTCGTGTCGTATCTTTGCTCACCTCAAAAAAAGCTGCACCTGATACAATTGTCACCTTTCTTTCTTTCCTTGAAAATACCACATCAAGTGCAGTTTCTGGTGCAAGAGTAATCCGGCTACCATCATCCAGATTCAAGACAAGGGCTTCAGAGTTACTGTTTACGTAGTCAGCCCCGAGGTATTTAAATTTAGGTCCCGAAAACCCTATGACCAAAAACAGTATCATGAAAGCAGTGACATGGACGACACCGCGGGTTAAACATGATTTAGCGGATAAGGGTAAATAGACCGAAGAAAACGAAGAACTCTTTTCCGCCACACCCTGATCAAGAAACAAGTCCGGTTCAGGAATTTTATGCGATTTCTGCGACCTGACAGAAGGTACACTCAAAGCTGGTCCAACATGCCCCAGCAAATGCCAAGTACGTGAAACCACTTCCCAGTCCTCTTGATGTTTAACATCACTTTCGAGCCACAGCTGAAAATCCTGCTGTAAAGTCAAGTTCTCGGGATCATCATTAAGTAACACAATCCATTCGCTGGCTCTTTTGGGGATCAGTAATTCGTTTGTCATGCTCTCACTTGGTTTGCTTGGCGATTTTGCCTTATAGATACAACGCTGTAGCACGTTGTTTTTTCAATTTTACCGTAAAGTCCCTTATTCAGTTTGTCTTTTTAAGCTTGTTTTACAATGCTCCAAGGCACTTGAAACCATGGCATGAGCCGTCCCCAATGAAACATCAAGTCGGTCAGCTATATCGACCAGCTTCAAGCCTGAAAAACGGTGAAGTTCAAAAGCAAGTCTTGTTCTCTCTGGAAGTTCGTTTAGCGCGGCACGCAAAACAATCAGCTCCTGGCGTGCGCCTGCGTGTTGTTCAGGGGAAATCTGCCCGACATCAGAGGAGATCAATGATAAATCTTCTTCCTGCATATAAGAATTTTCACGCGTCTTTTTTCGCAAAGTATCCAAACACAGGTTTCGTATAATTTGATAGAGATACCCAACCGGTTCTTCCAGGATTGTACCCTGTTTTCTCTTTTCGACGCCAATTACTCGAAAATAGGCATCTTGCACCACATCTTCTGCAACATGTCGCTCTCCGACGATCGACTTAGCGTAGCCAACCAGATCTTTACGGTGAAGCATAAAAAGCTGCAACAGGTCATGTTGGTGGGCAATAGAACTCATAATTTTAACCTGAAGCGTCGACACATAATTTTTGCGAATGACTTTCAATTACAAAACATTTCGCATAGATGTCAAACACCCTCAGGTTGAGTTTTAACTACGCGGCACTTTGTATCTCAACTCCGAGTTACTTCAAGGCAACAATACAAACCTTATATAAATATTATTTTTCAATATATTACATAATTTTCCTTACAAAAATAAATATATCAAAACTGCGCCCTATTCTCTGAAAACAAGAAATTCCATTGCTTTAATAATTTTATCTGATAATGAGTATCACTATTATTTAGAGTCGCATTCCTTTTTTAAGATAAGCAAGGACTGGAAAAATATGCTTCAAGATACAGAAACAGAGGCTTTAACGTCTCTTCTAGAAGTTATTGATGCAGCTGGCGCCGTTGGCTGGGTTCTAGCTGGCATGGCACTTTCAGCAGCCGTTGTGATCTTTTACAAGGTAGTTGTCTTCTGGCGCTCTGGTCTTTGGCAAACAAAAGTATTGAGACAAGCACGCGTTAAGCTGCGACAAGGTGAAATCGTAGAAGCTGTTCATATGTTAGACAGTTTACGACACCCTGCTGTTCAACTTGTCACACTGGGTGTAGATCGTGCCCGTACAATTGGCCTTGATGACAAAAACCTTGAAATAGAAATGGAGCAACTTTCACTCGGTGTGTTGGAGCGTCTGAAATCCGGTATTCGTTATATTGGCGCTGTTGCAGCACTTAGCCCTTTGATGGGATTACTCGGAACCGTTCTTGGTATGATTGATGCCTTCCGGCAGATGGAAGCCGCAGGTAACCAAGTTGACCCCTCTATTCTCTCAGGGGGTATTTGGCTCGCCCTTCTAACCACAGCAATCGGGCTTGTTGTTGCTATTCCAGCAACGGCAGCACAAATCTGGCTGAACAGTGTCATTCAAAAAACGACCCGCAGATTGGAAGAAACAGGAACCGCGGTTCTCACCGGATTACATATTCACACCCTCAAAGCACGTTCCATGAATGATGCAGTTAACTTTGCGGCCGAATAACGATCATGCGCTTATCTGGTGAAAGTACGGATAAATTACCCACGATCAGCCTGACACCGTTGATTGATGTTGTTTTTATTCTCTTAATCTTTTTTATGCTCGCCTCAAGCTTTCTGGATTGGCGCGAACTTCCTATTCAAGGACAAGCCGCCAAACCAAGTTCATCACCCTCATCACAATCACCGAAAGAAACAATACGGTTATCCCTCTCACGAGATGGAACAATCAAACTTGGGAGCAAAAAAATTGATCGAGGCGGTCTTAAAAAAGTTTTGATGTCCAAAACTACTACTCTGGAGACCATCAAAGTTTATATTGCGGTTGAAGACGGTGTAAGGATGCAAAATACACTAGATTTTCTTCAGGAATTAAAAGCATTTGGATTGATTGACTTAACTCTCCAGGATCAACAAAAGTCATGAAAATCAGGCAAGACGATAGCTCATCAGAATTAACAGAAAGCACATTGCCCATGATTAATGTTGTCTTTCTTTTGCTTATATTCTTCATGATTGCCGGGTCATTACAGAAAACCCTCCCCTACAACATAACCCCATTACAAGCACAGGTTGACGCGGCACAACAGCAAACACCATTAGTCATTCACGTTGCTGCTGATGGACGCATTATGATCGAAGAGCAGGAGGTTACGCTAAAGCTGTTTGAAAGATCTATACACGAACACCTCAGAACGCCCCGGTCTGAAACAAGTTCTGACGTTTTATCAAACCACCCCATTACAATCCGCTCTGACCAATCTACGAATACAACGACTGTTGTGAAGATTCTTTCGCTCTTGAAAGAGATGAAGATCAAACAAGTTGCACTGGCAACAGTACGTTAAAGCAAAGGTACAATCGTGGAGCTAACTATACGAAATGGCTTTTTAGAAAAGCTTCTCACACTTTTGGGCCTGCTAACACTTTGCATTATTCTTATGATCGTCTTAATCCTGAGCCATAAACAGCACGCAGGTTTTGAAGATGGTAACGAAGGTGGCAGTATTGTTGTTTCTCTTTCATCTGCCCCCAGCGCAGAAGCTTCAGCATTTGGAGAAAATAGTTCAGAACTAGACACCCCAGAAGCAACAAATCAATCAGAAGCGCGTACCACACCAGAAATTCAAGAATTACCAAAAGAGATAGAGCTAGAAGAAGTAAAACCTGAAGTTACTAAAGAAGCGGAAATTGTTGAACCATCCCCCATCATATCGCAGCCTGAACAAGAGCCACAGGAACTGACAGAACCAGTCATCATACCTGAGCCAGAAATAATTCCCGAACAAGAGATTGATCAACCTGAAATCATTGAACCTGCTGAGATCACTGAGCCAATAGTACAACCAGCTCCTAGTATTGAAACGGTTCAAAAACCTAAAGCAAAGCCTAAGCCGCCTGTTCAAAAATCAGTTAAAATTGTTGAAAAAAAGAGTATTTCAAAACCTCTCCCAAAAGTAACAAACATCCCTGTTCCTACCCAAAAAGCAAATACGGGAAAAAGTAAAGAAACTATCGACGCCACCAATATCGGCGCCCAAAGCGAAGACAATAATTCTAGCGGACAACAAGGCATTAACCCGAATAAAAGCAAGAACACAGGCAACACCAATCAAACAGCAAACAATCGTGGCGCAGGACAAAAAGCAACGGGCGATTACTGGAAAGCTGTACAAATTCATCTTGCACGTAATAAGCGTTATCCTCGCAAAGCAAAAAGACGCCAAATGCAAGGTGAAATCATGATACAATTAACGCTCTTTTCATCTGGTAAAGTCGAGAGTTACAAGATCCTTGAAAGTTCAGGCTTTCCATTACTAGACAAAGCCGCAATCAAAATGATTAATAAATCTGCCCCGTTCCCGCCTTTTCCTGCAAGCATCACTGCCGCTCAGATGAGCCGGCGTATTCCGGTCGTGTTTAACATGAAATAATGAAGATCAAAGGCGATCATGCTGCTATAGGGCAAGTATAAAGACGCTACAAACAATCATAAGGCACGACAAGTCACTTATCCTTGCTCGTGCCTTATAACTTTGAATGTTTTCTTATTCAGCACAGCTTTAAATATAAAAGGTTACATATCTAAAATAATGGTAAATTCTTCATATCGCACCAACTACATCAATACGGGGATATCCGGGCTTTGATAAATCAATTTCAGTTTCAACGTGATAAACACGAGCAAGATTCTCTGGAATTAAAACTTCTTCCGATGGACCACTTGCAATAACTTTCCCATTTTTCATCAACACTAAAAGATCGCAATAGCGAGCAGCTAAATCCAAGTCATGTAAAGCCGCAATTGATACACGACCATCTTGCTGAACTTTGTTTTTGACAAGCTCTAATACGATCATTCGCCAACGTAAATCCAACGCAGACGTAGGTTCATCAAGTAACAACAGCTCGGGATCACGGATAAAAGCCAACGCCAATCCTATCAGCTGACGCTTTCCACCGGATAAGGTATGTAAGGCATCTAGCTGAAAATCGCTTAAACCCAGGTCATTAAAAATGCTTTCGATTTTTCTGGAAAGTTCTTTGTCACTATAAGGCAATGCAAGGGCGCGCGCTGTACTCCACATTAACTCTGTTGGCGTCAAGGCGGTTGGTGCTGGTGGCGTTTGAGGCATCGTCGCAACTTTTTCATGCCATTTTTTACTCCCAACCTCTTGCAAATTATCATCATCAAAAATGATATTACCTTTTGATTTCTTCTCACCGGAAAGGCATTTCATAAGGGTTGATTTGCCAGAAGCATTTGGTCCCAGCAGGCCAACAACCATTCCTCCATCCACATCGGGGAATGTTATGTCATGCAGAATCTGTTTTTTACCGTAAAATGCCGATAGATTTTTAACACTTAATCTCATGATGACCTGCCTCGCCTTTGTATCAGCAAAAACAAGAATAGAGGAACACCAACAACAGCCGTTAAAATCCCCACAGGAATAATGACACCTGGAATCAGTGTTTTCGATAATCCAGAAGCAATAGAAAGGATCAGAGCACTGCATAAAACGGCACCAGGAACCAACATCCGGTGATCTTCACCAAGTAAAAGGCGCGCGATATGTGGACCGACCAAGCCGATAAAACCAATTGTTCCGACAAAACACACGGCAAAGGCAGCCAGAATCGAAGACCGGATAATCACCCATGTTCTAAGTCTTGAGACATCAACACCTGTACTTCTGGCGTGCGCTTCCCCACCTCGCAACAAGGTCAATAGCCAGACATGCTTTATACTAAAGGGAAATATGGCAAGGAAGCAGCAGGTCACAATAGTAACTTCAAGCCATCCGGCTTTGGTAAGGTTTCCAATTGTCCAGAACACAACCTGTTGCAATGCATCAGCATCCGCGATCAAGTGAAAACCCGAAGCAATCGCATTGCATAAAAACACCAAAGCAATACCGAACAAAATAACCGTTTCACGTGCACCTCCAGATAGTCGAACAACAATCAGAATCAGACACGACGAGCTCAATGCACCTAGAAGAGCCAACACAGGTAATATGAACGCTGGTGGAACAAAAGGAACTGACGGTAACAGAACAATAGCAACACTGGCACCCAAAACAGCCGCAGAAGAAACACCAAGCGTAAAAGGGCTGGCCAAAGGATTATCCAGCACCGTTTGAGTTTCTATCCCCGAAAGCCCTAGTGCAGCACCAACCACAATGGCAATCAAGGCATCTGGTAATCGTACATCCCATAAAATGATCTTGTACCGTAACTCAAGGCTTTGAGGGTTTATCAAGCCATCGATAACCTGTCCGGCACTCAAGCCAGACGGTCCGGCAAGAATATCCAGCCAAAGACTGAGAACAAGTGCGCCTAACAGCCCCGACAATATGAAGACCCGTCGTCGGGTCAGTCGTGAAAATTCAATCGCGAGAGTACTAGTTTGCATCATGCCGATAGGTCGTAAAATATGCGCCATCAACGCCGAACGGCATAAATTGGTCGTAGATATCAATCAAGCTTTGTTGAGGATCAACATCTTGAAAGCGATCAGGGTGTATCCATTTTGCAAAAGCCTCCAGAACAACAATATTGAACGGAGAGTTATAAAAGTTATGCCAAAAGCTATGGGCACGGCTCGTACGCACTGCGTCCATTGCCTGGAACTCATCCGCAGTCAGATAGCTCGATAAACTTTGTGCGGCCATCTCTGCTGTCATTCCAGGCCCAACGGCGACAGGCAAGTTTCCCAATTTAAACTCCCCTAAGGTACCAGAAGCTGTCCCTATCCAGACATCAGGGTTTTCATCCAAGAGAAATTCATTTGTATGAAGAGCTGTCGGCCCCGGGGCCACAGCATCAGCTATATTCTTGCCGCCTGCAACTTCGACAAACGGGCCGAGCATCCCATCAGCCATTCCCCAGCAACAAGCTCTTCGCCCTGCGTGAACTTGCAAGAAAACAGTCGGGCGATTTTCAATATTATCCAGCCGCTCACGCACCATCGCCAAACGTTTTTCATAGTGATTGATATAACGTTCGGCCTTTTCCTCTTCACCAAGGATTTGACCTAACAGGCGAAGGGACGGAATTGTGTTATTCAGGGGATCAAGACGGAAGTCAATAAAAACAACGGTAATCCCCGCAGCATCCAACTGTTTCATTAACTCATGATTTTTAGCATTGGGGCCATGATCACTTAGCCCAAAAATCGCGACTTCAGGCTTCAGATCAATGATCTTTTCAACAGAGACACTATCTGCACTGCGGCTTCCAAATATTGGTATTTCCTTTGTCTCTGGAAATTTCGCTTTTAACTTTTTATCCAGTCCCGGGTGGGTCCAGCCCAGTGTTGTCATCATACCCACAACACCCTGCACCGGGTTTTCCGGCCTCAAGATAGAAAGTGCCGTTAAATACCGCCCTTCACTGACAACAAATTTTGAGACGGGAGCTTCAATAGAAACTTTACGCCCAGCTAAATCAATAACTTCAAGAGAAGACGCACTAGCCTGTTGGACAACAAACACAGACAAAAGGATCGTAATAAAGAGTTTCATAAGTTTGACCTCGAACTAAGAATGGCCCGGAACCTTTCAGTATCCGAACCATTCCTGCTCATTATTTAAATTAAAAATCTGCTCGAACAGAGAATAAGAAGGACCGACCTGCTTCTAATGCAGGCTCAACGTTGGAAAATTCCTGACCATAGGACGCGCGATCCGCATAGGATGCATCGTTAATGTTATTACCTTCCAAACGCAGGGTCAGAAATTCAAAATCTTCCGGTTTATATTCTGCATAGAGTCCAAAGGTGGCATAACTGTCTTGAGGATTTCCGCCTCCTTTGGTCGTATCTTTGTTTTTCAAGGCGGCATCAACGGTTCCACCAACTGAAAGACCTGTGTCTTTAAAGGTATGTGCTGTCTCAAAGGCAATAACACGCCCCAAAGGTGCGCCAAGATATTGCGTCGTATCCGAGTCAGATAAAGAGGGATCTCCGTCCACTTTAATGCCTGTATCAGAATAGGAAATATGAGCAAAACCATCCGTCCAATCATAACCAGCGCCGATTTCAAAACCACGTGTAACAAAGTCATGCCTCAAATGAGGACCTCCACCCCATGAAGCTTTTCGCGCATTTTCAATATCACTACTAAAAACGCTCGCATCAAAGCTGAATCCTCTAAATTCTGTCTCAAAACCAAGAGAATAGTTTTGTGATCGGGTTGGCTTTACTTCGTTGCTATTATAATCCCAAGCCCCGGGGTTATAGATATATGCCTCGGCAAGACTTATACCGCCAAAAACATTGGAATACCCGCCTTTCAACGTCACACCTTCGATCACTTCATAAGCAACAGATGCATTTCCGCTCAAGCCCTGATTATCAAAGTTGGTTCCGTCCAAACCCGTGAAATACTGTGTATCTCCACGGGCACCAAAAGAAAGGCGTAGATTTTCCAAGGGTTCTATTCGTGCTTGACCGAATATACCTACGTTTGTTGCCTTTTCATCAGTAGACGGGGTTGTATTATCTTTGTATTTGTTCACATCATGATAAAAATCAATGCCAGCTGTGATCTTATTATTTTCATCAAAGTTAAAATCATTCTCGAACTTTCCTGATAAGCTTGTTGTCGCTGCATCGCTTCCAAATGGTGACGGTACCTCAACAGATGACACACCATATCCAAGCGTAATTCGCGGATCTATCCAACCGGATGTCTCGGTCATGTTATAATTAAATACGAAGTTTGAACGCTTTACGGCATATACACGCTCGGCTGATTCATTTTTGTTTGTCAGATTTTGAAGGTTGGCACGGAAAGGGCGATCCGATTCATCATCAACAAGTTCACCCGAGAGTTCAAAACGGTGAACATCATGCTCGTATCCAGCTTTACCAAGAAAAGATCTTAAATTAGTCCCCGTTCCTACCGTTTGATTCCCATCACCATCATCATAGTCATCGCCCTTGCCCCACTTGAAGAAACCAAGCGCTTCAAAATCACCAACACGCCCAAACAAGGCATTACCATTGGTATAGGTTTCACTGTTGGTGTCATAGCTTGCCGTAACAAAACCACCATAGCTTTCACCCTCTTCCAGAACATCATCAACATCCACAGTTTCATAGACGATCCCACCGGCCAAAGCCCCTGGACCGATATCTGCGGGTGCAATTGTTGGATCAACACGCACAGCTTTAAGAAGGCTCGGATCAATTAGATTATTTCCTGTGTGGTGAAAAACCTTGTTGTTTTGGCGGGCGCCATCAATGGTCACGGCAAGGTTATGTTCTTCGACACCACGGACATATACCTTCTGCGTGACGGGGATTCCACCACCTACAGAAACTGCCGCCTCACCCGCAAAAACCTCTTTAACCGTCGTCGGATTTCGACGTGCAAGATCAACGCTTGATATATATTTGGAATCAACACGGTCAGCACTACCGGCATGACGATCAGAGTTTGAAACGCCGGTAATCAGGATTGGTGATAGTGTTGCTTCATCCGCTTCAGCATTACTGGAAGAAACCAGAACCGAACCATCAGCAGTGACTTCATACTTTAGATCCAACCCGGCAATCATTTTATTTAAAGCATCCTGGGCTGTCATTCGACCTTTGACGGCATTCGCCTTTACGCCGCGAACAAGGTCACCATGGGCAGAAACCTGTAGGCCGGATTGAATACCAAAGGTACTTAAACTGTTTGCCAGATCCTGTGATGGGATATCGAAGTCATATTCTTCACTAATTGTACTTTGCGCAGCAACTGTTGGCACATAAGCAAATGTGCCCCCCATTACCAATGCAAATGCTATTCCTTGCAATATACTTTTATTGCGCGGATACCCCAGAAACCTACTCATAAACTTTTCCCTTATACCCCAAAGAAACACACTCAATTAAGAATGCGTCTCATTTAAAACTATATAAAGACGGATTGGGGTAAGGGGATTTTCAAAAAAAGAAGCTTTTTTTAGAAAAAGTTCCTAACTATTTGAAATTACAATAAACCAAGGAGTGACTTGATAAGATTCGGCCCCAATGGATTGCGCAAGCGCCTTCAAAGCAGTAACTGGCTTTGAGAGTAAATACATACCTGTTACAGGTTGATTTTTCAGGTCTTCATCTGCGATGACAACAATGCCGCTGTAATGTCGATCCAGCGCATTCACAACGTCCAAAGCAGAGTGGTCATTTGCGATAAAACGCCCGTCACGCCATGCTGAAATATGTTTCGGAGAGATATGACCCCGGACAAAATCGCCAGATATTGCGACATCAATACGATCACCAATCTTGAGGATTTCTGTATCAGGTCTCTTCGGATCCGGCTTAACGGCAACCGTTCCTTCCTGCACCATCACGCCAACATTATCTTCGACTATATTGACGTCAAACGCCGTTCCCAGAACAGAGATTTCTGTGCCAAGAGAAAATACTCGAAAGGATTTCTCCGGGTTATGGCTAACGTCAAAAAAAGCCTGCCCTTCCAAGAGTTGAACATCCCGCGACTTTTCGGAATAATTCAATTTCAGCTTGCTTTCAGGCCCCATATAAACCTGACTTCCATCCTCCAATGTCACCTGTCGAATTTCACCCGCCGTCGTTGCATAGTCGTAATCAGAAAGAGGTTCAAATTTTAGAACAAGGGCAAATAAAATTGACGCTGCCACGGCCATAAAAGACATCACTTTGAATTTGGATCGACGGAAAGCAACAACGTTATTTATCACTTGTTTCTCTACGATTTGAGATTCCGCCCATTGATCCTCATACCGGGGAGTAATAGCCCCCATCAATTTATAAGCTTTGATAGCTTTCTTCCAGGCCTCTGCATGCTCCGGCTTTTGCTCATACCATTGCGTGAATTCAGATATAAGCACTTTGTCATCAGGATTCTCTTTCATAACCAGCAACCACTCGCTGGCTTCTTGCGGCTCAATAATATTACTCATTACCGTCCTCATTCGAGAATATGTAACTAACAGAATCCTTCATTATTCCATCACTAGAAGACAAGAAGCCAAACACACGTAATAATTTAAATACTCTATATAGACTGTTCTTACGGAAAGAATTTTCAAATTTTTAATCCAGCTCCAACTTTTCACTACAATATTCCAGTGCCTGAAAAACTAGTGAATGGGCCGTACCCATTGAAACACCTAGCTTCTCTGAAATTTTTTTATAGGTAAAGTTGCCAAATCTATGCATTTCAAATGCGATACGACAGCGTTCAGGAAGCTCATCCAAGGCTTTCCTCACCACTTCAAGTTCCTGTCTTGCTGCGACATTCCTCTCTATGGATGGTATTTCCTCAAATAAAAGGCTTAGCGCAGCGTTGGCATCTAGATCACCACGACTTTGGTCTCGGGCAAGTTTTCGCTGCAGATCAAAACATCTATTACGCACAATGCCGTATAAATAGGCCAGCGGTTCAACAACATTCTTTTCTTGAGTAGCTTTTACAAACTGAAAATAAGCTTCCTGAACGACGTCTTCCGCATGGAAATCGTCACCAAGAATTTTCCTTGCATATCCAACCAGTTCCCCTCTGTGGACGAGGTATATATCAAGAGTATCGGAACCGGATTGCATTAAATTTCAGCTCATATTAATGCACAAAGCATTATTAATAATGATTATTAATATCAATTACTACGCTTTATCGAGACTAAAAAGCAAGCAATATTTAGCCTCCTCCCCTTCTTTTGCCCCACAACCACCGAGAAACCGATAAATTTATAGTTAGAACATCTCATGTACGTGCAGCTTCAAAGGCTTCCCATGCTTTTTCAAACTTAGCAAAGTCAAAACCTTTACTTCTGGCGGGTTCAAGGACAAGCTTTTCAGTTTCAAGTAAATGATGAATTGATGTTTCCAGTTGTGGAATAATTTCGGGCGGTATAACAAGAGCTCCATGACGATCAGCGTGGATCAGATCACCATCATTCACCACTAGACCAAAGACTGTCACCTCGGTTTTAATTTCTTTAACGTGGACAAAACCATGGGATGGGCCAACTGATCCGGCAATTACGGGGAAACCTTCTGGCAAGTCGCCGAGGTCCCGCATAACGCCATTCGTCAAAGCTCCACTCAAACCAAAGCCTTTATGAACAGTTGTATTGATTTCACCCCAGTAAGCACCAATACATCCAGGAAAGTCGAGATCTTCGATTACAGCCAGAGCAGGCAAAGCAGAAGAAGCCATATATCGATAGTAATCCATCCGGCGTTTTTTAATTACTTCCGGCACTTCAGAGGGCGGATTGATAGCAGAAATCTTGGCTGTCCGTGCATACCCTATTATGGCACCAGCGGCAACATCAGAAGCAACCATTGTTCCCCGGGTAAAGTTGTTAAAACCGCGTTTTCCCTGAGCAACCTCAATTGCATTACAAACTGTTGGGGTATCAACTTCTTTCAACAAGTCCAATAGAGATTGCTTCATAGGTCCTCCAACCAGCGTAATAAAATCGCTGTTGTTTCATCCGGTTTTTCAAGAGTAGGCATATGTCCGGCGTTCTCTATTATTTCGAGCGCGCTATCAGATATTAAGCTGTGCATCATCTGATGTCGGGAAACGGGACAAAGTTTATCTTCGCGTCCACAGAGAATAAGCGCCGGCCCTTTGTATTTCTTGAGAGTCTCTGTCTGATCTATTCGATCACGCAACGCCTTGGATTGATTGATAAACACATCAGCTCCCAATCCTGTTGCCATATCTCTACACAACTCAAGTATGTCTGTATTACCCTCAGGATCAGCAAGATAGTTAGGAATCATTTCATCCTGCATAACCCGATCAAGTTTCCCTGTCTGGGCTGCAATAATCTGAGGACCTCGACGTTGCTTAAATTCTTCCATCTCCGCCAAGGGATTAGTATCCATCAATGCCATACCAAGGACTCTTTCCGGTGCTTGCCGCAACACTTCCATTGCGACAATGCCCCCCATTGAGAGGCCGACCAGGACAAATTTTTCTGGCGCACAGGCAAGAATATCACACGCTAAACCTGCCGTTGTATCTTGCTGAGCCAATGGCATTGTCATCAATGGCACTCGACCTGAAAGAGCTGATATTTGAGGACTAAACAGCCGTGCATCGCACATCATTCCTGGCAAAAAAACGAGTGGTGTCATGATACCAGATCCCTCAGGTGAAAGCTCGTTGTGCCCTTTATATACAGCTTCTCTAAAAACAAGGCGCAAAATCTACCCCAAGTTTTCAGGTATACTGTTTTCAGGCATGCTTGGACGTACAAGAAAAGCATAGCACTCACCATCAAGTCCCAACCCATGTTGCTCCAGCAGGATCATTAGTAGCTGTCACACGATAAAGGCTTGATTCGCCAGTCATGGCAGGAGCCAAAGCATAAACTTGCCCAGGATCAATCAGTGCCGTATCTCCGGGATTCAAAACGGTTTCTCCGTCTTGTAGTCTTAGTTTCCAGTGGCCACGAACTGGCATTAAAACCGTATGTTTGTCACGCGAAGTAAATTCATCCGCCTCAGAACCCCGGGTTAAGAATTCAACTTCAAAGCCGGGCTTATCTTTCAAAAGAGCATCAGGACCAATGATTTTGACTGGTTTATTTGCTGCCAGCGCCATCATATCCCAATAGCGCGCAACAAAATCCTTGATAACACCTTCGACAGGAACTTCCGGGAACGCCTTAAGCTCTTCTTCGGTCAAAAGTGGCATAGGATTTACGTTGTGTGGCAAGGTTTCACCTTTTTTTGTATCGTAGAGAGTTCCATTTTCACCAAGAATTAATCCATGATCCATGGCCTCTTCGATTACCTGCGGTGCCCATGTTACCCCGCCTCCGGCATCATCACCGCCCAAAATGGCCATGATCATTCCATAGTCTGTACCAATATTCTCAAAGCCCCGAAAAATACCCGTAGGGATATTAAAAATATCACCTTCTTCAGCGATAAATTCGCCAGCGTCTCCATAACGCCCCCAAAAAAAGCGCCAGCGTCCTTTGAGCACAAAAAACACCTCTGCCGTTGTGTGGCTATGTAATGAATTTCTGCACTTAGGTGGCTGCCCCGCAGCACCTATATTAAAACCCGGCGTATCTTGAATATGGACATGTTGATCAGGAGATTCAGATACTCCTCCACCAATAATCGTGAAGTTTTCCTTTTGATCACTGCCCGGTGTATGAGCATCAATAAATGCTGTTTTACACGGTTTTAAATCACCATAACGTACAATGCGATTTTCAATGGGGGTCATCTTCAGTGTCCTATTACCATAACGTTGATATTGTTTACTGAAAGCCTTTGCCCGGTATAATTCAGGTCGACCTTTCAAAAAAAACAAACGTTCATATCCAAAATTTTTGATCTTGAGAGAGCTAACTTACTAAAAGAAAAAACTCGACTTACAGATCACCTGTTTGCAAAAGGATTTGTTTCCATACCGCAGTTTCATCAAACAGGGTCCATTCTCGACGAAGTTTGATTTCGCCTGGTTTGATGTCCCCAAATTCAACATGGCTAGCGCCCATTATATGAACATTTGCACCGGTTGGTTTACCAAATGAACCCCAGCCATCGTGCTTCCCGGTCAACCCCCATCGAATTGCAGAGCGAGGGGATAGGTATGGATCTTCACGACCGATTTGATGTTCAATCTGAAACTTTGCACTGGGGAAAGAAGCGCGTAAGCCCATCCAGAAACGCTCAACAGGATCCCAGCCATACCCGGTGATGCCACCGGTAACTTCACTTTGTATAGCACGATCATATTCTGCCTTAATAACAGTAATATCTGCGTTCATAATCCGTGTGAGAATATCAGCGTGACGCGCGCCCCATTCATTATCATTTCCTCGTCCCGTGTAGGGACCAATCTGATCAATAGAAGGAGAAAAAGGTTTAACACAAAGCTCGGGACCACCTTCTTTCTTGATAAGATCACGCGCATATTCAACGGGGTCCCGCCCCATTTGACGCACAATCGCCCCCTGATCACGAATTAGCCATTCATCATCAATAGCATTGTTTTTGGCATGACAATCGGCAATCACTCGATAGGCTAATTTCTTTCCCGTCGCTTTACCATAGACACCATCACCAAGATGGGTGGCCGTCGTCAAAATTCGATGTGAAGACAGCAGGCCTTCTTCTGGCGTCCCAGACCAAATTACGTCCTCTCCCAACAACTCCCGATCCGGGAATTCTGCCAATGTTGCCAATGTTGCCCCAATAACGTTCTGATTTCCCAAAACAATACTGGCCGGACTGCGAACGACAATGTCAGGCGCATAATATTCATGAAGAGTGGCAACACCCCTATCTTCCCAAATTTCTTTTGTAATGCCGATTATATAGTCCGGAAAATTTTCGAACTTCGGGTTAAAACCCTTCATCTGTTTTATCCTTCTGGTGTGAAGCCTTGCGGTATGCGGGCAGAGCCTCGAATAACTAAAGGTCCGTCAATGGCAATTTTGCGAGGACCGTCCCCATTACCTTCTATTTCGTTCAGGAGTAAGTTTACGGTTTCAGCAACCATACGATTGGCAGGCTGCCGAACTGTGGTTAGGTTATAGGCAGGCCATGCTGTGGTCGGAACATCGTCATAACCAACGACAGAAACGTCTTTGGGGACCTGTAATCCCAGTTCAAAACGCAAAACATCCATCACTGCAAATGCCATATGATCATTCGCAACAAAAACGGCATCTGGTGGGTCAGCCGCAAACATACGACGGGTAGCTTCTGCCGCTTTTTCCATTTTAAAATCGCCGACTTCCCGTGCATGTAATGCCATGCCGGATCCAGCCAAACGCTGTGTAAATCCGGCTTCGCGATCCCGTTGAGTAGAAGCCCCTTCCCAACCGGCAATGTACCCTATTTTTTGATGACCACCCGCGAGCAGAAACTCAGCAACTTTACACCCACCGGCAATGTTATCCGACGTCACCGCGGACATTTCCGGACCGTCCTGAGACCTGTTGAATAAAACCATCGGCACACCAGCCGCCTGGCAGCGATCAGAAAGCTCTGAGGACATAGCAACAGAAGCTGCAATTATGCCATCAACTTGATAATCAAGAATTTCTTCGATCACGTCATCGATATTAGATGCGGTCATCGGTGCCATGAAGACCAGCACGTGATACCCCCGTTCCTGCAAAGCGTTTGACAATTTCTCTAAAGCTTCGGGATAGAAATGATTTTCCAGATACGCCACGACCAAACCAATAATACGTGACCGACCTGATACCATTGCGCGCGCCAAAGAATTGGGGCGATAGCCCAATTCGGCAGCGGCTTGATGAACTTTCTCAACAGTCTTTTTCGAGGCTGATGCACCAGGTGTAAATACACGACTTACTGCGGATTGAGAAACACCTGCACGCTTGGCAACTTCTGCTGATGTAATGCGAGGGTTATTCATTCTGCTGTCCACCCGCCATCAATCATCAGAGCAGTTCCTGTAACCAACGAAGACGCATCAGAAGCCAAATAAACAACGCCCCCCATAATATCTTCAACCTTCCCAACCCGTCCCAACTTAATTTTCTCTTCAATCCATGCCCTGCGCTCTGGACGGTCAAATGTTGATTGTGTCAATGGGGTCAGCACAAAAGTAGGACAAATCGTATTCACCCGAATGTTCTTCTTCCCCCATTCGATGGCCATAGATTTAGTGAAGCCCTCTACCGCGTGCTTTGTCGCGGCATAAACAGCGCGATCAAGCCCACCGACATGCGCCATTTGGCTACTAATATTAATAAGAGACCCAGGCTTTCCAGCCTTGATTAAACCTTTTGCCACCGCCTGGGTTAAGAAATAAGCACCCTTGACATTCAAATCTGTAACACAATCAAAATCAGCCTCTGTTGTGTCTTCTGCCGGACTATGACGGGCCAACCCGGCAGAATTCACCAGAATATCAAAAGGACCATTTTCAGCGACGATGGTTTGCATCGCAGGAACATCTACCACATCAAAGACCAAGGCCCTTGCCTCCATTTTCGCAGCGCACATTTTCTCCACCAAATCCACCAACAGATCCGCACGGCGTGCGGCAACAACAACCTCTGCCCCAGCCTCGCCCAGCGCCACAGCACAAGCCAGGCCAATGCCTGAACTGGCCCCTGTAATCAGTGCGCGCTTGCCATCAAGACGAAAAGAAGGTGTTGCGGGAAGAGCCATATTAAATATCTCCGACAGGGCAAGGGAGCTGCCCTTGTATGCCTGCTTTGTTGAACTCACGCAGACGGTCAAAAACATTCATACCCAATTGAGAAAAAAGGTCCAGTAGATCAATAAGCACCCAGTTTTCCCGAATTAGGTTTCCTTCAACTCGCCAAAAATCAAGACTGCGCAGTGTGATAACTTTATCTGTCTTCGGTAATCCCAACCAACCGGCACCAGTCATCGTCTGCTTCATATTTGGCCACCCTGTCACCGCAACATAATCACCATCGCCAAAAAAGTGAGACATCGTTTCTTTTGTTTCTTTTTCCTGCTGACCACGATCAGGCATTGCCGCTAAAAACGGGATCTGATGCCAGTTACGAAAGCCGGATATACCGCGACAGGTCCCGATACCAGCCGGGCCATACCACGTCATACGAGGATGCCAAAAGCGCTCCATCTCCATAACATCAGCACCACCTTGTGATGGGTGGCGAATCATATGGGTCAACATGTCGACAACCAAATCACAGGATGCCTTCGCCCGATCAGAACCGTTAAAAGATCTCACAATACCATCTTGTGTAGAAGGTCCCTGCACACAGCCTTCGCGTCCAAGTGACGGAGCAAGAGGCCAAGCATTTGCCTGCATCATTAATTCAGGAATATCCCAAATTGCTTGGACTTCAACAACTTTATCGCCCTCAATTCGATAAAACTCGTGAAACCGCATCTGAACAAAATGCCCCGTTGGCGGAATCTCTAACCAGGTGGCAATAAAAGTACCAACATAATTCCCTGCACAACCAACCCAATTTGTCCCGTGATTGTCTGAACCCGCGGTCACAATGTAATCGCGCCGTTCCAGATCAGGTATCGCTTTGAACAGTGGCGCATAAGCACTATCGTAAAAGTGTTCGCCCAGCATATCGCCCAAAGGATGGCACAGATGGATATCTGCATCAGGGGCAATCACATCAGCAAGATTTTCTCTAACGCTTTCTTCAGAGAAATCAACCATGGCAGCACGAAATTTTGCGATCAAAGACTTATTATGCTCAGCAAGATCCATTATTCAGTAGCCTTACCATAAGCTACGTTCTGGCCCCCATAGCGTCGAACCCGGAGATTGCATTGCTCAGCATGTCCGACAAAACCTTCCAACAGGCATAATCTAGAACCATAGGCTCCAATCTTAACGGCGGCTTCATCTGTCGTTACTTTTTGATAACTATGAGTCTTCAGGTATTTTCCGACCCAAAGCCCACCAGTGTATCGTCCTGCTTTTTTTGTTGGTAATGTATGGTTTGTTCCGATGACCTTATCACCATTGGCAACGTTCGTCCGAGGTCCCAGAAACAGAGCACCATAACAGGTCATGTTTTCTAAGAACCAATCATCACGGTCGGTCATTACCTGTACGTGTTCCGAAGCAATATCATTGGCAACAGCCAACATTTCCTCATAAGTCTCACATAAAATCACCTCACCATAGTCCCGCCAGCTAACACCCGCAGTATCAGCTGTCGGCAAAATGGTAAGTATCCGCTCTATTTCAGACAGAGTTTCTTCTGCAAGTTTGCGCGAATTGGTAACTAACACAGCCGGCGAATTATAGCCGTGCTCTGCCTGTCCAAGAAGATCAGTCGCGCATAGTTCTGCATCAACTGTTTCATCGGCAATCACCATGGTCTCCGTCGGCCCCGCAAAAAGGTCAATGCCAACACGACCAAAAAGTTGGCGTTTGGCTTCAGCAACAAAAGCATTTCCGGGGCCGACCAACAAGTGAACGGGATCTATCGTCTCAGTACCAATCGCCATAGCACCAACAGCCTGTATTCCGCCCAGAACATAAATTTCATGTGCCCCCCCCAAATGCATCGCGGCAATAACAGCCGGGTTTGGTTCGCCATTAAACGGTGGTGTACAAGCAATGATCCGCGGGACACCTGCCACTTTTGCCGTCGCCACGGACATATGTGCAGAAGCAACCATTGGAAACTTTCCGCCAGGCACATAGCACCCGACGGATTGCACAGGGATATTCTTGTGGCCAAGAATAACGCCGGGCATCGTTTCAACTTCTATATCCAGCATGGAATCACGTTGAGCTTGAGCAAACTTGACGACTTGCTCTTGCGCGAACTTGATATCTTCCAGATCACGGGGAGTTACCTTAGCGATTAAATCATCAATCTCATCTTGAGATAATCGGTAAGTTTGACGATCATAGTTATCAAACTTAATAGATAGTTCGTGTACAGCCTTATCCCCACGCGCTTCGATATCTTTGAGTGTTGTCGCAACAATTGCAGCCGTTTTGGCATCATCCTCTACCCGGTCAGCTTCAGATTTACCACGTTTCAGATGTTCAATAGTCATACCCTATTCCTCACTATTCAGGTCGGAGAGCGGCACGCTCACCACGATCAAAGGCTTCCCAACCCTCACCCTTAAAAATATCAACGCCTAGCTGTGCAGCGACATGGGCAAAATCAACATTGACCCAGTTATCGACGATCTTGCCATCAACAACTTTCCAAAAATCCATATATCTGATTTCAACTCGCTTTCCTGTTGGAGCAATCCCGAGAAACTCCCCCGAATGCGTCGCTTCCTGACGCCCGAAAGCCGCGGCCCATTCCCCCATATAAAGGCGTGCTTCATCGATACATGTTTTATCTGAAAACGCAGCTTGAAATGGACTTTGCCAGTTATTTTGAAACTCTGCGAGACCTTGCTTGGTGCCACACCCCTGATTTCCCATCCAGCGAAACCCTTCAGAGAAAAACTCGCCGATATCAGATATGCGATGGTCATTTAAACCATCAACCATTGCCTCTATAACTCCACGGGTTTCATCTGTCTTTGACATATCCGTATCACGGGATAAGACCGCTTGTTCTGGGCGAGAACCTTTCATCGATTAACCTTTCACTGCGCCTTGGGTCAAACCCGAGACGATTTGACGTTGGAAGAACATCACAAGAATAAAAAGAGGTGCCGTGGCTGAGACAACAGCAGCAACAGCAAACATCACATTACCTTCTGTCTGGGTCGTACCCAAGAAGCTCGCAATTTTGGGAACCATTGTTTGATTTTCCTTGGACAGCAACATCGAGGTAACGGCGAAGTCATTATACGCCAACAAAAAGCTGAACAATCCTGTGGTAATGACACCAGGCCACATCACCGGAATAATCACATGCCGAAAGGCTTGAAATTGAGTGCAACCATCAACTTTGGCACTTTCATCCAGCTCTTTTGGTATTTTTTGAAAAAAGCTATGCAACATCCACAGAGTAAAAGGTTGATTAATTGCCACCAAAACAATAATGGTCGTCGGCAAAATCCCCCAAAGGTTCCATTCAAAAAATGGTAACAAGTACCCAGCAACAAGCGTTATTGGCGGCATTGCGCGAAAGATCAATGCAATGATCAACAACCAGAATGTATAGCGATAGGTGGAACGAGACAGAGCATATCCACCCAACGTACCAAAAGTCAGCGAGATCGCTACTGTGAAGAAACAGACAATAGCGGTATTGATAACAGCTTGCCAGAACTCCTCTTGAACCCAGGCACCTTGATAGCCGTCTCCGGTAAAGGGTGAACCATGCTCCAAAAAGGTTCGTGCACCGGTTAACGCATTTTGCCAATCAGCTTTCGAGAAAAAATCGAGTTCGATTTTAAAGCTCCCCCATAGTGTCCATAAGAACGGGAATGCCGCTATAACAAGCCAAACGATAACAAAGGCAGAAGAAAAAGTGCGTAGTGCGGGTGGTTGCTTGAATGCTTTTGCTGACATGGTTCAACCCTTTGCATTAAAATCACGCCAAGTGCGGACAAGCACCGGAGATAAAAGAATAGCGACACCGATTATTGTTAATACCGAAGAAGCTGAAGCCGAGGATAAGAGACGCGTCTCTCCCCCAAGGTCGTTAAAAATAAACCAACTGAGTGATGAAGCATGTGCTTCTGCATTAAATCCGACTATAGGTTCAAAGACGCGAAAGTTATCCATCAACTGGATCAAAGCGACAAAAGTAACCAACGGCATTAAATGGGGGATAACTACGTATTTGGTTTGTTGCCAACGTGTTGCTCCATCGATCATTGCGCTTTCCATTGTATCCTGAGGAAGAGTTTGAAGACCGGCATAAAAAACGACAAAAGCAAAGGGCGCAGAGTGCCAGACCCCATACACAATCAACATTATCCAGGTTAACTCAGTTGAAGCTTTGAGAGACAGATCAGGATTTGAAAGCAACCACTGAAGCCCTGTCCCCAATACCCCACGGCTATCAATCATCCAAAACAAAACCAGAGAACCGATCAAGGGAGAGACAATCATGGGCAATAGAGAGAAGAAAATGACCAACCCTTTAAGGTGACGATGCAGAGAGTTAACAGCCACTGCAATTACGAACCCCAAGACAATCAATAGAGGTGTAACAACAAACGTATAGGTCAGGGTAAATGACATCGCTCGGTAAAAGGGTAAATTACCTAACCGATCGACAAAATTACCCAAACTTGTCCGGGTGTTCCAGGCTTCAGCAATTGCAGTTGTCGCCAGATGTCCACGATCAAGATAGATCGACAAACCTGCCCAACGGCCCAGTGGTTGCTCAACGCGTTGTTTTTCCGTCGCCTCCAGATCAACAACTGTAGATTCCGTACAATTAAACGGCGTACAATTTTCCACAGTCTTGAGAATTTGCTCATGCGGCGTAAACAAGGATTGCGTGACCACCGAAACAATCGGTAGCGCAATAAACAACAACATCGCAGTCGCTGTCGGCAAAATAAACCAGAAGAAAGTTTTGTGCTTCATATGTCTGTATCCGCAATGCCGGGAAGTTTGGGTCCATAACCGGAAGGCATAAACAAAGCCTTCCGGTTATTAAAATGAGACCAAAAATTAAGGAACACCTAGTTTAAATAGCCTTTTTCCTTGGCAGCTGTCGTGTAGGCAGCCTCGGCATCAGCCAGTGCCGTGGCAGCATCTTCTTTTCCCTGCATAAAGTCAGAGAGTTCGGCCCCTAACGCAGAGTGTAAAAGCCCCTGATAAGGTAGCATTGGATAGGGAACGGAACCGGCATTCGCAGCATCAAAGACACCCTGTGCCGCAGGTGTCGGCTGATATCCATCAATCAACCAAACGGCTTGTGGTGAAGTCGTGTCGTTCAAGATTTCCGGGCGAATCGCGTAGGTTAGTGCTTTGAACGTCGCAGCAGCATCTTCATCTGATATGTTTTTCGCCACTGTCCAACCATCCCACCACAATGTTGTTGCAGGTATTTTCCCACCACCAACGGTCATCGGACCTGCAATTGCCATATGTTCCTTAACAGCGGGATCAACACCGTCAGCATCGGGTAAAGTAGCCGCACGAGATCCCCACATATTCATTAGCGCGACATTACCGGCACGAAATTCCGCATTTGTTGCATTGGAATCATGCGTAAGAAAATCCGGGTTCATATATCCAGACAAAGCCTTCATCATTTCTAATGCAGCAATACCTGCCTCGTTATTGATAGAAACTTTAGCTGTTCCGGGTTCAAAGAATTCTCCGCCCATGCCTATATACATGTTGTTGAATTCCTGGGCTAAATTCCAACCCGCCATGTACGCACCACCAATAGGATGCTCCATCAGGCCTTGCTCTTTAATTGTTTTCGCTGCTGCCAGCATCTCTTCGTAAGTTGAGGGGGGGTTGACCCCTGCCTGCTCTAGAATATCTGCCCGATAAACAAGATGCTGTGCGTTAGCCATAAAGGCGATAGCCATAACCTTGCCGTCAATGGTGATCAGCTGGTTTTTCTTTAACCCTCCACCGTATTTAGCAACCAGATCATCCAAGGGGCGAATGACATCTTCGTTCATAAGAGCAACAATTGAACTATTCGCCACGATCGCCGATGTATATTCAGCCGGGTTTCCGGTCATACCTGCGACGTTAATTTTTTGATGATCTGCGGTCAGATTTGCAGAAACCTTACCTCCGGTGCATTCTTTAGCACCATTTCCAACGGTTTGGATTGCAGGAAATTCATTACCAACAATGTTAACCCGACCAGAAATTTCACAATCAGCAAGTGCTTCACCAGCCATAAGTGTCATTGCGCTGGCCATAACCAGTTTTTTCAAAAACATCCTATTTCTCCCTGTTAAGATGGGTGCTTCTTATTTTTTGCACCCAATTTCCCGCTTAAAGGTTACGGGGTATGTTTGAATTAGCTTTGAACTCTTAAGCCAGTCTCAGTATCGAACAAATGACAGTGTTCAGCAGGAATATGTATGGATACAGGATCCCCAATATCAGAACGAAATGTCTTATCTGCTTTAACAGCTACAAGCTGTCCCCCGATACGGACAGAGACCATTGTCGCGTCACCCAGCAATTCCAATGTATAGATCGGAGCATTCATTTCCCCTTTCTGTTCAACCACGGTTGCGTCTTCAGCCCGAAAACCAAGAGTGACTTTGCCATTGCCCCCGGTCAGACCAGTAATCGCAACATTTGGGGCACTGAACTTTCCATCCACCAGCTCACCATCAATAAGGTTCATAGCCGGGGAGCCGATAAAGCTCGCGACAAAAGTGTTGGCGGGTGTATCATAAATTTCTGTCGGCGAGCCAACCTGCTGAACAATGCCGGATTTCATAACAACGACCCGGTCAGCTAATGTCATTGCCTCAATTTGATCGTGGGTCACATAGACTGTTGTTGCCGCTAAATCATGAGATAAATTCTTGATTTGAGCTCTGGTTGATACGCGAAGCTTGGCATCAAGATTTGATAAAGGCTCATCCATCAAAAAAACTTTGGGCTTTCGCACAATCGCCCGGGCCAATGCAACACGTTGACGTTGTCCGCCAGATAAAGCTGCAGGCTTACGATCCAAAAAATCCAGAAGCTCAACCCTCTCGGCAGCTTGCATAACGCGTTCTTTGTGCAAAGCAGGATCAATTCCACGAACTCTCAAGGGAAACCTGATATTTTCATAGACATTCATGTTTGGGTACAGCGCATAGCTTTGGAAAACCATCGCCACATCTCTGTTTTTGGGCTCTAGATCATTAACCCGCGCTCCATCAATCAGGATATCTCCTTCAGTTGCATCCTCCAGTCCAGCTATCATCCGCATTGTTGTTGTTTTGCCGCAACCGGACGGTCCCAGCAGCACCAGGAATTCCTTATCCTCAATCGCCAGATCAAAATTATTGACCCCGACAAAGCTACCCCAGCGCTTACTTAGATTGCGCAACTGAATTTCTGCCATCAGGCTTCCTCCCCAGGAATCGGACGTGTTTTTGCATACGTTTGCAATAATACTGGACATAAACAAAACTATTTGGCAAGATTTTTTTGCACACGTATGCAAGGTTGTAATTAAAGGTCTGAAAGCGTGACAAATTTTCAAAAAGAAAAAAACATCGTTAGGAAGTTTCAAGCAGAATTGGACGCCCCCAATGCAAGAATTAACGACGTTTTAAAACGTCACACAAACTCGTCTTATCTCTGGCGTGGGTTTCATCCCTTTAATGAATTAAGGGGCGCATCTGAAGTGACCGAAACCTTTTGGCATCCTCTGCGGACTGCATTGACGTCATTGCAACGTCGTGAAGATATATTTTTTGCCGGGCACAATTATATTGACGATGCGCGAACTAATTGGGTTGTTTCCATGGGGCATCTTATGGGCTTATTCGATCAGTCGTTTCTCAATATCCCGCCAACAGGCAAAATGATTTTTTTACGATATTGCGAGTTTCACAGGATTGAAGACGGTAAGATTGTTGAAACAGCAATGTATTTTGATATCCCACATTTTGCCCGACAGGCAGGAATACAATTCTTCCCTCTTCAAACTGCAGCCCATCTGGTACAACCCGGTCCCCTCACCCATGACGGATTACTCTACGAAAGCCAACCAAAAGAGGCTGGCGAGCTTACACTTTCGACAATAAATGCCATGATCTCGGATCTAGGACAGTGGGATAACGAGCTCAGCCTGGAAGATGAATTAAGACAGACCTGGCATGAAGACATGATTTGGTGGGGCCCAGAAGGGATCGGCGCAACCTATACAATTCCACGCTACGCAAAACAACACTCCAGCCCCTTTCGCGCTGGTTTCACAGATCGATCCCCTACCACACACATTGCACGTTTGGCCGAAGGAAATTACGGCGGCTTCTTTGGTTGGCCTAACTTCACCGCGCGCCCCACTGGCGGTTTCATGGGAATGCCTGAAACAAACAAACCGGGGGAATTCAGAGTGATTGATATATACCGTCGATCCGACAACAAGCTCGCAGAAAACTGGGTGTTCATTGACCTTCTGCACTTCTGGAAATGCCAAGGTCTAGATATTCTAAAACAACTACAAGATACAAATTATAAAGAATAAATAAATGCAAAACCTATGATTATGTTTTGCCTTAAAGAAGCACTTCTCCTTGGTTGCGTATTGATTTGAACCTACACAATTAAATAATTAATTTCACTAGATAGTGAAATACACCCAGAATCACAAAACCTCACAACTCCAATGAGTCGTGAGGTTTTGTGAATTTCAGTTTGGTTGCGGGGGCACGCAACCACCGAGACTTTCAATGCATCACACATACACCAAGCAAAGAATAGCTCTCTATTAATCAAGTGTATTGTGCATAAAGGCTATTTCTCAGCTTAACAATTAAAAGAGTACGATAGAAACATATGGGGAATTTATGCTTGTCATGCTAAATTCCTGTGGATTTTTAAGGCATGATCGGTATTTAGCATACAACGAGAAGATATTATGACAGACGCGATTACAAACAAAAAGAACACGGTCCTTATTGTAGATGATGAACCCCAGATAAGAAAATTACTCAAGATCACCTTGAAAAGCGAAGGCTACAAACCGGAAGAGTGTGAGAATGGTGCTCAAGCTGTCAGGATGAGCGCGTCGATCAAGCCTGATTTAATCATTCTGGACCTTGGATTACCTGACATGGATGGCAAAGAAGTCATCGACAATATACGGGAATGGTCACAAGTTCCGATTATTGTCTGTTCAGTCCGTGACGCAGATACCGAGGTTGTTGATGCATTGGGACGAGGTGCCGATGACTATGTCACAAAGCCATTTAACCCGGATGTCTTACTTGCCCGTATTGAAGCCAATCTGCGGAAATCAGCGACACAGGAAGCAGGAGAGCCGGACCTTGAAAATGGGCGCATCAAAATGGATCTCGTCAGACATGAGGTTTTTGTTGATGGTGAAAGCACATTTTTCACCCCGAAAGAGTATGAACTATTGCGTTATTTCATGGTTAATCGCGGCAAGATGATTACCCACAAACAACTGTTAAAAGGTGTTTGGGGCCCAGCACACGGCGAAGATATGCAATACTTACGTGTTTACGTTAGTCAGCTACGGGAAAAAATCGAACCCGATGTAAAAGCCCCCTCTTACGTCATAACAGAACCAGGCATTGGCTATCGAATGGAAGTAATCGACGAGGAAGCTGTGTCTGCTGAGGTTTAGGCCTTTAATTTTTCTGACCTCGGTACATACCTCACTTCCCCACCTAAACACACGTAACGGGTAGAGCACATTCACACAGGTATTGTTTTTAACAGTTCAATACGGACCCGCGGTTGAGAACAGCCTAGATTTAAGCACTGTTAAGAGCTAAATAATAGCAAAACATTGCACCGCTATTTAGAATGCCACACACGAACAAAAAGCCCCTCTTTCAAGAAAGAGGGGCTTTTTGTTTCAGATCAGAGTAACAGTCCTCAACGCCTCAGCAAAAGCTAACACTATTGCCGCGGTCGTTATCAACTACACCGCATCAAATTCTCTTTTTAATATGGCATTGACCACAAGAAGGATAAAATATTAAGCGGCGATGTTGTGTGCATCTCCATGTTTAAAGATGTCCTTAACCACGTCGGCTCGCTCAGAGCTATCAGCCTCAACAACAAGTAAAATAGAACCCTTTTTCACTTCATCTTCGTAACGCTTGGCTTCGTATTCTGGAATACCAAGCCCAACCAAAGCACCAGCAAGGCCACCCGTTGCAGCACCAACACCTGCACCAGCTGCTGCAGCCACTGCCGCGCCATAAATCATTAAATTAACGCCAGGAATAAGAATTGTACCCGCGGCGGCCAAACCACCAGCAATAGCACCAAGAATACCACCAGCGGATGCTCCAACGGCCCCGCCTTCTGCGGCCTTACTTCCTTTTTCAATATTAAAGGACTGGCCAACTGAATTGTCCGTCGCAACCAAGCTCATTTGTTCTTCGGAAAAACCTGCTACTTCGAGTTTTAGCAACGCTTCTCTCGCAGCTGAATCTGTTTTGAATGTTGCTGATACTGTATGTGTCATAAGTTTACTCCTATTCAATAAGAAACAAGCGATCGCTTGTACGACTTAGAGAATAAGAAGAACGACATCAGGGTGCGAGAGGAAGCAAAGCTCCCTCGCATCAACAGAGTATAAATCAGCCCTTTTCCATATTTTCGAGCGCATTCTCTAACGCTGATTTCAATCCCTCTTCTAGTGAAGGATGGTAGAAAGGTGTTTTTAGAATTTGCTTGAGGGTCAAATGCTGCACCAATCCAAGACTTAAAAAATGGGCAAGATGTTCTGCTGCGGGTGCCATGATTTCTGCCCCACGTAAGTAGCCCCCCTTTCGATCAGCAAACAGACGGATTTTTCCAAAATTTTCGCCTTCAATTTTAGCGCGCCCTTGATTTTGAAAATCCGCCTCACCAGTAATGACATCATCATGTCGCATAGCATATTCAGTATCGCCCACAACTGCCGTCACCGGCTTGGTGAAGATAATCTGTAGTCCGCCGTGATGTGGGGCGTGCTTGTTACCGCTGTGCAGCGCGTTATAGGCAGCACGCTCGCCCTCGTTAACCGCTTCGTGCAGCACAGCTCGTTCGTCCGTTGCATCCCCTGCAATATAAATAGGATACCCTTGGACTTGCATGCTATAGCGATTGAAAGACGGGACACCGTTGCTGTTGGTGCTAAGTCCCAGGCGCCTTAAACCAAGTTTATTAAGGCTCGGCTTACGCCCGGCAGCAACAAAGACAGCATCAACAGTCGCTTCTTGTGTTTTTGTATGAAGCAACAGGCCTTCTGGCGTTTGCTTCACGTCCGGATCTGTGTTCAGCCAGATTTTCATGTCTTCTGCTAGCGCTTCAATGATCGTCTTATTAATTTCCGAATCACTGACGACACCAACCCTTTTACGGCGGTTGATTGCCGTAACATCAATTCCCAGCATGGCAAATGCCTGTGCCATTTCAAGTCCAATAGCTCCCATACCCACAACCGCCATTCTTTTGGGTAAATCCCGTCGCTCAAAAAGCGTATCCGATGTAATCAGCTGTGATTCAAATTCCTCGTATTGCTTTGGGATATAAGGGTATGATCCCGTAGCAATAACACTGCTCTTGGTATGAAAAAGACGATTATCAGCGCGAATTGTTGTTGGCGATTCATATCGAGCTGTCCCCCGCACCATATAGTCCTGCAGAGATTCTATCTCTTCTTCTATATGGGATACAAAATAATCCCGCTTCTCCCTAACTCTCTTTAATATCTTAGGAAGATCTGGTTTGATTAATTCTGATCCCACAATTCCGACGTCGGGCATTTTTTTGTGCGTATCGTATAACTTAGCCGCATGTATCAAGCTCTTTGACGGCATACACCCAACACGCGCGCATGCCGTCCCGATCGGGCCATCATGTATCAAGAGTACGTTATCAGTATATTTTTTCGCCTCTTTCAACGCGGAAAGGCCAGCGGTACCAGCGCCAATAATGATCAAATCAAACTCATGATACGTACGTGCCATTATTTATCTCCTTAGTTTCATACCTATCACACAAAAAGATATCTAAATTTACTATGTTCATATGATGGTCGCGACATAAACAGAGCATTAACCCCAACGCGTTGATGCTCTGTTTATGTTTTCCGCAAGAGCTTGGGGGCGAAAATTTAGATAGAAAGTGAGAAGGTTTGGCAGGTAACAAAATGAAAGGAACAAAACGATGTTAAGATGGGCACTTATATTTTTTATTCTCGCTTTGCTAACCGGCGTACTTGGTTTTGGTGGTATTGCAGGAACATTTGCGATGGCTGCTAAATGGTTATTCATTGCATTTGTTGTACTCTTTGCAATCACAATAATTGCCAACCTTGTGTCAGGCAAAAAGACAAATCCCCCGATTTAAACCACACCAAATTACCAAATTAAGCATTAATCCAACCTCTGGTTGTTTAACTTGATAGTATTTTTGATATGCTTTCCTGCCATAACACAGGCAGGAAAGCATTATGACACTCACTACAGATAAAATGCTGGAACTAACACTCGATTGTCGTAATGATCTAAAACTATTTGAAGATCAAGTTGCGAATTTCAGTAAATACAGCAGTCTCACCAAAGAAGAATACGAACAAAACAATTTTGTCTGTCTCGATTTCCATGATCGCATGAAACGCAAAATACATTTGCTAGCCACTATGCTTGAAACGAATTCAACCGACATCCTGGATATGGTGACGCAGCCGTCAACTACACCCAGTATTCCATAAAAAACAAATGCTGGCGTAAAATCTGATCGTATAACGCCATGGATCAGAGACGGCAGAGCTGGCTCAAAAAGACAGCCATATGACTTGTCATAATTTATAAGGCCATCAATTATAAGGCAGCTTCTCTTCAATTATCTCAAGAAGATCCTCAACCATAAAAGGTTTCGTCAGATATCCGTTCGCACCTTTTTCAAATGCTTCTTTAACTGTTTCCCTGGCTTTTCGAACAGATAACACAAGAACTGGCATCTTGTTATTTGGCTTTATACCCTTGATCTCTGGCAGAATATCTAACCCATCTATATCTGGTAACCCAAGGTCAAGAACAACAAGGTCAGGCACTATTCTTTTACAAAGATCTAATCCTTCGTTTGCTGTCGAAGCTTCATAAAATTCTGCACCTTCATCCTCTAGTGACACCCGTAAAAAGGTTCGAATGGAGGGCGTATCATCAATCGCAACTATTTTTATGCCTTCCAAACTCATACCACTTGTTTCCTTTCCTTATCGTACGCCCCCTGTTTAGCTCCCATATTTTTCCTCATATGCGGAAACCACAAGATGAATTCAGCGCCACCTGCTTCGTGGTTTCGCGCTGTAATTTCCCCTCCCTGTTTCTCCATAACTGCTTTTGATATTGCTAACCCCAGTCCTGTGCCAGCAACTTGAGAATCAGATTGTTTCAAGCGTTCATATTTATCAAATACGGCCTCGAACTTACCGTCGGGGATACCTGCTCCCTGATCTTTTACCTTATAGGAAAAACCGCCTTCTTCTTCACTAAGAGTTACTGAGACCTGCGTGCCTTTAGGTGAATATTTAACAGCATTATCAATGACATTTTGCAATACCTGCTCGGTCATCATTCTGTCCATTTTCACTTCACAGGGAACATCAAATAAATGCACTACCAATTCATGATTTGCCAAACGTTGGCGCATCCTCTTCTTGATACTTAACAAAGGTTTTTCCACATCCACCCAGTCCGTATCAAATGTAATTTCCCCGCTTTCAATACGCGTCATATCCAGAATATTTGAAATAAAGCTATCCAGCCTTTGTGCTTCGTCTAAAGCAGTATCAATTAATTCATCGGATGTATCACTGTCCAGACGTCCGGCTTTTTTCATTCTGTTGTGAACGCTCAAACTTCCGATGATAGAAGCTAGGGGAGTTTTAAGGTCATGAGACACACTGGAAAGCAGCATCGCGCGTAGTTTCTCACGCTCTTCACGCATACGGCTTTCACTCATCATTTTAGTGAGCTCAATACGCTCTAGAATACTGGCTGCCTGATCAGCCAGAGCAGAAAGCAATCGCCCGAAAGAAGCATCCAGACGAACATGCAGAGGAACCTTGATTGCAATGACACCAATTTCACCATTGTGCGTTGTAAGCGGTTCAAAACGCCAAATGGAATCAAATTTGTTTGCCGTTCCATGACCTGTTGTGCGAACTTCATCCCAACATAACTGCAATGATTTTTCATCTTGAGACGTAAAATCCGTTTGACCGGGGTATACCAATTCAAGCGTATCCGGACTTACAGCAGGAGGTAAAAAGAACGCGATATCCATTTCCAACAATCGCGATAACTCTTCATGAAGAATAGCCAAAGCCCCTTCCCGATCAGTCGCATCACTGGCCAGCCGATGAACTTTGTACAAAGCCTGAGATCTTTTTTCTTTACGCGAAAGCGAAGAATTCCAAGCTCTGTTATACCCCCCCATAAGGGAAATAATGACAGCTGAAACAAGAAAAACAGAAAGATTGACAGCATCACCTGAGTGACTGATCCCAAATCCGCCATAAGGAGCTACATAAAAATAGTTTATTGTCGAAAACCCAGCTACAGCAGATACTAAGCCAGGCACAAGACCATAACGAAGGGATGTTATGATCGCAGCAACAAGAAAGAATGCTGTGACGTTATATACCTGGTTTTTAATCCCAATATCAGATGTCTGCATCCGCAAAATTTCAGATCCAAGATAAGCCAACACCACAGAAATTAAGGCAAATACAATTTCTCTTAATTTGATATCTCTTAACTGTAAGCGATCAAACCAGCTGGATATATACTGTTTACCGACAAGGGGAACAATTTGCACCTCAGTAGAAAAGCGCCGAACTTCTCGCATCATACGCTCTGCAAGAGACGCTTTTAGCTCATCAAAAAAACCTTCCTTACTGCTTTGCCCCATGATCAATGTTTGGACAGGTTTTCCCTCATCATTCGCGGTCTCAACATAGTTCTTAATCCCACCGATGACATCCCGATGTTCCACACTATGAACATTTCCTCCCATCTCTTCTGCAACTGTCAGAAAACGGAGTACCCGTTCACGCGCATCCCTGTCCAACGTAAAATGTTGAGGCGTTTCAACATATAACACCCCCCACGGGACACCCGTCTCTTTTGATTTGTTTGCAGCCGCGCGCAACAACACATTGCTCTTGGGATGGGTATCAATACAGACAAGAATTTGGTACTGTTTGTTCATTTTCGTACATTTAAATTATGGCATTCAGTGACTCATTTTAATGTGGGCGATATAAATTCTCCATAAAGAGATGAACAAATATAAAAAAGGCGGCTCAATGGCCGCCTTTCTATTATAGGTTCCACAGAATATTAGTCTGCAGCATCCTGCAGTTCATCCCCGGCATCTTCAATGGTATCACCGATTTCTTCACCAAGAGTACGATTGGGATCCAGTTCTTCGGAAGCTTCCTCTACACCATCACCCAATTCTTCCGCTGCATCGCCAAGCCGTTCCCCAAGTGTTGGATCATTCTGCATGCTCACACCAACAGCAATGGCAACCACAACAACCGCGCCGATTAACATCATATGTATTTTCTTCATAACTAACCTCTTTAATTATATTATTGTACTATTGAGCGAAGCATCCAGGCCGCTTCATCATGAGCAGCCATCCGGGCCACCATCATATCAACGGAGACCTCATCTCCGGCTGCTTCAGCAACCTTCAAAACTTCGCGGGCCTCTTTGGAACAGGTCTCGTTATCTCTAAGCAAACTTTCAACCATCTGTTGGGCTTCTTTTGGCAAAGCATCATCTTCATCCACAGAAGATAGCTCTAAATAAGCTTTGAAAGTACCCGGTGTGAAATGCCCCAACGCACGAATACGTTCTGCCAGTTCATCACCCGCTTTGTGCAACCCTTCATACTGCTGCTCGAACAGCGCATGTAAACTATGGAACTGCGGCCCGGTTACATTCCAGTGATAATAAAGTGTCTTCATATAAAGCGTGTAAGTAGAGGCAAGAAACTTGGAAAGCTTTTCGGCAACGTCAGCTCTTTGTTTTTCCATGACACCAATATCAACAGCTTTATCATCAACAATTTTTAACGTAGATACCGTCAAAATATTCTCCTTTATCTATTGTCACGCAACCCAACGAGCGACCTCTTAACCAAACGGTTCGTAATCAGCCGGATCTTAAATAACTTGCGGTTTCGAGGTAAAAATGCACACCTCATCGCTACCAACTAAACTTATGAACTTTCGCTTCAAGACACAGTATGTTCGTGAGAGCAAAGTCATCAATTGGGCATAAATTATTTCTGATCAGACTTTGATTCGGGCTCTGTTTCCGGCTTACTGCCGAGGACATCAAGTCCACTACGAATGTGAAGGTCTCGTTGCGGGAACGGAATCTCGATATCGTGCTCTTTAAAAGAATCCCAAATAGTGAACATGACGTCACTTTGTGCACGCCACCGCCCCGTCGTCACATCCTCCAGCCAGAATGTAAGCAAAAAATTAACGGAATTATCCCCGTATTCACGCATAAAGCACTTGGGACTATGGTCCCCATCGGATATGGCATTTTCGTATTTATTTGCCGCATCTAAAATCAAGTCATATGCCTGATGCATATCTGTCCCATAGGAAACTCCAACCGGGATCTCAATTCGACCATTCGTACTGCTATGTGTCAGGTTCGCAACCCGGGAAGTAATAAAATCCTCGTTGGGCACCATGACCTCTTTACCATCAAAGGTCTCAACAACGCTTGCACGTGCCCCGAGCTTGCGAACATAACCAAAGACACCATCATTCATCTCAATCAGATCATTAATATTAATGGTCTTTTCAGTTAACAAAATAATTCCGCTGGTAAAGTTCGACGCAATCTTTTGTAACCCAAATCCCAAGCCAACCCCCAGAGCACCACTGAAGACAGCCAGAGCGGTTAAATCAATACCAATAAGATTAAGAGTGACCATGAAGAGAACGGCATAAAGTACAATATCAAAAAGCTTGATAAGCAGTTCTTTTGTCGCACGCGTTAGAGATTCACTACTACGTATATATCCTTCGCCACTGTTGCTCGCTATTTTACCCACCCAAATAACAATACTGACAAAGAATATGGCTTTAATAAATGTGTAGGCCGTAATCTTCACTTCACCCAGGGTAAAGCCATACCCGTCAAGATGAGCCACGACAGGATCAAACCAGCCAAACAGCTGTAACAACGCCGCAGGCAAGAAAATCCAAATCCCAACGGTGCGCACTAGAGTACTGGTTACAAAAGCGCGCAGTGCCACCCACATAAACCAAACAATAGCAACGCGTTGGGCCGCATGAACAACGTCGAGCGCCTCCACAACCGTTTCAGCAAAAGGTTCTCCTCCTGCCAGCAACAGAATCGTCAACGAAGGGAAAAGTAACCGACCGGATCGGCGCATGAACCAGCGCTTAGAAAAAGCCTTAACGCGCCCGTCAGGCTCTTTGACAGCTAAAATAAAATACCTCGCAAGAGCGGTAACTCCATACGCAACAACTAACGAAGCAAGAACAAATAGCGCTTGATAATACGTTTCAGGTGCAGTTAACCAGAATGCGGCTTCTTCATACACAGATGAAGCTGCATTTTCTGCAACCTCAATATATTCATCCCCAATGTATTCATTTTCGTCCATAGCACCTATCTCGCTTAAAAGTTTCATGCGATGGTAGTTCATGCCACATCAGGGTGTGGTACGAATGACCTCGCTGAAACATAAAGCGAGCATCAATTAACGCTGCCTTTATGAAACTCTCCCCACCACCCTATTTAACCCTGACGCCAATCAAGGCACATTCCTAATCACGTCAAGCGACGTTGTATGACACAACAGTGAGGAGAAAGTTATGAATCGTGATATTATCAAAGGTAAATGGAACCAGCTCAAAGGTACTGTTCAGAAGGAATGGGGTGAGTTGACCAACGACGAAGTTGATCAAGTCAATGGCGATGCCACCAAACTCGCAGGCCTTATCCAGGAGCGTTACGGTAAATCCAGAGAAGAGTCCGAACGCGAAGTTGACGAGTGGCAAAAGCGTACTGGCGCCTGATACTCACCAAAAAACAATAAGGAGAAACACCATGGATCTTATCCGTATATTATTTGCCATTCTACTACCACCACTCGGTGTGTTTCTACAGGTGGGATTAGGTAAACACTTTTGGCTAAACATATTGCTTACTTTGCTTGGGTATATCCCGGGTATCGTACATGCGGTCTATATTATCGCGTCAAAGCCTGATCATAGAATGGTATAGCTATTTCTTTAACGACAAAGCACAGAGACCTGATAAAGGTCTCTGTGCTTTTTTGAGTATAAGCATATGAAATCCAATGAATACCCTATTGATACAATTTTAATCGCATTATTGTGCGCTGCTGTTCTTATTCTTGTTGGAACATTACTCAGGAAAGCAATTCCTGTTCTTGATCGCATACACCTGCCCGCTTCGGTTATAGGTGGTGTCGTCGGGTTGATTATTGGTCCCCAGTTATTAGGGGCAGCAATCTTGGAAGGTACCCATCTGGAAAAACAGTTCACTGATATATATGCCGTTGGAAAGTTGTTACCAGGGTATTTGATTGTTGTCGTCTTTGCGGCTTTGATGATGGGATCAAAAATACCGACCATAGGCAAAATTTGGTCGAACTCATCCCCCAATCTTGTTACCGGATACCTGATTACCTGGGGGCAATATATTGTCGGCATCATAGTAACAATATTAGTACTCATTCCCTTTTTTGATGCAAATCCTCTTAGCAGTGTTTTGATAGCAATCGGCTTCCAAGGCGGTTATGGAACTGCTGCTGGATTAGGAAATACCTACGACGAATTGGGGTTTGATGCGGGTTACGATCTAGCGTTAGGCATGGCAACCGCCGGAAAAGTATCGGCTATACTGGTTGGATTAATCCTGATCAATTTCGCTGTAAAAAAAGATCAGATGCAATCACCAAAAGAAAAAAAATCTGAGCACCTGAAAGAAGACATTTCGGAAAAGAAGGCCAAAACCCTCTTTGCTAAAAAAAGAAGAGAAGAATACCTCTCTGCAGATGCTTTATTGCTCCATTTCTCACTACTTTGCATTGCCATCATCATTGGATGGGGCCTCAAAGAAGTTTTACTGATTATTGAAAGCTTCTTTTTGACCAAGGGACAAGACGGTATGGTTCAATATATCCCTCTTTTCCCAATGGCATTGATTGGCGGTATCTGTCTTCAGTTATTCATAAGCAAAATAGGTAAAGAGAAGCTCCTAAACGAACATCATCTGCATTCCATCAGTCATAGTTTTCTAGATCTGTTGATCGTTGTCGCGATTGCAACCCTTTCGCTCAAAGCCCTTCAGGAAAACTGGGCACTTCTTACGATTTTGATCTGTACAGGCATTGGCTGGAACTTATTGGTCTTTTTCTTTATCGCCCCGCGACTTTATAAAAATGCGCCCTGGACCCGGGGATTAGGTGACTTCGCCCATTCCACAGGTGCGACAACATCCGGTCTCTTGTTGATGAAGGTGGTTGATCCAAATGATAAAACAGGGGGCAGATCCAGCTTTAGCCTTAAACAGCCTTTTTATGAGCCAATTGTTGGCGGTGGCTTCATCACAGCAATGGCCTTACCTCTGGTTCACGCGGCAGGATTATGGGTAGCTCTTGCAATTACAACAATGCTCTTTCTCATAACCGTTATTATCGCTTTAAAGGCCGTAGGTGTGAAAAAAGACAACCCTCTGTTCGATCAAAAATAAACTTCAATCTCTCATGGACTTCATTTTTTATAAATAGTCCACGAAAGCACCAAGTGTTCACTAAACATTTGAAACTCAATATTATTCATCTCATCAGGCACTTATGACAGACAGAACATTACAATACCGTTATTTAGGTTTTATCTCACTTGTACTTGGCTTTGCTGTCGTACATTGGCTTAAACCTGTCTTACTCCCCGTGACGATTGCTCTGTTTATGACTGCAGTCGCATGGCCGATTAACACATGGCTAAATAAAATTTTCCCCAAACGGATCAGCCACATTCTGTCTTACGTTGCTTTAGTCTGTATACTCGGGGTATTTGCTGGCATCTGTTATATGGCAGTTGCCGAACTCACGGCCAGTTTTCCCAAGTATGAAACCCAACTTATCAAACTACTGCAGGATCTAAGAGTTACCTTAAGAGAATATGGATTACCCCCGCCCAGAGAAATTAATTCTGAGCAATTGCAAAGTCTTATTACTCCCTTGATCACAACATTTTACACAACACTTGGTCATACAGTGCTTGTCGTTGCTCTCGTTATTCTCGGATTACCAGAGCTCATATACTGGGAAGACAAGCTTGAGAATTGTTTGGGAAAAGCCAGTGGTAATCGGTGGGGAAAAGCTGCGACAGATGCTGCGAATTCTTTTCATAAGTATATGACTGTCATGACAGGTATCGGTGGCATATCGGCTGCACTCACAACCGCTTTTGCATGGGTAACCGGATTGGATTTTGCTTTGCTATGGGGATTACTAGCCTTCATATTCAACTTTATTCCCGTACTAGGTGCCATGCTTCTCCTTATCCCAACAACCTTTGTCGCAACGATGCAATTCGGTGATACATCGCAGGTATGGATCGTCTTGGCAGGAATGGGTGTTATTCAATTTTTCATTGGCAATGTCATCGACCCCAAATTCCAAGGAAAGTTTCTTTCTATGTCCCCGATTGTGATTCTAATAAGTATCGCTTTCTGGAGCTTTCTGTGGGGCGTGCCAGGTGCCTTCCTAGCTGTGCCGCTCACCCACATTTTTATGGTGGCATGTTACCAATTCCCCAACACTAAAAAGATCGCCTGTCTGCTGTCAGAGGGCAAGGGAACTTGTAATGTATAGCCATCTTTATGCTCGCCTTATATTTCCATGGCCCTCTTGCTATCGATACCTTACCTGCTGCCCGTTATCCTTCAAACCAGATCACAAGATGGTCGTTAACCAACGAAGGAGTTCAAAACGATGAAATTATTGAAATCATTGAAGGTACTGTCAGTGTTTGCGACCTTGCTTTTCAGCATTGGTGCTTTAAGTGCCTGTAATACTATCGAGGGTGCCGGCAAAGACATTGAGGCGGCAGGTGAATCTATTGAAGATGCCGCAGACGATGACTAGACTTAAAGGCAAGCAGGCCCTTAAATATAAATAAAGTATCTCCAAAAAAATAAAGGGGTGTCAGCTGACACCCCTTTATTTTTAAGCGAAAACTTTTAATACATAATAATATTGAGAATGATTGCGTGAAACTGAAAACAGAACCTCACCCCGTTGATAGTTACGTCGGCAAAAAATTAAGAATGCGTCGTACGATACTCGACATAAGCCAAGCCGCGTTAGCTGATCAAGTAGGAATAAGCGCCCAGCAAGTGCAAAAATACGAATCAGCACTCAATCGTATCTCTGTTTCAAAGCTCTGGGATTTCTCTAAAGCCCTGGATACCAACACAGAATATTTTTTCCGGGGTTATCAGGATGACTAAGCCCTCCCCCCTCTCCTCCTTCTCTCCCTTCTCGG
>NZ_MTSZ01000049.1 GCF_002118315.1 Kiloniella majae
GGGGCGGGGGGCAAGACCAACGAGAAAAGTCGCCAAGGGGAGAAAAGCGAAGGCAGGCGGAAAACCGGACCAGTAAAGGTGGGGGGAAAACGGCTAGACATGAGGGCAGGGGAAAAGGGAAAAAAAAAGAAAGAGTGAGAAAGGGAAAAAGACAAAGATAACAATCAAAGACAAGGGTAGAGAAAGGACCAGAAAAGAAAAAAAGAAAGATAAAAACAAGTCGGCGCTGGAAGATAG
>NZ_MTSZ01000050.1 GCF_002118315.1 Kiloniella majae
CCCTGCCCCTCCCCCGCCTCGCCCCCCCCTTCCTTTCCCTCCCTTTCCCCCTTTCTTCTCCTCTCACCTACCTCCTCCCTCCTTCCTTTTTCCCTCCTTCCCCCCTCTTTCTCCTCCGTGCGCCGGATTTCCTGTCTTCTTGAATTGCACTTTCTTCAAGGTCGGGCCCCCCTGGGCTTGTTCCCTGTTCCCTCCCTTCTTCCCTCCTCCGCCTGCTCGGTCCGGACCTTCTTCCCC
>NZ_MTSZ01000051.1 GCF_002118315.1 Kiloniella majae
GGCTTGTCATAATCTTTCCCTAGGGGGGCATAGATATGACTAATGTCAGCAGTGAGCACTTACTTTTGCTCTCCGTTCCGCTTAAAAAAGCAGGCCAAGGTGACAGCGGATAGTCACTGTTACCTTGGCCAATCGATTAGGGGGGGGTTAGCCGTTTGCTAAAGCCACACGAATGGTGCTCACTAGATTCACATCGTCTAGTGGTGTGTTGGGCGCAAAGCGTCCTAGTACTTG
>NZ_MTSZ01000052.1 GCF_002118315.1 Kiloniella majae
AGGCGAGGATAAGAAAAAGGAAAGAGAAAGGGAAGGGAAGGAGAAAAAAGGAGAGAAGGAGAGCAAGGAAATAAAGGAGGAGAGGAGGGGTGACAGAAGCTGGGGAAGGAGGAGGAGCAGGGGAAGAAAAAGGAGGAAAAAAGAAAGTGGTGGTTAATGAAATGGTGGAGGAGGAGGAGGGTATATATAATAGACAGAAGCAAAAACAACTAAACGCAAACCAAAGGACAAA
>NZ_MTSZ01000053.1 GCF_002118315.1 Kiloniella majae
CCCCGGATCGGGGCCACCCCCGCTCGGGCCCCCCTCCCCCTCGCCCTTACTTCTCTTCTCCTCTGGCCTCGCCTCGCGGTCTCCCCCTCCCCCTTTCTCCCCTTTTTCTCTTCTGTTTTTGCTTCCCCTTATTTTCTGTCACCCCCCCTTCTTTCTTTTAGTTCCGGTTCCGATTTTGTCTTCCCTTCCGGTCCTTTTCTCGCCCTCCACCTTCATTCTTGTGTTTTCCCT
>NZ_MTSZ01000054.1 GCF_002118315.1 Kiloniella majae
GAGCAGGAGGGCGGGAGAGGGAGGAGGGGGAAGAAGAAAGAAGGGGAAGGAGAGGGACAAGGGGGCCGGGGGCGGGGCAAAATGGGGCGTAAAGCCAGCGGGGAGGGGAAGGAGAGAGGGGCAGAAAGGGGGGGGAGGGGGAAGAGGAAAAACGCGCAAAGACGGGCCAGGACAGAGGAGGGAAAGGGGACAAAGGGGGGAACAAGAAAAGGCAGAAAGGAAAGAAAGGC
>NZ_MTSZ01000055.1 GCF_002118315.1 Kiloniella majae
CGCTCACGTGTATCTTGTTTGTTACCATAGCGCACATAACCTGGAATGATTGAGCCCCACTCATTGTCAACATATTGGTCAAACTCGCCATTACCATCAACATCTTGGCGAATAGTAAGATCAGCATCTTCTGTCGCAGCATTATAAAAGCCCTGACCTTCATAACTGTCAATACGCAAGGTTCTTTCAGAATAAACTGCGGTAAATAACGCACCAAACTTTCCATCAT
>NZ_MTSZ01000056.1 GCF_002118315.1 Kiloniella majae
TCTCGTTGCCCCCTACCTCTTGGCTCCCCCCTTTTCTTCCCCAGAGCCTCTCCCCCCCTTCCCTTTTCCTTCCTCCCCCCCCTCTTTCTCCCCCTTTCCCTCTTCCCTTGCCCTGCTTTCTTTCCCCCAGTTCGGCTCCGCCTCTTTTCTCCCCCCTCCCCCTGTCCCTCGCTCCCTTCTCGTCTGCCTTCTCCCTCCCCTCCTTGCCTCCCCTTTTTCCATCTTCCGC
>NZ_MTSZ01000006.1 GCF_002118315.1 Kiloniella majae
AAGTGCATAAAAAAGCCAGCTGCAAAATGCAGCTGGCTATAACCTAAAAAAACGTCAACGTATTTCAGGACGGGTCACCGATATTGGTGTGATTGTGTTTGGGTAATCGTTTAGACAAAGTGATGGTATGTGAAACGAGATAGCGGTAAGTCATGTCGTAAATAATGCAGCTTTCTGTAACCTCGTCTTTGTAAAGAGTCCGGAAAGGCTCAAAATGAATAACCTTCATAAAAAAAAGCCAGTTGCTGAAAGCAACTGGCTTTTGGAATTTATAAGTGTCGAACTTAAGTTTAGCGGTCTTCGACAGGTATAAAGTTGCGCTCTCCAGATCCTAAATAAAGCTGGCGAGGGCGGCTGATCTTGTGGCTTGGATCTTCGATCATTTCTTTCCACTGAGCAACCCAACCAACTGTTCTTGCCAAGGCAAAGAGAACAGTGAACATTGATGTCGGGAAGTTCATTGCGCGTAGAATGATACCAGAATAGAAATCCACGTTCGGGAAAAGCTTTTTGTCCGCAAAATATGGATCGGACAAAGCGAACTTTTCAAGTTCCATTGCCAATTCTAGAAGTGGGTCGTTAATGCCAAGCTCTTCCAGAACTTCATGACAGGATTCACGCATAACAGAAGCACGTGGATCGTAGTTCTTGTATACACGGTGCCCAAAGCCCATTAGACGGAAAGGATCATTTTTATCTTTTGCACGTTCAATGAACTTTGGAATATTGTCTTTGTGTCCAATTTGCTGAAGCATGTTAAGAACAGCTTCGTTCGCTCCACCATGTGCAGGGCCCCAGAGCGATGCAATACCTGCAGCAATACATGCAAAAGGATTTGCACCACTTGAACCTGCAATCCTCACCGTAGAGGTTGAGGCGTTCTGTTCGTGGTCAGCATGAAGAATAAAGATACGATCCATCGCACGGACAAGTGCTGGGCTCGCTTTGTATTCTTCACATGGAACAGAGAAAGTCATGTGAAGGAAGTTTTCAGCATAGCTCAGATCATTCTTTGGATAGACGAAGGGCTGGCCAATAGAATATTTGTAGGCATAAGCAGCAATCGTCGGCATCTTCGCGATCAGGCGATGTGATGCGATCAGACGTTGTTGTGGATCACGTATATCTGTTGAGTCATGATAAAACGCAGAAAGAGCACCTACAACACCAACCATAATTGACATCGGATGCGAATCACGGCGGAACCCGCGATAGAAATTCAGCATCTGTTCGTGAAGCATTGTATGGTAAGTGATTTGATTTTTGAATTCGTCTGATTCTGCTTTTGTTGGCAGTTCTCCGTTCAGAAGAAGGTAACATGTTTCCATGTAATCACTTCCAGAGGCTAGGTCTTCGATAGAATATCCTCTGTGGCGCAATATACCTTTGTCTCCATCAATGTAAGTGATGGAAGAATCACAACTACCCGTTGAAGTGAAGCCAGGGTCATAAGTAAAGCAACCAGATTCACTATACAGTTTTCTAACATCGATAACATTTGGTCCACAAGTTCCTTCGAGGATTGGCATATCCCAACTGTGTCCGGTGCGGTTGTCCGTAACGGTGACGCTGTTTTTGTTGTCGGTATCTGACATATTTGGAACCTCTGCTCTTTGTTATTATTCTGGTTTGTTGCGCAGCAGCATAATACTTTTGCTACTTAAGATCAAATTGTGCGCTGCAATATTTTTGATTAATTATTTCCTCAAACTTGATCCGTAATTCTGTTGATTGATTCGTCTTTGCCCAAGATTGCCATGACTTCAAAGATCCCTGGCGAAACATTAGAACCGCTTAGTGCGGCGCGTAATGGCTGGGCAACCTTGCCAAGTTTGAGTTCGTTCTCTTCGGCAAAGCTTTTGACTGTATTTTCCAGCAGGTCTTCTTTCCAGACAGAAAGGCTTTGAAGGACAGGTAACAGCGTCTTCAAGTTCTCTTTGCCTTCGTCTGACAGAAGTTTTTTGGCTTTATCGTTTAATTGCAAGGGGCGGCTCTTAACGTAAAAGGCAGCACTGTCGGCAAGATCGATAATCGTTTTTGCCCGTTCTTTCAGGCCAGACATCCCTTTGACAAGAACAGCTTTTTGGTCATCCGATATTGTAATCTCTTCCTTCTCGGAAATGAGGGGAGAAATAATATCAGCCAGATAGCTATCATCCGCATTACGGATGTAGATACCATTCAGATTTTCAAGCTTGGCAAAATCAAAGCGAGATGGCGATTTACCAACCCCGTCAATATCAAACCATTTGATGGCCTGTTCTGTCGAGATTATTTCCTCGTCACCATGTCCCCATCCAAGACGGAGTAAATAGTTACGCAAAGCTTCGGGCAAGTATCCCATATCATCGCGATAGGCTTCAACACCCAAGGCACCGTGGCGTTTTGAAAGCTTGGCACCGTCTGCACCATGGATAAGAGGGATATGGGCAAAATTGGGAAGTTCCCACCCCATTGCTTTGAAGAGTTGGGTCTGTCTGAAAGCGTTTGTCAGGTGATCATCCCCACGGATAATATGTGTAATCCCCATATCGTAATCATCAACAACAACAGACAACATATAGGTTGGTGTGCCATCGGCTCTTAGTAGGACCATGTCATCAAGTTGGCTGTTGGCGACTGTAACCTCACCCTGTACAAGATCTTTGATGAGGGTTTCACCTTCCTGAGGCATCTTTAGGCGCACAACAGGTTTTACACCGTCGGGGGCTTCTGATGCAGGGCGATCACGCCAGCGGCCATCATATTTCATTGGGCGACCTTCGGCACGTGCGGTTTCCCGCATTTCAGTCAACTCTTCTGGGCTGCAATAGCAGTGATAGGCTTTCCCTTCAGACAGAAGTTGATGAGCAACCTGTTGGTGGCGTTCTGCACGGGAAAACTGATAGGTGATTTCATCGTCATGTTTTAGCCCTAACCAGTCAAGACCATCAATGATGGCTTCGATGGCTTCAGGTGTTGAACGCTTGCGATCTGTATCTTCGATCCGCAATAAATATTTACCGCCATGGTGCTTGGCAAAAAGCCAGTTAAATAGGGCTGTACGTGCGCCACCAATATGAAGAAATCCAGTAGGTGAAGGTGCAAAACGGGTCACGACCTGTTTCGTGGGATTGCTCATGACGATCTTCCGATAATCCAGAGGTTTTGGGTATTAGTCTCAGTGAGGGTTATCCGGTGCTTGTGAGGTTCTGTAAAACTCTTTACCTGGATAACAAAGACTTTGTTTCGCCGGAGGTGTAACACATTGTTGGCTGTCTCGCAAATAGGCAGGTCCAAAATGAGTAGCTTTATCATATCACTGTTATGTTTTTTACCAGGTAAACCAAGGTGTAAAAAATAGGCGGAGAGAGATAATCAGGCTGGGTTGAAAAAAGAAGATGTTTTTCCCTTTTGTTGTAATAAACTGACCGCCAGGGGGATTTGAGGCTGTTAGAGATTTTCACCAAAGAGCAAGGCACTTTTGCTAACTGGTTTCCTGTCTTTATCGGGGCAGGTATTGGGCTTTATTTTTCTCTGCCCTTTGAGCCAAGTTTACAACAGTCTCTGATTATTTTTTGCGGTTTGTGGTCTGTGGTTGCTGGTCTTTACTACTTCTTCCCGGCCTTTATTCGACATAATTCTCGCGGATCAGCTTATACGATGGGGAAGTATCTCTTTATCGCGGCTGCTTTAGCTTCGACGGGTTTCGTATCTGCGACCTACAGGACCGATAGAATAGCTGCACCTGCAGTTGAGCGAGAGTTCGGTCCCAGCTATTTTGAAGGACGGGTTGTTCAGATCGAACCAAGCTCACCGGGGCAAAGATATTTGCTGGATAATTTGTCGGGCAAAGCCTTCAAGTGGCTCAGCACTCCTCATATCATGCGGTTGAAGTCTAATTTACAGCAAGAAAATATCCGCGTTGGAATGCGTGTGCGAGTTCTGGCTGTAATCCAGCCCCCAGCTCGTCCTAGTATTCCGGGTGGGTTTAACTATGCAAGGCATGCCTATTACCAACAAATTGGCGCCGTTGGTTATATTCTTGGCAGAGTGAAGATTGTTGAAGAGCTGTCATCGAGAGAAAAGCAGAATGACTTTAATCACATGGGAATGACGGCCGCAGAAACCCGGAATTCAATTGTTAGAAAAGTAGGTAAACATTTAGAAGGTGATCAAAAAGATCTCGTTGTAACATTTTTAACGGGACAAAAAGGCGGCCTTTCGAAAAGAACCAAAGAAGAAATCCGGGATGCAGGTTTAGCTCATTTATTAGCTATTTCTGGATTACATATGGGCTTGATGGCAGGAATTCTTTTCTTTGTTATACGTTTTGTTTTGGCGTTGTTTCCAAGTGTCGCGTTAAACTTCCCAATCAAAAAGATTGCGGCAATTGCTGCCATTTTCTTTTGCTTTTTTTATTTGCTGCTCATTAATCATCCTTTGTCAGCTCAACGAGCATTTATCATGATAGCAGTGAGCCTCAGCGCCGTTGTGTTGGATCGTAAAGCGCTTTCCATCAGAACTGTTTCTGTGGCGGCGGTATTTCTACTCGTGATTTATCCCGAAGTTTTGATTTCAGCCAGTTTTCAAATGTCATTTTCTGCTGTCTTGGCGCTTGTCGCTTTCTTTGAATGGTATTCTCATAAAAATGTCGAGCAGAATTTGTTTGGTAAAATGCTAAACGGGATAAAGCTTACCTGCTATTGTTCGCTTGTTGCGTCCATAGCTACCGCACCTTTTGTGCTCTATCATTTTCATAACCTGCCTTTATACGGCATCCTTGCCAACCTGGTGGCGGTTCCTTTCACAGCATTCGTTCTAATGCCATTGGTTTTGGTTTGTTATCTATTGCTTCCTTTTGGGATGGAAGGATGGGCTGTCCTAGTACTGGGGCAGGCGTTTGAATTCTTATTGTGGATTGCGCGTGTGGTTGCCCATATCCCACATGGAGCGTGGCGATTAAGTGCTTTTCCTGTTTCTATGTTGGCCTTTGTGACGTTTGGCGGTATTTGGCTATGTCTTTTTAAAACAAAAATCAGATGGGCAGGGAGTATCCCTGTGGCCATATTTGTTATTTATATCAATACTGTTTCTGGAAAACCTGATGTTTTAATTGACCCCAAAAGTCAGTTAGTTGGTATTGCCATAGGTGATACGCTTTACCTAAACAATACAAGACGATCGAGATTTGTTGCCCGGATCTGGAAACAGGATTTGGCGTTGGAAAATGTCAGGCCCTGGGAAGAGCTATCGCGTGATTATCTGAAGTGTGACGCAGAAGCTTGCCGCCTAACATTACAGGAAACAAAGTTATCTTTTATAAAAAACGGTACTGCTTTTTCAGAGGAGTGTAATCAGGGGGGATTGCTAATTGCAGCGAGACAAAAAATTCCACGTTGGTGTCATCAAAATAGTCAAGATGGCGGTAATCGTGCTCTGGACTATTGGAGCTTGAGAAAAGGTGGTGTGCACAGCATATCACTTAAACAGGGCGCACCACCAAACATACAAACAGTTAGTGAATTTACAGGCAATCGCCCGTGGAATAGAGGTGATTAAAGTTCAATAAGGATATTAGGAATGTTTTGTAATATACTGTTAATGATATGTTCTTAGCAATCCAACAAGCTTGCCTTGAACTTGAACTCTGCCTGCTTCGTAGATTTTGGTTTCATAGGCAGCATTAGCAGGCTCTAGTTTAATTTTACCGCTTTGGCGTCGGACATGTTTAAGAGTTGCTTCTGTATTATCAACAAAAGCCACGCCAATTTGTCCATTTTCTATGGTGTCGCATCTTTTGATTAGCACAGTGTCGCCATCAAGAATGCCAGCCTCGATCATGGAATCACCTTCCACAGTAAGGGCGTAGTGATCACCGCTGCCGAGAAGGTTCAATGGAACATCAACGTAGTTGGCTGGATCGTTCAGTGCTTCGATAGGAGTACCGGCAGCGATTTTCCCATAGAGTGGAAGTTGCACGGTGTCATCAGATGATTGATTAGCTGCTTCTATGTTGTCATTAAGCAGAGGATTGTTTTGTTGCTTAAGGGCGTCATGTTCCTGATGTTGTGGTACTGGTCCGAGATCTTCAGGTAACCTCAGGATTTCAACGGCACGTGCTCTGTGTGCAAGTCTGCGGATAAAACCGCGTTCTTCCAAGGCGGTGATCAGGCGATGAATGCCAGATTTTGACTTTAATTCCAATGCGTCCTTCATTTCATCAAAAGAAGGCGAAACCCCGGTTCGGGTCAAGTGATCCCGAATGTAAAGCAATAGCTCACGTTGTTTCTTGGTCAGCATTAAAATTCCCCCGAAATACAGAACTTGATTTCTGTAGAACAAAACAAAAACATATCTTTTGTTCTACTTTGGTTCTCGTTTCAGGTCAAGAGGTTTTGCGTCTTTTCTTTCGCCTAAAGCCTAATTATCTCGACTTCTGTTCCTTTGGCCGCAGGTGAGGCAAAAGGGGCCCGGATCACGAGGCAATCTGCTTTACGGAGTAGATTTAACATCGCGCTGTCCTGCCGATCAAAAGGGGTGGCCTCTAGCTGTCCGGATGAATTGGTTGATAATTTGGCTCTCAAATAATCCTGCCGTTTATCATTCTCTCCAAGAGCTTGGGTAAGAACAGCCTTTTCTATCTGTAGATTATCAGGGTTTCTGCCCGTCATCTTCCATAAGGCAGGGCGGGCAAAAATATAGGCGCAGACAAGGGTTGAAACCGGATTTCCTGGAAGGCCAATCATTGGCGTTTGCCCAAGCTTGCCAAAAATCAGCGGTTTCCCGGGACGCATGGCAATCCGCCAGAAGTCAATTTCAAGGCCTTGCTCTCCAAGTACAGAGCGAACGAGGTCGTGGTCGCCAACGGACGCACCGCCTGTCGTTAATAACAGATCCGCACCTTCAGCCCCCTTAGCCATAGCAGAGAGGGCTTCCTTGTCATCGGGGGCAATGCCAAGCGATATAGGTTCACCACCGCATTCTTTAACAAATGACATCAGGGCGGTTGTGTTCGAGCTAATGATTTGATTTGGACCCGGTGTAACTCCGGGCAGGACAACTTCATTACCTGTAGCCAGTATTGCAACCTTGGGCTTCCGGTATACTTCTAGCCAGGGGTGGTTCATGGCTGCGGCAAGTGCGAGGTCACGTGCTGTGAGTGTTGTACCCTTTTCTAGACCGATTTGCCCTTCGCTAAAATCCAGTCCGGCAGGGCGAATGTAACGACCTGGTACTTGGCCTTGTTTAACAGTGACGTTTACATCGTCGTGATCTGTATTTTCCTGAATAACAATACAGTCAGCACCAAGAGGAACGGGGCCACCAGTAAAGATACGAACGGCTTCGCCATCTTGAAGCTGAGCCTCATAGCTTCCACCAGCTGGTGCTTCGCCTCTTATTTTGAGGGTAACAGGAACGGTCTGAATATCAGAGGACTTTACGGCAAAGCCATCCATGGCAGAAACATCGCTCGGGGGTTGTGTCAATCTGGCTTTGATATCTTTTGCGAGAACCCGTCCCAAGCCATCGTGCAGGGAGATGGTTTCGGGCGACAGTTCTGTGAAACCAGCAAGAATCCGTTGTAAAGCTTCTTCAACTCGTATCATTATTTCGCCTCGTAGGTGCCTGATTTACCACCAGTTTTTTTGACAAGTCTGATGTCTGTGATTTGAATACCTTTATCAACTGCTTTACACATATCGTAGATGGTTAAAGATGCGACAGATACTGCGGTCAAGGCTTCCATCTCGACACCAGTTTGCCCCGTTAGTTTACAGGTTCCAATAACTTCAATGGCGTTATTATCAGGATCCAGAGTGAAATCAACCTTCACGGATGTCAGCATCAGGGGGTGGCATAGAGGGATCAGATCGGGCGTTTTTTTTGCCCCCATAATACCAGCCAAGCGTGCGATTGCGAGAACGTCGCCCTTTTTGAAGCCGCCTTGTTGAATAAGCTGCATTGTTTCAGGTTGAACCAATACTCGCCCTTTGGCTATTGCTGTTCTGACGGTTTCGGTCTTATCCGAAACATCAACCATGACAGCTTTGCCCTCTTGATCAAAGTGAGTAAGTTCGTTTCCTGATGACATCTTTTTTATCCAATTTAGTACGCAACCGCATCTATTCTAGAGATTAGGTATCTTATTGATAATATCTTTTATAACCGGGGGCATTCCCCCGGCTTATTGTTTTAGGAGATTGATAGTGGCTGCGGTGACATCTTCCTGACGCATTAATGATTCCCCGATCAAAAAGGTCGTGGCTCCGATTGCCTGCATGCGGTTTAAATCTGCGGGGCTGTATAAACCGCTTTCGGCAACAAGTAATTTGTCCTGTGGAACCATCTTGGATAGCTCTTCTGTTGTTGCAATATCAACTACGAGTGTCTTCAGGTTTCTGTTATTAACACCAAGAAGAGGGGACTTGAGGGTATTGAGTGCTCTGGTCAGTTCCTCTGCATTATGAACCTCTACCAGCACGTCCATGCCAAGATCAAAAGCAAGGCTTTCAAGTTCGCTTGCCTGCTGATCTTCCAATGCGGCCATAATCAGGAGAATACAATCTGCGCCAAGTGCACGTGATTCGACAATTTGGTATGGCTCAAGCATGAAATCCTTGCGCAGGGCCGGAAGGTCGACAGCGGCGCGCGCGTCGAGCAGATATTGATCTGCACCTTGAAAATAAGGCTCGTCGGTTAGAACAGAAAGGCACGTTGCGCCACCAGATTGGTATGCTTTAGCTAGGGATGCGGGGTCAAAATCTGCCCGGATGAGGCCTTTGCTTGGTGATGCCTTTTTAATCTCGCTGATCAGGCCATACTTGCCTTGCTCGTATTTGCTTTGTAGGGCTTTGTAAAAGCCGCGCGGGGTATCTTGAGCTGCCGCTTTTGCTTCCAATTCAGAAAGAGAGGTTTTTTCTTTTCTGGCTCGCACAAATTCGAGCTTATCATCACAAATGCGTTTGAGAACATCACTCACTGAGTTGTTTCCTTGTTCGTATATGAAGCCAAACCGTCAAGCTTGGCGAGTGCAGCACCGCTATCAATGGACTTTGCTGCCATCGCAGCGCCTTCTTTGAGATCATTGGTTTTCCCTGCAACGATTAATGCCCCGGCTGAGTTCAGGACAACAGCATCTCGGTAAGCATTCTTTCTTCCACCGAGCATTTCCCGCATTGCAGCGGCATTAAAAGTGGCGTCGCCACCAATGATTTCGTCTATTGGGGATCTTTCCAATCCAGCCATCTCAGGAATTATCTCAAAGTTTCTGATTTGTCCTTGATCCAGCTCAGAAATATAGCTGAGTCCGGAAACTGATAATTCATCCAAGCCTTCCGCACCATGCACAACCCAGGCTTTTTCATGCCCAATAGCCTGTAATACCTGTGCGAGGGGTTCTACCCATTCCCGCCCGAATACACCTGTAATTTGGCGGGTTACTTTTCCGGGATTGGAGAGGGGGCCTAGAAGGTTGAAAATTGTCCGGGTACCAAGCTCTGCCCTTGTGGGTCCAACATGACGCATGGCTGAATGATACAAGGGGGCTGCCAGAAAAGAAGTTCCGTTTTCTGCCAAAGCTTTTTCAACGGCATCGACACTTGCTTCAAGGCCAATGCCCAGTGCACCCAAAACATCGGAAGCACCACTTTTGGACGAAGCCGCTCTGTTACCATGTTTGGCGACGATAGCCCCGGCACCAGCGACAACAAAAGCTGTTGCCGTTGAAACGTTAAGTGTTCCTTTTGCATCACCACCTGTGCCACAGACATCAATGGCATCTTTAGGTGCTTTGATCGTCAGCATCTTACTGCGCATAGAGCGTGCTGCGCCCGTTATTTCGTCGACAGTTTCACCTTTGACACGCAAGCTCATCAAGAAGCCAGCAACTTGTGCCGAAGTGGCTTCACCTGTCATCAGCAGATCAAAGGCACTTTCCGATTGCTCGGCAGTTAGATTGTTGCCGTCAGCTACGTAGGCGATAAATGATTTTATGTCGCTCAGTTCCCCTGACATGGAACAAGCCTCCTTATTATCTATTCCAATGGATAAAGCTTAAGCGGTTTAATTCCTGCTAGGGCTCTATACCGTTAGAAAATTCTTTAAGAGATCATGGCCTTTTTCAGAGGCAATGCTTTCGGGATGAAATTGAACACCATGCAAGGGGAGTTCTTTGTGCTGAAGCCCCATTATGACACCATCTTCGGTCCAGGCTGTAACTTCCAGACAATCTGGCATGCTATCTGGCTCAATCGTTAATGAGTGGTAACGCGTGACGGTTAGCGGATCTGGTAATCCTTTGAAAACACTTTTCCCGTTGTGTTTTATGGGACTGGTTTTGCCATGCATCGGACTTGGTGCCCGGACAACCTTGGCGCCAAATGCCTGCCCAATTGATTGATGTCCAAGACAAACACCCAATACAGGAATTTTACCCGCTACTCGCTCTACAAGCTCAAGGCATATCCCCGCTGATGAAGGATCACAGGGACCGGGAGAGATAACAATCCTCTCTGGATTAAGGGCCATTACCTCATCAACCGAAATCTGATCGTTGCGTTCGACGGAAATCGTCGCGCCCAACTCCCCAAGGAAATGGTAGAGATTATAAGTAAAGCTGTCGTAATTATCGATCAGTAATAACATTTCGGCACACGGGCTTTCGCTGATTGCTAAAGTTAGATTGCAAAAAGTTATAGCAGCAAGATTATGCCGAAGAAATAAGGAAAAACCTGATTTATTTTAAGTTTTGATATTTTTATTACTCTTTTATCACGCTTCTTATAATTCGTGGCTTGACCTTCCCGTAACTGTAAGCCTCATATCTAGCTTATTATCAAACCAGAAGAATGTATTTTTATGTCAAAAGTCATTGAGTTAACGGTTAAGGGAATGTCTTGCGCAGGGTGTGTTCGCTCTGTCGAGAAAGCTTTAACATCCGTCCAAGGTGTTGTGAGCGCGTCTCCGGATTTAATGAGTAATACAGCTACCATCAGCTATACGGGTAGAGTTGATGAAAGTCTGTTGCTTAAAAGCTTGGCAGATAAGGGATATCAAGCAGCTCTTGTGCCCAAAGTTGCGGTTTCTGATGAAGCTAAGGTGCAATCAATTGATTCGGCTAATGATCAAGACGGTTCTGACACACGGTTATTTCTTTTGGCGTTACTTCTAACTTTTCCTCTGGTTGGGCAAATGGTTTTTCTGCCATTGGGACTGAATTATTCCGTTCCGCCTTTTATCCAGTTTTTATTGGCATTACCTGTTCAAGTATTTGCTGGGGCACGCTTTTACAAAGGAATATGGCAAGCTCTAAGGTTTGGTCAGAGTAATATGGATACTCTTGTTGCCATAGGCACCTCTGCCGCCTTTGGACTGTCTGTTTTTATCTTGTTAGGTGATTATTCTGAGTGGATGTCATGGTCATCGCATTTGGCGCATGAACTTTATTTCGAAGCATCTGCCGCAGTTATTACGCTGGTTCTTCTGGGAAAGGTGCTTGAAGAGAAGGCTAAAGAAAAAACTAACAAGGCCTTGGAATCTCTTATTCAACTTCAGCCACTAAATGCAACGGTTATACGTGATGGAAAGCAGCTGACCGTTCCCGCAGCAAAGGTTGCTGCTGATGATAGAGTTATTGTCAGGCCAGGGGATGTTGTTCCAGTTGATGGTGTGATCGATAAGGGAACAAGCCAAATTGATGAGGCCATGATTACAGGCGAGGCGATGCCGGTGATCAAACACATCGGTGATGCCGTTATTGGGGGAACGGTGAATGGTGAAGGCGTACTGCATCTTGCACCGACGACTCTCGGGACAAGCTCTCGTCTGTCGCTGATTATTGAGCAGGTTAAAAAAGCACGTATTACCAAACCCAGAATTCAGAAGCTGGTCGATAAAGTCAGTGCTGTGTTTGTTCCGGCAGTGCTGTTACTTTCATTGCTGACATTTCTGGGGTGGTGGATACTTGGCTCTGTTAGCGTCGAAGTAGCAATAATAAATGCCGTGACTGTTCTTGTTATTGCCTGCCCTTGTGCTCTTGGGCTCGCAACGCCGACGGCAATTATGGTTGGCAGTGGTCAGGCTGCGCGAATGGGAATTCTGGTTAAGAATGCAGATGTAATTGAAAAGCTATCAAAGGCGACCACAGTAGTTTTTGATAAAACGGGTACCCTAACTGAAGGACGCCCGGAAGTTATTTCAACAACTTTTCCTGATGACAAAAATAATGAAGATGTCTTATCCGTGGTTCTTGGGCTTACGAAGGATAGTGCTCATCCATTATCAAAGGCACTTATAGAGTTTATTGATGATAAAATAATACCGAGAGACTTTGATGAAATAACAGCAGTTCCGGGCCTTGGTCTTTCTGCGACGCTTGCTGGCGATACCTACTTTCTGGGTAGTGAACGCTATATGCAACAAGCAAGCGTACAGCTTGATTTTTACCAAGATTTTGTCGAAGCCAATAACGCGTGTGGTGCATCATTGGTTTGGGTTGCGAGAAAAATAGGGAATGCTGAAAACAATAATGCTGCGACAGTTATTTGCGGCTTTGCGTTGCAAGATCAAATAAAATCTCAATCTCTTGAAACTGTTCAGGCCCTGAAAGCGCAGGGAATTTCAGTTGTTATGCTAAGCGGTGATCAACAGTTAGCTGCTCAGAAAGTTGCTGAACAGTTGGCTATCGAAAAGGTAGTGGGAAACCTTCTGCCTGAGGATAAACTGGCTTACCTGAAAGAATTGCATCAACAGAATGAAATCGTTGTTATGGTTGGCGATGGAATTAATGATGCCCCGGCATTGGCGGGTGCTGATGTTGGTCTTGCGATGGGGGATGGCAGCGACGTGGCAATTAATACCGCAGATGCATCGCTTATTCAAAGTAATCCCTATCTGGTATATAAAACGATCAGAGCAGGTCAGGTGATCCACGACAAAATTGCTCATAACCTTATCGGGGCCTTTGTGTATAATGTTATTGGTTTGCCGCTGGCGGCGTCTGGCTTATTAAGCCCAGTGTTGGCAGGATTGGCGATGGCATTAAGTTCAGTAACGGTTATGGCGAGCTCTTTATCGCTCTATTCTTCTTTAAAACGGATTGATTGATGATGAAAATTGGTCAAGTTGCAGAAGTTTCGGGACTGCCGGCAAAAACGATACGATATTATGAATCTATCGGTTTGATCGAACCTGCGGGAAGAACCTCTTCTGGTTATCGTGCCTATCAGGAAAGGGATATTGAAACGCTCAAGTTTATCCAGAGAGCCCGAAGTCTTGGTTTTTCCATTAATGAGGTTTCTGCCTTGCTAACGCTGTGGAATGATCGCAACAGAGCGAGTTCACAGGTCAAAGCCCTGGCAAAGCAGCATGTGGCTGACATGGATCGTAAAATCGCTGAACTGCAAAGTATGAAAGATACCTTGAGCAACCTGATTGAAAAATGCCAGGGAGACCATCGACCGGATTGTCCCATATTAAACGATTTTGCCAAAACGGATCGTTGACTTACACAGGCAGACAGATATCTGTATGTGACAAGTTTTATGAGTTTATACTGTTCACTTCTGCGAGGCTGATATACATATGATCGCTCTTAGTAGAGTGGATTCATGGTAGCAAAACGTAAGACAAAAAAAACAGACTCCTTGCCAAAGAAGGCAAACAAGAGCAAACGTTCCACCAGTAGATCTCAGCGTGGAAGTTTGTTTATTATTGCTGGTTTTCTTTTTTTTATTGCACTGGCTGTTTCCTCAGTTCTTATTCTTCAAAAAAACAAAGATAACGCCAAAACACCTGAGCCTCAGCCTCAATTAACAGAAGCTCAGGCGAAAAAGAAAGCTTTGGCGGCTGCGCCCGCCAACAAGCCACATCCTATTAATCTTGGTGATATTTCTATCGATGATACTGTTTTGGAAGATGGTCGGGCGAATGGACCTGCTAATCTTCCGCCGAACGTGACGATTACTGAAGATAAAGAGATCACGCCTAGAGAAAAATCACTATCCCAAAAATCGGCTCCTCCAAAATCAATCCCCAATGAGATTGAAGAACCTGCAAAGGTATCGGAAACGAAAAAGAATACTTCTGTAATTACGGCAGCAGATCAATCCCGGACCAATGATGACCAAGTTGCCTCTTTGCCACCACAAGAGAAAGCGTTGGCTGAGCCAGATCAACGAAGTGAATGGATAAGGCCAGAACGGCCTATGATTGCCGTAGTGCTGGATGATGTGGGTGTGAATAGAAGGGGGGCTGAGCTTGCAATAGAGCTACCCGGGGCAATTACCTTGGCTTTTATGACTTACGCGCCTGATGTAAAAGAAATGGCTGCTGAAGCGCGTAGAAAAGGGCATGAATTAATGTTGCATGTTCCTATGGAGCCACTTGGTTCTGCTGATCCTGGACCTAAAGCATTATTAACCGGATTAAGTGACGAAGAAATACTCGCGCGTCTGGAATGGGGAATGGCTCAGTTTGATGGCTATATCGGTATCAATAACCATATGGGCAGCAAATTTACGGGGTGGAGACAGGGAATGGAAGTGGTGATATCCAGAATTGAGCAGACGGATCACTTCTTTATGGATTCAAGAACGTCTCCAAGTAGTGTTGCCGCTTCTGTTGCTGCTTCGATGGGGGTACCTGTTCTTAGACGGGATGTCTTTATTGATAATGATTACAAAAATACACTGGAAATTTTAAAGCAATTAAAACAGGCAGAACGCATCGCAAAGAAGAATGGGCATGCCATTGCAATTGGTCACCCACATAAATCGACTGTTGAAGTTTTGCATAAATGGATCAAGGAAGCCGAAGCTCGCGGGTTTGATATTGTTCCTATTTCCGCGATTATGGCATTAAAAAAAACCAATTAGTTACTTTCTTATTGGATCGTTTAATCAATAATCCCTTGCTTAGATCTTGTTGAAAGTTTCAGGAATACCAATGCAACGTATAAGAATGTCTTTGGTAACTATAGTCCATTATTGATTAGGGTTTCCGTGTATACTATGTGCAAGTATTTGGGCAACATCATGCATTTTGTCACGGGATAATCCATGCCGTGCTGCGCCTGAAAGACCTGTCATCGTCGTTTGACAGACATCTGCCATCTTTTCTGGTTCCTTCGCACCAAGCTGTGTCAGCTTATCAACCAATTGTCGGTGAAAATTTTCCCGTATTTTTTGAGTGATTTCAAGAGCCTCTGGGTCTGACGCATTACGGGTGCCATCTAAAATAAGGCATCCACGGCCAGAATTTTTCTGTGTATAACTTTTCACGGCGCTATCAAAGAGTAAGCAGATAAAGTCGGGCAGATTGCTTGCTGAAAATGCATCCTGAAAAAACGGAGTACATTGTGCTTGATATAAATTAACTGCCTTTTCAAATAACTGAGCTTTCGAACCGAAGGCAGCATAGAGACTAGGTGCGCCAACACCTATTGCTTTTGTTAGTTTGGATAAGCCTGTCGCCTCGTACCCATCTTCCCAAAAAAGCTTTAGAGCGATTTCCTGAGCTTGAGTTTTATCAAAACCTCTTGGGCGTCCTCTTTTTTTATTTGTAACGGTCACTAAAGAATCCTTGTAGTGTGGAGTTTATATATGTAACGATCATTATATAAATTAGAAACGGAGAAGACAATGTATAGAAAATTCTTTTGTATTATGGGTGTGATGGCTTTGTTGAGCGGTTTGCCTATCGCTAATGCACAAGATGTAAAAACAGAGATTGATTCTGAGGAAAACATTCTGACCATGATTAATATCCTCACGCCCATTGATGGTGATCAAGAAGCATTGGTTACACAGCTTGAACGCGCACTGCAAAAAACAATGATTCATGAGCCAGGCTTCATTTCAGGAAACGTTCACCGATCCCTTGATTCAAAGCATGTCGTTAATTATGCCCAGTGGAAGGATAAAGCCTCATTAGAAGCTTTTGTTCTCAAACTCCAAGGTGGTAACGCCCCTGAAATGGCAAAAGTTTTTACAATGGCGACGCCAGATTTTCATCCATATGAGGTTGTGTCTAACCATCAACATCTGAATTAAGGGGGAAAGTATGCTTACACTTTATGGTTTGAACACGCCAAACGTCTATAAAGTCACTATTGGTTTAGAAGAAATGGGCCTGCATTATAATCTTGAGACCATTGATGTGCGATCAGGAAAGCAGTTTGACCAATCGATTGTTGACATGAATCCAAACGCTAAAATTCCAATTTTACGGGATGATGAGATGGGAATTACAGTTTCGGAATCAAATGCAATTTTACATTATTTGGCGGAAAAAACAGGGCAATTTTTTCCCTCGGATAAATTTGAAAGGACCAAGGGTATGGAGCTGTTATTTTTTCAGGCTGCATCAATCGGACCTTTGTTTGGTCAGAGAGCACATTTTGCGTTTCATGCCGGGGATACTAATAACGAATACGCTTTAGAACGGTATAGCAATGAGGGAGAACGCCTTTATAGCGTTATGGATGAATATTTATCCAGATCAGAAAAATGGTTTCTCAAAAGTTATTCAATTGTTGATATGGCTATTTTTGGTTGGGTTTATACTGCTGTTCATATGGGGTTTGGCGTAACCGAATATTCTTATTTAAATGCCTGGTATTTTGCTATGAAAGAAAGACCAGCAGTCATGAAAGGGGTTGCTACTCCAGACATGTTGCCAACCTTCCCTGAACCCAAGAGGCCCTTGAACTCTTCTCTCAAACAGATGAGAGTTTCACAGTAATAACTAAATTATTATTTTACTAACTTAGATGTTGTTTTTCTGAGCTGCGAAACGAACTGCCTCTTCAGCAGAACGGATAAGGGCGCGGGCTTTGTTGTGGCATTCCTGATATTCTGATTCTGCAACAGAGTCCGCGACGACACCGGCGCCAGCTTGAATATACATTGTTTGATCTTTGACAATTGCTGTACGCAAAGCAATGCAGGTATCCATACCACCACCAGCACCAAAATATCCGACTGCACCGCCATAGATGCCTCGGCGTTCCGGTTCCAGTTCATCAATGATTTCCATCGCACGTACCTTGGGGGCGCCGGATACTGTACCTGCAGGAAAACCTGCGGCAAGAGCATCAATCATATCAGCACGTTTGGTGTCCAGAGTACCTTCGACGTTAGAGACGATATGCATGACATGGCTATACAGTTCAATAATCATGCGTTCGGTTACTTCTATGCTACCGACCTCGGCGACACGGCCAACATCATTCCGTCCGAGATCCAGTAACATTAAATGTTCAGCAAGCTCTTTAGGGTCTGAGAGAAGATCTGCTGCAAGTTCCTTGTCTTCCGCGGCGTTGGCACCACGTTTACGGGTCCCCGCGATTGGACGGATGGTAACTTTGCCATCCCTGACACGCACAAGAATTTCAGGGCTGGAGCCAACAACGGAAAAATCACCAAAGTTCAGGAAGAACAGGAAAGGCGAGGGGTTCAATCTCCGCAATGCCCGATAGAGGGCAAAGGGGGGAAGTGTAAAAGGAACAGAGAAGCGTTGTGATAGAACCACCTGGAAAATGTCACCTGCCAGAATGTATTCTTTTGCGCGTTCAACAATACCGTGAAATTCTTCCCTGGTAAGGTTGGATGCTGTTTCTGGCAGCACCAAATCGCCTTCAAATGCTTCTGGCTTGTGTTGCAAAGGCGCGTTGAAGTCAGCGGTTACTGCAGCCAATCGATTATGCGCAGCCTCAAAAGCATCTCGGGCGCTGAGGTTATTGTTGGGCCATACAGTTGTTGTGACCAGAATCTGATCTTCAACCCGATCAAAAATGGCTGTTACGGTGGGGCGTAAATACATTCCTTCGGGGAGGCCCAGGTTATCGGGATTATCCGTAGGTAAATGCTCCATCTGACGAACTGTTTCATACCCCATGTAACCAACAATACCGGCTGCCATAGGCGGGAAATCTTCAGGCAGGTCAAACCTGCATTCAGAGACCAGTTTACGCAAGCTTTCCAAAGCGGTGTCGTTTTCATCAACAAAAGCATCAGGTGATGTTTGATATTGACGATTAATTTCAGCTTTTGATCCGTTACATCGCCATACCAGATCGGGATCAAAACCGATAAAGGAATAGCGCCCAATCGTATTTCCGCCCTCGACAGATTCGAAAAGAAAACTATTGGCTCGACGTTCTGCCAGTTTCAAAAAGGCAGAAACGGGCGTTTCCAGATCTGCAATCAACGTTGTCCACACGACCTGTGGTTTTTGTTGATTGTAAGTTTCTAGAAACGCCTCAAATGTAACAGGGTTCTTCATTGTTAGTTTGAATGACCATAAGGGTTAATAGCTTGATTGATTGAGGTTTGATTGATCTCAACGCCAAAGTCTTTTTCAAGAGCTGATATATACTGTGTATAGACATCGTTTTTGTAGGAGTTTTCAATTGCACCTTTTGTGCTCTCAATTTCTTCAGTAACAGTGGACAAATTCGGTTGCTCAATTTTTGTTAAACTTACAACCAAATAGCCATTATCAGCCTGACCAGTCAGTACGTCACCTTTTTCAGCTTTGTATATGTCTCTTACCAGTGCAGGAGCCAAGGCTTCACCGATGCTTGCAGAGAAGCGGTTCATCTCAACACCAAATTTGATCAATTCGGCTGCTTCGTCTGTGACAGCTTGCAAAGGTGTGCCGTTCTTCGCTTCTTCAGCAAGTTTGTCTGCAATAGCTTTTGCTTCTTCGCTTCTTTTGTTTTCAAGCCAAGAGCTCACGAGCTGAACCTTCACTTCTTCCAATGGACGAGGCGCAGGAGGTGTGATTGAATTCACCTTTAGAAGGAAGTAACCACCATTTTCGAGTTCTGTCAGCAAGCTATCAGAGCCTGATTCTGTTTGCGCGATAATTTCGCGGAACCTGGCATCTTCTGCCAGACCAAATTGTGGTAAGCCGTTGCGATCAAGGCCTTCTGCATCAATTGCTTCGTAGCTTAGTATTTCTTGCCCAAGTTTACTCGCTGCTTCTTCAAGTGTCGCGCCGGAAGCAATTTCATCATCAAGCTGATTGGCAATGGAAATTATTTCATCCGTTGCGATGCGTAATGCGGCATCTTTCTTGATTTGCTCTTCGACTTCTTCAAACTGAGCTTCGCGCGCAGGAGAGATTTCCTGAACGGAAACAATGTGCCACCCCAAGGGAGATTTTACTGGCGCAACAACGCCTGCATTTTCCAGACCAAAAACTGCATCCTGTAATTCTGGCAGTAAATCAGATCGTTCCATGATCCCAAGATCAACGCCCGCAGAGCCCGTTACTTCTGTCGCGATTGTATCGAAGTCTGCGCCATTAATAAGTCTATCATATGCTGCATTGGCTTCGGCTTCGTCGCTTAGCAACATCTGCACAAGTTTGCGGCGGTCAGGAAGCGAAAGGCTGTCCTTTTGTGCCAGAAACTCTTCTTGAACTTGATCATCTGTCAGAACGACATTCTGTGCTGCTTTGGTTGGATCAAGAAAAATGTAGCTGACTGATTTATATTCCGGGGCCAGATAGTTCTGTTTTTCTTCTTCGTAGTATGATGCAAGATCTGCATCTGTTGGGTCAGTCAGTTGAGAAAATCTGCTGTAAGGGATTTCTATATAGTCAACAATCCGCTTTTCAGTTTGATAGCTGTAAAGTCGTTCTGCCATTTTCTGCGGTACAGGAATAGCACCTGTGATGGCATTGTTGAGTTGCTGTCTTTCAATATCGTTACTTAGATCGGCAAGAAACGCTGCTTCAGAAAGACCAGCCTGATAAAGCGTTGACTGAAAACGTGCTGCATCAAAAAGGCCAGCCTCATTTTTAAAGGCTTCAATCTTCTGAATTTCTTTTTGTTGCTGCTCACGAGAAACAGTCAATCCCATCTCATCGGATTGCACTTGAGAAAGTGCTCTTGCAACCAAGCGGGAAACAACACGATTGTCTAGGCCTAGCTGCTGTGCTTCCTGTGCATCGAGGGCGCGTCCAAGCTGTTGAGAGAGGGCACTGGTTTCACGGGAAAAATCGCTGGCAAATTCAGCTTGGGTGATTTCTACGTCACCAACTTTTGCGACCGTTTGATTGTTGCCAAGGTTCAGGAAAATATCCTGAATGCCCCAAGCAGCAAAACTCAGGATCAACAGACAAAAGAGAGCCAAAACAATAATACGTTTTAAAAGGCCTGGTTTTTTATGAGCCATAACTTACCCGTGAAATCTTTATAAAGTTTATTTCGTATACATAATCGTGCGGGGCATCTTAGGGATGGAGCAGAGGCTGGGCAACAGCGTTTTTAAAGAATAAGCCCCATATTACTGTGTTGTGAAGTTTTTACGCTCTTTTGGGAGAGCAAGCAGCTTTGTAGCATTAAAAAAACCAGCAGCCTTGGATTGTTGGGAACGACATTGTATAGATGTGCCCATAATTTTTAGGGAGAATCGAATATGGCAGGCAAACTCATTGCTGGTAACTGGAAGATGAACGGATCTGTGTCCTTTGCTACTGAGTTGGTAGAGGGACTTTTAGGGAAAATAAATGAGGATTCCATATCTGCTGATTTTGTTGTGTGCCCACCAGCGGCTTTGCTTGGCACTGTTCTCTCTCTGACAAAAGGTACTGATCTTGCTGTTGGTGGTCAGGACTGCCACGCCAATGTATCTGGTGCTCACACAGGTGATACTTCTGCTGAATTGCTCAAAGATATTGGCTGTGGATACGTCCTCACAGGGCACTCGGAAAGACGTACGGATCATGGCGAGACAAATGCAGATGTAAATGCAAAGAGTGCCGCTGCACTCAAAGCAGGGCTGACCCCAATAATCTGCATTGGCGAAACAGAAGAAGAACGTGTATCAGGTGATACTTTGAGCGTGATCAAGGCGCAGGTTACAGAATCTCTACCTGGCGACTGTGATCCGAATAACATTGTACTTGCATACGAGCCTGTATGGGCCATTGGCACAGGTAAAACAGCTACACCGGCTGATGTTGCTGACGTGCATAATTTCATTCGTGGGCTTCTGAATGACCGTTTTGGCGAAGATGCGGCAAAAAAGATTCGGATACTTTATGGTGGATCTGTGAAGCCGGCAAATGCGGCTGAACTCCTTGCTGTGTCTAATGTTGACGGTGCTCTGGTCGGCGGTGCGAGTTTAAAAGTAGAAGATTTTTGGGCGATTGGTGCTAGATGACACTGGTCATATCGATCTGAAAAGGCTAAATAGCCTGTTAAGTTTTGAATAGGCGCATGAGAACGACACACTCTGGGTTCAATTTGGGGTGTGTGGTTTAGTGTTGAATAGGGATATTTTATCCCGGAAAGTTTGAGAGACTACTAACGATGAACAACGTCCTTTTGGTCATTCATTTGTTGATTACTTTGTCCCTTATTGGTGTCGTCCTTGTGCAGAAAAGCGAAGGCGGTGCTCTTGGAATGGGAGGAAGCGGTTCCGGTGGTGGTTCAGGCGGCTTTGGTGGTTTTCTCACCGGGCAAAGCACTGCAAACCTGCTAACTCGTACAACAGCAATATTGGCCGCAGCTTTTATCGCTTCTAGTTTGTTGCTGACAATCCTTGCAGATACAGGACGTACAACACGTTCTATTACAGATGATATTACTGTTCCTGCAATTCAAACCGAGACTGAGCAACCCGTTGCTCCTCCGGTTTCAGAATAAGTTTCGGATTATTTCCGTTACGTACTATCATTGACCGGGGCCAACAGGGTCCCGGTTTTGTTGAAACTGAATTAAGTGACAACGAGTTTCATGACGCGCTTTATATTTATTACCGGTGGTGTGACTTCTTCTTTGGGGAAGGGGTTGACCTCCGCGGCTGTTGGTGCGCTGCTTCAGGCACGTGGCTACAAGGTCCGCCTCCGTAAACTTGATCCCTACCTCAATGTTGATCCCGGCACGATGAGCCCTTATCAGCACGGTGAGGTTTTTGTGACCGATGATGGTGCAGAAACAGATTTGGATCTTGGGCACTACGAGCGCTATACGGGGGTATCAGCCCGTAAAAGTGACAACGTAACAACCGGGAAAATCTATTCCGAGGTTTTGGCGAAAGAACGCCGTGGTGACTATCTGGGCGCGACTATTCAGGTTATCCCGCACATTACGAACGCGATTAAAGAGTTTGTAATGTCTGATCTGGGGGATGAAGATTTCATCCTTTGCGAGATCGGAGGAACAGTTGGGGATATTGAGGGACTACCGTTCCTGGAAGCTATTCGCCAACTGGGGAATGAGCTTGGACGTGAGCGCAGCTTGTTTATTCACCTGACGCTTATTCCTTATCTTAAAGCTGCGGGTGAGCTGAAAACAAAGCCAACACAGCATTCTGTAAAAGAACTGCAATCTGTTGGTATTCAGCCGGACATGCTTTTGTGCCGTTGTGAACAGGAAATTCCAGAAAGCTCTCTTCGCAAGATTGCCCAGTTCTGTAACGTCCGTGAAACGGCTGTTATTCCTGCTCTTGATGTTGATACTATTTATGCTGTGCCTCGGGCATATCATGAACAAGGCCTTGATGAAGAAGTGTGTCGTCATTTTGGTATTGAGCCCAAAAAAGATCTCGACCTATCGCGTTGGGATCAGGTGACACAAACGATCCGCGAGCCTGATGGCGAAGTGACAATTGGTGTTGTTGGTAAATACACTTCATTGTTGGATGCGTATAAATCACTTGCTGAGGCGTTGGTTCACGGTGGTATCGCCAATAACGTTAAAGTTAAAATTAACTGGCTGGATTCACAGATCTTTGAAAGTGAAGGGGCGATTGAAGCCCTCGAAAATGTTCATGGTATTCTTGTGCCGGGCGGTTTTGGTGAGCGTGGTTCTGAAGGCAAGATTGCTGCAGCTGGCTTTGCACGTAAAACAAATGTGCCGTATTTTGGTATTTGTTTTGGTATGCAAATGGCCGTTCTTGATGCGGCACGTAATCTTGCCGGTCTAGCTGATGCTAGTTCTTCCGAGTTTGGTCCGTGTGATGAACCTCTCGTTGGGATCATGACTGAGTGGGCACGCGGCAACGAGATGGAACAGCGTTCTTATGGTAGTGATCTCGGTGGGACAATGCGTTTGGGAAGTTATCCTTGCGCGCTTGCCGAAGGGTCAAAGGTCCGTGAAGCTTATGGTACTGAACTTGTTGATGAGCGTCATCGTCACCGCTATGAAGTGAACATTAACTATCGCGAAAAACTCGAAGCTTCAGGTCTTAAATTCTCTGGATTGTCACCAGATGGTAAACTTCCTGAAATTGTTGAGTTGGAAGATCATCCTTGGTTTATTGGTGTTCAGTTCCATCCTGAACTGAAATCCCGTCCATTTGAGCCGCATCCGCTTTTCACTTCTTTTGTGAAAGCCGCGATAGAACAGTCTCGCCTGGTTTAAGTCTTAGGATTTTAAGGCTTAGCTCTAATGAACCAGGTGGTGTAAATTTATAGGGAAGAATAGGAAGTTATTTTTATGGCAGTGCATGCAGACCTTCAATCACGGCACGTTAAAGTTGGTAATGTTACTTTTGGTAATGATCTACCATTCGTATTGATTGCAGGTCCTTGCCAAATGGAAGGCAGAGCACACGCACTTGAAATGGCCGAGGCTTTAACCAAGGCCTGCGAAAAGCTTTCTATTCCCCTGATTTACAAATCTTCTTTTGATAAGGCGAACCGCACCAGTCTCAGCTCTTCACGGGGTATTGGTATGGATGAAGCTTTGTCCGTTTTTGAAGAAATCAAATCAAAGTTTGGCTGTCCGGTTATTACGGATGTTCATGCGGCACATCAGTGTGAGCCTGTTGCCCAAGTTGTTGATGTTTTGCAAATTCCAGCCTTCTTGTGTCGTCAGACTGATCTGTTGATTGCTGCTGCTAAAACAGGACGGGCAATCAATGTCAAAAAAGGGCAATTTCTGGCCCCTTGGGATATGGCAAACGTCTCTCAAAAAATCATCGAATCTGGCAATGATAAGGTAATGGTATGTGAGCGTGGAGCATCGTTTGGATATAATACGCTTGTATCCGATATGCGTTCTTTACCAATAATGGCCATGGGAACAGGGTGCCCTGTTGTGTTTGATGCAACGCATTCTGTCGCTCAACCCGGTGGTCAGGGCGCGACCTCTGGCGGACAGAGAGAATTCATTTCTGTATTGGCCCGCGCTGCTATGTCTGTTGGCGTTGCTGGCCTCTTTATGGAGACTCACCAGGATCCTGATAATGCCCCTTGCGACGGGCCAAACATGATTCGGGTGCAAGAACTTCCAGAGCTTCTTTCGCTTCTGGTTGAGTTCGACAAACTGGCAAAAGCACATCCTGTGTCTATTGCTTAATTATTTTACCGAGGCCTGCCCCTCTCTGCGCCTCAACTTTCTTAACGGAGATAGAATAAAATGACGGCGATCATCGACATACAAGGTCGTGAGATCCTCGATTCTCGTGGCAACCCTACCGTAGAAGTTGACGTTCTTTTGGAAAGTGGCGCCTTTGGGCGTGCTGCAGTGCCATCAGGCGCTTCCACAGGGATTTATGAGGCAGTTGAACTTCGTGATCAGGATAAAGGACGTTATCTTGGCAAAGGTGTTCTTAAAGCTGTTGAATCTGTAAACGAAGAAATTCTCGAAGCCCTTATCGGTTTGGATGCCGAAGATCAGCTTCTTATTGATCAGGTGATGATTGACCTTGATGGTACCGAGAACAAATCACGCTTAGGGGCAAATGCAATTCTGGGTGCCAGTTTGGCAGTTGCCAAGGCGTCTGCAGAAGATGCCGGTCTACCGTTGTATCGTTATGTTGGCGGTGCATTTGCCAGAACGCTTCCTGTGCCGATGATGAATATCATTAATGGCGGCGCGCATGCTGATAATCCAATTGATATTCAGGAATTTATGGTCATGCCTGTTGGGGCGGCTTCTGGTTCTGATGCCATTCGGATGGGCGCAGAGATTTTCCACTCATTGAAAAAGTCTCTCAGCGATGCCGGCCACAACACCAATGTGGGAGACGAGGGCGGTTTTGCACCAAGCCTTGCTTCTACAGACGAAGCGTTGAACTTTATTACAAAAGCCGTTGGTAATGCGGGTTACAATCTGGGTGATGACGTTATGTTGGCACTTGATTGTGCTTCTTCCGAGTACTTCAAAGACGGCAAATACGAACTGGCTGGCGAAGGCAAATCACTGGGTGCGGACGAAATGGTTCGGTACCTCGAAGATCTTGTTAATCGCTATCCAATCCTTTCCATCGAAGATGGCATGGCAGAAGATGACTGGGATGGCTGGAAGTCTTTGACACAAGCAATTGGCAATAAAGTACAGTTGGTTGGTGATGATCTGTTCGTGACGAACCCAAAACGTCTATTGCGTGGCCTGGAAACAGATACAGCGAACTCCATTCTGATTAAAGTCAATCAGATTGGTACGCTTTCAGAAACGCTTGAAGCTGTCGATATGGCTCATAAAGCTGGTTATACTGCGGTTATGTCGCACCGTTCGGGTGAGACAGAAGACAGCACCATTGCTGATTTGGCTGTGGCAACGAACTGTGGGCAGATTAAAACTGGCTCTCTTTCCCGTTCTGACCGTATTGCCAAATACAACCAGCTTATCCGCATCGAAGAAGAGTTGGGGTCTATGGCTCATTACGCTGGACGTAGTGTTCTTCGTAAATAAGTAAATATATTAAAAAGCGGGGTTGGAATTTATTCGGAACCGCTTCATATAAACGATCGACAAGGGCCTCGGAATTAACCGAGGCCCTTGTTTTATGATGTGGGGCTTGATCTGATTAATACGATCAGCGTAACGGATTTAATGGTGTTTATGTTCTAAAGCAAATGAAAGGGTAGAAAAATAACCCTCTTTATCTGCATCAGTTTTGTCTTCCAATTCTTTGGTTGTCGAAACAGCGATCACGTTAAGTTCTTGATTTCTTATTGTAATTGTTACTTCACCATTTTTGTCGGTGATCAATTTTTTAGCTGTTTCATCATTGATATAATCAGCAATCACCTTCAATCCTTCAACAGGCTCTTTATTCAACAGAACTCGAAGAGAGAGCTTGTCTCCCTGTTCCAGATCATGTGGGTTTTGTAGAGGGTAAATTTCGAGTGGAAGCCCCAGAGGTTTTTCTAATGTGTCTGCGCCAAGAGGAATGTGCGTAGTATATTTAAAATAACGTCCTGAAGAGACAGGGCTTTCTACCTGTGATTTTTTCTGATTATGCCATTTTCCTTTGGTATCTTTTGTCCAATAACCATTATCAAAAATTGCAGTAACAGCTTGTGTTTCTTTGGGGATTTGGATGTTGATATAGCTATCTGTTTCGCGCGTTTCTCCTTTGCTCACTGTGCCGTTTGGCATGTATATTTGTACTGATTTCAGTTTTTCTGTTTGATAGGCATCATCAGAAGCTCCGTGGCCATAAACGATGGATGGTTCACCAAAGCGATCAGTAATCCAGATGCCATGCGCAAAACTGGCTGTGGGGAAGAAGGTGAGTAATAGAGCGGGGAGGAGTTTTTTCATTGTAATCGAATATCTTTATTTTATGGTTGTTATAATGATCAGGCCTGTTGTGCCCAGTGATTGAAGTAATCTTTATGTTGTGATTGCCAGATTTCAGGCAGAAATTCGTCTTCTTTGACGAGACAGTCATTCAGGCGGTTAATTATTTCTTCCTTATCCATTTGAGAGCCAATGAAAACGATTTCGTTGCGACGGTCACCAAATGCGGGATCCCAGTTCTTTTTGATTTGTGTGATGAAGTCTTGATCATCCGGCCATCTGTTTTTGGGTATGGAAGACCACCACTTACCAATCAATTCCGTGGTGGTGTATTTTCCTGCCTGAGACATCTCGCCGACCTGGTCAGGTCTGTTTGAAAGCCAAAAATGGCCTTTTGATCTCAAAACACCGGATTGTTCCTGTTGGAAAAAATCTGCAATTTTTTCAGGAACAAAGGGTTTTTTCGACCGATAAACAAAACTATCAATTCCATATTCTTCGGTTTCAGGGACGTGGTTTTCGTATCCATAGAGTTCTTTTGCCCACAAGGGGTGTTCATGTGCTTTTGCAAAGCTGAAGCGTTTTGTATTTAACAGATGCTCCAAAGGAACATGTGATTGCACGCTTTCAACCACGATTGCATCTGGGTTGAGTGCTTTGATTACTTTGTGAATTTCGATAATCGTATCTCGAGACACCAAATCGGTTTTATTTAGAATAATTGTATTTGAAAACTCTATCTGTTCGACCAGTAGATTAACGAGGGATCGTTGATCTTCCGGGCCTAGTGCTTCACCTCGATCTAAGAGCAATTCGGAAGATGAATAATCATTGAGTAGGTTGCCGGCATCAATGACGGTGACCATGTTATCCAGCGTTGTGACGTCCGAAAGGCTAAATCCGTTTTCATCTCTGAAGTCAAATGTAGTCGCGACGGGAAGGGGCTCAGAAATACCTGATGATTCAATGATTAAGTGATCAAATTTTTGAGAGGAGGCAAGGTTACTTACTTCGTGTAATAAATCTTCTCTTAAGGTGCAGCAAATGCAACCGTTTGTCATTTCAACAAGATTTTCATCTGTTTGGGATAGGGATGAGTTTTTGAACTGAAGAATATCAGAATCAATATTAATTTCACTCATGTCGTTAACAATAACGGCAACTCTTTCAAGATCAGCATTGTTAAGGATTTGGTTTAAAAGGGTTGTTTTGCCAGCCCCAAGAAAGCCGGAAAGGACTGTTACACTTAGTTTGTTCATGGTTATCACCTCAAGTCAGACGTTTGATTTGTGATATGTTATAACATAACGTTTGTCAATTCTGTTTTTATTTCCTTATTAAAGGGCATTAATGCTTTGTTTATTCCCAATAACTATTTTATCTGTTAGATTACTTTGGCTGCATGCAAAGAAAATTGATTTAGAGTAAATGTCTTTATTTAGAGAGATTCATAAACGGTCCCGTGTCGTGATTCCGCAAGTTTTGGGGGCGTCATTGGTGGCTTATTTCGCGTATCACACAATTGAGGGTGATCGTGGTGTTTGGGCGTGGATCCATCTCACTCAAAACCTTCAAGCCAAACAAGACGAAATGCTCAAAATTCAAAGTGATCGCCAAGAACTTGAATCAAGGGTTGCGCTTTTACGCCCTGATAATCTTGACCCAGATCTTTTGGAAGAGCGGGCGAGGGATGTACTTAATTATGGGCGTGAAAACGAATATTTGGTCATCCAGCAACGATAATAAAGTTAACCGAAAATTGTGCAATGCAGCATTTTTTATCAAGTTAACTTATTTTTGGTTAATTTACAAAAAATCGTTATAAATCAATAATATAAAATCTATTGTAATAATATTACTTTTCCCTTATTTTAAGTGCGAGAAATAAAACCCCCTTAGTGCGTAACACTAACTTGAACGGGAAACCTCGCATGGCGACTAAAAAAACGCCCACCAAACGGGCCCCTAAGAAACGGACAGCATCTTCTGCGCTTCCATCCGACGTTAACAATGAAATGATCCTTGATTTTTACCGTGAAATGCTTTTGATCCGCCGCTTTGAAGAAAAGGCCGGACAATTGTATGGCATGGGCTTAATTGGTGGATTTTGCCACCTTTACATCGGGCAGGAAGCTGTCGTTGTTGGTATCCAGTCTGTACTGGAAGACCGTGATACGATTCTGACATCCTATCGTGACCACGGGCACATGCTTGCTTGTGGCATGGATCCTGATGGTGTGATGGCTGAGCTGACCGGGCGTATCGGTGGATATTCCAAAGGTAAAGGCGGCTCCATGCACATGTTCAGCGAAGAAAAGGGTTTCTATGGCGGACATGGTATTGTTGGTGCGCAGGTTCCAATTGGAACAGGTATCGCCTTTGCCCATAAATATCTGGAAGAAAATGCTGTAAACGTTGCCTATTTGGGTGATGGTGCATTGAACCAGGGGCAGGTTTACGAATCATTCAACATGGCTTCTCTTTGGGATCTACCTGTTGTTTATGTAATTGAAAACAACCGTTACGGCATGGGGACATCAACAGAACGTTCTTCTGCGAATAGCACCGAGCTCTATCATCGCGGTAGCGCCTATGGAATTCCGGGCATGCAAGTTGACGGTATGGATGTTGTTGCCGTGCGCGAAGCTGCAAAAATTGCTGTGGAACATGCCAGAAGTGGCAAAGGACCATATATCATGGAAATGATGACCTATCGTTATCGCGGTCATTCCATGTCTGATCCTGCGAAATACCGTTCTAAAGAAGAAGTTCAAAAGGTGCGTGAAGAGCGTGATCCGATTGAGCGTCTTCGCGCGGTTATGGTCAAAAAGAATGTGATTGACGAAGCAGGCATGAAACAAATCGATAAGGATGTTAAAGCGATTGTTTCCAAATCTGCTGAATTTGCACAGTCTAGCCCCGAGCCAGATCCTTCTGAACTTTACACCGATGTGTACGCTGACGCGTAAGCTGTCCGTCATTCCGGAGAAGAAAATATGCCAATAGAAATTCTTATGCCTGCGCTTTCCCCTACAATGACAGAGGGGAAACTTGCGCGTTGGATGAAAAATGAAGGCGACAGCGTATCATCAGGTGATATTCTGGCCGAAATCGAAACAGATAAAGCAACCATGGAAGTTGAAGCCGTTGATGACGGGGTTCTTGGGAAAATCCTTGTCGCGGGTGATACAGATAATGTTGCTGTGAATACGCCAATCGCTCTTCTTTTGGAAGAGGATGAAAGCGATGCGGACCTCAGTAACTATTCCGCTGCGACACCTGCGCCTGCTGCTCAAGCTGACGCGCAACCTGCTACAGTTTCATCTGAGACTGCCAATGTGGCTGCACCAGAAGCGCCAAAAGCGGAAGCTGTCGCGCCAGAGAGTGAATGGGACGGACCTGTTATCAACACGACAGTTCGTGAAGCCTTGCGTGATGCAATGGCTGAAGAAATGCGCCGTAATGAAAAAGTATTCCTCATGGGTGAGGAAGTTGCTCAATACCAAGGCGCATATAAGATCAGTCAGGGGCTGCTTGATGAGTTTGGTGCCAAGCGGGTTATTGATACACCAATTACAGAGCATGGTTTTGCCGGGTTGGGTGTTGGTGCGGCGTTTTATGGTCTAAACCCGATTGTTGAATTTATGACGTTCAACTTTGCGATGCAGGCGATTGATCATATCATTAACTCTGCAGCAAAAACACGTTACATGTCTGGTGGTCAGGTTAGTAGTCCGATTGTTTTCCGTGGACCTAACGGTGCGGCATCCCGTGTTGGAGCTCAGCATTCTCAATGTTATGCAAGCTGGTATGCGCATTGTCCAGGACTTAAAGTTGTATCTCCTTATTCTGCGGCGGATGCCAAGGGGCTACTTAAATCTGCTATTCGTGATCCAAACCCGGTGATTTTCCTGGAAAATGAGCTTCTGTATGGACAGAGCTTTGATGTACCAGATACGGATGATTGGACGGTGCCAATTGGTAAAGCCAAGATTGTTCGTCCGGGTACTGATGTTACCATCGTAACTTTCTCAATTATGGTTGGAAAAGCTTTGGAAGCGGCTGAAGAGTTGGCAAAAGAAGGCATTTCTGCAGAAGTTATCGATCTGAGAACAATTCGCCCATTGGATACGGAAACCATTCTTAATTCTGTGCGTAAGACCAACCGTCTGGTGACTGTTGAAGAAGGTTGGGCTTTCTCGGGCGTTGGTTCTGAAATTTCGGCAATGGTTATGGAGCAGGCGTTTGACTATCTGGATGCACCTGTTCAGCGTGTGGCTGGTGTTGACGTTCCGCTACCTTATGCAGCGAACCTTGAGCAGCTTGCGCTACCACAGAGTTCTCACATTATTACTTCGGCCAAAGAAGTCTGCTATCGCTCATAAGCAGAGCAGGGGAGAAATACGATGCCTATAAATATTCTTATGCCCGCCCTGTCTCCTACAATGACAGAAGGTACACTATCCCGTTGGCTGGTGAATGAAGGTGATACAGTTAATTCCGGCGATGTTCTTGCGGAAATTGAAACCGATAAAGCCACTATGGAAGTTGAGGCGGTTGATGAAGGTACAATTGCCAAGATCCTCGTTCCTGGCGGAACCGAGGGTGTAGCGGTTAATCAGACGATTGCTGTCTTGCTTGAAGAAGATGAAGACGCCAGTGCGTTAGAGAATGTTTCTACTGAAACTGAAGCGCCTGTTGCACAAGCTGAGCCAAAGCAAGAAGAAGCTGTATCAGTTGCCCCTGCAACAGAAAAAGCGCCATCGTCAAGACCAGCTGCGCCAGCACCGGTTTCTGCTAGTGGTGACCGTATTTTTGCGAGCCCGCTCGCCAGACGGATGGCTTCTCAGGAAAGCCTTGATCTTTCTGCCCTTAAAGGGACAGGTCCTCATGGCCGTATTATAAAGGCTGATATCTTGTCCGCTCTGGAACAAGGTGTTGGTAAGGCTGGTGCTTCGACTGAAACATCTGCCGCGGCTCCGGCTAAAACAGCGCCTGCTGCCTCAGGACCAAATGCGCGCGAACTCGCGGATATGCTTGGTATGGAATACGATCTGGAACCATTGAGCTCCATGCGTCGTGTGATTGCTAGCCGATTGAGTGAATCAAAGCAGACTGTTCCACATTTCTACCTAACGGTTGATTGTGAAATGGATAAGCTACTCGCATTCCGTAAGGAGCTGAATGCAAGCGGCGATGTGAAGATTTCCGTGAATGATTTTGTTATTCGTGCTGCAGCTTTGGCGTTGAAAAAAGTACCTGCTGCGAATGCGTCTTTCAGTGATGAAGGTATTCTTAGCTATAAAAATGCTGATATCTCTGTGGCTGTTGCAACGCCATCGGGTTTGATTACGCCAATCATTAAAGCTGCTCAGAATAAAGGTCTTGGTATTATTTCTGAAGAAATGAAAGATCTGGCTGGTCGTGCACGTGATGGCAAGTTGAAACCAGAAGAGTATCAAGGCGGGACTTTCTCGATCTCTAACCTTGGTATGTTTGGCATTAAAGATTTCTCTGCCATTATTAACCCGCCACAGGGATGTATCCTTGCCGTTGGTGCCGGAGAGCAGCGTCCTGTCGTTAAAGATGGTGCCTTGGCAATTGCGACAGTGATGACCTGTACGTTATCGGTCGATCATCGTGTGGTTGATGGTGCGGTTGGTGCAGAGTACATGGCCGCGTTTAAAGCCCTGATCCAAGAACCTCTCTCCATGCTTCTTTAGGGGATGAAACTATGAGTGATACAAACTTTGACGTTATCGTTCTCGGCGGTGGTCCTGGTGGCTATGTGACGGCGATCCGTTCAGCGCAACTTGGTCTGAAAACGGCTGTCGTGGAAAAAGATCATCTTGGCGGGATTTGCCTGAACTGGGGATGTATCCCGACAAAGGCATTGCTGCGGTCTGCAGAAATTTACCGTAACATGAAGCATGCGGAAGACTATGGATTATCCGCGTCAAATGTCAGTTTTGATCTGCAAAAAATCGTTGAGCGTTCCAAAGGTGTTTCAAAACAGCTTAATGGTGGTGTTGGTCATCTTCTGAAGAAGAACAAGGTAACGGTTTTTGACGGTACTGGTACTTTAACGGCTGCGGGCAAAATGACCGTTGAGGGCAAAGATAAGAAGAAAACAGCTTTAACAGCTAAGAATATTATCATTGCAACGGGTGCTCGTGCCCGGACCCTTCCGGGATTAGAGCCTGATGGTAAGCTTGTTTGGACATATCGTGAAGCTTTGCGTCCGGATACAATGCCGAAATCATTGTTGGTGGTTGGTTCTGGCGCTATCGGCATCGAATTTGCTGACTTTTACAGCACTCTTGGTGCTGACGTTACCGTGGTTGAGATTTTCGATAAAATCTTGCCTGTGGAAGATGACGAGATTTCAAAGTTGGCCCAAAAGCAGTTGGGTAAACATGGTTTGAAATTCCGCACAGGAACCAAGGTCAGCAAGCTGGATAAAAAGTCCAATCAGGTAACGGCGACACTAGAGAAAAATGGTAAGACAGAGCAGATCACTGTTGATCGTGTGATTTCTGCTGTTGGTGTCGTTGGTAATATTGAAAACCTTGGTTTGGAAGCTCTGGGTATTAAAACCGATCGTGGCTGTATTGTTACGGATGAATTTTCACGAACCAATGTACCTGGTGTCTTTGCTATCGGTGATGTGGCTGGCCCGCCAATGCTTGCGCACAAAGCTGAACACGAAGGTGTTGTTTGTATTGAAAAGATTGCAGGTCTGTCTGCGCACCCGATTGATAAATCCAAGATTCCTGGTTGTACCTATTGTCACCCGCAGATTGCATCTGTTGGTCTAAATGAGCAGACAGCCAAAGCGGAAGGTCGCGATGTCAAAATCGGACGTTTCCCGTTTGCGGGTAACGGAAAGGCGATTGCACTTGGTGAGGCCGAGGGTCTGATCAAAACCATCTTTGATGCTAAGACCGGTGAACTTCTTGGGGCGCATATGATTGGCGCAGAAGTTACTGAACTTATTCAGGGATTTGTTGTCGCGATGGGGCTTGAGACAACGGAAGAAGAGCTAATGCATACTGTCTTCCCGCATCCAACTCTCTCAGAGATGATGCATGAATCTGTTCTTGATGCCTATGGTCGGGCAATTCACTTCTAGGTGTGATTTTGCCACAGGCAATCTTAATGCTTGAGATTTTGTTGTAATTCCATATGTATTGCAGCATGTGACAGGAAGGCGCTTTCAGCCTTCCTGTTAGTAACGGCGTGTAAACCTCTTCTATTGTAGGATTGGGTTCACGAAATGGTCGGAGTTAGTTGATGACAGAAACCATGGTTTCAGAACAAACAACATCCCAGCTCGAGGGAAAAGAACGCGCAGAGCGTATTATTTCCTCAAAGGATGACCGTGCGAAGATGCGGCACCCTGAAAAGGCCAAACGTCCCGACTCTCCTATCCAACGGAAACCGTCTTGGATTAGAGTAAAAGCCCCGGTATCCAAAGGGTATCAGGAAACGCGCAAGCTGATGCGTGATAACAATCTTCATACTGTGTGTGAAGAGGCCGCGTGCCCTAATATTGGCGAATGCTGGTCTAAAAAACATGCCACGATGATGATCATGGGCGGGATTTGTACCCGTGCCTGTTCGTTTTGTAATATTGCAACCGGGAAGCCTAATCCGCTAAGCCCGCTTGAGCCCTACAGCGTTGCAGCGGCGGTTGCCAAACTGCAGTTGCGTCATGTGGTGATTACATCTGTGGATCGTGATGATCTGGATGATGGTGGTGCCGAGCATTTCTCAAAAGTGATTGCAGCAACCCGTAAAGACGCACCAGATACAACGATTGAAATTCTGACACCTGATTTCAGGCATAAAGATGGCGCGTTGGAAGTTGTGGTTAAGGCAAAACCAGATGTGTTTAACCACAATCTGGAAACTGTTCCACGTTTATATACAACGGTACGTCCTGGCGCTCGCTATTATCACAGTTTGAAAATTCTGGATCGCGCCAAAGAGCTTGATCCGACACTCTTTACCAAATCCGGACTGATGGTCGGTCTGGGTGAAAGTAAGGATGAGGTGCTTCAGGTTATGGATGATATGCGTTCGGCTGATGTAGATTTTCTGACAATCGGTCAGTATCTACAGCCAACACCGAAACATCATCCTGTTGATCGTTTTGTCGATCCGGAAGAATTCAAGTTTTATGAAAAGATGGCTTATAACAAAGGATTCTTGCATGTTGCATCTACACCTTTGACCCGTTCATCCTATCATGCTGATGAAGATTTCCAGGAATTGAGAAAAGCCAGAGAAGAAAAGCTGTCTCGTTCTTGATTTTGGACATTAGAAATGCCCGTTCACGCTGAAAAAAAAGTACTGAAATTTAAGCCAGAGCAAGTTTTCGAAATGGTTGCCGATGTTGAGCGCTATCCAGATTTCTTGCCCTGGTGCGTGGGCGCGCGAATAAAGCGCCGACAGGATACAACGATATTTGCTGATCTGATCATTGGTTTTAAAATGGTCAGAGAAAAATTTACCAGCCGGGTTGATCTTCACCGAGAGCAATTACGGATCGATGTTGCCTATGTTGATGGCCCTTTTAAGTATCTGACAAACACATGGATCTTTGAAGAGCATCCTGAAGGATGTTTGGTTGATTTTCATGTGGATTTTGAATTCAAATCCAAAATGCTGCAAATGATCATGGAGCCATTTTTCCACGAAGCTGTAAGGCGTATGGTTCATGCATTTGAAACCAGGGCTGCAGTTTTGTATGAGCCCTATGATGGGGAAGGCCGAGCGTCAGCTTAAAGGCCGGGACCTAATTTTAGCTAGTATCAGATTGATAGATGTTGGCAACTTCAAAAAAAGAACTTTAACTCGTCCCGGGAAGTGTTACGCCTTGAGAAAGCGCATAATAGAGCGCTGTTGTCATAAACATGTTAAACCCTGAATGCAGGACGATTGCCGGCCAAAGAGATTGGCTTTTGTATACGATCAAGGAAAAGGCGATCCCCGCGACCGTTAGGGCTGGAATTAAAGTGGGGATGCCGTGTGTTGACCCAAAAAGAAATGAGCTAATTAAAATAGCAAGATATTTTCCGAGTTTTTGGTCAAGCCATCCCAGAATGACGCCCCTGAAAACAATTTCTTCTGCAAAGGGGGCTATGATGCCAGTTGCAATCATTGTGAGTATGTAGGAATGCCACCTAAATCCTTGGGGAGCCAGCATTTCCAGCTGAGGATTAACAAAATCTGTGCTGATTAGTTGTGTGACTGTCGAATTTACGATGCCAATAATAACAACCAGAGGCAAGGTTAGGAGCGCAGCGCGATAACACCAACTTGCGGATGTTTGCACTAACCCTAGGTTTTGCCAATTTAAACGATACCTTTTTAAGAGGAAATGCCGAACAATGATCAGGATAAGTAAATTCTGAATTAGAACCAAAAGGATTAGCGGGAATGAAGTTGATCCGTCGTTTTCTGCTGTTGAGAAAAAGGCGGATAATAAATAGGCGATGCCTTTGATTGCGACCAAAAATACTATAAATGCCAAGACAAGTTGGCTAAGTGGAATGTCTGTAATAGATGGCGTGCGATTAGTCGAGGATGTCTGGGCGTCAATGTGCTTGTTCATAAAAGCCTGTTTTTTAAAAATGAGAGTGCAGCATGAACGGTTTGTTGCCGGATAGATGCACGGTCTCCGTCAAAACGGTAGCTTTGATAAAGTGTTCTGTCATTTTCCAAGGCCGTACCGATGTAGACGGTGCCGACAGGTTTTTGAGATGTACCGCCGCCGGGCCCTGCGATGCCTGTTACAGACACTGTTAATTGAGCGTTAGAGAGCTTCATTGCCCCATCGGCCATGGATGATGCAACTGGTGAACTGACAGCACCGTGCATTGATATTTGCTCTATGCGGACACCCAGCATTTCGTGTTTGGCTTCGTTTGAGTAGGTAACAAAACCTCTGTCCACAACATCCGAAGATCCTGCGATTTCTGTTAAAGCGCCAGCTATTAACCCCCCGGTGCATGATTCGGCAGTGGCAATTTGAAGGCCTTTGGTGCGACAGAGGTCAAGAACTTCTGTTGCAAGCGTCTGAATCTCTGTCGTTAGAGACATAACGGCCTCCTATGAGCGTTGTAGAAGTTCACTAGTATAGGGGATAAATGCATATAGAAGGTAAAATGTTATCAGGGCATATAATCCGGCAACCATATCGTCAGACATAATGCCGAGGCCACCCTTGATATTTTGATCTAACCAGTTTGCCGGAAAAACTTTGACGATGTCGAAAAAGCGGAAGATTAGAAAGCTGATAAGAAAAAGAATCGGGTTCAAAGGAACAAAAGCTAATGCAAGCCACTGACCAGCGACTTCGTCAATAACAACCGCCCCGGGGTCTTCTTTGCCAAGTGCCGTTGAATACTGACCACTTGTCCATATACCAACGCCATATGCGATAAGGGATGCAATGATTAAGCCGACAGGGCCTGTATAATCCGAAATAACCCAGGCAAAGGGAAGTGCGGCCAATGATCCCCAGGTGCCGGGAGCAAATTTTATAAGCCCGGCGCCGAACCATGTCGAGATGAGGGAGACGGGATGAAAAAATGAAAGTTGTTTCTGAGACATATGTTCGTCTTTACGAAGTTGTTTGTGTCCGGATTTGTTTAATCAGTTGAAGGGAGCTGAATTGTTGCAACAGCTTGGGCTGCAATACCTTCTTCTCTGCCCGTAAAACCGAGTTTTTCTGATGTCGTGGCTTTTATGCTGACGCGGTTGGGCTTGATGTCCAGAATTTCAGCCATCTTTGCAACCATCAATTTTCTGTTCGGACCTATTTTAGGTCTTTCGCAAACAATGGTCACATCGACATGAATAATTTTACCCTGCCTTGCAAGAACCCGATCACGCGCAAAAATAAGAAACTGATCAGACAGAGCACCTTTCCATTGTGGGTCACTCGGCGGAAAATGAGTTCCAATGTCACCCTCGCAAAGCGCACCAAGTATAGCGTCGGTCAGTGCGTGCAGACCAACATCGGCGTCGGAATGCCCTTTGAGTTTTTTTGTATGGGGAATATCAATCCCGCAAAGAGTGACATGATCGCCTTCTTCAAAGCAATGTACATCGTATCCAAAGCCAGTTCTGCTTTCCATTTTTAACTCGTTGGTTAGTCTGTTGTTGACGATCATGGTTGCCTGAACCAAATCTTCCGGCGTTGTAATTTTGAAGTTCTCTTTACCGGACGTTACAATAGATATTTGATGACCGCATGTTTCTGCAACTGCGGCATCGTCAGTGTAGTTTGACAGGTCTTCTATGGCGAGATGCGCATTGTGTATCAGGTCAAAAGGAAATGCCTGAGGTGTTTGTGCATGCCAAAGCCCGTTTCGATCCACATTTTTCAAGATGATGTTATTAGTGACCTGCTTAAGGCTATCCACGACAGGGGAAGCGGCTACGGCTGCTTTTCCACAGTTGCTAGCATGGATCAGATCACTAATAACATCATGATTTGTAAAGGGGCGTGCTGCATCATGCACAAGGACAACGTTGGGGCGCGTACTTTCCAGAGCTTGTAAACCGTTTAAAACTGATTCCTGGCGTGTAGCACCGCCGAAAGCAATACGGACTTTATCAGCAAACTGGAAGCATTCACGCTCAAAAAGCTCTTTGTCATCAGAGTGAATGACAACAAGAACTCCATCAATGTTTGGGTGTTTTAGAAAATTATCGAGTGTCAGGGCGAGAATACTGGTATCACCTAATTTGAGATACTGCTTTGGGAGGTCAGTTCCTATACGGCTGCCTCTGCCTGCGGCGACAATGATTGCCCAGGTACCGGACATAGACGTATTCTCCTGATTTCGATTCTTGCCAATTTAGGCTAATTTACAGTAATAACAAAATGATATGTAACAAAGGCTAATCAGATGTCTAGTAAGAAGGTAAGATTATGACCGTTTTTTGGGGGATGCTTGCTCTTGTTCTGATGTTGCCTGCGATATTAATACCCTGGATGTCAAAAGCAGGCGGTTCTCCTCTTCTTATGAGGGGGGCTTTGTTTCTTGCACTGATCGGGTCTAGCTTTACCACAATGCTTCATCTTATGGGGCATTGGGATGGCGGCGTGAGTATCTCTCTCTGGATTACCATATCATTTAGTCTGTTGTTGTTCTTGTGTTTCTCTTTACTGGTAAAAGAGTTCGAAAAGCTTGCGTTACTTCTGGTGCCTTACTTGTTTGTGCTTGGTCTTTTCGCAGTTGTCTGGGAAGGCCAGTCGGCTGCTGCCGATCCTATTGATCGTATGGACAATTGGTTGGTTTTGCACATTCTGGCATCGATCCTGACTTATGCGCTTTGTACATTAGCCGCTATTTCTGCTATATCCGTACAGTTGAGGGAGCGGGCTTTAAAGTCGAAGAAGATCGAAAGTCCTTTTTTGGTTAAATTGCCTTCTGTTTATGATGCTGATCGTTTCCAGGTGAGTTTATTGACAATGGCCGAAGTGGTTCTTGGTCTGGGGATATTGACGGGAATTGCCCGACAGTATTCGGCCGCTGGCTATTATCTGGATCTCGATCATAAGTCGCTTCTTGCGCTGCTTGCTTTTGTTGTTATTGCAATTCTACTAGTGCTGCACAGGTTTATTGGAATACGGGGGCAAAATGCGGTTCGCTTTGTTCTGGCGGTTTATCTGTTATTGACCCTTGCTTACCCAGGTGTGAAGTTTGTGACTGATGTTCTGTTAGCTTGATTATCCGCATTTTTGGTTGATTTTTTACACATTCCCCTTCGCATGAGCAGGGAAACACTGTATAACCAGTTTTTCTTGTTTGCCTAAATCTTAGGCGGTTGCGAATGGTGCACAACGAATGAGCATTTCAATTGGTCCTATCAAGATTGAGGACCCAGTTCTTTTAGCCCCGATGTCTGGGGTTACAGACATGCCTTATCGACGTTTGGTAAAGCGATATGGTGCTGGGCTGGTCATTTCAGAAATGATCGCCAGTAAGGCAATGCTGCAAGAGAGTAGAGAATCCCTTAAGCTTAGTACGAACTGTGCGGAAGAATTTCCAATGGCTGTGCAATTAGCCGGGTGTGATCCGAGTATTATGGCAGAGGCGGCAAAAATGAATGTTGATCGTGGTGCCGCCATTATCGATATTAATTTTGGATGCCCGGTTAAAAAGATTGTCTCCAAGTATGCAGGATCGGCACTGATGAAAGATGAGGTGCTGGCCGAAGACATTATGGATGCGACTGTTCAAGCTGTTGATGTACCCGTTACAGTTAAGATGCGGTTAGGTTGGGATGACGCTAACCGTAACGCCCCTGAATTGGCAAAACGTGCTGAGAATGTTGGTATTCAAATGATTACCGTTCACGGGCGCACTCGAAACCAGATGTATAAAGGTGAAGCAGACTGGGAAGCTGTAAGAGCGGTTAAAGAGGCCGTGAAAGTACCTGTTGTTATCAATGGCGATATCTTAACACCAGAAGATGCGAAACAGGCAATGAATGTTTCTGGCGCGGACGGTGTGATGATTGGTCGTGGATGTTATGGTAAGCCATGGCTTTTGCGAGAAGTTAGTCAGTATCTGAGGGATGGAACGCATGTTCGTGAGCCAGGATTGAAAGAAATCTTTGAACTCATTTGTGAGCACTATGAGGCGATGTTGTCTCATTACGGCGTTCGTAAAGGGGTTGCTATCGCACGAAAACACTTGGCTTGGTATTGCAAAGGTTTGCCTGATTCTGCGGCTTTTCGAGCAGAAATTAACAAAGTAAATGAGCCAGATTTGGTGGTCAAAATGTTAGGGGAATATTTCCAGCCTTACATTGATGAAGCCGCATGACACAAACATATATGAGTAGCCATCCGTTAGATAAAGCCTCCAGCAGGCATCATGCGCAATCGCAAGAAGAGCTTTCTCTGTCTTTTAATGTCTTGAACTCCTTAACAGATCCGGTTTTTGTTGTTGGGCGGGACAAGGCAATTATGTTTGTTAATCAAGCTGCTGAACAGTTCTTGCAGTCAAGTAAGGTTGTTTTGGTTGGCAGCTATTTAAGTACTCACTTCTCAGATGATTCTCAGATTATTCACCTGATTGAGCAAACGCAAAGAGAAGAGAGCTCTGTGGCTGAATATGGGGTGAGGTTGGAGACGCCAAGAATTGGCACGCATTTGGTGACGGTTGTTATTTCGCCTATGCATGACAGTTCCGGGTTTAGTGTCGTTACACTTCAGCAGCAATCAATCGCTCGCAAAATTGATCATCAACTCGTGCATCGTAATGCAGCGCGATCAATCACAGCTATGGGGGCGATGCTTGCACATGAAGTGAAAAACCCGTTGTCCGGTATCAGGGGGGCTGCTCAGCTGTTGGAGTTAAGTGCAGGTGAAGATGATCGACAATTAACGAAGCTGATTTGCGATGAAGCTGATCGCATTGTTACTTTGGTTGATCGTATCGAAATGTTTTCTGATACACGACCTATGGAACGGGAAGCTGTTAACATTCACGAGGTTTTGGCTCACATCAGGCTTCTTGCGGAAACAGGGTTCGGAAAGAATGTAAAGTTCGCAGAGAAATACGATCCTTCGCTTCCCGAAGTTTATGGCAACAGAGATCTTCTTATACAAGCTTTCCTTAATCTTATTAAGAACGCTGTAGAGGCATTGGGAAAAGAAGGTGGGGAAGTCATTCTGACTACGAGTTATCAGCAAGGTGTGCGTATGCGCTTACAAGGAGGGAAAGATCGAATGGATCTCCCTTTACTGGTAACAATCGAAGATAACGGACCCGGTATACCGGGTGATCTGCATGAACATCTTTTTGATCCCTTTGTTTCAACAAAAGCGGGGGGGAAGGGGCTTGGTTTGGCTCTGGTCTCTAAGGTTATTGAAGAACATGGTGGCGTGATCGAACTAGAGAGTATGCCGCGCGCAACAAAATTTTCTGTCAGCTTACCGTTGGTGCCAAAAGATTTACGTAATAAAAAACAAATACACACTGATATTGATTTAAAGGATCCTTCATGAGTGATGCGACGATCTTGATTGCCGATGATGACCAGGCGATAAGAACTGTTCTGACACACGCATTGGGACGCGAAGGGTATCGGGTGCAAGCGGCCAGTAGTGCGGCATCGCTTTGGCAGTGGGTTGCCAAGGGAGAAGGTGATCTCGTCATTACTGATGTGGTAATGCCGGATGAAAATGGATTGGACCTTATCCCGCGGATCAAGAAGATCAGGCCCGAGTTGCGCATTATTGTGATGTCAGCGCAAAACACTTTACTAACCGCAGTAAAGGCAACAGAGCGTGGAGCCTTTGAATATCTACCAAAGCCTTTTGATCTCAAAGAGTTATCTTTAACTGTTAAGCGTGCACTTTCAGAGCCTATTGATGTTGTTGAAGAAGAAATCGACCGTGAGGAAGATCAGTTGCCACTGATCGGTCGTTCTGTTGCTATGCAGGAAATTTATCGTGTGATGGCGCGATTAATGGCTACTGATCTTACGGTTATGGTCACAGGTGAATCTGGAACTGGTAAAGAACTTATATCCCGCGCGCTTCATGATTATGGCAAGAGAAAAAGCGGTCCCTTTATTGCTGTTAATATGGCAGCTATCCCAAAAGAGCTTATAGAAAGTGAACTTTTTGGACATGAAAAAGGCGCTTTTACAGGTGCAACAGCACGATATTCCGGACGTTTTGAGCAAGCGGCTGGCGGGACTTTGTTTCTGGATGAAATTGGTGACATGCCGCTGGAAGCTCAAACAAGACTTTTGCGGGTTTTGCAGGAAAATGAATTCACGACTGTCGGCGGACGTGTGCCAATAAAGGCAGATGTTCGTATTATCACAGCCACGCATAGAGACCTTGCACAAATGGTAGAGCAGGGAAACTTCAGGGAAGATCTGTATTATAGACTGAGTGTGGTGCCGTTGAGATTGCCGCCTCTTCGAGAGAGGGCAGAAGACATTCCTGAGTTGGTATCGCATTTTCTGCGATTGTGTGAGCAAGAAGGTTTGCCGAGTAAGGTTATTGACCAGGGGGCTATGGCGTCTTTAAGGGGGAACTACTGGTCAGGTAATATCCGTGAATTGGAAAATGTGGTAAGGCGGTTGACGGTCCTCTACAGTCAGGATGTAATTTCGCAGGATATTGTTGAGCACGAGCTTAGCCTGATTTCAAAAGGAATTAGTGCGGAGGAAGGTGAGCTTAGCCCAACTGTTGCACCTGCTTTAAATGAATCTCTTGGCGAAGCTGTCGAGCGGCATTTGAGCGAGTATTTTGCAGCTCATTTTCCCGAGTTACCCGCGACAGGACTTTACGACAGAATTCTAAAAGAGATTGAAAAGCCACTAATCGAACTGTCTCTGACTTCTACAAATGGTAATCAAATTCAAGCCTCAAAACTGTTGGGCTTAAATAGAAATACCTTGAGGAAGAAGATTAAAGAGTTGGATGTGTCTGTGATCAAGGGCGGTAAGTAATGACTGAAGAAGTACAAAATAATTTAACTTCAGAACCGCATAGCAGTGGCGAGATAGCAGTTAATAATGGGTTCTGGTCAAGTGCGTCTCAGTGGGCAAAGCGAGTTGGTTTGGAAAGAAAGCTCGCGATAACTCTGTTTATTGCGACAATCATTAGTGGCGTTACTACCTTCTCAGCGCTTTCAGGTGATCTATCGCAAGCAAATGATCCACAGCTTATTCTCTTACTTTTAACAACAGACTTTATCCTTCTAATGGCATTGCTGGCGATTGTTGTCAGGCGGCTTGTTCTTTTATGGCTTGAGAGAAAACGTGGCCTGGCTGGCGCAAAACTTCATTCAAGGTTAGTAGGACTTTTTAGCCTTGTGGCTGTTACACCAACGATTATTGTTGCTGTGGTTTCTGTCGGTTTTTTTGAATTTGGTTTAAAGGGCTGGTTTAATGAGAAAGTAAGTACGGCTGTGAAGGAATCATACGCTGTTGCCGAAGCTTATTTGAACGAGCATCAACAAGGCATTGTTGCAGATGCTTTATCTGTTTCGTTTGATTTGGGGCAATCGTTAAATTTACTTATACAGAATGAAGAGCAATTTGATGCTTTCTTGACTGAACGTGCTAATCGTTTGAATTTGACCGAGGCCGTGGTTTTTGATCAATCTGGGCAAGTGCAAGGGAAAGCGGCCTTTAGTTTTCTTCTTAATTTTGCCCCTGAAATACCCGATTTTGCTATTAATAATGCTATTAATGGTGAAGTGGTTATACTTTCGAGTGAAAATAATGATCGTGTCCGTGCGTTAGTTTATTTAGGTGGATTTGATGGATCTTTCTTAATTGTAGGACGTCCTATTGATCCGAATATTTTAAAGCATATCGAGCGCGCCAAAAGTGCTGTTGCTCTTTATACTGATCTTGAAGGGCAACGTTCAGGCTTTGTAATAACATTTGCGATGATTTTTGCGATTGTTGCATTAATGATCCTATTGGCATCTGTGTGGGTAGGTCTTACCTTCTCTAACAATCTAACAGGACCGATCGGGAACTTAATTGCTGCTGCGGAAAAAGTGCGTAAAGGTGATTTGGAAACTCGGGTCATTTCAAATCAGTCAGAAGATGAAATCGGCCGTTTGTCTCGTACTTTTAATTTGATGACCGGTGAATTGCAGCGCCAGCAACAAGAATTGATGACGACGAATGCGCAGCTTGATGAACGGACAAGGTTTATTGAGGCCGTTTTGGGGGGCGTAACGGCTGGTGTAATTGGTCTAAGTGCAGAAGGGGAGATCACACTTCCTAATCGATCTGCATCAGCATTTTTCGTAGATCAATTCTCTGATCTTCGGGGTAAACACATATCGGTTGTTATGCCGGAAGTGGCTGAGTTTGTTGCGGAAGCGAAATCCAGACCTTTGCGCCCTGTCGAAAAGCATCTTCCCTATACGCAAGAAAACGGTGTTCAGCGGACACTGTTGTTACGAACTGTTGCAGAGCTCGGGGATGATTTTGAAATTATTGGGTTTGTTATCACTTTTGATGATATTACCGAGCTGGTTTCTGCTCAACGTAAGGCTGCATGGTCGGATGTTGCCAGACGTATCGCTCATGAAATTAAAAATCCTCTGACCCCAATTCAATTATCTGCGGAACGTTTAAAAAGGAAGTATTTGAAAGAAATTGGGAGCGATACCAAAACATTTGAGCTTTGTATTGATACCATCATCAGACACGTGACTGATATCGGAACAATGGTGAATGAATTTTCCTCATTCGCGCGGATGCCAGTGCCTAAAATGAAAGAAACAGACCTGAATAAACTTATTAAGGAAGCTGTTTTTCTTCAGGACACTGCTCAGCAAGGAATTCAGTTTGAGGCGATCGTGCCCGATGATCACATTCTTATGTCCTGTGATACTGAACAGATTAACAGAGTGCTGACAAATCTACTGTTGAATGCAGGGGAGTCTATCGAAGGTAAATTGGAAGAAGGGCGCGAGGACAAGACAGCTCTTGTTAAGGTGCTACTCGAAAAATCAGAGGCCGAAGTTTCTATAACTATTCGAGATACAGGGAAGGGTCTGCCTGCCGGTGATCGCGAAAAGTTAACGGAACCATATGTCACCAATAGAGAGAAGGGGACAGGGTTAGGCCTCGCCATTGTTAAGAAAATAATGGAAGATCATGGTGGCTCTCTTGTCCTGGAAGATAATTTGGATCAAACTGGTAAGATAATTGGTGCGCAAGTGCACTTGGTATTCCCGATTGCAAGTTAAATAAATATTATAACTCATTTAAGCAGATTGATTATATGACTCGCGAAATTCTCATTGTTGATGACGAAGCAGATATCAGAATGGCCCTGAGCGGTATTCTGGAAGATGAAGGCTATGTTGTCAGAGAGGCTGCTAACAGCCAGGAAGCTCTGGCGACAATTCATGCTCGTCGCCCAAGTTTGGTTGTCCTGGATATTTGGCTTAATAATTCTGAACTTGATGGTATTGGTATTCTTGAAGCAATTAAGCACGACTATGTTGATTTACCTGTTGTTATGATGTCCGGGCACGGAACAATTGAGACGGCAGTTAGTGCGATTAAAATCGGCGCTTTTGATTTTGTAGAAAAACCATTCAAATCTGATCGGTTACTTCTTATTATCAACCGCGCCATAGAGCTTTCTGAATTAAGGCGAGAGAACGAGCGCCTCAAAGTTAGTGCAGCCGTACAGTCGTCTTTAATTGGTTCATCTGCCCCTGTGCTTCAACTGCAACAGGCCTTGGATAAGGTAGCACCCACAGGTAGCCGGGTTTTGATAACCGGCCCGGCGGGTGCTGGAAAAGAAGTTGTCGCGCGCCAACTACATCACCAATCCACACGCCATAATGGGGCATTCGTTGCGTTAAACTGCGCCACGATGCATCCGGATCGCTTGGAAAGTGAACTTTTTGGCACAGAGAACAAAGGTGAGGACGGTGAAACCTCTATCCGGGTTGGCACCTTTGAACAGGCTCACGGGGGAACCCTTTTGTTGGATGAAGTGGCTGATATGCCGCTTGAAACGCAGGGAAAAATTGTTCGTGTTTTGCAAGAACAATCCTTTACCAGGGTTGGTGGAGATGTAGAGGTCGAGGTTGATGTCAGGGTTATTGCCTCTACTAACAAAGATCTACAGGCATTGATAGCGGCTGGCGAATTCAGGGAAGATTTGTATTATCGTCTGAATGTTGTTCCTCTCGTTGTGCCAGCATTGGTCGACCGCCGTGATGATATTCCGGATCTTGTCGAATACTTCATGGATCTTTCTGCGAAAACTAATGGTATTCCCGCTCGTCCATTGGCTCAAGACGCCATGGCTTCACTGCAGGCTTATGAGTGGCCTGGGAATGTCAGGCAGCTCAGAAACGTTATTGACTGGTTGTTGATTATGGCACCCGGCGAAGGAGATGAGATGATCTCTGCGGAGATGATGCCCCCGGATATCGGATCTATTTCTCCGTCGGTTTCATCTGGTGGTTCAGGGCAAGAAGACCTTATGGCCTTGTCTTTAAGAGAAGCACGGGAACTGTTCGAGAAAAGATATCTTGAAGCTCAGATTATGCGGTTTGGTGGAAATATCTCGAAAACATCTACATTTATTGGTATGGAACGATCTGCTTTGCATCGTAAGCTAAGAACGCTTGGTATTTCGACTGACCGAAGCTAAAGAGATTTATGGATTTAGGATCCTGTTATGAAAGTAGTTATTTGCGGTGCTGGCCAGGTGGGCTTTAATATTGCCCGCTATCTTGCAAGTGAGAATGCCGATATCACTGTGATTGATCGTGATCCTGCCTTGGTTAATAAAATCACCGATTCATTGGATGTGAAAGGTGTGGTTGGTTTTGCCTCGCATCCGAATATTCTGGAGAAGGCAGGCGCATCCGAAGCCGATATGATTATTGCGGTAACACACGCTGATGAAGTCAACATGGTTGCTTGTCAGATCTGTCACTCGATGTTCGATGTCCCGACAAAGATCGCACGTATCCGCGAGCAAAATTATCTGGATCCTATGTGGTCAGATCTCTTTACGCGCGACCACATGCCTATTGATGTGATCATTTCGCCGGAAATTGAGGTTGCTGCTGCAATTGAAAAACGCCTTCAGATACCCGGTGCCTTTGATGTATATCCTTTGGCGGACGGAAAGGTAAGTTTGATCGGGGTGCATTGTACCGACAATACACCGATTATCCATACACCACTTCGACAACTTACGGAGCTTTTCCCGACATTGAATGTCGTCGTTGTTGGAATTTTTCGTCAAGGTAAAGGATTTGTTCCGACACCTGATGACGAACTGCGTCCTGGGGATGATGTCTATCTAGTCTTGGATCATGGGCATTTAAATCGGACGATGGATGCCTTTGGCCATTCAGAATCAGAAGCGCGCAGGGTTGTTATTATTGGTGGGGGGAATATCGGGCTCTACCTTGCTAGAACCGTTGAAGAGAATCATCCCCAAGTAAAACTTAAACTTATCGAACTCGATAAAAAGCGTGCCGAATTTGTTGCGAAATCCCTGAAGAGAACCGTGGTTATTCATGGTGATTCTCTTGACGCCGAGATTTTGAACGAAGCCAATATTTCGACAACAGAAACAATTGTTGCAGTAACTAATGATGATGAGGTGAATATCCTCACATCATTGCTTGCAAAACGACATGGTTGCAAGCGTGCTGTGACATTGATTAATACAACGTCCTATGCGCCGCTTATCAGCACTTTAGGTATTGATACCGTTGTGAACCCTCGTAGTATTACCGTATCTAATATCCTCCAGCATGTCCGTAGAGGACGCATTAGATCTGTGCATACAATTGCAGATGGCCTCGGCGAAGTTATCGAAGCTGAAGCACTCGAAACATCCAGTCTTGTCGGGGTACCGATCCGCGAAGCAAAGCTTCCGCCTGGTGTTATTGTTGGGGCAATTGTCAGAGACGGCGAGGTTATTATTCCAAGAGGTGGGACAATTGTTCGTTCCCACGATCTTGTTGTGATCTTCTCTGCAGCTGAAGCTGTGAAAAAGATAGAAAAGCTATTCGCTGTGAAGCTTGAATTTTTCTAGTAACGCACTTCATATAAGTGACCATTTTGAATTAGTAGAGACATCTTATTTTATGACATCATCATTCCCCAAAGCTATTGTATTTGATTGGGATAATACTTTGATCGATAGTTGGATTTCTATCCATCATGCGCTTTCTGTCACATTTGAAGAAATGGGGCTTGTTCCCTGGACACTAGAAGAAGCCAAGGACAGAGTGCGTGCTTCAGCACGTGAGAGTTTCCCCAAAATTTTTGGTGATAAAGTCGAAACTGCTACTAAGATTTTTTACGATACCTACGAAGCAAGCCACTTGGATGTCTTAACACCTTTGCCGCAGGCAAAAGAGCTTTTGGAGTTTCTTGTTTCAAAAGGGGTTTATCTTTCGATTGTGAGTAACAAAAAAGGGTACATCCTTCGCAAAGAGGTTGCTCAATTGGGATGGGATGTCTTTTTTCAAAATATAATCGGGGCCAACGATGCGGAGAAAGATAAACCAGATCCCGGTGTTATGGATCTTGCGTTAAAGGGAAGTGATATTTCACTGGATAAAGACGTTTGGTTTGTTGGTGATACAGATATCGACCTTCAATGTGCTTATAATTGCGCCTGTTATCCGGTTTTAATTCGTCCAGAACCTCCCAAGCATGACGAGTTTGTAGGGTGCAAGCCCGAACAGCATTTTACATCCTGTGGAGAAATGAAGGCATTTTTATCATAGAAATTTTGAGGATTTTTAAGTCCTGTGTTGATGAGGGGTTGTATTTCCTCAGCATAATGATAAAGAATCTCTCTTGCCCGATTTTCGGGCATAACCCCAAAAGCTAATAATACCAACCAATAAAAACACGCAATAAAAACAAAAAGGGGATTAAACGCGATGGCCGCGGAAAAATCACAGAACGTACAGGATGTATTCCTGAATACGATTCGCAAAAACAAAGTCCCGGTAACGGTCTTTTTGGTAAACGGCGTCAAGCTGCAAGGCATTATCTCTTGGTTTGATAATTTCTCTGTATTGCTTCGCCGTGATGCACATGCACAACTCGTATATAAACACGCGATCTCAACAATTATGCCTGCGACACCAGTTCAGCTTTTTGATCCGGGCAAGGACGACGAAGGCGGAGCAGCATCTTAACCTTTAATGGGTTTTGCTGATTTATATGGGCTCAAAATTTATTGATGATGGCGTGGACCGTAAAAAACAGGTCCGCGCCATTGTACTTCATCCGGAATTAAAAAAAGGCTCTCAATCAACGCGTTCTTCTGAAGCGCGGTTGGAAGAGGCTTACGGCTTGGCTTTGGCGATTGATCTGGAGATTATTCGTCACGAGGTGATCACGGTTGCCCGGCCAAAGCCTTCCACTTTGTTTGGCTCTGGTATTATTGAAAAATATCACGACTATATCCATGCCAATGAGGTTGAAGTCGTTATCGTCGATACAGCTTTGACGCCTGTGCAACAGCGCAACCTTGAAAAGGGGTGGGAAGCCAAAGTTATTGACCGCACAGGGCTTATTCTTGAAATTTTTGGCGAACGTGCGCGTACCAAAGAGGGTAAGCTGCAAGTTGATCTTGCCCAATTAAGTTATCAACGTTCAAGGTTGGTTCGGTCATGGACTCACCTTGAACGTCAGCGTGGTGGCGCTGGCTTTATGGGCGGTCCGGGGGAGCGACAGATCGAGATTGACAGACGTTTGATTGATGAAAAAATCGTTCGTTTGAAAAGTGATCTTGAAATGGTGAAGAAAACCCGTGAGCTTCATCGTTCTGCGCGACGGAAAGTACCTTTCCCGATTGTTTCGCTGGTCGGTTATACAAACGCAGGAAAATCAACACTCTTTAATCGGCTGACAGAATCAAAAGTTTTTGCCGAAGATTTGTTGTTTGCAACTCTGGACCCAACTATGCGTCGGGTTAATCTACCATCCGGACGAGAGATTATCTTATCAGATACAGTTGGGTTTATTTCTGAATTGCCAACGGACCTGATTGCGTCTTTCCGTGCAACTTTGGAAGAGGTCAGGGAAGCGAATGTGCTTGTCCATGTCAGGGATGTTTCACACGAGGATACCGAAGCCCAAAAAGACGATGTGAAAGCTGTTTTGAATGATCTTGAATTAGATCCGGACATTCAAAAGAATATGATTGAAGTTTGGAACAAATCTGACTTGCTTTCTGAAGAGATAAAATCTTCTTTGGAAATACAGTCCGGTCATCAGGATACAACTCTTCTTTGTTCTGCAATAACGGGCGAGGGATGTTCTGAATTTTTACATATGGTCGAGCAGCTTCTTGAGGCGCAAAACCTGGTGTATGAATTTGAAATACCCTATGAGAATGGCGCAGCATTATCTTGGTTACACGATAATGCCAAAGTTCTGGAACAGGATCACCATGAAGAAGGTGTATGGGTTTCTCTCTCTATTCTTCAAGCCGATGCTGATAAGTTTATCAGTAAGTTTGGTATAGATCCGCTCGAAGAAGAACTGGAAGATTAAGACATAATTCCAATTATTTTTTTCTCCATTGGTTGACATCCGACTACCCGAGTTCTATATCGCTGTTAGCACTCATTCGGTGAGAGTGCTAACAATAAGAAAACTCTCACCTTGGGTGCCCGAAATTTTTTTGTTTTAATATACTCTGATGGAGTTGATCTATGAGCTTCAAACCTCTTCACGATCGTGTTGTTATTGAGCCGCTAGACCAGGAAGAAAAAACTGCTGGTGGTATCATCATTCCCGATACTGCAAAAGAAAAACCAATGCAGGGTAAAGTTACTGCTGTTGGCAGTGGCGCTCGTTCCGATGATGGCAAAGTTGTTCCTCTCGACGTTAAAGAAGGCGACACTGTTCTTTATGGCAAGTGGTCCGGCACCGAAGTGAAGCTTGACGGTAAAACACTACTGATCATGCGTGAGTCCGACATTATGGGCATTCTTCAATAATATTAGCTTTAAATAAGCTTCAATATTACTGGTCCCTGAATTAAAGGAAATTAAAGATTATGGCTGCTAAAGACGTAAAATTTGGTACCGACGCTCGCGACAAAATGCTTCGTGGCGTAGATGTACTTGCAAACGCTGTAAAAGTTACACTCGGCCCTAAAGGTCGTAACGTTGTTCTCGACAAATCATTTGGTGCTCCTCGTATCACCAAAGATGGTGTTTCTGTTGCGAAAGAAATCGAACTTTCTGATAAGTTTGAAAACATGGGCGCACAGATGGTTCGCGAAGTTGCTTCCAAAACCAACGATGTTGCTGGTGACGGTACAACAACTGCGACTGTTCTGACACAGGGCCTTGTTCGTGAAGGCGCAAAAGCTGTTGCTGCTGGCATGAACCCAATGGATGTTAAGCGTGGTATGGATCTGGCTGTTTCTACAGCTGTTGAAGCTCTTAAAGCTTCTGCCAAGCAGATCAAAACATCTGAAGAAGTTGCTCAGGTCGGTACAATCTCTGCTAACGGTGAAGCTGAAATCGGCAACATGATTGCTGAAGCAATGGAGCGCGTTGGTAAAGAAGGCGTTATCACTGTTGAAGAAGCTAAGTCTCTTGCAACTGAACTTGACGTTGTTGAAGGTATGCAGTTTGACCGCGGTTACCTGTCTCCATACTTCGTAACAAACGCTGAGAAAATGGTTGCTGACCTTGAAGCTCCATACATTCTTCTGCACGAAGCAAAACTGACAAACCTACAGCCAATGCTTCCGCTTCTCGAAGCTGCTGTTCAGTCCGGTCGTCCGCTTTTGATTATTGCTGAAGATGTTGAAGGCGAAGCGCTTGCAACTCTCGTTGTGAACAAACTTCGTGGTGGTCTGAAAATCGCAGCTGTTAAAGCTCCTGGTTTCGGTGATCGTCGTAAAGCTATGCTTGAAGACATCGCGATCCTGACTGGTGGTACAGTTGTTTCTGAAGATCTTGGCATCAAGCTTGAGAACGTTACTCTTGATATGCTTGGTACTGCGAAACGCGTGAACATCTCTAAAGAAGAGACTGTTGTTGTTGACGGTGCTGGTGACCGCGAACAGATCGAAGGTCGTTGCGCTCAGATCCGTGCACAGGCTGAAGAAACTTCTTCTGACTACGATCGTGAAAAACTACAAGAACGTCTTGCTAAGCTTGCAGGCGGTGTAGCTGTTCTTCGCGTTGGTGGTTCTACTGAAATCGAAGTTAAAGAGCGTAAAGACCGTGTTGAAGATGCTATGAACGCAACACGCGCTGCTGTTGAAGAAGGTATCGTATCCGGTGGTGGTACTGCACTTCTTTCTGCAGTTTCTGCTCTTAAAGATCTTAAAGGTGACAACAACGATCAGAACGTTGGTATCAACGTTGTTCGTCGTGCACTTGAAGCTCCTATCCGTCAGATCTCTGAAAACGCTGGTTACGAAGGTTCCATCGTTGTTGGTAAAATCACAGAGAAAAACGAAGCTGGTTTCGGTTTCGATGCTCAGACTGGTGAGTACAAAGATCTGTTTGCTGCTGGTATTATTGATCCGGTTAAAGTTGTTCGTACAGCTCTTCAGGATGCAGGTTCTGTATCCGGACTGATGATCACAACTGAAGCAATGGTTGCTGATCAGCCCGAAGACAAAGCAGCTGCTCCTGCAATGCCTGACATGGGCGGCATGGGCGGTATGGGCGGTATGGGTGGCATGGGCTTCTAAGCCAGCCAAACATCTGTTTAGCTATCAAGAAAGGGAGCCATTTGGTTCCCTTTTTTTTATGATATATTCTGAATTATTTTATATGATATGACTTCCGGTGCCGTCGCCTTTTGATTTCCACTTCCGGGCGCGATTTATTGTCATTTTTTCGTTAATTTCCTTGTTCAAGTCCAACCCGTATTGATCGAGTAGGCGGTATAGTAAAATAACGACATCTGCAGTCTCTTTTCCTATTTCCTTGATATTATTTTCTTCAATAGCTTCTGATAATTCTGTTGTTTCTAACAAAGCTCTTTTAAGCAAGTCGTTAGGGTTCTTTACGGGGCCAAATGTTTCTTCGGCCCAATCACAGATAGTCGCTTGTGTTTCCATAAGAGGTCTCATTTTTAATGAAGGGGATAATGGCTTAAACGGAATGAGAGAAAAATCACTGTGATTCTATTTTCAAAGCAGTGATAAGGCGTTAGAGTCAGAACATTATATAAAGAATTAATTGGAAGAAATATATGAGTGATCTCAGCAATTTTATCAACGCCTTGCCAAAAGCAGAATTACATCTTCACCTTGAAGGTTCATTAGAGCCTGAAATGATGATGGATTTGGCAACAAGGAATAGTATCGAACTGCCATATCAGTCCGTTGATGAAATAAAAGAGGCTTATAATTTTTCTAACTTACAAGATTTTCTGGATATCTATTATCAGGGAATGAATGTTCTTCAGACGGAACAGGACTTTTATGATCTGACCTTTGCTTATTTGGAAAAAGTCGCCAAAGAAGGTGTTGTCCACGTTGAAGTTTTTTATGATCCGCAAGGGCACACAAGTCGGGGGATTGCATTTTCTACTGTTACAAATGGTATATTGCGTGCTTTGGATGATGGGCAAGAAAAACTGGGCGTGAGCTCAGAGCTTATCATGTCTTTCTTGCGTCATTTGAGTGAAGAAGATGCTTTTGCAACGCTTGAAGAGGCAAAACCATGGTTTGATGGACGTATTATTGGGGTTGGCCTTGATTCCAGTGAGATGGGGCATCCGCCCTCAAAGTTTGAGCGGGTTTTTAATGCGGCCCGTGATTTGGATCTCAAATTGGTGGCTCATGCGGGGGAAGAGGGACCTGCCGAATATGTCCGCGAGGCTATTGAGTTGCTAAAGATTGATCGGCTCGATCATGGTAACAGAACAATTGAGGATGCTGATTTAACACGGGAACTGGCAAAATCCGGTATTGCCTTTACAGTATGTCCGCTTTCAAATCTTAAACTTTGCGGCGTGACGGATATGAAAGAACACCCGCTTCGAAAGATGATGGAAGCTGGTTTAAAGGTTACGATCAATTCCGATGATCCTGCTTATTTTGGCGGTTATATGACGGCCAACTTTATGTCAGTTACAGAAGCCTTGGAATTGAGCAAAGATGATATTGCTGTGTTATGTCGTAACTCTATTGAAGGATCGTTTCTGACGGACGAAGAAAAAACACAGCATTTGGATCGTATCGACGATATTGTCTCAAGTCATCAATGATATGCGCTGTCTCACTTTTAAAACCAGTCTGTTGGGCGCGTAATGTTTTCAAATTTAGATAAGGTGGCAGAGCTTTTAAATGAAGTTGCTGAACAGACAATTCTGCCAAGATTTCAGAACTTATCTGAAAGTGACGTCTCGTATAAAAAAGGCGGAGAGACGGTTACAATTGCGGATACTGAAGCCGAAGAGCTAATTGAAAAACGTCTAGTTAATCTATTTCCCGGTAGCCAGGTAATAGGAGAAGAGAAGGTCGCCCGCAGTCCGGATTTGTTACAAAAGTTGAATGAGCGTGAGCTTACATGGGTCATTGATCCGATCGACGGAACGAATAACTTTGCCCGTGGTCGGGATATTTTTAAAACAATGTTGGCCTTGCTTTATCAAGGTGAAACGGTGGCTGGTTGGATATTTAATCCTGTCCATAAAGATATGCTCGAAGCCCGAAGCGGAGAGGGGGCTTTTCTGAATGGTAAAGGGCTGGATATAAGTGGTGCTATTAAAGCCCTGGATCAGAGTGTAGGAACGCTTCATGGGTCGGAAGATCAGGACCTGATTATTAGAAAATCATTAGATAAAAATAGATCAAAGCTTAATACTGTAAATACACTGCGTTGTGCCGGGGCTGATTATGAGCGTTTGGCAACAGCTAAAACCCAATTTGCTCTTTTTACCCGACTAATGCCTTGGGATCATCTGCCGGGTGAGCTTATTCATCGTGAAGCGGGTGGATACGGGGCCTGTCTTGATCGCACAGCTTATAATTATGGTGCATATAATAAACAGGGGTTGTTATTGGCACCAAATGAGGCGCTCTGGGATGAAATACATCAAAGATTATTCGAGTTTTAGTTCCTAATACCAGCTGTAATCTATATTCACACTTCGTTCTGAAGCGAAACGTTTTAACGTGTGGAAATGGTAATACTCTTTTATCTGAATGATAAGAGGTTAAAATGATTACGTGTATTATTACCTACCAAATTGATCCCTACAAAAAAGATCTATTTGACACCTATGCTAGGAATTGGGGGCAAGCTATTCCTGAATGCGGGGCAGATCTCGTTGGGTATTTTTCTCCGCATGAAGGTTCAACAACAACCGCCTATGGGATTTACAATATTGAGAGCATGGCTGCGTATGAGGCCTATCGACAAAAATTGATGGCGCATCCGATTGGGAAAGCGAACTATGAATTTGCTCAAAAAGAGAAATTCATTCTGAAAGAAGATCGTCTTTTCGTGAAGAATGCTTCTCTGCCTCATACCAATTTTATTGCACCATGATTGCCGTAATTTTTGAAGTGATACCTGCTGAAGGACAAAAAGATCATTACCTTTCATTGGCTGCTGATTTGAAAGACAAGCTGGTAGATGTTGATGGATTTATTTCTATTGAGCGCTTTCAGTCTCTGGTTGATGAAAGGAAAATTCTGTCATTATCTTTTTGGCGCGATGAAGATGCTGTTATGACATGGCGTAATTCCTTTGATCATCGACAGACTCAAAGGAAGGGACGAGAGGGCGTGTTTTCTGATTATAGGTTACGCGTTGCTATTGTAGATAGGGACTACGGTATGAGCATAAGGGATCAAGCTCCGAAAGATTCAAAAGCTCTATTTTCGTGACGATACGACAACCCAAGATGAAGCCGGATTTATATCCGGCTTTTCTTTGACATGGCCTCATTTAATTGAAATTGTATGATTCCATTCAAGTATGCGATTTTGAATAATGATTGCTGAGATTCTAGGGATCATCTCTCCCGTTTTAATTTGTATTTCCATTGGTTTTATCTGGGCTAAAGCTGGCCGTAAGTTTGATACGCCAATGGTTACTTTTCTGGTGACTTATTTTAGTACACCTGCGCTGGTGTTTTATACTTTGGCAACCGTGAATCTTTCGATGGATGCGCTTGTGGCAATTGGAGGGGCGGCAACACTTGCAAATGTTATTTTTGCGATTATTGGGGGGATCTTTTTGGCCTTACTTGGGTTGCCTCAGCGGACCTTTCTGCAATCTTTGACCTGGCCAAATGTCGGTAATATTGGCTTACCACTTTGCCTTCTTGCTTTTGGTGAAGAAGGTTTGGCTTTGGCGATTGGGTTCTTTGCCGTTTATGTTGTTATCCAGTTGACTGTTGGTGTCGCTTTTGTTTCCGGTCAATTTTCTGCAAAATCACTTATTACCATGCCAATTATCCCTGCGACGCTTATTGCGACAGTTGTTCAGGTCGTTGATTTATCGGTTCCAGGGTGGATCTTAAATACAACGAAACTCGTCGGTGATTTAACTATTCCTCTTATGCTCATCACACTCGGTGTTTCACTTGCCAGTTTGAAGGTGGTTAACCTTGGCAGAAGTTTTGGGTTGGCAACTTTCAGGCTTGGAGTGGGGTTTCTTGTCGGCTTGAGCATTGTGTGGTTGCTCGAGCTTGAAGGCACTGCGGCCGGAGTTGTTATTTTGCAGTGCGCCTTGCCTGTCGCCGTTTTCTGTTATCTATTTGCTCAGCTGTATGAAAGGGAGCCGGAGGAAGTGGCGAGTCTTGTCGTTATTTCCACAACACTCTCTATTGTAACGTTACCTATTTTAATGTGGTTTGTCTTACGTGTCTGATTTATCAAAACATAATGAAGCGTTATCACTTGCTTTAACTTGTCCGATTAGTGACGGAGTGTTGAGGTGGTGGGCAAGTCATGTCGCCTCTCTGGGGACACTTCCGTCTATGCAAGAGTTCGAAGTCTTAAAGTTTCCCAAGGCACTTTCTTCTCTCGCTGTGTTTGTGTTTGATGAAGGGCGTCACGATTATGTTTGTCGACTGGCAGGAGAAATGGTCAATGCTTCTCATCATACTACGTTAAAGAACTCTATTTTAAGTGAGGTATATGATTCTGAGCTTGCCACAAAAATAAGGTCGGAGTGGAATCGTACTTTTGATGCAAAAAAAGCCCTGTGTGTAATGGCAAAGCTGGATCACCCAAGTGAGGCACTATATTCTTGGAGACATATTCTACCTGTTTATACTGAAGGAACGGAGGGTAGGGTTATTTTTAGTTTGTCAGTCTATAACTATGATGCTGCCTATTATCACGAAAAATGCCCTAAGAAGATCTATCAAGAATATGAATTATCAGTTGATGATATTTTGCGTTAATCAAGAATTTGTTCCTCTTAAATAATCTCTACAAAATAATGAAGCATCAAAGAACGGTTTAAGCGTTATCACTGGCTTTTATATGGTGATTGTTCTCGCGTGGCTTTTATTCTTATAGATAAAAAAATCTTTTTTATTCACAGAAGTATGCATCTTTTAGAAGGCTTTGCCTTGTGGAAGATATACCTATGGTTTCTTCTTTTGTAATAAGTGACATTTTTATTTCGACAAATTATTTAGATGAACTTGTAAAACTCTAAAGTTACTCAAATAGGAAAAAAATCTATAAATAATCAGCAAAACCGAGTGCTTGGTGAAATTTCTCATGGTCAATATCAACTAGAGGTTTCTTGTTTAAGTAGCTGTGATCGGGTAGCAATTGTTTACCTTTGGTTGAAAGGTAAACAATAAGTAATAAATGCTGTTAATCTTTAATTAATACGAACTTCCTAACAATCATTGCAGATTTTACAAGTAAATGTAGATCTATAATAAAGTACAGTTTTGAAAACATAAAAAAGTATGGTTGTTTTTAAGGAGTAGTGTGTTGAAAGTATTTAGTAAGATTCTCGCGTTTGGTGCTGTTAGTTTAGCCTTTGCATCTTCGTCTTCCGTATCATTGTCTGCCGATGTAACAGGTAATGCTACCGCGCAAATTCAAACCGCAGTTTCTGTTGTCGAGAATACAACAATGAATTTCGGTAATACAGCTGTTGATGCATCTGGTGGTACTGTTACCATGACATCTTCCGGAGCAGTTTCTGGTCCTGCGGGATATAGTTTCTCTGGTTCGCCGGCAGCTGGTGCCTTTACGGTTACAGCGGATGCTAGTACGGCTGTAACGATCAGTTTTACCGATGGTACCTTAACGGGGCCAGGTACAGCGATGGCTTTGAATAATTTTACTCATAATGCAGGGGGAACACCGACAACAGATGGATCTGGTTCTTTGGTCTTCAATGTTGGTGGAGATATGGTTGTGAATGCCACACAGGCAAGTGGTGCTTATTCCGGCACTTACACAGTCACAGTCAACTATTAAGAATATCTGTTCAGGAGGTAGTGATCGTAGGGATCGCTACCTCCTTTTTGTTTGAGGGTGGTAAAATGACAGATACAGTAAGAGTTAGTTTTTTTTTCGATCTATTTGTTAAATTTTTAGTCAAATTTATTCTTTTATTTGCGTTTATTATAGGAAGTTACTTTCCCCATAAAGCTATGGCTGCAGGTGGCATCGTCATATCGCCTCAACTGGTTGAGCTCGATAATAAAAACAGGAATACCGTTCTGACACTTGCCAATAGAGGGCAAGAAACTGAAACCTACCGTATCTCGGTTATCAATTATCGAATGGACGCGCAGGGCAATCTTTTTGAGATTGATAAACCGATTGGTGAAGATGCGTTTGCAAATGGTTTGTTCAGGTTTGCGCCACGTCAGGTAACCTTAAAACCTGGGAGCCCGCAAACTGTGCGGGTTTTGTACCGACGTCCCTCAGGCTTGAAAGATGGTGAATACCGATCTCATTTACTTTTCCAGCAAGTACCTGAAACGACAGCTGCCAATTCCAATACAGCTAATCGCGCTGGGATTTCTGTCGAAATTAAAACAATTTTTGGTATTTCAATTCCAATAATTGTTCGCCATGGAAGCCTTTCTGGCAATGGGGAAATCACTGAACTAAAGCCTGCCAAAAAAGAGAATGGTTCGGATGCTATTTCACTTCGAATTAACCGCACAGGTAATCAATCTCTTAGAGGTGATGTTATTTTGTCATCTGATGGAAAAGAAGTTGGGCGTCTGAATAACGTCGCGGTGTATCTTTCCACACCTTATCGCGAGGTTGTGGTGCCTCTTGTGGAAGAGAAATTGCAGACTCTTTCTGGAAAAACGATCAGTGTTGACTATCGCCCTCGCAAGGGAGAAACCGGCCCTGTAATCGCCTCTAATAATATAACTATCCGATAAATCCTGTTTGGCCCTGATCACACGATTCAAGCAATATGGCCTACAAGATCAAGATATTGATCCGAGGACTTTTTGTTCTGTTGAGCCTTGGATTTGGAAATTTCGAAGCCAAGGCTAGCAACAGTGTAAGTCCACTACTGGATTGGGACGAAAGACCTGATGATGAAATTTATGTCTTTGGGCTTGAGTTAGATGGTTATATTCTGTCGGAAGGTTTCATTATTTTCTTTGATGGAAAAGAAGCTTTTCTGCCATTGGCTTCATTGGCTGATGCGCTGGAGTTTCCTATTGAGGTAAATCCTGATGAAGGTACTGCTCAAGGATGGTTTTTGAATGATGATCGGACTTTTGATTTAAATTTAAAAACCGGGACAGTGAATTTGAAAGATAGACCTCTTTTAATCAAAGAGGGGCAAGTAGAGCGACATCCTGATGATTTGTATGTCTCTTTTTCAGAACTGGAAAAATGGTTCCCTTTTGTTTTAGAACTTCGCTTTGATGATCTACAAATTGGTGTTCGTGCATTGGAACCTTTTCCTCTTCAGGAAAGGATCGCAAAAGAAGCGCGTCGTTCACAAATCAAGCGTCGCGTGAAGGGCGATGATTTAGAGCTTATCGTTCCAAAAAATGATTGGTTTGAATTGCCATTTCTGGATATCAGTATTGATGCGTCAGGGCGGAATACCGAGAACTCTCTTGAAGGCCAGGTAAGGCAGACAACAACAGTTGTTGGTATTGTTGGTGGACTGGATAGCGAAGCAACCTTGGTTGCTAATAGCGCAGAAGAATTCCCAAATATCCGATTGCATATGGGGCGACGATCTCTTGATGGAGGCCTGTTGGGCCCATTAGATGCCAGAGAATTTTCTCTGGGGGATGTGACGACACCAGATTTGGCCCTGATTGCGGATAATACAGTTGGCCGTGGATTTTCAGTTTCCTCTTTTGATTTGAATAGATTAGAGCAAACCAATAGGGTGACCTTGCGGGGGGAACTTGCCGTTGGTTGGGAAGTTGAAATCTATCGTAATGGGGAGCTTATCGATTTTCAAACAGACACTGAAGTTGGTGATGGGCGTTACGAGTTTACGAATGTTGCGACGGTCTCTGGTCTCAACGAATTCCGGTTGGTTTTTTATGGCCCGCAAGGGCAAAGGCGTGAAAAATTTGAGCGTTATTTTGTAACAGCTGAGTTAGCTGAACCTCAAAAAGGATCTTTTAGGATCGCCGCTAACCAGGCAAATCGAGATCTTATTTCCTTTCAAAAGAAAATAAATCCGCGTGAAGATGATGGAGAAAACCGAATTATTGCTCAGGCCGAATATGGAATAACAGAAGTTTTATCTATTAATGGTGGCGTTGCATCCCTTTCATATGAAGGTAAAAGACGGAATTACGCGAAGGTTGGGGCACAAACAACTCTCTTTGGTGTTTTGGGGAATATGGATGTTGCTGTTGATGATGTCGGCGGGACAGCAATTGGCGCGCGGGCACAAACTCAACTTGGGTCATGGTCATTTACGGGTGAACAAAATTGGTTTCAAAACTTTCATTCGGAACAATCAGATAATAATTCTGTCGACGGGCATTTGCGCAGCAAGACGGTGGCGCGTGTTAATGGCCATATTCCTGATTATGGTTTGGGCAATCAACCTTTAACTGCTTCTGTAACCCATGAAATTTCTGAAGATAAAGAATGGGAAACCCAGATTTTTGGACGAATTTCCTCTGTAGTAAGGCCTTTTAATCTCGCTTTGTCTTCTACAGCGCGTATCAGGAGTGATCAAGAGAGCGATAGTGATGCCAGAATGTTGGTAAGTACTTTGATGGGGGATTTCAGGCTGCGCGGGGAGGTTGGTTATAAAATTACGCCTATAGCTGAGCTGGATAAAGTATCTCTAAGTGCTGATTGGCGTATAAATGAAGACTTGGGGGCGCGTTTTGGTCTCTCTCATTCCGGAGGAGATCAGTCCTTAAACGTGGCTTCTGCAGGTTTAAATCATCGGTTTGATAATTTTGCATTGGGGGTCAATTTAGAGGCGGATAGTGACGGTAATTATAATGCGCGGATGGGGCTGTCATTTAGCTTGGGGCATGATCCTGGCACGGGGAGAATTGCAATGAAAAACCAGGCTTTTGCTCGCCGTAGTGCTGTAAGTGCACAGGTTTTTCTCGATAAAGATAACGATGGAATTTATGGACCTGATGATAGCTTGATCGAAAATGCCGGTTTTAGCGGCGTAGCATTATCACGAGATATCAAGACATCTGCAGATGGTACGGCGTTTATTGTCGGCTTGGAGCCCTATCGGGAAGTTGAAATCGGCCTTAATGATGGCACATTGGTTGATCCGTTCTGGGTATCATCCGGTAAACCTAAGAAGTTGATTCTAAGGCCTGGGACAACGACGACATTGCAATTTCCCGTTATAGAAACTGGTGAGGTCGATGGTCTTGTAATTCTTAAAGATAGTACTCTAACGGCAGAGGGTGAGCTTGAAATTACAGAAAAAAGTAGTGCAGGATTAAGGGTAACCCTTGTTGATGGTAAGGGGCAAAAAATATCCGAAACAATGAGTGCTTACGATGGTTATTTTTTCTTCGATCGTATTCCTTATGGCGAATATGAAGTAATACTAGATCAGTCTCAATTAGAAGAGCTAGGTTATAGAAATGAAGTTGGATCAAAGAAGTTTTCTGTTGATCGTAATGAGCCATTTATATCAGCTCAAGATTTAATTATCCAAACCGGTGATGAGATATAAAGGTTACAAAACATTATTCATTTTTCTTACTTGATATCCAGATACTTTCCATATATTCCAATGACATGTCTTGGATATTTAATCCATTATCTCGGATTGTTTTTTCGACAGTGCGAAAGCGTTTTTCAAACTTTTGGTTCGTACGTCGCAGTGCTTGTTCAGGATCTATATCCAAGTGTCTCGCCAAGTTTACAACTGAAAATAATACATCACCAAGTTCATCTTCAGCCCGGTCGTGTTGAACCCGGTCATTTTGATCTGGCATATTGATTTGTTGCTCGAGTTGTAAAACATCTTTCAGTTCATCAATTTCTTCGTGAATTTTATCGATAACAGGGGAGAGGTCAGGCCAATCAAAACCAACTTTGGCAGCTCTTTTTTGAAGTTTTACAGCTCGTGTGGCTGCGGGTAGCCCGACTGTTATTCCGTCGAGTACGCTGTTTTCTTCCTTTCCCTGTCTTTTTTCTCGCTCTTTTGCTTTGAGCTCTTCCCACGCGAGTTTTTGTTCTTCGACATTATCGTGAGAGACATCTCCGTATACGTGTGGATGCCTGTTTATCATCTTTTCTGTAATTGCTTGAGCTACATCTTCAAAATCAAATAAATTTTCATCTTTTGCTATTTGGGCATGATAAACGACCTGTAATAAAAGATCGCCTAGCTCATCTTTGAGCGACACTGGGTCGTTCTTTTCGATCGCGTCAGCAACTTCATAGGCTTCTTCTATGGTATATGGTGCAATTGTACGGAAGTTCTGTTCTATATCCCAAGGACAGCCGCCATCCGGATCTCTGAGATCTTTCATGAGGTCAATAAGGCGGGAAATACCATTTTTTGTTTCATCTGGAATTTGTTTAGGCATGAAGCACCATAATAATTTGGGAACGGCATTCTCAATCTAAAACTCAAATATACATAGAGCAAAAAATAATGTGATTAATTTTCCAATTTTTGATTTTTCTATATTTCATGTTCTGAGAACGAAGATAATCAAACTATATGCGGCAGAACGTTAGTAATATCTATTGGGATGATTTACCGCTTTTTAATATCCAGAAGTTACTCTTCCTCTTCAGTAATTCAGCAATAATCAAATTTATCTTGCTGTGTCACGATTAGTTCTTAGGGCGTTATCGTGTCTGGCTGTTTGGGGAAGATGGAACTACCGATATGCTAAATAAATTATCATTAAGCGCAAAACTGACACTCTACAGCGCATTAATTGTTGTTGTCTGTTTGGTCGTCAGTATCTTTCTGATGGCGCGGACAACGGAAAATACTGTTCGCAACTTAACACTCGATCAAGCCAGAGCTATCGGTGAAGCCGAAGCCAAAGAAGTGCAGCGTCAACTTGATATCGGTATGACTGTAGCGCACTCTTTGACTCAAACCTTTATAGGTTTAAGGGAGAAAGGGATAACAGATCGCTCTGCCTACGATGAAGTTTTAAGGCAAACCTTATCGACTAACCCTGTTCTAGCGGGGGCTTGGGCCGGGTATGAGAAAAATGCCCTGGACGGTAAAGATAGTGATTACGTTAACGATGATAACCCAAGCGGTCGATATCTGACTTATTACTATAATTTTGGTAAAGGTGTTTTGCCGTCAGTTATTACGGCCTATGACGAAGATCAAACAACGCCGGATACTGACTGGTATTATCTTCCCAAAAGGACTAAGCAACCAGTTATTGTTGATCCTATCGGGTATGATATTGAGGGTAATATTGTAACTCTGACGTCCTTTGTTTATCCCATATTGGATAATAATAACAACTTCCTCGGAGTTGTTGGGGTGGATATGAACCTGAATGATATGGCAGCTTCTTTTAATAAGCTGACCCCTTTTGAAACCGGGACCGTAAATCTGATTTCAAACAATGGCCAATGGGTGGCTCACAGTGATCCTGAGCTACTTGGAAAACCACTTGTTGATGAAAAAAATAAAAATGAAGTCCTTGAAAAGGCCGTCAGCTTTGTTGAAAAAGGCGAAGCGTTTGAGCAAAGTGACGGTGATATTTATCGACTTTTTATTCCACTGAATGTCAGAGATTCTGAGGCACCTTGGTCTGTTCTTATTAATGTACCGACGCACAAACTAACAGAACATGCCACGACAATGGCACAATACACAGTTATTGGAGGTATCGCGTTACTCGTTGTTCTAATTATTGCATTGCTTGTACTGGGACGTTTAATCATTCGTAACCCGCTACAAGGGTCAATCTCCATTATCACGTCTCTGATGCAAGGAAACTATAATGTAGAAGTGTCTGGACAGGATCGTGGTGATGAGATCGGTGATATCAACCGTGCACTTGAACAGTTCAAAGCTAATGCAGAGCGGGTTAGCCAGATGGAGGCCGAAAAGCTTGAAGCGGAAAAACGTGCTTCGGAAGAGCGACAGGAATCTCGGATGCAGATGGCCAATGATTTTGAAGAATCTGTCGGGCAGATTATTTCATCTGTTTCCAGTTCAGCCCATGAAATGCGATCTTCGGCTGAGACAATGTCTAATGCAGCGTCGCAATCATCCAGCCAAGCATCTGTTGTAACAGATGCAGCTCAGGATGCTTCTGCCAATGTGCAGTCTGTTGCAGCGGCGACGGAAGAATTGTCTGCGTCTATCAATGAAATTAGCAGCCAGGTACAGCGTTCTGCCGATATTGCAAGTAATGCCGTTGAAGAAACGTCCAGAACCAATCAAAAAATCGAAGGTCTTGCGAATGCTGCGGATAAAATCGGTGAAGTTGTGAAACTGATCAACGATATTGCAGAACAAACTAACCTTTTGGCGTTGAATGCAACCATTGAGGCTGCGAGAGCTGGTGAAGCTGGCAAAGGTTTTGCTGTCGTTGCTTCTGAAGTTAAGTCCCTTGCAAACCAAACAGCAAAAGCGACGGAAGAGATTTCTGGGCAAATCAGTTCTATTCAAGGGGAAACGCGGGAGTCCGTTGAAGCCATTCATGGTATTTCAAAGACAATTGATTCTATCCATGAGGTAGCGACTGCGATTGCATCGGCAGTAGAAGAGCAGGGAGCTGCAACGGCTGAGATTACCAAGTCTGTTCAACAAGCTGCTAACGGTACAGACCAGGTTTCTTCTAATATCAGTCAGGTGCGTGAAGCGGCAAATACAACAGGTACAGCCGCAGAACAGGTACAGAAATCTGCATCTGGTCTTGCCGAAGAAGCGCAACAGCTAGAAAGTAAAGTTCATGACTTTATTGGGCACTTAAGGTCAGTAAACGATTAGTTTCCCGAGATAAATATTTAAAAAAAAGCCCGTGATGGAAGGTTTCCATCACGGGCTTTTTGGTTGGAAAAATCACTTTTTCATGCTCTTCGGCTTTATGCGTAGTTGAGGAGATTAGTTTACTACTTTTTAAGGCGCATTGGATATTGTGTCGGTGAACACAGATATGCCAACGGTGGAATATCTTGAAAGATGTACGCAAATTTTATAATTGCGTCGTTGTAGGATGATGGAACTGAATGATGCTTAACAAGCTATCTCTGAGCGCGAAACTAACAATAACAAGTGCCCTAATTGTTGTTGTCTGTTTGGCAATAAGTATTTTCTTAATGTCATGGACAATGCAAACAACCGTTCGTGATCTTACATTGGAACAAGCCCAGGAAGTCGGTGAGGTTGAAGCAGAGAAGGTTAAAAACCAATTAGACCAAGCGATGACTGTCGCGCATTCAATTGTACAGTCATTTAAAGCTATCCAGGCGACTAATCCCGAAGACCGTCAAGCCTATCATAATGTTTTACGGCAGTCTTTAGAGGCCAATCCGAATTTAGCTGGTGCATGGGCGGGTTTTGAACCAAATGCACTTGATGGTAAGGATGACACCTACAAGGACTCTAAAGAAGGCTATAATGGTGAAGATGGTCGTTATGCAACCTACTATTACAACTTTGGTGAAGGTATAAAGCTGTCATTCCTGACGAATTTTTCAGAGTATTATACTATTCCAAGAGACACCAAAGCACCCATCATTATGGAGCCGATCGTTTATGATATTGATGGCGTTGATGTTCTTTTGACTTCATTTGTTTATCCTATTTTAAATGATAAAGGCGAGTTTATTGGCGTTGTCGGTGTTGATATGAGCCTCAATGACATGTCTGCTGCTTTTAATGAGATACAGCCTTTCGACGAGGGAAGTTCAGTTAATCTGATTTCCAATCAGGCCAAATGGGTTGCTTTTGAAAATCAGGAAGAGCTGGGAAAAGATTTAAACGCAGAAAACCCTGTTTTTGGTGAAGCTGCGCCATTAATTGGCAAAGGTGATGTGTTTGGTAAGGAAGATAATGATTTGTATCGTCTTTTTGTACCGGTACAGATCAGAGATTCAAAAGCACCTTGGTCCGTTCTTGTCAATGTACCTATTAGTCGGTTAACTCAACAAGCTGAAGCAGTACAGCAATATACAATTGTTGGCGGCGTTGTGCTTCTTCTGATTTTGATTATTGCGCTTCTTCTTATTTCCCGTTTTATGATTCGTAATCCTTTGCAAGGCAGTATGGCGGTTATTACCTCGCTTATGCAGGGGGACTATAACGTTGAAGTGAAGGGGCAAGATCGTGGTGATGAGATCGGTGATATCAACCGTGCACTTGAGCAGTTCAAAGCTAATGCAGAGCGGGTTAGCCAGATGGAGGCCGAAAAGCTTGAAGCCGAAAAACGTGCTTCGGAAGAGCGACAGGAATCTCGGATGCAGATGGCCAATGATTTTGAAGAATCTGTCGGGCAGATTATTTCATCTGTTTCCAGTTCAGCCCATGAAATGCGATCTTCGGCTGAGACAATGTCTAATGCAGCGTCGCAATCATCCAGCCAAGCATCTGTTGTAACAGATGCAGCTCAGGATGCTTCTGCCAATGTGCAGTCTGTTGCAGCGGCGACGGAAGAATTGTCTGCGTCTATCAATGAAATTAGCAGCCAGGTACAGCGTTCTGCCGATATTGCAAGTAATGCCGTTGAAGAAACGTCCAGAACCAATCAAAAAATCGAAGGTCTTGCGAATGCTGCGGATAAAATCGGTGAAGTTGTGAAACTGATCAACGATATTGCAGAACAAACTAACCTTTTGGCGTTGAATGCAACCATTGAGGCTGCGAGAGCTGGTGAAGCTGGCAAAGGTTTTGCTGTCGTTGCTTCTGAAGTTAAGTCCCTTGCAAACCAAACAGCAAAAGCGACGGAAGAGATTTCTGGGCAAATCAGTTCTATTCAAGGGGAAACGCGGGAGTCCGTTGAAGCCATTCATGGTATTTCAAAGACAATTGATTCTATCCATGAGGTAGCGACTGCGATTGCATCGGCAGTAGAAGAGCAGGGAGCTGCAACGGCTGAGATTACCAAGTCTGTTCAACAAGCTGCTAACGGTACAGACCAGGTTTCTTCTAATATCAGTCAGGTGCGTGAAGCGGCAAATACAACAGGTACAGCCGCAGAACAGGTACAGAAATCTGCATCTGGTCTTGCCGAAGAAGCGCAACAGCTAGAAAGTAAAGTTCATGACTTTATTGGGCATCTAAGATCTGTAAATGAGTAAGATTCAAACAGATAAGTTTCTGGCTTAATAAAAACCCGTAGTGAAAATATTCGCTACGGGTTTTTATTTGTTTTCATGTTTTACAAAAATAATCTCAATAAAGTAAAAAATATAACAAAAGTTTGAGTTGTTTTTAAAGTTCTGTTGTTCCAATTACGAAACAAGAGGATGCTTTTGTACATAACGGCGTAATAAAATTAACGAGCCGAAAAAGTAACTAAAAAAGTAATTGGGTGCGATCCAGCACAAATGAACAGCATGAGTATACTTCTTGGGAGACGAATACTGTCATGACGAATACAACGAATAAATTTAAGCTTTCTCGTCGCAAACTTTTAACAAGTGCAGCCGCAGCAGGTGCGGGTGCAGCTGTTTTTAGTGGTGCGACACCATACTCTTTCGTGAAAGGCGCTTATGCTGCTGATTTCCGGAATGATCCTAGCAGCCAGTCTTTTATCAAGCTTGGCTTTAACGTGCCTCAGACCGGTCCATATGCTGATGAGGGCGCAGATGAACTGCGTGCCTACCAGTTGGCTGTCAAGCACCTTAACGGTGAAGGTGATGGTGGTATGTTGACAACCATGAAGCCAAGTTCTTTGAAAGGAAATGGTATTCTTGGGAAGAAGGTCGAGTACGTTACTGGTGACACTCAAACGAAATCTGATGCAGCCCGTGCTTCGGCCAAGCGTATGATTGAAAAAGAAGGCGTCACCATGTTCTCTGGTGGTTCTTCGTCTGGTGTGGCGATTGCTACACAGTCTTTGGCGCAGGAAATGGGCGTTATCTTTATGTGTGGTTTGACTCATTCAAACGATACAACTGGTAAAGACAAACGTCGTTATGGGTTCCGTCACTTCTTTAACGCTTATATGTCTGGTGCTGCACTGGGACCGGTTCTGAAAGAAGAAATGGGTACTGCGCGTCGGGCCTATCACCTGACTGCTGATTATACTTGGGGTTGGACACAGGAAGAGTCGATCAAAAACACCACTGAAGCTCTAGGCTGGGAAACTGTAAATACAGTTAAAACTCCTGTGGGTGCGGGTGATTTCTCTCAGTACATTACACCTGTTCTCAATTCTGGTGCTGATGTGTTGATCCTGAATCACTATGGTAAGGATATGATCAACTCACTGACTCAGGCCGTACAATTTGGTCTGCGTGATAAGCAAGTTAACGGTAAAAACTTTGAAATTATCGTACCGCTTTTCTCACGTCTAATGGCACAAGGTGCTGGTGAAAATATCAAAGGTATTCTTGGAACAACAAACTGGAACTGGGCATTGCAAGATGCTGGTTCACAAGCATTTGTTAAGTCCTTTGGTCAGGAATATGGTTTCCCACCATCACAGGCGGCCCATACGTGCTATGTTCAGACATTGCTTTATGCGAATGCGTGTGAAATGGCTGGTACATTCTATCCACCAGAAGTGATTAAAGCACTTGAAGGCTTTAGTTTTGATGGTATGGGGAATGGTCCGACTGAATATCGTGCAGCAGATCACCAATGCTTTAAAGACGTGCTTGTGGTGCGGGGTAATGCAAACCCATCAACACAGTTTGATCTTCTTGAAATTGTTAAAGAAGTTCCGCGTGCCCAGGTTGAGTATGATCCATCTATCTTTGGTGGTGAACTTGGCCCATACGAAGTTTAATTACTCGTTGTAAAATCTGGTCGCTCGTCAGAGCGGCCAGAACTTTAAACTATGTAAGCCCTGATACTGTATTGGGATGCAAAGCTCTAAAAGATATCTCGGTTATATCGTAGAGCGAAAACAGCAGCGAAAATAGAACGATGGATGCATTTGTATTGCAAATCCTGAATGGCTTGGATAAGGGCGGATCTTACGCTCTTATTGCCTTGGGATTAACACTGATTTTCGGTACGCTAGGCGTTGTGAACTTTGCTCATGGAGCACTGTTTATGCTTGGTGCTTTTTGTGCCGTTACCCTTAAGAAAATTCTGACCATTTCCAAACAAGTGAAAGATGAAAGCATTACTTTTTTTGATGCTTTCAAAGAGGTGCCTTACCTTGAAATTTGGTTCGGGGAAACGGGGGCAGCGATTATTGATTATGCGGTTCCGCTGTCAATCTTACTCGCTATACCCGTGATGCTTCTGGTTGGTTTGGCGATGGAACGTGGTCTGATTCGTTTTTTCTATAAGCGCACACATGCAGAACAGATCCTTGTCACTTTTGGCTTGGCGATTGTTTTACAGGAAATAGTTAAAGCCTTTTTCGGGGCTAATCCTGTACCAATGCCGCCACCAGATTTGCTAACCGGGTCAGCTGATATTGGTGCAGCCATTGGGTTGGGTGATTCAGTGATTTATCCGTGGTGGCGCCTGACGTATCTTTTATTTGCTGCAGTTATCATTGCTGCTGTTTTCTGTTTCTTGCAATTCACAACTTTTGGAATGGTTGTGCGCGCAGGTATGCAAGACCGTGAAACCGTTGGCCTGCTCGGAATTAATATTGAACGCAGGTTTACGATTGTCTTTGGTATTGCGGCTGTTGTGTCTGGTCTTGCAGGCGTGATGTACACACCAATTGTTCCGCCGGATTATCATCTTGGTATGGACTTCCTTGTGCTCTCCTTCGTGGTTGTTGTTGTTGGTGGAATGGGATCTCTTGGTGGCGCTGTCACGGCCGGGTTCCTGTTGGGGATTTTACAGTCATTTGCTTCGATGAATGAAGTAAAAGAAATCCTGCCTGGTATCGATCAAATTATAATTTTCCTTGTTGCTGTTGTCATTCTTCTGGTTCGTCCAAGAGGTTTGATGGGACGCAAAGGCGTGATGGAGTCCTAATACAATGATTACTGCTACGCCTCGTAAAGATTTACTGCTTATGGGTATTTTTACCTTCGCAGTTCTTACCATGCCAATTTGGTTGGCGCCGATTGGTGCAAGCTATCCTGATTTATTGCAACGCTTTGCAATATTTGGAATTTTTGCAATTGGATTTAACATTCTCTTTGGCTTGACAGGCTACTTGTCCTTCGGTCATGCCGCTTTCTTAGGGGTTGGTTCTTACACCGCAGTTTGGTCATTCAAGCTGTTAAGTATGAGTGTTGTACCCGCGGTTATATTTGGGGTCATTACCTCTGGGCTATTCGCTGTTGTTATCGGGTATATCAGCCTGCGCAGGTCTGGTATTTACTTCTCAATCCTGACACTTGCTTTTGCTCAGATGTCTTACAACTTGGCCTATTCTGTTCTAACGCCTATCACCAATGGAGAAACAGGGCTACAGCTTAGTCTGAATGATCCGCGTGCGCTGGATAGTCTTGTCGGTGTTGCAGAAACAAGCGGTATTCCACCAACCAATTTCTTTGGTATTGAAATGAGTGGTTATTCCGGGTTTTATTTCTGTGCCATACTTATGATTATCGGGTTTTATATCTCTATGCGGATCTTCCGCTCACCTTTTGGCATGATGTTGAGAGCCGTAAAGTCAAATTCAAATCGCATGAGTTATACGGGACTAAACATGCGCCCCTATACACTGACTGCTTTTGTGATCTCTGGTATGTATGCAGGTCTTGCTGGGTCTTTGATGGCTGTTACCGACCCACTTGCGGGCGCAGAACGCATGCAGTGGACAGCGTCTGGTGAAGTTGTTCTTATGACTATTCTTGGCGGTGTTGGCACCTTGATCGGCCCTGTTATCGGGGCAGGTGTTATCAAGTACTTTGAGAATATCTTCTCGGCGATCAATGAAAATGTGCTCCACGGGATTTTCGACTTCCTGCCTGAAGTTCTTCAGGATGGTGCTGTTGCTGTCCTAAGTCTTTTTGTTGGCGAAGGCTGGCACCTAACGCTGGGTATGTTGTTTATGTTGATTGTGATTTTCTTGCCAGGCGGCATAGTAGAAGGTTTTAGCCGGATCTATGAACGCATTCGCAATAAAAATAATAGCACAAATGGTAAAGCCGATGCAGTTGGCTCCGCCAAAGTTCAACCTGGTGAATAGAGAGATAATATTATGGGTATTCTTGAAGTTCGCGATGTGAACAAACGCTTTGGTGGTCTAAAGGCCCTGGACAAAGTCGAACTTGATGTGGAAGAGGGGTCAGTCCACGCTATTATTGGCCCGAATGGTGCCGGAAAATCCACTTTTCTGAACTGTTTGGTTGGTTTGTTAGTTCCTGATAGCGGCAGCGTTAATTTTAACGGTAATTCTCTTTTGGGAATTAAGCCACATGAAATTAATCAGGCTGGTGTTTCCCGTGTCTTTCAGACACCAGAAATTTTTGGTGATCTGACACTTCTGGATAATGTGGTTATCCCGACCTTGGCTTCACGGGATGGTGCCTTCAAATTGAATGGCTGGAAACGTGCGGACCAAGACAGTGAAATCATAGGGCGTGCTGAGCATATGCTTGAGGATGTGGGCTTGATCGATAAGCGGAATATGCATGCGGGCAGCCTGTCTCGTGGCGATAAACGTCGTTTGGAACTTGCCATGTGCCTGGTGCAAAATCCCAAACTTTTGCTGCTTGATGAACCGACGGCTGGTATGTCCCGTGCGGATACGAATAATACGATCGATCTTCTCAAACGTATCGGGGAGAGAGGTATCACCAAAGTGATTATCGAGCATGATATGCACGTGGTCTTTTCCTTGGCTGACAAGGTGAGTGTTATGGCACAGGGAACTGTTATTGCAGAGGGAACACCGGAAGGGATTAAAGGCGATCCTCGTGTTCAGGAAGCTTATCTTGGGGGGGCACATCTATGAGCCGTATGCAACCAATTAAAAGTGAAGGAACAGCGCCGGCATACTTTTCGGCCCATGACCTTCATGCCTATTACGGCGAAAGTTATATCGTTCAAGGGGTGAGCTTTGATGTTCGTGAAGGAGAGATCCTTGCTTTACTTGGACGAAACGGTGCGGGTAAGACATCAACGCTTCGTGCCATTGCCAGGGCTGTTGATCCTGTCCTGACCCAAGGCGAAGTATGGCTGGACCACAAACCGCTCCACCGTATGAAGGATTTCGAAGCAGCTCAAAACGGTGTTGCGCTTGTTCCTGAAGATCGTCGAATTATCCCGGGACTGACGGTTGAAGAAAACCTCGAACTTGCCCAGATTGCGGAACCTATTGGTTGGTCTATCGAGCGTCTTTATCAGCATTTCCCCCGTCTTGCTGAACGTCGTGACCAAGAAGGAATCACGATGTCGGGCGGAGAACAACAGATGCTTGCTGTTGCACGTGCTCTGGCCCGGGATGTGAAGTTGTTATTGCTTGATGAGCCCTATGAAGGGTTGGCTCCAGTGATTGTTCATGAGATTGAATCAATTCTGCAGGAAATTAAAACACACGGTATTACAACAATTATTGTTGAGCAGAATGCTATCGCTGCGCTTCATCTAGCAGATCGAGCCATTATTCTGGATATGGGACAGGTTGTTTTTGACGGTACAGCACAGGAAGTTCTGGATAATGAAGAGCTTCGTCAGGAATATCTTGCGATTTAAAAAATAAAAAAATGCAGAGTGTATATAGTATTAGGGGCAGCTTTTAGCTGCCCCTTCTTTTGTTAGGAAGATTAATACCATTTGCGAAAGTCAGTTAATTTCTTGAACTTTCATGACTAATTCACTCCAGTTTCGCTGGTTTTCTATGTCATGTTCAAGGCCCTGTTCATCCGCGATAGTAAAGCGTTTTACTGCCGGTGTTTTACTTGTTGCCTGATAGAGCCAATAAGCTTCAGCCTTGAGCGCTTCTTCAATTGGTTTATCGATCGATTCATAAACCATTTGCTTGCAGGCATTAATGGATTCAGAAGGGAACTGCGCGATCCGTTGCGCCAGTTTATCAACGTATTCGTCAATTTCCTCTGGTTCCAATGCCTTGTTGATTGTGCCCATGCGTTCTGCGTCATCTGCATCATAGTCCTGGGCACTCAAAATAATTTCCAAAGCCCGACCCAATCCCGTTTGGCGTGCCATACGAGACGCTCCGCCGCCGCAGGGCAAAATTCCCATACCAACTTCCATCTGCATGAACTTGAATTTCCCGCGAGCTGCGAAACGCATATCAAGAGCAAGCGCTAGTTCGTGTCCTCCACCTCGGGCAAATCCTTCTAATTTGGCGATTTGTGGCTTGTGGAACTTTACTAAGGCGCTCACAAATAGATTGAAGGTCCAGTAACTGAGCTTCGTCCCTTGAAACAGCTTCTGTTGACATGTCTTTCAGCAATTCCGTGTCATAATGACAAACCCATATTTCAGGATTTGCAGACTGGAAGATTACGACCTTTGTTTTACGATCACGTTCCAAACGCATGGCTAGGCTATTAAGGTCAGCAAGCATCTCTTGCCCTTGTACGTTGACAGTTCCAAAATTGAACGTAACTGTCGCGATGGCGTTTTGGACATCAACTGTAAATGTTTGAAAGTTTTCATATTGCATTTTGGTATCCTTTGGCTTGCTTAAGGACGAAGCCCGTTTTTTTTGGAGGGCGCGTTTTAGGCGAATGTACTGTTCAACATGAACGCTTCAATTTAGTTCAATAAGCATTGCCTCAATTGCTTTTGTAACGTGTTCATTTTTACTCGCGACTAGAGCATCAGGATGCGGGTCAGAAAACTTGCCCTGATCGTTATCAAAATAGCGACCGGAAGCGTTGGCGAATTCATCACTCAAGGCAGCACGAACAAGAATATCAGCCCCGATACTCAAATTATTACCTTGCATGCCATACGCATCTTTGACCATCTTGCTTGCTAGAAATGAGGCTGGGTTGATCGCGATGATAGAGGGACTGTTGTTGCCAAGTGTTGCTGCGAGATGCATGGACCACATGGTGAGTGCCAGTTTGCTTTGTCCATAGGCTGCGTTATCGCTTAAATTTGCATTGGGTTTAAATGCCTTCATCTCAACAGCAGTTTGTGCTGCAGAAGATAAATTTATCACACGTGATTCCGAAGACATTATTGGCAGCAGTAACTTTGTCAGAAGATAAGGCGCGGCAGTGTTAACCATAATGCGTAAATCATATCCATCATCAGTAACTGGATTTGGCATTTTAAATACGCCAGCATTATTAATAAGGACGTCAATTGTCTCATGGTTACTTTGAATCGCACTTGCCAGTGTTTTTACACCTTTCATGCTGGATAAGTCGGCACAGTAGGTTTCTGTATTACCATCAATGTCAGCTGCAGCATCGCTAAGCTTTTTCTCGCTTCGGCCATGTAACAAGACATTGTGCCCATTCGCGATCAGCTTCTTTGCAGTTAGCAAACCGATACCATCCGTTGACCCTGTAATGAGAATTGTTTTGCTCATAAAATTTTCCTTTAATGTTTAAATGTAGGAAGCAGCTCGTTTGCCAAACGTTGTAAGGTTGTTTGGATATTGGCTTGATTAAATCGTAGGTTCAGCGCGACGTGATTGATGCCTAATTCTTGTAACTGTGTAAGGTATTCTCTTAGAAAACCGACACCGGATTGAAAACCTAGATGTATGGGGCGAGGAGGGGCCTCTGCGTCGTCCTGTAGGTCGACATATAGTGATTGCATCACTGGTTTGTTCTGGGTGCCTGCATCTGCAATTCTACTTCGATATTCCTTGATAACCCTCGCTTGTGATGACGTGTCACGCGGATAGGTCATCCAGCCATCTCCATTCTGTGCAACCCAATCAGGCGATTGCTGACTACCACCCGTAATGAGTATTGGAACCTGTCCTCCAACAGGCTTGGGTAACATGTCAATGTTGCCGGCGAGAACACCTTGCGTACCTTCGTAATGCGGATAACTATTGGCGACTGCGCGGATATAATCAAAGCTATCCCGAAACCGTTCACCCCGATCAATGAAACTCTTTTGGAGGGCAGGATACTCCTCAGGACGATCACCAGATGCGACGCCGAGTAACAGCCGTCCTCTTGATAAAACGTCTGCGGTTGCTGCTGCCTTTGCGACATGGGCAGGATGGCGTAACGGCAGAATGATACTTGCGGTCCCTAATGCAATATTCGTTGTAACAGCTGCCAGTGTTCCGAGATAGACGAAGGGATCAAACATTTGTCCCGCATCGCCAAAACTCGGTACATTGAATGGTACATCCCGTAACCAAAGAGCAGAGAAACCAAGTTCTTCAGCGAGTTTTGCTGTTTCCAAGTGTGTTTCCATCGCAGGCTCTGCACCAACGGGATAGGCTTCTATGGGAAGTACTAATCCGATACTAAGTTTATTCGGTTCAAAGACAGTATTATAAGCTTGATTAATGACCGGAAATTCGCCTGGGTTCGTTCTTTTGAGCATAATTTATCTCTCTCGTTTAATAACGAATGAGTGTTCGACTCTCGATGCTTTTTCGAATTGTATTGATGTTTACATCTTCAATCATATCAAGCGCGCTGTGGGCAATGGAAGGTAGTCCACGGTTGTCATAGATATTGAAGATTGCAATCTCGTCCGGGGTCATTTTAGATTGATAAATCCATTCATGGTTCTGGTTCTCAACTAAACCCATGATCTGCCCTCTTCTGTCTGGATAAATGAGATCAAGAAGCACCCAGTCATGTTCATCAAGGCTAGATGGACGCACAAATCCCAGTGGCGCGCTATTTATGGGGTTTTCAAGTGGGCGCCAAACATTGATAAAAGCGTAATGCCCCTTGCTCCATTCATGAGCGTGTTCATCGCCCAGAATGTCTATTAGTCTTTGCCTTGCACCATCTTCGCTGTAATCACTATGAACATTACGTGCGGGAAGACGCACTGCATCAGGGTCGTCTTCTCTTATCGTATGGTCAAAGATTATGACGTCTTTGACGCGCAGCTTTTCCTGCAGAAGTGTCGTTAATTCTTGGTCATAAATTTCTCGCCAAGAATTATCTTCGGTCGTGATATTCGTACTGGTTGGTACGTTAGCAAAGGCGAGTGAATCCTTTGGAAATGAAACTGATCCCCGTTTGGTACGCGCATCTGCAACAGGCACATTTACTGTCCGCAATTCAGGGGAAATCAAATTTCCTTTGATACCATCTGCATCCAAATGGAACGCTTGCCGTTCAGGTTTGTGTACGTGGTAATTAACCGTTGCTGTCTGAATCATTATCTGTTCTTTCGAGTATATGAAACGCACTGAAAATGAAGGATGTCCTGGAATTTCTAAGAAATAAGATATTGTCTTTATTGTTAGATATAAATGAGCGATAATTATATTCAGTATTCCGATCTTGGATATAATTATGGATACCGAAAACCTACGTCTTTTTGTTTTGGCTAGTGAGTTGCTTAATATCAGTGCTGCAGGACGTCAGTTAGGTATGGCACCAGCTGTCTCAAGTGCCAAACTTGCCAAACTCGAACATCAACTTGGGACGGAACTACTTCATCGTTCGACCAGAAAAGTCTCGCTGTCACTTGAAGGAGAGGAATTTTTACCTTTTGCCAGAGAGATCATCACTCAGGAAGAAACTGCTTTTGCCGTATTGGGCAAGGGCCAAACACAAATAAGTGGGACATTGCGATTTACAGCGCCCAGTACATTTGCCCAGCTATACATCGCCCCCATCATACCGGAGTTTTTGAATGCACACCCTGGGCTCACATTGGATTTAAGGCTCTCCGATATGCAGTTTGATCTGATTGAAGGTAGTTATGATCTAGCACTTCGAAACGCCCCATTGACTGACACAAGTCTCAAAGGACGCAAGCTTGCGGATGACAGACGTATTCTTTGCGCATCTCCCGCATATCTTGAGCAATCTGGCATACCAGAAATGCCGTCTGATCTGAATGACCATAAACTGATTGCATTTCGCGATCAGCAAACCCGTCCTTTAAAGGGATTGGAAGGTCGGGTCGGCAACTTTGATCCTAGTGTCGCAAACAGCCAGTTAATTGTTGATGACGGACTAAGTTTAAAAAACGCAACACTTGCAGGAGCTGGCATATCTATGAATTCTCTTTGGAGTGTGCATGCTGAACTTGTCTCAGGCGAGCTTGTTCATATTATGCAGGATTATAGTGGGGCAGATGAAACTGTTCTCTGGATGATTTATCCGAAGACAAATGTACTTTCACCGAAGGTTAGGGTCTTTATGGACTTCCTTATTGAGCGGATTGGTAAAAAGCCTGTTTGGGAAAGTTAATTATTTAGCTGATTTCAAAAAATCATTATTCCAGCATAAATACCAAAATAGAATATTGAGCTTTGTATCGTAACTTCGTACTTTAATTTATACGCTTTCCGGGCATTTTGATTGGTTGGTTGTACTTTGTCGCAGGATTTTATCTCTTCCTGTATAGGTCCAAATAGATTGACTTTTTTGGAAGTGAATAAAAAGCTTTGAGAAACAAAGATCATTTCAGGAGAGTGATGTGGATGAGTTGTTAGCCATTGCGAGTATTGTTGGTGTGATCATTATTGGTGCAATGACCCCGGGGCCCAGTTTTATTGTGGTGGCTCAAATCTCCTTGGCAAACTCGCGCTCTCATGGAATAGCTGCGGCCGTTGGCATGGGCCTTGGCGCTTTGGTCTTTGCGGGGCTTGCTTTACTTGGATTGCACCTTCTTTTTATGCAGGTTGTTTGGCTGTACGTCGCGTTTAAGATTTTTGGCGGTCTTTATTTGCTTTATCTCGGCATAAAAATTTGGCGTGGAGCTAAAAACAAGCTGATGTCTGAAGAAAAGGGGAGCACACAACCGCAGGCAGGACAAAGTCTAACGCGCTCCTTTTATATTGCCTTTATGACACAGATTAGTAATCCAAAAGCTGCACTTATTTATAGTGGTGTTTTTGCTGTTTTTATGCCGACAGAAACGTCTATCTGGTTTCCTACGCTTTTATTGCCAGCGTTACTTTTTGTGGAAACGGGGTGGTATGTTCTGGTGGCTTGTGCCCTTTCAGCCAAAGCATCACGTCAGATATATCTTAAATCCAAGAGTTGGATTGATCGCATTGCCGGTGGTTTGATGGGGGCTTTGGGGATAAAGCTTCTAACATCAAGTGCCTGAGGAAATACTTTAAAGCTTTTACGAAAATACCTATTTGTGAAATGCTAGATTTTAAACAGGCATTTATACAGGGCGAAAAGAGACATGGTTGAGCGAAAACCTAACCCGTTTGAGAAGAATTCAGATAATGGGGAAGGGGGAAAACCTTCGAGAGGGGGTATTTCGGCTTTTTGGCTCTTTATCATTCTCATCGTTTTAACTGGTCTGGGGGTGTTTTTTCTTGCTGATCGTTTCCCGGGTTCTCTTAGCAGTGATGATGATCAGATAGATCTTGTTCGAAGCCTTGCAATTTTACTCCTTGTTATGTCTTCGATACTTGGTGTTGGGCGGCTTCAAAAATCTGATTTACCAAGACATTTACGGGATATCGGGCTTTGGGTGGTTATATTTATCGTTCTTTTTGTCGGCTATAGCTATCGCGATGTCTTTGAGAATGTATGGGACCGGGTTTCGAACAATCTTGTCCCGGGGCAGGGCTATACAAATCAGGCTGGTGATCTTGAGTTTGCCCGCGCCAGTGATGGGCATTTTTATATCGAAGCATTTGTTGATGATGAACGTGTTAAATTTCTTGTTGATACAGGCGCAAGTTCAATTGTTTTAAGCCCGGATGATGCACAGCGTTTGGGGTTTGACTTTGATAAGCTGACTTTCAACCGAATTTTCGAGACGGCAAACGGCACCGGGAGAGGGGCCTCGGCTCAGGTTTATCGAATGACGCTGGGTGAGAGAGAGTTTCAAGACGTGCGCGTTTCGATAAATCAGGCGCCAATGTCAACGTCCTTACTTGGGATGGCGTTTTTGGAAAAATTCCCCAGTTTCGAATTCCGTGGGGATAAGCTTATTCTTAGATCACGATAATGTTCATCAATATAGCCAATAAACTCTAGGCAAATTTACTGTGATAATCTTCTCGTACTGGCTTAAGCACTGTAATGGTGTCTTCTTTCAGAAAGCCTTGTTCAATGAGGCCGTTGATTGCTTCTTGCGGTATGGCGGGGGCATCGGGACTGGCAATTTCCCATTCCCAATGACTATGTTGGAAAACAAGACGCCCTTTACCTGACCAATAGTAATCCAGAATGGTTTTTTCGGCTTGTTCCATTTCTTGCCAGTCAAAGCCATATATTTGGTGGTGAATTTTTATGCCCGCCTTGGCTGCCTCTCTCAACATACAGCTCGCACCGGGGCTTTTACCGTCCCATAAAAGGATTAATCCATCAGCATAGTTTGCCATTTCCCGGTTTCTGAGCTCACCAGCTTCCCGGCCATATTTAACCCAGTCGGCATGAAGTACTTTTTTGGAGATGTCGTTTTTTTTAGCCCATTGCTCTCCCAATGTATCAACCCCGCGACAGCCACCGGATACCACTTCTTCTATGGGCCAGTCGACGCCCTCAACAAAACTTTCCAGAGCATTATAATCATTAATGGTGCGTGAGCCGGCAATAATTACTTTCATCATGAAACCTTTGTTTGGGGTAGGGATAAATCAGCATTATTGTAGCGATTAAGACAGGCATTATAAACGTGGGAAATTGACGCAGATAATAGAAACAGCATAGCTGTAAGTGATCAAATGGTAGATTATAATAAGATAAACGTAATTTAGTTTATAGTCTTTGTCGGTCTCGATAAAATTTCATTAATATCTCTTACGTAATATGTGCGTATGTTATGTTGCCGGATACCATTTAAACAAGCGTCTTATCAGTGGAGTATGTCGTATAAGAAGTCTATTGCCTGGTATCTTTTGTCTTATCTGGTTTTGTAGTGCTTCTGCAGGGATATTATCTGCTGAGGAGCGATCTTCGCTGTCCGGAAAATATGTTTTTGCCATTGGTGCTGAAGACTATCCGCCCTATGAATTTGTGGAAGATGGTAAGCTTACTGGATTTCATATTGAGCTTATTCGTGCTGTCGCTCAGAAAAATAACCTTGAAATAACCTTTGAACGCTATCCCTTTAAACGGGCTCAACAGATGCTCAAAGCAGGGAAAATTGATGCCTTTACTTATTATGGACGGACGGCAGAGCGCGAAAAAGATACACGCTATATAGACGGGAATATACTTCACATAGCAAAAATTGTTTATGTGGTACCAAAATCACGAGAGAAAGAAATCCTATTCAATGGTAATCTTGAATTACTCCGTGACTATCGTATCGTGACACAAGCGGGTTTTTCCTATGGGCATGAATTTGATAATGCCGATTACCTCAAAAAATATGCCGCGCCGACGCTTAATGGTTTAAAAGATCTATTACTTAACGGTCGCGGAGATCTTGGCATTGTTTATCTCAGTGATTTTTATTCAGCCTATAAAGATACAGATATTCTGGACAAATTTACGATCATTGATCCGCCAGTGCTTGAGCGCCCAATGTATATCGGTTTCTCAAGAAAGGCCGAGAAAGATAACATCAGCGTTTATTTTGCAGACAAAATGGAAGAGTACAAAGCCACAGAAGAGTACCAGGTGTTGTACAATAAATATTTTTCCGAGGAATGATTTAATTTCCAAGCTTCAAAAGTGTCTTCGCTAAAGTTGACTTCGTTTATGTAGTAATAATTTTCCATAATATAGATTATGCGAATTAATTGTTTATAAGGCTGTTACTCTGTTTATTGCCTTAGCTGTCCCGACTGTTAGGCTTCTTATGTCGTTTAGCGATAAGTTGTTTGTTTATGAATTTTGTTCATGTTACGTTCTGGTGTTGGGAAATTTTGTAGAAGGAACGTAAGATGATTAATGGAAGTTGTCTGTGTGGCGCGGTTAAGTTTAAAATTTCAGGAGAACCCTCTTCGTTAAGCTATTGTCATTGTTCAAGATGTCGTAAAGCTGCGGGTGTTTTTTCGGCTGTCTTGATTGGCAAAGCAGATGATCTCAAAGTCACTGCTGGTCAGGAAAAAATAGCAAAAGTCCCAACCGGACCAGAATGGACGCTAGAGCGATGTTTTTGCAAAGAATGCGGGACGTCATTGGGTGATATGGTTACTGGTGATATTTATGTCGTTGCGGCTTCTGCATTGGATGACGATCCGGGAATACGGCCAACAGTTCACATTCATACCAAATCAAAACCTGACTGGTACCAAATTGACGATAACCTGAAAAAATTTGAAGGTGACTATATCCCGGACAAATGAAATATATTTCTAAGGCTTTTGGAGAGTACATTCATTAGATTGTCGATTTATCTCTACAAAGTAGGAATTTTGGTTAGAAATTTTATTTTAAATAATATTTTAATTTATGTGCCTGTAGAGTTGAATTAGTTCAAAAATTGAATCAACTCTAGGCACCAGTTAGTGTGCATGTTGCCAAAAATCTGATTTTATTTTGATTGGATTTGAATGATGAAGACTTTCATGTGGGTTCTAGTATGCGCTTTATGTGTTTCAAAAGCTTCTGCAGAAGAACTTAAAATTGCTGTTGGATCATCAATACCGCCCTACATTATCCAGAGCGAAAACCGTGGTATTGAATATGATATTCTCAAAGAAACCCTTGAACTCGCGGGGTACAGGATGAAGGCGCGATACGTCCCCCTCGCCCGAACGCTTGCAGAGTTTCGATCGGGGCGGATGGATGGCATCATGTCTACGGGGTTAGATGATCTTCCGGGATGTTACACAAACTCTCATATAACCTATCGAAACTATGCTATTACCCTGAAATCAAATAATTTAAAGATCAAGAGTATTGATGGCTTGAAAGGCAAGCGAGTCATCGCTTTTCAAAATGCCAGTAACTATTTGGGGCCGAACTTCAAGGATTTAACAAAGGATAATGGGTTATATCGAGAAATTGGAGATCAAAACACACAAAGCAAAATGCTCTTTACCAAGCGGGCTGATGTAATTATTGCGGATAAGTACATTTTCCAATGGTTTAGTCGTAATTTTGCTAAAAATAATGGAACAGAAAACCCTGTTGTAACTTATCATGAATTGTTTCCACCCAGCCATTTCCGATCTGTTTTTGCGAAACAGGAAATATGCGACAAGTTTAACATTGCATTGAAAACGATAAAAGAATCAGGTCGTTATAACGAGATCGTAAGGTCATACGGCGTAACTGTTGATGGTGATCCTTTGGTGAATTAATGAATCTGTTATCAGACTATTAATTTTTCAATTCATTTATTAAAGCAACTAGCTAATCTATTGTAGTTAATTGCTTAAATAAAAAGGCACGTACTTAAAAGAACGCGCCTTTTTATACAGATACAAATTGTAGTCGCTAATTATACCGATTTCAGCAAAAGGCCTAATCTGCGGATACCTTCATTGATCGTTTCTTCGTTTGCCTGAGAGAAGCTCAAACGCATCGTGTTGCGGTTCGATCCATCTGCGTAGAATGCATGTCCGGGAACAAAAGCGACGCGTTGCGTTTCGATTGATTTAGCCAGCAATTCAGCCCCATCCAGATGTTTGGGCAGGGTTAACCAGATAAACATCCCGCCTTCAGGCTTTGCCCAGCTTACGTCCTCGGGCATGTGTTCTTCCAGTGCGGCAAGCATACAGTCACGTCTGGTTGAGTAAGCAGTAAAAATCTTGGCGACCTGTTTATCAAAACCTTTGGACGCAACTTCGTGGATGGCAATCTGGTTAATCGTTGAACTATGTAGATCTGCAGCCTGTTTCATTAAGACGAGCTTGCTGATCACGGACTGAGCAGCACAGACCCACCCTACTCTTAAACCTGGCGCAAGTGTTTTAGAAAAACTACCGCAATAGAGCGTTCGGGTTTCGTCAATATGTCCCTTACGTTGAATATCAAGGGCCAGAATTGGTGGAATTGCTTCGCCGTCATACCGAAGAGATTGATATGCAGCGTCTTCAATAACAGGAATATCAAGCTCTTCTGCCAGATCCAGCAATTTTTCACGACCGGGACGATCAAGAGTTTCCCCGGTTGGGTTTGCGAAATCTACAGACATATAGGCGAACTTAACTTTGCTATTCTTTTCCTCGGCGGCTTCTTGATATTCTTTCGCAGAGCGGTTGCCATTCGCAACCAAACGATCGTAATGGGGCTCATAAGCATTAAAGGCCCCAAGCGCGCCCATATAGGTTGGCCATGTAACGAGTGCCGTATCATTCGGCGACAGTAATAGTTTGCCCAGATAATCCAGTGCTTGCTGTGATCCAGATGTAATCAGAATGTTATCAATGCTACAGGGAATACCAAGACCTTCCATTTGTTTGGCAATCCACTGTCGCAATGGGACATAGCCCTCACTTACAGAATACTGCAAAGCAGTTGTCTGTTTGTCACCAGTGAGTGTGTTGGTAAAGGCCTGTTGAAATTCTTCCGTTGGGAACAGTGCGGGATCAGGAATACCGCCAGCAAATGAGATGATGTCTGGTTGGTCCAGAAGTTTGAGTAACTCCCGAATTTCGGACGCCTTCATACGAGAAGACCGCGTGGCAAATACTTTTTCCCAATCCATAAACCATAACTCCTGTAGAATAAGAAGTTACCAGTACTTCAGGAAACTTGATCCTGTCAATAATGATAAATTACTTAAAACAGATTCCTGTGAGCATTAAATAAAAATGCTATAGGGCTTTGCGTTTTTTATCAGTTTTGATCAATGATAAATTGACAGATTTCTTTGGTGATTTTGGGAGCTAGTTCAAGCTTAGGATCTCTATAACTTGCCAGGTTTTCACTAATTGTTAGAGCTTTGTCTTTCTGGACCTTCGGCTGTTTTAGAATATGATTTACACCGTTAAGTATAACGAGTTTCGATCTCGGTTGGGCTTTCTTTAGTTTGTTCGCATTTTCAACAGAAACCTGAATATCTTGATCTCCTTGGAGGATCAGTGTGGGGATGTTAATTTCTGATATGAGTTCGACAGGTTCATGAGACATTAAATCAATAAGATAGTCCTGAACAACAGGGGCAAATAATTGTTGAAGTGAGGTGTCATATAAAGACATTTCAACGTGTTGACCGTTTTCAAGTTGGTCTATGATAACAAAGGCATCATTCATAACCGTTGTGTTCGAAAGATTTTGGTTGATTTGTTTTCTCAATAACTGCCCGAAAGATACACCTGATGTGGCAACAAGAATAAGGCCTGATGAGCATGTTGGTGAAATTAGGGTTGATTTTAGTGCTATTAGACCGCCCTCACTGTGCCCTAATAGCCAAATGTTTTTACAGCCAAGTTTCTCTTTGATTAGACTGATCCAATCAATGATATCTTCGACGTAATCATTTACGGTAACATTGTTTGGATTTTCTGTTGCAGAGCTGCTCCCATAAAGGCCTCTTTTATCAATTCTGAGTGAGCTTATACCCTTTTTAGCAAGGTCTTCTGCCAGAAGTTTATAGGTTCCTGCTGATACACCCAGCGGATTATTACCGTTTCTATCCGTTGGTCCCGATCCGGGTATAATCAAGACGATTTGTTCCATTTGGTTTGTTGTATCAGATTTTAAATATGTTCCTTCTAGGTGCCCATTAACTTTTTGAACATGTAAAGTTTTCTCATGATATGAAATCATAGGACTAAACCGGGAGCAAAGATAATGATAATGCCAAATAGGATAAGACCTAATTTATAAATCACAGATTTCACGGCAATTAAACCATATGAAATACAGGTTAGCCCAAGGCCAATCTGTATGAATGACACCAGAGCCAGAAGCGGTGTTTCCGAAAGGCTGAGGATATCGGGGTTCGCGATCATGCCCAGTGGGATAATATAGAGACCGACACCTAAAGCCATTGCCGTTAAAGCTACCTTTAACCAGTTTTCCCCGATCATACCGGCGGCGATAAAGACGGCTCCACAGACGGGTGGGGTAATTGTTGAAAGCAAGGCAAACCAGAAAACAAACAAGTGTGCCTGAAGAGGTGCCAGACCGAGTTGCGTTAACGCCGGGCCTGCTACTGATATACATATTACATAGGCTGCGGTGGTCGGAACTTCCATACCCAGTATCAGGCAGGCCAAAGCTGTTAGAAAGAGCGAAGGCCACAGTAAGCCACCAGACCCCGATAGAATTAGTGAGGTAATCTTTACGCCCAGACCTGTAATTGAAAGTACGCCAATTATGATAGAGGCACAGAGTATGATCGCAGCGATCATGGATACCTGTTTAGCTGAGTTAATAACAGCATTTTCAATTCGATAAAGAGTTTGTTTTAAGTCGAATGTGAGCTTTTTTGTGAAAAAGAGTAGCAAAAACCCAGCAATAATAGCCATACATGCTGCGTACTGAGGTGTGTAGCTGAAATAAAACATGCCCAAAAGCAAAACACTAAAGGGAACCAGAAAGAATGCAGATGTAATAAAGACGTCCTTTGTATTTGGTCTGTCTTTGTCTTCAATGCCCTTGAGATCCTGATTACGGGCATAGGCATTGATACCAACCCAGACTGCGAGGAAAAAGAGGATCGCAGGTAGTATTGCTGCACTCATAATGCTGGTATAGGGAGTGCCGGTGAGCTCAACCATCACAAAAGCCCCTGCCCCCATTAACGGTGGCATAATCTGTCCCCCCGAAGAGGCAACGGCCTCAACGGCGGCTGCAAGACGCTTGGGGTAACCTAGGCGTGTCATGGCGGGCAAGGTAATTGCGCCTGTTGATGCTACGTTTGCAGAGGCTGATCCGGATATGGAACCAAACAGGGCCGAGGAAATGACAGATACCTTGGCCGCCCCTCCCTTTAAACGTCCGGCAGCCGCAGCGGCAACATTCATAAACCCTTGTCCTGCTTCGCCCGCGTTTAATACAGCACCAAAAATGACAAAAATAGAAACAACACTGACGGAAACCCCGGTTAAGCTGCCCCAAATTCCACCTTCGGCGATTGTCAGGGTGCCCAGAAAGCTTTTTATGGGTGTGCCGGCGTGACCAAATTCACCAGGTATATGTTGCCCTAACAGGCCATAAAGAAGCGCGAGTGCTGCTACAATGGGCAAGGGCCAGCCAATGGCACGTCTTGCGGCTTCGAGAACAACGAAAAGTAGGGTCACGGCAATTGCTATTTGGAAATCGTTTTCCAGAAAACCGTATTGGTCACTTAGGAGATTGTGATTAAAGGTAATCCACAGGGCTGCCCCGATACCTGCTGTGGCAATGATGGCCCCTGTGATACGTGATATCGCGTCAGTTTGCTTGCCGAGGATCAAAACCCAGGGAAGAATAAAAGCAAGATGAAGGGGGCGGCTAACGAGATTGGGAACCAAGCCTGAAAAAATCAAACCGATATGAAAGACAACAAGCAATGTCGCAAGAACAAAGCATATCATGCGCAAGGACTTCGATGGATTTTCAGACATGGGATATCACTGTTAAAATATTCGATCGTGTGGATATGAGAATCCCGGCTGATTGATACAGCCGGGATTTTTAACTTTATAAAAAAAGAGTAGTTATTGTTGCGCGTTAGGGAGCGTCATACCTTTTTCTTTATAATAACGAACGGCACCGGGATGAACTTTTCCCTCAATGTTTGATAGTAAGTCTTTGCTGACACCATTCCACCATGCTGCGGACTGTCCCATTGTCTCTTTTTGTTCCCAATAGGTTTTGGTGAGCTGATAGGCTGTATCGTCGTTCATAGCAGTTGTTGTATAGGCGACAACAGGTAGTGAAGTTGTTGTTATATCGGCATCTTGCCCGCTATAGGTGCCCGCAGGAATGGTTAACTCTTTGCGCTTGGAAGCTTTGATCTGATCTGGTGTTAAGGAAAGTACGTTCACACCTGTTGAGGCCGCCGCTTCTATAACGTTAGGAGCAGGATAAGAACCTGCAGTTACAAAACCGTCAATTTGACCATTTTTCAAGGCTGGGACAGCGTTTGACAGTTCAACGTTTGCCAGATCTACTTTACCTTCCAGACCAAATAATTTGAGGTATTTGGCCCCCTCCTTGGCCCCAAATGACCCCTTGCCCAAAAGAATTTTCTTACCTTCCAGGCCTGCAAAATTTTTGATACCGCTGTTTTCAGATACAACAAAATGCATCGTCAATGAAGGAATGGGAAATAAGGCTCTGATTTCGTTAAATTTGGGATCGCCTTTTCCTTCGAACATTGCTTTTCCAGCCTTGGCCAAACGTACAAGTGCCGGAGGTGTGGTGAAGACGTAGTCTCCTCCTCTGGCCCTTACTTCCATAACATTTTGAACTGACCCTTGGCTCTCTTCTACGGTAACCACTATATCGCCGGATGAGCCACTTTTCATCGCTTCTGCAATTTGTACCGCCATCTGATAATAGGAAGATGTTGTTTTGGCTGATTTATAGGTTATGCGTGTTTCTGCCATTGACGGCATGGCGATAGCCATGGAGGTAATAGCAGCAAGACTGATTTTCTTGAGGTGTTTCATCAGAACTTCCTATCAGAGGTATGTGTGTATTCTTGAAGGCAGGTAGAGCGATCGCCGACCTGATAAATAATAGAGAGAATGTTAGGTTGCCTGTCCGGGCACTGTCAACTGGCGCAGAACGGCTTTTATATTCTATACAAAATAGATTGCGATTTTGATATTATCTCGAAAAATATACATTAAAGAAAAATCAGGAAATAACAATGAGTTATTCCCTGACTTGAAAGTGAAAAATAATTATGAAAACGCTTGTTTACAGTGTTGCTGGAAAATCCTTGAGCGGATCGCCAAACTTGTGTTCAGTCCACTTGACGATCAGAAAACCGCCTATTGCTATCGTCGCAGCAATCAGGGCGGACATCATAAGTGGTTCCAGTAATAACTGACTATTTCTCCCGAGCATGGGGAGAAGTGTTGCAAATGCACTAGCAGCAAAAATTGTAGCCAGCAGTGTTCCAATTCGGCTTAGAACCCAACCAGAAGACTTGAGTATCACTGGTAAATAGGTGGGCTTATTACGCATGATACAACTACCTTTCTCTGTAGTTTGGAATGTTACACTACCTGTTGTTGAGCATAATTTCAATCCGGTGCGCAATTTTGCCACAGATAAACCGTATTCTAGATAAGTGTTTTCAAGCGGCAAAAAGAAAAAAATAAATCCAAACAACGTCTGTTTTCGTAGAAATTTCAGATCCGTATCTGCAAAATTTCGGTTTGCGGCAGGGTGTGAAAAGATTAGAAAAACTCATGAAAAGAATTTTTTGTTACGATTAAATTTTACCTGACTGTCCGTTGGAGAGCGATTTCCAGAACAGGACGACACAAAGCTTGCTGCTTGCTACTTATCAGGTATTCTTGTGCATAAATGTATAAGCGTAATTAAGTGAGTAATACCCTAATGATCCGTATTTCAAGTAATTTTGATGCAGGCAATATCCGCTGTCTGTCTTCTGATAATCCTTCTGATATCCAGTTAGAAATCGAATCAGACACGAATTCTCATTTTTATCAGTGGTTTTACTTTCGTCTTAGCGGCGCACAGGATCAGGCTTGTACTTTAAAAATTCTCAATGCTGGTGGTGCAGCTTACCCTGGTGGATGGGAAAACTATCAGGCTGTTGCTTCTTATGATCGAGAAACCTGGTTCAGAGTACCAACAACGTCGTATGACGGAGAAACGTTAACAATTGAATTTACGCCGGGATATAACTCAGTCTATTTTGCTTATTTTGCCCCCTACTCTATGGAACGACACGCAGATCTCATCGCTGAAGCTCAGCATGGTCAAGGTGTTAATCTCGATGTCTTGGGACAGACGATTGACGGTCAGGATATTGATCTTTTAACGATCGGCGAAGCGGATAAGAACAAAAAGACATGCTGGGTGATTGGAAGACAACACCCGGGAGAAAGCATGACAGAGTTCTGGATGGAAGGCTTTTTGGGCCGCCTGCTTGATGAAAATGATGCGACGGCACGAGAACTGTTAAAAAAGGCTGTTTTTTATGTTGTTCCGAACATGAATCCGGACGGCAGTCGACGGGGAAATCTTCGCGTTAATGCTGTTGGATCAAATTTGAACCGTGAATGGCAGGCACCTTCGTTGGAAAAGAGTCCCGAAGTTTATTACGTCCGTCAAAAGATGATGGAAACCGGGGTTGATCTTATGTTTGATATTCACGGTGATGAGGCTATTCCGCATAACTTTATTGCAGGAACACATGGCATCCCGTCCTTTGATGATCGTTTGTTAAACTTGTTGGATCATTTCCAGAGCTATTACATGGAAGCCAACCCCGATTTTCAAACCACTCACGGATATCCTCAGAATGAACCGGGGAAAGCCAATCTTACAATCTGCAGCAACAATACGGCTGAAACACATGATTGCCTGTCGATGACATTAGAAATGCCTTTTAAAGATACGGCTGATGCGCCAAATGAATTTGAAGGCTGGTCACCTGATCGATCTGAAAAGCTTGGCGCCAGTAGTTTGGACCCTATTTACCGGATAATTAATGATCTTCGATAGGATCTTCACGTAAGATAGAGTGCTGGGGTTTCGGTAGTGTTGAGAGAGAAATGAATAAAATAGCTGGTAAACTTATAAAAACGTCAATCAAATCATTGGCGATATTAAGTATGGTGACAGGAATATCCTCTAGCTTTGCGGAAACCTATCTCTCTCCTGTCTCTGACTTTAAACCTGAATTACTTCGGGAAGTCCCGGTTTTTGAAGGCAAGGTTATCAATGGTGAGATGCTTCCCATTGCAAAACGAGTTCCTGAAAATCCCTTTGTTGTTAAGCAAAGCCATCACTGGCAAGCGGGAAAATATGGCGGTTCAATCCGAAGTTTGATTGCGAAGTCAAAGGATGTTCGACTGTTTTCCGTTTATGGCTATGCCCGTCTTATTGGTTACACACCGGATCTTGGCTTTACCACGGATATTTTAGATAAGCTCGACGTCCAAGAAGGCCGTATTTTTACGCTGACACTTCGTAAAGGGCATAAATGGTCAGATGGGCACCCTTTTACGTCTGCTGATTTCAAGTACTTTTGGGACGATGTTGCCAATGATAGCAACTTAAGGCCCTTTGGGCCCCCTGCCGAGTTACTGGTTGATGGAGAAATGCCCACGGTGGAAATTCTTGATGAATTAACCGTTCGGTATAGTTGGTCGGTCCCTAACCCCTTTTTCCTTCCAAGTTTGGCAGCAACACGTCCGCTTTATCTTTTCCAGCCAGCACACTACATGAAGCAGTTTCATGCAAAATATGTAGATGCTGATGAATTGGAACAACGTGTCACAAAAGCCGGGGCGCGAAACTGGGTACAGCTCCACAATCGTAAAGCACGGCAGTATAAATTTACGAACCCTAAACTGCCGACATTACAGCCGTGGGTGAATACGGTGAAGCCGCCTTCGACGCGATTTGTTGGCAAAAGAAATCCCTTCTATCACAGGGTAGATGAATTTGGGCATCAACTTCCCTATGCGGATGAATTCATACTTTCAGTTGCCGGAGGGGGATTAATTCCAGCAAAGGTTGGTTCGGGAGATTCTGATTTACAATCCAGAGGACTTAACTTTTCCGACTATACGTTTTTAAAAGGGAATGATGATCAAAACGGGTATTCCGTGCGTCTTTGGAAGACAGTTCGTGGATCACAATTTGCGCTCTATCCCAATTTGAACGCAAAGGATCCTGAGTGGCGTAAGTTGAACCGGGATAAAAGGTTTCGTCATGCGCTGTCTCTGGCGACTAATCGCTATGAATTAAACCAGGTGCTCTATTACGGACTTGGTCTTGAAGGTAATAACACTGTTTTACCGAGCAGTAGTCTTTATAAAGAAGAGTATTTCAAGAAGTGGACTGAATTTGATCTGGAAAAAGCCAATGCGCTTTTGGATGAAATCGGCCTGACACAACGAGATGAAGATGGTCTTCGTTTGTTGAACGATGGGCGCCCGATGAAGGTTATTATTGAAACGGCGGGTGAAAGTAGTGAAGAGACGGACATTCTGGAATTAATCGCAGATTCCTGGTTGAAAATTGGAGTAAAACTTTATCCAAAACCTTCCCAAAGAGAAGTTTTACGTAACAGAATTTTTTCTGGCGAAACCAATATGTCGCTTTGGTATGGCAATCTCAATGCGCTTTTATCACCGCATTCGTCGCCTGCTGAACTGGTTCCTCGACAGCAACAGTCTTTCCAGTGGCCAAAATGGGGACAGTATGTGGAAACCAAAGGTAATGCTGGCGAAGAAGTTGATATTACTAAAGCAAAAGAACTGAATAATCTTTATATTCTCTGGTTCAGAGCACAGTCAACGGCAGAAAAGAAAGACATTTGGCAACGTATTCTGGAAATCAATGCCGAGGAAACCTACACGATCGGACTGGTTGCTGAAATTCCTCAGCCGGTGGCTTTATCAAACAAGCTCATGAATGTGCCGGAAGACGGTTTTTACAACTGGGAGCCTGGTGCTCTACTTGGCGTTTATAAGCCTGATGGCTTCTGGTTTAACGAGTAGTTATCATGTGAAAAAATAGGCGATGAAATTATCATCGCCTATTTTTTTACGATTTTCTATTTTACTTCGAAGGTTAGGCCATCATACCCAGGCTCAACACCCTCGGGACATTTTGATAATAAATCATCATAGTCCACTTGCTGGTTCATATGGGTAAGGATTGTTCTTTCAGGCTTTAAGCGTTCCACCCAGCTAAGAGTTTTTTCAAAGTGAGCATGTGATGGGTGCGGCTCATACCGTAGGCAATCGACAATCCAGTGCTTTACACCAGCCAGTGTTTCAAAGGCGCGTTCATCAAGGTCAAAAACATCTGTCGAATAGGCAAAATCGCCAAAACGAAATCCGAGAGACGTTGTGTTACCATGGTTTTGATAGAAAGGTGTAATTTCAATCGATCCTACCTTAAAGGGACCATCGATGGTTTTATCATCCATCATTGGTGTATAGGTACTTTCAGGATCACACGAAGATGTAAACGCATAGGCAAAGCGGTTTGTAATAATTTCTCTATCTGCTTCGTCCATAAATGCTTCAATCGGACCACCAGCTTTATAGGCCAGATACCTTAGTTCGTCCAATCCATGAATATGATCAGCGTGATCGTGGGTATAGAGAACGGCATCAATATATTCTACCCCGGCGTCCAAAAGCTGAATTCTTAGATCTGGACCTGTATCAACCAGGATAGTCGTGTCTTCATGCTCGACAAGGATGGAAACTCTGCGACGTCTGTTTTTCGGGTTTTCCGGGTTACAGTTCCCCCAATTGCCACCGGCTGCACCCGAACAAATGGGAACACCACCGGAACCACCGCATCCTAGCATTGTAATTTTCATGATTATGCTGCCGTCGGCCTTTGAGCTTTTGTAAATAGACGATAAAAGTTATCAGTCGTTGCTGTATGAATTTCCTGCAAACTTACCTTTTTAACATTGGCCAAAGCTTCTGCAGTATGGCGAACAAAAGAAGGTTCATTCTTTTTGCCACGCATTGGAACCGGTGCCAAATAAGGACTGTCCGTTTCAATCAGCAAGCGATCAAGTGGTGCTTCGGAAATTGTTGTTCTGATATCTTCGGCTGACTTATAGGTGATAATCCCGGATAGAGATATGTAAAAACCCATTTCCAAGGATGCTTTTGCTAATTCAGGCCCCGCCGTAAAACAATGAATTAGCGCGGGATAGGCACCTTTGTCGAATTCATCACGCATGATGGCAATGGTATCGTCATCTGCATCACGGGTGTGAACAACAAGCGGAAGACCTGTTTCTCTTGCAGCTTCAATGTGAGCCCGGAAACTTTCTTGCTGTCGATCTCTGGGGGCGTGGTCATAGTAGTAATCAAGACCACTTTCACCCAAACCGATTACTTTTGGTTCCTTGGCTTTTTCAATCAGGATCTCCGGAGATGATAGCCCTTCGGTTCCTGCTTCGTGTGGATGGATGCCAACGGTGCAATAGATATCATTATTTGCATTTGCGATGCCCAAAACTGTATCGAAAGTGGATAGTTTGGTACCGATGGTAACCATACAGCCAATTCCAACATCACGGGCACGTGTTAAAGCATCTTCAAGATCACCATCTTTTAGAAAGTAATCGAGATGACAATGAGAGTCGACAATCATTATGCCCCCTCTTCCTCTATATACCGTGGGAAAACACCCTGCGGTTTATCGATTTCAACGCCCGTAGAAAGTGCAATTTTCAGATCTGAGAAAGTGCGTGCATCTGCAGGAAGGTTGAGCTGATTTAGCATCGTTTCCATTGATTCAGGCATAACGGGTTGAAGAAGAATTGCTATTTGGCGAATAGTTTCAGTCAGAACATACAAAACAGTTCCCATACGGGCCAAATCTGTTTTCTTTAATGTCCAAGGCGCTTGTTCATCAACATATTTATTGGCTGCTGAAATAACGTTCCAAACAGATTCCAAACCACGGTGGAAGCTTTGTTTGTCGAAATCATTTCTGAGTTTGTCATGCAACGCAGTTACACTATCAAGGAGTTCCTTGTCAGCATCAGTGAAATCTCCATGTTCAGGGATTTTACCTTCGCAGTTTTTGAAAACCATCGAAAGAACACGCTGAGCCAGATTCCCAATATCGTTTGCCAGATCTCCGTTCATCCGGGAAATCATGGCCTGTTTTGAATAGTCGCCATCTTTCCCAAAGGGAACTTCCCGCATCATAAAGTATCGGACCTGATCGAGGCCGTATTCTTCGATAAGGGCGTTAGGATCAATTACATTCCCAACTGACTTCGAAATCTTTTGACCTTCATTCGTCCACCACCCATGCGCAAAGATACGCTTTGGTAGCGGTAAATCGGCAGCCATAAGGAAAGCGGGCCAATAGATAGCATGGAAGCGAAGAATGTCTTTTCCAACCATATGAAGATCTGCGGGCCAGAAGTTTTTATATTCTGTCGCACTTTCATCCGGGTAACCAACTGCAGTCAGATAATTCGTTAAGGCATCGAGCCAAACATACATGATGTGATCATCGTTACCGGGAACCTGAACACCCCAGTTAAAGGTTGTCCGGCTGACAGAAAGGTCTCTTAAGCCACCTTTGACAAAACTGATCACTTCGTTTCGACGGCTGTCAGGGCCAACAAAAGATGGGTCGTTTTCGTAAAGCGCTAATAATTCATCTTCAAAAGCAGAGAGTTTGAAGAAATAAGATGGCTCTTCCACCCATTCAACTTCTGCACCCGTTGGTGCGATACGCTTGCCGTCGGCATTTTTAGTAAGTTCTGTCTCTGTATAGAAGGCTTCATCGCGAACAGCGTACCATCCGGCGTAACTTCCTAAATAGATAAAGCCTTTATCTTCGAGGACCTGCCAAAGCTTTTGACATGCTTTCTTGTGGCGATCTTCAGTTGTTCTGATGAAATCATCATTTGAATAGTTACAGGTTTTAGTAAGGTCTCTGAAATTCTGAGATACCTGATCTGTAAAAGTTTGTGGATCAATACCTGCTTTTTCGGCTGAAGTCTCGACTTTCTGACCATGTTCATCGGTCCCGGTCAGAAACTTCACATCATATCCATCCAGCCTTTTGAAGCGAGCAAGTACATCGCAGGCGAGTGTGGTATAGGCATGCCCAATATGTGGCTTATCATTCACATAATAGATGGGCGTCGTGATATAATAGGATCCGTTTTCTGATCCAGTCATAGGGAACTCCTGATCAACAGCACTTGCCATGGTACCCTGTGTTAATCAGGCAGTCAGGGTCTGGAGTTCCGTTAAGGTTGTCACAACGACCTGCTTCTTATCCAGATTAGCACGAGTAGCACGGGCATAATTCTTCGAGCACTTCTCCCACAGGCCGAGCCATTGCGCAAGACCATGTCGTTCAATTAATGCAGAGATTAGTGTTTGTTCTTCGGGAATAACCATGTCCGGCATAACGCCTTGCCCTGATGTTTTCGTCAAACGGGCCAGCCACCAAAGGTACAGTTCCATACCTGTTTTAAAGGCGAGCGGATCTGAGCTGGAAAGTTTATCGGCAAAGGCATAAAGTTTGACCATATCCAGGTTCGGTAAGGTTGAAAGCAAGGAGATCATCTCTCTATAGAGATCAAGGCCTCCACTTTTCCAGAGGTCTAGCGCTTTTCCGACTGAGCCTTCTGATAGTTTGGCTAACTGTGCAGCATCACCATCGGAGAGCTCTGGTACTTTATGTCTGAGTAAGGTAATAACCGTGTCTTCTTCCAGTGCTGCAAGCGGAAGATGACAGCATCTGGAATGGATGGTTTGCAGAATTTGTCCGGGAAGGTGTGATATTAGCAAAAGCACTGTTTTTTCTGGTGGCTCTTCCAGAACTTTGAGCAGAGCATTCGCTGCATTGGCATTCATTTCCTCTACAGCATCAACAATGACAATGCGCCAGCCACCTTCGATTGATGTCTTGTGAGAAAAGTTAACAATTTTACGAACTTCATCGACAGGAATTGTCGTTCGCATCTTGCCTTTTTCATCCGAACTTAACTCCAGGGTGACGAGATCGCCATGTGCACTGGCTGCAATTCTTTTCGCGACAGGATTGTCGGCACCAATATCCAATGTTGTCGGCGGTGCGCTATCGCCAAATAGGCTGTTGCCCTCATCCTCATTGATTTGATTCATAAGGAAGCGGGCAAAACGATAAGCAAGTGTTGCTTTGCCAATGCCTTTGGGACCTGTAAGCATCCATGCATGCGGAAGCTTGCCGGAATTAAATCCCCTTAGAAGAGTTTCTTCTGCTCTTATATGGCCAATCAGGTCTTGTGTTGATCTGGGATGATCAATGATATCAGGTTCGGGCTGTGCCTTTTTTTTTGTCGCTTTAGCCATCGAAAGAACCAGAAAATTTATTGGTTACTGCTTTCCATATCGAACTTTCGACATCATCCAGTGATTGCGTGGCGTCAATAACGATGCAGCGTTTTGGCGCGTGTTTTGCTATTGATAGAAAGCCGTCGCGCATTCGTTCATGAAACGATGTTTCCATGCCTTCAAAGCGATTTTCTCCGAGATCGTGTCCTCTTGTCCGCCCAAGCCCGACGGAAACAGGTAAATCCAATATCAAGGTAAGGTCGGGTTGAAAATCACCAAGAACCCAATCGTGAAGATCTGTAATTTTTTTTGCGCCTAAACCATGTCCTATGCCTTGATAGGCGACAGAGGAATCTGCAAAGCGGTCGCAAATTACCCATTCTCCCTTTTCAAGGGTGGGTTTTATTACCTTTTCGACGTGTTCTTGCCGAGCGGCAAACATCAAAAGAGCTTCTGTTTTGGGTGTCCAGCGGGATGCATCGCCGCGGACCAATAAGTCTCTAATAAGTTCGGCCCCTGGCGTGCCTCCGGGCTCTCTTGTACAGGCGTTTTTGTAACCGTACTTGTCAAGACGTTGGGATAAGCGTTTGATTTGCGTGCTTTTCCCTGCCCCTTCTCCACCCTCAAGGGATATAAAATAACCTTTGGACATGGGCGTTATGATTTTCCGAATATCAGGTAATTCAGTGCAGAAACTATACGGCTAAAGCCCCCTTCTCTCTCTACTGAATTTGCAGCAACAAGTGGAACTTCGACTGTATCTATATCAGGCGCAGCAATTGTTAATGTCCCTAGTCTTTCGCCCTTTTCAATCGGGGTCTGGATCGGTCCAACATAATTGACTGTCGCGGTCATTTTATTTTTTGCATTCCGTGGCAACGTCAAGAGCAGATCGTCTTCAGGAACCAGATCAATGGTTTTCTCTGTGCCAAGCCAGACATCAGCAGTATCAACTGTTTCGCCTGCTTTAAAGAGTTCAAAATTATCAAACTCTCTAAAGGCCCAAGAAACCAGCCGCGCTGATTCTTCTGCACGTTCTTTGGCACTGCCCATACCATTCAAAACCATAATGATGCGGCGGTCCCCCTGCTTGGCGGAAGCCGTTAAACCATATCCAGCTTCTTCCGTGTGACCCGTTTTAAGGCCATCAGCGCCAAGGTTTTTATAAAGTAACGGATTTCTGTTTCCCTGTGTAATGCCGGACCAGGTAAAGGATTTTTCCGAATAGACATCATAAAATTCAGGGAAGTCTGTAATAATACGATCAGCAAGGATAGCCAGATCTTTTGCAGTCATTCTCTGGCCGGGGTCTGGCCAACCCGTTGCATTGGCAAAGGTACTGTTTTCCATGCCAAGCTCGCGTGCTTTTGCAGTCATTTCCAGCGCGAAGTTTTCTTCCGACCCCCCCAGACCTTCTGCGACAACGATACAAGCATCATTTCCTGATTGAACAATAATACCGCGTAAGAGGTCGTGAATAGAAACTTCTTTGCCGACTTCGACAAACATTTTTGAACCACCCTTGCGCCAGGCCTTTTCGCTGACAGGCAGTTTGTCATCGAGGGAAAGCCTGCCATCCTTAAGGCGCTCAAACACCATATAGGCGGTCATGATTTTACTCATGGAAGCCGGAGGCATAGAAACTTCGGCGTCTTTATTAATCAAAACCGTTTTGGTTGTATAATCAATCAGGTAGGCTTCTCGCGCTGATGTCTCAATGGCATGGGCTGATTGCGCGATAGCAAAGAGGCATGCGCCACCGAATAAAATAGATTTTAAAGAAGATCTAAAATTTGAATTTATTTTGTTTTGCAATGATCTGACCTGAGTGTCTTAGAGTTTTTTTTGAGAGTAATCTGTTACGTAGAGTTAGATGAGTACGGGGGTTTTGTGGAGAAAATATGGCCCCCAGTCAGTATTAACTGACCAGAGCATTAATCCACCACAACACGCGCATCATTATAACCGTTGTCGTGTAGTATTTTTAAAAGCTCGTCAGCCTCTTGAACATTTGTCAAAGGACCAAGGCGTACACGATAAAACGTACGTTCTCCAACGGCTGCATTAGCTACCTGCGCTGTACCTAGCGGAGATAACCTAGCGCGAAGACGATCTGCATTATGAACCTGAAGGAATGAGCCAGCCTGAACATATATGCTACTGGGTGCAACAGGCGTCTGAGACACGACGCCATCGGTAAAATTTGCAGTAGGCTCAACACTTGCTGTTTGAACGGGTGGAGCTGGTTGGCTTGCCGTCGGTGCACTTGCGACCGGAGCATCCAAAGGTTCTGCCGTAACTGTCTCTGTTGGCGCAGCCAATGTTGTGTTCTCGCTTGAAGCAACCTGAGGCGTATAGTCTTTCCCCTGTGCCTGCGCCGCAAGTTGCCTGCTCTCTTCTTCGAGTATTTCAACTTTGACTTTTGCCGTTCCTTGAAGCTCAAAGCCTAGAAGCTGGGCTGAACGACGAGAAACATCAATAATTCGATTGTTAGAGAAAGGGCCGCGATCATTAATTCGTAGCTTAATGGAACGTCCGTTTCCAAGGTTTGTCACACGTACAAGCGATGGCATGGGGAGTGTTCTATGGGCTGCGGTAAGCGCATATTGATCATAGATTTCGCCGTTCGCAGTTTTCTTGCCATCAAACCCTGGGCCATACCATGATGCGATTCCAGTCTCACTATAGCTATAATCTACAGCCGGATAGTACCAGATGTTCTTGACTTGATAAGGAGAGCCAACTTTGTATCGACCAATGGTTTTTGGTGTATCACTTCTCGTGATGCTTTTGGTTGCATGAGAGGCAAGCTCAATTTCTGCACACCCACTTAACCCGATACCTATAACGGTAAGGCATGCTGCGAATTTTGGAAATTTATTTAAGCTCATTGAGACCCCCATACATATACTGTGAAAGATTGTATGCTTCTATCGAAGTCATATCAATCTTATCTAGTGTGATCCCTGTGATTAATTTCTTCGTGATTAATTTCTTCAACTCTTTTGGTCTCATCTAATATTTTGTTGCTTTCAGGATTTTCTCAGCTTCAAGAGAAGGGCTTCATCAGGATATCCATCACCAGGTAAACCAACTTTCTTTTGAAAGTTACGAATACCTTCACGTGTTTTCCTTCCTATGATGCCATCAGCTTTACCAACATCGTACCCCAGGTTTGCAAGGAGAGTCTGGATTTCTTCAATTTCTGTTCGATGTAAGGGGCGTTCATTTACCGGGCGAGGTGAAATGAGAGGGGCTTTTCCGGCGATACGATCTGATAGATGGCCGACGGCAAGGGCATAAAGTATAGATCTGTTCCAGTTCAGGATTTTACGGAAGTTGTTGTATACAAGAAAAGCTGGGCCTTTGTGTCCTGAGGGGAGGATAAGCGATGCTTCTAAATCAAGTGCAGGTAAATTGTTCCCGGTTATCTTCCTGACGCCAGCTTGTTGCCACTCGACAAGGCTTTTCTTGGTGTTGAGGCCGACTAAATTCCAGTTGAAATTCTGAGGTAGTTGAACTTCCCTGCCCCAAGTATATTCATCGTCCCATCCAATTTGTCCAAGATAATTAGCTGCCGATCCAAACACATCTGGCAGGCTGTGCCATATATCTTTACGACCATCACCATTTTCATCCACGGCGTAGAGATTATAGGTCGAAGGAATAAATTGGAGGTGCCCCATGGCACCAGCCCATGATCCCTGCATTTTTTCCGGTGTGATATGACCGTCATCTATAATGCGTAAGGCTTCGAGTAACTGGGTTCTGAAAAAATCACTGCGTCGCGTATCATACGCAAGTGTTGCATCAGCTGCGATGACCGAAAATCCGCCCGTATGTTGACCAAAATTACTTTCCAGCCCCCAGAAAGCGAGTAAAAATCGACTTTGGACACCGTATTTATTGCTTATATTATCCAGTAGTTCTTTGTGGGTTTTCTGAAGTTGTTGCGCCTTTTTTATGCGTTGAGTATTTACTGCTCTATCCAGATAGCTCCAGAAAGTGCGGGTGAATTCTGGTTGTCTGCGGTCATATTCAATGATTTTTGGGATTGGCTGTATGCCCTTAAAGCTTCGGGTCAGGGTTTGTTCTGAAATACCCTGGCCTCTTGCTTCTATTTTGAACTCATTAAGCCACTGTTCGAATGATATTTTTTCTACGGCCTGTTCAGAGTTGTTCTCAACTGTTTGAGCGTGCGCGGTTGGAATCAGGGCCGGGATCAGGGGCGTGATCAGGACAGAAGAAATAACCGATGAAAGAAAATACCTGTAGAAAGTAATTTTGGAATTAATGCTATTATTTTTTTTAAATTTGAAGTTTCGGCGTAATGAAAGAAACAAAGTAAGCTCCGAATCGCGTATAGATGATCTCAAACATGTTTAAAGAACTCTATCCGAAATAATGCGGTAAGCGCTAGCTTGTTTCCAATAATGTTAGTCTAAAATCTATATTCGTTTGTGATAGACACGACAATTCGATGTCCCCTGTCCTTTGAACAGGTAAATTCTATCTTTTTCGGCAAGCTTTTTGGGATCGTGCAACATATTCCTCTGGTATAGTGCTGCTCCATATTTTCGACCATCAACGACGGCGACATATTGCATCGACTTAACCTGTTTGAAACGCCCACGTTGGCAAGCTTTGCTTAACCCGACATCTTTTGTAAAGATTTCCTGCAATGGATCTGCGGTACTATATATTAGACGACTGCCGAGATAACGTTCTTTTTTGAGTTGCTGATTTGGCAACCCGGGCTTTAACAATGGCTTTCGTGTTATGTTATTGGGAGTTAGATACCCATTTTGTGCGACACTGTTGTGCGAAGAAACAATAAAAGCAGTACAGATTAGTGCTGTTGAGATGATTTTTTTCAGATGTTTTCGCATAACAATACTTTTCTTTGTGCTTTATATTTTAAGAACACAAATATAACTGTTAAAAGAAAACGTAGAGTTAACATCTTGTTTTCATTTTTATGGGATCTTACAAGTTATTGTATTGTTAAATTTATTTTAAGGGTCTCGCCCACGCATGATCAAAAATTTACTAGATAAGCTTTTTGGTAAAAAAGAAATACGCCGCGAAGGTCGTGAATTCGGTGTTACCGGAACTGTTGCCGTTAAGGGCGTTGATTATTCTTTGGATAATTGGAGCTCCAGTGGCTATGCGATAACGGGGTATGATGGCCCTTTATTACGTGGTGATCATGTTGATATTCATTTTCGTCTTGAATTGGATGGCGGTGCATTGGAATTTGACTGTAAATCGATTATCGTTCGGATTGAACCGGACAAAGAAACACTGGCAGGTGTTTTTGTTGAAATGAGTCCGGAAACACGAATTCTTATCGCAAATTATTTTGATAGCTAAGATCTGCAAGCCATCGTATTCTGTATGAAGATAAATTATATAAGAAGGTAACTTCATGTCTGATGAAGAAGCTATGAACAATGATGATGTCGATGATATGTTCGATTCTGCACCTGCGGAACAGGATACGACAGCGTCAGATTCCCCTGAAATAGATGAAAACGTTCCGGCGGTTCATGGCGTTGGGCTGGAAGTCTCCGCGATCCTTGGTACGGCACAAATGCCTGTCAGTCAGCTATTGAAAATGGGACGTGGCGCGGTTGTTGAGCTTGATAAATATATCGGTGATACCATTGATATCTCTATCAACGATCAAATGATTGCCCGTGGTGAAGTTATGATTAAAGAAGATCGCCTTTGTGTTGAGATTATAGAAATGATCAAACGAACAGGTGATTGATATTTTAGCTTTGCCTGTTGGGTAAAACTTGTCTTCAATGGACAAAAATTAAAGGAGCTTTGCGGCTCCTTTTTTCATTTTTTGCCAGAAAAGATAAGAAAAGATAAGAAAAAATAAAAAATGTCATCTTTTCTTATCTAAGCATTTGACACTACGCTCAAATGGAGATATTTCAGAGCCCGTCGGAACGAGAATAACAGAATATAGTTCTCAAGACGATATGTGGAAGGATGGCAGAGCGGTTGAATGCACTGGTCTTGAAAACCAGCAAGGGTGCAAGCCCTTCCAGGGTTCGAATCCCTGTCCTTCCGCCACTCTCTAAAGAATAAGCGCCGTTTCCGGCGCTTTTCTTTTTTGTACTTTTCCTGACTTTAACCGTGAAGAGCAATAAGTGCCTCGTGCAATTTCTGCTTCAAGTCTTCGTTCGTAAGTTGGTTTGCATCACTGTCGAAATTGTCGAAAAAACTTGGAACTGAAAGTGTGCCTTTTATCTCTGCGCCAAAAAACGGTGCTGATGTTTCTGCTGATTTCAGAACACTGCTTGCGCCGCCTTGCCCCGGTGACGTCGACAGGAAGAGTGACGGCTTACCCTGAAAGACTTTGGTCTCTATCCGCGATGCCCAATCAAACAGGTTTTTGTAAGCTGCTGTGTAGGATCCATTATGTTCGGCAAAAGAGATAATAAGGCCGTCAGATTCTTTAATTTTGTTAAAAAAGTTATGAGCCAGCTGTGGTTGGCCAAGCTCTTCTTCTCTATCGACGCTGAACAGAGGTAGTTCATAATCGTTAATATCAATAACCTCGACAGTAACATCACTCCGCAGTTCTCTAAGCTGCTCACCTGCATAGGTAACGAGTGTTTTATTGATTGATTTTGTGCTGTTACTGGCTGCAAAGGCGAGTATTTTCATTGTAACTTCCTAAACTGCTATTTGTTCTTTTTAACACGGGACCTAAAAATAAAGTCATATAGTCGAATATTGAAGCAAAAGCTTATCGACCCGAACTACTTCTATTCCAGCCCTTAACTGATTTACAAATGGTTGTTCTAAAATATTTTTGTAGATCTAAATTTGAGATATATTGTCCTGAAATCAGAACAATGGTCATTAAAAGGGATCTCCAGTGATTAATTTGAACGATATGGTGCTGTTTGCAAAGGTCGCCGAACTGGAAGGTATTTCGGCGGCAGCAAGAGTGTTGAACATACCAAAATCACGAGTAAGCCGACGGATTGCTACACTTGAGAATGACCTGGGAGTGCGGTTAATAGAGCGGACAACACGCGCTGTTCAATTAACGGAAATGGGAGCCATTTTTTTCCATCACTGCAGACGCATTGTCGAAGAGTCAGAAAGTGCGGTTGAGACTATACACAACATGCGGGAAACGCCGAGAGGGAATCTAAGGGTTAGCGTTTCTTTTGCAATTGGTCAGTATCTTGTTGCGCCCTATCTAGGTGAATTTTCTAAACTCTATCCAGATATTAAAATTAGCCTGGACCTTAATAATCGACATGTTGACTTGATTACAGAAGGATATGACCTGGTAGTAAGGGTGGGGGAACAAAAAGATTCAAGCTTAATGAGCAAGCTTATTGGACAGGCAAGAGCTAAGCTGTGTGCATCTCCCGCTTATCTTGAAGAGCACGGGCATCCGACGTCTTTGGAACAATTGCCTGATCATAAAATACTTATGATGAGTGACAGTAATGCACTGAAACAATGGGTATTGGAAAATCAATCTGGGAAATTATGCACTGTCGATGTGGTGCCGAATGATAATATCAATGATTTTACGGCCTTGCGTTCCATGATCGAAGATGGGTGTGGCATTTCGATTATACCTGAATATGTTATTCAGAACTCGATAGATACTGGTAAACTTGTAAACGTCTTACCTGATTGGCAAAGCAAAGTTATCAGCTACTATGTTCTTTATCCCAGCCGGAAAGGCTTAACGAAAAAAGCTCGGGCATGGATCGATTTCTTTGAAGAAAAGTTTAAGGCCAATACAAAGTCATGAAATTTCGGCAGGGATACAGCGGTAACCCTAGGGTTACCGATCCAGTCCAACCCCTATAAAACGCATTTTGACTTTGAAGAAAGCACCAATGTCCAGAAATGGTCGTGGTGGGATCCATGTGGCGGGGGCAGAGGCAAGACAATCGTCCACTAATTGGGAGGATACGTTACAGGCGTAATCGGCCAAAGCTGCTCCAAAGGCAGTTCCCCTGCTCACTCCTGAGCCATTATATCCGCCAGCGAGATATATATTTGATGTTTGTTGCCCAAAAAAATTCGTAAAGTTTTGACTGATGCCTTCTACACCAGACCAGGAGAATTCAAAGGGAACATGAGCAAGTTGAGGGAAGCGTTTCTCGAAAGCAGCGCGATGAATTTCCCGACGTTTTGACAAGAGCGTATCAGACATTAAGACTGCGCCGTGATATTCTGCCGTATTGCGGAGGGAGAAACGATTGTCCTGTGTCAGTCGAACAGTTGCGCCGCCACTGTGAAGAGAAAGAACACCCCATTCTTTTAAAGTTCCCAGGCTGGAAAGTTCGTCAGTCGTTAGTTGACGCGTAAAGCTGCCAGATAGAGTGCTCCCCATAATATAGCGTTTTATGAAACCAAGCTTAGGGGCTTCATAATTTGTTGCGATAATAACTTTATCCGCAGTTATTTTACCGTTTTCAAGATCAAGAACGGCCGGCTCACCTTGATTTATTTTTAATACGGGACTGTTCTCATAGAGAGTTACATTGTGAGGCAAGTTATCGCCAAGTCCGTGTACAAGAGCGGCAGGTTGTAAAAGAACCCCCTTGGGAACATGAACACCTGATTTATAAAGATTCGTACCCAGGCGCTCTGTCAATTCATCTTGATTTAAGAGTGTGTGCTCATACCCCAATTGATTGAGGTGGTCTTTGAAATTATCGTATTCTTTGAGTGATTTTTCATCTGCAGCAGTGTGATAAAAACCGTCCTCTTGCCACTGACAATCAATTCCAAGGTCGTTTACCTGTTGACGTAACAGGTCGAGACCTTGTGTATTGATACGATTAACACGGCGATAATTAGTTTCCTGGTTTTTATCAAATGCGCCTGAAAATTGGCTAATGGCAACGGCATAACCGGAATTTCGACCTGAAGCCCCCTGCCCCAGTTTTCTGGCATCTAACAGTATTATCTGATCGTTAGGATTATATTGTGCCAACCGTTTGGCGGCAGACAGACCTGTTACCCCTGCGCCGATTACAACCCAGGGGACACGATGATCTCCTGACAAAGGACTGGTTGCTTCCCTTTTGGTAAGAAGCTCTGCCCACCCATGATTGTCCGTTGAAAAATTATGTGTTGCCAGCGCCATCAAGACATATCCCGAAAGATTTTTGTTGTTAGAAAAGGCTGTCGCATACCCAGAGCTGACGGTCAATATATGTTCGATGTTTTCCTATAGTTATGATTGCCCTGCGCCTCAAAATATTTGTGACCTGAAAATCAATTGCTCTGAATAATAACTGTGTCGGGGAATATCTTTCCATCGGAGATTATTTCTATCATGATTGTTCTCAAGATCAGGTGTTAAGTAACAAAATGCAGGTAACTTATCTTCCGACAGACCTATGTCATTTAAAATATGCTTATTGGTAATGGGTAACACGTTGGTTGATTGCCTAGTGAATAGTTTTTTAAACAGGAATAACATCTTAAATCTCTCACTATCTGATGCGACTCCCGTTATTTGACTATAAGCTATCATTTCATAAAATTAGCTAATTATGTAACTTGCTATACAAAAATGAATAATATGCATTGGAATGATTTGAAGGTTTTTGCTGCAGTGGTTCAAAAAGGATCACTCTCTGCGGCTGGGCGATACTTGGGCCTGAGCCAACCAACAATTGGGCGCCATATTGATAGTTTGGAAAAGGCGTTAAATAAGAAGCTCTTTAATCGTGGCTCGAAGGGATATGTATTAACTGAACAAGGCCTCGAGCTCCTCCCGCATATTGAAGCGATGGAACGGGCTAGTCTCGCGATAGAAGAGCACGATCAAAGTGAAATATCGGGCATTGTTAGGCTTTCTCTGCCAGAAATCACCAGCCGTTATCTGGGGAAAAGGTTGTTACCTCTGCAAAAGCTTTACCCAGATATAAAGCTTGAAATTGCAACATCAAACCAGTTTGTCAATCTATCCCGAAGAGAAGCTGATATTGCGCTTCGTACAGAACTTCCAGCACAGGGGGATTTAAGGACAAAGCTCGCTTTTCGTACACAGGCAGCAATCTTTGCAAGCCATCAATATACAAAGCTAAATCCTGCAGCCTTAACCGAGGAACGATACCAAAAATGTGACTGGATTGTTCCGATCTGGGGACGTGCATCGAAGCAAGCTGAGGATTGGTACAAAGATAAAATGCATACATCCCGTGTTGCTTATCGCTGTGCTTCTTTTCATGTAATGATGGATTTGGCGCTTGCTGGTGCAGGTTTAATCCTATGGACCAGCGGCTATGCCAAAGATCATGCGGGATTAGTCCGTGTCTCGGAAGAGATAACAAGCCAGCAACGGGATTACTGGCTTGTGTCACATAGTGGAGCGCTGGAACAGCCAAGGGTTCGCGCAGTATGGGATTGGATTAGCGCCCTTTTTGAACAAGAGAGGTCAAAATTTATCCTGTAGGGTGCAAATTTTCTGTTAGGGAAGGTTGCCCTTTTCGTGTTGGTCGACGAGGTATCCTGCCCCTGCTCCCACAGCACCGCCTATAACTGCGCCACAAGTTACACAGCCGCCAGTAACAGCGGTGCCGACAACACCGACGCCAGTACCTATGGCACCGCCACTTAAAACACGTTGTTGCGTATTTGATAACCCGCTACAGGCACTGAGAATAAGCGTAGCTGCTACAATGATCACGAATTGCGGTTTTATTTTTGTCATAACCAACCCATTAGATTTAGTAGATGAGATTTGCTTATAAAGACTAGTGGCTGAGAAATCGTGTAGCTAATTTGGTAAATAAATGTGTTGAAAATGTGCCGCGTTGAGCTGCCTATTTTCCTAAATGCTTTGCATTCAAAGACATGTAGCTTTTAATTTACTGATGAGCACAAGTAAGATAGCTGTATATAAAGGATGTATAGATCTTACTTTTTTACGTAATCACCTCAAATTTCTAAAGGCTTAAATAGCGATCCATGTTTTCTTTCACTTATCAATTTTCCAGACAGGTATTGGGGGGGTGGATCTTTGTTATTGTAATCGGCAGTCTGTCGATCTGGTTGGCAAATTATTGGCTAGGGGCATCTACGGCCCTTGAATTAAGAAAAACGTCCATAGAACGATTGAGCCTGTATGAGGCAACGCTTCTCGGGGAGTTGGATAAATATCGTTATCTTCCTTTTGTTTTGTCCGGAAACGAAGACGTTAAAGAGTTACTGACAACATTTCAGGATGATACCTATTTTGCCAACAAAGTTAGCCAATCCCTTGCTGAGACAAACAATAAGGCCGAAGCCAATGTTCTCTATATCATGGATAAAAAAGGAAATACGTTAGCTTCTTCAAACTGGCAGGACGAGACAAGTTTTGTTGGGCATAACTATTCGTTCCGACCTTATTTTCAGGATGCCATAGAAGGTCGAGAAGGTCGTTTCTTTGCGATTGGAACGATATCGGGAATACCCGGTTTCTTTATGTCTCATCCAGTATACGAAGACAGTAGTATTATTGGGGCCGCGGTTGTTAAAGTAAATTTGACCCCATTGCAACAGCAATGGAATGATGGCGGAGAAAATGTTTTCATAACAGATGGAAATGGTGTGATCTTTTTGGCCAGTAAAAAAGATTGGCTCTACAAAAGCTTGCGGCCTATTCCCTCAAAACAGCTACAAAAGCTTCATCAAATCAGGCAATACGGCGCCTCAAATTTTGATATCCTTGGCACCAATCACGTCAGTGTCGCGGGCGATTTGGCAACAGAAATTGAAGGCAACGGGTATCTTGAGACGAAGCAGGATATTGCAAATACAGACTGGAAAATTCATTACCTTGTGTCAGTAAGTCCAATTACAGAAAACCAACGGACCATCGTCGCAATTGGAATTGGCGTTATTGTAACATTGCTTGTACTGGCCCTGTTTATAAGAGAAAGACGTCAAAAGGTTATTTCAACTCGCCGTGCATTAGAAGCGGAAAAAATGGAGGATATGAACCGGCAGCTTGAAATAGAAATAGAAGAGCGTAGACGAACGGAAAAAGAGCTCAGAGCTGCACAGGACGGGTTGGTTCAAGCGGGTAAGCTTGCTGCGCTTGGGCAAATGTCAGCAGCAATTGCCTATGAAATAAATCAACCGATTGCTGCTATTCAAAATGATGTTTCAAACTGTGTAACCTATCTTAAAGATGAAAATGATCAGGAGCTTAACAGCTCTTTGACCGAGATTTCGTCTTTGACGGAAAAAATGGGGATGATTACAGCACAATTGAAAAATTTTGCTCGAAAATCTTCAATGAAAATCCGACCAATTGATGTTGTAAAGGCCATAAACAGAGCGGGACATTTGATGCAACCCGTTTTAAAAGCACGATCCGTTCATCTTGAGATTAGCACTGCTCCAGAGGCAATGCTAATATCCGGGGATGAAATCAGGCTAGAACAGGTTTTTGTTAATCTGTATCGAAATGCAGTTGATGCTATGAAATTCATCAAAGATGAAAAGATCATATCAATCAATGCATTTGTTATAGATAATCAGGTTAATGTAACTGTATCTGATACAGGAACAGGTCTTGAAGACCATGTTTTAAACAAGCTCTATGACCCCTTCTTTACCACAAAATCAAATAGTGAAAGCTTGGGGCTTGGCCTGTCGATTACCTATGGCATTATAAAAGACTTAAAGGGCGAGATACAGGCGTCTAATAATCCAGATGGCGGAGCTTGTTTTGTTCTGTCTTTTCCCCGTCATATAGAAAAGTAGATCGTATAAATGGCACAGTTAGAAGAGCAAAATGATCAAGCCGCTATTGATGGCCCGGTTATCCTTATTGATGATGAAAGAGCAATAAGAGTTTCGACAAAACAATGGTTGGAATTGGCCGGACATAATGAAATAGACGATTTTCAAGATGCTCGATCTGCGCTGGAAAACTTGAATTGGCATTATCAGGGGATCGTGATTTCCGATGTTAAGATGCCAGGTATGGATGGGCTTTCTCTATTAAGGGAGATTAAGAACATCGACGCCAATATTCCTGTGGTATTGGTAACAGGGCATGGGGATGTTTCTATGGCCGTTGAAGCGATGAGAAATGGCGCCTATGATTTTATTGAAAAGCCTTTCGAGCCGGAACATTTGCTGGATATTGTTCGAAGGGCGTTAGAAAAACGCGCGCTTGTTCTGGATAACCGCGCTCTCAAACGTGACCTTGTTGCTGCGGAAGGTCTGGATGCCCGCTTGGTTGGTGCTAACCCTATTATGCGCGCTCTTAAAAGAGATATTATTGATATTGCGCCGACAAGTGCTTCCATTCTTATTCAGGGAGAAACAGGTAGTGGTAAAGAGGTTGTTGCCAGTTGTCTGCATGAATTTGGTGAAAATCCAAGTGGAAGTTTTGTAGCTGTTAACTGTGCCGCTATTCCAGAGCAAATGGCTGAAAGTGAATTTTTTGGACATGAGAAAGGCGCGTTCACGGGGGCACAATCCAGACGAGTGGGGAAATTGGAAGCGGCAAATGGTGGTACTTTGTTCCTTGATGAGTTGTCATCCATGTCAATGGATTTACAAGCAAAACTATTAAGAGCGCTCGAGGAACGCAAAGTTACGCCATTGGGCGGAAATGTTGCAAAATCGGTTCAGTTCCGATTAATAGCCGCCCTTCAGGAACCGCCCGAAGAAGCGATTGCCTCTGGACGATTACGCGAAGATCTTTATTACCGTATCGCGACCTTTGTTATGGCAATCCCCCCTCTTCGGGCGCGTAAAGATGATTTACCTATTTTATTCAGACTTTTAGCAAAACGTGCGGCGGAAACCTTTGGGCGTGAAATCGAAATGCCTGGCCCCGAAGGTATCGCAAGTCTGATGGCACATAATTGGCCGGGAAATGTACGGGAACTCAGGAATGCTGCTGAACGCTATGCACTGTCTACCCGCCCACCTGAAGAAAAACTTTCGATCATTTTAAATAGCGAAAAAGAAAGTCAGGTTAAAACATCCTTGCCCCTTATTGAGCAAGTCAGATTATTTGAGCGAAATGTAATCCTTGCATCTTTGGATCGACATAAAGGTAATGTATCTGCTGTTATGGAAGAGCTTTCTATTCCCAGGCGTACACTGAATGAAAAAATGGCCAAATATAATCTAAAAAGAAGTGACCACGAGTAAAGATTATCAATAAATTCGGCGGATTTTCGCCGATTTCCAGTTTTGCTTTCGGCAAGGTTCTGCTAGTCGCAATGAGCGTATTCTAATTTTGTAATATATATCAGCTGGTTATAAAAACACTAAATTGGCACGAGCTTTGCTGTTACACTTGTTGGTAATGAGTGATCGTTATCTACAAAATTCTTTGTAGTTTCTGTTTATAAAAAATAAAAATTATCCTATGGGAGGATACTCATGCGTAAACTTACTCTTCTTATGGCAGCGGCAGGCGTTGCACTTTCAGCTTTTGCTGCACAGGCTGAACCTATCATCATCAAGCTTAGCCATGTTACAAAAGAGACAGGCCATCCAAAGGGGGAAGCTGCTGCGCTTTTTGCCAAACGTGTTAATGAAGAATTAGCAGGTAAGGTAGAGGTTCAGGTTTATCCAAATTCAACTCTTTATAATGATGACAAGGCTCTGGAAGCTCTTCTTCTTGGTGATTTGCAAATGGCTGCACCTTCGCTTTCGAAGTTTGAAAAATATACAAAAAAATATCGCATTTATGATTTGCCGTTCCTGTTTGATAACATTCAGGCTGTTGATCGTTTCCAAAATAGTGAAAAAGGTCTAGAGCTTCTTGGTGCTATGGAAGATCGCGGCCTTCGTGCACTTGGCTATTGGCATAATGGTATGAAGCAGATTTCTGCAAACAAGCCACTGATTAAGCCTGAAGATGCTGAAGGTTTGAAGTTCCGTGTTCAAACATCTGATGTATTGGTTGCGAACTTCAAAACTCTTGGTGCCAACCCGCAAAAGATGGCGTTTAGTGAAGTTTATGGTGCCTTGCAGCAGGGTGTTGTTGATGGACAGGAAAATACTTGGTCAAATATCTACACCAAAAAATTCTACGAAGTTCAGGATGGAATTACAGAGAGTAACCATGGGATTCTTGATTACCTAATCGTAACATCATCTGAATTCTGGGATGGTCTTCCTGCTGATATCCGTGGCGACCTAGAGCGTATTCTCGCTGAAGTATCCCAGGAGCGTAATTCGATTTCTGCAGAAATCAACCAGGCCAATAAACAAAAAGTTATTGATGCTGGTGGTGTTGTCCGTACCCTAACAGCAGAGCAAAAAGCTGAATGGCGTAAAAAGCTTGCACCTGTCTGGGAAGAATTCACAGGTGACATTGGTCAGGATATGATCGATGCAGCCCTGGCTTCAAACTAATCCAAGTTTGACCTGAAAATCGTTTGATTTCTCAAATATAGGGGCTTGCTGGCAGCAGTTAAGCCCCTTTTATTATCTGGAAGCAAAGTCCCATGAGCAAATTCATTACGCAAATTGAGGAAAGCTTCATCTCCCTACTTATGGCAGCGATGGTCTTGGTCACCTTTTCGCAAGTCGTAGCTCGGTATGTTTTTAACAGCGGGGCTTTGTGGGCGTTGGAGTTAACGACCTATCTATTCGCATGGCTTGTTATTTTTGGTATCTCCTATGGCGTGAAGACCCACATCCATATCGGCGTGGACGCCTTTGTTAAGCTTTTCAAGACACCCGTACAACGGCTATTTGGTTTGTTGGCTGTTATAGCCTCTATCATCTATGGCGGGATCATGTTTTACGGTGGTTGGATCTATGTGGGTAAGTTGAAAAAAATCGGCATTGAAACCCACGATATGCCAATTCAAAAATGGTTATTTCTATCTATCCTTGTCATTGGAATGGGGTTGGTGATTTTCCGTTTACTTCAAGCTTTTTGGAACATCCTCACTGCAAAAGATGATTTCTCGATCCTTGGGGATGAAAGCAAGGATGCTATCGAGCAGTTTATGGATGACGATAAGAGCGAGGAACAAAAATAATGGCTATTCTTGTTCTCTTTACGCTATTGTTCCTCTTACTTTTGGTGGGAACGCCTATTGCATTTTCTCTTGGTTTGGCAAGCCTGACAACGATCATTTTCTTTTCAAATGATTCCCTTGGCTCCATATCTCTCAAGTTTTTTGAGACAATGGAACACTATACGTTGTTGGCTATTCCTTTCTTCATCCTTTCATCTGCCTTTCTTTCGACAGGTGGTGTTGCTCGACGATTAATACGTTTTGCGATGGACTGTGTGGGACACTTGCAAGGTGGTATGGCAATGGCATCGGTTTTGGCCTGTATGCTATTCGCTGCTGTTTCAGGTTCATCCCCGGCAACAGTTGTTGCGATTGGCTCTATCGTTATTGCTGGGATGCAAAAAGCTGGCTACTCAAAAGAATTTGCTGCTGGTGTTATCTGTAATGCGGGCACGCTTGGTATTCTCATTCCCCCATCTATTGTAATGGTGGTTTATGCAGCGGCAACTGATGTATCTGTTGGTCGTATGTTTATGGCAGGTGTTATCCCAGGTCTTATTGCCGGCTTAATGCTGATGATTGGTATTTATGTCGCCGCACGGGTTAAGAAGCTCCCTCGTCTTCCAAAAGCATCTAGTGCGGAAGTTTTTGCTGCCTTTGGTGATGCGATTTGGGGGCTGATGCTAATCGTGATTATTATGGGCGGTATTTATGGCGGTGTTTTCACACCAACCGAAGCAGCTGCTGTTGCCTCTGTCTATGCTTTTGTTATTGCTGTATTTGTCTATCGGGATATGGGACCACTTAAAGGGCGTGATACTTCTGAGTTAGCAGTTAGTGATTATTTGATCGCCATTCCTAAGAGTGTGTTTGATGCGGATGTTCGTAAAACCATTTTGGAAGCAACTAAAGTAACAATCATGTTGCTGTTCATTGTGGCCAACGCGATGTTGTTTGCGCATGTGCTGACAACGGAGCGTATTCCACAAACCATAACCAATGCTATTCTAGAAGCAGGCCTTGAGCCTTGGATGTTCCTGATTGTTGTGAACATTCTCTTGCTTATCGCCGGGAACTTTATGGAACCATCAGCGATCTTGTTGATTATGGCACCTATCTTGTTCCCGATTGCCATGCAACTTGGTATCGACCCAATTCATTTGGGCATCATCATGGTTGTTAACATGGAAATTGGCATGATTACACCACCCGTTGGTCTCAATCTCTTTGTGACAGCAGGTATAACGGGAATGCCAATTCTCAAAGTAGTAAAGGCAGCTTTGCCTTGGTTGATGATTTTGCTGGTCTTCCTGATATTGATTACCTATGTACCTATCATCTCTACTTTCTTGCCGGATCTTGTATACGGTGCACAGAAATAGCATTTAGAAAGGGGAGCTTAACCGCTTCCCTTTTTTATGACATCTTCTTATTTGTACTTTCAGGGATAAATAGTTAATGGAAATGACAGGTCGCTATATAATAAACGCACCTAGAGACAAGGTGTGGACAGCGATGAATGACCCGCAGGTTTTAAGACAGGCTATTCCTCGGTGTGACGAAGCTATCCGTCATTCGGATACAGAATTTACAGCGGTCTTTTCTTTTAAGTTAGGTTTTATCAAACCACGGTTGGAAAGCCTGATTTCCCTATCAGATATTGATGCGCCGAATTCGTATGTCATGACGGCTGAGGGTAAGGGGAAACTCGCAGGGTTAGCCAAAGGACAAGCAAATGTAACTCTTCATACCCAAGAGGAGGATAAAACCCTATTGGAGTTTCATGCCAGCGGAGATATGCAGGGAACAATAGCAGAGATGGCTTCCAAACTGGTGACAAAAACCGCGCAAAGGCTTGCCGATGATTTTTTTACGCGGTTTGATGAGGTGGTGAGCAGATAGACGTAAGATATTATTTTATAATATTATTCTGCTCCGACGTTTTTCATCGTTGGCATCACGTATCTATTCAAAAAGGCGGTAACATCTTTTTCTGCCCCGTGTTCATAAAGGTCCATATGAAACCCCTTTTCAAAAAAAGCAGCTTTCTTTTCACCTGGGATAGCCTCTAATAACTTGCGGGAAAATTGAACAGGAATAACCCCGTCTTTTTCGCCATGAAAAATAAAGACGGGTGCTTTGACGCCTTTTATTGCTTCATGAGATTTCCATTTGTCTTTTAATAAAAACCTTGCGGGTAAGAACCAGTATTTTGATTGGGCAACATCAGCAATAGAACTATAGGGTGCTTCCAGTATAACTGCTTTGACGGCATGTTGTGAAGCCAACCAAACCGCCATCCCTGTGCCTAGGGATTCCCCGTACATTATCAATTGTTCGTCGGTATAACCTTGGCTTTTTAGCCACTTCAACACGTCCAGTCCGTCGCTTTTAAAAGCTTGCTCTGAGGGTGTTCCTCCATGGCCAGCGTATCCACGGTATTCTACTTGAAACAAGCCATATCCAAGATCAGTCAAATAAGACAATTTTTTCAACCGATCACCTGTATGTCCCGCGTTACCGTGGAATGCAACAATCACAGGATAGCCGGGTTTCTTTACTGGTTGATACCAATGGGTTAATTCTATGCCATCAGATGTTGTCAGGGTAATTTCCTGTACCCCTGCCCCGCCATATAGCTCTGGCTTCGCGCGTACTTCTGATCCAGGGTAAACCAGTTTTGTTTGCAACAAATACATTCCGACGAGTACCAATGTGTAGAATGTTGCTGCAAAAATAAGAAAGTTCATTAACAGGCTCCTGAGACGCATACCACTACCTTGTTTTTAAATACCTATAGATCAGTACCTCATATTCATGATTTTATATATAGTATATGAACGACAAATGTTGTCGGGAAATGACATGAAATAATCGTGAGTATAACGTCATACTTTATATTGATTAATTCCTTATTGCCATCCATGGCAGTCGTGTTAATGAATAAACCGAGATAAGAGTTTAATTTACCTAATTCATCAGGGAGTGATAGATTATGGATGTTCGTGCTGCGGTCGCCTGGGGTGCTGGCAAGCCCATGACAATTGAAACTGTTCAACTGGAAGGTCCTCGTCACGGGGAAGTTCTTGTTGAAATGAAAGCAACTGGTGTTTGCCATACCGATTACTTCACTCTTTCCGGGGCTGATCCCGAAGGACTTTTCCCGACAATTTTGGGACATGAAGGTGCCGGGGTCGTGGTTGATGTTGGACCGGGTGTAACATCATTAAAAAAAGGCGATCACGTTATTCCCCTCTACACGCCAGAATGTCGCGAGTGTGATTACTGTCTAAATCCGAAGACCAATCTTTGTCAGGCAATCCGCTCTACACAGGGGCAGGGATTAATGCCAGATGGGACAAGCCGTTTTTCCATGGACGGGAAAATGCTGCACCATTATATGGGCTGTTCAACCTTTGCGAATTACAGTGTTCTTCCAGAAATTGCATTAGCAAAAATTCGTGAAGATGCGCCTTTTGATAAGGTTTGCTATATCGGGTGCGGCGTTACTACAGGTGTTGGTGCAGTTATCAATACGGCCAAGGTTGAACCAGGGTCGAATGTGGTTGTTTTTGGCCTTGGCGGAATTGGCTTGAACGTCATCCAAGGTGCCAAGATGGTTGGCGCCAACAAAATCATTGGCGTTGACCTGAACGATGATCGCAAGGCACTCGGCGAAAAGTTCGGGATGACGGATTTTGTGAATCCAAAAGATATCGACGGCGATCTTGTTGAAGCTCTTGTCGATTTGACAAACGGCGGTGCGGATTATTCTTTTGAATGTATTGGTAACGTGAACACCATGCGTCAGGCTCTAGAGTGCTGCCACAAAGGTTGGGGCGTTTCAGTGATCGTTGGTGTCGCAGGTGCTGGACAGGAAATCGCGACACGCCCGTTCCAGTTGGTTACAGGACGCGTATGGAAAGGGACTGCTTTTGGCGGTGCTCGTGGACGTACAGATGTGCCACAGATTGTTGACTGGTACATGGATGGTAAAATCAATATCGATGACTTGATCACCCATACAATGCCGTTGGACGATATTAACTCTGCGTTTGATCTCATGCATAGTGGCGAATCAATCAGATCTGTCGTGCTGTATTAATTTACATGCACACTTGAGGGGCCTTTTTAAATAAAGGGCCCCTCTTCTTTTTATGATCTAAAGTACCTTTCTTTTATCATCAGGCTATAATCAGGTTTCTTTTCAATGACAGAGCTTAATATTACCGACCTTGATCTAATTAGTGAAAACAAAATGTTTGGTGGTCTACAACGTGTCTACAGCCACCCGTCAAAGGTTTGTAACGGGTTAATGCGTTTTGCGATCTATTTACCGCCAGCGGCATTGAACGGGAATAAAGTACCTGTCGTAACCTATCTTTCTGGTTTGACCTGTACCGAAGATAACGTGACGGTTAAAGCTGGCGCACAACGTATTGCCAGTGAGCTTGGTATTATTTTTGTTGCCCCTGATACATCCCCGCGAAATCAAAATATCCCCGGTGAAGATGACAGCTATGATTTCGGATCTGCTGCAGGTTTTTATCTGGATGCAACCGAAGACCCATGGTCCGGTTCTTATAATATGTACAGTTATATCACCCGGGAACTGCAAGATGTTATTTCGGGTAATTTCCTTGAAGCAAATATGAATAGACAGGGCATTACAGGGCACTCCATGGGCGGTCATGGTGCGTTGACTATTCATTTGAAGAATCCAGATCTTTTTAAAACCTGTTCTGCTTTTGCGCCGATCTGTGCGCCGATGAGCTGTCCTTGGGGAGAAAAAGCATTGGGTGGATATCTGGGAACAGATAAGTCGAGCTGGATCGATTATGATGCAACAGAGCTCGTAAAAAAATCACCTTCTAGTGCTACTCTTCTTGTGGATCAGGGAGGTTCTGATACCTTCCTGGTGGAGCAGTTAAAGCCAGAGCTTTTACAGGAAGCTTGCGATAAGTCAGGGCAGAAACTGACCTTGAGAATGCAAGAAGGCTATGATCACAGCTATTTCTTTATGGCGACCTTTATCGAAGATCATCTGAAACATCATTTCAATGGCCTGTCGTAGGAAGTAAATCTGTCGTAAGGGATAAATTTAACACACTTTGCCTCTTGTAAAGGTTTTGGTCATAAATCCCGTGCCATTATCTTTTTCGTATTACAGGTAGTAATAGATGAAAGAGGCAAAGTATGTCTAAGTTACTCGTTTCTGGTGATAGTTTATCATCCCAAGACATTGAATTAATTCAATCTTTCTATAGAGATAATATAGAAAATGGCCATATTGGTGAAGTTTTGCCATTGGCGACACAAGACGGTGAACAGGTTGTTGCTGTTCTAACCCCGGATAATAGTAATTTACTGTGCGCATTTGGAAAGGTGTCAGATTGGTATTGTGCAATCGACACCCATTCTAATGTGCTTGCGAAGGCACAGGTGTTGGGAGATCTCGTCTCTAACCTGTCTCTGGCTTCTCTAAGTTAAGAATTATATTGAGAGAACACCGTACTTATATCGTAAGTACGGTGTTTTTTTATGTTCTATGTTGAAGAAAATTCACCAAAACAAAAGATCCCAAGTTAAGACGCAGAGTATGAATATTTTTTGCCAATAGCAAAATATGTTATATTAGCACACTTGTATGCTTAATTAAGATGAGGAGTGAGCATGAAGAAAGAGATTCTTACATTTTTTATGATACTCTTTTTTCTTTGGTCATTTTCCACGCAAGCACAAGAGCAGCTTGTCTTTACAGGGATTGAAAATTCTTCTTACGCCACGATTAGCAAGCGTGTGATGGAGGAGGCATATAAGCGTTTAGGGCGTGATGTAAAGTTTTCCGATTTACCGGCAGCGAGATCGTTAGCTGTCGCAAATTCGGGAAGAGTTGATGGTGAATTATACCGCATTAAAAATATCCATTTAAAATACAAGAACCTCATTATGGTTCCCGTACCCATCGGAATTATGGAAGGCGTTGCTATAACAACAAACCCCAAAATATCGATACAGAATTGGGACAGTTTAGCTCCATACCGTGTTTGCATTCGCAACGGTGTGAAATTTGCCGAAGCGGGCACCAAAAAAATGACGGTTGATGTCAGCAATTCCAATGAGCATCTTTTTTACAATTTGGGCTTGAATAGATGCGATATTATTGTTCTGGCGCGTCTTACAAGTATAAAACTTGCCCAGGATTTTGAGACGGAGATGAAGCGGCCTGTCCACTATCACGTGATACAAACTTACCCGTTGTTTCATTACCTTCATAAGAAAAACAAGCCGTTGGTTCCAAAGTTAACGAAAGTTTTGGAAGAAATGCAAACAGACGGCACCATTGCAAAAATACGGGCAAGCTATATTGAAGAGATATCTTCAGCGACTTCTAGCTGATAGTTAGTACTCGGTTGGGTAATTTGAATGAAATATAAATTAAACGGTTTTCGCCAGAGGCGTGGTATAGTTTAGTTACTTAAAAAAATTGTCTTCATGTGTTATCTCTTAAAAATTCTGCAGAAATTTGAAGCGTGACTTCATCACCAATAGCTGGGACAAGATCAGAGATATTATAATCCGACCGTTTGATTGTGCCTGTGGCAAAAAAGCCGAGTGTATATTTCCCTGTTAAAAAATTTACTGCTCCACCATTAAATTTTATTGTCATTGAAATTGGTGCTGTAATACCTTTTAAGGTCAAATTTCCCTTCATTTCGACTTCTGTGTCACTTACAGGGATAATTTTTGTGCTTTCAAGGTAGGCAAAGGGGTGGTTTTTACTATCAAACCAACTGCGACCACTAAGTTCAGCCTCAAAGTCTTCGTTATTAACATCTAGACTTGTGACATCAACTTTTGCAAAAAGCTTTGTTGTTTCTGGGGTCTGAGGATCAAAATCTAAAGACGCTTCTATCGTGTTGAACCTACCGTAATAATCAGAAAACCCCAGATGATTGAGAGAGAAAATTAAACTGGCATGATCAGGGTCTAATTGATAAGCGCCTTCTCTCCACTCTGAAACTTGTGTTTGCTGGTGATTAGATGGAATAAGGCTGCCGCAAGAGATTAAAAAAAATGTTATTGACGTTATTAAAATATGTCTGATTTTCATAAAATTTTCCCTGAATCAAGCAGAACCTATTCAATAATCTATATCACTAAATAGGTAACTTCCTCTCACAAAGCCTTGATAATACTTTTTCTGATAAATTTTCTTCTTATTTTCCAGATAAGACATCATGATATATTTTTTATTTAAGCTATATTATTGGATTGCCATGCTGAGTTTTAAGGTTTCGAGTAATTTTTTTGTTAAACAGCTTTTCCTGTTTTTCTTTGCGTATATAAGCTCCTTTCCTTTTGCCACAGATGCTTTTTCAGCGCCGTCATGGCTGCTTGATCAAGAGGCCAGTAAACTGGGGTTTCTTGCTGTTCAATCCGGACGCGATGTTGAAGGTTTCTTTGAAGAGTATCAAGCTTCGATAAGTTTTCATCCCGACGACCTTACAACAAGTTATATCCGTGTTATCGTTGAGATTGCATCCCTTTCAACACAATCTATTGATAGGGATAAGGTCATTAAATCGGCTGCTTTTCTGGATAGTGTTTCATATCCGAAAGCTCTTTTCGAGACGTCAAAGATTATAAAAATGGGCAATGATTATCAAGCTGTTGGAACGTTGAATCTGCATGGCATAACAAAGAAAATTATCCTGCCTTTTAAGGCACAAGTAATTTCGAATAAATTGTTAGCGTCGGGTGTTGTTTCTGTATCGCGGCTTGATTTTAACATTGGTTCTGGCCAATGGTTAGAGACAAATGTCGTTGGAGATGAGGTTCGAATTATCTTTTCGATAGAGGGGAAAAGCGAACAGTGAAGAGATCCCCGGGAAGCTTTTTATGAATATGACGACTGTCACGGAACGAAAGTCACTTAAAAAAAGTACGCTGTGTTTCATATTGGCTTTTTGCTTGGTCGTTGTAGTTCCGGGACAAGCGATGGCTACGGAAAATTATTATGTCTTTGATAGTGTAAATACAAAAATTGACTTTGGCTTGAGAGTCTTAGGGCTGAAAAAAATTACGGGCGAGTTTGGAAAGATCAAGGGAAAAGCGATTATAAGCCGTGATAATCAAAGGCAGAACTTTATTAATATTACAATCTCATCTGACTCTGTTCGTAACGATAGTACTTATATTGAGAGGCGGATGAAGAGTGATGACTTCCTTAATACTACAGTATTTCCAACCATAAACTTTCAAAGCAATAGCTTTGAATGGACTGCACAGGATGACATTGTAATCATTGGTCCCCTTACCCTTCATGGAATTACAAAAGAAATTAAATGGGTGGCCAGGATGGTAAACTCTAGAGAGCTCTCTCAGGAACAGTCGTTTTATCGTGTGAATGCAGTGATTAGCAGATCAGATTTTGGCATGACGAAAGGGCTACCGTTTATATCTGATAAAATTACGCTGAACATAGAGATACAAGCATCTCTACCTCAGGGATAATCTTATATTTAAATTTGTCAAAAAAACGCTCAGGAATCAAAAAAGCCGCTTAGAAGCGGCTTTGAGCCGAATGGCGACCCCTACGGGATTCGAACCCGTGTTGCCGCCGTGAAAGGGCGGTGTCCTAGGCCTCTAGACGAAGGGGTCATCTTTCGGTGAGCAAGTAATTACCGATTTCAGAGACCCTTGGCAAGCACCTTTTTCATATAAAGTTCGTTTTTTTAATTTTTCTTTGAAAAACTCTAAAAAAGATCGATTCTAGATTTAATTTCAGCAGGATAGATGTCTTGATGTCGCCGCGAATCAATTGAAACCATTCCTCCCCTCTTCATTTAATATAACGAATCGTTTTGTCAGAATGCGAGAGTTAGGGGAAGCATATATAAATGGGAAATCTATAACCCAGGAATCAAAAAAGCCGCTTTAAAGCGGCTTTGAACCGAATGGCGACCCCTACGGGATTCGAACCCGTGTTGCCGCCGTGAAAGGGCGGTGTCCTAGGCCTCTAGACGAAGGGGTCATCTTTCGGTGAGCAAGGATTTACCGATTTCAGAGACCCTTGGCAAGTAGGTATTTTCGATTCTGTGGTTTTTTTTCAAATTAGCTTTTGTTTATTGGCTCGCCAGCTTGATTTCATTGGCTTTTTGCGCGACGGGCACGCCCCCAATTTCTTTGATCAACTTTTCTTTCATCGCAGCACCAAAGTCTTCATAGGTCGTTGCAGTTTGAACAAAGGCCCCTGTGCCCCCAATAACAAACTTTTCATAGTACCTATCAATAAAGGGATCTTCATTGTTGATGGTCAAACCATTAATCACAATGCCCTGTGTTGTGGATTGATTGCGAACAAGTTCCGGTGGAGCGCCCTGATTGGATCGTCCGTCCCCGGAAATATCGATAACTTTACGTGCGCCTATGAAAGGGTTGATTTCCATTTGGCGCGTTGAATAGGTAATTGCCCCGCCAATAGAAGTACCACCGCCAAAAATATATCTCGGGGTTTCATCTACAATGTCAGCAAATTGTGCAGCGCTTTCCTGATCACGTATCAAGAACCAATCTACTGCTACCTTTTGAAGTAGATTGTTTGCCCACTGGATAACAGCAACTGCCACGCCACGATCCCCGGCAACGGCAATGGCCTGCACGACAGAGGGATCGCGAAAAGCCTGCGCAATCCCCCGCATCTGTAGATCAAATTCCTGTGCGGAAACGCTTGTAGAGGCATCAACAGCCAAAACAAGTTCCAAGTCAACATGAACGCCTTCTTGTGCAAAGGCTTCGTTTTTTTGGATGAAGGCAGATGTGATGAAAACGGTTAAAAAAAAGGCAGAAACTACTCTGCCTAAGGAATAAAAATAATTAAAAGAATAGCGTCTGTAAGAAAAAAACGACTGTTTCATTTTGTTATCTTACCCGTTTATTGGTGCGGCGTCTTCTATAATTATTTGTACACCATCTGGTCCGGACCAGGTATCACGTTTTAGTTTACCGCAGACATGAATGGGCATCCCCCCCGTATTCAAAAGCAGTTGTCCCAATTCGTTATCAAGAGATCGAAAGGCTATGCCCTTGATCGTTCGTCCATCAGAACCGCTTAAAATACATCTGACGTGGCTTTCCCCAACGAGGCCGGGGCGTAGAACGCGTACCGAGGGGAACACGAACCTTGGTTGAGGATTACCAACACCAAAGGGACCACATGAATCCAGCAAGTCGATAAGATCCGTACTGGCGCCACCTGGTTGAAGTGCGCCGTCTATACCGATGCTTGGGGTAAAGGAAACTTCGGACAAAGCTTTTGAGAGGCGTTCTGATAAGAAGCCGCACAGTTGTTGATAGTTTTCTTGGCGAACTGTTAAACCTGCTGCCATGGCATGCCCTCCGCCGTTTTCTAACAAGCCGGCCTGCCGTGCGGCAATGATTGCAGCCCCAAGGTCAACACCGGGAACTGAACGACCAGATCCTTTGCCAATCCCTTGTTCATCAAAGGCGATAACAAGAGACGGCATGTTGTAGCGATCTTTGAGGCGGCTAGCGACAATACCAATAACACCGGGATGCCATCCCTCACCTGACGCAATGGCAATGCCTTTTAGCTCCGTTTCGTCCCCGATTGTTCCTAATGCCTGATCCAGAACATCTGTTTCGATGGTTTTGCGCTCTGAATTGTATTCTTCCAGTTTTGATGCGATTTTTAACGCTTCGTCTGCATTTTCTGTGGAAAGTAATTTCGCACCGAGCCATGATTGACCAACACGCCCGCCCGCATTTACACGGGGACCTAGTGTGTAGCCGAGATGCCCGCTGTCAGGTTTCTCTGATAGCTTGGCCACATCTGATAGTGCAACAATGCCGGGGTTATGACGTTTTGCCAGAACTTTAACGCCCTGACTGACGTAAGCCCTGTTCAGTCCAGATAGAGGAACAACATCACAAACCGTTCCCAAAGCGACAAGGTCCAGAAGCGACATAAGACTAGGCTCTTTGATGTTTTGCTGGCTGAGCCATCCTGATTCTCTCAGACGTCGGTTTAAGGCAACAAGAACAAGAAAAACCACACCCACGGCGGCCAGAGATCCGTATTCGCGGGTTTCGTCCTGTCGGTTTGGATTAACCACGGCAACAGCGGGTGGTAACAACGCTTCAGCTTCATGATGATCGATGATAAGAACATCAAGGCCCGCTTGCTTAGCACCTTCAAGAGCTTCAAACGCTGATGTGCCACAATCAACTGTGATAACAAGTGAGCATCCCTGCTGTTGCAAATTTAACAATGCAGGAAGATTTGGACCGTAACCTTCACTTACTCTATCTGGAATGTGTACGGCAATTTCAACACCAATTGCATTAAAGTAACGTATGAGAAGTGCAGAGGAAGTTGCTCCATCTACATCATAATCTCCAAAAACAGCAATTTTTTCTTTTTGTTCCAGCGCCTTGAGAAGTCGTTCTGTTGTATCGTCCATTCCCTTTAGAACGGATGGGTCTGGTAGCCAATCTTTTAGAGTTGGTTTCAAGAATGCTTCGGCTGTATCCAGTGTGACCCCACGGGCGGCCAGCAACCTGCCGATAATTTCAGGTAAACCGAGACGCTGACTGAGGGCAAGAGCAGAACGGTGATCCTTTAAACGTTCTTCCCAACGCTTGCCTGTAATCGAGCTTTCAATACCCAAAAAAGTATCTCGTTCTTCACCCTGCATAATAATGAACCGACCAATTAAAAGTGTTTAAGAAAATAAAGACTGCCTAGGTACTTAGCCTACCGGGCTTCCTATAAAAAACAAGAGGCGCCACATTGGGCGCCTCTTTTATTTCTGGTATTTGGGTAAAGGATTATACACCCAGATTGTCATACCATGTTTTGCGGTAGAAGTTGTGAGTTGCATCAACAACACGGGATGTGCCAGTTTTAGAACGCATGACAATAGACTGTGTCGTAGCACCGCCTTGGTAACGGCGTACACCGCGAAGAAGGCTGCCATCTGTTACGCCAGTTGCAACAAACATAACATCACCTTTGGCAAGTTCATTGATTTCGTATTTACGGTCAAGATCTTCGATACCCCAGCGGCGGGCACGGGCAACTTCATCGTCGTTTCTAAAGAGTAAGCGGCCCTGGAACTGACCACCAGTGCAACGAAGAGCTGCTGCAGCAAGAACACCTTCTGGTGCACCACCTGCCCCCATGAACAGATCAATACCACTATCAAAACGGCTGGTTGCCAAAGCACCAGCTACATCGCCATCACCAATAAGAACGATACGGGCACCGCATTCGCGAACCTGTGCGATTTTTTCTTCGTGACGCGGGCGATCCATAATACAAACAACCAGGTCACTAATGTCGGTTTTCTTTGCTTTTGCAAGACTGGACAGGTTGTTTACGACAGTTTCATCAAGATCAACAACGCCTTCTGGAAGCCCGGCACCAACGGCAATCTTGTCCATATAGGTATCCGGTGCATTCAGGAAATTTCCTGATTCAGCCATGGCAATAACGCACATTGCGTTTGGACCACCTTTGGCGGTGAGTGTCGTGCCTTCCAAGGGATCCAGCGCAATATCAATGCCAGGACCGCCCTTTCCAACTTTTTCACCGATATAAAGCATTGGCGCTTCATCACGTTCGCCTTCGCCGATAACAACGGTTCCGTCAATGGCCAAGCCGTTTAAGGCGTCGCGCATTGCATTCACAGCAGCTTGGTCAGCTGCTTTTTCGTCTCCGCGTCCCATAAGGCGGGAAGAAGCCAATGCGGCAGCTTCTGTGACACGTACGGTCTCTAGGGCCAGGTTGCGTTCCATATCTTTGTCCTCTGACTTTGATATCGTTCAATAGTGAACGGTTATTGCTTTCAGATCGTTCTTTAAAGGGAAACGATCCGGATCATATTTGGTTTTTCAAGTACGCAATCTAGTTGCGAGATTTTTTCAAGGGATCGGCTCATTGCTGTTTCCACCGTTGCCTGTGTTGTAATCACAAGCGGAACTGATTTCCCGGGGTTGGATTCATGCTGAATGAGTGACTTTACAGAAATATCTTCGTCCTTGAGGATATTTGATATGTCTGCAATTACGCCTGGACGATCTTCGACCTGTAAACGCAGGTAATAGGAACCTTCGCGTTTTTCTACGGGCTGCGCGATTGGTTTTTCAAGCGCGTTTGCCGGAACACCGAAAGTTGGCAAAATAGTCCCGCGGGCAATATCGACAAGATCGGCCACGACGGCAGAAGCTGTGGGGCCGCCGCCTGCTCCTGCACCTTCGAACATTGTTGTCCCAACGTGGTTTCCGTTACAGACGACTGCGTTCAAAACACCTTCTACAGAGGCAATTGGCTGGTCTTTGGCAACCATGCACGGGTGAACACGTTGATCGATACCATGTTCTGTCTTGCGGGCAATACCAAGAAGCTTGATCCGATATCCGAGCTCTTCTGCATTAGCAATATCAAGTGCAGAAATATTTCTGATGCCCTCAATGTACACAGCATCAAAATCAACTTCAGTACCAAAAGATACTGAACTTAACAGCGATAGTTTATGCGCAGCATCAACGCCGTCGACGTCAAAACTAGGATCTGCCTCGGCATAGCCAAGTTCCTGTGCTTCAAAAAGAACTTCTTCGAAGTCGCGACCTGTTTCGCGCATATTCGTGAGGATAAAGTTACACGTGCCGTTGAGGATACCATACACAAGATCAAAAGAATTGGCCGCAAGCCCTTCGCGAAGGCCTTTAATAACTGGAATTCCACCTGCAACAGCTGCTTCATAGGCTAAAGCAACGCCGGCTTCTTCAGCCAACTTGGCAAGTTCTGTTCCGTGGTGTGCTAGCAGGGCTTTGTTCGCAGTAATAACATGACGCCCTTTGGCGATTGACACTTCGACGACTTCTTTTGCGATGCCCTCGGAACCGCCGATCAGTTCCATGAGAACGTCAGCATCACAGTTCTCGGCCATGTCCACTGCGTTATCATAGTAGGTCATGTTGCTCATATCAAAATCGCGATTTTTACGGCTGCGAGCTGATACTGCTACGATAGACATTTCACGTCCCGTGCGTTGGGATAGGACGTTAAGATTATCCTGAATAAGTTTGACGGTTCCAGTACCAACGGTACCTAAGCCGGCGATCGCAATCTTAAGGGGTTCACTCACGATTTATTTCCGCTTACTAATTTGTTCAAGAATACTGTCTTTTTTCTGCATCATGGCTTTTACATTTTTAACAGCCTGACGTGTACGTTGTTCGTTTTCTACGAGTCCCAACCTGACGTAACCTTCGCCATACTCGCCAAAACCGACACCGGGGGCAACCGCTACATTAGCATGTTCCAATAATAACTTGGAAAATTCCATTGATCCCAAGTGGGCAAATTCTTTCGGTAAGGGAGCCCAGGCAAACATTGTCGCGGGTGGACTTGGTATATCCCACCCTGCTGCACTGAGGCCTTTTATCAAGACGTCTCGACGACCACGATAGCGATCGCGCATTTCGCCAATACATTCCTGTGGGCCATTGAGGGCAGATACAGCAGCAACCTGAACAGGTGTGAAGGCACCATAGTCAACATAGGACTTAACCCGGGTCAGTGCCGCGACCAACTTTTTATTTCCTGAGCAGAATCCAACACGCCATCCAGCCATTGAGTATGTCTTACTCATGGACAGGAATTCTACGGCGATATCTTTTGCGCCGGGAACCTGAAGAATAGAAGGCGGTGGTGTATCGTTAAAATAAACCTCGGCATAAGCCAGGTCAGAAATGATATAAATCTCGTGCTTACGACAGAAATCAACGATCTCGGCATAAAAATCCAGATCTTTAACTTCGGCTGTGGGGTTTGACGGATAGTTCAGAATTATTGCCAGAGGTTTTGGAACGGAATGTCGAACAGCAATTTCCAGCTGCTCCATGATATTCCCGCCCTGTGTCATTGGCATGGATCTGATGGCAGCACCAGCGATAATAAATCCAAAGGCATGGATCGGATAGCTTGGGTTTGGTGCCAGAATGATATCACCCGGACTGGTAATGGCCTGTGCCAAATTGGCTAGACCTTCTTTTGAGCCTAGTGTGACAATGGTTTCTGTCTCTGGGTCAATATCAACACCAAAACGTCTATCATAGTAAGCAGATATTGCTTTCCGTAAGCCGGGAATGCCGCGGGATGTAGAATACCCATGCACTCTGGGGTTTTGAACAACTTCCGTTAGCTTATCAATAACGTGTTGTGGCGGGGGCTGGTCGGGATTTCCCATACCAAAATCGATAATATCCCTTTTCGCCGCTCGCGCCGCTGCTTTCAATGCATTAACTTCAGCAAATACATAAGGCGGCAAACGTTTTATACGGTGAAATTCCTGGTCCATTCTCAACTCGAAATTGTTGGGTTGTCTCTATTTAGCCAGAGAAAGAAGGATATTTCTTTCTGTTCTGACCAAGGTGATTAGCCCCTATAAAAAAGGCCACGAAGCAGATAGCAGAATACCAGCTCCGTGACCAATGTTTTATGCGTTTTTATTCAGAGAAATGTATCAAATATTTCTCTGAATAATGTGCTTAGTTTACATATATTTCTACACGTCTATTTCCTGCCTCACCCGTTGGCATGAACTCGTGGAAAACAGGGTTACTGTCAGAGCGTGCGTCTGTAAGGATTTGACGTGCGGGAACGCCAGAGTTTTGTAGGGCGCGCGTGACGGCCTCGGCACGGCGTCCAGAAATTTCATAGTTAACCTGTTGATGACGTAATGCGTCTGTTAACTGTGTTCTGGAACTTGAATGACCAAGAACGGTAATAGCCCCACCACGTTGTCCGTACAATGCAGCGACATCACGAATAACCTGAATGTCTTGATTATTCAGATTTGATGAACCGTGCGAGAAGTAAATGACAGCAACGAGTTGCCCGCCAGCTTGTGCTGCGTAAGGTGAGCCGTATGCGGCCTGGCCAGTGTAAGACTGACTGTAGCCTTGTTGCGCATAGGGAGAGCCCCAGCTTGGTGTATTATATTGTGGTCCGGTGTACTGGGTTTGTGCATAAGCAGGTGCGCCGTTTGGAAAAGCGGGCGGCAAAGCGGCACCTTGTGATGAAATAACCGTTGTTTGTGATGTTGCGCCAGTCGTGGCTTGGGGCGATGCAGGAACTGTGCTTGGAACAACAGGTGCCGGTGCTGCTGGTACAGACTGTGGTGTTGTTTGTGCAACAGAAGGTGCTTGCGGTACAGAAGGTGGTGGAGCTGCTGGAACCAGCGTGGATCTGGCCGTTAATGGCTGATCACTATATTCTGCGTTGTTACGATCTGCGACGAGACCTTCAGCAACCTGAGTTCTGTAATCGCCTGATGTTGTCTGCGGGGATTCGCCAGGCACGCTTGAAAGATTCGGAAATCCTTCGGCAGGTACGACATTTTCAGCGTTAGTTACCTGTGTTGGCTGTTCCGGTTCGTCACTTTCAAACCAAGCAACCGGGTTCGCCCAATCAGGTGTTGAAGAGCAGGCTGCAAGTACCAGAGGAAGCACAAGTGCTCCTAAAATGCGACCCTTACCCCCAAAGCGGTATACACTACGTTTTTTCAACTCAGGCATATAATTGTCCTTGGCCATAACTAGAGACCGTTCCCCCATGCAACTGTCAAATAAATCGATACACATACATCAAAATTACAACTGACTAGATGTACATAGCAACGAAATTGACCTCACTTGTTGTTCTTTGCGCTTCCAGCTGTAACAATGGGTGTATAACATTGAAAGAGCTACAAGGCGATATACTATTCTATAAAAAGACTAAACAGATCATAGGGAAGGCTGGATGGTCGATCAACACCCCGAGGGAATAAAGCTACCTGACCCCGCAGAAATTTCTGAAACAATGACAGCAATTTCTGAAAAATCTCAGGCAATGATTGAACGCTTTTTAATGAAACAAAGCGGACAAACGCTAGATAATGAGCCCGATCCAATGCGGATTGGCAAGGCATTCTGGCAATTGTCTCAACAATTCTGGTCTGATCCTGAAAAAGCAATCAAGCTGCAAACTGACTTATGGCAGGGATATAATTCACTCTGGCTGGAAGCATCGAATAATTTCTTTAACCCGGAAGATCAACTTGGGAAAAATAAATCAAACGCTGCGAAAGAATCGTCTTCAGAACAATCGGTTCAGCGTAAGAAAAAGAAAAAAGGTGATCGGCGTTTTCAGGATGAAGCTTGGGAAGAAAATCCATTTTTCAACTTTCTTAAACAGTCTTATCTTTTAACGGCGAATACGATTCACAGTTCTGTTAAGGATGTTGACGGCCTGAGCGAGACCGATGCGCGCAAGGTAGATTTCTATACGAAACAGTTTCTGGATGCGCTTTCTCCAAGTAATTTTTTGATGACAAATCCTCAGATTTTGAGAGCCACGGCAGAATCTGGAGGCAAAAATTTGTTACAGGGGTTGGAAAATCTAATTTCTGATCTGGAAAAAGGCCGTATTAAAATGACGGACGAAGATGCTTTTGCTCTGGGCGAAAACATCGCAACGTCAGAAGGTAGTGTTATATACGAGAATGAGCTTATGCAGCTTATTCAATACGCGCCAACGACAGAGAAAGTTTATTCTCGTCCCCTTATGATTATTCCTCCCTGGATCAATAAATTCTACATTCTGGATCTTAAAGCTAAAAACTCTTTCGTGAAGTGGGCCGTGGAACAGGGCTTTACAGTTTTCATGATTTCCTGGGTGAACCCGGATGAGAGTTTGGCTCATTACTCGTTTGAAAATTATATGCTCCGTGGTCCCCTCGCCGCCCTTGATGCCATTGAAAAAGCAACAGGATCGAAAGACGTTAATGCTATTGGGTATTGTTTGGGTGGCACTTTACTGGCATCGACCCTGGCATATATGGCGGAAAAGAAAGACAAGCGTATAAAGAGTGGTACGTTCTTTGTCACCATGACTGACTTTGCCGAAGCGGGTGAGCTTAGAGTTTTCATTGACGAAGAACAGATGGAAGTTCTTGAAAAGAAAATGTCTGATCGAGGGTATCTCGATGGGGCTGAAATGGGCACAACCTTTAATATGTTGCGGGCAAATGACCTTATCTGGTCTTTTGTTGTAAATAACTATTTGCTTGGTAAAACGCCTTTTCCTTTTGATCTGCTCTATTGGAATTCCGATACGACGAGAATGCCCGCAAAGATGCATTCTTTTTATCTTCGAAACATGTATCTGGATAATAAGCTGGTAGAACCTGGCGGAATTACATTAGACGGCGTGCCGATTGATTTAAGTAAAATAGATGTTCCAAGCTTCATGATTTCTGCAAAGGAAGATCACATAGCCCCGTGGAAATCCACCTATGCCAATACGAAACATTTTTCAGGCGAAAAAGAGTTCGTGCTGGCTGCGTCTGGGCATATTGCCGGTATTATCAATCCTCCTGCTGCTGAAAAGTATTCTCACTGGGTTAATTCGGACACCCCCGATGATCCTGATCAGTGGTTTGAGGCTGCAAAAGAACACCCGGGATCGTGGTGGCCTCATTGGGCAAAATGGGCGCAGAAGAAAAGCGGAAAACTTGTCCCTGCCCGAACTCCTAGTGAGGGTATGTCTAAAGATAAAGCTTTAAAGATAATCGAACCTGCCCCGGGGCGTTATGTAAAATCCCGATAAGGTAGATGAATATCTTTTCTAACTATTGCCTAAAGTCTCTGACAAAACGCTGATTTAATAGCTGGTTGCTATTGTCAGCGTTTTGTCAGGCTCGGGTCTTATCTTAGGCCTATGTGCTGGCTTATATTATCTAAAACTAACCTTCCCCGAGTTGTTGCGGCAATGAGTTTCATTGCTGTGCAAGGGTGTGTCATTTCAACAGATCTTCCTGATTATAAAGCGACGTTGCCAAAGGTCGCTGATCAGTGGTCTTCCCAGGAAACATCTAATGTTGATAAGAACACTGTTTTTGAAGTTTCCCAAACATGGTTTACGCCAGATTTCCATCAGAAAGTTAGTGAATTTATTGTTGAGGGAATAAAGAATAACCTGGAACTAAAATCGGCCAGAGCACGCTTAGAACAGCAAATTGCTCAGTATAACGCAGCCGAATCAGCCTTGTTCCCAACGATCGATTTATCCGGTGATGCCAGTAGAACAAAAAGCTCTTCAAAAGGTCTGAATGGCGAACGAATTAAAAGCTATGAGAACTCTTTTAAAGCCGAAGCAAGAATTTCTTGGGAAATAGATGTTTGGGGACGTTTAGAGGCCGAATCACAAGCCTCTTATAGCGCCCTGTTACAAAGGCAACGTGATGTTGAATTTGCTGAGTTGTCAGTTGCGACACGTATTGTGTTGCAATGGATTGAGCTTATTGCTCTGGCGCAACAGCTAGATATTTCTCGCCAAGAAAAGAGCAACTTGATTGAAGTGGTGGATCGAACACAGGATAGATACCAACAGGGAATTGGATCAATTTTAGATCTTCGTCTTGTGGAAACAGATCTTGCAAATGCAGATGCGACATTAACATCAAAACTTAATGAACAATTACAAGCTACTCGAAAATTGGAGTTAATTCTGGGGAGATATCCTTCCGGGAAAATTAAAAGCGCGAAAGAATTTCCAAAAATTGTAACCGATTTCTCTGCTGGTATTCCTTCTGATTTATTGGTTCATCGTCCTGATCTACTCGTTGCTGAACAGAAAATTATCGCCGCACATCACAATCTGAATGCGTCGGAAGCCAATCGATTGCCGAGATTATCCCTTACGCAAAGTACGAGCTATCAGAATAGAAAACTGAGTGATATTTTTGATCCCTACAGCCTTGTTGCATCTATCGCAGGTAACATTATTCAGCCTATTTATGATGGAGGTCAGCGCCGCGCTGTTATCGCGCAGAATAAGGCGGTTGAAGATGAGACAATTTCCGAATACGTGAACACAGCTTTGAAGGCTTTTGATGAGGTCGAAAATTATCTGGGAAATGAAATTCATCTCAAAAAACAAGAAGAAGAGTTAAGTCGTGCCGCTTTGATGGCAGAGCAAGGCCAAAATCTTTCACGTGAAAAATATTATAGCGGTTTGATTCCTATTCTGGATTTGTTGCAGGCACAGCAGAGATCTTTTGTAAGCAAATCCAGGCTTATTAATATTCAGAAACAAAGGCTTCTGTCTCGGGTAAATCTTTACCTGGCCCTTGGTGGACATAACACTCCGTTGCAAAAAAGTGTTCAATCTGATCCAGCGTTGTCAGAAGATAATAGGAATTTGTGATGACCTTCGATTTATCATTAAAGAAGACAACAATTTTGCTGTTAAAATTAATTTTTCCAGTTTTGCTTCTGACAGTATCAATATTCTTGACCTTGCTGGTCATTGAGGATGAAAAACCGATCGTAGCCGAGATATCAAAACAGCCGGAATTACCAAAATTATCGACCTACAATATCGTTGAGAAGCACACAAATTTTAACATCAAAACCCAAGGCGTTGTGCATCCACAGTTTGAAACGACTTTAACTACACAAGTTTCCGGCATTATTACAAAAACGGCAACTGACCTTAAGGTTGGTGATCGTTTTGTGAAGGGAGATTTCCTCTTTCAAATTGACCCACGCGATTATGAACTATCCCTGGCAACTGCTAAGGCTAATGTGGCTAGCGCAAAACAGAAACTGATCAAGGAACAAGCCGAATCAAAGCTCGCAAAATTAGAGTGGAAAAAATACGGTAAAGGATCTCCCTCACCTTTGACGTTGCGGATACCACAGTTAAACGAAGCAAAGGCCAATCTTGAGGCGGCAAAGTCAGAGCAAAAAAAAGCATTATTAGCGCTTTCACGGACGACAATTGTTGCACCTTATGACGGAACGATAAGAGAGAAATTCGCTGCTATGGGGCAGTATGTTTCTTCCGGAACGAATGTTGCCAAGTTTTTTTCTGACCGATTACTGGAAGTCAGATTGCCTGTAACGCGTCGTCAGTTAGATAGTCTCTCATACTCTTCAGAGAGTATTCATTCAACAGACATCGTTATAAGAGATCCACAGCGTAAAGATAATCGATATTGGACTGGTCAAGTTATTGGAATGGAAAAGGAAATTCAAAAACAAACAAATCAGTACATGCTGATTGCCAATGTTAGCTCTGAAGAAAGCTCTAATTTAGATCCATTGTTATCCGGTACCTTTGTTTTTGCCGAAATAAAGTCTGAATCAATATCGAATATGTACCGGATACCTGCGACTGCTCTTTATATGCGAGACAGTATCCTGGAAGTTGATCAGGATGATTTTGTTCGTCAGCGTAAAATCGATATCCATCACAAAGATGCGGGACAGGTATATTTTACGGCAGCTATCAAATTACCGACAAAAATTTTAACACAACCACCTGAAATTTTTGTCGAAGGCATGAAAATCAGAACGAACTCAAATGGCGCCGTAGGTAAATTACATTCTATCAAAAATTTAGCCATCAATAATCCTGATCTTGATAACAGCAATAATCAGGTGGTTTTGATCAATGAATAAAATACTTCATTGGTTTGTCAAAAACCCGGTTACCAGCAATCTGTTAATGGCCGTTATATTACTCGGGGGTGTTGTCGCCAGTTTTGACCTTAAAACACAAATATTTCCGCCTGCGAAACTAAACGCTGTCGATATAACAATCGAATACAGCGGTGCGACGCCTGAAATTATTGCCCGAAATATATCAGTTCCCGTGGAAAATACGCTCAAAAATATAGAGGGTATAAAAAACCTATACTCTTTTGCTGTTGAGGAAATCGGAACAACAACGGTCTTTTTTTATTCTGATGTGGATATTGATGAAAAAATCTCTGAAATTAAAAGAAAGATAGATGCCCTTGGCACGTTACCTAAAGGGATTGAACGCCCGCAAATAACCGAAACCAAAGATAAAGACCGTATTCTGGATATTGCAATTCATGGTAATGTTGATTTGGAAACCCTGACCCGTATTGGTGAGTTGGTTAAAAATAAACTCATTAGCGAAACCAGTGCGAGTGACGTAAAACTCTTTTCTGCGCCTAAACGTGAAATAGGCATAGAAATATCATCCGATGATTTAAAGCGCACGGGCCTTAGCCTAAAAGATATAGCCAATGCGATCTCTGTTGCTTCGGTAAATGTACCTGCTGGTTCTATAGGACACGGCAGTAATCAGATTTCTATTCGAGGTAATGAACGAGCGTATCACCCGGATGATTTTGAATACATTCCTGTTGTGAATAAAAAAACAGGTGAAAAAATTCTCTTGGGCGAAATAGCAGAAATAAAATTTGACCGTAAAGATGTGAATTTTATTAGCCGCTTTAACGGAGAAAATGCGTCTGGATTAGAGGTTTTTATTTCTGAAGGACAGGATCTTCTGGGCGTAAGGGATGAAATTGGACATAAAATTACTGAAATAAAAAACAGGTTGCCGCAAAATGTTGGTGTCACTATTTGGCTGGATGACAGCAAGGACATTGCTCAGCGTTTAACAATGTTGCTTGATAATGCCTTGGTAGGTATGTGCCTGGTTTTTGTGGTGCTGATCCTCTTTCTTAACCTAAAACTCGCATTTTGGGTTTGTACGGGTATTGTTATCTCCTTTACCGGGGGGATCTGGCTCCTCCCCGCGTTTGATATTTCTCTCAATCACCTATCGACTTTTGCTTTTTTATTGATCCTGGGTGTTGTTGTCGATGATGCAATTGTTGTTGGTGAAAGTGTTTACAACAGGCAGCAGAAAAATGGTCCGGGTGCAAAGTCAGCCTTTTTAGGGGTGAAAGATGTCTGGAAACCTGTTTTTCTTGGTGTACTCACGACCATTGCTGCTGCAGTTCCTGGTTTAATGTTCAAGAGTATTATCGGTAGTTTTCTTTTTGATATTTCTTTTATCATTGTTGCTGTTCTTTGCTTCTCACTCATAGAATCACTTCTGATCCTACCCTGCCATCTGGTTACATTTAAGCCAGGGATTGATGGTAAGTTTAGTCAGCTAATTAAAATGCCACGTAGAAAGTTTCAAAAAGGATTGCGTGTAGTTATCCTGAAACTTTATCGTCCTTTGGTTAAAAGAGCCGTTGTCTGGCGTTATTTTACCTTGTCGATCTTTTTGTCAATTGCGGTTTTATCCGCAGGATTAGTGATATCGGGTAAAGTTCCCATGCAGCTTTTCCCCAATATGGTCGAAGGGCAGATTATCTCGTCAATCTCTATGAACCGGGGAACAACGGCTGATGAAATGCACGACACAATGTTACAGCTTGAACAGTCTTTTGAGGCCGTACTTCCGGCAATAATATCCGATTTTGATTCTACACACGAAGATGATGTTTCATTATCAACACTCATAAAAAACAGAGCGTCATTTATAGCCGATAATGATATTTATATGTTGGTAGAACTTGATTCTGATGCCCTTAAAACGATCCCCATCGAAGAGATTGAAGCCAGATGGCAAAAGGAGCTCGGGGTCATTTCAAATGCAAAAAAGGTCAATTTTTCCTCAAGTGAAGATGGTGATGCCAATAGCATTTCATTGAAGGTTTTCGGGCAAAATTCAGACCAAATAACATTGCATGTTAATGCTTTGAAACAAAAGCTTCTTAGAACCAATGGGGTGTTTAATTTTACGGTTACGCAAGGAACGGAACAAAAAGAATTTCTCATTGATCTCTTACCTGAAGGGATGCGGTTTGGGGCAAATGTAAACAGCATCAGTAATCAACTCTCTGAAGCTTTTTATGGGACACGGGTCGATCGATTACCGGGGGTTATGGAAACCATGGACGTTAATTTACGTCTTCCGGACAGTGAACGTTTGTATGTCGAAAATATTGAAGACTTCCCTGTAAAAATCACGGATCAGGATGTTCTGGTTCCTTTTACAAGCATCGCAAAACTCAGGGATGCGAAAACACCGGGCTATATTGAACGTATTAACGGTCAGCAAATTGCAACAATCAATGTCAATTTTGATGAAGACCAGTGGACACGTTTCGAATTGTTGAATGTAATCAACGATCTTTATCTCGAAGATATACGTAGTGAATTTCCAAATTTTAGCTACAAACTGGATGGTGATGCTGAGGAAGAAGAAGAGTTTCTGTCAGAATCGTTCCGATTATATGTTATTTTCTTTTTTGTCATCTATGCGATTTTGGCGATTGGGAGTAATTCTTATCTGTTGCCTTTTATTATTTTAACGGCAGTTCCGTTTGGTCTGGTCGGTGCTATTCTGGGGCATAATCTCTTTGGATTAGAGATCAATGCCTTTTCAATAATGGGGGTTCTGGCTGCGGCAGGTGTCGTTATTAACGATAATCTGGTTCTCATTGACCAGATTAACAAGCTGAAGCAAAAGGGTGTGAAGAGTTCCATTGCTATTTTACATGGGAGTGTTTCACGATTTAGACCGATTGTGTTGACATCGCTGACAACATTTCTCGGACTGTTACCAATTTTGTTCGAGACAAGTTATCAGGCTCAATTTGTTATTCCCATGGCTATATCCCTAGCATTTGGCGTTATTCTCGCAACTTTTGTTACCTTGTTGTTAATCCCGTCTCTCTATGAAATCGGTCTTGATATCTCTCGAATTATCTCATTCTTTAGGAATGCTGTGAAAGATGATAAACCAAGATCACCGATCCAAATTCAGGTGTGCCAAACTCAGCGTGAGAAAGTTAAAGCATGAAAGTGTTACTTGTCGAAGATGATCCGCAACTGGGCGCAACACTGGAAAGAGCACTGCATCATGACGGAAGCGTGTGCGAATGGGTGAAATCAGCCGAGGATGCCTCTCTCGCATTGGATGTGAGCGTTTTTGACCTTATTATTCTTGATTGGATGTTGCCGGACCAACAAGGTATCGATTTTCTGAAAGAAGCACGGAACAAAGGTATTACATTGCCAGTTCTGATGTTAACAGCGCGAACGGCAACATCGGAAAAAATCGAAGGTTTGGATAGCGGCGCAGATGATTATCTGACAAAACCCTTTGATCTGGATGAACTTTTTGCACGACTTCGTTCTTTGGGGCGGCGTCGGGAAGTTCGGGCATCCAGTATAATTACCGTAGGTCAATTAAGCTTGTGTCCTGATCGACACGAAGTCAAACTGGATGACGCTGAAATTCAATTATCAAAAACCGAGTTTATTATTCTGAAAAAATTAATGGAAAATGCCGGGCGATATGTTTCTAAATCCCAATTGGAAGAATACGCCTATACTTGGGATAATTGCGTGACGCCGAATGCTATAGAAGCTCAAATATCAAGGCTGAGAAAACGTCTTGGGTCTGATATTATCTCTACCCTGCGTGGTGTGGGGTATAAGGTTGAAAGTGTATGACGTTTTTTTCCGTTAAAACACGACTTTATTTTTATACCTTATCAATAACATCGCTGACCTGGGCTCTTGTTTTTGCGACGGTTATCTTTGGCTTAAAGGGACTTGTTATTAGCTTGACCGAAGATGCGCTAGAAATCAGAAGCGAGATTTTGGCAAGTGCCCTGCCCTTAAGTTATTTTGATGAAAGTGATCCTGCTTTAACAAGGTGGTTGGAACAAATTTCTCAAAAGCCACCAGGCTTTGTTGATGCCGGGATTGCTTCAGATAGCAGCTATCAAATTTGGTATAACGGCGAAGTTATTATCAAATCCTATATCAGTCCAACGATGCCTGAACCAACCAATGAAGGGGCTGGTTCTTTTTTTGATCATGTGCAGGATGATGACATTGTCTGGTTGACTCATGCGACAAAAATTGAGGGGAAAGATGCTTGGGCTGTCGCAACGGAAGATATGGAACTGGCTTTCGAGGGCATTATTCCCTTCTCCCTGGTTATCTTTATTTTTATAGGTGAAAATTTTCCTTATGTTTTTGTCATTCTTCCCCTGAGTTTTTTTGGACTTTTCTTTGGAATTAAAAAAGGTATCGCGCCAATTATTGAAATTTCAGACACAATTGAAACGAGAGTAGATAAAGATATAACTCTTATTAAGTTAAAGAAAAATCCATTAGAAATCAGATCATTAATTGACGAAATTAATTTGTGTTATGAAGTAATTCGACGAAATGAAACTGAGCTTAATACCTCCCTTGAAAGCGAAAAAAAGTTTACGGCGAACGCGGCACATGAACTTCTTACGCCTTTGGCTGCAATTAAATCAGAAGCACAGTTAAGAGAACGTCAAACAAGTGACCCTGTTCAAAAAGAAGGCCTAGCAGCCATTTCTATCAGGGTTGATCGGGCAACACATACCGTTGAACAGCTAGTTACCCTTGCACGACTTGATCCGAAAACTGCACAAGAGAAGCTGAAGGACGTTAACCTGTGTCGTATTATTCAAAATGTTTCTGCAGAGCTGGGTAATAAAATAAACGAGAAAGATATTGATTTCAGAGTATCCCTATCCGATCCGTGTAATTTAAAGGGACTTGCGTCTGCAATGAGTGTCTTGTGCCGTAATTTGATAGATAATGCTGTTCGGTATTGTTCAGAAAATGGCGTGGTATCTATTGAGGTCTTTTCTGATACTTCAAATCTCACCCTACGTATCAAAAACACTGGACGTCCGATACCTGAGTACATGAGAGATTATATCTTTGATCGATTTGTTCGTGGCGCCGGGGAAGAGGAAACAGGCTCTGGCCTTGGCATGTCGATTGTCAAACGTGTTGCCGAAATCCATCGGGCTGAAGTGTTGTTAAGCGACCCAGAGGATATGACTGGGGTTCAGGTGGATGTTGTTTTCCCGATTTAGTCTAACTTAAAAATAACAACTTATTTATCCCGGACGTAAGGGGGGCAATGGTAATTTCATTGAGAGATATTTTGCTCAAAAAGTTTCACACTTTGGTGGGAATTATAAAGACACAACTTATCACGAATTATAACGAAGGGTTCAAACTTATATAAAAAAGTTTGAACCCTTTGGTTTTCTCCTACGACTGATTTCCAAGTTAATCGCGCTTGGGGGCAATTCAATCATTAAACCCTGAGACATTTTGGAAACATTTGCACATTTTTCACGTGCTAATCAGGGGATTTATATGACTGAAAATTACAGTGATCGAGCGACAGCGGATACTATTCATGCCGATACTATTGAAATCATTAACCAGTCAGAAGTTGTCCGAGGTGAATCTGTACAACAAGTTCTCGCTGGCCAGGCTTCTCAAGGTCCGATCAATATTCTGGAACCCACAAGAGGTGAAGTTAGATTAATTACGACCAATCAAGGCGACGTTTTTGATCTTCAATTTGAACCCAGCAGTGCCAGTTCAAGCATTCAGGAAAATGATTTTATTCTTGAATTTGATACCAATTCTGATGGCACGTCTGATGCGCAGTTGGTGTTCAGAAACCTTGTCACACAGGCAAATACGGATAATAGTCCAACATTGATTATTGGTGGTGTCGAAGTATCAGCTGATCAGCTTTTATCCAGAATTGTTGCGCTATCTGAGGGAGAGGCAACACTCGAGACAGCTGCAGGTGCTGATAGCGATGTTTCTGGCGGCGGAAACAATCTTTATAGCGATAACCTCGGGAACATTATTGATCTGTTGATTGCACAGGGGGTTATTGATCCCACTGAACTATCTTTTGGACTTTTCAGTACCATTGACGAGAATACCGACCCTGCTCGGGGATCTTTTTCCTTAAGCTTTAATACACCCGGGTTTGAGTTGGTTGGCGGATTTGAAGATACTCTTCCCAATCAACATCTAATTGGTGGCGATGTGGGATTTGATGATAGCCCCTTCACACCGGGTGAAACAGAAGCTTTTCCTCTTCAATTGCTATTCAATTTCGTCCCCCAGGACAATGAAGTGCTTCAATCCGTTTCGATTGATCCCTTTCCAATTGATGTGAAATTGTTTGTTGGCGGGTTTACGCTGGCTAATGAAGTACCTGGACCATTCCCGGTTGTTATCGCATCTGAAAATTTTGATAAAGTATTCCTTTTGCCGCCTGCTGACAGCGATCAGGATTTTATCGTAGCTGGTTCCGCAACGATTGTTGATCCCGATACCAATCAGGCATCAGTAATTCCCTTCGCAGAAGAGGCAATTATTGATGCCGTGGCTGATGTGCCTGAAATGAAACTGAAACTAGAACATGAGGACCCTATTGTTCAGGCAGAAGAAAAAACAATTATCCTTCGATTGGAAGCTGCCTTAAGAGATATTGATGGTTCTGAAGCGCTTTCCCTTGAAATAACGGGTGTTCCTGAAGATTTTACGCCGTTGGGCGGTGGACTACCGAATGGATGGGAACTCGTGCCTGAAGACCCGGTAGATGGCTTTGTAAAATACAATGTCGTTTATACAGGTAATGGCCCTGCCCCAACGAGTATTTCAGGTTCAATCAGTTTTGCTTATAATGATTATACGACCCATAACGCAAGTTCAGGTGCTGGTCGAGATGCAGATGGTACGGCTAATAACGATGGTCCGTTGCACATTACAGTCAGTGCCATTGCAACAGAGCTTGAAACAGATCTTGGAACAGATGAATTAACACTGGAAAACAACGTTGCCGTTGCCAGCGATACAGTCATTCTTCATATCCATGAAGATGTTCCTACCATCGAAAAAACAGTCAAAATCTGGGTTGACGAAACTGCCGGCGATCAAGGCGGTGCGGAATGGCATGTAACAAATAATGTTGCAGGGGTCGCAGATGCCATTGATGCTGTGGATAGTGCCCTTAATACTGATGGATTAATCGTCGATCGAGACAACGCGTTGACGCAAGGCTTTGTCAAAAAAAATGCAGCTGTAAATCTCTATAGTGATGGGAAAGACGACGAAGTTGATTTGTCGGATGTAAATCCGGATAACAATAATGATCTGGGTGGGCCGCAAAACAATACCGATGATCAAGAGGGAATAGAGTTTGTTACCTATTCGGGTGATCCTGCTGTAAGTGATGGTCCTGCGAACCATATGCATACAACGGGCGGGGACCCAATTTACCTCTATTCTTCAAGTGAAAATCCGTGTGTGGTTTATGGTGTTTTTGGGGATGATGCAGCCAATAATCTCGATGGATCTACAGTAGCTTTTATTGCTTATATTACAAGTGACTTGAACAATGGTCTAAACGCTGTCGAAGTTTATCTGGAACAGTTTGTTTCATTAGATCATCCTAATCCATGGATTGATTTTGAACACATTCGTCTGGATCTCGAATTTGTCGTTGTTGACGATGAGGGCGATGTCAGTGATCCTGGCACACTAAACCTTTATTTTGCAGACGATGGTCCATTTGTCGAAGTGGAAAATAATGTCGATGCAAATGGTAGTTCGCTCGGTGTTTCGTTCCCGAATATGGACGAAACTTTATACGACGTACCCGGTGATTTAAACGCAACTGACGATAATGTCGTCCCTAACATTTTTTCAGACCCTACTGGAGTTCATCCTATTGGGCGTATTTCAACCCTGGAAGATACTGGGATATTAGGGGGCCTGTTCAATATTAACGTCAATGTTGGCGCAGATGAAGAAGGCGCAACTGTTGAGCATATTTTCGAACTGACACTGGGCGGTTTGACAGAGGATTTGGTTGGTGACCCGACGTTGGCCAAAGGCATCGAAACCATGCTTTCTGTCACTCAGGGCACGAGCGGACCAGATTATGAGGGGACGACAATTTTCCTCTTCCTGGAAAATGGACAAATTGTCGGACGGTTTGATCAATTCGCAGATCAAGATGATATTCTTGAAGGTATCGCATTCCGTATCTTTATGGATGATGTGAACGATCTTGAGAATGCAGACTTAATCTTGGAGCAGTACATGGCACTGGATCATCTGGATACAACAGATACAGACGAAGTGCTTGCTCTTTTAACCAAAGATGATATCGACGTTGGTTTGAAGCTCACGGTAAAAGTAACCGATGGCGATGATGATACAGCCGAAAGCAGTGCAGAAATTCTGTTGTTTGATGATAAAACCAGCGTCTTTACGATTGAGGATGATACGCCACGTTTTACACCTGTTCTAAATGAGGAACTCATTACCAATGGAAGTTTTGAAACAAACCCGTTGAATGGAAATGGTTGGGGTACCTTTGATGCCATTGAGGGATGGAGCAATGGATCTGGCAATCAGTTTGAAGTCCAAAAAGGCAACATTGGCGGTCTACCCCCGAAAGAAGGTAGCAGTAAAATTGAACTTGACGGTCATAATGGACCAGACAGTAACGCTACATTGCAACAAACAGTCGATGGTACAAATGTTGGTGAAGATTATGTTCTAACCTTCTGGTACGCCCCTCGCCCTAATGATGGACAATCTGACAGTAGTAGTTTCAAGGTTCTTTGGGATGATCAAGAGGTTATCGTCAAGAATTCTTCCAATGTTAGTAGTGGTTGGCAAAAGGTCACCGTCGTGGTGGCTGGTACAGGCGAGCCGACCAATCTGACATTCCTTGGTACAGGACAGGAAAACACGCTTGGTGCTTACATTGATGGTGTCAGTCTGATGGCTGCACATGTGGTTGATGAGGATGATTTACCAAATGGCAGTGACCCAGAAAAAGAAAGCTTGGTTGTTTCTGGTGATTTGAACGTTAATTTTGGAACCGATGAGGCAGGATCAGTTTATCTATCGGATGAACAGCTTGCCGATTTACTTCAACTGGGATTGAAATCCGGTGGTGTTGATCTGGATGATTACAGTTTTGATGCCAACACAGGTGTTTTGACTGCTAGCGCGAATGGGGAAGCTGTCTTTACCATTGGCTTTAACTCAGAGGAAGGTACTTTTGAGTTTACCTTGATCAAAGCTTTGGATCATGCCGATATCGCTGGTGAAAACATTTTATCTCTTTCCATCCCATTCACCGCAACGGATGGCGATGATGATCCTGTTGAAGGGTTCATTGATCTTAAAGTTGTTGATGATATTCCTGCGGCAGTTGACGATGAAGATCATGTTCTGATGCAGGATGGTGAAACCCATTACAATATAGCGTTTGCTTTGGATGAAAGCGGAAGCATTAATGAAGAAGAATGGGAGTTGCAAAAAGATGCCGTCAAGAATGCTGCTAAACAGTATTTTGATAATGGCGTTACCAAAGTATCTATATTCACATTCTCAGCAGATGCAGAATTTGACGGAATTTTTGACAACTACTCGGACTTTGAAGATTTCATCGATTCGCTTGCTGATGAGAACGGGTCAACAGATTATGTTGACGCTCTGAATGTTATCCAGAGCGATTTTAATATTGATCCGAATGCGATCAATCGGATTTATTTCTTGAGTGATGGCGACCCCTTTGGCAATGGAAATACACCTTCTGATCAGCAATATGATGATTGGAATACGTATCTAACCGATAACAATATCGATGTCGTTGGTATCGGAATTGGCAATGATCTTAACCATATACTGAAAGTAGATGATGGACAGGGTGAAGATGCTCCTATTCTGATTAACAGTTTTGATGACCTTAATGCTGCTCTGGTTGATAATCAACAAGATGGAGGTAATGCAAATGGTAATCTTTTCGACAATGATCTTATAAGTGCAGATGAACCTCTGATCATTACTGACATTATTTATAACGGTCAGACTTATACGGATGATAATGATGATGGTCAGGAAGATGATAACATCATAACTATTCTAACTGAGAAAGATGCAAAGCTAGAAGTCAACACATTGACCGGTGAATACCTCTACAACGTTGAAGTTTTTACAGAAGCATTCACAGAAAGCTTTGTGTATACGGTTCAAGACTTTGATGGCGATACGTCGCAGGCTGTATTGAATATTGCTGGTAAAACCTGGATTGCTTCTGATGATAAAATCATCACCAATATTACTGATGAGATAGTCATTCCCGATAGTGTTCTATTAGAGAATGATGGATTGAAATCGGGTCATGAAATTACCAATGCAGATAATGCACAAGGTGGTGATGTTAATCACGACGACCAGTCGGAAAGTATTTTGTTTTCTCTGGATGATTCCGGTGACTTGCCCTCTTTTGAGTATGAAGTGACAAACGACGGTCAGACAGAAAGTGCGTCCGTTAAGATTATGGTCCAGGAAGGCACCAATCTGATGGGATCAAATCAGAACGACATTATTATTGCGGGTGATGGCAATGATACCCTTACTGGCAATGCCGGAGATGATATTCTCATCGGTGGTGAAGGCAGTGATATTTTTGTCTTCACAACAGAAGACCTTGGGTTTGATAATATCATAACGGATTTTAATCCGAATGAAGGTGACAGGATTGATCTTACAGATATATTCGAAAATGCTCCTTTGGGGAATGGGTTAGAAAATGATGATCTAGCCGCACTTTTGAATGATTATTTGGATGTCAGTTATGATGGCAGTGATACCTTGATCAAAGTCGATCCTGACCAGTTTGGTGAAGGAATGGAAGCAACGGCTTCAATCGCACTGGAAGGAATTGATTTACTGAATGGCTATGCAGATAGTCAGGAACTGGTTAACTCTTTGCTGGATAATGATAATTTGATTGTTCAATAGGATCTATTTTGCAGCCTAACACCTACAGGTTCTTGTCGGTGTAGTTTTTGGCAACACATAGCGAAAGCTACTCTCCATTTAATTATCACGAGTAACCCATTTAATTATCACGAGTAGCTTTCGCTTAGTTTTATATAGTTTGCTGCGGAGTATTTTATTTCTTCGAGTTCTGCTGGTTTTAAATCACGGAATTTTTTTGCGGGTGAACCGGACCAGAGTTCGCCTGTTGGCACAACTTTACCCGGGGTAACCAACGCCCCGGCAGCAACCATGGCATTCGTCTCTACAATAGCTTTGTCCATGACGACGGACCTCATGCCGATAAAGGCATCATCCTCTATTTCACAAGCATGCAACAACGCCATGTGACCGACAGTAACACCACTGCCGATGCGGGTTGGAATACCGCCACCTGTTTCTCTGTAATCGCCCCCGGTTCGGTCGTGGTTGACGTGTATGATTGTTCCATCTTGTATATTGGCGTTTTCCCCAATGGTAATGGAATTGACATCACCACGCAGAACGCAATTGTACCAAATGGACGTCCCTGCCCCGATTTCAACATCTCCAATGATAACTGCGTTTTCTGCAATGAATGCATCCTTGGAAATTCTTGGGGATATGCCGCGGTAGGATTTTATAATGCCAGACACGTTATTTTTCGCTTTCTCTAGAGACGTTTGAGTAAAATATTTAGTTAACAAAAACAAAAAAGTGCGATATAAAAAAAATTCTTTGTCTCATCTTTACCATTTTTAAATCACCTGGAAACCATATATAAGTTCACGTGATGAAGTTTTTACCTTTTCTGGAGAGCAGAAAATATGCCTAAAGGCACCAAATGTATCGCTATTTTTGCACTTGTCGCCGCTATTGGCATTAGTACGTTTTTTGTTTCTACACCAAGTTACGCGCAGTTTAACGAACCACGTTGGTATCAACAGCAAGTTTGCCTTGCCAAAGCCTATACCAAAGTGAACCAGCTTCAAAAGTCTGCGGCTCATAAAGAAAGAGCAAAAAAGTCCCGCTCTAAATTAAGTCGCGCAGGTGTTCCTGAATCTCATATTCGTGAACTGGCGAACAGAACACTGAAAATGCTGCAGTTTGGTATCAATGGTAACAAAGAAGCCCGTGGCCCTCGCCTTTGCCAACAATGGTATCCGGTTGGATAAGAGCTAAGAATTATACTTGGAAAAACAAAAGGACGTTTTCCCGTCCTTTTTTATTGCCTTGAATCTGTTGGTACTCAAAGGTCAACGACCTCTATATATCCATAACCCCTAAAGGCCAGCGTCTTCTGCCAAGCCCAGCATCAAGTTAAGGTTCTGTACCGCAGCTCCTGATGCACCTTTACCGAGGTTATCGAGGCGTGCAATCAGAAGTGCTTGCTCTGTGGCATCATTTGCAAAAACGAATAGTTCAAGTTCATTACTGCCATTCAGAGCATCTGGTCTTAGGAATGCGGAACGCTCCAGATTTTCTGAATTGTTCAGGTTCTTGACCTTAACAAAACGGCTGCCTTGATAGTGTTCTGCGAGGCTTTCCTGTAACAAGGTACCGCTTACACCATTTTTCATCTGTGCATAGTGTAGTGGAATTGAAACCAGCATTCCCTGGGCGTAGTCACCGACAGAGGGCATGAATAATGGCTTATGCGTTAAGCCATTGTGTTGCGTCATCTCTGGCACATGCTTGTGTTGCAACGAAAGACCATAGGTACCAAAAGGCTCGGCTTGGCCACCTTCGTGAATTTCGATAAGGGCTTTACCACCCCCTGTGTAGCCGGAAACACCCTGTACGTTGATCAAGGTATCCTTGGATACAATGTTTCGTTCAATCAAAGGCCGCAGCAAGGCAATGGCACCGGTTGGGTAACAGCCCGGATTACTCACGCGTTTGGAGTTAGCAATCTTTTCCCGATGGCCTTCGGTCATTTCCGGGAAACCATAAGTCCAGTCTGGATCAACCCGATAAGCGGTTGAGGCATCAATAATGCGTACTTCAGGATTTTCAACCAGAGACACGGCCTCTATCGCTGCGGCATCCGGCAGACACAGAATGACAAGATCTGCAGAGTTTAAGAGCTCTTTTCTTGCCGCTGCGTCTTTCCGCAATTCAGGTGCAATCGATATTATTTCAAGGTCTTGCCGATTTTCCAGGCGTTGACGGACCTGCAGGCCAGTAGTGCCAGCTTCGCCATCAATAAAAATTCTTTTGCCTGTCGACATTGGATTAACCTCAAAAAGTAATAATACGTGCCCTATAACTACACATTATTTTTTGTATTTCAATACAGAAACTTGGATATTCGTATGCATGCTAAGTAAGTGATAGAACACAACAGCTGTAGGGGGCGCTTGGGAATATCGACCAGCTAACTTTAGGCGAGTTTATTAAGTCATGGCTAAAGTTGGCTTCTTGTCATCATTTGAAAAAGCCAAATATGTTATTTCAGCTCTAACCCTGCTGCGTTGCCGTTTTTTCGCCCCAGAACAGTTGTTACTACATCCCCCGTTGTCTGTTGGCGGGTTGAGATAAAGAAGTGTCGGTCTCCCAAACCATAGACAACAAAACAGTTTTCGGGCTGAGGGATCTCAAACTGATAGTTAAAGCAGATCAGGTTGGTTCGTATTTGCCAGGTGCCTTGAACAAGCTGGGTGAAATCGTAATAGGCGACACGACCATCTCCTGAGATAAACTCTACCCAACGATTTGCGTTGGGGTCTTGTTCTGATTTTGTATGATCCACATACTTGCCGTATAGGGTATTTCCAGCAAACGCCCCGACAATATCAGAGCCCATTAACTGTGTTGCTCCGGCGGCGATAAGTTCTTGATCATTGTAATAGGTTTTTGTGTCATCGACAGCCGGTGTTGTGACGCAACTTGCTAAAGAAAAAGAAAGCAGCAACAGGATGGCTTTGTAAGTCATTTTCATATTCCTTATTGGCTCATATACCTTTTGGCCTATTCAATTATGTGAGCAAAGAAGCTGTGTTTTTACATGCATATATTAAGCCAATAGTCTGCTCAGGTTACTTTCAAGACAGCAGGAAGGGCGGCTTCAAAGGTTTGGATTTCTGTACGCAACCATCTGCGAAAGGTTTTTGCTGATTGTGAGGGTTCCCGTAATTCTGAATGCACGAGGTAATAGCTAAAGGGGGATTGTTTCCAGTCTGTCATTGCAGGAACAAGATTTCCTGACACAAAGTCATCTGCAATCAGAACCGATCGACCCAGCATTATCCCCTGCCCCTGTCGTGCAGCGCCAATCAAAAGGTGTGTATCACTAAAGGCAAGACTGTCACCTTCTTTATCAAGGTTTCCAGTTGTTTGATTTAGCCATCTTTCCAGAGAAAGCTTTATTCCCTCTGGCCCGCCGGAATCTTTTAAAAGCGTATAGTCAGAGAGTTTTTTATCCCTCGTCATTAAATCAGGATGACAGGCAGGACCGATCATTTCGTCCATAAGTTTTTCTTCAACAACGCCTTTATAGCTTCCCGGTCCGTAGCGAATAGCCAGATCGATGTTTTCCCGCGCGAGGTCACTAAGGTAATCAGATGTCAGAAGTTCAAGCTGGATATCCGGGTAAGCATCCCGGAATTTCTTTATGCGTGGAAAAAGCCATTCAGCAGCGAATGACTGTAATGTTGAAATACGGAGCTTTTTCTTATCGTTACCTGTAAGGCTTGCCGTTAAGTCATCGAGGTTATCTAATATGACGGTGAGTTGTTTTAGATAGCTTTCCCCTTTTTCTGTCAGGGAAAAACTGTTGGGACCACGATCAAGAAGCTTTACACCTAACCACTGTTCCAGTCCCTTGATTTGCTGACTTACGGCAGATGCAGAAACGGACAGTTCGTTGGCCGCAAGGGAAACGCTTCCTGTCCTGGCTGCGGCTTCGAAAGATTTGACTGCATTCAATGGTGGCAGTTTACGTTGTTTTAGCATTAGAAAAACTTACTCAGCCTAATATCTTCTTGTTTTACAGAAATTATATAGCAACCCATATTGAAAACAACGCCGCATACTTGTTCTGTTATCATATAGCGAGATAAAGCGGGAAAAATCTGATTTATCGTTTATGAAAGTTAATAAAATGGCCTCGGCTTTTCGTTTGAATATTGGTGTCGCTCAAATGTCTCTGGCGATGTTCCTTTCCGGCTTTATCGGCTTGTTTGTTTTTGAATCCGGGCAGACACCTTTTAACATCGTATTTTTTAGATGTGTCTTCGGGGCAATCGGACTTGGTCTGTTTTGCTGGTGGAAAGGCTATTTTACGGCCGATGTGCTGAACAAAAAGAATATAACCCTTGCGCTTTTAAGCGGCTTTGCATTGGTTTGTAACTGGATCCTGCTTTTCACATCCTTTAAGTTGTCCCCTATTTCAATCAATACAGCCATTTATCACACACAGCCTTTCTTTCTTGTTCTTTTTGGTGCGTTGTTCCTGGGGGAAGCGTTCAGCTTTCACAAGTTTGTCTGGCTTATTCTCGCTTTCCTTGGCCTGATCTTTGTTATTGAACTGGACGCAAACAGTTTTCAGGGGGACACCTCAATGATTGAAGGCGCAGGTTTTGCCTTGGGTGCTGCCATTCTCTACACAATTACGACAATCATCACCAAGCGGTTAACCGGAATGCGCCCACATCTGATTGCCTTTATTCAGGTGACTTTGGGTATTGTGATGTTGAGCCCCTTGGTTGACTTCTCAACCGCGCCAACACTTTCTGATACCAAGGTTTGGGGCTACCTGCTTGCGCTTGGTCTGATCAATACCTGTTTTATGTATATCATCCTTTATTCCGCGTTCCAGAAGTTACAAACACCGGTTATTGCTGTTTTGTCCTTTATCTATCCGGTCGTTGCCTTGGGCGTTGATTATATCTTCTACGATCAAAAACTGAGTACTCTTCAGTTCACCGGTATTGTGTTTATTCTGGTTAGTGCTGCAGCCGTGAACCTGGGCTGGAAGGTCTTTCCATCACGGGCAAAGGTAAAAGAAAGCTGATTAATAAGTGTCACAGCAAGAGATGGGGACATGCCCTTCTCTTGCTGCTTTCTTATCTGGGCTATTTCAAAAAGTGATCCCGTTCAGAAAACCAGCTTTTTACAAAATCGATAAATTTTCTGACCTTGATTGGCAGGTGTGTCTGATAGGGATAGACAATAAAAATTGGGTGAATTTTGGTGTGGTATGATGGCAAAAGACGTACCAGTTTTCCTTCGGAAATTTCTTCCTCTGCCAGATAAGACGGGAGTTTGCCAATCCCGCCACCGGATAAAATGGCTTTCTTGAGCATGGGAAAGTGATGAACACAGAGCTTTGCTTCTATGGAAACACGATGAGATTCTGTTTCATTTTGAAAATGCCATAATGTTGGCTCTAGCTTTCTCGCATTTAACAACAACTGGTGTGCCAACAAATCCTGAGGTTTTGTGATAGCGGGCTTGTTTGCCAGATACCGAGGCGATGCGCAGATATATTCTGTCCAGTTACCCACCTTAATCGGTACCAGATTGTCTTCCATCTGTGTCGTGGCACGAAAAGCCAAATCAATATTTTCTGATTGCAGATCTTTGATTTTATTATCAAGTTCCAGTTCAAACTTTATGTCTGGATAAATAGCATTAAATCCCAGTGTGATGTCGCTCAAAAAAGCTTCACCGAATGAAATGGGGGCTGATAAACGAATAGAGCCTGAGACTGTCCCCTTTATGGCTTCAAGATCCTTTTGGGCCTTTTCTAAACTGCCTGCTATTGCTTTACAGTGATCGTAAAAGACGCTTCCCGCTTCAGTGAGATCCAGTTTGCGGGTCGTTCTGAACAGCAATTGAGTGTTAAAGTGTTTTTCCAGCCGGGAAACAAGCTGGCTGACATGGGCTTTTGAATAATCAAGGCGCGTTGCTGCGCGGGTGAAACTACCCTCTTCCACGACAATAGCAAAAACCGCCATGGCTTCTAAGTGATGATAATTAGCATTCATATGAAAACAATATGTTCATAATTGTCGGTATTATCATTTTAAATAAAAACAATATATTTACCAGCAGTGAATGATTTATTCCAAAAATGATCTGGGTTTATCCAGAAGTAATTTGATTTTACAAGGAGATTACCATGAAAATAGTTTTAGTCGGCGCAAGCGGTACAATTGGTAAAGCCGTACACAAAGAACTGTCTGTTCGTCACGAAGTGATAACGGCAGGTCGTTCCACGGGTGATCTACGGATTGATATCACCGATAAAGAAACCATCAAAACTGCTTTGTCCTCGGTTGGAAGCTTTGATGCGCTGGTTTCCACAACGGGCTCTGTTCATTTTGGCGAATTTATGGAAATGAACGAAGAAGAGTATATGGTCGGCATCAAAAACAAATTGATGGGCCAGGTCAATCTTGTCCTGATTGGGCGTGATTACATTTCACCAGAAGGTTCTTTCACCTTGAGTACCGGCATCCTGAACCGCGACCCCATTCGTTTGGGCAGTTCAGCGGCAATGGTCAATGGCGCAATCGATAGCTTCGTAATGGCCGCCGCGATGGAAATGCCAAACAGAGTTCGTATCAACTCTGTCAGTCCTACGGTCATCACAGAAGCAATGGATAGCTATGGCCCCTACTTCAGAGGTTATGCCCCGGTTGATGCGGATTTAGCCGCGTTGGCTTATAGCAAGTCTGTGGAAGGCATACAGACAGGACAGACCTATATTGTCGATTAGATTACGTTTTTTGCTGACGGGGATACTTGTCGTTATCCACAGGTATTGCCCGTTAGTCGGAGCGATTTCTTTCTAGCAAAAACACGTTAACTGCTCATTACATAAAAATATCGAACAGTTAAGTTTAACTGCGGCACATAGTGCTCCTTGAATGACAGGAGTATAGTTTCTGAATTAAGGAGTATTTTGAGCTTATGTCTATTATCATTGCAATGTGTACCTATGCCCTGACCATGTCGATTTCACCGGGGCCAGTGAATGTTATTACCATGACATCTGGTCTGAACCATGGTGTTTACCGAACCATTCCCTTTGTTGCCGGGGCAACGATTGGCTTTACCTTGTTACTTTTTGCAATTGGTTTGGGTGCGGCAGAGCTTATAATGCTATTCCCGCAAACTATGCAGGTAATTGGTTATGTGGGCGCGGCATTTATGCTTTATATGGCGTATAAGATCGCTTTTTCCACGGGGACAATCTCACTTGAAGAAAGATCAGAACCCGGATTTTATCAAGGGATGCTGCTCAATATTTTAAACCCGAAAGCCTGGATTGCCTCTATCTCTGGTGTGACCGCCTTTACCGCAAAGGGCGATGTCTCAAGCCTTTTTCTCTTCTGCGCGTTATATTTTGTGATTTGTTTTATTGGGGTGGGCACGTGGGCTGTCGTTGGAAAACAAGCTAAAATTCTGGTTCAAACGGAAAAGCACCTGCGCCTGTTCAATATCTTTATGGGAACAGGCTTGGCAGCGGTCGCCCTCTATTTACTTTTATTTTAAACCTCCCCCCCCTAAAGCGGCAAATAATTACCGCTCATGGAGTTCTGTTCTGGAAATTTTCGGATAGGAAGTTTCCGTTTAAGTTCTATTGGTAAAACTGTGGTGATTTTTTTAAGGCTATCACACTGTGGTTTGTCGTGCTCAATCCACAGTGTGGCCCCTGTTCTATCGAGAATATTATCAATGCGTACAAAGGAACGGATGCTGCTTTTTTTATCATTCCAGATCGGTAGGCCGTAATTTTCTCTATTTTCCTGAAAGTGATACAGATTTCCGGAAATGATAATGGGACCTATGTCTAGGTGTGGAGAGAATAACCACGGTACCATCACCAAACACATCATGATCACCGTTTAGCTTTATGTTTTTACCTTTTCAAACTTGGTGTAATCGGCTGGAACAAAGCCATGGTGATATACTTGTGTGCTTTTAATTATGGTTTTTGTTTTTATGAAAAAAGTGGAATATATGAACTATATCACTTCTTATAAGGAAAGAGACTTAATGGTCTTAGATAATGATTCTTGGTTGATTGAGGTTGGCGATCACGTAATTCAAAAGAAAACGAGTGAAGGGACTGAAAGCCTTTCTGAAATTGAAATGGCTATTTATTGCTTCTGGGTTCTCGATTATTCTGTCAGAAACTCTGGTAGCCTAGAAGAGATAGAGGATATCTATCCACAGGCTGTTAATCAGTTGATTGATATTTTCCAAAAAAATAAATGGCGCTCTAGTACGTTTCTTGCTCTTGCCGAATTAGATCGTAACGCATTTTGCCGTAATTATTATGCTGAGTTTGATCAGATATGTAATGAATTACGGGCAGCTTATTAGTAGGCGAATCATAAGTCTCCAATATGTAAACTTATTTCAGGACGGGATGTGAATAACAAAAAGGGCCGCCATTTTGGCAGCCCTTTTCGAATTTCTGAACTTCTGTTCTTCGAAGCTTAACGCTTGGAGAACTGGAAGCTACGACGGGCTTTCGCCTTACCGTATTTCTTACGTTCAACAACACGGGCATCACGTGTAAGGAAGCCGCGTGCTTTAAGCGCAGGACGAAGGCCTGGCTCGAAGTAAGTAAGAGCTTTTGAGATACCGTGACGAACAGCACCAGCTTGACCAGAAAGACCACCGCCTTTAACTGTGCAAACTACGTCGAACTGACCAGAGCGCTCAACAGTCTCGAAAGGCTGTGCGATCATCATACGTAGAACTGGACGCGCGAAGTAAACTTCCTGTTCGCGACCGTTTACGGTGATTTTACCAGTACCTGGCTTGATCCATACGCGAGCAATGGCGTCTTTACGCTTACCAGTAGCATAAGCACGACCTTGTGCGTCTAGTTTTGGCTCGGCAACAACTGCGGTTGTATCTTCGACTGCAGGTGCTGCACCGCCAAGATCACTCAAAGAGTTGAGGGTTTCTTCAGCCATTGTTACTGGCTCCTCTTGTTCTTGGTGTTTTTAGAAGCAAAATCCAGAACTTCTGGCTGCTGAGCTTCATGATTGTGGTCAGGACCAACAACAACGCGAAGGTTGCGCATTTGCTGACGACCGAGAGGACCTTTAGGAACCATACGTTCGATAGCTTTTTGAACAACACGCTCAGGGAAGCGACCGTCCAGGATCTGACCAGCTGTACGTTCTTTGATACCGCCAGGGTGGCCAGTATGCCAGTAGTACTTTTTGTCAGCCAATTTGTTACCTGTAAGGGCGACTTTCTCGGCATTGATGATGATAACATTATCACCACAATCCATGTGTGGTGTGAATGTTACTTTGTTTTTACCGCGCAGGATATTTGCGACTTCGACAGCCAAGCGACCGAGAACAATGCCTTCAGCATCGATCACGAACCACTTTTTCTCGATATCTGCGGGTTTAGCAGAATAAGTTTTCATTTAACAGAGCCATTGCATACTGTTGTATAAGGGGCAAGACACACCTTAGTGCTCTTGCGTTGGTGGGTTCTAATACAGTGAATAACAGCTGTCAAACAAAAATATTTCAGAAGAATTTTATTTTATCAATAAAAACAACAAGTTAAGATTGCGGTAATATGGTACCCCATAAATTTCAACTTTTTTATCCCCAAATAAATTTTTCCGGGGAAGAAACAAATCTGTTGTCTGCATGAGAACCACGCGTAAAGATGCGACTTCGTATATAATATAAATATGGAGTATGTATGACCAAGACATCAGATGTCGTTATTATTGGTGGAGGCATTATCGGAAGTGCCGCAGCTTTCTTTCTGGCAAGGGATACGACATTTAGCGGGAAGATTACCGTCATAGAAAAGGACAATAGCTATCAAGGATCATCAACAACCTTGTCTGCGGCGTCAATTCGACAGCAATTTTCTACGCCTGAGAACATTAATATATCCCTCTTTGGTATAGGTTTCCTGCGTAACCTTTCTGAACATCTGGCATTAAACACAGAGCAACAGCCCACAAACTCACTGGATATCGGCCTGCAGGAAAAGGGGTATTTACTTCTTGCCAGTGATAAGGGGCAGGAAACACTTCAAAATAACAACTGGATACAAAAGGAACTCGGGGCTGATATCTCGCTTTTAACCCCTGCCCTTTTAGAAGAACGTTTTCCCTGGATGAACTGTGATGATATTGCTTTGGGGTCTTTGGGGCTATCAGGTGAAGGCTGGTTTGATGCCTATAGCCTGTTGCAATTGTTCAGGGCAAAAAACAAAGAGCTGGGCGTTATATATAAAGACGGCGAAGTTACCGGTTTTGTGAAATCAGGTGATGAGATTATCGCGGCAGAACTGAAAACGCCTGAAAGTGTTTCGGGTGAAAAAATTTCGGGCGAACACTTTATTAATGCTGCGGGGCCTATGGCGTCTCGGATTGCCGCTATGGCTGGCATAGATATTCCGATTGAAAGCCGCAAGCGATGTGTCTTTGTCTTTAACTGCCGCGAAGAAATAACCAACAGCCCGCTTGTGGTCGATATCAACGGGGTTTATTTCAGGCCAGAGGGCGAACACTTTATCTGTGGCACCTCTCCGCTGGATGGCCATGACCCCGAGTGTTTTGATTATCACGTGGATTACAATCTTTTTGACGAGCATATCTGGCCCACCCTTGCCAATCGGGTCACGGCCTTTGAATCAATCAAACAGATCAATGCATGGGCCGGACACTATGCATACAACCTGTTGGATCAAAACGTCGTGCTGGGAACGCACCCTGATGTGGGTAATCTATATTTTGCCAACGGCTTTAGCGGGCATGGTCTGCAACAGGCACCTGCGGTCGGTCGGGCGTTGTCAGAATTGATTATTTACGGAAAATACCGGAGTCTGGATCTGTCCATCTTTGGTATGGAAAGAATTATAAATAAAACGCCTGTCAAAGAGCTGAATGTGATATAGATATTAACGTTAATTAACCATGGTAAGGTATTGTTTTTAATTAATAATAAGACAATGCCTTGCCATGTTGATGTCTCGTTATCCATTCTGTTCACATTCTTACCACTTTTTTGCCCCACCACGGCTTTGTTTTTTTCCTTATATTAAAGTCATGGGAAACTTTAATAGAATATATCGCACAGATATGCGGGCCAAGATGTCAATGTCATCACATGTCGACAAGAATGACGATATTGATGTTGATCGTCTGGTTTGGGACGTCGAGTACAGAGAAATCGTCAAGCGGCTTTTGCAACCCAAAGGCAATACCTCTGTTTCACTTGGCGCTTAACCCAAGCTCTTAAGATCTTTGGCAATTTTATCCGGTTTGTGATAGAATTGCGATTATGCCCGAGAAGAAAAAACAATCCAAAAAACCAAATTCCAAACAACTTGAATGGCTTCAACGCGGCCTTGATCAAGCGGGTGGAAAACTGCCCCTTTTTGATGAACACGGTCAACACTATGATGTTCGCTTGATAAAAGCCTGTATTGATCACGGATGGGCTGAGCCGTGGTTCAGTAATGCCCTGAAGCCCGACTGGATTGTTTGCAAGCTGACAAAAAAGGGGAGAGATTTTTGTGCCTCCACCCCTCATCCATCTCCCCGATCTTCTGGTCGTGTTTCGGCGTCTTAAAGCAATTTTGCTTTGTTTTTTTAATTGACGCTTTCATGAAACCTCTGTGAAAAGTCAGACAATCATTGACTGTTTAGTCAAAGATGCTTAGCTTTTGAGTTAATTGTGCGGTGCACAATAATATAATTTTGACTAATTTAGATCCGACTGACGACCGTCCTGCAAGACAACCAATATTGATTATAGGTTTTCTTTTGGTCGGAATTTCGTTTGAACAGAAGGTCATTTGCAGCTTTTAAACAAATAAAGCTGCTTCATTTGTTAGGGGTAGATGACGTGTTATATACATACTTTGATATGCAAAGCGCAGCGTTGGGACCAATGCGCGCCATGACGCAGCTCACAAAAACCTATTTCAACAACCCTCTGTTCCCCTTTTCCCAAACCTACATGGGAAAAATAATGGCAGCGAGTGCCGATGTTATCGAAGGTGTTATTCGGCATCGAGGAAAGCCCGAGTGGGGCTTTCAGGCTATTCACCGTGAAGACGGAATACATCCTATTGATCTTGCCAGAATTGATCACAGACCTTTTGGTGATCTCATCCGTTTTAAGTGTGACCTTGCAAAGTCCCCGAAAAAGATATTGCTCGTCTCCCCGATGTCAGGTCACTTTGCCACTTTATTACGCGGGACGGTAAAGACCCTTGTGGAGCATCATGAAGTCTATGTCACGGATTGGACGGATGCCAGTAAGGTGCCTGCGTCTGATGGTGAATTTGGGCTGGATGAGTATATCGAATATCTTGTTGACTACATGAAACTGCTAGGCCCGGACCTGCATGTCATTGCCGTGTGTCAACCTGCCCCACTGGTTCTTGCTGCGGTTTCGATCTTGGCGGCAAATGATGATTCGGCTCAACCAAGTACCATGACCCTGATGGGAGGCCCGATTGATCCCGGGGCTGCAGAAACCGAGGTCACAAAACTGGCGGATAGTAAGTCCCTTTCCTGGTTCAAGGATAACCTGACTGCAACGGTTCCTCTTCAATACGAAGGATCAGGGCGTCGCGTTTATCCGGGGTTTCTGCAGTTGGCTGCATTTATATCCATGAATTCCATGCGCCACGTTGATGCCCATATGCAGCACTTTAACAACCTTGTAAAAGGTGATGGGGATTCAGCAGAAAGTCATAATAAGTTTTATGATGAATATCTTTCAGTGATGGATGTCACGGCTGAATTCTATCTGGATACAATTGAGCACATCTTTCAGGAAAGAAGCCTTCCCAATGGCACGATGACCTGGAAAGGGCAGTTAATTGATCCGTCAAAAATCAAAAAAACCGCGCTTCTGACTGTCGAGGGCGAGTTGGATGATATCTCTGCACCAGGGCAAACCGAGGCCGCGCATGAAATGTGCAGCTCCCTTGCTAAAAGCAAACACAAAAATCACGTTGAAGCCGGTGTCGGGCATTATGGTATCTTTAATGGTCGCAAGTGGCGTGAAAGTGTTTCTGTTGTCATCAATGACTTTATTGAAAAACATCATCCAAAGCCTTAGTTTTTAGAACAAGAGCGCGAATAAGTCATAGAATTAATTATCTTTTTATAAATATGTACTATTTAAGGTTAGATGTAATCTACATCTAACCTTTTTTGGTGCTCGCCCTATGTCAATACGACGTTATAGTTCTTTGTTTGTTGTTATCCTTTGTTCATCTCTGATCCTGAGTGGTTGTGAAAGTGTCTATGATGATACAAAAGGCTGGGGCGTTGATCTGTGGGAAGATATCAAGAAGGGTTCCAAAAAGGCGGCAAATTCCACGAAAGAAGCACTTGATTCGCTTGCTGAAAAAGACGGCGATCCTGAAGAAACTGATAGCCCGAAAAAAGTTGATGGTGATCAAATAAAAACGACAGCACTTGATGCTGATGATGCCAATAGCGTTGCCCCAAAGGGGCAAAAGATTACCCCTGCCCCCTTAAAGAATTCAGAAAAAATCGCTCAACCACCTGTTATCAAAACCACGGGTAAATATGCTGTTCATTTGTCTTCCAATAAAAGCAAGGCAAGTGCTGAAAAAGAATGGGCCGAATTAAAGAGTGTCTTCCCCAAAGAAACCAACGGATTAAGCTTGCAGCTAAAGCCCGTCAAAATAACAGGAAAAGGTACATTTTATCGTGTTTTGGGTGCAGCCTTTGGCAATAGGGCTGATGCCAATAAAGCCTGTGAATCCTTCAAACGAAAGAAACAGTATTGCGCTGCTGTTAAGTTATAAAGCCAGGTAGAGCTTTGAGTATTTAGATACCCAGTGTCCCCTTAAGCTGCGCAACCTTTTCTCGGGCACCTTTGACGACAAAGCCAATATCACTACCATCAAGAACCATGTCATAACCGGATTTAAAAAGAGCTTCGGCACTTCGCTCCGGTGTTGGAATAGCACCGAGTAGTTTGCCCGCATCTTTGACAATCTCTTCAACTATAAAGATCGCTTCGAGAACAGCGGGATGATCTGGCTCCCCCGGGTAACCAAGGTCGGCTGAAAGATCAGAAGGTCCGATAAAGATCATATCCACACCATCGGTGTTGGCAATTTCTTTCGCGTTTTCGACACCTTCAGCATCTTCAATCTGACAAATCAAAAGCACCTGATCGTTAAAATTTTTCAAATAACTTTGAGAGTTAACGCCATAATCGGCGCCTCTAACTATCGTTGACGCAACCCCTCTTTTGCCTTTGGGTGCATAATGTGATGCCTCAACAGCGTACTCTGCTTCTTCTTTAGTGGATACAGATGGCACCATGACTCCATCGGCACCTGCATCCAGAACGCGTTTGATCTTTGCATTGGAATTACTTGAAACCCGGACATAAACTTTGGGGCCATAAGCTTTGGCAGCCTGCATCTGGGTAATCGCATCCATCACGGAACCGGGGCCGTGCTCAAGATCAATCATTAAGCAATCATTCCCAGCCTGTGCAATAATCTCGGTAGCGATTGGGCTAAACATATCAATCCAGCACCCAAAAACAGGATGATGATCGCCAAGTTTATTTTTTAGCTGTGGACTTGCCATTTTTATATCCGTCGTTTGGTTTAAAGTGAGTATGAATAACCAAGAGTTACGCAAACTGAATGTTTGAAGACGTTAGGTTAAGGGAACAAAAGCATCATGAAAAGTCAAACTTGAAAGGAACAAGCAAGCCCGCCGAGGATGCACAATGAAGTGCACCCTCCCGGAACACTATTGCCAGGTTCCGGATCACGACTTACATGTTGCGTGATAAGCGGCTCGCTTTGGGAAGTGCGTCCAATCGCGCCCTGAGATCGCTCTCCGTGGCAGCGTACAGACCCCTTTTCCCAAAGCCAGTTAGATAGTTACAGCCAGTTAGATTGGTATAGATTATTACAGGGTTAATACAGGAAGATGACTACAATAGATATAGGGAATAGATGATTTATTTAAAGACCAAGCACATTGAATGGTATTTCCAATCAGTCCATAAATCAGTCCATACCCTCGGCAAGGTCAGTTAGCTCTTCTATGTCGTTAATTTCCAACCGACCGTTTGTCGGAATGGAAACGATCCCTTTTTTCTTCAGATTGGTCAGTGTTCGACTAACTGTTTCTGTTGTCAGGCCCAGATAATCACCAATGTCAGAGCGTCCCATGGGTAAGGAAATAACATTTCCTGCGCCTGTTTTGCTTTTGGTGCGCTTTGAAAGAGACAGCAGGAAGCTACTGACCTTTTCAATGGCCGTTTTCCTGCCAAGCAACAACATCTGATCCTGAGCTAAAACCAGCTCGTTTGAAACCATGTTGAGAAGTCTATTTTCCAGATCTGGAATTTCTTTTAAAAGTTCTTCGAGCCTGGCGCGGGGAAATCTGCAGAGTTTGCAATCTTCAAGAGCTTCTGCTGAATAGGCATAACAATCGTTCATTGCAATACCAAGAAAGTCGCCAGGAAAGAGAAATCCGGTCATTTGACGGCGACCATCAGGCAACAGTTTGTACAGCTTGATGGAACCACCTGTCACATTAAACAAAAAATCAGCAGAATCCATTTCGTTAATGATCGTGACACCTTTGCCGACTTCAACCCCTGTTGAGATTGAAGACAATTTGCGCAGGTCATCACAAGAAAGAGCATGACAAAGACTCATTTCTGCAACGTTGCATTTTTCACAAGGAGAGTTCACCAAAGGATTGGAAGAGGCCGTTTGGGCAAAGTGTGAACCACTTCTCATTCGTTTATCATTCCCGACAGAGTTTTTTATATAGCTGATTTTTAGTAATATATTGATACTACTACAAGGGCGTTAAAGAAACACGCAACAAATAATTTCTATTGGTTATTTCTGTGCGTCATATTGACCTACATCAAAGACTTATCCTTTGAACGGGACTTCAATAAAATCAACAAAGTCATATGTGGATTTATATAGCCGTGCAATTTGCGATCAAACCATTAAATCAGTCGAACACTGTGCAGGTGTTGCCACTGATACAAACGCTAAAAAGTGATATTACGACTGATCAATGGATGGATTATGTCGATAGTTTTACAGGTCGTGACAGTCGAGAATGTGGCATTATTACGGTCAAGAATACTGCTGGATATTATATGGGGGTTCTCTGCTATAAAGTTGTAGAAGATGTTACGCATCAGATAGTTATGGATGTCTCTAACTATGTTACTGCAGATATGCTTGGGCGAAATGACATTTCAGAAACGCTGTTGGAGTGGTTAGAAGGTCAGGCTTCTGAGCGCGGATGCCAGGCGATACACTTAACGATTGATATTCGGAATACAATTATTCCAGAAAATGGTTATACTAAGTCTATTCCGAACCAGCTTATCAACAAAGGGTATGTTTGTGACGCAGTCAGGCTTTGTAAAAAAATAAACGAAAATCCAACGACTCAACACTAAGCCATAAAACAAATTCACGTTTGTTATTTTGGGGTGCGTCAACCCGTATCATTGACCTAGATCAATGCTCTTTTGTACTTGAGAGGTAGGTTACGGGGTACTGTGAGGTGTTCTATCTTACAGTGTTATCACGTTTTTTACGATAAAAGGCGACTTCAGGAATGACTCGGGAAACTACCGCAAAAGCGAAAATGCCCCTCGACGGATGGGTAATAGCTGCGGCATTGGTGATTGGCACGTTTTACGCCACATTAACCGCCGCGCGAACCGAAGATCCGGTAATGTCTGTACATGCATATGTCTTTGCAGGTGCATTCTTACTTGGGATTTTTGGTATTATTAAGGCTTATTTTGACACGTCAGAAAGCCTTGCAACACAATCAGCAGACGCACCAATTGAATACGACCTCAAAGTTGTTAAGGCGGGGGTTATTGCCTCTGTCTTTTGGGGGATTGCCGGCTTTATTGCTGGTGATACAATTGCTTTTCAGTTGGCGTATCCAGACTTGAACTTTGATACATCCTTTATCAATTTTGGTCGATTGCGTCCTCTTCACACATCAGCGGTTATTTTTGCTTTTGGTGGCAACGTTCTTTTGGCGACATCTTTTTATGTTGTACAGAGAACCTGTAAAGCCCGCCTTCCCGGTGTTTTCTCATCATGGTTTGTATTCTGGGGGTATCAGCTTTTCATCGTTGTTGCTGCGACCGGTTATTTAATGGGCGCAACACAGGGTAAAGAATATGCTGAGCCAGAGTGGTATACAGATATTTGGCTAACGATTGTATGGGTCGTATATCTGCTTGTGTTCTTGGGAACACTCTGGAAGCGTCGTGAACCACATATTTACGTTGCCAACTGGTTCTATCTGGCCTTTATCGTAACCGTAGCCATGTTGCATATCGTCAATAACCTGACAGTACCGGTTTCATGGACAAGTTCAAAAAGTTATATCCTGTTTGCCGGTGTTCAGGATGCTCTGACACAATGGTGGTATGGTCATAACGCTGTTGGCTTCTTCCTGACGGCTGGCTTCTTGGCGATTATGTATTATTTCGTTCCCAAAAGAGCGAACCGTCCGGTTTATTCCTATCGCCTTTCAATCGTTCACTTCTGGTCTTTGATCTTTATGTATATCTGGGCCGGACCTCACCACTTGCACTATACGGCGCTCCCTGATTGGGCCCAGACTTTGGGGATGACCTTCTCAATTATGCTCTGGATGCCGTCATGGGGTGGCATGATCAACGGCCTTATGACGTTATCAGGTGCATGGGACAAGCTTCGTACTGATCCTGTTTTACGTATGCTTGTTGTGTCTATTGCTTTCTATGGCATGAGTACCTTCGAAGGTCCTGTGATGTCTATCAAAGCTGTGAATTCACTTAGCCACTATACGGATTGGACTGTTGGACACGTTCACTCTGGTGCATTGGGTTGGGTTGCCTATGTCAGCTTTGGAGCACTTTACTGTCTTGTTCCATGGCTTTGGAACAGAACACAGCTCTATTCCTTGAAGCTGGTGAGCTACCACTTCTGGATCTCTACCTTTGGCATCCTGCTTTACATCACGTCCATGTGGGTATCCGGTATTCTACAGGGCCTAATGTGGCGTGCGTATGATGACCTTGGCTTCCTGGAATATTCTTTCGTGGAAACTGTCGAAGCGATGAATCCTTTCTATTGGATCCGTGCGATCGGTGGTGCCTTCTTTGTGATCGGTTCTCTGATCATGGCTTATAACCTATGGCGGACAGCCCGTGGAGATGTGAGAACGGAAAGTCGTTCACTTGCTCCCGAAGCTGTTCCTAGCCCAGTAGCTGCAGAATAAGGAGGTTTTAAGATCATGATTAAACATGACGTATTTGAGAAAAACTCAATCGTACTATTGATCGGGATCCTGATTGTTGTCTCAATCGGCGGTCTTATTGAAATCGCACCACTTTTCTTTCTTGAAAGTACAATCGAGAAAGTAAAAGGCATGCGCCCTTATTCCCCGCTGGAGTTGGCCGGGCGTAATATTTACATCCGTGAGGGCTGTTATAACTGTCATTCGCAAATGATCCGTTCTTTGCGTGATGAGGTCGAGCGTTATGGCCCCTACTCTCTTGCGGCAGAATCAATGTACGATCATCCCTTCCAATGGGGATCAAAACGTACTGGTCCTGATTTAGCACGTGTTGGCGGTAAATATTCTGATGAATGGCATAAGGAACACATGGTCAATCCACGTGGTATTGTTCCTGAATCTGTAATGCCAGGGTATCCTTTCCTTTTGGATGCACCTCTTCGTTTCAACGATATTAAAGAACATCTGGAAGCAAACCGTATGGTTGGTGTTCCTTATACAGATGAGATGATTGAGTTGGCTGAAGAAGACTTGCGTGCCCAGGTCGATCCAGATGGTGATACCGATGGATTACTTGCCCGTTACCCCAAAGCACAGGTTCGTAACTTTGACGATAATGCCAAAGTGATTACAGAGATGGATGCTTTGATTGCCTACCTGCAAATGCTTGGCACCCTCGTGGATTTCTCAGCCTACAAGGCTGAAGGTCCGGAACTGCGATAAGGAGATAGTTATGGAATACAACGACGTTTCTACTTTTTCGCAAACTTGGGGGCTAGTGTATCTGGTTGTGATGTTTTTAGGCGGCGTTATTTATGCGCTTTGGCCCAAGAACAAAAGCAAGTTTGATCACGCCGCTCAAATTCCATTAGAGGATGACTAGTCATGGCAGGAAATCCAAGAAAAGACGAGATCTCTGGTGTCGATACCACTGGTCATGAATGGGACGGCATTGAAGAGCTGAACAATCCCCTTCCCCGTTGGTGGCTGTGGGTCTTGTACGCATCTGTAATTTGGTCCATTGGTTATTGGATCGCAATGCCCGCCTGGCCGGGTATCAGTGATTACACCAGGGGTGTTTTGGGGTATTCTCAACGCCAAACGGTTATGGATGAACTAGCTGAAGTTAAAGCCGGTCGCGCTGATATCGAAGCAAAAATTGTAGCATCCAGTTTGGAGGATATCGCAAAAGATCCTAACCTTAATCAGTATGCACTTGCAGCTGGTCAGGCGGCTTTTGGCGATAACTGTGCCGGGTGCCACGGCAGTGGTGCTCAAGGGGCCAAGGGCTATCCGAACCTAAATGATGACCATTGGTTATGGGGCGGATCACTCGAAGATATCCACTACACCATTAACTATGGTATTCGTTCCACACATGATGAAACCAGATTTAACGATATGACGGCGTTCCTTGCAGATGAAATCCTGGAGAAACAGGAAATTTCGGACGTTGCGGAATATGTTTTATCTTTGTCCGGTACATCAAGTGATAGTGAAGCAGCGCAGCGCGGGTTGCCTATTTTTGAAGATAACTGTGTCGCCTGTCATGAAACAGGTGGCGTCGGTAATCGTGAAATGGGGGCGCCGAACCTGTCTGATAAACTGTGGCTTTTCGGCGGTGATAAAAAAACCGTAGTGCAGTCCATTGCGTATGGTCGTAAAGGCGTAATGCCAACATGGGAAGCCCGTTTGGATCCTGTGACGATTAAAGCCTTGAGCATTTATGTTCACTCCCTCGGTGGCGGTGAATAATACTAAGGCCTGTGTACGGGAGAGATTTGTCTCTCCCGTACTATAAAAAAACAACTTAACGTCAGAAAAGAACGTCTGTAAACATGAGCACCAAGCTGGAACAGATCGTTAAGGAAGCCACTGTTGAAGTGGAGGCCGTTAACAAAAAAGAGAACCGTCCTCTCTATAAAAAACGTGAACCCATATTTCCAAAACGAGCAGTTGGTCAATTCCGCCGTTTAAAATGGCTGATTATGATCATCACGCTCTCAATTTATTATTTAGTTCCTTTTATTCGCTGGGATCGTGGTCCCGGGGCCCCGGATCAAGCTGTACTTATTGATTTTCCGGGCAATCGTTTTTATTTCTTTTTTATCGAACTCTGGCCGCAGGAAGTTTACTACATTACCGGTATTCTTATTGTTGCCGGGCTTGTCCTTTTCTTTTTTACCAGTCTTTTTGGTCGCGTGTGGTGTGGTTACGCCTGTCCTCAAACCGTCTGGACCGATCTGTTTATTGCGGTTGAGCGTTGGATTGAAGGCGATCGGAATGCCCGGATTAAATTACATCGGCACAAGTGGGATTTTGAAAAGATATGGAAGTACACCCTGAAGCATACAATCTGGTTGATTATTGGTATGGCAACCGGTGGTGCATGGGTTTTTTACTTTGCAGATGCGCCGACACTTTTAGTGGATCTATTTACACTACAAGCCGATATCACGGCGTATAGCTTTGTCGCTTTGCTTACCTTTACAACTTACACCCTTGGCGGATTATCACGGGAACAGGTCTGTATCTATATGTGTCCCTGGCCACGAATTCAGGCTGCAATGATGGACGAAGATTCATTGCAGGTTACCTACCGAAAAGATCGTGGAGAACCAAGAGGACGTGCTAAAAAAACACAGGACGATAAAGCTTTTGGTGACTGTATAGATTGTAAGCAGTGTGTCGTTGTTTGTCCGATGGGCATTGATATTCGGGATGGAGCACAATTGGAATGTATTAACTGTGCGCTTTGTATCGATGCCTGCGATGGTATTATGGACAAGATGGGAACAGCACGCGGTTTGATTGGCTATGATACCGATGCAAACATGGCTCGCAGGGTAAAAGGGGTTCCGCAAAAATTCAGCCTCTTACGCATGAGAACCATTTTTTATGCTGTAGCTATTTTTGCTGTTTGTGCCTTTATGGTGTATTTGCTCGCCAGTAGATCGCCCTTGGATCTCAATGTATTAAGAGATCGCAACCCACTGTTTGTAAAGCTATCCGACGGCAGTATCCGTAATGGCTATACAGTAAAAATCCTGAACAAAGAGCGTGCACCACAACAGTTCTTGGTGACTGTTACGGGGCTTGATTTTAAAGAGGTTAAAATTAACGACATTGAAAATGTAGGTCCGGCACCAATTGTTGATGTTAAGTCCGACAATTTGCGCAGTGTCCATCTGTTCCTGTCTGTTGATGCTCAAGAGCTTGAGACTGCTTCTGAACCAATTACGATCACAGTAACTAATAAAGACACTGGTTATAGTGTCTCTAATGATAGTGTTTTTATAGGTCCGAACAAATGAGCATTGTAGAAAGCGTATCTGTAATGAATAAATCCCCTGCTCCGCAGAAAGAAAAGAAATTCACAGGAAAGCATTTTCTGATTTCTATCTTGTCTTTCTTTGGTGTGATCATTGGAATGAACATCGCGTTTGTTTATTTTGCAACAAATACCTGGACCGGATTATCCAAAGAAAATGCCTATGTTGATGGTTTGAATTATAATCAAACCATTGAGGCCGCGAAGATACAAAAAGATCTCAATTGGCAAAGCTCTCTCGAACTAGAGGTTGTTGGGTCACAGAAATTGATTTCCTTTGAGTTAAAAGATCAAGACAATCAATCTCTGTCTGGTTTTGATGTAACCGTAAAGGTCGGGCGTCCGACCCTTCAGGGATATGATCAAACACTGGTACTTGCAGAAAGTCGCCAGGGGAAATATGAGGCAACTGTTGATCTTCCGCTCAACGGACAATGGCACGTCAGTCTTTCTGCGACCTCTCCGACAGGGACTCCTTTCCAGTTGGAAAAGCGCTTTTTTGTGAAGTAACGTAACTATGTCAAAGTGTTGTTCTAATCTCAAAAGTTCAGATGTTGAAACGCCAACAGAGATACCGGCCAGTATTGATCCTACTGCGTATGTGTATAAAAACGAAGTCGGGCTTTCACAGCTTAATCTAATCGTTGATACCATTCACTGCCCATCATGTATTCGTCTTATTGAGGGTAATCTCAACAAAATGGACGGGATTGAAACTGCACGGGTAAATCTGTCGACAAAAAGATTGTATGTCCTATGGGATGAGACCAAAACATCAGCAAATGCAATTGTTCGAAAGCTGGATGGTCTTGATTTCCCACCAACGCCTTATAATCCGGCTTTGATGAGTTCAGCCAGTGAGCAAGAAGACAAGGCACTTTTAAAAGCAATGGGTGTGGCTGGTTTTGCAGCTGCGAATGTCATGCTTTTATCCGTTGCTGTATGGTCTGGCGTTGATGATATGGGGCCAGCAACACGTGATTTACTCCATTGGGTATCTGGTCTCATTGCTTTGCCGACCGTTGCTTATTCAGGGCAGCCTTTTTTCAGGTCAGCAATCGCAGCCCTGAAAACGCGTAGTTTGAATATGGATGTTCCCATTTCGCTCGCTGTTCTTCTCGCGGTGGGAATGAGTGTTGCTGAAACCTTGCAAAGTGCACAGCATGCTTATTTTGATGCATCCGTTATGCTGTTGTTCTTTCTTCTTATTGGTCGATATCTTGATCGACGGATGCGTAGCAAAGCACAGTCTGCAGCACAGAACTTGTTATCACTTCGTGCCATAGCAGCAACAATTATCAGAGATGACGGAACCCATGCCTCTCTTCCTGTTGAGGCTGTAAAACCTGGCATGAAAGTCGCTATTGCGGTGGGTGAGAAAATTCCTGTTGATGGTACAGTTATAAACGGCAAAACAGAAATTGATAGCTCACTCATCACAGGAGAGTCCTTGCCGCAAAAAGTATCAGTTGGTAGTGCTGTTTTTGCTGGCACACTTAATATTTCCACGCCAATTGAGGTCGAAGTCACAGCACAAGACGATCAAACACTGCTTTCTGAAATCGTCAAGTTGATGGAAACAGCAGAGCAAGGTCGGGCTAAATATGTGCGTCTTGCTGATCGCGCTGCCCAAATTTATGCACCGGTCGTTCATATTCTCTCTGCGTTGACATTTGTGGCGTGGTGGGCTCTGGGGGATGGTGGTTGGCATTTGGCGCTGATGAATGCGATTGCCGTTTTGATTATTACCTGCCCCTGTGCATTGGGTTTAGCTGTGCCAACTGTTCAGGTTGTCGCAAGTGGACTGTTGCTGCGTCGGGGAATTTTAGTGAAAGCAGCGGATGGGTTGGAACGCTTGGCTGATGCCGATGTTGTCGTCTTTGATAAAACAGGGACTTTAACCAAAGGGCAACCTGTTCTGACCAACAAAGACATTTTATCTTCAGATGATTTAGCATTAGCAGCCTCCCTCGCCCTATCCAGTAAACACCCGTTGTCAAAGGCGTTGGTCGCCGCAACGGATACTTCTGCTATTGTTAGGCTGGGGCAAGTGCATGAAGAGCCTGGACAGGGTTTGGAATGTTATCTGAATGATAACAGGGTTCGCATTGGTAATCGTAGCTGGTGTGGTATTGGTGGCGACGATGACGGAATGGATGAAGACGCTGTCAGCGAACTCTGGCTATCTGACAGTTCTGGCAAGAAAGTACGGTTTACCTTTGAAGATCAGTTAAAGGACGATGCGCGCAGTGCTGTTGATTATGCACAGGAACACCTTAAATCCGTAGAGATTCTCTCAGGTGATAGAGAAAAGGCCGTTAAAAAGGCTGCAGCATTATTGTCTATAGAAAAATGGACGGCCGGGGCCAATCCGAAAGACAAGATTACCTACTTGGATACGTTATCTGACCAACACCATAAGGTTTTAATGGTTGGCGATGGATTGAATGATGCGCCAGCACTTGCGAGTGCCTTTGTATCAGCGTCTCCTGCAACGGCGTCGGATATAAGTCAGACGACTGCTGATTTTATTTTTCAGGGAAATAAACTTAAGCCGATTGTGGAAGCAATAACGATAGCCCAAAAAGCTCGTGATTTAATTTTTCAGAATTTCGGGCTAGCAATTGTGTATAATGTTATTGCTGTGCCTTTGGCGATGAGCGGATATGTAACGCCTTTGATTGCATCTATTGCAATGTCTGCATCATCTATTGTTGTTACTCTTAATGCCCTGCGGCTTAGACTTTCAGAAAAGGGAGTATCGTAAAATGACGGCTCTTACATTTCTAATTCCAATTGCACTGTTGCTTGGTTTATTGGGACTAATTGCTTTTTTGTGGTCTTTACGTACAGGACAGTATGACGACTTGGAGGGGGCAGCCTATCGAGCGGTTTTTGATGACGAGCCTATGGAAAAAAACGATATGGTCACAAAAAAAACTGTTGAGGAAGAAAGTGCGTATGTTGTTCTTGATGATTCAGATTACAACACAAAACAAAAAGGCCAAGATGCGTTAAACAAGTCCTTTCCTAAATGTTGCTAAACACAATAAAATTTAAAAAACGCACTTTTTGAACTTTAAAAAATCAAGATGGTAGCCCAAATGCTTGAGAATAAATCACTTTTCCATTTTCAGGAAAGATGTTTTTCCTGAACTCGAGCCCCATAAATGCTTCCCCTTTGAAGGGTGCATCAAGGTGTTCTGTGGACGTATCTGTAAAACCGAACTTGGAATAATACGCCGGGTCACCAAGAACAATGATGCCCGATAGATCTTCTATATCTCTGCAGACTTGAATACCATGCTCTACAAGTTGGCTCCCTATTCTTTTGTTTTGGTGAGTGGGAACAACAGATAACGGGGCAAGGCTCGCAGTCTGAATTTGTAGATGTGGGGATGTAATTTCCATCGCGCTAAAAAGAATGTGGCCTAAAATTGTTCCCTCTTCTTCTGCGACCAGCCCAAAAAGAACATCCTCATCCAGATACAATTGTTTGACGAGATCGCACTCATCCCATTGACCAAATGCATCGTGGACAACCTGTAAAACCTGTGCACGATCTTTGATCTCTTCTTTCCTGATTTGCATAACTTTCCTCTAGATCGGTAGCTCAGTAGAATATTTAACACTTCTTAGGGCAAAACGTGAATTTACTGAATTAATAATCGGCAAGTGAAGAAATTGTTCTGTGAGCATACGATCATAAGATTCAATATCTTTTGCGACAATTCGCAAGAGGTAGTCCCTGTTTCCTGTAATGGTGTAACATTCCATTATCTCAGGGCGGCGATCAACAATATCTTCGAATTGTCTGACTTGCTCTTCGCTGTGTTGAACCAATGTTACTGTTGCAAAAACCGTCACGCTAAGGCCGGCAATTTTAGGGTCCAGTAAACACACCTCCTTACGGATCAATCCCTCATCTCGAAAACGTTTTATGCGTCGCCAACAAGGGGACTGCGAGAGACCAATGGCTGCCGCAATTTCTGCAGTGGAAAGAGAAGCATTTTTTTGTAAAAGGCTAAGTATTTTTATGTCTAGGGGATCAAGGTCAATCATTTCAATTAATAGCCTATTATTGAATAAACTTACTTCTTAAATTCAATTATATCGGTTTATTAGAATATAATATCTCATATTTTAAGATAAAATAAACAAATAAAGCAGGGATAAAATAATGAGGTAAAAAATGGGACATCATGGTTCTACCTATGAATCAAAAACACCGAATTCCGACGGTTTATATCACTATACCCGATCAGAGAATGAGATTTGGGGGGATTTAATCACGCGACAAAATCAAATTCTGGAAGGTCGTGTTTGTGATGAATTTGTCCGAGGCAGAGAAATTCTTGGATTAAATAATCGTAAGGTTCCTCAATTGAAAGAAGTCAGTGAGCGGCTTTTTGAAGCTACAGGCTTTGGGGTTGAATCTGTTCCAGCTGTTATCCCACCAAAGGACTTCTTTGGTATTTTGGCTAACAGACGCTTTCCCGCAGCAACCTTTATTCGGGTTAGAGAAGATTTTGATTATATAAAAGAACCCGATGTCTTTCATGAGATCTATGGACATTGTCCGATGCTGACAAACCAGTCCTTTGCAGATTATGTCCAAGAGTATGGCAAGCTCGCTCTTTCGGTTGAAAAGCAATACATGTGGCCTCTTCAAAGGCTTTTCTGGTTTACGGTCGAATTTGGTTTAATCAAAACGGGTAAAGGAAACCGGATATACGGTGCAGGCCTGGCGTCTTCGTCTGGTGAGGCTGTCTATTGTATGGATAGTGACAAACCGATGATAATGGAGTTTGATCCGTTGAGTATTTTCAGAACCAATTATCGTATAGATATCTATCAACCAATTTATTATGTAATTAATAGCTTTGAGCAGCTATTTGAGACGATTACTTCAGATTTAATCCCTGTGATTGATCAGGCTAAGGAGCTTGGTAATCTAAATCCTCTTCCAGCACCACCAGATCATAAAACGCATTAATCAGATAATATAAACCTTAAAAGAACACCCTCAGAATAGAGGGTGTTTTTCTGTGTTTTGATTTTACTTTGACGGATATATTTAAAATTGAGGCTTTATAGTAGCAATTTTAGTTAAATTGTAGTAAGAAACTGTTAACCAATTATCTGAAGATGAAAAAGCTTATAGTACAGGGACGAGCTTGATGCATCAGGGGGCCATAAAAAATACAACGGATATTGAGGCTGTGCTTAAACGCGAGCAGCCCAAGCATCTGTCATTGGTGCACGACCCAAACAGTAAATGGGCTGTACTAACCAAACAGGCTCACCGTATTTTCCATTATCGTTTGACCCAACATAATCTGTCAGAAAATGACAGGGAATCTTTGATGCTTGCGCGTAATGAACTCATGGCTTTGGCAAAATCCCTGAAAGCTGTCTCGTCTGTACAGAATGTGCTTAACGAAGATTAAGTTTTCCCTGTAATTCGGATAATTTCTCTTCCACGCTCTCTACAACAAATGTTGCCCCAGCACTGCCGAAATCTTTCTGGAGTATTTCTATACCGATTTGATTACAGAGATATTCCGCATGAGGTATCGATTTGAAAGGCAGATCAATTTCCAATTTGTGTAACTTTACATAAGTAAGGAGGCTTGCTTCCTGAATAACCTGTTTCGTACTTTCGCTGTAAGCGCGAACCAAGCCGCCGGTACCCAACTTGGTACCACCAAAATAACGTACTGTAATGACAGCAGTGTTAATTAAGTTGTTACCTTGCAAAACTTTAAGGGTTGGAGGACCTGATGTCCCGGAAGGTTCACCATCATCGCTGGACCCTTCTTCTATTTGATCGTAATGATTTAAGCGTCTGAAGGCCCATACGTGATGATTTGCTTTTTTGTGCTCGTCTCGTAATTCTGCTAAGCGGTTTTCAAAAAATGAAACAGGCATCAAGAAAGAGATAAAACGGGATTTCTTCTCGTCTATTTCGGTTACATTTTCGCAGGTAACATAAAACATTTTACTTGGTCAGGACAGCAATGGGGCCCTCTGCTGACTTGTGTATAAACTGTTGAACATAAGGGTTATCAGTCTTATCGAGATCAGCCGTTGGCCCATGCCACACAACCTTTCCTTCGTGTAGCATTAAAATCTTTGTAGAGATATTACGTGCAGAATCTAAATCACTGCTGATAATAATTGATGTGGAAAAGTGTTCTTTAGCCTGCTGATTGATGAGTTGGCTAATAGAATTACTCATAATTGGGTCAAGTCCGGCTGTTGGCTCATCGAGGAATAAGAATTCAGGGTTCCCCGCAAATGCCCTGGCCAGCCCAACCCTTTTTTGCATGCCGCCAGATAGTTCGGCGGGAAACAGATCGGCGACTTCTGGTTTTAGCCCGACCTGATCTAACTGCTTAATAACCGTTACTTTGGCTTCCTTTTTATTTGCATTATGTTTTTCTAGCTCTTTAAAAGCAATGTTCTCCCACACTGTCATGGAATCAAAAAGGGCAGATTGCTGAAAAAGCATGCCAAAACGATCGAGAAAATTCTGAGAATTATCTTCTAGTTCTTCTTTGGAGTATCCATTAATGAAAATTTCGCCAGTATCATATGGAATAATGCCGAGCAGCGTTTTAAGTAACAGCGTTTTCCCACTACCGGAGGCACCGATAATGACTAGAGTTTCCCCAGAATCAACTGTCAGATCGGCAATATCAAGAGCCTTCAGGCCGTTAAAGCTTTTACATAGATTTTTGATTTTTAATGCATTTTTTGATTTTGTGTTTTCGGTCATTATACCGACAGATCCTTAAATCCCCTATTTATAGGGCAAAGATTATCATAGTAGAACAATAATACCAGTCCGATAAGCCATTGAATCTGTGAACAGATAGAGAATTAAAAAAACCTCTGACCTTATAAAAGATCAGAGGTTCCATTTTGGTCGGAGTAGCAGGATTCGAACCTGCGACCCCTTGGCCCCCAGCCAAGTGCGCTACCAGACTGCGCTATACTCCGATAGAGAAAAGCCATAACACTTTGATCAGCGCTATCTTGGCATTATATACATTCGCAAAAAGTGCAAGGCAATGGTATTTGATCGAAAAAACTGAAAAATTAGTCTAAAAGAGCACGAATGGATTTTAATTCGTTTAAAACTTCTTTTTGTCTCTCAGGTGATAAGCCAAGAACTTGATCTACTAGGCTCTTTTCGTCTCTTTTATCGTTTTTACTTTTTTCAACGACAGTACTTTTAGGAGCTGTTTTTTCTTCATTAAGAGAACTATTCGCCTTTAAGGAACCTTCTTTAAAGAGCTTTTGCACACCTTTGATGGTATAGCCGTCTTTGTACAAGAGGTCCCTTATCTGACGAAGTATTTTCAGATCTTCCGGGCGGTAATAACGCCTGCGTCCTGCGCGTTTCAATGGTTTGACCTGGGGGAATTTAGTTTCCCAGAACCGCAGCACATGCTGAGGAACATCCAAGTCGCCAGATACTTCGCTAATCGTCCGGAACGCAGCCGCAGATTTGCTTGAGGTTTCCGCAGCAGACATTTGCAGATTAAACTCCTGCTTTTCTAGGTTTTGTCAGTATTTACCGACGCGTTCCGATAATAAATACGATCTTTTTAAGAAAGAGATGTATTTATCTTATTTTTCAAAACGTGAGATGCTCGGAACACGAGAACTCTGCGTGGTAAAATTGGAACTTCTTCCCCAGTTTTTGGGTTACGTCCAATACGTTCGCCTTTTTCACGAACGGCAAAACTACCAAAAGATGATATTTTAACCGAATCACCTTTGATCAAGGTGTCAGAAATTTCATTCAATACAGATTCTACTAAATCTGCAGACTCATTTCTGGATAGGCCAACTTCTTGATATACGGCTTCACTGAGATCAGCACGAGTGACTGTAGTGCTCATAATGAAGTTCCACTCCCCTTGTTATCGTTATGTGAGTTTACCAGAAAAATAGGTAACTCATATGATATACAAGGCAATTTTGCTAAACTTTTCAGGAAATTACAAGTTTTATCTCGAAAAGATGTCATAAAACATTGTTTCGAATAGGCCCTGATCACCAGCGTATAAGAGCAGATCCCCAAGTAAAACCACCGCCCATAGCGGCCATCATGATCATATCACCACGTTTAATTCGACCATCATAAACGGCTTCTGTTAACGCCAGTGGGATCGAAGCAGCTGAAGTATTTGCGTGCTTATCAACGGTAACAACGACACGATCTTTGGGCAGTTTGAGTTTTTTACCCATTGCTTCGATAATACGGATATTTGCCTGGTGAGGAACGAGCCAGTCAATAGCTTCTGGTGCTAACCCTGATTGCTTTAAAGCTGTATCAATAGCTTCGGGCATTCTGGTCACAGCTTGACGGAAAACTTCTTTTCCTTCCATTCTGAGAAGGCCGGTTGTTCCCGTTGAAGACGGCCCACCATCAACATAGAGGGCATCATGACACCGTCCGTCCGCATAAATATGCGTACTTAAGATACCGCTGTCGTTTGTATCTCCGTTCCCCTCTTCAGCCTGGAGCACAATGGCCCCTGCCCCGTCGCCGAAAAGAACGCAGGTAGAACGATCTTCCCAATCAAGAATACGGGAAAAGGTTTCTGCACCAATAAGTAATGCTGTTTTTGCTTGTCCGGTTTGGATCAGACTGTCAACAACTGATAAGCCATAGACAAAACCACTACAGACCGCTTGTAGGTCAAAGGCTGCGCCTCTGGTAACGCCCAGGTTTTTCTGGACGACAGTTGCTGTGGCGGGGAAAGTTTCATCAGGAGTAGCAGTCGCACAGACAATCAAATCAACTTCAGAAACATCAATATCGGCATGTTCCAGTGCAGCCAAAGCTGCTTTTGTCGCCAGATCAGACGTTAGCTCATTATCGCCAGCGATATATCTGTGTCGAATACCTGTGCGTTGACGGATCCATTCATCTGATGTGTCAACACGTTCAGCCAATTGATCATTCGTGAGGATACGCTCGGGTAAATAAGAGCCACAGCCTTTGATATTTGCACGCACTATCATTCAAACCCAGCCTGCTCATTAATCGGTTCGCGTGTTAACGAATCGAAATCTTCACGAATTTTTGTAACAATATCCTGATCACGCATATCAACAGCAACACCGATTGCATTGGCAAATCCAATTGCGTCTGTACCACCATGGCTTTTAACGGCAATACCGTTCAGACCAAGAAAGATAGCCCCATTATACAAGCGGGGGTCAACACGTTTCTTTAATTTATTAAGGGCAGAACTCGCCAATAGATATCCAAGGCTGGCTAAGAAGCTGCTTTTGAATGTTTGTCTGAAAAACTCTGAAATGAGTTTAGCAGTACCTTCGGCAGTTTTTAGCGCAACATTACCGGTAAAGCCGTCTGTTACAATAACATCGACAGTACCCTTGCCAATGTCGTCACCTTCGACAAAACCAACAAAGTCACCCGGGAGATCTGCCTTGCGCAACATAGAGCTTGCGACTTGCAGGTACTCATGCCCCTTAACATCTTCGGATCCGACATTCAGAATGCCAACAGAAGGTTCCTGTACGCCAAGAACACAACGGGCAAAAGCATTACCCATCACCGCAAAATCGACGAGATTATCAGCATCACAGCTAAGGTTAGCCCCTAAATCCAACATGAGGGATTCCCCACGTAACGTTGGAAAGAAAGAGGCGATTGCCGGACGGTCAACGCCAGGGAGAGTTTTCAGGACAAATTTTGACATGGCCATAAGAGCACCAGTATTTCCGGCGGAAACTACACCATCCGCACGGCCATCCTGTACTGCGTTTATGGCAAGACGCATTGATGACTTACGCCCAGAGCGCAAGGCCACAGCAGGTTTATCATCACTGAGAACTTTGTCCTCTGTATGAATAAAATCAACGACGTCTTTTAATTTGGTCGTTTTTTCCAGCAGAGGCATAACCTCTTGCTCTCGACCAAACATGAGAAATCTGACGTTAGGATATCTCTGTGAAGCAATTTCTGCTCCCTGTACAACGATATCCGGTGCGTCATCACCTCCCATTGCATCTAAGGCTATGGTTATGCTAGCGCTCACTGGTTTCCCGCTTGTCAAATTGATCCATAAAAGAAAGGCCGACCATCGCAATGATCGGCCTATCACAAAAGACTATTTTGACAAGCCTTAGGCTTCAGCTTCTGCTACGTCACGGCCATCATAAGTGCCGCATGAAGCGCAAACATGGTGTGGGCGTTTCAGCTCACCACAGCTTGGGCATTCTTGTGAAACGCTTGCTGGAAGCGCATCGTGTGACCGACGCTGACCGCGACGGGAATTACTAATCTTACTCTTTGGAACAGCCATTGCTCTAACTCTCGCATTTAGCTTTAATAAAAAACTCGCCGCTTATTAACGAATAACTACGTCCACGGCAAGCCCTAACTAAGGTAAAGATACCCTACTTTTTAATTTGCAGGTCTTTTAGTACAGAAAACGGGCTTGTTTTAGCTGCTTCCTGCATTTCTTCTTCATCTGGCGCTTCGTCCACAGAATCGCCATCCCAAGTAGAATTTGGTGCTTTCGGATAAGGGTCTAACATAACAGCTAGTTGCTGAACAATAGCCTCTCCAAAATCAATTCCTGTTGGATCAGCCAATTCAGGCGGATCTTCAGCATCAATATCAATCAGAATTTCTTCTGCGGTATCCCGGATTGGTTCAAAGCTATACATGGTTTCAAACGGCTCATCTATAATCGAAGGCACAGGTTCTGCTGTTATGATACAGAATTGTGTGACTTCGGCCTTCAAATGACCTTTGACATCAAGTAGTGAGCCCTTTCCCTTTGGGTCAAGTTCCAGTGTTGCGGAAAGTGATTGTAAGTCGATTAGATCAAATCTCTTTGCCACAGCATCACATTCTTCGGGTTTAGCTTTTAACTTTAAAACCTGTGAACGTGCCTGAATTTTATCAACGGGATAGCGACGCGAAAATTCACTTTCGCACGGCGTTTCCATTGCAGAACTCCTGATTATATTTCAAACGATGTTGCTCTTCATTAAGTGCATGTCGGAACAGATAACAATCAAAATTTACACTTAAATTTGAGATCGCGCACAATAAGGGCAGTGAAATTATGGGTCAATTTATTTTATTGCAAAGCAGCTATACGAAAGCTTAAGTGTGGAATGTAATTTTACCAGCCATTATCTTGCCAATATCTTGATCTTTTAGATGCTCTATCTGCCGAACAAGATACTCTCTCATATATTGAACTGATGTCTGGTCAGCTTTCGTTGTTCCGTAAAGGTTACGTTCCAATGCGCCTTCGAGAGATCTCTCCCCTTGCAGCAGAGATTTTTCATAAGCAGCTAGTCGACCGTAGAAGCCTTGCAACATCGCTTTGACACGCTTCCCAACACCGACATCACCTACACCCATTTCTCTCAGGCTAAGATCCATATCATAAAACATTAGATCAAAGAGCTTCTGAGAAAATGTTTCGGTTGTCTCTTTTTCAGCTTTTAATCTGTGTAAGACCAAAAACATATGTAAAGTGATCATATCGAAACGCCCGTCCAGACTATCTGGAACGGAATGGTTTTCGTAAAACTCTTTTTGACGCGCTTGCTCCACAAGACTGGCGTATAGATCATGCACGGCATCAGATTCGCTATCGCGACGAAAAAGCTTCCTGAACAACTACTGAACCCCTTGATATAATCAGCTTGGATTTATGACTCGAAAAAAGTATATAGACGAGTATAGTGCCTGTGTAACGCGTATGGTTTAGCAAAAACAGGTTTTATGTTAAATAGCCAAACGTTCATTGTTAGATCAATAGGGTCAGAATATCGGTATGTCTTATAAAGTTTCCTCAAAAGCCAAGATTCTCTTGGCTGCAATGCTTTTTCCTGTCGTGCTAAGCGCTTGTGAAAGCCGCGTTAATGTCCGGGGAAACTATCCTGATCCGGAAGAAGTCAGCAAGCTGGAAACGGGCGTATCCAGTCGCCGGGACGTCGCGGAACTATTAGGTTCCCCCTCAACTCTCTCAACTTTCAAAGATCAGGTCTGGTATTACGTTGGAGAGAGAGTTGAAAAAACGGCTTTTTACGATCCCGTTGTCCTTGAGCGGAGCATTCTTGTTGTTAAATTTTCAGAAGATGGAAAACTGGAAGAATCGCAACAGTTTGCATTAGAAGATGGTCGGGTAATTGATCCTGTAACACGAGAAACACCGACAGAAGGTCAGGATTTGACTGTTATTCAACAGCTTCTTGGTAACCTTGGTAAATTTACACCGGGTGGAAGTAATTAATACTAACTCGATCATGCGCTTGCAGGAGTGGAATCTAATCTGCTCCTCAAAGAGTTTCTATAGATAATATGGACAGCGATAAAAATACCCACAGGTATGAATGCCAGTGTATTGACCGCTGTCCAACCAAACTTTTCAAATACAAAACCTGAACTAAAGGCCGTTGTTGCGACGACACCAAAGACCAACAGCTCGTTAAAGGCCTGAACTTTTGCTTTTTCTTCTGGTCGATATGATTCGGTGAGCATTGCGCTGCCCCCAACATAGAGAAAATTCCACCCAAGCCCCAATGTCACGAGTCCAAACCAGAAGTTTTCTACTTCAATACCCGTTAAGTTGATGGATGCAGCCAATGCAATCAGTATAACGCCGGTAATTTGAATTTTAATCAAGCCAAATCGATTAATTAAAGACCCCGTAAAAAACGATGGTGCGTACATACCAAAAACGTGCCACTGAATGACGAAGGCTGCGGCATCAAATGGATGTGCGCAGGCAATCATCGCGGCTGGTGTAATGCTCATGATAAGGTTCATACAGGCATAACTGACAATACCGCTGAGTACAGCGACAAAGAAAACGGGTTGTTTTGCGATCTCAAATATTGACCGCCCTCCTGATTTCATTTGATGAACGGCAAGTTTAGGGATGTTCAAAAACTGTACGATCAATAAGGTCGCCAAACAAAGTACTGTGATTGCGTAAAAGCTTCCAACAAAAAGAACCGGACCAAAAAATTCCAAATCCTTTGACCACTTGGCCAGCTCAGGACCTGCAAAGGCAGATATGACGCCGCCAGCCATAACAAGTGAAATTGCCTTGTTCTTAAAAACTTCTGTGGCTGTATCTGCAGCTGCAAAACGGTAATAGGCAACAGTCGACATAAAGGCGCCAAACAAAAATGAACTAAGGCAAAAGAGCTCAAAGTTATTATCAAGAACAGCTTGTGCAGAGAAAAAACCAGATAATGCGCCGCAGATTGAGCCCAGACTGAACCCTGCCCTGCGACCGTAATGTTTCATGAAGTAAGAAATTGGTAAAGCGCATACCATCATGCCAAAGAACTGAAGTGATAAAGGCAGGGTACCGTAAGACTTGTCTTCGGCCAGGGTTGTACCAACCAGCGAGCTCATTGAAATAAGCATTGACCCGCAACTCATTCCCAGTGCTTGGCAGATTGCTAAAAAAATTACGTTAGATTTTGTTGGATCGCGGTCGGGCATGTGCCTAAATATCTCACTTGATTAAGCGCAACCATATACAGGTGTGGCAAAGAATTCCAAGAGAGAATTCTCTGATAGGCAAAGAAAATTTAAGTGATTAATCTGATCTAACCTTTTGCCAAAATTAGTTATTTTCTAAAATTAACTGTTAGAAGGTTTTGTGATACCTTCGACCAAGAGTTCGACGTTACGCACAACACCCTTTCCCATTACCTTGTCTGCGACATCGATCAGACGTTGGGTGATTTTTTCGCTCGTATACCCATTCTGAGTGAAATATCTATAATAATAAAGCGAATGAAGTTCTGTCATAAAATCGTTTTGCAAACGAATTTGCCAACGTTCTGCATTAATCAGGTCAGGGCCTTCGGCAATTTCGATGGTAATCTTCACCGTGACATGATGAGTGACAACACCTTCTTTTATCAAGTGAATTACTGTTGGCGGAAATTCTAGAAAAGCAGAAGGTATCTCGGGGATTTCTTCAACGACTTCTTCTTCGCTATCTGGTGCTTTTAGAAAAAACCACCATCCGGCAAAACCGCCACCGCCAAGCAGTAATAGTATTGCTATGAGTATGATAATTTTTTTCATTCAGTCACCAGTGAAATAAACCTTTAAATGTAATAGGGATAATAAGGGGTAGTTTAAGTTAAACAAAGGAAATTCAATTAATTGATATGATTTTTAAAAATGCTTCCATCCGCTTTTGATAACAGGTATCTCTTTGTTGTTTTTATCTAAAAGAAGAGTATTTTTTCCTTGAGTCAAGGTGCCAATACGAGTGATTGGAATGCTTAACTCTTCTGATAATTCAATAATTTGGTGGATTTTCTTAGGGTGAGCTGTGAACAGTATTTCGTAATCATCACCACCTGTTGCAGCTAGCTGGATGCCCTCATCCGGTGCAGTTTGAAAAGTATCCCGAAAGGCCTTTGAGAAGGGGATATTAGATGAAAATATCCTTGCCTGAAGGTTTGATCCTTCAGCAACATGGTTGATATCTGCAAGAAGCCCATCAGATACATCCAGTGCCGTTTGGCAGATATCTCGTTCTAATAATGCGATGCCAAGTGAGGTTCTGGGATGTGGAATTCTATATCTATCAATCAGAAAAGCTTCGTCATTCGAACTTTCAGCTTTGATTTCTTTTTTTAGCAACTTTAATCCTGCAGCAGAATCTCCGATCGTTCCGCTAACCCAGATATCATCCCCTTCTATACCTGTTGTTCTGTACAAACATTTATTACGAGGCACAGAACCAAAACAAGTAAGAGCAATCGTCAATGGCCCCGGAGTTGAAACTGTATCGCCACCAATTAGGTGACATCCAAATATTTCCTGATCTGCAGCCAGACCTTTTGTGAAGGCTTCAACCCAGTCACTACTAACGGATGAATGGTATGAAATGGAAAGCGTATACGCTTTGGGTTTGGCACCCATTGCTGCTAAATCGGATAGATTAACCCGAAGTGATTTTCTTGCGATGTCTTCTGCCGGGTCTGTTGAAAAAAAATGGATACCCTCGACAAGAGTATCCATTGTAACAACTGTAGACCGATTTGGATCTTCGCTTATAAGTGCGGCATCATTTGAAAGGCCGTAAGCTTCGGGATACTTACTTGTAAGAGGCGCAAAATAGCTTTTGATTAGATCAAATTCTGTTTTGTCCACTTAGAGAATCCTGTTTGATATGCGTTAAAACTCGTCTTTGCGCAGGCTATGAGCCAGACGATCCAGAACACCATTTACCATGGCAGTTTCTTTATCACCAAGGAATGCATGCGCAACATCAACGTATTCAGAAATAATAACCTTTACGGGTGTTTCTACACGTTGCTGAATTTCATAAGCGCCAGCAACCATAACCAGTCTCAGCAAAGGATCTAGCCTGTGGATAGGCCATGATTTGTCGAGAACAGAAACAAGCATATCATCAAGAAGTTCACGTTCTTGATTAATACCTTTATAGAGCTCAATAAACAGTTTCTGGTCCATGGCAGCAATGTTAAGGCCGTCGACCTCTTCATCCCGGCGCATGTTTAGAAACTCATCCAAAACAGTCTTTGAGCTTGCCTGGTTGAATTCGATCTGGAAAAGCGCCTGTATTAAAGCAAGGCGAGCCATGCTCTTTTTTAAGCTTGCGCTTGGCGCTTTTGTGTTGTCCTCAGTCACGGTCATAAATCCTTATGCAACACCGTACTGGCGTTTTAATGCAATCATATCAAGGCAAGCCCGTGTTACTGCGCCGCCTTTGTTTTTCTCAGAGGCTCTTGCCCGTGCCCACGCTTGTGCTTCGTTTTCAACGGTCAGAACACCATAGCCAATTGCCATATTGCTATCAACGGCTAGATCCTGAAGCTTTCTTGCGCTCTCAACACAAACATAATCATAATGACTTGTTTCTCCGCGAATAACACACCCAAGTGCCACATACCCGTCAAACTGACGACCATCATTGCGTTGTGAGGCAAATTTAATTGCAGCAGGCAACTCAAAGGCACCAGCAACGGCAACAACTTCGTAAGTGCAGTCGTCTTTTTCAAGTTCAGCAATAGCGGCATTTTTCATTTCGTCAGCAATTGCGCTGTAGAAACGTGCTTCAACAATCAGAACGTGGGGTTTATCAGTCATTCTTTGCTACCTAATAAATCTATGCTGTCTTGCACTAATCCAATTCGTCAGGATTATGCTGTTTCAACTATTGGACGCTGTTCAACTACAGAAAGCCCGTATCCGTCAAGCCCAACAATGTTTTTCTCTGAATTTGTGAGCAGAATCATCTTCTGTACCCCTAAATCAAGCAAGATCTGGGCGCCAACACCATAATCTCTGAGATCGTGGTTGATTTCTACAGGTTCTCCTAGTCGCGTTTTAATCGCATCGGAAAGGCTTTTGGGAGATGGCTCTCTGATGAGAACGATAACACCGCGCCCTTCTTGTTCGATCATCTTCATCGAATTATGAAGATCACCAGCTTTTCCGCTATGGCTGTCAATCAATACATCATCAAGAATATTTAGTGCATGCATTCTGACCAGTAGAGGTTCATCCGTAGAAATATCCCCTTTCCATAAGGCGATGTGTTCGGCGTACGTCGTGTTGTTGACGTAAACAGCCATATTGAATTCACCCGCAATTTTTGAATGCAATGTGTCTTCGAGTGTTTTCTCGATCAGATGATCGTGTTTTCTGCGATAGGCGATCAAATCAGCAATTGTTGCAATTTTTAACTTATGGGTTTGTGCAAATTCAATAAGATCATCACGACGCGCCATTGTTCCATCGTCATTCATGATTTCACAAATAACACCAGACGGATTTAATCCGGCAAGGCGGGAAATATCAACAGCCGCTTCTGTGTGTCCTGTTCTGACAAGGACGCCACCGTCTCTGGCAACGAGAGGGAAAACGTGCCCAGGTGTTACAATATCATCCGGAGATGCAGTCGGGTCCGTTGCAACAGAAATCGTGCGAGCTCTGTCAGGTGCTGAGATACCTGTTGTGACCCCCTCTTTTGCTTCAATGGATACAGTGAAAGCTGTCTCGTGACGGGTCCCGTTCTTTTGCGCCATAAGTGTCAGGCCGAGCTCTTCTACACGTTCTCTACACAAGGCTAAGCAGATAAGACCTCGACCGTATTTGGCCATGAAGTTAATGGCCTCGGGGGTTGCCATCTGTGCCGGAATGACGAGATCGCCCTCGTTTTCGCGATTTTCATCATCCACCAGAATAAACATATGGCCATTGCGTGCTTCTTCGATGATTTCTTCTGGCGGAGAAAGAATATCACTGAATGATTGGATGTCATTAGAAGATGCATTAGCCATTATTTTGCCTTTCCAGCAGCTGCCCAACGTAACGGGCGAGTAGATCAATTTCCAAATTAACCTGACAGTCACCGGCTTTAAAACTTCCGACTTGCCATTGGCCGAGCGTTGTCATCTCGGCGGTGTGGGGAATGATATTTACGCCAAACTGATTTCCGTTCACTTCGTTTACCGTCAGGGATACGCCATCTAAAACAATAGAGCCTTTTGGCGCAATAAACTTCGCAAGTTCTGACGGGGCTTCAAATGTAAAGCGTTTGGAATCTCCCTCTGGTACGATACTGACTACCGAAGCAACACCATCGACGTGTCCGGAAACCAGATGCCCCCCCAGCTCATCCCCCATCCGCAAGGCCCGTTCAAAGTTAACTGGCGTACCTTTTGTCCAAATTCCTAGCGTGGTTTTTGACAAGGTTTCAGCCGAAACATCAGCACTAAACCACCCCGATCCTTTTTCAACAACTGTCAGGCACACACCTGAACACGCAATTGAAGCACCAATATCGACCGTATTCATGTCAAAGGTGGTGTTAAAGACGAAGCGTTTATCGCCATTATTTACGATAGATTGAACAGATCCAAGATCTGTGATTATACCAGTGAACATCTAAATGCCTTTTCCTGCGCATTCGATAACAAAACTAAAAATTGCGGCGATAACTTTCCATCATGTCGTCGCCGAGACTGGCAACATTTGACAGCGTAAACCGTGGAGCCAGAGACAATTCTTCCAAACCAAATCCCGTTGTTACACCTAGTCCGTCACCACCGATAACTTTTGACGCCCTGAACCATACAATACGATCAATGAGATCTGCTTTAAACAATGATCCTATGATATGGCTCCCACCTTCTACCAACAGTCGGGTAATACCTTGTGATCCGAGCTCTTTTAGTACCGCAGATGGATTAATGTATCCATCTTCATTTTTGTCAATAAGGCACACTTCGACACCAGCATTCCGATAGGCATTTAGACGAGAAGCATCATTTTCCTTAAAGGTCATAAGGATCGTTTTATGCTCTTTGGCTCTAACCACTAAATCATGCGTTAGGGGCAGTCTTAAGCGCCCATCCATTACAACCCGTGTTGGGGACTTATTTTCAAGTCCGGGCAGACGTACATCCAGTCGGGGATTATCTATAATTGCTGTACCACTACCAACGAGGATAGCATCATTTCGCACCCGAAGCATATGTCCTGCGCGACGAGCTGCTTCGCCAGTCACCCATTTACTTTGGCCTGATTTGGTTGCAATACGCCCATCCAAAGAAGTAGCAACCTTAAGAGTAACAAGTGGTCGACCATGTCTGTTTCTTATGAAAAAGCCTGCATTCAGGTCTTCGGCTTCATGCTGGCGGATACCAACGACAACTTCTATACCTACATCTTTCAATGCTTGTAGGCCGCGCCCTTGAACACGCGCATCGTTGTCTTCCATCGCGACAACACAACGGGATATTCCTGCGGCGATTAAAGCTTCGCAACAAGGCGGGGTCTTTCCGTGATGTGAACAGGGCTCCAGGGTTACATAAGCCGTAGCCCCTCTTGCGGCTTCGCCGGCTTCTTTCAGAGCAACAGTCTCTGCATGTGGCCGGCCACCGGGTCGTGTTTGCCCCCTGCCAAGGACGCGGCCATTTTTCACGATGATACAGCCGACAGACGGGTTTGGACTGGTCGTCCCTAATCCCCGCGCAGCCAGAGACAAGGCAGCATCCATATGTTGGAGGTCAACATCATGTTGTTCAGTGTGCATGACAGATTTCTATAGCTGTTTGAAGACGATTTTATTCGTTATAACGTAAATTCGAAAATGATCGATCAGGATGGATCAGGATGGATCAGGGTCCAGAATGTCCAGATCATCCCCTAATTTACCAACAAACTCTTCAAAATCTCTTACTTCTTTGAAATCCCTGTAAACAGACGCAAAGCGGACATAACCAACTTGATCCAGCGTGGCCAAAGCATCCATAACAAGCTCGCCGATAAGGTCAGTTGCAATTTCACTCTCACCAGATGATTCCAGCCGGCGAACAATACCGCTTACAACGCGTTCTACACGATCTCTGTCAACATCGCGCTTTTGAAGGGCAATATTCATTGAACGGGCTATCTTTTCCCGGTCAAAGGGTTCGCGCTGTCCATTTCCTTTTACAACAATGAGTTCGCGCAATTGAACGCGTTCGAATGTTGTAAATCTGGCACCGCAACTAGCACATTGCCGCCGTCGACGGATCGCTGTGTGATCTTCTGTTGGTCTCGAGTCTTTGACTTGAGTATCTTCACTACTGCAAAACGGGCAGCGCATATTCCCTCACAGTTTCCCCCTAAGGGGATCCGAGTTATGACAATTTGGAAATCATAACTCGGATAAAACCTTAGATTTCCAAATCTTGGTAGATTGGGAATTCACGGCAAAGTGCTTCGACTTCGCTGCGAACTTCCGCTTCGATTTTGGAGTTATCTTCGCGGTTTGCAGCAAGTCCATCAAGAACTTTAGTGATTAGCTCACCAATTTTCTTGAATTCAGCATCTTTAAAGCCACGAGTTGTGCCCGCAGGAGTACCCAAACGGATACCGGAAGTCACCATTGGCTTCTCAGGATCAAACGGAATACCGTTTTTGTTACAGGTCAAGCCAGCACGATCCAGGCTTTCTTCTGCAATGTTACCTGTTAGACCTTTTGGACGCAGGTCAACCAGCATCAGGTGCGTATCTGTACCGCCTGTTGTAATGGCAAAGCCATTTTCAACAAGAGTTGCTGCAAGTGTTTGAGCATTGCTCACAACCTGTTTCGCATAAACTTTGAAATCAGGATCCAGTGCTTCTTTCAACGCAACGGCTTTGGATGCAATACAGTGCATCAAAGGACCACCCTGAAGACCTGGGAACGCAGCTGAGTTGATTTTCTTTCCGATATCCAGATCGTTGGAAAGAACCATACCTCCACGACCGGCGCGCAGTGTTTTATGGGTTGTTGTTGTTACAACATGCGCATGCTGCATTGGGCTTGGGTGAATGCCAGCCGCAACCAAACCGGCAAAGTGTGCCATATCGACGTGTAGGTAAGCGCCTACTTCGTCTGCAATTTCACGGAACTTGGCAAAATCAAGGACGCGTGGGTATGCGGAACCGCCAGCAATAATCAGCTTTGGTTTGTGCTCAACAGCTAGGTCACGAATTTCATCGTAATTTAGCTGATGTGTTTCTTTATCAACGCCGTAACAAACAGCATTGAACCATTTACCGGAAAGGTTCGGACGTGATCCGTGTGTCAGGTGACCACCTGAAGCCAGATCAAGGCCCATAATTGTATCGCCTGGCTTGATGAGCGCGAGGGTAACGCATTGGTTTGCCTGTGCGCCAGAGTGTGGCTGTACGTTTACATATGCACAGTCGAAAAGTTCTTTGGCGCGGTTGATTGCCAGTTCTTCGACAACATCAACGTATTCACAACCACCGTAATAGCGACGATTAGGATAACCTTCGGCATACTTGTTTGTTAGAACTGTTCCCAGTGCCTGCATTGTAGACAAGGAAACGATGTTTTCAGATGCGATCAATTCGATCTGATTTTGTTGACGTCCTAATTCTTTGTTAATTGCGTCTGCAATTTCAGGATCTGTCTGCGCCAAAGGTGCATTAAAGAAGGTGGTTGTATCTAAGCTCATGACAACTTCACTCTCTGGTAAAGGTGATTATTATCCAAGTTTTTCGATGCGTCCTTGATGGCGCCCACCGGCAAACTCAGTGTTCAAAAAAGTCTTGAGGGAAGCTTTTGCCACCTCAACACCGGTTGTTCTGGCCCCTAAAACCAGAACATTGGCATCGTTATGCTCACGCGCTAAACGAGCCAGTGTTTCGTCGTGACAAAGAGCAGCACGAATGCCAGCGTGCCGATTTGCGGCAATTGAAATGCCGATACCGGAACCACACACAAGAATACCTGTTTGTGCGTCACCATTTTGAATGGCTTTTGCTAATGCAAAACCAAAATCAGGATAGTCAACACGATCCGGGCCATTTGTTCCCAGATCAAGCACATCAAATCCAAGGGCTTTGACATCCTCTTTCAACAAATCCTTTAGTTCGTAACCAGCATGGTCTGCAGCTAAGGCAATGGTGTTTTTACTCATTTGTCCGTACTTTTTTGTTATCCCGATAAAGCAAGTAGATCACATAGCACACCTGCCGTATTCTCGAAAGAGAATGACAGGTAAAGATCTCAGTCATAGTCAATTACCAAACGAGATAAAATCTCTATGAAATGAGGTCGAGCATGTTCCCTGAAACCAAGGCTTATCTTTTATTGCTTTATCGAGCCTTAAACAGGTTTAAGGTTATAATGTGATTCTTTTGTCGCAGGCTAGACAATTTACGTACATTTTATAGAACATCTGCGGCATTATTGTACCAAGACAACTTATTAGGTATTACAGATCAATTGATCTGCGTTTCAATAATGACTGCTATGTCTTTGATTTTAAGTCTTTTAAGTTACAATTGTTATAAATATATATTATACAAAGTAAAAATAAGTAATTGAAATTTCAGAATTATTTAAAACCTGATAAAATATGTGGGCTATTTTGTCGCAGGTGTTTGGTGGCTAAATTTTGAGCCTGGAAGATCTAGGTTGCGCCTGATTCTTTATATTCGGATTGATCCGGGATCGTTCTCGATGGAGTTTTCAGACAATAATTCCTCCCTTATGATCTTTTTTCGGTGTTTGTTGGTTTGATTTTTTAGCGGCTTCTTTATTTAAGACGTAACTCAATTTTTTTAAGACAGTTTGTTTTAGCTTTTGCTCTGTTTCTTTTGGATCCCCTACAATTGAGACTTCGGTCATCGTTGCTTCATGGAAAGCGCTTACTTTGATGTAGGATCCCATTCTTGAAAACTCTATGATTACGCCGTGGTCAGGTGAATGCATTTAATTAAACCGTAGATAAAAAAAGACCTCTGTAATAACAGAGGTCTAAAATAACAGAAATCACTTTATTTTCAAAGTCCCTGAAGGTTTATTCAGGGTAATTCGTAGCATCAAGCCGCAGGGTTAACGCCTCCCCCCATTGGCATCGGTGATGACCAGAATAGTTGAAGACGGTGAAGGGTTGCTGTTGTGACTTTCAAGTCTTCATCGGAAACAACGCCGCCGCTTATTTGTTCGGCATGGGCATCAAAGAGTGTGGAAATAGAATTGAAAATTTCCAACCCAGTATCAGAAGCCCTTACATGGAATGATCTACGGTCATGTGGTGAGCGTTCTTGAATAAGGTATCCGTTTTCCACCATTTTCTTTACATTGTAAGAAACGTTGGAACCCAGATAGTAACCACGGTGGGTAAGTTCCCCGACAGACAGTTCTTCTGTCCCAATATTATAGAGGATTAAGGCCTGAATATTATTCAGGTCCCGAATGCCGCGGCGATCTAACTCTGCCTTTACGACTTCCAAACACTGACGATGCAAGCGTTCGACCAAAGAAATTGTTTGCAGATAAGCAGCCTTCACGATGTCCTCACAATAACCATAAACTTTAACAAAATTCGATGTTATTTTATGCAATAGGCGTTAACGGCGGATTAACCGGGAATCTAAATAAGGTAAAAATATTAAATAAAATCATTGATACAAAACAAAATTTTCCATTTGTTTTGTGTAGTTTGAATGAATTCTCTCTTGCTCTGGTTCTTTTATAAACGTAGGGTAAAAGACATTAATTAGCGCTGATTTGGAGCTCAGCTTGCGGGCGCTTAAAAAATGCAGCTAAATCGAGGGGAAACCCATCCGAATTAAGATCACGCATTTTCCCGCTTGTTGTCCATCCAAGTCTAAAATCCCTATTGAGGGAAATACTATAAACGGGTGAAGCTATGACAATCGACACGAAAAATCCGGAAACTCTGGTTCTACATTCTGGTTACAGAAATGATCCGCAGACAGGTGCTGTTGCCGTTCCTATCTATCAAACAACGTCTTATCAGTTTGATAGTGCTGAACATGCTGCCAATCTTTTTGCTCTCAAAGAGTTCGGCAATATCTACACTCGGATTATGAACCCAACAACTGCTGTTCTTGAAGAACGAATTACAGCATTAGAAGGTGGCGCAGCATCACTCGCCGTCAGCTCTGGGCAGGCAGCGAGTACTTTGGCCATTCAAAACGTTGCAAAAGCAGGCGATAATATTGTCAGTTCTACTGAACTCTACGGTGGTACCTATAACCTTTTTGCAAACACACTGCCGAACATGGGGATTGAAGTTCGTTTTGTTGATCCGACTGATCCCGAAAATTTCCGTCGTGCGACAGATGAAAACACCAAAGCTTATTATGCAGAGACACTGCCAAATCCACGGCTTCGTGTTTTCCCGATCAAGGAAGTAGCTGATATCGGAAACGACGTTGGCGTGCCCCTTATTATGGATAATACGGCGGCACCGATCCTTTGTCGTCCTATTGAACATGGCGCACATGTCGTCGTTTATTCTACAACGAAATATATTGGCGGCCACGGAACATCAATCGGTGGCATGATTGTCGATGGTGGTAATTTCGATTGGGAAGCCAACGCAGACCGGTTCCCGCTTTTGACGCAGCCTGACCCCAGCTATCATGGGGCTGTCTGGACAGAAGCCGTTAAACCACTCGGTCCGATTGCTTATATTATTCGGGCACGTGTTGTTTTGCTTCGTGATCTTGGGTCGGCAATGTCACCGATGAATGCCTTCCAGTTTATCCAGGGCATGGAAACGCTTCCCCTTCGTATGCGGGAGCACTGTAAAAATGCAACGGCTGTTGCTGAATTCCTGAGCAATCACCCTGCTGTGGAAACAGTGATCCACCCAAGTCAGGCAAGCGGTTCTGAACGAACCGTGGCTGATAAATATCTGAAGGGCGGTCATGGTGCTCTCCTTGGTTTCGAGCTAAAGGGCGGCAAAGAAGCCGGACGTAAGTTTATTGATAGCCTGAAAATGTTCTTCCACGTTGCCAATATTGGGGATGCGCGTAGCCTTGCGATCCATCCGGCGACAACAACCCATTCTCAGTTAACAGCTGAAGAACAAGCGCTTACCGGTATATCTGAAAGCTATGTTCGTCTGTCCATCGGGATTGAGCATATTGATGATATCATCGCAGACCTAAGTCAGGCTTTGGAAGCTTCTGGCAGTTAGGTCGAGAAAGTAAATTACGCAATAAAAAAGGGAGCATCGAATTTAGATGCTCCCTTTTTAAGTCCCTATATCAATTCTTATTCAAAAGAGATCTGATATTTACCAAAACCATCTTTGCCTTCGCCGACGTAACTGATGATATCTTTACTACCCAAGATATCTTTTGCAGAAGGTGTCGTTTCAAAGGTTACATTTACACCCTCTTTGATAGGTGCAAATCCCCAGTTTTTATCCGCACTTGGATCAATTTTCTTTTGATCAAAGATATAGTTTGCCAGAACGGTTCTGTTTTCATCAGGTGCTTGAATAATGACTGTTGTACCGTCCAGTGCCGGGAAGTTTCCGCCACCATGGGCACGATAGTTATTCGTTGCCACAATAAACTGGGCATCCATATCCAGTGGTTTGCCCTGATAGGTCATATCAATGATGCGATGGCTATCAGAGTTAACAACCTGCCCTTCTTTGTTATAACGGGCTGGTTGTGTCAAATCGACATTGTATTCTACGCCGTCAATGACATCGAAGTTGTAAGAAGGGAAATCCGGATTGAGCAATGATTGCTCCCCATCGTTCTTTTTGTCGATCTGGTTAAAAGCCCCTGCGGACATTTCCAGCCATTCGCGAACCTGTGCACCGTTTAGTAACACAGCACGAAGAGTATTTGGATAGATATAGAGGTCAGCAACGTTTTTAAGAGCGATTTCGCCCGTTGGTATGTTGGTGTAATAATCAGCGCCACCTCGGCCACCAGCTTTAAACGGTGCACCAGCTGAGAGAACAGGAATACCGTCGTACTCGGTACCTTTGATAAGCTTCTCAACATACCATTTCTGAGCATTTGTTACGATCTGGATCGAAGGATCATCCTGAACGAGAGCAAAGAAGGAGTTAATCGGGGCTGAAGTTGTTCCCACAGCCTTACGCATAAATTCGATTGTTTCTTCGTGTTCATGTTTGACGGCATCAACAATGGTTTGATCAGCTTTGACCAAAGGATGCTTTTTACGTCCGTCACGCTTGTAAATACCACGGGTTGATCCTGTGCTATCGATAACCTTCCAGTTTCCGTTATCATCAACATCAAGCGTCAGGTCAACAAGGCCGAGGTGGCTCCCCCAAAAGCCAGGCATTGTTGCGGCTACGCCGTTGATTGTACCTTTTTCAATATCGACACCAGCAATATCTTTGTAGGTTTCTGACGGGAAAACAGCATGAGCATGACCAAAGAGAATGGCGTCCAAGCCCTCTACTTTGGATAGGTGATAGGTAGCGTTTTCATCACGACCCTGCGGTGTTACATCACTTAATCCAGAATGGGGAACAGCAATAATAACATCTGCGCCCTTCTCTTTCATTTCAGGAACGTATCTTTTAGCTGTATCAACAATATCGTGGGTGACAAGCTTTCCCTTAAGGTTGGCTTCGTCCCACTGGGTTATTTGTGGGGGGAGAAAGCCAATTACACCAACTTTGATTTTGTGTTTGTTACCTTCGGTATCGACAACTTCGCGATCAAGAATGATATATGGATTGAAAGCCGATTTATCATTACTTGGATCATTGTCTCCATCATCAATAAAAACGTTGGATGAAATGTAAGGGAATGCTGCATCATTCAGTGTTTCGGTCAAGAAGTCCAAGCCGTAGTTGAATTCATGGTTTCCCAGATTACCAACATCATATTTTAAAAGATTCATAGCTTTAAAAACGGGGTGAACTTCACCCTTTTTCAAGCCACGTTCTTTCGCCATGTAATCACCCAAAGGATTACCCTGAATAAGGTCACCATTATCGATCAAAAGTGAATTCGTGGCTTCTTTGCGTGCCTCTTTAATCAATGTTGCTGTTCTGGCCAAACCAACGGCAACAGATGGCGCATCTTTATAATAGTCGTAATCAACAATATGGACATGGATATCAGTTGTTTCCAGAACTCGTAATTGAACTTCTGCGGAATGAGCTGTGCCAAGACCGAGGGCCAACACCCCTGCCCCTGCGAAAAGAATTTTTTTCATTATATCACCTGTGTGTGTGTCTAAGCTGTCTAGCTTACTCACGATTTCAGGATAATTCCAAGGACATAAAAGTGACAGCTCAATTAAAATATTTTTACAGTTCCGGAGATCTTATTTCCGAGCTTTTCTGGCGGTGACTATAAAGTAGAGGACCAACGACTGAATGATAAACGTTCTTCCAAGCAGCCCTTGCCCATGAAGTGACAGGTTTGCTTTGTCGGTCAGCGTTATAACCTTTGTTAAAGCCAAAAAATCAGGAAATTTTTTAATAACGATTTGAATAGGTAAGCCGTCGAAAATTATATAGTAATAGGCGTAATATATTTGAGGTGAAAGCCAGATAAAAAGACTAAAGATAATAAGATTTAAAGCTATATCAGAGAAAGTGATTATCTCTAATCTCACGTTGTACTTCTTTGCGATCTGATACAGCAGGTATGATTTTTTTAATGCTAAAAAGAGAATGCTAAAGCTCAGGATTATTGTAATTGCTATTAACCCCAGGCTTTCGAGTAGTCCAAGAGTATAAAAACTGTCACCTTCGTAACCTTTAGCGATAAATCCCCAAAAATCTATGGAGACAAATAAAGTCAGACATAAAGAGATAAAAATAACACCCCATGATGATTGCGTTAATTTTTTCAAAGCCTGTTCATTTTTGATATCACTCCCTTTGTTCTCTATAAAACAGCTGTTTCAAACCAGATGTTTTGCGACGATCTGCCCCATAGACTCTCAATGTCCAATACTTGCAATTTCAGGAGCTTGGGTAGAAAGTAGCAAAAAACGAATCTCATCAGGAGAAAATAATTGAATACAACCTTTAGACAGGATCTTGTTGTTAGGCCGCGTCGTATCCGGACGGATGACTGGACGCGCCGGATGGTTGCAGAAAATCGCCTGTCTGTTGATGACTTTATTTGGCCTGTGTTTCTACAAGAAGACAATGGTACCAGTGACGTACCGTCTATGCCGGGCGTTAAAAGATACGGCCCAGATTGTTTGATTGATGCGATTGCCGAAGCTGTTGAACTGGGTATTCCGGCCATTGCACTTTTCCCCTATAACAACCCGGAAACCAAAACAGAAGATTGCCGGGAATCTTATAATCCCGACAATCTGATCTGTCAGGCAACAAGATCAATCCGAAAGCATTATAAAGAAATTGCTTTGATTGGAGATGTCGCCTTGGATCCTTATAATTCTTTGGGGCATGACGGCATTGTTAAGGATGGCGTTATTCTAAACGATGAGTCCGTTGAAATTCTTTGTCGTCAAGCTTTGGTTCAGGCCGAAGCCGGATGTGATTATGTCGGACCGTCAGATATGATGGACGGACGCATTGGTGCAATTCGCGACACATTGGATGAAGCTGGCTATACCTATACAAAAATCATGTCTTATAGTGCAAAGTATGCGAGTGGTTTTTACGGTCCTTTCCGGGATGCTGTGGGCGCCAAAGGTGCCCTAAAGGGTGATAAAAAAACCTACCAAATGGACCCGGCCAACAGCGAAGAAGCTTTGCGTCTAGTGGAAAATGACCTTCAGCAAGGGGCTGATATGGTCATGGTTAAGCCTGGCATTGCCTATCTGGATATCATTCAACGTATTAAAAGCACATTTGGTGTTCCGACCATGGCCTATCAGGTCAGTGGTGAATATGCGATGATCAAGGCTGCATCTGCCAACGGTTGGCTGGATCATGATGCCGTAATGATGGAAAGTTTAATGGCTTTTAAACGGGCTGGAACAGATGCGGTTCTCTCCTATTTTGCGCTGGATGCTGCCCGGTTGCTTAAATAGCTGATCAAGTTATTAATTCGATGAAAGGCCTGAATGATGTTTCAGGCCTTTTGTTTTGATGATGCAAAATTTTTATATTAAAATATTGGATATGTACGGGTTGGATATTTACTACCAATCACTATCTTTTCAGAGTAAGATCACTTTTCTTTTCAGAGAACTTCTTCAAGTTTTCGTATTTATCTCGAAAGCGGATTTCTTTCCGTTCCTTATGACACCTCAATGGAGGCTGCAATGACTTTACGTCTCGGCGATACAGCACCTGATTTCACACAGGATTCTACCGAAGGTACAATCGATTTTTATAATTTTGTTGGAGACAGCTGGGCTGTTCTTTTCTCTCATCCAAAAGATTTTACCCCTGTTTGTACGACAGAGCTCGGATACGTTGGAAAGCTCAAGCCTGAGTTTGACAAACGTAACGTAAAGGTTCTGGGCCTAAGTGTTGATCCGCTTTCAGATCACACACAATGGGTTGGCGATATCGAAGAAACTCAGGGTCATCAGTTTAACTTCCCGCTTTTGGCTGATGCAGATCGCAAAGTGTCTGATCTTTACGACATGATCCACCCAAATGCGAACGATACACTAACCGTTCGTTCTGTTTTCATCATTGATCCTTCTAAAAAAGTACGCCTGATCATTACCTATCCGGCAAGTACCGGACGTAACTTTGATGAAATCCTGCGTGTTATCGACTCATTGCAGTTGACCGATGGTTACAAAGTGGCAACGCCAGTTAACTGGAAAGACGGTGATGATGTTATCATCGTGCCCGCCCTAAGCGACGAAGATGCGAAAGAACGTTTCCCGAAAGGCTGGGTCGCACACAAACCTTATTTGCGTGTCACACCACAGCCAAATAAATAAATTGACAGTTTTATATGTTTGATATGAAAGCCCGGAAACGTTTCCGGGCTTTTTTTATTCGTCGAAATCTTTATCTCTGTAACGTTGCATAGCAGAACCAGAGGACGAGTATTCATAAGACAAAGAAGGTTCCGTATCCTCCGAATGTTCTAAAAAATTAGAGGGGAGTTTTCTTACCCTTTTTCCGGGCATTGCGGTGAGTAAAAAACTGAAGATAAGGTTTACTGCCGGAACTGCAATTAATAGTGCTAACCACTTCGGCCATCCGATATGGTTTAAACGATGTACCATCCAACATATTTGCGTACAGATAGCGATAAGTATAACAGAGAGCACAGTCCAACCACCTTCAATTTGAATGTTACCTGTTGGATTTTTAAGAACCTTCAAAGCTTCTTCGGCAGGAATAACATGTGTAAAACTCATGACTAAAAAAGCCCAGAGAAAGAGAGATAGAAATAGCATTCTGAAAACATAAGTTAGGCGGCCAAGAACTTTCTCATCACTGCTCACGTAAATAATTGTTGGTAGTAAAAATACCACAGAAACGATTGCAAAAATTCCGATCATAAAACGGGCTCAACTTAGTTTATTTCCAGAAACATTTTACTGATTAGGAGTGAACCAGAAATAAATTATAGCTAAAATTGCATATTTTTCTTTTTCTTGATCTGATGCCTAGAAAATCTATGCGTTCACAGCGGCGATCTTTTTAGTCATTGAAAATAAATATAAATATGAATTACTTGCCATGCTAATAATTTTATAATATCTATTTTAAAACAAACAATCTAAAATTTTATGAGAATTATATGGGCCGGAATCTGTCATTTGACGAAAAAGAGACCCTTGCGAAGGTAGCAAATATCTTTCGTGAAAAGGGGTATGAAGCAACGACGGTTAAAGACCTGGAAAAGACGACAGGTTTAACATCGGGAAGCCTTTATAATTCGTTTGGTGGCAAAGAAGCTCTCTTTGATATCGCGATTGGTTTTTACAACAATAACGTTGTGCGAAACCGGATCAGTACTTTTTTGGATCAAGCTGATGATCCGCTCTCTGGTATGAAAAATCTTTTCCATTCATTACTCAATGAACCCGATGGGCAGGAAAATGGATGTTTGTTAACAAACACTGCGGTTGAGTTTAACAACAGGCGCCGACATACCACACAAGAACTTGATACCGGATTTTCACTTTTAGAAGCCGCGTTCAAAAGACAGATCATTCGCTGTGTCGAGAGAGGACAAATAGCCAAGCACCCTTCCCCACAACAAGCCGCTACGCGTCTGCTCATTTTTTACCAGGGCATTCTCGTTCTTGTTCGTGCTGGATTACGACGTAAAGAGATTGAACAAATCATCAACGATGAAATTGACTTGATTTTAGGAAGAAGGTTTTGATGCTGGAAGATCCTGATGTCCTCAAAGCTAATTTTTCTCTGTATATTCTTGAACAACTTGAACCACTGGGGGCCTTGAAAATTGGACGTTTCTTTGGCGGTAAATCAATAAAGTACCAAAACAAGCAGTTCTGCATGATAATGAAAAACAGATTGTATTTCAGGGTAGGCCCGAACAACCTTGCTGAATATCTGGTTTATGGGGCAGAACCTTTTAGCTATTTAACAAAGAATGGGCGGGTACAGGTCAAAAAATATTATGAAGTCCCGGCTGACGTTCTTGATGATGTTGATGAATTAAGAAGTTGGGCCAAACGTGCCATTGAAGCTGCGTTGAAATAGCTCTCCATTTCTTTCACCAAAACGTTCAATCCCTTACGTTATCCTGCAATCGTACGCTTTAATTTTGCAAATGTACTTTCTGCGCCTAACTCACCGCTGAGCTGCTTTAAATAACTTCGCACCTGTGAACTCATAACAACAGACCCGTCGTTCATAAACCTTTCGTGGTTCTTCTCAATATCAGCAAGGTCATAGCGGTAATTGACCATAATACCACTTGCTTGTGAAATCCCTTTTTCTGATGTATCGCCCAACCAGTTGATCTGATTTAGCTGTGCGCCATTTTTAAGGTGGAAACGTGCGACAGGATCCAGTGCACGCCCTTTATGATCTTTTTCGTGAAAATAGGCGACACATAAACGGCTAAGTGGTCCGCGCAAAAGCTCGCTGAGTTCTTTGTTTTCAAACCAGTCCTTATCTTGAAAGCAAAGGAAAATAGCCGTTTTGGCAACATCTGCCCCTGTTTTTGCTTTTAAACGCCCCATTTCATCAGCTGTTACTGCGTCTTCATAGAAGCTTGCGTCCAGATCGGCCAACCATGACCTAAAACCTGGTACAGGAGACAAGGTTGCATAGGTCTTTATCCAGGGCATTTCGTGGGATAGATGGTGGACCACCTGTTTAATAAGGTGTTCACCAAAAGATATACCGCGTAATCCGGTTTGCGTGTTGGTTATGGAATAGAAAATTGCCGTGTCAGCATTTCGCGGGTTCCCAAGCGGAGCTTCGACATCCAATAGAGCTTGAACATTCTTTGCCACGCCCTTCACCAAGGCGACCTCGACAAATGCGAGAGGTTCATCCGGCATTCTTGGATGAAAGAGCGCATAGCAGCGCCGATCCGAATCTAGACGGTTACGCAGGTCGTCCCAGGAATCAATTTCATGTACAGCTTCGTAAGCGATCAGTTTTTCCAAAAGTGCTGCAGAGGTATTCCAGGTCATTTCAACAAGGTCAAGAAACCCCGTATCAAACCAGGAGTTGAGAAGCTGTTGCAGGTCACGATCAAGGGCATTGAGATAAGGATCTTTGCCTTTTATCTTTAAAAGATCATCCCGAATATCCACTAAAAATTTAACGCCATTAGGCAAGGCATTGAATTGAGTTAATAACTTCAATCTATCTGGTGATGAAGATTGCCTTAAGTGATAAGCAGCAATAATCCGTTCGGCTTCATTTTGGGCCGTTTCGTACTCACTTATAGAAGTTTTGATTTGGTCATCATTTGCGCAAAAGTCTTCGGCAAGCGTTTTTAGGAAGATGCGTTTTCCATCCAAATCAAGATCGAGATATGTACGCCCAAGATCAGCGGTTCGCATTCTGGCGGATACATCACCGCCCGGCCCGTTCAGGCATTCATCCATCATCTTTTTTAAATTTTTGGTGCTGACGGATGTATCCGACCTTGAAAGCCCGACACTGCGGGCTGCCGTCTGCGCTATATCCCGCCATGCCCCAGATAGCTGTGATAAAGTACTTACAGTTTCCAGGTTTTCGTTCGCCATCATTAATACCTTTAAAGATCAGAATGTCCTTAGTCACACTTGATGCTGATCTCGATTAATTCAAGATCAGCTTTTAATAGGATACTATCTAATCAGTGACGAAATTATGATGCAACTTTTTCGGGGACTCCCTTGACGATATTTTCCTGAATAATATCTGGATCGTAAGCTTTTCGGGCAAAGACCTCTTCAACCATTGGCACAAAGAAATCCAGACTTTCCATTGGATAATCCGGGTCGAAAGAGCTTTGATCCCACCGTTCGCAAAAATCTGCACAGGATTTATAATAGATATGGTCTTTAAACTCGTCCCGGGCATTCTCATCCCATCCATAGTGATGAGCGTAAAAATACATTTGAAAAATACCGTGATGTTCGACAACCCAGGTTACTTCCTCTCTGACAAATGGACGTATTACTTCGGCAGAAAACCGGTCATGGTTTTGTGGGGCTAAGCCATCGCCAACATCATGCAACAAGGCGCCAACAACCCAGTCTATGTCAGAACAGTCCCGATAAGCTCTTGTGGCCGATTGCAAGCCGTGTTGCAGACGGTTTATTTTGTACCCGGTTAATGTGTCCTCGCCTTGTCGACGCAGCTCTGACAGCACTCTTTCAGCTGTGAGGGCCAGATATGGTTTTTCTTTTTGCGCCAGAAACTCGTACTCTTCTTTGGTGCCATCTTTCATTTGCGTGAAATTAATAACGTCCATTGTAATCCCCATTCTTTATCAATATCGCGGTTTTTTATTTGGTATAAAGCCCGACAGTCTGTTCAGCGCCCGCTGTCAGTGTTGATGATTGCTTTGCCAGTATTTCATCATAAAGTCTGAGTTCGTTGGTTCCAAAAAGTTGACTTGGCGTGGACACATTAATCCAGTTACCCTTTTTATCTGATCCGCGAACCAGCATACCAAAATCCTTTTTTTCATTGTTATGTTCAACGCCCGGGGTGACAAATCGGATAGCCATTCCGATACGTCGATCATCTGATTTATTGGGCCCCGATGCATGGAATAATCGCCCGTGATGCAAGGACATTTGCCCCGGTCTTAATTCATCATAAACGGCGTCTTCTTCATTGACGTCAACGGCAATTTCCTGACCGCGAGAGAGTAGGTTATCTTCATTGAAAGTATCTTGGTGCGGGACAATCCTTTGTTTATGTGATCCCGGAATAAAGCGCATGCACCCGGCTGCTTTTGAAACATCGGAAAAGGCAATCCAGGCCGTGACTTCGTCGTCGGTTTCGCCCATTCCCCAATAGGTTAAGTCTTGGTGCCAGGAAACGGTCTTTGCCGTTCCCGCTTCTTTGATAAAGAGTTCGCAGGACCAAACTAAAAGATCCGGTCCCAAGATGTCTTCAACAGCATCCAGAAGCTTTGGGGTTTGCGCTATTTGAGCCAATAAAGGAATAACGATTTGGCCATTAATACGAAAGAATTGATTAAGAGGATACTCCCCGACGCCATCCCTGTATTGGGTTTCAAGATCTTCGATCTCTTGCCTGTAATCGAAGGCTTCTTGTAGCGAAAAGAGGTCAAGAGGCAAAAGGTATCCCTGCTCTTCATAAGCGTTGATTTGTTCAGGTGTTAATTTCTTTCCCATTTTACCCATACCTTTCCAGAAATTCAGACTTCATAGTGGTTCGTTTGATGGAAATAAATAAAGTTATATATATTGCACTTCAGGAAAAGCTGAGCTTATCCTGAAGGGATGACGATAAGACGAATTCCATCACTGAATTGGCTGCGGGTATTTGAGACTGCGGCGCGTACAGAGAGCTTTGCCCATGCTGCGAAGCTTTTGAACATGAGCCCGCCCGCTGTCAGCCAGCAAATAAAATCGCTTGAAGGATATCTCGGCAAGGCGCTTTTCAAGCGAGGTGCCCATAATGTTAGTTTAACGGATGAAGGCCGTGCTTTTCTGCCGATCGTACAGCAATCTCTTTCGTCAATGGAAACAACGGCCGTGGCACTTTTCGGCCCCAAAGAATCAGAAACCTTGGTTATCCAGGTTCTATACCTTTTTGCTTGTGGCTGGTTACCTGAACGTTTGAAAGAGTTTGAAAAGCTTTATCCGGGTATTCACCTTCAAATTACCTGTGGTAATACACCTGATGATTTTCATCGTAGTCGACCTGATCTTCAGCTTGCCTTTGGATCAGCTACGGATTTTCCCGAAAATGCTGAGCGCCTGATTGGGGAAACAATTATTCCGGTTGCCACGCCAGAAATTGCGGAACAAATTGACCAACCAGCAGATTTTCTCAAGCATCGACTTATTGAAGTCTCTACACACCAAAGTGGCTGGATGCAGGTGCTCGGATCTCGTGTTGATGGGGATTTATCCGCAGACTATCGTTTCACTGATAATACGGTAACAGCCCTTGCTATGGCTGGTGCCGGATATGGTATTGCACTCGCAAGGTCACCTGTGAGTGATGCGTTGGTTGAAAGTAACAGACTGGTCCCTTGTCTGGACAGTTTTCAAGTTGCAGGAGTTCAGCACTATTATCTGTTTAACCCTTTGGCACAAAGCATCAAATCCTCTGCTTTGACCTTCCAAAAATGGCTTAAGTCAGAGCTTCAGAAATCAGCTAATAATTAGCCGAACCTCGTTTAGTTACTGTGGGGTTTAGTTACTATTGGCCGCTCTGTTGTGTCCTCGCCAACTCTGCGCTTCAATAAAGACTTTCCTGACATCGGCGTGGGTTGTTCTGATTTTCCGTTCCATTTTAGAGATAACAGACTCAATATCCTGGGATGTTATGTCATCTTTAAAATCAAGGGACAGCGTAACCAGAATATCCATGGGACCATTTTGAAGGGAAAGGATTTCGTTGGTTCTAAGGACTTCGGAGTGTTGTGCAATAATGCGTCGAATTGATTTTTCAATTTCGGGATCTGCCCCCTCACCGATTAAAAGTCCTTTGGTCTCATAAGCCAAGACCCAGGCGATGGCGGCAAGCAAAATACCAATAACAACGGAAGCAACACCATCAAGTTCAGGAATATCCAACCATAAGCCCAGACCTAATCCGATCAATGCTATCAGAAGCCCTAGCATTGCCGCTGAATCTTCAAGCAAAACTGCGAAAATGGATGGATCTTTACTTGCCGCGACTGCGGCAAAGTAATTCCGTCCTTTCACTGATCTTCTGAACTCTTTAAAGGCGATATACCAGGCAGCTCCTTCAAATATGAGTGCTGCGCCGAGAACGACAAAGTTAACCATTGGGTTTTTGATTGGTTCTGGTTCCATAATTTTATGAATACCTTCGTATATAGAAACACCGGAACCGATGGCAAAAACCAATAGAGCGACAACAAAAGCCCAAAAGTATAATTCGCGACCATAGCCATAAGGATGTCGGTCATCCGGGGAACGTTTTGCACGGTGTAATCCGTAAAGCAACAGGCCTTGATTTCCGGTATCGACTGCCGAATGAATAGCTTCACTAAACATGGCAGAGCTACCTGTATAAGCCGCTGCGATTGCTTTGGTTATCGCAATCAATCCATTTCCGGCCATTGCAGCAAAAATGACCATTTTAGATGAATTTCCGGCCATGTCTGTTCCCCTTAATAACGATCAAGTTCAAGGCCCGTTATTGTAATCAGGCTCAGCTATCTGACTTGGTTCGTTTATTGAAATCGTAATCAAATAAGATGCGACATAATAAGCAACATATGAGAAGGTTCAATCACCTTCTTTTGTTATCTGATTTTTACGACCTGATTCTATTTATTCTGTCATGCGGATTTATGATGTCCCGTCAAATTAAACGTAAACTTAAAATCCTTTTTTTCTGCCTTGCAGGTTTATTTTTCAGTCTAATGCTCTTTGCGACAGGCACGTTCTTTTGGATACGGGGATCTTTGCCGCAATTAACAGGCAACATCCAGATGGAGAGCTTGCAAGAAAAAGTTGATGTTATTCGGGATGAAAGCGGGTTGGTGACCATTAAGGCCCAAAATGTAACCGATGCCTATAAGGCACTTGGCTTTGTTCACGCACAGGACAGACTTTGGCAAATGGATTTCATGCGAAGAGCTGGGTCGGGGCGACTATCTGAAGTGGTTGGTGAAGCAACACTTAATATTGATCGTTTCATGCGAACCTTAGGCTTTCGGAAATTGGTCGAAGAAAACTATGCAAAATTACCACCTAAGTTACAGAGTGCCTTCGTCGCCTATAGCGCAGGTGTTAACGAGTATATTGACAACCATTCATCAACTCTTTCACCTGAATTTCATCTTTTAAATTATCAACCCGAAAAATGGAAACCGACAGATTCCCTGTTATGGGGACGGCTTATGGCTCTTCAGCTTTCGGATAATTTCAATCGTGAGCTCCTGCGCCAAAGACTTTTAAAATACCTTCCCGTAGAGGAGATTGACAGCTTTTGGCCCCGTGATAACAGTGATCCAGCAATTATCCCCCAGTTTGATCTGTCAAAAGCAACCCGACAAGAAATCTTTGCCGGCGCACACCCCTTGCCTTGGTCCTTGGCACCGAAGGACGCATCAAATGCATGGGTTGTTTCTGGTGATAAAACAATTACGGGAAAACCAATTCTGGCCAATGATCCTCATCTTGCTTTGGATGCTCCGGGGCCTTGGTATCTGGTTCGAATAGAAACACCAGATTACACATGGGCCGGGGCTACATCACCGGGTGTTCCTTTTCTGGTCCTAGGACATAACAGTCATATTGCCTGGGGCTTTACAACAACGCACAGCGATACGCAGGACTTGTTTATCGAGAAGCTGAACCCCGATAATCCCAAGCAATACCTAACATCTGATGGATATAAAGATTTTGAGGTGATCACTGAGACAATTTTAATCAAAGACCAGCCCTCGCAAGAATTTTCAGTTCGAAAATCGCGCCATGGACCAATTCTTTCTCCCGTTTTAAATGATGCAGATAATAAAGAAAATGGCCATCTTCTTGCCCTCGCATGGACAGCTTTACGCAAAGACGATCTGACGGCTCTAGCACTTTATGACATCAACTTTGCAACAAAAGCTGAAGACTTTACGCGTGCGGTTCAGAACTTCCATTCCCCGCAGCAAACATTGGTTATGGCGGATCGACAAGGCAATATTCAATTAATGGCGCCGGGGCGCGTTCCCATTCGCAAGCAAGGCGATGGTCGTTATCCTGTTGCTGGTTGGACAGGGCAAAATGACTGGATCGGTATCATTCCGCAAAAGGACTTACCACAAAGCTTAAATCCCGATGACCAAAAACTTGTTACAGCCAATAATAAGCTTGTCGGTGGTGATTATCCTTACTTGATAGCAAAGGACTGGCCCAACTCTTACCGCGCGAGAAGAATACATCAACTGATTGATAAAAATAATAAATTGACCATTGAGGATAATCAGGCAATTCAAATGGATACACTTTCGATTGCCGCATTGGAAATTTTAGAAACTTTGCTGGTTACACCTGCAGCTGATCCAGAAAGCGAAACCATAAAACAAAAACTCTCTGAGTGGGATGGACGGCTTGATTTAAACTCGACGGAGCCAGCGATTTTTTATCATTGGATTTACTGGTTAAACCGGGCAGCTTTTGGAAAACTTCCCACAGATGCTCGTTCTTTCCAAACACCAGATATCCTTCGACTACAGAGACGTTTATCTGAAAGCCCTGATTCTTGGTGTCGATATGGCGAAAAACTCGTCAATAATGAGAACTGTGTCGCCCAGATGACAGAAAGTCTGAGAAGAGTTGCCTCTAATTATGCAAAACTGGATAAAAGCATCTCTTGGGGAGAGTTACATTCAACAAGTTTTCAACATCAAATTTTTGATAGAATTCCAATTTTAGGTGAGCTATTAAAACTAAAGATCGCGACACCGGGTGGGCATGACACGATTAATCGAGCTAGTCCGTCCATGAAAAATGGTGATTTATGGCGTTTTCCGAATGTTCACGGGCCTTCTTATCGGGCTGTATATGATCTGAATAATCTTGATAATTCAAGATTCCTGATCGCAACAGGGCAATCGGGTAACCCACTATCAAAGTTTTACGGTAATTTTCTATTACGTTGGCGCGATGGAAACTATGTGAAGCTGGATGGAACAAAAACAGAAAAGAATGCTCAACACCTAACGTTGAGCACAAAGAGTATAAACTATAACTAAATAAAAAATATTAGGATTGATAGGGTGACAGTAACAATTGAAGATATTCGCCAAGCGGCAGATGAAATACGCGACGAAGTGGTTAGAACCCCCTTTGTTCATGCAAAGCGGCTTTCTAAAATACTTGGCTGCGAACTCTACCTTAAACTGGAGAGCCAACAGTTTAGCGGATCGTTTAAAGATCGTGGCGCGCTGTATCGAATTAAGAACCTGACGGATGCACAAAAAGAAAAAGGTGTGATTGCCATGTCCGCAGGCAACCATGCACAAGGTGTTGCCTTGCACGCCAATCGTATGGGAATACCAGCCACAATTGTTATGCCGGAAACCGCCCCTTTTAGTAAAATAGAACGTACGCGTGCTTTAGGTGCCAAAGTTATACTGTCTGGTGAAACCTTGGACGATTCCCGCAAAGTGGTTGATGAAATCGTCGCAAAAGACGGCCTGACCTTTGTTCATCCTTATGATGACGAGCATGTTATTGCCGGTCAGGGAACAATTGGTCTGGAAATGTTGGAAGAACAACCTGACCTGGACGCCATTATTGTTCCTATTGGCGGCGGTGGTATCTTGTCCGGTATCTCGCTGGCAGCAAATGCAATTAATCCAGATATAAAACTCTATGGTGTTGAAGCAAACCTCTTCCCCTCTATGTCTCAGGCAATAAAGCATCAACCTGCGACATCCGGCGGATCGACAATGGCTGATGGTATTGCCGTTAAAGAACCCGGCGTCATTACCCGCGAGATCATAGATCAACTTGTCGAAGAAATCTTTCTTGTCGATGAAAGTCAAATTGAAACAGCTATCCTTACCCTTGTTGAAGAACAAAAAGTTGTTTCTGAAGGTGCTGGTGCCACAGGTGTTGCCGCTATTCTGAATAATCCTGAACAGTTTAAAGGCAAAAAGATTGCGACAGTTATATGTGGTGGCAATATTGATGCCCGTATGTTGTCTGGTTTGTTGATGCGTGGCCTGATGCGAGATGGTCGTCTTGTGCGTATTAGAACCGAAATGGTTGATCAACCCGGCTTGTTAGCAAAGATCTCAAGCGAAATCGGCAAAGCTCGCGGGAATATTATTGATGTGATGCATCAAAGGCATTTTTATGATGTGCCTGCAAAAATGGTCGAAATTGATTTTATCATTGAGACCCGTGATAGCGAACATGTCGATGAGATTGTTGAACGCCTGCAAGAAATGGGTATTACAACGAGAATTTTATCATCCAGATCAACAGATTAAGTTGTTTTTCTGATTTAAACTCAAAGGGGCTTTTTAGTCCCTTTTATTTATCAGTATCTTGTCAGTAATCAAACGGTATCATTCCATTTTTTGAAAGGTACCCGTTATGAAAAATCATTTCTGCAAAACCATCGTATTCCCGCTATTCTTGACTTTATCTATATTCAATTGGCCAGTGCTTGCTTCTGAGCCAAGTTTTAAAAATGTTCCTTGTTCTGCTTTTGGTGATGAAGATGATTTGATGACTTTTGCCTTTTGGCTGGATGGTTATCTAACGGGAACACAGCAAAAGCCAATTTTTGATCAGGAAGCGATCGAACCACTTTTGGAGGCAACTTTAACGTCTTGTCAAAGTAATCCTGAAAAGGCAGTGTTTCAAATCGTTAGCGAATTAAAATCACCATAAGCGAAACTTCATAATGTCTGATAGCCCCAGAAGGTCTGCAAAACGACCCAATAGACTGTCTTTTGCAACACGAACAATTCATGCAGGCCAAGAACCTGATCCGAGCACAGGGGCTATCATGCAACCAATTTATGCCACCTCTACTTATGTGCAGGATGGTTTGGGCGTTAATAAGGGGTACATGTACAGCCGCACGGAAAATCCGACACGTCAGGCTTATGAACGCTGTATAGCTGACTTGGAAAGCGGTCATCTGGGGCTTGCTTTTGCATCAGGTTTGGCCGCTATAAGCACTGCACTGGATCTGTTGGATAGTGGCTCTCATGTTATTGCCATGCATGATCTCTATGGAGGAACCCATCGTTTGTTTCGCGATGTGCGCCCTCGTTCTGCAGGTTTGGATATTAATTTTGTTGATTTAACTTCAGTCGATGCCTTGAAAGCGGCTTTGAAGCCGGAAACCAAAATGATCTGGATAGAGACGCCGACCAACCCTCTTCTTCAACTCGTCGACCTTCAGGCTGTGGCATCTATTGCAAAACGGCACGGTATAATAACCGTCTGTGATAATACCTTCTGCTCCCCTTGGGTACAGCGACCTCTGGAGTTGGGGATTGATATGGTTATGCATTCAGCAACCAAGTATCTGAACGGTCACTCCGACATGATTGGGGGTATACTTGTTGTCGGTGAAAACCCCGAACTCTGTGAAAAAATTAAATATTTGCAAAATGCGTTGGGGGCTATTCAGGGGCCTTTTGATTCTTTCCTCGCGCTCAGAGGTTTAAAGACTTTGGCACTTCGGATGGAACGTCATTGTCACAATGCACTTGAAATCGCGAGTTTTTTGGAAAAACAGGACCAAGTAGAAAAGGTGTGGTACCCCGGGTTATCAAGCCATCCCCAATATGATCTCTGTAAACAGCAAATGAAGTCTGGCGGAGGCATTGTAACATTCACACTCAAAGGCGGGTTGGAAGAGAGTAAGCGTTTCCTGGAACGAGTTGAACTCTTTGCCCTCGCCGTTAGTTTGGGCGGTGTAGAAAGCCTAGTTGAACACCCTGCATCAATGACCCATGCCGCCGTTTCCCCTAAACATAGAGAGGCGATTGGTATCACCGATAACTTGATCAGGTTATCAGTTGGCGTTGAGGATATAAATGATTTGGTTGATGATTTAAATTACGCACTTAATTGATTAAATATAGTATCTTATCAGATAGTTTTAATATTTTTATTCAATATGAACACCGCGGTATTTACCGCGGAAATACAGTAAGGGATCACCTTCATTCTGTATTAATGTTTCTTCTACCTTGCCAACAACAATAATATGATCACCTGCATCGTATTGTGCATGCATTGAACAGTCCAGATTAGCCAGACAGCCTTCCAAAATTGGTACACCAGTTTGAAGGGTTCGTGTTTTTACGCCCTCCCATCGTTCTTCAGAAAAAGCAAAGCGATCCGAGATATCTTTTTGCTTATCAGTCAGCACGTTGATAGCAAAGGCATCAGCCTCATTAAAAGCTGGCAGGCAGTTTGATCTCTTATCAATACAGAACAACACCAACGGCGGTTCCAATGATACAGAAGAAAATGAGTTCGCGGTCAACCCGTGAGGTATGCCCGATTTATCCCGGGTTGTGACAACGGTCACACCCGTAGCAAAATTCCCCAAAACTTTGCGAAACTCATTAGAGTTAAAAGCCATTACCGAGTACTCTATTCTTAATTTATTCTGTATTCTCTGCCTTGATAGGCGCAACGGCACCCTACAAATAAAGTAATACTGAAAACAACTGAATTTTTGTGCCGTAGTAAATATTCCCCACAAAAATACTAAAGTATTCTGAAAGCGACCTCTTTTTCTAAGATGATTTTGCTAATCTCGCCAAAAATCTTTGGTAAGATGTGTCGTGCTTGTACCTCTATCAAAAAGCAGATATGTGAACTCGCTTATGTGTTTATAAGTGTTGTGAGTTCAAAGGCTATGTCTCGTATTCAAGCTAACCTTATATTGTTAGTCGCCGCTGCAATCTGGGGATCAACATTTGTTGTCCAGCATGTGTCGATGGATGTAATTGGCCCAATGAGCTTCACCTCGACACGGTTTTTTCTTGGATTTCTTGTTGTCCTTCCTCTGGCCCTAAGAGAATGGAAAAAGAAGAAAGATGTGGAGAAAGAAATACCCTTTCTCGTCGTTACAAGAAAAGACCTAGCCTTAATGTGTTTGATTGGTGTCATCCTGTTCACGGCGACGATTATCCAGCAATACGGTATTATTCATACAAGTGTTACCAACGCCGGCTTTCTAACGGCTCTTTATGTTCCTATGGTTCCCTTGCTTGGCCTTATTATCTTTCGCAAGCGACCCCATTGGATTACATGGGTAGCAATTTCGTGCTCCTTTGCAGGCACGACACTTATAAGCGGCGTTGATGCAAATTTGCAATTGGGATACGGCGATGCCCTTATTCTGACATCTACCATTTTCTGGGGGTTGCATGTTCTCTTGGTTGGATTGGTTGCCGCGCGTACTTCAATGCCGTTAACCCTTGCCGCAATTCAGTTTTTCATTTCAGCAATAATTGCGGCCGTCTTCGCTATTGCAATGGAAACCTTAACGCTAGAGATACTTAAGGCTGCCTTTTGGTTTATTGCTTATGCTGGTGTTTTATCTGTTGGCATTGCCTTTACGCTTCAAGTTGTTGGTCAGGCCCATACGCAGCCGGCTGATGCCGCTTTGATACTAAGCATGGAAACAGTTTTTGCAGCCATTGCCGGGGCATTTATACTTGGTGAGAGACTAGAAATTAACGGTATGATTGGGTGTGCTCTTATATTGAGTGCTATCTTAATGGTTGAAGTTTTACCAATGCTTATTCGGAAACGCAGACGTTTTAGCTAAGATCAAAGTATTCATATAAAATTTGAAGATTATTTAACTAGTTTTTACAGATAATTACGACTTGTTAACCTTATTCCGTGATGATGCGAGATATAGAGTTTTAATCAGGAATCGAACTTCTGTCATGACAGTTATTGTAGGTCTCATCGTAGTATGTGCGTGTGTTGTCGGTGGATATATGGCCGGTGGCGGACACATGGGTGTCCTTTGGCAACCATTTGAATTTGTTATTATTCTTGGCGCTGGCATAGGGGCGACGGTTTGTGCAAACTCAAAAGCCACTCTAAAAGGAATTGGTTCTGCTTTTGGTCGTATGATCAAGGGACCAGCATATAAAAAAGAAGATTTTTTGGAACTTCTTTGTTTGCAGTATCAGATATACAAACTAGCAAAAACCAAAGGGATGCTGGCACTTGAGCAACATGTGGAAAATCCCGAAGAGTCTGCTCTCTTTTCGCAATTTCCAAAATTTCATGGCGACCATCATGCCGTTGCTTTTGTATGCGACTATCTTCGCTTAATGAGTTTGGGTGCTGACAATCCTCATGAAATAGAAGGATTGATGGATCAAGAACTGGAAGTACACCATTTGGAAGATGCAAATGTTGGTGGCGCCTTGGCTGGATTGGGCGATGGTCTTCCAGCCCTTGGAATCGTGGCAGCGGTGCTTGGAGTTATTCATACAATGGGTTCTATTAGTGAGCCGCCTGAAATTCTTGGTAAGCTTATTGGTGCCGCGCTTGTGGGAACATTTTCAGGTATTCTTGCGGCTTATGGTTTTGTATCGCCGATGGCTTCTGCCTTTACAAAAGTTGCCGAAGAAGATTCCAGATATTACGAGTGTCTGAAAGCTGGATTGCTTGCACATATGGCTGGTAATGCCCCAACCGTTTCTGTTGAGTACGCTCGAAAAACACTTATGTCTCACGTAAGGCCAAGTTTTTATGAAGTTGAAGAAGCGGCAAATGAACTTCCCGCACCAGGTTAGAAGCTTTGATCAAAGTTCATAATTTCACCTAAATTTTCATATATCACATTTAAAGCTAGTTAATCCGGAAAAGAAGAATGGCTGAGGAACCTCAAGGCGTAGTCATCATAAAAAAAGTCAAGAAGGGCGGCCACGGCGGACATCACGGTGGAGCCTGGAAAGTTGCTTACGCTGATTTTGTGACTGCGATGATGGCCTTTTTTCTTCTTCTCTGGCTATTAAATGCGACGACTGAAGAACAAAAAACGGGCATCGCAGATTATTTTGCCCCCTCTTCCAATATTTCTAAATCGACAAGTGGTTCTGATGGGCTATTAGGGGGACAGTCTATTTCCGCAGATGGCGCTTTGGTTTCGGAGTTTTCGAGCATTGGCGTACAAATGCAGTTACCTCCAGAAGAAGAGAGTGATGAGGTTGATCCCAATGCTGAGAAAGATCCTTTAAAAGGTGACGGTAAAGCAGACGAGGAGCAGCTGGAAGAATTTCGTCGTGAACAAGAACAAAAACAGTTTGAAGAAACCGCTGTGGCCTTAAAGACTGCCATTGCTGATAATCCTGATCTTGCTGGATTAGAAGAAAACCTTCTTATTGATAAGACGCCAGACGGCCTCAGAATTCAACTGGTTGATCAAAATGGTACCTCCATGTTCCCGAGCGGTGCTTCGAACATGCTTGATCACACAGAGAAGCTTTTGGGGTTGGTTGCAGATGCGATCAAGGATATTGACCAGCAGATTGCGATCAAAGGGCATACGGATGCAACACCTTACAAAACGGCAAATGGCTATACAAACTGGGAACTTTCTTCTGAAAGAGCAAATGCCAGTCGACGTGCCTTAATCAATGCTGGTTTAACTACAGATCGCGTTGCATCTGTCGAAGGTTTGGCCGCAACCGAGCCTTTTGATAAAGAAAATCCGACCGCAGAAATAAACAGGCGTATATCGATCATCCTGTTAAAAGATAACGATGACGTTATGAAGAAAAAGATGAACCAAGGAAAATCCATTGATGTTAATAGCATCACATCTGACCCAACCTAACCTAACCCAAGCTAGAAAGATACTCCAGGATAGAGTGAGGGAAAATCCTGTTGGGTAAATCTTGTATTATATCCGTGCTACCCTTATCTATACTGGATGACTGATACACAAGCTGTTGGCTTTAATAAAGTAGCACAAAAATTACGATTTGGTATTAGACCTTCTGATACAAGAGGAGTTCCCTTTGATCGAAGTTTTGCCTATATCATTGATTTTATTATTCTTGCCGTCTTGGGACTTATTGCCGGGTTTATTGCTTTTATCCTGACAATCCTCTCTTTTGGAATTCTCTCGCCTTTGCTGGCTTTATTATCCTTTCTCCCTCTGCTCTATCACAGCTATTTCTTGTCACAACAAGGAGCCACGCCGGGCATGAATGCCATGGGGATCAAGATGGTCACTATGGATGGAAAACCAGTAACCTTGGTTCACGCTCTGCTCACCACAATTATTTTCTATCTGACGGTCCCTGCAACAAGCTTTCTGATTTTACTCGTCGTCTTTTTCAACGACGAAAAAAGAACGCTGCACGATTTGTTAACCAATACAATTGTTGTTAATGATGAAATTCCAGAAGCAACAATTGATGAGATTCTCAGATAATTGGGGGGCATTCCTCATTTATTACCTGTAAAGATCAGTACGTTCCTACCTCTCCATAATTTAGCCTTATTAGCGCTTAATAAATCTGTCACCTTTTCATCTGGTCTTATCGGGTTTTTCTCGGTAATAAAGACGTGGAATTTGTATCAGATTATTATTGAGAAAAACAAAATGCAGCGTGAACTTCTTGGAACAGAGTGGCAGGTTAAAAAGCTTACCTTTTTAATTGCCATGGCTGTTCTTATCGGACTTTCGTATATCTGGACACCAACAAGTGAGCTTTGGCACGCTGTCAGTGTGGATTTTTTCTGGGCTGTTAATGGCACATTGACTTGGGGTGAAGCCTGGCAAGTCTTTTGGGCGGCTTCAAATACACCGATATTCGATAAGCTGAACGGGCTTATTATGGCTATTCCCTGCCTTTGGTATGTCATTGACGATCGTAGCAGACCGCTCAGCTTACGCTTAAGCCACATGCTGGTGATGGGAATTGGTATTATTGTAGGCGTCTATTTCGCCAAACATGCTTTCAGATCTTACGAATCTCTCAGCCCCTCTCTGATTTACAGCGATACATTCAATAATTTGAACGAGCTGGTCCCGTGGATTAAAGCCAAAGTAAGTGCTGATGATAGTTTCCCCGGAAACCACGCAGTTGTTGCAGGTATTTATGGTTTCTTTTTCTATTTTGCTATAGGACGCAAATACTTCTGGCTTGCTTTACCAATTGCCATTCTGGGGGGCACAGCGCGTGCCGTTGCCGGGGCTCATTGGCTATCTGATTTGGTTGTTGGTGGGACGATTCACATTCTTCCTATCATGGCCTTAACCTTTACAATACCGGCAATTCGTTGGGCTGAAAGCTTTCTGAACACACTGGCAGATGTTTTGGTTTTGAATTTACCAAATGCACTGACGTCCCCTTTTGTGAAGCTGACCCAAAAGCTCGCATAAGATAACGCTGGCATGTGTTTTGGAATGCTAAAGAACAGGGCCGTTGACCATGTGCAGCGGTCCTGTTTATCCTTTGTTTCGCTTAATTCTTTTTTAGTCAAAAATCGATAATCTCAAAAATAGATAATCATAGTATTGGTATATGGTATTCACAAAGCCACAACTGTTCTTCACTACTCCTCCCGCACCTTGCCCTTACAAAGAAGGTGAAGAAGAACGAAAGCTGGTTACAGAATTCTCAAATCATGAAGCTATTCAACAATACGACTTATTGATAAAATCTGGCTTCAGACGCAGCCATAATTATCTATACCGTCCTCTCTATAATAACCCTGACTATTGTTTGTCTGTCCGTGTTCGCGTTGATGATTTCACGATGAAAAAATCTCAACGACGTGTTTGGAATAAAAATCAAAAATTACAAGCCAAAGCCTATAAAGCTGTCGCGACAGAGGAACAGTTTGATCTTTTTCGTTCCTATGTACAACGGCGCCACGGCGATGGCGATATGAGCGATATGTCCTGGGATGACTATAAAGACATGGTCGACACCAGCCCCATTGATACTGAGATCATAGAATTCAGAACCGCAGATAATAGCCTTGTTTCAGCTTGTTTGGTTGATTGGGTCAATGATGGTGTTTCCGCAGTCTATAGTTTCTTTGATATTCGCCAATCTGATAAAGGTCTTGGGAGCTATATGATTTTGTGGCTTCTGGACGAAGCTAGACGTAGAAAGCTTCATTATCTCTATTTGGGGTATTGGATTAAAGAATCTCAAAAGATGGCATACAAATCTAAATTTACACCACTAGAAGCTTTTCGGGCTGGTGCCTGGACAGAATTATCATTTTCTTCTGATTTCGGGACAACGTCCGAATAGAATAGGAATAGATCCTTCAAGGCCATTTGGGTCAAAATCATGCTTATCGATTTGTTATATAAAGATTATGCATAAATTTAAGTGCCATTATGCAATAATACTATCAGTAAAAATGTCGGGATTTATTGCACTCGCGAAGCAACTTGCTTATCCTGTGCCTCACTTCTTTATTACTAATCTATAATATTCCTAAATTGGAAATATCTCAGCAGGGAGACAATTTTAATGAATCGTAGAAAGTTTCTAACGGGTGCGGCTACGGGTGTAGCAGCAGGTGCAGCAGCGGCCACACTTAGCGCGCCAGCGATTGCACAGGGCAAACGCGACCTGAAAATGGTAACCACTTGGCCAAAGAATTTTCCTGGCCTGGGTACAGGTGCCCAGCGTGTTGCTGATCGCATCACGGCTGCTTCTGACGGCAAGCTGAACGTAAAGCTCTATGCTGCGGGCGAACTGGTACCACCTTTTGAATCCTTTGATGCCGTTTCCAACGGAACAGCAGATATGTACCACGCTGCCGAATACTACTGGCAGGGTAAACACAAAGCCTTTAACTTCTTCACAGCTGTTCCTTTCGGCTTTACTGCCAACGAACTCGACGCCTGGGTACACTATGGCGGCGGTCAGGAACTGTGGGACAAGCTCTCCGCACAGTACAACCTGAAATCCTTCATGGCCGGTAACACCGGTGTTCAGATGGGTGGCTGGTACAACAAGGAAATCAACACACTCGAAGACTTCAAAGGCCTGAAAATCCGTATGCCGGGTCTGGGTGGTGAAGTGCTGCGCCGTATTGGTGCTGCGGCTGTAACCCTGCCGGGTGGTGAGATTTTCCCATCTCTCGAATCAGGCGCGATTGATGCGACTGAATGGGTTGGCCCTTGGAACGATCTGGCCTTTGGTTTCTACAAAGTAACCAAATACTACTACCAGCCAGGTTTCCACGAGCCAGGTTCTGGCCTTGCGTGTGGCATGAACAAAGACGTTTGGGAAAGCTTCTCTCCGGATGAGCAAGCCCTGATCCAGTCAGCCTGTGCTGCCGAGAACAACGTCATGCTGTCAGAGTACAATGCCAAAAACGGTGACTCTCTGGATGTTCTGTTGAACAA
>NZ_MTSZ01000007.1 GCF_002118315.1 Kiloniella majae
AGAACAAGTGCATAAAAAAGCCAGCTGCAAAATGCAGCTGGCTATAACCTAAAAAAACGTCAACGTATTTCAGGACGAGTCAGAATTACCGAAACGCAAACAGGCACACAAGTGGTGTGTTATCTCGGTTATCTGGTTCCAGTAAGGCGCAAGCCGGGTAAAAAATTAATGGTGTACTTTATCAGTGCAGAGAATACCCCCGGCACCCCAGTTTTCTTTATGAACATCGTCGATAACGACATACACCGCTTCGGTATTGCAGCCTGTGATTCGGGCCGTTTCTTCGGTCAGTGTTTTGACCAGAGCACGTTTTTGCTCAAGTGAACGACCTTGGAACATTTCCACACGGATGATCGGCATGGTTTCGTCCTCTTTCTAAGTTGAATCAGAATAGAGGTTTTTAACCAAAAAAGCTAGGCTTCGTCTTGGACAAAGAGTCGCGTCAATGACAACAAGGTATATTATTATCAGGTATCTGGTTAGTGGCTTTCTGCGAGGATATGGCCTGCGAGGTAGAGAGAGCCACAAATTAGAATGCGACCAGGTTCTTCCTGGGCAAGAATTTCTTCAACAGCCTGTTGTGCCGAAGTGCAAGGCTTGGCATCAAAACCGGCTTCAACAGCATGGGCAGCGGCGTCTTCGGCGCTAAGTGAAGCGGCTTCAAAAGGAATTTCAATCGCTCTCAGGCTTGAGCCAAGTGGGGCCAGCGGGCGCAGATAGTCTGTGGCCGCTTTTGTATTGAGCATGCCATAGATGATATGGACCGGCTTGTCCTGCCATGTCTTGAGAATCGTAGCCAAAGCAAGCCCGGCAGATTCGTTGTGACCACCATCAAGCCAAAGCTCACAACTATTGGGCAGGAGGTCGGGTAACAGACCTGTGGTCAGCTTCTGCATACGACCGGGCCAATAGGCTTGGGTCAGGCCTTCTTGAATTCTATCTGTTTGTAAATTAAAAGAATTAGCCAGAATATCTGTGGCAGCCACGGCCAAGGCGGCATTCTCGACTTGATGTTCCCCCAGAAGGTTGGGGTTTGGATAGCGTGTTTCCCCATGACGTCCTTTGAATACAAAATTCTTTTCTGAGGGAACCACAGTCCAATCTTCGCCCTCGATATAGAGTTCGGCACCAACTTCCTCAGCGCGCGCCTTTATGACTGCGAGAGCAGCTTTGGGTTGCTTGCCAACCACACAGGGAACGCCGGACTTGAGGATACCAGCTTTTTCTGCTGCGATTTCCTCAATGGTCTCCCCCAGGAACTGGGTGTGATCAACTGAAATGGGGGTGATGGCGGTCAAAGCTGGTTGTGCGACCATATTGGTCGCATCAAGTCGGCCACCCAAGCCTGTCTCGAGCAAAAGAGCATCTGCCTTGTGACGGCTATAGGCGAGGAATGCTGCAACGGTTGTTACTTCAAAAAAGGTTATGGAATCCGGGCCGTTTACCTTTTCGCACTCTTCAAGGAGTGCAACCAATTCCTCTTCGGAAATCAGCTCCCCTGCAAGCCTGATACGCTCGTGGAATTTTACCAGATGAGGAGAAGTGTAGAGATGAACATCCTTGTTATGTGCTTCCAAAATCGCCCTGAGATAGGCAAGGAAAGATCCTTTGCCATTGGTTCCGGCGACATGAATAACCGGGGGTAACTTTTCTTCCGGATGATCAAGTAAACCCAACAAGCGCTCCACGCGGCTGAGGGATAAATCAATAATTTTGGGATGCAAGAGGCTAAGGCGCTCTAAGACGATATCACTCCGGCGCATGGTCATATCTCTACCTGATAGAAGTTTATTGCTTGGTGCTTACCCCTCCTGTTTAACTTTTGATGTTTAACAGGAGGAAACCCGGCTTATTCAGCCGAGTCGTTCTTTTCAGCGGCTTCTTCTTTTGCTTCCTCAGCACCTTTGAGCGGCAAAATCTCCGCCGAAGGGCCTTTTTGGGTCAAAAGATTGAAAACACGAATAAGTGTTTCACGAAGATCGTGGCGATGAACCACCATATCGACCATGCCATGTTCCAAAAGATACTCGGCAGTCTGGAAACCTTCAGGCAGTTTTTCCCGGATAGTTTCCTCGATTACGCGTTTTCCTGCAAAACCAATATTGGCTTGTGGTTCCGCAATCGCGATATCCCCGAGCATAGCAAAGGAAGCAGAAACACCACCCGTGGTCGGATCGGTTAAAAGAACCACATAGGGAAGCCCGGCATCCTTAACCATATCAACTGCAATGATTGACCGTGGCATTTGCATCAGAGAGAGAATGCCCTCTTGCATACGGGCACCACCAGAAGCCGGGATGACTAGTAAAGGTGCTTCTTGAAGAACGGCGAGTTTTGCGGCTGTCAGAAGTCCTTCGCCAACAGCAGTTCCCATAGATCCGCCCATGTATGAGAAGTTAAAGACAGCGACAACCGTCTGCATGCCACCCATCGTACCGCGGGCAACAAGAATAGCTTCCTTGTCTTCATTTTTTGCATTCGCGTCTTTGATGCGGTCTGTGTATCTTTTCAGATCTTTGAATTTTAGCGGATCAGTAAGGGTCTTGGGTAACTCAACGAGGGTGTAGTCGCCGTCGTCAAAAAGAGTCTCAAGGCGTTTTCTCGCAGAGATCCGCATGTGATGTCCACTGTAGGGACAGACCCAAAGGTTCTTTTCCAATTCCTTTTTGAAAATCATCTGGCCTGTGGCAGGTGATTTTACCCATAGATCATCTGGTGTATCTTTCTGTACCAGCGCACGGATCTTCGGGCGGACGTAGTTGGAAATCCAGTTCATGCTTTCTGCCTTACTTGTTTCAATTAAGTACGGGAACCACGTACACCATCTGCTAGTGTACGTACGTATTCCAGTACTGCTTGGCTGAGGCCAGGTTTCGCCTGGTTGTCATCATCCAAGTTTTCTTTCAATGTATCAATAATTGCGGAACCAACCACAGCGGCATCCGCAACTGTTGCAACGTTAGCGGCTTGTTCGGGTGTCCGAATACCAAAGCCAACGGCAACAGGTAAATCAGTTTCGGCTTTGAGGCGGGCAACTGCGTCGTGGATCGCACTGTCAGACGCGGCGGCAGTACCTGTAATGCCAAGTATGGATACGTAATATACAAAACCACTCGTGTTGTTAAGTACTTTCGGTAATCTACCGCCAACTGTTGTTGGGGTTGTCAGTCGAATAAAGTGTAACCCTTGGTCTAATGTCGGGATACAGAATTCATCATCATGTTCTGGTGGCAGGTCAACAATGATAAACCCGTCGACACCTGCTGTCTTAGCATCGGCTAAAAACTTATCCACACCATAGATGTAAATCGGGTTGTAATATCCCATCAGGATAATTGGTGTATCTTGGTTATCCTGTCTAAAAGCACGCACGAGGTCGAGTGTTTTGCTTAGTGTCATGCCATTGCGCAAAGCCCGCAAACTGGATGCCTGAATAGCAGGGCCATCAGCCATTGGATCGGAAAAGGGCATGCCGAGTTCGATGACATCTGCACCAGCGTCTGGCAGGCCTTTGACAATTTCAAGGCTGGTCTCGAAATCGGGGTCACCCGCAGTCACAAACGTAACGAGGCCGCCTCTGCCTTCTTCCTTCAGGTCCGCGAAACGCTTTTCAAGTCTGGTTTGGCTCATGATATCTTCCCCCTAAATCTCTACGCCGAGTGCTTCGGCAACTGTAAAGATATCTTTGTCACCTCGACCACAGAGGTTCATGAGGATGATTTTGTCTTTATCCATGTCAGGTGCAATTTTGGTCACATGTGCTAATGCGTGTGCAGGTTCCAATGCCGGGATAATCCCCTCAACTTTTGACAACATCTGGAAAGCTTCGAGTGCTTCAGTATCAGAGGCTGATGCATAGTTCACGCGACCAATGTCGTGTAGCCATGAATGCTCTGGGCCAATACCAGGATAGTCGAGACCGGCTGAGATAGAATGGGCATCTTGTATCTGTCCATCATCATCCTGTAACAGGAAGGTTCGGTTTCCATGCAGGACACCGGGCTTACCACCAGTCAACGACGCGGCATGTTTATCGGTTTTAACGCCAAAACCTGCGGCTTCAACGCCTGTGATAGCCACTTCTTTGTCATCAAGGAAGGGATGGAACAGGCCAATTGCATTCGAGCCTCCGCCAATACAGGCGACGAGTTGGTCAGGTAAACGACCTTCGGCTTCGCGCATTTGTTCTTTTGCTTCGCGGCCAATAATGGACTGGAAGTCACGGACCATCACTGGATAAGGGTGAGGCCCAGCGGCAGTACCGATGATATAGAACGTCTCTTCAACATTGGTCACCCAATCACGCAATGCGTCATTCATGGCATCTTTCAGGGTGCCTGTACCACTTTCAACACCGATAACTTCAGCACCGAGCAACTTCATACGAAAGACATTTGGTGCCTGTCGTGCGATGTCCGTTGCGCCCATGTAAACAACACAGGGTAGATTGAAAAGGGCGCAAAACGTTGCCGTTGCAACACCGTGTTGTCCGGCGCCAGTTTCCGCGATAATCCGTTTTTTACCCATACGTCTGGCCAGAAGAATCTGTCCGAGTACGTTGTTTGCTTTGTGCGAACCTGTGTGGTTCAGCTCATCGCGCTTAAAGTAAATTTTTGCTCCACCGAGCTCACGGGTCAGGCGTTCTGCAAAATAAAGCGGGCTTGGGCGACCAACATAATGTTTGGCGTAATAGTCATAATCTTTTTGAAATGAAGGATCAGCCTTGGCTGCGTCGTAGGCTTTTTCGACTTCGAGAATAAGCGGCATCAATGTTTCAGCGACATAGCGACCGCCAAAAATACCAAAATGCCCGCGCTCGTCAGGGCCGTTCATATAAGAATTAGGTGTTGTCATATCTACTCTGCAACCTTATCGGATCTCTATGATCTATCTTGGGCGGACTTTGCCTGAAAAGCCTCTCTCCTGCAAGGGATGCGATGCTTAGATCTTTAATATCTTGAAAAGAAAAGGTGCTCCATAACTGGACCATAATCCGGCAAGGGTACCAACGAGGAAGGTAAGGATTAAAATAAGCTCTATTTCTTTCCCCGGTGCAATGTCGATTAAAAGTGCCAAGGGCGGCAAGCCAAGCAAAGGCCGGAGAGAAAGTTTTATCTTATTTGTAGGTTTTGGCGGGTATTTCCCATCCAAAAGTGCAAGACCGATAAGCCAACCGAACAAAAGGCCGGGAACTATGATGATATTATCTGCTTTGACAGGACGCAGAGGATGTCCTGCGTTTTCAACCCAAATTGCAGGAACAATTTGCTGTCCGGCATTGGATGCTGACCATAGACCAGCGCCCATTAAAATGGCACAAAAAGCGAAAGAACCCGATACGCGGATGATCAAGGTGCTTTTTTGCCAGCATCGAGAGACAGGTTTTTCCAACAAAAATATAGAAATGAGGAGGAAAACACCAATAGTCCAGCCTGTAAGGACCTGTTCCATACTGTGAACATTACCGGCAACCCTTGTCCAACCCGTTAGAATAACTATCGCTGCTGCGAGAAAATAGGCCCAACGTCGCTTCGAAGATTTTGCGAGAATACCATAAAAAAGTGGTGGTGTTTGCGCGTGTCCAGAAGGCATGCCGTAAGAGGTGCTTTTTTCAATCGCCAGAAGATCCGGATTCAACCAATAAGGACGCGGTTGCGCAAAGGCCATTTTGAGCGTTTGTTGGATCGAGCTTGAAAGGCAGAGGGCAAACCATAGGCGGGTGCCTAATCTGGGGCAGATAATCCAATAGATGCAGACTGTCGCAACGATAAAAAGCTGGATCTCACCAAAGTGAGTTAAAACCGCGACGACAGAATCTGGCATTATGTATTCCGCCTCAAGTATTTTTGGCTTTGGATGTAAAGCCAAGAATTTTTTCGACTGATTTCAGACCAGGTTGATCTTCTACTCCGGAAGACACATCAACAGCCGGCGCACCGGAAATTTGAATGGCATCTTTCACATTATCGCAATTCAATCCACCAGCAAGCATCCATGAGCGCTTCCAGCTTTTCCCGGCGAGTAAACGCCAGTCAAAGGAAATGGCATTACCACCTGGTAACGCATTTTTCAGGTCTTTTGGCGGCTTGGCATCAAACAATAGTCGATCAGAAACTTCTTCAAAAACAGAGACTGTCTCAAAATCCTTCTGTTCTGAAATTTTAATAACTTTCATGACTTCAAGGCCAAAGTTACGTTTGATCTCGGCAACACGGTCCGGTGTTTCGCTGCCGTGGAGTTGCAAAATATCCAAAGGAACCTGTTCTGTTATCAGGCGAATGTCATCGTCACTGGCATTAACAAGTAATCCAACCTTCTTAATCTCGGACTTCACCTGTTTTGCAAGGGCTGCGGCCTGTTCGACAGAAACATTGCGTGGGCTTTTGGGGAAAAAGACAAAGCCAAGATATTCCGCACCAGCTTCCTGTGCTGCGTTCAGAGCATCGTTACTGTTTATTCCACAAATTTTAACTTCTGTTGCCAAGGGGCTATCTCACTATTTTGTTAAAGGGTATAATCCCCATTTTCTTACGCAAAGCGCTCTGTAATCTCTTCGGTGCTTTGCCAGCCAGTATTGGTCGCAAAACAATAGTTGTGCATGTTAATAAATGGAATCATTGCGAGTAAAGACAAGATTGTGACTCCAAAGTATAGGGGAATAATGAACAAAAGTGTTGATGTCGACGTCAAGATCGTTGCGGGGTTATTCGTTTGAAGAATATCACTTGAAGAAAACAGGGCGATAGAAAAAACGCCTGCCGCAATTGATATGATAATACCGACCGCAAAACTCATAACAAAATATAGGACAAAGAAGGCCAAAAAGATTTGTAATCCCTGCTTTCTGGTATGTGCCCAGCTCATCGAAAAACTATAAGACTGATCTAGTGCCGTAGCTGGAAACACATAAGAAAGCTTCAAAACAACTGTGCTAAACAAAGCCATGAGTAGTAGCATAATAGGGAATATAAGAAATATCATTCCCCCGATCATAGAGGGAGAGTAGTTTTCAGTCTGCAATGAGAAGCTTTCTAAGCCGAAGAAGAGTATAAAGCCTACAATTACAAAAAGTGCTATAACGACGATAAAGGCTATATAGCTGCCAATACCCAATAACAGTCCTTTTCCTGCAAGCAGAAAGTGTCTTTTGTTTAGCTTGAGGAAAAGCGTTGTTGAAACTGAATCCTCGTCTAAAAAAGTAAAACGAACCCAAGCGGCGTAAAATTGAAAGAAAATAAGCGAAGCCACGAGTAGAAAAAGTATTTGAACAACAAAAAACAGTGGGGAAATTTCTGTTTCTAACGATGTGCTATCGGGTGCAAGCACAGAAATTAAGTATGTGCTAATAGCCATTATGACGAGCAAGGAAATGGTTGGTAAAAGAGTAAATTTTACAGCCGTTTTAAAGTTAGAAAATAGAGGTTCAAAAGCCATGTTCATAGCCTCGCCAAACCTAATCTTTTCGACAGGATGTTGAGAGATTTGCTCTAATGTCACGTGAATACCCTTTATCTGTTTATGCTATTTAGTAGCAATCATAGATAAATTTGCAAGCCATACTGGCTTCAGTAGATTAACTTACCTCTTCGTCTGCGGATGATGATGAAGCTTCCGGAACCCACCCCGTGCAGCCTTTGAAGGCTATGGAGAGCATCGAAATCACGGCGGCGGTTGGCAAATAAGTTACAGCAAGAATGATGAGCTGTAGAAAGAAAAAAGCTGGTCCGTTGTTTTGAATAAAACTCAGGATGTTAAAATTAGCTGCATCTTCTGGTGTTGTGGGCATGCCCGTGAATAAGCTTCCAAAAGCGAACATTGCGATAAGGAGCATTAATAAACCAAAGGGAATTGTGAGCATCAGGAAGGCAGCAACAATGCGCCACCCCTGTTTGTCTGTATGTTTCCAGCTTGTATCCAGTGTGTATTTTTCACCGACAGCGGTGGCGGGAAGGATAAAGGATAATCTTGCCACGACATATAGCATCACAACTATTAGTCCCAAGAATAGAAAAGGAACAAGTGTCGGGATCGCTGCGCCTATGGTCAGAACGGGTAAGGTGCCAATCAAACTCATGCCATAAAAGATGGCGAGTAGAATTATGATTTTGAGAAGAAACTGCCAATGCACCCGGTTCCAACTTGTAATTGAAGTGGATTCTGGTGCTTGTAGATTTAATAAAGTCCGGCGATGCCAGGCAACTGCAAATAGAGTATGGGGGATATAGGCAAGGATGCTCAGTATCCAGCTTGATAGCGCGTTGCCGAGGGATGGGATCGACAATGCCGTTATGAGGGCAGAGAGAAGGAAGGGGAACAAAGCCATTTGTACTAGCGCGGGCAAATTCCCCATAACCGTTTTAATGGCAAGACTGCTAACAGTTTTAACCGGAATGTCATGAACGGCTTGTTCTGGAGGAATCTGGGATACCATACTTTACTTTCCGGCTTTGTTTCCGGCCTTCTGATTTAGTTTAATTCGTCAACAATTCTGCGTGCGGCGGCAACAGGGTCTTCAGCGCCAGTGATCGGGCGGCCAATGACAAGGTAATCCGCACCAGCTTCAATGGCATCGCGTGGTGTCATGATTCGTTTTTGATCGCCTGCACTTGCCCATGTAGGTCTTATGCCGGGAACAACAAGTTTAAAATCAGGTCCGCAGGCCTTACGAAGCAGTTTAATTTCCTTTGAAGAGCAGACCACGCCATCAATGCCGCTTTCTTTTGCGAGCAGAGCAAGGCGTTCTACCTGTTCCGCTGCGGGGCCTTGTTGGCCGACGTCTGATAGATCGCTATCATCCATGCTTGTCAGAACAGTAACCGCCAATACGATCGGACGAGGAATGCCAAGATCTTCGGATGTTTCTCGTGCGGCTTCTACTGCGGCCTGCATCATCGCTTTGCCACCTGATGCGTGTACATTCACCATAAAGGGACGCATGTGCAGAGAAGACCGGATCGCTCCGGCAACAGTATTAGGGATGTCATGAAATTTCAGGTCGACAAAAAGAGGTTCGCCGCCCACGGCACCTCTGACCGCATTGGGGCCTTGAGCTGTAAAAAGCTCTTTGCCGATTTTAATGCCGCCGACTTCACCAGAGAGTGCTTTCGCGAGCTCTGTTGCTTTATTGATATCCGGGGTGTCAATGGCAACAAAGATACGTTCTTTCGGGGTCATATTCCGATCTCCAGTCAAGGTTATTAATCGGAGCCCATTCCTAACAGAGGTAATCGCATTGGTCACCCCTGTTTCTCGAATAGTTTACATCAAAAGGTGATTAATTCGTCGGGACTGAGCCTGATATTGTCTTATGCGTTATTAATGCGCTTATCGACCAGCTGCGCGGCGGCTAAATCTTCTAACGCATGGCCAACGGATTTGAAATAAGTGATCTCTTCTTCAGAGCTTCGACCAGTATGCTTTCCTTGGGTAAGTTCGAAGAGGTCTGCTTTGATGTCTTCTTTGCTCAAAACACCACTTTGTAGCGGAATAACAATATCCCCACCTTCTTTTGTCGCACCCGCGTGGGTATCGACGAATATGCTACAACGTTTAATGGCTTCGTCATCAGCTTCGCGCATGTCAGGGCGATAGGCCCCGACGAGATCAAGGTGCTGACCGGGTTGTAGCCAATTTCCTGAAATAAGGGGTGCCTTGCTGAGAGTTGCGCTGGAAATGATATCTGCTGTGCCCACAGCTTTCTCCAGATTTTCTTCTGCGCGGGCAGTGAAACCGAGGCTGTTCATTTCCTGTGCAAGATCGTTCGCTTTTTTTAAGTCTCGGCCCCAGATTGTGACGTCTTTTATGGGGCGTACTGCTGCATGTGCCTGTATAAGGTTTGGTGCGAGCACGCCTGTCCCTACCATTGTCAGCTTTGTGCTGTCTGGTCGGGCTAGATAGGACGTTGCCAGCGCCGATGCTGCGGCCGTGCGGCGTGCGGTGAGGGTTTTTGCTTCTATAAGAGCTTTAGGGGTTCCGGTATCACCATCAAACAGAATGTAGATGCCTTGGATCGCTGGTAGATCCTTTTCGCCGTTTTCCGGGCTGACCGTTACAAGCTTCACCCCGACGGATTTGCCGGATTCCCAGGCTGGCATTAGCAAGAGTGTGGACTCTCTTCGACCATTGGGCTGTTCCATATCGTGATGATGGCGCATGGGAACGGTTATGTTGCTCTGAAAAGCTTCTCTTAAGGCTTCTACAAGAGAAGGATAATCCAGACTTTCTGCAACCTGTTCAGCTGTGATGTTTTGCACGTTGGGTCCCCTGACTAATCATGTATTCGAATATTTTATACAATGTTGATTAATCAAGTTCCAGCATTAACCTAACAGAGTCCAGGTAATAGAAAGTGATGCTGATTTACGACTGTCTTAACAGTGGTCTTGGGACGTCTTATGAAGCTTCTTTGACCGCAAGTGAAGTCGATACTTCTTTCTCTTGCAGCTTTTTGAGTTCCGCGCGCTCGAACGAGAGGTCGCGCTGCAGGTCCAGCACTTTCCATTCGGCCGCTTTTGCACGTCTTCTCGTTGCTGCGCTGGAAAGCCAGGCAATAAGGGCGCCAGCCAAAATACCGAGGCCGACAGAGATCAGAATAATGAGATAAAGAGGGTAATCAAACTGGAGCCCGAAAGGCCATATCTCTAGCGTGACATCCTGACGGTTGTTGACCGCCAAAAGTAGGATGACCAGCGTAATGGGGGCTGTGAGTACCCAGCTAAATCTTTTCACTTATCTCTAACCATATTCTAATTAGCTATCCACACCATTATTCAGGCGTTCGCGAAGTTGTTTGCCTGTTTTGAAAAATGGAATGTGCTTTGAATCAACTTCGACTGATTCACCTGTGCGCGGATTGCGGCCGACACGGGCATCACGATGCTTGACGGAAAAAGCTCCGAAACCGCGGAGTTCGACCCGATTGCCGTCTGCGAGAGCGTTTGAGATTTCGTCAAAGATAGTTGTGACGATTCTTTCAACGTCCCGATGATAGAGGTGGGGGTTTTGCTCTGCGATATGCTGAATGAGCTCTGACTTGGTCATGCCTTACGTCTCCCTGTAGCTGTTACCGAAGTAGTTCAAATACCCGCCTCTAGTACCTCGGATTACCCGGCGTTTGATTTTAACTCTAAGCTTTTCTTGCCGTAATTTTAGTCCTGTTCCCCTAAAGGGTGCCAGAGCCTGAAAAATCCGTCAAGTCTAAGTCATTAAGAATAAAGCATTTCCCATATAAAAAAGCATTTTAGATACAAAAAAGGCCCGGTGAGTGAACACCGGGCCTTTTTTTTGAACCGAAAAAATCGGTTTATTTTTTGTCTTCAGCAGCTTTGGAGAGAGCTTCGCCGAGAATATCGCCGAGGCTAGCGCCGGAGTCTGTTGAACCGTAATCAGCCATTGCCTGTTTCTCTTCAGCAGCTTCGTGCTGTTTGATAGACAGAGCAATTTTTCGTGATTTGGAATCGATGTTTGTGATACGTGCGTCGATTTTTTCGCCAACTGCGAAACGATCTGTACGCTGTTCACTACGCTCACGTGAAAGTTCAGTTTTGCGGATTGTGCCAGTAGCACCATCAGCGATTTGAACTTCAAGAGCGCCATCTGTAACGGCTGTAATAGTACAGGTAACAACAACACCTTTTTTCAGGCCTTCAACTGAACCTGCGAAAGGATCATCGCTGAGCTGTTTAATGCCAAGGCTGATGCGTTCTTTATCAACGTCAACGTCGAGAACTTTAACCTTAACCATGTCACCTTTGTTGTATTCTTTAACAGCTTCGTCACCGGAAAGTTCCCAGTTCAGATCTGACAGGTGAACCATGCCGTCGATTTCGCCGGGAAGACCAACAAACAGACCGAATTCGGTGATGTTTTTGATTTCGCCTTCAAGCTCGGATTCGGCAGGGTGATTCGCCTGGAATGACTCCCACGGGTTGGAAGAACACTGTTTCAGGCCAAGGCTGATGCGACGCTTTGATTCGTCAACATCAAGAACCATAACTTCAACTTCCTGGCTCGTAGAAACGATTTTGCCAGGGTGGATGTTTTTCTTGGTCCAGGACATTTCAGAAACGTGAACAAGACCTTCGATACCAGCTTCCAGCTCAACAAAGGCACCGTAGTCAGTGATGTTGGTCACGCGACCTTCAAGTTTCGCACCCATTGGGTATTTAGCTGCAACGCCATCCCATGGATCAGTCTCAAGCTGTTTCATGCCAAGGCTGATACGCTGTGTTTCAGCGTTGAAGCGGATAACCTGAACATCAACCTGCTGGCCGATTGTCAGTTTTTCGCTTGGGTGGTTGATACGTTTCCAGGAAATGTCAGTAACGTGCAACAGACCGTCAACACCACCAAGATCAACGAAGGCACCGTAATCAGTGATGTTTTTAACAACACCCTGAAGAACCTGACCTTCATTAAGGTTCTGGATAAGCTCTGAACGTTGCTCTGCACGAGTTTCTTCCAGAACAGCACGACGTGAAACAACGATGTTACCACGTGCACGATCCATTTTCAGGATCTGGAATGGCTGTGCATTGCCCATCAATGGGGAAACGTCACGAACTGGGCGGATGTCAACCTGGCTGCCTGGCAAGAATGCCACGGCGCCGGAAAGATCAACAGTGAAGCCACCTTTAACGCGACCAAAGATAACGCCGTTAACGCGCTCATTGTCGCCAAAGGATTTTTCGAGCTGTGTCCAGGCTTCTTCACGCTTAGCTTTATCACGGGAGATCATAACGTCCCCGTTTTTGCTTTCCATGCGCTCGAGGTAAACTTCTACCTCATCCCCGACTTTAACTTCGGGAGCCTGACCAGCGTCAGCAAATTCTTTAAGTGCAACTCGGCCCTCAGATTTGAGGCCTACATCAACAAGGGCAACGTCGCCTTCGATGGCAACGATCATGCCTTTAAGTACATTACCTTCCAGACGATCGGATTGACCGAGGGATTCGTCTAGTAGGTCGGCAAAGCTTTCAACAGCTGCTTCAGCCATGGGTTAATATTCCTTTCAAAAGGTTCGCACTATACAGGCCGGCCGGTTTTTCCGGCGGTCTACCCAGGACCATCCCGGGCTAGTAAAACTATACTGAGAAAAACACGTCAGACACCTGATCAAGATGTCTTGCTTTTAAAGAGAAAGGCGCTCGCTGACGAGTGACTTTGCAACTTCAAAAGCCTTATTGGCATCCATATCGCTGGTATCCAGAGTGACCGCATCTTCAGCTGCCCGTAAGGGAGCTGTGTCACGATTACGATCCCGTTCATCACGTTCACGCAAATCTTCCAGTACGCGGGCGTATATAGACTCATCGCCGCGATCAAGCAACTCTTTATGTCTGCGCTTGGCGCGGACTTCCGGCGTTGCAGAGATGAAGAGCTTGATTTCTGCGTCCGGACAGACAACGGTGCCGATATCTCTTCCATCCAGAACAGCACCTAAGTGATTGTTTGGTGGTGTTTTTGCAAAGTTGCGCTGAAATTCCAGTAGAGATTTTCGCACTTCCTGATTGGCGGCAACGATAGACGCAGCCTGGCCAACTTTTTCATCGCGAAGGTCGCTGCGATTGATATCGTCCGCGGTAAAGCCATCTGCAACCTTTGCGGCAACGACGGAGTCGTTTGGGTCACTTCCCCGTTCTAAAATGAGGGATGCGACCGCTCTGTAGAGAGAACCAGTGTCCAAATAGGCAAAGTTCATTGTGGCGGCGAGACGCCGCGCCAGAGTTCCCTTACCAGAGGCAACAGGACCATCAATAGCGATAACAGGCAAAGTCTTTTCCTTTTAGTCCAGCCGATAGTTCCAGCCGATAGTTATTGTGTCAGTATACGGTTGTTTTGGGTAATAAAACTAACCGATTTGAGCACCCAAGCCGTTCATCAACTTGGCAAAGTCAGGGAAGCTGGTGTCGATTGCATCAGCATCCAGAACCTTTACAGGTTCTTTTGCCGCCATTCCCATGACAAGGAAGCTCATGGCAATGCGGTGATCAAAGTGCGTTGTGATCGTTCCGCCGCCCTGTATTCCAGCGGGTGACCCTTCAACGATTAGGTAGTCATTGCCTTCTTCACAGGTAACACCACAGGCTTTGAGGCCATTGGCAACGGCTGAAAGACGATCGCTTTCTTTGACCCGGAGTTCGCCAAGTCCTTCCATGATGGTTTTCCCTTCTGCAAAAGAAGCGGCAATTGCCAGAATAGGATATTCATCAATCATAGAGGGCGCGCGCTCTGCCGGAACGGTGATACCTTTGAGTTTGCTGGCGCGGACAACGAGATCTGCGACGGGCTCACCTGCTTCAGTACGTTCGTTCTCAAGGGTGATATCAGCACCCATTTCTTTCAGGGTGATATAAATACCGTTGCGATGCGGGTTCATACCTATACCGGGAAGGCGAAGCTCAGAGCCTTCGTTGATCAAGGCTGCAACGGTTGGAAAGGCCGCTGATGACGGATCAGAAGGAACGTGCACATCGGCAGCTTTGAGTTCCGGTTGGCCTATGATGGTTGTTTCCCGACCTTCTTCTGTCTGGATGACACGAACCTCGGCCCCGAAGTGGCGGAGCATAAGCTCAGTATGATCGCGGGTATGTTCGGTCTCAATAACCGTTGTTTCCCCCGGGGTATTCAGCCCGGCAAGCAGAATGCAGGATTTCACCTGAGCGGACGCCATAGGTAATTTATAACGGATCGGCATGGGCGTCTCGGCGCCCTGTACCATCAGGGGAAGACGTTGACCGGATCGGCAATGAACCTGCGTACCCATTTCAGCCAATGGATTGGCAACACGCCCCATCGGACGTTTTCTGAGCGAGGCATCCCCGGTCATGAAGGTGGTAATGGGGTGGCTTCCCAGAATTCCCATAAGTAGTCTGGCAGATGTCCCTGAATTTCCCATGTCCAAAACGTCTTCAGGTTCGCAAAGACCACCGATGCCACGTCCTTCAATATGCCAGACGCCTTGGTCATCCCGTTCAACATGAGCCCCCAGAGCACGCATGGCTTTGGCGGTCGCCAGCACATCTTCGCCTTCCAGCATGCCAAAGACGTTGGTTTTCCCGATGGCGAGCGCCCCAAACATGAGGGATCTATGTGAGATAGATTTGTCGCCGGGAACTTTAACCGTGCCTTTGAGTGAAGAACTTGGGGTTGAAGACAGAGAATTATCGCTGGTCATTAATGTATTCCGTGTTTCGTAGTTCAGATTCGTTGTGATTTTCAGCCACGAATCTGTGGTGTGTTCAAGGCTTGGTTCGGTTTTTCCGTCACAGGACCTGAAAGTGCAGCCTGATCCTGAAGGATTGTTTCGGATTTCTTTTATAGAGGAAAACAGTCTTTTACCAGTGCTTGAGCATGACAAAGAGGGCAAGAGGCAAAATTTTTTCTCAATATTTAAATTGTCATTCACCCTTTATTGACAGTCTGTGGCGATCATGGCATTTGCAGTTTTTTCGAAAGCCATTGTGTGGTTGTTGCAAAATTCTAGTTGGAGGGTCTGGCTGTGAGTAAGCCGGAATGGGGTAGCAAACGTACCTGTCTAAGCTGTAAGGCAAAATTTTACGATTTTCTGAAATCACCAATCGTGTGTCCTAAGTGTGGGACTGAATTGGATTTGAGCGCTAAGTCAAGCCAACCTAAGCAATCTGCTAAGGCGCAGGATGAAGAAGCAACTGAAGTGCAGGATGTTGATCTGGAAACATCTGATAATGTTGTGGACTTCCCGGACGAGGAAGAGTTGCTTCATATCGATGACGGTGATGATCTGGATCCTGATGATGACGAAGATCTTCAGAGTGTAAGTGGTGGCGCTGGCGGTATCAGCGACGACTAAGCCGGTTAAATTCTGACAGCAAGCGTGCTTTTCTTTTCGCAAGGAAAAATTTTTCTTGCCAAGGAGGAAAAGACAACATATTTTCCGCCGCATCAGCTGCTTCGCGGCGGATAAATTGGGGCCATAGCTCAGCTGGGAGAGCGCTTCGCTGGCAGCGAAGAGGTCAGGAGTTCGATCCTCCTTGGCTCCACCATCAAAACCCATCGCCTAAAGCGATGGGTTTTGTTATTTTCAAGACAAACTTTTTATAAAACTGTCTTACTCTTCCTAAACAATATCCAATAGTTTCTCGGTTGGTTGATCGCTGTCCATGCGCCATTTCCCGCCTCTGGCAGGGATGATGCCGTCCAGATTGATAATGGTGGAGAGCATTCGGTCGATAAATACTTCGGCGCGTCTGGTCAAAGATTGACGTGAAGGGTAGAGCAGATAAATAGGTTTGGAAGGAACGGTGTATGCTGGTAATACGCGTTCCAGTTTACCTTCTGCCAGTTGCTCTTTTATTAGCAGGTAGGGAAGCTTTGTATAGCCGATTCCTCTATTCAGGGCGTTGAGGATGACATCGGGATTATCAAAGGTATAGTTTGACTGTACTTCTGCCAGATATTCCTGTTGGTCTTTTTTGACGATTTGCTTGGTTACTTTTTTTTCGTCCCGGTATTGGATCATCGGAATATTAACCAGATCCTCTGGCCTTTGGGGACGTCCGTAGCGATCCAGAAAGTCAGGTGTTGCAACAAGCATTAGTTGTAGATCACCAATCTTGCGGGCCAGAGCATCAGATTTTCCAAGTGATCCTACACGAACGGCCAAATCAATTCGATCCTTCACAAGATCGGCAAGTTGGTCACTGAGCTTTAAGGATATATTGAGCTCAGGATACTGGCTTTGGAGTTCAAAAACGATCGGTGCGACGAGGCTTTGCCCGATTGCCAAAGGTGCTGTAATTCGAAGTGGCCCCGTGAGGCTTTCGTCCAGATTTTTCAGCTCTTCATGCAGTTTGTTTACTTGGCTGAGGATGTTATCCGCGTTGTTGTAAACGACTAACCCTGCTTCAGTTGGTTTTACGCCTCGGGATGTTCTGAACAGCAGTTCTTTCTGAAGAATACTTTCCAGTAATGTAATCTGTTGGCTAACCGCGGGCTGGCTAATGTTCAATACCTTAGCTGCGCCCGAGAGTGAGCCTTTGTCTATGGACGTCATAAAGGTCTGAAAAAGTTGTAGGCGATCCATTTATTTGACCTTTTGATTTCACAATTACTTGGCACTAGTACGTGGATTTGTTCTACACGGTTGTGTTGAAATACTACGCTATGCGCGCTTATCATAAGTGCATGAGTTATAAAATGTATTTAAGGTGAAAATTGTTCATTCAATTAATGTAAGGGCAGACGCTATGAGATTCTATAGATTATTTATATCAGGAGCTGTTCTCCATGATTAAATATCAGTCTTACATTATCTGTACGAGTCCCAGAAGTGGTAGCACGTTACTTTGTAAGCTACTTACTGCAACGGGGAAAACTGGAAATCCGAACTCTCATTTCCATGTGCCTGAGATTGCTTCGTGGATAAAGGATTATGGGATCTTAGTCGAAAATTATGAATCTGAACAAGATATATTGATGGCTATATTTACTGCTGCAAAAAAGCGAGGTACCAGTTTGTCAGATTTGTTTGGGCTTCGGTTACAAAGAGGTAGCTTTCTTTTTTTTATGGAAAAAATGAAGGTTTTATACCCGGGACTATCAAGTGATTTAAAGAGAATCAAAACTGCCTTTGGAAACACACTCTTTATTTATCTAACGCGTGAGAATAAACTTGATCAGGCAGTATCATTTGTTAAGGCAGAGCAAACAGGACTTTGGCACTTAGCCCCAGATGGAACTGAACTGGAGCGCCTTTCTGAACCTCAGCCTATCTTCTATGATGAAATTGAAATTAAGCGTCGTTTTGATGAGTTCACTTTATTTGATCAAGAGTGGAAATTCTGGTTTGAGAAAGAGGGTATAGAGCCTTTGAAGGTAACTTATGACGAATTATCGGTAAATCCCAAGGCTGTCTTATCTGAAATTTTGATTAAGTTGGGTGTGGGTCAGAGCATGGTAAAGGGAATTGATGTCCCTGTTGCTAAACTTGCTGATGGTATCAATCAGGAATGGACTGAACTCTTTCTTCGTAGGGGTAAGTATTCATAAAAAGTGTACTCATGTTGAAAGTTATTGTTATTCACTTGATATAAGTAATGCTTATACAAGGTATAGGCATAAAGCCTCTCCCGATCCAGAAAAATATACTGATATTAAGCGATATTGATTTGGATAATAGTGATATCGGGATATTTTGTCATGACACTTTCAAGACGCGATCTACTAAGAAGCTCTCTTTTGACGGGGGGGGCGGGGCTTGTTGCTTCCATGGCACCGCTTTCTATGCCGACGTCAAGTTTTGCCGCGGCTCCAAAAGCGGGTGTGCAAACCACAGGTGCCTATCGTTTTTCTGTTGGAAAGTTTGAAATAACGGCTTTGTTGGATGGGTATATTGATGCAGGTTCGGATTTGATACCCAATTACGATCCCCAAGTGGCAGAACAGTTATACAAAGATCAATTCCGTACGCCCCCAGTTGATAAAATCCGGGTTCCGATTAATTCTTTTGTGGTCAATACAGGGGACAAAATTATTCTGATTGATTCTGGAACCGCGGACAATATGGGGCCAACACTTGGGCAGTTTACTGATAATCTGAAAGCAGCGGGGATTGCACCTGAATCTGTCGATGCCATTCTGTTAACCCATATGCATGTGGATCATATCTCTGGCATTACGTCAAAAGAAGGCAAGGCGCACTTCCCCAATGCTGAATTGATTGTGCATAAAAAAGATTGGGATTTTTGGCATGACGACAGCTACATATCGCAAGCCTCTGACTTCCTGAAAACCAATTCTGCAAATGCAAAAGCAATGTCTGCGCCTTATTCGAAACGCCTGACGCTTATTGATAAAGATGGCGAAGTTTTACCGGGCATTGAAGCTGTGGCGTTGCCGGGACATACGCCTGGACATACCGGGTTTGTTTTGCGTTCAGAAAATCAGGAAGTATTGATTTGGGGTGATGTTGTTCACTTCACCGCGCTTCAATTCCAGCATCCTGAATGGAGCATCGCGTTTGATATTGATATGCAACAAGCTGAGCAAACCCGCCGTAGAATGCTTGATTGGGTGAGTGCGGACAGAGTAGCTGTTCTGGGGAGTCATCTTGAGTTCCCGGGCCTTGGGCATGTCGCAGAGGACAAGGGAGCTTACAGGTACTACCAATCAAGTTGGCAGTATCAACTATAATGTCAGTATCAATGATACTTTAAAGAATTGGGCTGTATGCTGGGAAGCATGCAGCCCAAACTCTCATCAGGTTCTTAAATGTGTTAGGCTGTCAAGATAACCTGCAAAGGTATGCCCCGAAAATGGTGTTGCTGGAAAATACAGTTGAGGGCTTTGATGTTGTTTATTTCTAGATGGTTCTATTTTTCTTGCTTAAGAAAACTGCTGCCGGTCCTTAGTTTGGTTTACCCAACTTATCTCTGGGCGGGTTCATGGGAACTAATGACATTGTTCCCACGTTACGCGTTTTTAACGAGCTGGAGAAGGGGCGAGCGCACTGTGCTATTCTGGCACGCGTGCCGCTACCAGAGGCCCGGTATGACAAGCTTGCGCCGATTGGCAAAAGTATTGCGATTTCAGCAATCCCGCAAAGATCGATCATATTAGAGAAATATGGTGATTTGGCCGGCCTGAAGATCGCTATACCAAGGGGTGTTTTTGTTGGTGAACCCTTTGATAGTGATGACTCATTGTTGAAGGTGCCGACAAAGAACTATGACCTTAGCAGCGCCATGTTCAAAAATGACAGGGTTGATGTAGTTGTTGGGGCTTATGATAGCGTGTTGTTCAATATGCGGGCGCTTGGCATAAAAGAATCAGATGTTGGCAAGGCATATGTTTTCGCGGCTGTTCCTGTATGGGTGATGTGCCAGCCTGGAAAAATAAATGCAGAGCAAAAGAGACGTCTGATAGAAGCTACGGACAAGCTTAGAGAAAACGGAACGATCAAAGATATAATCGACAAATATTTGAAGCGCGCGAGTACATCGTGATAATCAACTTGGTCTGAAGTAGCCCATTTTTTGGCATTATGAGCCTAACTGTTTCGTCTCAACCAACTCAGTTAATTTCATTAGAATACTCTTGAGATAAGGGCGCAAGATCGCTGCGCTTTCTTTGTCGTAATCGAAGGGAAGAGTTTCCGCTTTCAAATGTGTTCGTTGGGCCAATTCCATTTGAATTGCATGAATATTATTGTGTGGCTGACCGTAGTGTCGCGTTGTCCAGCCACCTTTGAAGCGTGCATTGAGAACCGTACTGTATTCTGCGGCATTATTGGAGATACTCCAGACGCTTTTCTCAATAACACCGTCACAGGTTTCCCCGTTGTTTGTGCCGATATTGAATTCGGGTAACAATCCGTCGAAGAGAAAGGGAATAGTGGATCTGATGGAGTGGCAGTCATAGAGAATTGCCGCACCATGAAGGTCGCGAACCCGCTCAAGCTCTGTCTGAAGGGCAGCGTGATAAGGTGCGTGGAAGTTCAGGCGGCGGTTTTCAATTTCAGCTTCATCCGGCTCATAACCATCTTGGTAGATTGGTTGGTTGTCGAAATCAGTTAAAGGGCACAGCCCTGTTGTGTTCTGCCCGGGGTAAAGGCTGATACCGGAAGGATCGCGGTTGGCATCAATGACATAGCGATGAAAATTTGCCTTTACGATCGTCACATCAGGCAAAAGACCTGTGTAAAGCTGGTCGATATGCCAATCCGTATCGGCTAGCTTTTTCCCGTTAGTATTTAGCTTGTTTAGAATTTCTTCTGGAAGCCAGGTTCCTGTGTGGGGCATGCCCAGTACGATCGGACCATTCCCACTTGTGATCGTTACGGGAGACACGGGCGTTTCGAAAGTTTGGGCAGAAGGCATGAGAAACACTCTTTCCTGACTTGATAAGATTTATCTTTATTGTATTATGTATGCACATAATATTTTGTCAAGCGATGGCGAGGAGCAGTAAAGTGAGACATCTGTGGGCAGAACAGGCACTTACGCAAAGCGGGTGGCAGCGGGATGTGCATGTCATAATTGGTGATGACGGGCGAATTTCTTCGATTGAATCGGGTTTCGCTGCTGAATCCTCTGTTGTTAAACAGGCGGACAAGCTTGGCGTGCTTTTACCTTCGCCGACCAACCTTCACAGCCATGCTTTTCAACGTGCGATGGCGGGTATGACCGAAACTCGAGGCCCGGACCCTAAGGATAGTTTCTGGACTTGGCGAAAGTTGATGTATCGCTTTTTGGATCACCTAAGTCCGGATGATATCGAAGCCATTACAGCCTATATGCAGATGGAAATGCTAGAGGCCGGATATGCAGCGGTTTGTGAATTTCACTATTTGCATCATCAACCCGGTGGTGTGGCCTATGATGATATCGGAGAACTTTCCTATCGTATTAGTGCGGCTGCAAAGGATACAGGGATCGGCTTGACACTTTTACCTGTTCTTTATGAACATGGGGGGTGTGATGGCCGGACACTTGGGCCAGGGCAGATCAGGTTTGGAAACACACCAGACAGGTTCCAAAAGCTTTTTGAGGCCGCAGCGCAAGCACTCAAAACCTTGCCGGATGATACAAGGCTTGGGGTTGCGCCCCATTCGCTTCGGGCTGTTAGCCAGGAAGGGATGCGGTTTGCAACAGGCCTTGCGTCGACAGCTCCGTTACATATGCATATTGCTGAACAAACAGCCGAAATTGAAGAGATTCAATCAGCGTGGGGCAAGCGTCCCGTAGAGTGGTTGTTGGAAAATCATTCTGTGGATGAACGCTGGTGTTTAATTCATTGCACCCATATGGAACCTCACGAAACAGAAGGTTTAGCGCGAACAAATGCCGTTGCTGGTTTGTGCCCGATTACTGAATCAAGTTTGGGGGATGGTATTTTTGACGGTGTCCGCTATATCAATTCTGGAGGCCGCTTTGGTGTTGGTTCGGATTCAAATATCCGTATCTCACTCTCGGAAGAGCTACGGACGCTGGAATATTCTCAACGCCTTCGTGATCGGGGCCGGGCTGTCTTCGCGACCAAAGAAAAATCAACAGGTCGGGTTTTGATGGATGCTGTTGTTGCTGGTGGAACGCAAGCCGGGCAGCGCGAAGCCGGCGCTATCGCGGTTGGACAACGTGGAGATCTTTTTGCGCTGGATATGAATGCCGTTGATCTATTGGGTAAAGAGGGGGACGCCATTCTGGACAGCTATATCTTTGCCGGAGATGACAAAATGATCACCGATGTCTGGTCAGCTGGCCGGCATCTGGTAAAAGAGGGACATCATGTCAAGCGGGATCAAATCGTTACCCGCTACAAAAAAACGATGATGTCATTAAAGGATCGAATTTGACCGTAACAGAGATCAACAGCTGGCAAAGTGTAAAAGCCGAGGTGATGCGTCGGATTATTGAACGTATCTGGTTACCTGGCGACATGATTCCTAATGAAATTGATCTTGCCGAAGAATTTGGCTGTGCACGTGCGACCGTTAATCGGGCGATGCGGGCATTAGCCGAAGAAGGTTTGTTAGAACGCCGTCGGAAGGCAGGAACCCGTGTGGCATTGAATCCAATCCGCAAGGCAACACTGGAAATCCCGATTACAAGGTTGGAGGTTGAACAGCGTGGGTGGTCTTGGCGTCATAGTATTCTGGAAAGATCAGAGACATCACCGTCTGTTACTGTGGCAAGTCGCCTTGGTTTGTCTGTTAATGTTGAAATGCTGCATGTTCGCAGTTTGCACTATGCTGATAATCACCCCTTTCTCTATGAAGATCGCTGGGTGAATTTATCCGAAGTTGCGGCTATCCGTGATGTGGATTTGAAAGAAATTGATGCAAACGAATGGTTGGTCCAGAACACGCCTTTAACAAAGGGCGATATTTCTTTTTCTGCGGCAAATGCGACCAAGCAAGAAGCTGAGCTGCTGCAAGCAACCGAAGGAGAAGCCATTTTTGTGATCGATCGAACAACATGGAATGGTGATATTCCGGTAACAATTGTTCGTTTGGCCTATGCACCGGGTTATCGTATGCATACCGAGATTTGAGTATTTTTATACCCGAGTAATTTTCTGTGACATTCTGTCACTTTGTTGTTTGGTGATCGCGTTCTTATTTTAGCTGTATCTAATACCCGACTAAAATACTGTGAGTTAAAATACGGGGAGCCAAAATACGGTGAAAATACATGACTGATACAACGGTACAAAGCTTGTCTTCCTCATCAGCTGACAATCAGACGTCAGACGAACCCAGGATCTTTCAGTTGATTTATGCTGTGCCGCTTATTGGCTCTTTTTTCAAAGAGCTACTGGATCCCAATTCGGACGCTACGTTATATTTCCTGCTTAATGTGGTGCTATTGTGGATTTTCAGCGGGGCTTTCTGGGGGCTTCAAGGTGTGTTTGCCGTGGCTTTGTGCCTTGTTCCGGTAATGTTTATCGTCATTCTTCGAATAACACTTGGGAAAGTGCCTGTTTCTGTAACTGATAACGAATAAAGCTAATTGCTGGCGATCAGTTCTTCACTCAGGAGTTCTTCTATAAAGAAGCTCAAGAGTTGAGGCCGTCCGGTTACCTTTGCTTTGTTATAGATGGCGTTACACTGGGCTTTGACAGTTCCTTCGCGTGTTTGGCGCAAGCCTGCAATGTCTGAAAAAGACATTCCTTTGATGAGGAACAGTGCTACGTCTTGTTCGGCGGGGGTTAAATTCCATTCTTTAAAATACTGATCGAGCATGGTGATAAAGGCCCCGGAGGCAATTTTTATTTGCTCTTCTATCCGGCGCTGTCGATGGAGCATTTGTCGGATTTGTAAAACTGTGAAGGCAATGCTGACCGACAGTGCTATGACAACTAGGAGCTCAATGATATCGTGATCAAACCCGGCAAAAATATCATGTGCAAACCAGATGTCACCAATGGCATCGGACAGAAAAAAGAGTGTGCAGATAATTTGTATGATTAACAATCCCCATAATATTTCGGCTCTTTCATGAAAGGGCTGGGATGACTTACGGAGATTGTCATTCATAAGTTTTACTCTTGTCTGTTAGCGCCAGTTTTAGCGTCTTGGTCTTGAGGTTTTGGCCCTCTTAGTATTTTGAAAGGGATTTTTTACCCGTAATCATTGCTTTGGCAATATTGATTTTAGATCGTTTTGTCTCCCAGGCAACGCCCAACAGATGAAAGGCTACGGATAGCATGGTGTAGTTTGCCAGAAACTCGTGAATCTCTTCGAGCCATTTCATTCCCCAGAACATGTCTGTTTCGGCAAGGATACCCGTTAAACAAAGTAAGGTGAGAGATCCTAGCAGGTTGAATACCATAAGAGCACCAAGGGGGTTGTGCCCAAGATGGATGTCCTTTTCTTGAAACAAGATACTACGAAGATGTTCCTTTAGGTTTTTCTTGCTAGGTGCGAAGTTTGCGAAGCGTGCATGATAACTGCCAATAAACCCCCAAACAAAACGAAGGGCTAGTAGCCCAAGTAGAATATAACCGAGATAACTGTGGGATGTGCTGCCATCTTCTGTCACAAAGAAATTAGCCAGAAAGAGAACAGCGATACTTCCGTGGAAAAGACGGATAAATAAGTCCCATACCTTTACATCTTGCATGAGGCCTCCGGTACGAAGTGTTTTTGTGAATAGAAAAAGATCGGAGAGGCCGTATCGCCTCTCCGATCTGGAGATCGAATGAGAAGGAATTAATCGTCTTCTTCGACTTTGATGATGTTGCCTGTTTTGGGATCAACGTAAATTTCGTAGCGAATGCCGTCTTTCAAGGCATAGGCTTCCAGATATTCATCTTCAACTTCGATTTCTCGCACTTCATAACCTTGGGTCTGTAATAGGCCTGTGATTTCTGTCTCGGATTTTCCGGCATAGGTACCATCCAAGCTGTGAGCGAAGGCCACCCCGGCGAGTGTGAATATGCCGATAGAAGAAAAGAGAATGGTTTGCTTTAACTGTTTCATGTTCTTGTCCTTTGGTTTTGTGTTCGTGATGAACTGAACCTGAGGAAGGAGACATGATAAATCTATTGAACTTTGGCTTATATAAAGGCCTCTATACCAAAAGTTTATGCCCGGTTTATAAGGGTTTATTCGCGATATCGAATAGTTGGTATCGTTTGATGGAACGTAATTTTATCAATGAAATTAAGCACAAACTCAGGGTGTATAAGGCTAATAGCATAGCCCCTTTCCCGTGATATACCCGCGATATAATAGAGGAAAGGGGTTTCTTTGATATTGATATAACGGGAGCGATGCTTCTACCTATAGAACCTGATCAAGCGCTTTGAGTAGCTTTTGAATATCATCAGGGCTGGTGTAGTGAACAAAGGAAACACGAAGTGCGCCGGATTCAGGGTCCAGATTCATTCCTTCAAAAAGCCGGTAAGAATAAAAATGTCCGCCAGCTGCCATGATGCCGTGTTGCGATAAATCCTCAGCAACGGACCTGCCATTTCGTTTGATGATCCCATTTTGTTTGATAATCAGGGAAATGGTTGGGGCTCGGTCTTCTGGTTTATCCGGGCCTAGAAGGCGTAAATCATTTCTGCTTCGGATATATTCAAGTAAGGGAGCCATCAAAGCCTGTTCCTGTGCCTGAAAAAGATCGTGGATGTCCTGTCCCCGTTTTGCAGAATTTGTTTGTTGACCAAAATGGTGCGCATGTACGGCATCAAAATATTCCGTAATTCCGCTGGATGCGGCAACCTGCGCGTGGTCAGGTCCGGCAGGTACAAATCGTTTATGGGCGAGATCTTTGTTAAAGAAATGCCCCTGATAGGCCAACATCTCCCTTGTTTCCTGACGAATAAACATCAATCCCTGATGCGGGCCATAGGTTTTATAAAGTGAGAAAAGATAGACATCCGCCCCAAGAGCGGACACATCAGGGAAGCCATGTCCGGCATAGGAAACGCCATCGACAACAACTTTTGCGCCGACCGCATGGGCGCGTGCAGATATTTCCGCAACGGGGTTCACATGGGCAATGATATTTGAACAATGAGGGAAGGTTACAAGGCGGGTTTTGTCGTTCAGTAAATTGTCGAGATCTGAGAGATTTAAATATCCGGTTTCCGGATCAACACGCCATTCTCTGACTGTTATTCCGCTATCTGACAATCTGCGCCAGACGCCAGAATTTGCTTCGTGGTCCTGATTGGTGACGATGATTTCATCGCCTTCTTGCATGGTGGCGCGGAAAGCCTGTGCCAAAACATAAGTATTTTGACTTGTCGATGGCCCCAGATCAATTTCAGCTTCTGAAACGTTGAGATAGGCCGCAAGTTTTATAAGGGCCTGATCCATTTCTTGGCCGGCGGCTTCTGATGCAGGAAAGGGATGATAGGGTTGTAACTTTGTTTTTCGGTAGTAGTTGTTCAATCGGTCAATGACTTGATGACAAGCATAGGATCCACCAGCATTTTCAAAAAAGGACCAGTCTTGAAGAGACGGTTCCTTGAAAGCAGGAAACTGGGAGCGAACAAAATCTATATCTAATGTGGTCATGAACGTCTCTTCTTTCTCTGGCCTGACCTCATTGGTCTGATCTCTTTGGCCTATACCTGTTAAAGTTTGAAATATTCCAAGCTTGTTTGAGTGCGCCTGGATTGAATAAACATGATCGTGGAATGATAGCTTGCTATCTGAGGTGGAAGTAAAACCGATTTTGTAATGTCATTTGTTATGTAACCGCGTTTATAGGCTTGGGGTCAAGAACCACCTTTAGGTGCAACTAATTTTTAATAGTTTACCGTTTATCGTTAGTGATTAAGGCTGGAAAACAAGCTATTGCAATATTCTTGAGGTCAACAGTATGGGGAAACAGAAGGGTACTCAGGCAGAGGAACCTGCAGAGTACGCCAGCCCGCTTTATCTACCAAACCAAGCTGTTGCCTTTTTTGACAAAGATCGCAGGTTGATCGGGTGCGACGACGATTTCCAAAAGCTTTTAGGCATAAGCAAAAGTCTTGTCGAGCCGAGTACCTGTTTGAATGACCTTCTTCTGAAATGCATTGGCAGTGATATTCGTGTTCCAGCAAAAGGCGCGGACGTCGAAATTCTCGATGAATGGCTTCATTTTATGGAAATCGGGCAACCCGTTGTTTTTCAAAAACCGAGCCTCGAATTAACCCAAATCAGAATGAATTCTTTGAACAATGGTGGTTTATCACTACTGGTTAGTGATGCATCTTCGTGCATGGTTGGGGATGTAATCGCGATTGCTGGGCAGTTAAAGACGGTTGTTGAGAATATTACCCAAGGCATTTCTCTTTTTGACCGTAACTGTAAGCTCGTGTTGTGTAATCAGCGTTTTCTTGAGCTTATGGATTTTCCGCAGGAACTTGGCAGGCCCGGGACCTCTATGGCCGATCTTTTTCGCTATAATGCGGAACGAGGAGAATACGGTCCGGGGAATATAGAACATCAAGTCAATCAGCGTATGGAACTTGCCTATAAGTTTGAGCCACACCATTTAGAGCGAACGCGAACCGATGGGACTGTTGTAGAGGTTTGCGGGAACCCTCTTCAGGACGGTTTTGTGACAACATACAACGATATTACGGTCCAAAAGAAAGTAGCCGAGGCATTGGAGGAGTCCAATCTTAGCCTTGAGCGACGGGTGAAATTACGGACGGCAGAATTACAGGCGGAATTACAGACGCGGATCAACACGGAAGAGCAGTTGCGTAATGCTGTGAGTAAAGAGCAATTAGCGAGCCGAAGTAAAAACGAATTTTTGGCAAACATGAGCCACGAACTCCGTACGCCGCTCAATTGTATTATTGGTTTTTCCGAGCTTCTTAAGAATGAATCCTTTGGTCCTTTGGGGCAGGAAAGATATAAGGATTACTGCGCTGATATTAATAGTGCCGGGGTGCATTTACTCGAGGTCCTGAATGATATTCTGGATGTTTCCAAACTTGAATCAGGTGATATGGATCTTCTTGAGACGGAAGTGGATCTATCAGCGGTGATCGAATCATCGGTGGTGATGCTTGCCAACAGAGCGGATAGCCAGAACATCTCACTCGTTACAGAAATACCAAAAGATCTACCCTATTTGTATGCTGATGCGCGACGGGTGAAACAAGTCTTGATTAACTTGCTATCGAATGCAGTTAAGTTTTCGCGCGAGGAAGGTGAAGTGGTTATTACTGCTTCTGTGGCCAAACAGGGTAATATTTGTCTTACAGTTGCCGACAAAGGCATCGGAATTAGTAATGAAGATCTGGCCAAGGTTATGGACCCGTTCCACCAGGTTAGTGAAGCTCTAACGCGTAATCACGAAGGAACTGGCTTGGGGCTTCATATTGTGAGCTCTCTTGTCGAGTTACATGGTGGGCATGTTGTTATTGAAAGTGAACTTGGTGTTGGGACAAGTGTTTGTGTGTATTTCCCCCGTGGGCGTAGTCTGGATCGTGCATCGGTTATATCACCAAGCGAAGAGCACAAATCCAACCAAGATGCAGAGGCCAATCCGATTAATCGACCTCTGCATTGATTACTAATCTGCGATTATAAGGCTGTTCATTTACCTCTCGTTCGCATAGTTACCCCTTAATTTGTGAATTTCACTGTGGACTGCCGTTCTCTGTTTACAGATAGCTGAGTCACATCTGGTCTTGAATAATGCCCTGCGGGGTCAAAGTTCTGACGTTCTTTTCGGACAAGCTTGTGGTCAATGGTTGCGACGGCCAGACGTTCTTCGCCAATAATAGGTTCAATAACCCATTTTCCATCTGGCCCCATCAGGCAACTGCCGCCATTGGCCAGAAAACCAGTGCTCTCCCCGGCTCTGATAAGGTCAGCGTGCGGGATGTCATCTGTGATGTCTTCAACGCGCATCAAGCCGCAGACAAACATTGTATATGAACGCGACTCCTTAGCGATAAAACCGGGTAAGTCATGTGTGTTGTGATCACCACCGGGCCAACAGGAAAAGTGCAGATCTTCGCCCTGTGCATAGAGAGAGGCCCGGGCCAATGGCATCCAGTTTTCCCAGCAGTTCAAACCACCAACGGTGAATTCCCCAAGGGCGTGTGTACGTAGGCCGTGGCCATCGCCGGGGGCCCAAGCCAGACGTTCCTCATAGGTTGGCATCAGCTTGCGATGTACTGAACCGATTTGACCTTGTTTGTCGATATAAACGAGGGTGCAATAAAGACTATGTCCGGCTCGATCAAGCGGGCGCTCCATGATGCCAACATAAACAGCAATCTCGCGTGCTTTTGCGGTTTCACAAACAGATGTAAGATCGCCGCGTTCAATAGAAACGCCTTCATCCAGATACTTGGCGTGGATTTCTTTTTGAATGTCATTGTTAAAACGAGCGCCATCGGTCCGGTCGAGCCAGAAAGGATAGCCGGGAGCCAAGGCTTCGCCGAAACCAACGAGGTCACAGCCTTGGTCGGCAGCTTGGTTTATATAGATGATAATTTTCTCAAGCGTTGCTTCACGATTGAGCCAAACGGGAGTGATCTGGGCAAGCCCAACGGTCAAAAGATCTTTATTGGCAGACATAAGGTAACTCCGGATAAAACGAATTTATCCAGAGTAAAGCATGCTGATTTTAGCGGATCAAAGCTTGATCTATAACGGAGCATCTTTACCGCAAGAATGTGAAAAAGCCCTCGTATAGAGGGCTTTTTGTATGACCTATGACAAAATAGTATCTTCACACTGACTGTGGTGAATCCAATACAGGTTTTTCAAATCGTCGTAGGTTATGTTCGAATTCATGTAGCCTTCGATAGATGGAACGTAATTCGGTAATGGTTGTCCAGTTATGAAGGAATAATGCAAAACCTCCGTGAACCTTCTGGAATGCATTTGAAATTTGTACCATAGTTCCGAGGGTAATTAGGCCTGTAAAGAGCCCTGGCCCCATAATCAAATATGGGACAATAACCATAAACTGATCATATATATTCAGCCATAGATCAAAGTATCCATAATGCCAGTAAAGGCGATGATAATTGAAACGGATACCAGTGAATAGCTCAAACAAAGTTTCTTGTTTGGCGTATTGCTCTTTGTTGTCTTCTGCTAGAACAAGATCTTTACGGAATGCTGCTTCGACACGTTGATTGTTATACTCCAATCCCGGTAATTTTATGCCGACAAGCCATGAGATTAAAAGGCCACCGACTGAGACGAGTAATGATCCCCAAACCAGAGAGCCCTCAATATCTCTTATAATTGGGATGTCAACTTTGCTGCTGAAATCCCATAAAATTGGGATGAACGCGATAAGAGTCATAATAGCTCTGACAACTTGTAAGCCGAGAGATTCAACAATACGAGCAAAGCGATTACAGTCTTCTTGAATACGCTGAGAAGCGCCTTCTATTTCGTCTTCAACAGTTCGCCAACGCGGGATGAAGTTAAAAGTCATAGCTTCACGCCAACGGAGACCATAAATTCTTGTAAACCAGTTAGTTATGATCGCCAAAAGTACGTAGGGGAAGGCAATGATTAGGAATGAAGGTTGCCCTTCGTAGTTGTTGATTAGATAATCAAACCCTATAAGTTTGCTAAAAAACAGCGCAATACCTTCGTCTGGTTTGTCTTTATAGTCTGCTGCGGTTTGAAGGAGGTTATAGAAATCGCCGTACCAAGTGTTGATTGCTACTGACATTTCTACTTGCATCCATAAGCAAAGTATAAGTAATGCACCCCCACCATAAGCCCAGAACGCCCATTCTTTGGTTTTATAAAAGCTATGAAACATGTGGTTCTTTCTCTGCGGACTTAGGGAAACTGATGGTGGCTATCATGGCGATGGCTTGTGGTGGGATCAAGGCTGTATTTGTTTGTGTCCAGCGATAAGGTGTGAAATCACAATAACTTGAAGTACAGATAGTATGATTGCCGCTAAAGATTGTTTGTTTCTATGTAACTTAGGCCTGAGTTGAATAGGCATAGAAAAACAGCAGCAAGCTGTGATGACTTGCTGCTGTTTGGGCAGTTTCACGTCTAATCGTTTTGAAGTAAATGTACCAGACTGGATGTGTCCCAGCGATTACCGCCACGGGCTTGTACCTGTGCGTAGAATTGATCAATCAGATGAGTGGTGGGCAAGCGGGCTCCATTTCGTTTTGATTCTTCGAAACAGATACCAAGATCTTTGCGCATCCAGTCAACGGCAAAGCCAAATTCGAACTCGCCCTGACACATGGTTGATCCTCGGTTTTCCATCTGCCAGGAACCTGCCGCCCCTTTGGAAATCACGTCGATGACCTTTTCCATATCCAGATTGGCTTTTTGGCCGAAGTTCATGGCTTCACTGAGACCTTGAACAAGGCCAGCAATGGCAATTTGATTGACCATCTTGGTCAATTGTCCTGATCCGACTGGCCCCATGAGGGTAACGGCACGAGAGAAGCAATCAGTAACTGGCTTGATACGGTCAAACGCGGCTTGTTCACACCCACACATCACAGTGAGTACACCGTTTTCAGCGCCGGCCTGACCGCCGGATACAGGAGCATCAACAAAGTGGATCGATTTTTCACGAGCGATAGCATCAAGTTCACGAGCAACGTCGGCGGAGGCCGTCGTATGATCGACCAGAACTGTATCTGCGGTCATACCGGCGAATATGCCGTCATCACCAAGAACAACAGAGCGAAGATCATCATCGTTACCAACACAGCAGAAAACGATTTCTGCGCCTTCTGATGCGGCGCGGGGTGTTGCGCCGCTGCGACCGCCGTGCTCCTTGACCCAGGCATCGGCTTTTGTGTTCGTACGATTATAAACGCTGACGTCATGCCCTTTTGTGGCAAGGTGCCCTGCCATTGGATAGCCCATAACACCCAAACCTATAAACGCGACCTTTGCCATAACTCTACTCCCTAAATTTATGGTGAAACTCTTGGGACGATCTCAATATGCAGGCAATTTGCCAGAGCTTGTTTCCCAGAGTTCGTTTTATTGGATCGATGAGAGCTTAGGAACTTGGGTGGAATTGGGCAAGGGGCATGAAACATTGTCCTCTAAAACATAAGGACAATGTGGAGTTGGCGGACAAAGCACATGGCAAAGGTTCTGTTTCAGACTTTGTTTTGTCCGTTACTGTTATCGTCAACTTTGTTCGTGTGATTTATATTTACGAAACTTTCGCGGGCACATTTTGCTCAATCACATCCATAAGCCTTTTGAAATCAACAGGTTTTGCGACGTAATCATTCATACCGGCTGCAATATAAGTATCCCGATCCCCCTTCATTGCATTTGCTGTAACGGCAACGATGGGAATTTGCGACTTGGCCCCTTCGAGTGCGCGAATTGCTTTGGTTGCTTCAATACCATCCATTTCCGGCATCTGGATATCCATAAGAATAATATCCGGATTTTGATGTTTGAGGTATTCCAGTGCTTCCAGACCATTAAAGGCTACATCAGATTTGTGGCCACGCTTGGTAAAGAACTTTGTCAGCAGCATCTGATTGATTTTGTTGTCTTCTGCGATGAGAACATGCAACTGTTCATCCTCAGACAAGGTCACAGGCTCAACAACCTGTGTTGATGCAGATGCATTGTTTCTGGCTGAAGGTGCTGTTTGTGTAGTGGGATCTTCGTTCTGTGTTGGTTCCGCGACTTCCAGCGGAACTGTGAACCAGAAAGTACTGCCGTTGCCCAGCGAACTTTCCAGTCCGATTTCTCCGCTCATTTGTTTACTTAAACGCTTCACAATAGAAAGCCCTAGGCCGGCACCACCGTGCCTGCGAGAAGAAGATCCATCGGCCTGGGTGAAGCGTTCGAAGATACGATCTTGATCTCCATCGCTGATGCCGATGCCCGTGTCTTCTACGGAACACTTAATCCACTGCGTGCTTCCGGCGCGGGGTTTGTGGGGTGTTACGGTAATTTTGATATAGCCTGTATCTGTGAATTTGATGGCATTACCGACAAGATTGAATAGGACCTGTCGTAGTCTGGTTGGGTCACTTTTTACCCACTCTGGCAAATCGGGGTCTATTTCAGAAATCAGGGCCAGATTTTTAGACGAAGCCTTGGGACGTTGAGCCGATGTAACAGATTCCAGAATTCCAGGAAGGCTAAAGCTGCTGATCTCCAGCTTGCTTACCCCTGCTTCCAGCTTAGAGATATCAAGGATATCGTTGATCAATAGCAATAGATGATCGGCAGAGTTTTTAATAGAGTTTGTGTATTCTACCTGCTCCTCATCCAGTTTACTTTCCAGAAGCAGATTGGTCATGCCGACCACACCGTTCATCGGGGTTCGGATTTCATGGCTCATGGTCGCGAGAAATTCTGACTTGCTACGACTGGATTGTTCAGCTTCCACTTTTGCTGCGAGCAGGTGTTCTTCGGTACGTTGTCTTTCGGCAACTTCCTCTTCCAGTCGGTCATTGGTTTCCTGTAACCAATGGGTTCTATCGCGCACCTTGTCTTCCAGATCACTTTGATACTGGCGAATTTCTGATTCCATAGCATCAAAGCTCTCAAGTGCGAGTAAAAGTTCGTTGGATTGGGTTTCGGAAATTGCCTCTGTTGGTATGGTGTTCCCCATTTTTAGGGCGCCAATCTTTTTCCGAAGAGTGCCCAAAGGGTTGAGAACAATTTTGTGGAGAGAAACGACAATGAAAAATAGGGCGATCGCAAAAAAGGCCGCCAGAAGCTGTAAAACCGTAGCAATGGCAAACTGTCCTTTGTCGAGTATTTCCATTGGGTGCGGATGAACCAAACGCATGAGCTTGATGTCATTCATGGCGATAATATCGACGTAGGAATAGAGCATATGGTTATCCTGATCGTCGTATAGCCCGATAGCTCCGGTTTGTAGCGGATCAGAAATAACTTCGATTGGCAGGTTCTGCTTCTCGGAAATACTCTGCTCCAGACTGAAAACCGTATTGAATTCTGCATTGAGATCTTCAGCGATTTTTGCCATACGAGTTTGATCAAGATATCGTCCGGTAATGGCAATACCTCGTGCTGGGCCGTCCTGATTACTTTTGAGAATTGGGTGGGCCGCGATCATCATGGGGCCACGTGTTGTCTGGGCAAAGCCAGCCATACCATTGTTGGCGACCACAGCTTGTGGAGACATCACAGCTCTGGTTTTGTTATCGACAAAAGTAATCTCGAGATCTGTGAAGCTGTCGGAATTTTTATCAAACCAACGACCCCAGACAATGTCATTGTTCATGTCATAAAAGGCCATCAGGTGAATATCGGTTAGCAAAAACGTATCGTCGGGGGCGCTGCCCGCAATAAATTCGGGATCTTTTGAAACCATATATTTATAGGTGTCATCCCAAACACCCCAGTCGCTGGAATAGATTTTCAAGTCTTCCAGTTCATCATGGAGTGTGTTTTGTATTTGCTGTGATCGGTGAATGGTGTTTTCCCGATCAAGGCTGGCGAATTCGGGGGCAACAACTGTGTAGAGGATACCGGCACTCGTAGCGATGAGGACGAGGAATAGTACAGCCAGGAGGGATCCAATTTTGCTCTGTATCGACATAATCGTTGCCAGACCTTTCACGTGTTGACTTTAATAACGCACGTAGGGGATTTGGAAATCTTGCGGATCAGGTAGCAAAACTTCTATTTGTAATCAGAGCAAGTATATAATCGTTTGTTTTAATAAATTGTTTCTATTTTGGCGAGTGCCTGAAAAGGAAGTAATACGCAGCTGTGTCTGTTCTTTATGGCTGCAACAGGCTGGAAAATATGGAATGATTCCCATTCACTAGGAAGCGATATGGGTAAATTTTCCTTTAGCTGTAATTTCAGTTGTTGGTGAATTTTCTCTAATTCTGTTAAGTCACAGCCATGAGAAAGCTCTTTTATAAGTTGTGCAGAGGCTTTGCAAAGTGCGCAGGATTGGGCTTTGTAGCCAATCTCTGAAATCAGATTATCGTGCATTGCCAGATCGAGGGTAATGCGATCACCACAAAGCGGGTTGTTATGGATAATCGTATGATGGGGGCTTTCCAGACGACAATCACCCATGGCGGCAAGACGCAAAAGCTCTTTGTTATAGAGATCATCATCAGGCATTAGTTCGCTCATTTTGTGAAACTCGTCTTGCGGAGTGTTGATAGTGCTTCCGGGGTGTCTATATCCGAAAGCACAGATGTATTGTCCATAACCACTTCTTGCAAGTCGCCGGGATAGTTGCCCAGAAGGTGCCGTGCGCCGCTATCACCTTTCAGATTTAACATCTCGGGAATGAAACCCCTGCTCCAGAGTACAGGGTTGCCACGCTTGCCCTCAAATGTAGGAACGCAGATTATGGCACCATTTTCCGGGTCATAGGCACTGATCAATTTATTCAGTTGTGTGCTATGAATCGATGGCATGTCCCCTAGACAAATCAAGACTGCATCGCTATCTGCGGGTACAGCCATTAAGCCCTTGATCAAAGATGTACTGAGGCCGTCAGCAAAATCAGGATTGTGTACGTATTCAACATCGTTGGACTGTAGGCTTTCCTGGACTAAGTCAGCCTCGTGTCCCGTCACGACAATCGTATGGTCGATATGACTTTTGCCAATGTTATCTGCAACCCATTTTACAAGTGGTTTGCCTTGCCACTCTTGAAGGAGCTTGTTCTCCGGTCCCATCCTTCGGGACTGTCCCGCGGCAAGCAAAACGGCGGTCACTTTTGGCGTGGTATGGGAAGTATCGGAAGGCATTTTTTCTCTTGGTTGTGGGCGTGTTGGAATTTCAGAGAGCAGACCCCCGCATCCCATTTGCATGATGGTATCTTTTGAGATCTCTAACCCAGCAATGATACGTTGTAAAATCCAGTCAAAACCATTGAGTTTTGGTGATCTTGCACAACCGGGTAAGCCAATAACGTTGCTGCCTGAATGGCGCCCTAATAAAAGTAAATTTCCTGGATCTACGGGCATCCCAAAATGCTCTATTCTACCCCCCGAGAGCTCGAGGCCTTTAGGCAACGCATCCTGTCGATCCACAATTGCCGAGGCCCCAAATATCAGGATGAGATCATGATTAGTTTTGCGCAGGTCTTTTATTGCTGTCGCAATGGAGTTAGGGGTGTGATCAACAACGGTGACTTCGGAAAGCTCGTTTGCACAGGATTTAAGTCGCTGGTTCACAACCGTTTGTGTTTTCCCCAGAACAGACTTTTTAGTTTGCGGTAACCGGGTCAGAACAAGACCAATTTTAAGTTTTCGAAAGGGGTGGACGGTAAGTTGCGCTAATCCTCTGGTTTGTTTCAATGCCCGTGATGGCGCTGCTAATGGAATGATTTTTGCGGTGGCGACGAGCTGATTGGGATGGACAACAACATAGGGGGAAAGTGTTGCCAGTGTGATGGCTTCGTCAACAGAATTAATGTTCCCAATATCCTGTGGCGTAGTCTCAAAAACACCGTGCTCAGTACTGTAAATATTACAGCGTCCTGTAAAGGCGGGGCTTGTTTTTACGCCGTTACCAGACACAAACTGGCCAAGCTGTGCAGCTGCAGAGTCTTCGTGAATATCGTGCTCTTCAAGTCGGATTGTTGTTACTATTCCAATGTCTGACAATAGCAGATCGTCTATGTCAGGGGATGTCAGAAGGTGTCCTTTGCTTAAACGACCTTTATGACTTGTGATTGAGTGAGCCAGATAGGTGCCTTCGGCGTCTTCCGTTTTAACTTCGGCGTAAATCACGTCTTGTCCCCATGGCGGAGGGATTTTGTAATTGATGCAAGAATGGAAACGGCGATTTCTGCTGGGTTCTTGGCACCGATATCCAACCCAATTGGCCCTTCGATGCGGTCTAGATTTTCTATATGCCTAAGACGGTCTAGGCGTTTGGCGTGGGTTCTTTTACTGCCGAGTGCACCGATATAAAACGCATCTGAGTTTAAGGATGCTTCTAGTGCAGGATCGTCGAGTTTGGGATCATGCGTTAATAAGACGACAGCAGTTCTGTGATCGGGCTTGAGATCTTCCATGGCTTCATCAGGCCATTCGTTGGTGATTGCGCAATTTGGAAAGCGGGTTTTGTTGCCAAAAGCACTTCTGGGATCAATGAGAATAACTTCGTAACCTGCCGATTGCGCCATAGGCACCAAAAATTGCGATATGTGAACCGCACCTACTATGATCAGGCGTAGAGGTGGGTTGAAAATTTGAATGAATGTTTCCCCGTTTTCAGTTGCGTGGACATAGGATTTATCGTCACGCACTGCAGTTTTCAGATCAGCCAGCAAAGGATGCTCTACATCAGATCTTAGAGGGTATACCAGTTCCTGTTCGCCACTTTTTAAATCTGTTAGTAGAGCTGTGGTTTCTTTTGCAGCTTTGGCGATGTTGAGTTGATCGAGTGTTGTGCGCTTCATGCAGCTTCCAGTCGTTCAACATAGACTTGGATTGTACCGCCACAAGCCAGGCCAACGTCCCAAGCCTGCTCATCGCCGACACCAAATTCCAGAATATCTGCCTTGCCGTGGTTCATAATCTCCAAAGCTTCTTGAATAACGGCCCCTTCGATACAACCACCACTGACGGAGCCGAGCATGGTCATGTCTTGGTCAATGATCATCATGCTGCCAGCTTGACGCGGTGATGAGCCCCAAGTCTTAATAACGGTTGCGAGAGCAACCTTGCGACCTTGGTCCTGCCAGACTGCTGCGGTTTTTAACAGATCCTCAGCAGATGTTTCTATTGTGTGTTTTTCGGTCATTCTTGATTGGTCCATGACTGTGCCGATACTAAGTGGGGCGTTTCTTATTTTGCAGGCTTTCAATCAAACCTTCTAGACTCTTTATATTGTGTGCACTTCTAAATTCATCAACGTGTGGCAACATTAATTTAATGCCGCGTGCTTTTGCTTGAAACGCATCGTACCTGAGCAGGGGATTCAACCAGATGAGTTTTCGACAGGACCTGTGCAGTCGATCCATTTCTAGGGAAAGGTCGTAGGCGCCATCTCTCTCCAGGCCATCGGTGATTAAAAGAACGTTTGCCCGCTGTCCTAAAACGCGTCGCGACCAGTGTTGATTGAAATCATGTAATGCACTGCTGATTCGGGTCCCCCCTGACCAGTCATCAATTTGCTGCCCGACAGCAGCAAGGGCCTCATCCACGTCCTTATATTTCATCTGTCTTGTGATGTTGTGCAGTTCCGTTCCAAAGGTAAAGCTATGGATACGATCACGTGCAGAGCCAAGGCTGTGAACGAAATGAAGTAACATTCGGCTGTATTCACTCATAGAGCCAGAGATATCGCAGAGAATAACCAACGGTGCTCGTTGTACCTTTTTTGCTTTATACTTTAAGTCAATAATATCTGCACCACGCCGCATTGATGCCTGCATGGTTCTACGGGTATCAATGCGTTGTTTTTGACGCGATGGCGTAAAGCGTCGTGTAGTGATCTCTTCGGCTGGGAGCTGTAAGCGTTTGATCAGATCCAGCGCTCTTTGTTGCTCTTCAACACTCATTTGTTCAAAATCTTTGTGACGAAAAACCTTTTCATCAGAACTTGTTAATCTTGCGTCAAATTCGACTTCCACATCGTCGTCTGTCTTCTCTTGAGGAGGTGTGTTTTTCTGTTCTGGTGCGAATGCCTGGCTCACACGCTTCAGAGCTTTGTCCTTTTCATCCCGGGGGGCGTTTTCCAGAAATGTTGTTGGTAACAATAATGACATGGCGCGTTCAAGAAATTCGGGATTTCGCCAAAAAATATGAAAACACTGATCGAAAATTTCTTGCTGATCCCTGCTGGAAATAAAAAGGCAGCGAAAGGTTGCATAAATATCATCGCGTCTGGTCAGGCCGGAAAACTGGGTGGCTTCTATCGCCTCTAAAACACGTGCAGGAGGCAGTGCTAGACCTGCTTTTCTTAGTGTTCGGGCGAAATGGAGGATATTTTCTGCCAGATAACCTTCATCGCGTTTGCTATTTTGATATGGCTGCTGTGGAAGCATAAGATATCAGCCTATTTGGTCTATCTCTGTTTGCACTTTCCTTAAGATATCAGTGGCTTCGCTTCCTTGTATGCGGCTTATATCATCTTGATATTTCAAAAGAACGCCCAAGGTATCGCTGACAATTTCGGGTGCCAGCGAGACGCGGTCCAGCTGTGTTAAGGCATTTGTCCAGTCAATGGTTTCCGCAATACCGGGCTGTTTGAATATTTCTGGATTTTTCCGTAACTCCTGAACAAACAAAACAACTTCGTTGCTTAGTCTCTCTGCTGCATCCGGTGCCTTGAGCTTAAGAATTTCAAGCTCTCTGAGGGCATCGGGGTAATCAACCCAGTGATAAAGACAGCGACGTTTTAAGGCATCGTGAATTTCACGTGTTCTATTGGATGTGATGATGACGACAGGTGGTTCTTCTGCTTTGATTGTTCCTAGCTCTGGAATAGTAATCTGGTAGTCAGATAAGACTTCCAGAAGATAAGCCTCAAAGGCTTCATCCGCGCGATCCAGCTCATCAATGAGCAGAACAGGGCTTTTGCCGTTGTGGCTTTCCAATGCTTCCAGCAGAGGTCGTTTTATTAAAAACTCCGGGGCGAATATATCTTTGGAAAGTCCTGCTCTATCTGTATCTCCGGCAGCTTCGGCAATACGGATCTCAACCATCTGTCTTGTATAATTCCATTCATAGACAGCAGTGTTGATATCAAGACCTTCGTAACACTGAAGACGGACCAAAGGCCTGTCCAGTGTAGCTGAAAGAACCTTGGCGATTTCCGTTTTCCCGACCCCGGCTTCACCCTCGAGAAACAGTGGGCGTTGCATGTTCAGGGCAAGGTGAATAACAGTGGCAAGGGATCGGTCTGCAACGTACTTACCGTTGGCTAAATTTTGAAGAACGTCATCAATGGAAGCGGATATTTGAGACGAATTTGGCATGACGTGCTCCGTAGGCAGATGATCACAACATAAAATGGCCGCAGCAGATTATAGAGATCCGCTACGGCCAGATATTTTTAGCCGTTTATTTGGGCAACGGCGCGTTTAGCCAGAACTTTGATCAAGTTGGCACGATATTCTGCCGAAGCATGAATGTCGCTGTTTAGACCGTCTGCTGATACAGAAATGTTTTCCAGTGCCTGTGTCGTGAAGCTGCCTGAAAGGGCAGTTTCCATTTCTGTCTGACGGAAAACGCAAGGACCAGCACCTGTGACAGCTACTCTGATACCAGAACTGGTTTTTGCTACCATTACACCGACAATTGCATAACGTGAGGCAGGATTATCGAACTTTATGTATGCAGCCGCTTCCGGTTTGGGGAAGGTCACATTGGTGATGATCTCTCCTTCTTCCAGAGCTGTTTCAAAAAGATCTGTGAAAAAATCATCTGCGGCAATTGTCCGCCTGTCGGTACTGACGACAGCGTTCAGTCCAACAACAGCAGCAGGATAATCTGCAGCCGGATCATTATTGGCAATCGATCCGCCTATGGTCCCTCTGTTGCGAACTTGCGCATCCCCAATCCCGCTGGCAAGTGATGCAAGTACCGGGATCGTTGCTTTGTTTGCGACCTCGGCATGGGTTGTCATCGCCCCGATTGCGAGTTGATCTCCATCGGGGCAAACTCCGCGCAATGATTCTATCGCGCTGAGATCAACGAGGGCTTCGGGTTGAGCCAGACGCTGCTTGAGCGTCGGGATCAGAGTTTGTCCACCAGCAAGGAGGACGGTGTCATCGTTCAGGAGGCCAGCAGCTTCGTCTATGGTGCCTGGACGTTTATAGTCAAATTCATACATGATCTATTCCTCCCTTATAGTCCCTGTGCCGCGCGCCATACCTTTTCAGGTGTGGCTGGCATGTCTATTTCCTTGCCTAGAGCATTGGTGATGGCATTCATCAATGCCGCAGGTGCCGATATTGCACCGGCTTCACCACAGCCCTTTACGCCAAGGGGGTTTGTCGTACACGGTGTGTTGATGGTCTCCACTCGGAAGGTTGGCAGATCATCTGCACGTGGCATGCAGTAGTCCATGTAAGACCCGGTAAGAAGTTGCCCGCTTTCCTTGTCGTAGACGCAGTTTTCCAAGAGTGCTTGCCCGATACCTTGTGCGAGCCCACCGTGAACTTGGCCTTCGACAATCATAGGGTTGATTACGTTGCCGAAATCATCCACAGCCACCCAATCCAAGATTTCTGTGGTGCCCGTTTCAGGATCAATCTCTACCTCGGCAATGTGCGTACCAGCAGGGAAGGTAAAGTTTAGCGGATCATAGAAGGCAGTTTCATCCATTCCAGGTTCGACATCAGCCGGATAGTTGTGAGGAACATAGGCTGAAAATGCGATCTCTGCCATGGTCATCTTTTTGTCCGTGCCGGCGACGGAGAAGACACCGCCAGAATGTTCGATGTCTTCGACGGATGCTTCCAATGTATGGGCCGCGATTTTTTTACTCTTTTCTACAACCTTATCGATGGCTTTCATAATTGCAGAACCACCAACAGCGAGAGATCGGGACCCGTAAGTACCCATGCCAAAAGGCACCTTACCTGTATCACCGTGTGATATCTCTACCTGATCAATCGGAACGCCGAGCTGATCTGATACAATCTGGGCAAAAGTTGTTTCATGACCTTGGCCGTGTGAATGACTTCCGGTGAAGACAGTTACGCTACCAGTCGGGTTAAAACGAACCTGGGCAGATTCCCATAATCCGACGCCAGCACCAAGAGAGCCAACCGCAGCTGACGGTGCAATGCCGCAAGCTTCGATAAAGGCGGAATAGCCAATGCCACGAAGCTTGCCTCGTTGCGCTGATTCAGCTTTTCTGGCTTCAAAACCACTATAATCAATGGCAGCTTGGGCCTTGTCCATAGCAAGTGCGTAGTTACCACTGTCATAGGCCATGATGACAGGTGTTTCATAAGGATAGGCATCCGGTGGGATGAAGTTTCGTTTGCGAATTTCACCCGGATCTATACCCATTTCACGGGCACCAATTTCGATCATCCGTTCGACAACATAGGTTGCTTCAGGACGGCCAGCACCGCGATAGGCATCAACAGGGGCTGTATTGGTAAAACCTGCCTGAACCTCACAATAGATGGCTGGCATTGTGTACTGACCATTAAGCAAGGTGCCGTAGAGATAGGTTGGCACAGCAGAGGCAAAAGTTGACAAGTAACAGCCTACGTTGGCTTTGGTTGATACCTTGAAGCCAAGAATTTTACCATCTGCATCAAATGCCATTTCTGCATGGGTTTCATGGTCGCGGCCATGAGCATCCGATAGGAATGATTCTGATCTGTCCGCAGTCCATTTGATTGGGCGATCTAGTTTTTTTGTTGCCCAGGCACAGACAGTTTCTTCTGAGTAGATAAAGATTTTTGATCCAAACCCACCGCCGACATCCGGGGCTATAACTCGTAATTTATGTTCCGGTGCGACAGCATTAAAGGCCGAAAGGACAAGTCTGTGCACATGCGGGTTTTGACTGGTTGTATAGAGCGTGATTTCATCTGTTCCCGCATCATATTCACCCAATGCAGCGCGAGGCTCCATCGCATTTGGAATGAGGCGGTTATTACGAAGATCCATGCGGGTGACGTGGTGCGCGGATGCAATAGCCTGTTCAGCGGCCGCTCGGTCTCCGATTTCCCAATCAAAAGACAGGTTTCCAGGGATATCATCATGAATTTGTGGCGCATCGCTTGCCAGAGCATCACCAACTTCTATGACATGGGGGAGTTCTTCGTAGTCGATTTCTACAAGCTCTGCTGCATCCCTGGCTTGTTGCAAAGTTTCTGCAACAACAAGCGCAACCTGATGCCCGACATATTTGACATGACTTACAGCCAAGGCGGGGTGTGCGGGGGCTTTGTGTGGTGTCCCGTCTTTGGACGTAATTCCCCAACCGCAGATAATTGGCCCGATGCCATCAGCTTCCATATCCGGGCCAGTTAAAATATCAACGATCCCCGGTGCTTTCAGGGCTTCGCTTGTATCTATACTGTTGATTTTTGCATGGGCATAGGGAGACCGGATGAAGTATCCATAGGTTTGTCCGGGCTTGGTGATATCGTCAAGATAACGTCCTTTGCCAATAATAAAGCGTTTGTCTTCTTTGCGGCGGACAGAGGCACCGATGCCAGTTTCAGTAGTCATGATTACGCCTCCATTTCTTTAGCGGCTGCCTGGATGGACTTCACAATGTTCTGATAGCCAGTACAGCGACAGATATTGCCCTCAAGGCCTTCGCGAATTGAGGCATCATCCAGTTTGTCCGATTTATTCACCAGATCTACGGCACTCATGATCATGCCTGTGGTACAGAAACCGCATTGCAAACCGTGGTTCTCCTGAAAGGATTTCTGCATGGGATGAAGATCATTGCCCTTTGCGAGACCCTCAATGGTTGTTATCTCTGCACCTTCGGCTTGTACGGCAAGCATGGTGCAGGATTTCGCGCTGTTACCATTGACGTGAACGACACAGGCACCGCATTGGCTGGTATCACAGCCAACATGGGTGCCGGTTAATTTTAAATTTTCACGGATAAAAGTCACAAGTAGCGTATTCGACGATACATCCGCCGAAACCTGCTTGCCATTAACTGTCATAGATACCGTTGGCATCGGTTTTCTCCTGTTCGTGGTGTGACAGCCCAGTTTGTTTTTATCTTATCTGTACGGTTTATCTGTACTTTTTTACTGGGTCTGTTGCCCTTGAGGGCGAATAGAGCATTGCAATGGCATACTTTATCCGTGCAACGCGATCTGAAAGGTCTGGTTCTTTTTGAACTCTTTTTGTCTTGGTCTATCGTTGGCGTGGTGTATTGCCCACGCGCGTTAATTCAAGGCGTAGATAGCGAAGGCAGCTATAGCAACGCCCGCAAGTGTGATGTAGAGAACGGTGTTCCCGGAATTATTTTTTACTGTTTCGCTTGGATTACTGGCTTCGTGCGGGCTTTCCGTGGGAACATCTGTTGTGGTTTCATCCACATCTGTACTCACGTTTTGAGAAAAGGCATGAAAAAAATCATCCGCCATTTTTTTTGCGGCTGAATCAACCAGACGAGATCCAATTTGAGCCAGTTTTCCACCGACTTTGGCATTAACCGAATAATTGAGTAGCGTTTGCCCGTCCTGGCTTTGCAGAGAAATTTTTGCTTCTCCTTTACCAAAGCCGGCTGCACCACCCTTACCTTCGCCTGATAACGTGTAACTGTTTGGTGGGTTCAAATCTGAAAGTGTTACTTGCCCTTTAAATTTGGCTTTTACCGGGCCAAACTTGGCCGTCATGCTTGCTTGAAACTCGGTGTCTGATGTTTTCTCAACTGTTTCGCAGCCGGGAATAGAGTTTTTTAATATCTCTGGATCATTCAAGGCTTCCCACACCTTTTGCTGTGGGGCGGGGATAAGTTGTTGCCCTTCCATCTTCATGACGATCTACCCTGTTCTTCTCTGCCATTGTTATCAGGCAGTTATTGTTGAACGTTATTTTTCCTCATTTTAACTATTCGTGAAAAGCAGCCTCCTTTCTAGTCCCTGCTAAGAATTGTTGCTGATGAGTGTTTCAACTTTGCGACAAATCCGGGGGATAATTGTTAATGATCTGTATAGGTTGTATTTGCATTACATCTTCCCGTCAGTATGAGCAGCGAACACTGTAATATCAAGCATAGCTGTTCTCCTATCCCTGAGATTGGTTTGGAGAGCTGATGCAGGGGATGGACTCGAGGCCGAATTTTGTTTTGTGTTATACTACCACATGCACGTTTTTACAGGAGGGTGAAATGAATGCTCAGCAAAAAACTTTGACCCGTTCAAAAGCTGCCGATAACTCCGTTTATAGAAACATAGATGGTAATCACGGGGCATTTTATTATAAACGCCAGATGATGGCGAAGATGGGCCGTGAATATAAAAGTCCATTAACCATTTTCCGGACCATACGAACAAAACAGGATATGGACCGTCCAAACGGGGCGACGGACATGTTCTTTCATGCAAGATAATGCGTTATAAATAACCGAGCAAAAAAAAGCCAATCGGCGGGGGACCGATTGGCATAGTGGAGATGCCGAGACGCATGGGGGAAGACGTATAAATCACATCAGCAGTGTCTCTGCATCAAGAGCATCGGGGTAAGATGCGCTTGGGTGAAACTCTCTTGTGTACAGCTATTTATTTCTGCAAAATTAGAGTGCTTCAAAACACGGTACAAATATTGGGGTACGGTACTGAGAACGCTTGGTGAGTCTAGTTGAAATCAATTTATGATTGTAGTAGGCCCCATAAAAATTAAATAATAATTAATTTTTATGCAGAAATCAAAAACAAATACGTCTTAAGGTTGTTTTATTTGTGATTTAGAGATTCTGATCTTTATGTTCTTTAGGCTGTTCTGGAAAGAGCAAGAATATAACGAGTTTTCCAACTGCTTACAGGCGATGACAAAGAGTTAAAGATAGCCTTGAACAATTTGTGTGCTTCTGCAGATCTGATTTTACGCGCGGTCTGAAAGTGAACGCTCATGTCCGCTGCGGCCAAATCGAAATCTTTGCTGTTCTGTGTCATGTTTTTCATTTGTCTCGTCCTTTATCAGCATTCTTCCTTGATCTTAAGATATGTGAAATCATGATAAATGATAATAGGTCTTGTTGGATAAGGATTATATCGTTTATTTTGATAATACTATGGATGTAATCAGTGATATGACCGTGTTTGTCGAAGTCGTGGCCGCAGGCGGAATGACCGCCGCGGGGCGAAGGCTTAACCTGTCTGCGGCAGTTGTCAGCAAGCGAATTGCGAACCTGGAAGAACGCCTGGATGTACGTTTACTTAACCGGACAACAAGGCGTTTAAGCCTGACGGATGAGGGGGCAGGGTATTATGTTCGTTGTAAATCTATCCTTGAAGATATCGAAGATGCCGAAGCCGCGCTTTCCGGTTTGGCTGGGCATGTAAAGGGGACGTTGAAAATTACAGCTCCTTCGTCTTTTGGGCGCAAACATATATCTCGTTTGCTACCGGAGTTCCTTAAACAATATCCGGATGTGTCTATTCAGGTGAGTTTAACGGATCAAATTGTCGATATGGTCCAATCCGGTTTTGATCTCGCAATACGAACTGGGGAGCTAAAGGACAGCAGCTTGATCGCAAGGAAGCTGAGTCCGGCAAGACGTGTCGTTTGTGCATCACGAGAGTATTTGGCGAAGGAAGGTGTGCCAGAACATCCTCAAGATCTTATTCACCACAACTGTCTGGTTCTTGGTTATCCCGGCGGTGTGCACGATCATTGGCACTTTAAGGGGCCCGAAGGGCAGATTGATGTAAAGGTCAAAGGCAACCTGGAAACAAACAATGGCGAAATCCTGAGGGACGCCACAAAAGCAGGTATTGGTATTGCAATCAAATCTACATGGGACATTGCAGATGAGCTGAAAGCGGGTGAGTTGATCCCCATTCTCAGAGATTTCGAACTCCCCAGTGCTGCAGTTTATGCGTTGTATCCAAATAGAGAGCACTTGCCAGCAAAAACCAGATCCTTCATCGATTTTCTGGAAGGAAAATTTGGTAGCGAGCCTTATTGGGATCGGGGTATCAGCTTAAAAGATATATGATCTATAAGAGGTGTTTACGTGTTGGGAGGCTTGAGGCGATAGAGCGCGCCATTGTTTGCATCAGTTAATATGTAGAGCAAACCATCAGGCCCTTGTTCTATAGCCCGAATACGTCCGACCTCTTCTTCCAGCAGTCTTTCTTCGTGCACGATTTTACCATCTTGCAATTCTTGTCTTACCAAAAGCTTGAATTTTAAAGCTGTTGTGAACAGGTTTCCTTGCCAGTTGGGAAACGCGTCGCCTGAATAGAAGGTGATTCCTGCCGGGGCAATTGAAGGAGTCCATTGGTGTATGGGCTGTTGCATTTCCGGATGATGGGTGCCTTCGCCAATGGAGCCCCCGATATATTCCTTGCCATAGGTTATGATCGGCCAGCCATAATTTACGCCGGCCTGTAATCGGTTTATTTCATCGCCGCCACGTGGGCCGTGCTCACTTACCCACATTTCACCCGTCAGATAGTGTCGAGTGAGCCCCTGTGGGTTCCGATGACCATAGGAATAGATTTCAGGTAAAACAGCATCATTCTGGGCAAAAGGATTATCCGCAGCGGGGAGCCCTTGGTCGTCTAACCTTAGAACCTTTCCGGCGTGAGAATTCAGTTTTTGGGCATTGTGGCGATTTCCTCGGTCCCCGATTGTCATAAACAGATCACCGTTATTGTCAAATTCGATGCGCGATCCATAATGCTTCGATGTTGTCGATCCGGTGTCTGCAATAAATATCGTCTGCGGATCAAGCAGCTTTTGGTCAGCAAATCGGGCTTTTGCAAGTGCTGTTGTGGAGCCTTTTTTGAGGGGGTGGCTATAGGTGAGATAGATCAGTTGATTTTGTTCGAATGCGGGATGAATCGTTATATCCAGCAAGCCGCCTTGTCCTCGTGTTCTGACCTCGGGAAAGCTATCCAGTGAAATGTCGCGCAGGCTTTTGTCATGATAGAGTTTTAAACCTTTTTCCCGTTCCGTGATGAGCAAGGCCCCATTAGGTAAAAAGGCCATGCCCCAAGAATGATCTAACCCGTCTGCAAGCTGTTCCAGTTCAAATGTTTCTTTTTCACTTTTGAAGACATCAGAATTTTCAGCCCTGGTTTGGTCAACGGTAAATAAAACCGCCAAAAGAGAAAGCCAGATACTTAAGTTCATCCTGTAAAACATGCCGCGCTCCGGTGAAAGCTAGATGATGTTAGGTACTCTATCATAAAATCTAAAGGCATAAGATCTAAAGGGTCATGATAGAGGATAAAACAAATTGGTTTGAAACTATTTTATTCAGAACTTCGTGAAGTAAATTTTCCTGAGAACATTTTCGCGCTTTATTAAATTGTTCTCAATCACTGTAACTTTTATGCCAATAGAGAGGTCTTCGTAAGGTTCGCCTTCGGGATGCGATTAACGGACTAAGTGGAAAGCAGAAGAGGAATGGGATCATGAATGAAGCCGAAATGGATCTTACCAAAATGGATATCAACAGCGTTCAGAAAAGAGCCTTGAGTGTTTTTACTGCAGGTATATCTAACGGTGAGTTCGGGTTTCCCCCTGAATCACTTATTGAGGTTGCTAAAGGGAAGGGGGCAAGGCTTTGGGATAGTTCAGGGAAAGAGTATTTGGATTTTTCCATGGGCTGGGGATCTTGTTTGGTTGGTCATGCTCGGGAAGAGGTTGTTGATGCGGTTCAGAAGCAAGCAGAATTAGGATCAAACTTCGCTTATCTGAATAATCATGCACTGCAACTAGCTGAGGAAATTCAAAGAATAGCCCCGGCTGTTGATCGACTACGTTTTTGCGCATCGGGAACCGAAGCAACGATGTACTGCCAGCGATTGGCACGAGCTTTTACGGGGAAGAAAATGATCCTGAAGTTTGAAGGTGCTTATCATGGGGCGAACGAAGCTGGGGTTACTTCTCTCTTCCCGCACAAGAATTTGGCTTTTCCAACACCGGAACTCACTTCCGCAGGGGTGCCAATGGCCTCGGAAAATCTTTTGATCGCCCCCTATAATGATCTGGAAACAACGGAAGAGATTATAACCGGGAATGCAGATGATATTGCCGGGGTTTTAATGGAGCCACTACAGCGCTGTACACCACCATTCCCTGGGTTTCTAGAGGGTATTCGGACTCTGTGTGACAAGCACGATATTCCACTTATCTTTGACGAAGTTGTAACAGGCTTTAGATTAGCTTATGGCGGTGCACAGGAGAAGTACGGTGTGATCCCTGATCTGGTTGCCTATGGTAAAGCCTTGGGCGGTGGATATCCTATTGGTGCGTTTGGGGGGCGTGCGGATATCATGGATCATGTTAACGAACATTACATCGGACAGGATAATTATGTCTGGATGGCTTCGACATTAGGTGGAAATCCTATATCAACGTCGGCGGCCAATGCAGCACTTTCCGTCTATCGCTTGCCGGGCACTTATGAAAAGTTGTTTGAAACTGGGGAATATCTTCGTACAAATCTCAGACGTATTCTTGGTGATCTTGGAGAGCCTGCACAAGTAATCGGTGATGGTCCTTTGGCCCAGATCGTTTTTACAGATCAAGAGGTTTTCAATTATCGTTCCACAGCTTCAGGTGACAAAAAGAAGGGGCGCGCCATGATGCTGGGCCTTTTCAAACGAGGTATTTTTCTTAACCCAATGGGAACCAAGCTTTATATGTCAATTGCTCATGATCAAGACATCTGCGATGCCTTTCTTATGCGATTTGAAGACTGTTTGAAAGATGATGTTCTTTCTGTTGGTCAGTGTGGATAAACGGTTATTCAGCAACAGGCCCGGTTAATAACTATAGGCGATGCAGACTGAGGTAATATAAACTGGGTTAATGAAGCTAAGAACGATGCGTTTAAAATGTTATTTTTGTGATTGTCTTAAAATAATCATATTGCGTGCATACTTTCCTTAATCATTAAGTTAACTCTGTAGCTTGGTTAGCTCTGTGGGGGAGTGTTCTCAGATTGTTCCGGAATTGAATCTTTTCTGTTTTTTTAGATAAATTTTATCTTAACGTTTGATCCATCGTGGTCAGCAGAGTATCAATCCCTGAATAGATCTTGAGAATAGTTTTAAGAATGGTTTATGAGAGAGTTCGAGCATATGCCTGAGATTGGTGATATTTTTTCTAAAAGGCACGCATCGTACCAAGATTGGGAGGTTGTCGAGGTTTATAAATCGACAATTGATGGGCTGGAATATGCCCGACTCCGTAATAAAAATATTGGAGATAAATCGGTTAGTGCTGTTGAGTTGACGCGCCGCGGGTCGGATTGGCTTCGTAAAACACCAGCGTAATAATTCATCGGTAATTCTTTGCCTGTTTTTAAAGCCCGCTTATGGCGGGTTTTTTTAATGCCTTCATTTGATTTCAAAGAGCGAAAACAGTGGTGCTGAGTCTGATTTGTGTCCGTGAGGTGACAATTATATGTTAAGCCCCTCGGTGCCTGCAGTTGACCTTGATGTGGTCGAAGATCCTTCATAATTTCGAGCGACTGTCATTGTTTCAAATATGAACTACAAAGGTGCTCTATGAAGGAAAAAACGCCAGAAAAATTACCCGTTGTTGGTGATGTCTATTCAAAGCGGACACGCTTTTTGCAGGACTGGATCGTAACCGATATTTATAAATCACACGTTGATGGTGTCACCTATGCACGCCTGAAAAATCCATTGATGGGCGAAAAGAACGTTGGTGCCGCAGAATTGGTGCGTAAAAAATCTGACTGGACAAAGAAAACCGTCAATCAGTCCCCGGTCGATCCTGTTCTGGATTTTTCTTTGGATCGTCAAGGTCAAAAAGAGGCCTTAAGACATTAGAACTGGAAGCCGTTTTAATAACAATTTTGTCAAAGTGCTACATTTGTTACCCTTTATGCCGAAGGCTACATAAGATGCTTATTTGTTAATCTTTATTTGTCATCTCTAAGTTAATTTTTCTTATTCATAGAGTGGCAAATAACGGGCGTGTTTTGAATTCAAAATTTAAAGAGGCAAAAAATTCTAACTTATCCTTAGCTGTTTTTGAGCCGGATCGACTTCGTTTATACGTTTGCTTTATTTTGGGTATTTGTTTGTTCCGAGCAATTGCCTTGATATCTTCTGTCGACAACATGCTGGATGCCACCAACAGTCCTGTTGGGTATGATTTTATTACCTTTTGGTCTGCGGGGTATCTTGCTCTTGAAGGTGTGCCCGAAGCCGCGTTCATCCGCGAAAGAATTGTTGAAATACAACAATTGGCCGTTCCAGGGAATGACGCAGTGTTTTTGTGGCATTACCCGCCGACCTTTATGTTGTTGACAACAGTTCTTGCCGCGATCCCGTATTTAGCATCGTATTTTTTGTTTATTGGGGGCAGTTTTCTTTTTTACGTCTATTCGCTGAAGCGTTTATTCCAACATCGCTATGCAATATTACTCATTATTGCTTATCCTGCGGTGTATCTGACAATGGTACATGGGCAAAATTCTTTGTTAAGTACCGGGTTGCTCGCCTGTGCAATCGTTTGCTTCCGTTCAAGACCAGTTCTTGCTGGTGTTTTCATTGGGTTGCTTGCCTTTAAACCGCAATTGGGCGTTCTTATTCCACTGGTTCTCATTGTTTCCCAGCAATGGAGAGTCTTTTGGTCTGCTGCCGTAACAACAGGTGTTTTTGTTGGGCTGTCTTTAACCGTGTTTGGTTGGGAGCTATGGGATATATTCTTCCAGAATATGTCTGTGGTTAAATCCCTAATGGGCCAGGGGGGCTTGCTTTCAGAAAAAATGCCGAGCCTATATATAACATTGAAAATGATTGGTTTTGCAGATCATTTTGCTTACGTAATGCACTGGGGAATGGCGTCTGGTGTTGTGGGTGTTTTGATGTGGCTTTGGTATCGATGTGGTCCAACGAACATGGCTTTTGCCGCCCTTATTCCGGCGATACTATTGATCCTCCCTTATCTCTTTGATTACGAGATGACGTTGCTTGCAATTCCCATTGCTTTACTTGCGATGGATATGGCCGAAAAGGGAGGGATGTCTTGGGAAAAAACCATTCTTGTCTGCGGGTTCGTGACGCCGTTAATTCTTGCCGGTATAGGGCAAAATTTTGGTGTTCAGATTGGGTTTCCGGTCATTTTTTCTCTGTTTGTTTTGGCTGTATCGCGTGCGGTTTCAGAGGTGCGAAAAACAAAAGCTGTTTAACCCGGTTTTCCATCTAGTCTTGGACGGGTCATCAAAGGTAAAAAGTTGGTGAGGTAGAGGCCAAAGGCCAAGATCCAGAGAAGCGAAGACAGGTAAAGTAACTGTTCAGAAAAATGGTTATCAATAAAAGATTGGGTGACGCGGAATATAGCTGACAGTGTTAACACACAAAGCGCGGTTGTTAGATATGAATTTGTTTTGAGGGTGCTGCCGGTGTGGCCAAGGCCGGCTCTGACAGTGACAACCAGGATCATTGTGCCAATGGCACCGGCGGTCAATGCGTGGAGGGCGCCTTCCCAAAAGTAACCATAGGTGACAAAACCGTAAGCTTTTAGAGCAAGTCCAATGGGTATCCAGAGATAAGCTACATGCATTGCCCATAGTAAGGGATCAGAAAGTGTCATCCAGCCTTTCCAGAAGTATAGCCGGGCGAGATGTAACCCTGCGAGTATTGCGCAGAAATAGGCAAAGGGGTCCGGCCAACTATCCGCGATGAATAGGTCGCCAATCATCATTGCTGCAGTGCCAGCGATGCATAAGATGCTGAGTTTACCTGGCGCACCTATGGTTACGTTTTCTCCTTTGGCTGTGAGGGCGTTTCTCGTGAAGGCAGGAACAATGCGCCCCCCGATGATTGTAATCAACAGCAGTAGAAGAGATATAGCTGCTTCCAGAATGGTCCGCGAGGAATGTGGGGCGATACCTGCTTCTGAGAGATAAAAACACAGATTAAATAGGGCGAGGACCATAAAGATAGCAGGTAACATGAGATTTCGTTTGTTGCCTGTTCTAATGAGTATTCTCGCAGTGTAGATTGACAGTACGGGAAGAAACATGAGGTCAATAGTGGCGAGAAGACTATAGGGGAGAGATGTTCCCGCCCATAGGGATAATCGACCAAGGAGCCAAAGACTAAAGAGGGTGATCAGTGGTTTGCCAGATAAAGGGGCTGTGTTTGTCCAGTTGGGCATGGCTGTTAATATGAATCCGGCAATGGCTGCAACACCAAAGCCATAGATCATTTCGTGCCCGTGGATGAGAGATGGCGCAATATGCGTATCGTAGTCGATAAATCCTGCAAGTATCATAATCCATAGTGACAAGACAGTCAGGGCATATAAGGCTCCTGCAGTGAAAAATGGTCTGAAACCTGCCCGCCAGAAAGGTGAACTTGCAGTAATCATAATATCCTTGGTCCTCGAAATTTCCTTTATAGTATATTTAAAATGCATCTATTGTGATATGTGACAGAGGCGCGCAGTTTTAGCTGCCAAACTGGTGTTAAAATCTCTTGGCTGTTTAAACTGCTTGCGAGTAAGTCATCTCTCTTGATCCATGATACTCGTCAAACAAGGCGCAGACGGATCTGACCAAGGCTCTGGCATCATGTTCTACAGAAATAACACCACCTTGATATCGTGCAACTTTATCATCGATAAAGCTTTTTAAAGCTCTGATTTCGTAGTCAAACTCATCGATTGAGCTTTGAAAGCTATCGCAGATATCATTGAGGTCAACTTCATGATAGCACATAAGTTGCTCTATAATCGCGGCCCGCAATTTGTCCTGACCTTTGAAGGGAATGGATTTGGCGACGGCAAAATTTCCACTGTCAATCGCGGCCCGATAGTTTCTGATGGCAACGATATTCTGAACAAAGCCGCTTGGAAGGGCACCGATTGAAGATGCGCCAAAACCGATCATCGCGTCTGCCTTGTCTGTCGTATAACCTTGAAAATTACGTCTAAGTGTACCGTTCTTAAAAGCAACAGCCATAGGATCGTCGGGTTTCGCAAAATGGTCCAGCCCAATCCTAACAAAACCATAACTTTGCAATAGCTCTGCGGCTGCTTCCTGTTGTTCAAATCTTTCGTTGAAGTCAGGGAGGACTTCTTCCGGAATAAGACGTTGGTGAGGCTTTAATGACGGTATGTGCGCATAGCCAAAGAGAGCGATGCGTTCCGGGGCCATGGTCATGACCTGACGAATGGTTTCTAAAACTGATTCAACCGTTTGATAGGGAAGGCCATACATTAAATCCATGTTGATGCCGTGCACACCCTCTTCGTGCAGCCATTTGGCAACCTTTGCGGTCTGTTCGATTGGCTGGATGCGATTGATGGCTCTTTGTACTTTATCCTGAACGTCTTGTACGCCAAGACTTGCACGGTTAACCCCACCCTGTGCCCAGGCTCTGATTGCTTCCTGGCTGATATCCCGCGGGTCAATTTCGACGGCGATCTCTGCATCACCCGTAAACGAGAAGGCGTCATTGAATGTCTGGAAGAGTTCTTTGACGTCTTCCGGTTCCAGAATTGTCGGGCTGCCGCCGCCAAAATGCATATGGTTAACTGGGCGGCCTCGTCCCATAGCAGTTGCGGTCATCAGGATCTCTTTTTGTAAAGATCCCATGTACTCTTTTATTGGTTTATATTTTTGGGTGATCTTGGTGTGGCACCCGCAAAACCAGCAGAGGCTATCGCAATAGGGGATGTGAGAATACAGAGAAAGCGGCATCTCTTTTGGAATAGCCTGCAGCCAGTCCACATAAGTACTGTCCTCAAAGTCAGGCTTAAAGAGATGGGCCGTGGGGTAGCTCGTATATCGAGGAACCCCTTTGTCGTATTTTTGTATGATCTCTGTTTTCATAAGCTATGAAATAACTGAACACCCGCATGTGATCCTTGATTTATGTCAAGAGAGGTCATAGAGGTTTGCGCATCAAGCCTATGGGTAAATTCATCGGGCAGATTTATCAGACAAAACTTACTGGGACAAAACTTACTGGGATAGGGCTGCAGTATCTTTGTCTGTTATATTTTTCTGGCGTTGGCGAATTTCATTCGGCCACTTGCTTTTTATGAATTCCAGAGCCGCAATTATTTCTTTATCGCTCAACACGCCTTCGAAGGCTGGCATGTTGCTATTAAATCCTTTGGGTGCAATCGATGTACCACCGAATTTGGTTATGTGAAACAATAAGCGATCGGGATGATGCCAAGTGTGTCCATCTTGATTATGAGGCGGGGCAGGTAAAGATCCGTCTGCTTTTGGACTCCGCCAGTTGGCTTCCCCCTCAAGCGTTATACCGTGGCAAGAAGCGCAGTTCTGCAAATATAAACTTTCTCCGCTGATACCATTCGAAACACTATTTATATCAGAAGCAGAATTGGTGTTGGCTATTCCTTGTTGGTGAAATGGTTTTGAGTCATGGAAAATAAAATAACTCCCGGCTATGATAGCTGTTACAGCTAAGAGGAGCACTTTGTATCGCGAGATAAACTTGCGTTGGAAAGATGCCCAAAAATTAAAGATCATTTTGATAATTCTCGTTAACCTAAACAGAAGTGCGTGTAGATACTTTTAAATGTTCCTCCTACTGTAAGCTCAAGAGAAGAAATTAACTTCATTACTATTAGTGAATGATAATAGTAAACTTAACTTATTCTTATTTTTGCGTTGCAGCATATATTGATTTTTATCTCTAAAGAGCTAACTTAAATAAGCAGAATACAAGTAGATGAGAAGGCTTGGTTATTTATTGGATCACAAGTGGTCTTGTTATAGATGAACAGAAGAAAGCCCCATCTGGAGAGAAGCATACCAGCAAGAGGAGAATAAATTGGCTCTTGGTAAGGATACCCTGAATACCCGTCGCCAGCTCACCGCAAATGGCAAGACATATGATTATTATAGCCTCGAGGAAGCTTCCAAGACACTCGGTGATATTTCCCGTCTCCCTTTTTCCCTTAAAGTTTTGTTAGAAAACCTGTTGCGGTTTGAAGATGATCGCAGTGTTAAGGTTGATGACATCAAAGCGATGGCCGGATGGTTGAAAAACCGTACATCAGATAGTGAAATTGCCTATCGCCCCGCACGTGTTCTTATGCAGGACTTTACAGGGGTTCCAGCTGTAGTTGATTTGGCAGCTATGCGCCAGGCAATGGTTGAAATGGGCGGAGATCCGAAGAAGATCAACCCTCTTTCTCCTGTTGATCTCGTTATTGATCATTCTGTAATGGTCGATTCATTCGGCGGTGCAGATTCATTCCAGAAAAACGTTGATCTGGAGTTTGAGCGTAACGGAGAACGCTATTCTTTCCTACGCTGGGGGCAAACGGCTTTTGATAATTTCCGCGTTGTCCCCCCCGGAACAGGTATTTGCCATCAGGTGAACCTTGAAAATCTTGCACAGGTAGTGTGGACCAAAGAAGAGAATGGCGCGACGATTGCCTACCCTGATACTTTGGTGGGGACTGATTCCCATACAACTATGGTCAATGGTCTTTCCGTGCTTGGTTGGGGTGTCGGCGGTATCGAAGCGGAAGCTGCAATGCTGGGACAGCCCGTATCTATGGTGATTCCAGAAGTTGTCGGTATGAAACTTACGGGCAAGATGAAAGAGGGAACAACAGCGACGGACTTGGTTTTGACCGTGACTGAAATTCTTCGTGCCCATGGTGTTGTTGGTAAATTCGTTGAGTTCTATGGCGCAGGTCTTGATAATTTGACGTTGGCTGATCAGGCGACAATCGCAAACATGGCGCCGGAATACGGGGCGACCTGTGGTTTCTTCCCGATTGATGAAGAAACGATCCGGTATCTGAGCTTTACCTGTCGTGATGCTGATCGTGTTGCCTTGGTCGAAGCATATGCCAAGGCACAAGGTATGTGGCGGGAAACAAACACCCCGGATCCGATCTTTACGTCTTCACTTGAACTTGATCTTTCTACTGTCGAGCCTAGTCTCGCTGGACCAAAGCGTCCACAGGATCGTATTTCACTCAGCAATCTTGCACCAAAATCTATTGAGCTGATCAAGGAAGCTTTGGGTGATAAGGCAGGTGATAAATCCCCTGTTGAAGGTAAAGATTATGAACTGAGTAATGGCGATGTGATGATTGCAGCCATTACCAGTTGTACCAACACGTCGAACCCTTCTGTGCTTATTGGTGCAGGCCTTGTGGCGAAAAAAGCTGTTGAACTGGGCCTAACTTCGAAGCCTTGGGTGAAAACATCATTGGCACCCGGGTCGCAGGTTGTGACTGATTATCTCGAAAAAGCTGGGCTTCAGGATTATCTCAATCAAATTGGTTTTGATCTCGTTGGGTATGGTTGTACGACCTGTATCGGGAACTCTGGCCCGCTTGCGGATGAGCATATAGAAGCAATTGATAACAAAGAGTTACAAGTTGCGGCAGTTCTGTCCGGTAACCGTAATTTTGAAGGCCGGGTTAGCCCGCAGACACGTTTGAACTATCTGGCGTCGCCGCCTCTTGTTGTTGCGTATGCCTTGGCTGGAAACGTGACAATTGACCTTTTGAACGATCCAATTGGTCAAGGTAAAGATGGTCAGGATGTTTATCTGAAAGACATCTGGCCGACTTCACAGGAGATACAGGAAATTTCTAACGTTGCGCTAACACCGGAAATGTTCAAAGAGCGTTATGACAACGTTTTTGAAGGCCCTCAGCAGTGGAAAGAAATCGAAACTGCGACTGGTCTGACTTATGACTGGAATGATCAAAGTACATATGTTCAGTATCCGCCATTCTTCCAAGGGATGAGTAGAGAAGCTGATGATTTCAGTGATGTCGCTGGCGCTCGCCCGTTACTCGTTCTCGCTGATAATATCACAACTGACCACATCTCTCCTGCGGGTGCGATCAAAGCTGATAGTCCTGGCGGGGAATATCTGACAGGTCATCAAGTGCGTCCGGTTGACTTCAACTCTTACGGATCTCGTCGTGGTAACCACGAAGTTATGATGCGGGGGACCTTTGCCAACATTCGTATCAAAAACGAAATGGTCCCGGGGACAGAAGGCGGCTTCTCTAAATACAAGGGCGAAGTTATGCCAGTGTATGATGCTGCCATGAAGTACATAGATGACGGAACGCCGTTGGTTGTTTTTGGCGGTAAGGAATATGGCATGGGATCTTCCCGTGACTGGGCCGCCAAGGGTACTCGTTTATTAGGTGTTAAGGCTGTTATTGTTGAAAGTTTTGAGCGTATTCACCGTTCCAACCTTGTGTTCATGGGTGTTCTACCACTTGTCTTTAAAGATGGTGTAACCCGCGAAACGCTGGGAATTACAGGTGATGAAACGATTGATATCTCTGGTATCGAGAATGGTATTACGCCGGGAATGGATGTTGATTGTCGTATCAGCCGTCCAGATGGTTCTGTTGAAAATATCAAACTAACGTGCCGCATTGATACCGCCGATGAGGTCGAATACTTCCGCCATGGCGGTATTCTTCATTACGTACTGCGTAATCTGATGAACGACGCTGTATAAGGTCGTTTTCATATGTGCCAATGTATCGTGCGAGAAAGGCAGTCCAAATGGACTGCCTTTTTTCTTGGCGAGTGATGGTCAGTATGAGACTCGCGGTCTATGATCTAAAGAATTTCAATCTTCTTCTGTCTTACGACTGACTTTATGACAATGCGAAGTGTTGCTGTTAGTGATCTAGAAAAGATATTCAAATCAGAGTCTGGTCGTGTTTTGGCTACTCTGGTGAGGATATTCCGCGATCTTGATCTGGCGGAAGAAACTCTGCAGGAAAGTTTTTCGGCCGCATTGGTGACATGGCGACAAAACGGTATTCCTGATAACCCTTACGGGTGGTTGGTATCTGCTGGTAAATTTAAAGCTATTGATACAATACGGCGATCTGATCATGGCAAAACTTTACTGAAAGATCTTCATCTTCATCGCGAGGCAGGGAAACCTATTGATCTGGAAGCTGAATATATCGAAAAACATTTGGTTCATGACGATCAACTAAGGTTGATCTTCCTTTGTTGTCATCCTCGATTATCTATGGAAGCGCGTATCTCTCTTAGTTTGAGAGAGTTATGTGGCTTAAGCACAAAAGAAATAGCTCGTGGGTTTTTGACGACGCCAGAGAATATAAAAAAGAGAATTTCCAGAGCAAAAAACCTGATTAAAGACGAAAAAATACCATATGAAATTCCGGATAAAGATCATCTTGATGAACGTGTGAATACTGTCCTTCAAGTTATTTATCTGATTTACAACGAAGCTTATTCTGTTCTTCATTCCAAAGACCAAAATCGGCAAGCTTTGGTGTATCAGGCTCTTTATCTGTCTCGAAAGCTGGTCGAATTATTACCTTCTTCTGAAACTTACGGTCTTTTGGCACTGGTGCTGATTCAAGAATCTCGTCAGGCCGCGAGAATGACCAATCAAGGTGATATCATTCCACTGGAATATCAGGATAGGTCTCTATGGGATCAAAAAATGATTGATGAAGGTCGGGGGCTTATTCATCAGGCTGTGATGTCTGGCCGATTGGGGATATATAGCCTTCAGGCTGCGATTGCTTCTGTTCATGCCGTGGCTGATTCAACGCAAAGCACCCGATGGGATTTGATTGTTGGATATTATGACTTACTGTTGTCTATCCATAATTCGCCCGTGATTGAATTGAATCGCGCTATTGCAATAGGTATGAAAGACGGGCCCGGGACGGCGTTGAAAATTCTTATGAATTTACGCAATGACCCAAAGCTATCTTCATATCATATCCTCTATTCTACAGAGGCAGAATTTGCAAAGCAGTTAGGGCTGCATGATCAGGCATCCAAAGCTTATCAGCGTGCGATAAAGCTTGCTTCCAATGCGGCAGATATAAAATACTTGCAGCAACAACTTGATGCCATGCAGGGATTTCTGCACAACTAATGTCCCTATTACCTTTTCCCAATCGACTATATGCTGATAGCCAGGAAGTTTACTGTGTCTATCGTTTTAAAAATTGAACGATTAAAAGGAATAAACTGATGCAATTCTTTGTGTATTTCACGATGACAGAAGGAAAGAGAATGAACCCGCCGACCCCGGAAGGTATGGCAGAAATGGGACGGTTCATGGAAGAGTCTTTTGAATCTGGGATCATTGTTTCAACGGGAAAGTTGTCGCAAGAGGTTATTCAGGTCGAGTTGGCGGAGGGAGAATTTTCTATTTCTGATGGGCCTTTTATTGAAGGAAAAGAGCTAATCCCTGGCTTTACTGTTATTGAAACACAAAGTGAAGAAGAAGCCATTGCCTGGGGAAAGAGATTACGGAAGTGCATGGGCGATGGGGTTCTTAGGCTGTCACAGTTATCCGGGACGAGCTCTAAAGATATGAAAGCTTGATCACGGGGTCTCTCTTGCTCGCGCAAACTTGAAGTTGACGTGACTGGAGCTCTTGCTGAAAGAGGCATAGGCTTTGAATATGAAATATTTAAAGACTCTATTCAAACGCCCGTTAGTGAAACTTGCTTTTGTTGCACTTGGCCTCTCTTCAGCTTGGGCATATATGGCCATAAGCGGGCCATCAGCCGAAGTTGTTCAGGCTGTGGAAAAACGGCTTGCTCAGGGACAGTTGGTAGCTCAGGCCGCCAATGTTGCGGGACTTTCCGAAACAGCACCTGTGGTTATTGAACTTTTTACGTCACAGGGCTGTAGCTCATGCCCACCAGCTGATGCGCTTTTAAGCGAGCTTGCTGATCAGCCGGGAATTATTGCACTATCGTACCATGTTGATTACTGGGACTACATTGGATGGAAAGATCCTTTCTCAAGCCCGGAAGCAACCCAGCGACAGCGTGATTATGGTTCAAGCTTGTCATTACGGTATGTTTATACACCACAGTTGGTTATTGATGGTCGTAGGGAGCTGGTGGGGTCGCGACGGGGCGATGTTTTACTCGGAATAGAAGAAGCTGCAAAAGCGGGCAAAGCTGTATCTCTATCTATTGCAGGTAACACTTTGTCTGAACCAACAGTGAGTTTTGGCAAAGAGCTTCCGCTGGAAGGATCAGCTACCTTGTGGGTGGCCGTTTTTGACGAGCAGCATGAGACAGAAATTCAACGTGGCGAGAACAAAGGGCTGTTTATGGTCAACAAGCACGTTGTTCGTGGATTTGAACGTGCCGCTGAATGGAATGGTACAGATGCCTCGGTTTCGTTTAATTTTGCCTCACTTGGATTGTCACCAAAAGATGGTTATGCCCTGTTGTTACAAGATGGTATCGGCGGTGCAATTCTTGGGGCTGTTTTACATGAGAGCAACCCAGGTTAATTTCTGTTCAGGCTAGGTTGGCTACCTTTACCTTGCGAATGAAAAAGGCGGTTGAGTAATCTCAACCGCCTTTTGATACTATCTCGGATAGAGCTTGAATCTTATGAAAGACCCTTGCCCATAACACGGGACATGCGTTGTGCAAATGTCGCGGCATCGGATGGAATTTGTCCTTCGAGAATTCTCGCCTGATCCAGCAAGAGCCAGGCAATGTCTTCAAGCTCTTTGGCTGCGCCGTCTTCTTTGATCAGGGTAGAAAGACGTTTGACCAAATCATGTTTCGGATTGATTTCAAGGACCCGTTTACTGGCTTCATCGACTTGCTTGTGGCTCCGCAGAATGCGTTCCAGATGGATATCCATATCCCCTTCATCTGCGACAAGACAGACAGCAGAGTCAGTCAGTCGCTCTGAGCTGCGGATATCTTTTACTTCCCCTTCCAGGGTTAGTTTCATATAGCCGAGCAGAGCACCGAGTTCTGCTTTGTCTTCTTCTTTATCTTTTGAAGAGTCATCTTTATCATCAGCACTGTCGATCTTGTTCAAATCGGCACCACCACGAGTAACAGATTTAAAGCCTTTGCCTTCGTACTCGTTAATGGATGTTACCCAGAATTCATCGACAGGGTCATGAAGAACAAGCACATCCACATCTTTGGCTTTGAAGCCTTCAATCTGTGGGCTGCGACGAAGTGCCTGCTCATCTTCACCAGAGATATAGTAGATATGCTCTTGACCCTCTTTCATGTTCTCGAGGTAATCTGCGAGGCTAATCCAGCTATCTGTTTTGATGGATTTGAAACGACAGAGCTTTAAGAGCGCATCTTTCTGTGGCAGATCTTCGTAGAGTCCTTCTTTGAGGACAGAGCCAAAGTTTTCCCAGAATTTCAGATATTCTTCTTGCTCGTTCTCGGCTTTTTTATCGAGGATACCAAGGACACGTTTTACAATGCCGCCGCGAATCTTACGCAGCATTGGGTTGTCCTGTAGCATCTCACGACTAATGTTGAGCGGCAGGTCTTCTGAATCAATCACGCCTTTCAGGAAGCGCATGTAGGCGGGGATAAGCTCTTGGCAATCATCCGTGATAAAGACGCGGCGGACATAAAGCTTTACGCCGTGTTTGCGATCTGGGTGGAAGAGATCAAAGGGTTTGCTGCCCGGAATGTAAAGAAGACCAGAATATTCCAGTACACCTTCTACACGGAAGTGTTCGCGTAACCACGGGTCGTCATAGGCATGGGCAACGTGATGATAAAACTCTTTGTACTGTTCGTCTGTTACATCGGATTTGCTCCGTGTCCAGATTGCAGACGCAGAGTTCAGAGTTTCCCATTCGCTATCATTCTCAATGCTGCCATCTTCGTTTTCTGCCAGTTCGTTTTCCGGGGACGCTTTTTTGAGACGGATTGGAATTGGAATGTGATCTGAATAGGTTTTGATGATGGTGCGAAGACGTAGCTCTTCACTAAATTCTTTTTGCTCTTCTTTTAGATGTAGCGTGATGGATGTTCCACGCACGGGTTTTTCAACTTCGGCAATAGTGAATTTACCTTTGCCGTCTGAATCCCACTGCCAGCCCTGATCTTCACCTGCACGACGGCTGGTAACGCTGACTTTGTCGGCTACCATATAACTGGAATAGAAACCAACACCGAACTGGCCGATCAGATTACTGCCGTCCTTGCTGCTTTCCATTTGTTCCATAAAGGCGCTGGTGCCGGAACGTGCGATGGTGCCGAGGTTATCAATAAGCTCCTGGCGGTTCATGCCAATGCCGTTATCGCTGATGGTGAGCGTGTTGGCATTTGAATCTATTTCCAAGTCGATCCTGAAATCGGGATCGTCTTTCATCAGGTCGCCATCAGTTACTGCCAAGTACCGAAGTTTATCGCATGCATCAGACGCATTGGAAATGAGTTCGCGCAGGAATATTTCTTTATTGGAATAAAGCGAATGGGCCACAATGTCCAAGAGGCGAGAAACCTCGGCCTGGAAGGAAAGTTGTTCCTCAGACATGATTGTATAATCCACCTTTTAACTAGTCGAAGTAATATTGCTAATCTCTTGGTTACTTGTAACAAGAGCAAAAGACATATGGCTTAATAAGACCAGTTTTTCAAGTTATCTCGTTTTAGGGCACGATACTTGTTTACTCAAAGCAGTTGCAGGAATTTTATGATCCTGTAAAAACGTACAGATAATTTAACGTGATTGTGTGGTTCGTGTGCCCCCGTGTGCTCCGACAAAAGGTTTGATCCTCATGTTTAATCGGTTTCCGAAATCAGTATTGTTGACTGTTTTTCTTGTGCTTGGTGGTTGTGCTGCAGGGCCGAATTCTTCACCAAACATGGTTTTTGAACGCAAGGGTGTTGCTGTTCCAACATTGGCTCAATATCAGTACTGTCATGGGTATGGATGTGCGCGGCAACTAAGCTTTACCATGAGTGATATTGATAAACAGGGGCTGATCAAAGCTTTTGGGGTGGTGCAAACGCCGCAGCAAGAACGGGCAGCCATGGCAAATGCGGTTGCCTATATGGAGCAAATGAATGCGCCAAAAGCCGGTACTGAAAATGATATTGGAGGCACGTTTACAGGCTATGGCCAACCGGGGCAATTGGACTGTGAGGATGAGTCTGTAAATACAACGACAACGTTGATTTTTCTAAAGGAATTAGGGCTCATACAACATCACAGGCTAAGGTCTCAAGTTACGCGTGGTTTTTTTATTGGCGGCTGGCCTCATACATCCGCGGCTGTTGTTGATGTTTCTACCGGGAAAAGTTTCGCGATTGATTCCTGGTTTGAGAAGAGCGGTGTGAAGCCGCATATAGTGCCTTATGAAATCTGGTCGTCCGGGTGGGACCCTGAAAAGGACGGGCCAGTTCCCTCTGCGCTACAATAAAATACCCTGTTGACGCATACTTTAAATACAGATTAGTTCAGATAGGGGTTAGTCAAGGCGGTGACCTAGATCTTCTGGTGGAATTATCGTTGTGATGATCGCTGTGAAGGTCAGTATAATCAACACGAGGGCTATTTCAGTTCTTATTGACCGGTTGAGTTTTTCGGCTGCTGGTGCCTGACCTCTTTTGAATTGCGGGACCAGCCTTAATTTGTTTAAGGCCGCAAAGCATAACAGTAGGGCAACAAAAACCGCTTTTGCTAAAAGCATCAATCCATAATCAGTTGTCAGGCCATTTATGCCGCCGGTGATGAGCCAGGCCATCCCTATTCCTGTAGCAAGCAGAAGAGGGATTAAAAAGACAGCAATGTTTCCAAATCGTTCCAGGGCATCTGATGCAGTTTGTTTTTTCTGATTAATAAGCGTGAGTAGGGGAATGAAACTGCCGACCCAGAAGCAGGCGATAGACAGATGCACAATAATAAAAACTTTCAACAGCCACGTTGGCGAATAGAACCCGGTATGCCCTGACAAAGCATAAGTGATGGGGATTAGCAATAAGACCAAAAGGCCATAGATGGGATGGTTTATTTTCGATGTCGATAGGATGCCAATTAACCCTAGGCCAAGAAATAATTGTGTGTATCCTGTCGAAGAAGACAACACCAGAGCGATCATATCTAGATCATAAAATGCACTTAGATCTCCCGCAGAAAGCCAGATTACCTGTGTTCCCAAGTTGATGATGATGAGCGTGATTCCAAGTAGGCCTGATCTGGTAATAAAGGAATAAAGCTCTGATCGAATGTTTCTGGTTTCTTGTTGAAATATATATAGAAAAAGTAACGTGCCGCCGGAAAAGAGACTACAGCCATAGATGGTTGTTTTTAGAAATGCGAGTAAATATTCCGTATTTTCTATCATGTGAGCCTGGCAGACTTAAGGGGAAACAGTAAAAATAATCTGTCCCTTAATCGGGTGTCCATCCGCAGAAATTCCCCGCCAGATAACACGATAGGTTCCAGCGTCTAAAGATGGGGGGAATGCAATCTTCTCCTTGATGGGTTTGAGGCTTTTATCGTGTTCGAGAGTGAGCTCGTTCCCCTGGGTGTCCAGTAACTTCAAAGCTGTAATTTTGAGAACTTCAGGGAAGATAAGTTTTATTTCTGACGGTGATTCTTTGAGCACGGCCTCGTTGGCGGGGATTGTACGTGCAACTTTTGTGTGTGCCATACTTGTATCAGAAAAGAGCCCGATAAAAAGCCCAATTAAAGATAGGGCAAATATAAGTTTGATCGTACTCGAAAGATAAACATGCATCAGTTAGCCAATCAGGTGTGGTGAATCGGATATTTAGTGAAATCCTAATCCTTACAGCAGCTATAAGGTCAAGAGGAACAATAAATTCAAGAATATATTCCTTTTTTGGAGATTTTCAGTTTTGAGATGTGACTGGAATCAAAAAAAATCAAAAAAAATCAAAAAACATTACTCTTATAGGCTGTGTGTTAACTTTTTTTAATACCTTTGGTTTAGTGTTAATTAGAAGATATGTGAGATATTTGATTAAAATACCTTGCCTTTGAAACTTGCTTGCGAAGATAGCATAAGGATTACAGGGCCTTGGACTTACTTCTTATAGATGACGACAATATTGACCGTGAGAATTCGATCAGAGCTCTCGACAGGTCAGGGTATCCCCTGAATATTACAGAGGCGGCCTCTGCTGAAGAAGGTTTAAAATATCACAAAGATAAAACCTTTGATATTATTCTTCTCGATTACAAATTACCGACCATGACGGGGCTTGATCTTCTGCAATCATTAAACAAGTCCAATCAGGCAAATATCGCTGTGGTTATGCTTAGTAATATGGAAGATGAAGAGCTCGCCATTAGGTGTATAGAAGCTGGTGCCCAAGACTTTATTCTAAAAAACGAAGTGACCGCGGCCCGCTTAATCCGAGCCATTTTGCATGCGAAAGAACGTTATAAAATAGAGCAAGAACTGCGGGAAAGCCGGAAAGAGTTACAGTTTTTGGCAGAAAAAGATCCGCTGACGGGGCTCTCAAATCGTTATGTTTTCGAAACCAGTCTGGATGCGGCGATCCCTTATGCAAAGCGGCACTGTCGTGGGCTGGCCCTTCTGATGTTGGATCTGGATAACTTTAAGAATGTAAATGATACTCTGGGGCATTCCATTGGGGACAAGTTGCTTGTTGAGGCTGCCAAACGCCTGACAAACCTTGTCCGCGAAGGCGATATTCTATGTCGAATTGGTGGTGATGAATTTGCAATCGTGGTTCATAATATCGACAATCCTCTATTGTTAGAGCATCTGACAAGACGTATTTTAGCGGCACTTACCAAGCCGTTTATTATTGATGATGCAGAGTTGATTATTACGACAAGCATAGGGGTAGCCAATTACCCTGATTGTGCCACGGATGCAGCGCAGCTCTTTAAATGTGCGGATGTTGCAATGTATCGTTCGAAGGAAATGGGTAAAAATCAAACCCATTTCTATTCAAAGAAAATACATGATGCGATCCATAGAAAAGTGGGACTTGAACGCGAGCTCCATCGTGCTGTTACGCATAATGAATTTGTTGTCTATTATCAGCCTCAATATGACTGTATCAGTGAAAAAATTGTCGCGGCAGAAGCGTTGGTCCGCTGGCAACATCCAAGCAAAGGATTGATCGGTCCCTTTGAATTCATTCCGATTGCGGAAGAAATTGGTCTTATTGATAAAATTGGTGAACATGTTCTTGAAAATGCCTGTACTCAACTCGGGCAATGGAACAAAAAATACAACTTACTGGATGCGGACTTTTCTATCGCAGTAAACCTGTCCCCTTTACAGCTCAGCCTGCATGGTTTTGTCGATACTGTCAGGAATATTCTGGAAACACATGATGTTAGGCCCGGGCAACTGGAGTTTGAGGTCACGGAAAGTACGCTGATCAAGGGAACAGATGCCAGTGCACAGGTCTTGCTTGATTTATCTGACCTGGGGATTCCCTTGGCATTGGATGATTTTGGAACCGGACATTCGTCACTTTCACAATTACAGAAATATCCATTCCAAATTTTGAAAATCGACAGATCCTTTGTCAAATCTATCGAAGATAATCCGCAGGATATCCTGTTTTTGGAAGCAATAAATGCCTTTTCCAAAACGCTGGGTATTTTGACCGTTGTTGAAGGTGTGGAAACCGAAGCCCAGAAAGAATGGTGCCAAAAACTGGCTTTTGACCGCATTCAGGGGTTTTATTTTGCCAAACCGATGCCGGTTGACGATTTTGAAGCTCTTCTCTCACAAATGTGGCTGCGTATTTAAGCAGTCACATAATTCTCTCCACTTAAATTTCTATCTGTTGAATTTTCCGGGAAAAAATAATGGCCGACGTCGATCAAACTGACTCTATCGAGATGGAGAGAAGAGGACAGTTGGTTCGTAGAGGATCTCTACGATGGGTTCATTGGGTTGTTGTGCTTTTGTCTGTTCTTTTGACACTTGGTATCTGGTACTTTTCAAAGAATCAGGTTGTGCAAAAAAATCAGGAAAAATTTGATCGTCAGGTTGATCAGGTGATCGGGTTGGTCGAAGAAAGAATGCATCTTTATGAAAATGCACTTTCTAGTGGTGTTGCTTTTATTGATGCAAATGGGGGGGAGACCAATTACGAACAGTGGTTGGCTTATGCCAATAGCCTCCGTATTGATCAGGTTTACCCCGGCATAAATGGAATTGGCGTTATCTACAATATCGCGCCGGATCAGCTAGAATCATATCTTGCACGAGAAAGAGCCTCGCGTCCGAACTATAGAATACATCCTGAGCACGATAAAGCTGAATACTGGCCCATAACCTATATTGAACCTGCCGGCCCAAATGCAAAAGCTGTTGGTCTTGATATGGCTTTTGAAGAAAATCGCTACACGGCGGTCAAGAAAGCTAGAGACACCGGTGGGGCACAGATGACCGGGCCGATTGTTTTGGTTCAGGATGCCAAAAAGACACCTGGTTTCCTGTTTTATACTCCCTTTTATCGTGATGGGAAAAAACCGGAAACAGTCGATGCGCGGCAGGCCAATATCATTGGTGTTACCTACGCCCCCTTTATCATGAGCAAGCTTATGTTGGGGACTTTGGCGAGCGAAAAGCGTCAGGTACGTGTCAGAATCAGTGATAAAGATGCTGTATTGTATGATGATAATGATCAAGAAATCGGTGTTCTTAATATTCGCGACATGAGTCCGCTATTTACAAAGGTTGTTGATGTCGAAATGTACGGACGAATTTGGCATTTTGATATCGAAACTAGCCAAGGCTTTCGTAATAACTCATCTATCGAACAACCCTTCTGGATTTTGATTGGTGGTCTTATGATGAATGCTCTGCTTTTAGGAGTGTTTATTTTGCTAACCAGAGCAAATAGAAGTGCTTTGGATTATGCCGACGAGATGACGCTGGCTCTCAAGGAAAAATCCGAACGCTTGATGAAGACAAATCATGACCTCGAACAATTTGCTTATGTCGCGTCTCATGACTTGAAAGCACCGTTGAATTCAATCAATCAGGTTATCAGCTGGATTGAAGAAGATTGTGACGATATCTTGCCCGAGAAATCCCGAGAACACATTGATATGGTCAAGAATAGATGTCAGCGAATGATGACACTGTTAAAGGATTTACTGGAATATTCCCGGGTGGGGCGTTTTGAATATTCCAATGAGCCGGTTTCATTACAAAAAATGGCCACGGATATCATGTTTTTGCATGGCACTGATCAGAATTTCATCTGTGAAGCACCGGATGTGAGTATAGATATTCCACGCATGCCACTGGATATTGTGTTGCGGAACTTGATATCCAATACGATCAAACATCATGACCAGGATAGCGGTGTTATTAAGGTTACCTACACGGAACAGTCTGATGGACATTCGTTTCGTATTGAGGACGATGGCCCCGGGATACCGGATGATCTTCACGATAAAGCATTGCAGATGTTTCAGACGCTACAGCCGCGTGACAAGGTCGAAGGCAGCGGGATGGGGCTTGCCATGGTTAAAAAGATTGTGGAACATCACAAAGGCACATTTGAACTTGAAAAGGGGCGGGAGCGCGGAACCTGCTGTATTATCTTCTGGCCTTTTGAATAAGATGCTATGTTGATAAACGTGATGTTTGGGACACCCATAAACTCTGAATAGTTGGAGCCTCGTGCATGAAAGCAGATACAAGAGAAGTCACTTTGCTATTGGTCGAAGATGATGACATTGATGCGGCCTCTATTGAGCGTAGCTTTCTAAAACAGCGGATCGGAAACTCAATCGTCAGGGCGCACGACGGGATTGAAGCGTTAGAATTATTAAAGAATGGCGCAATAACCTATCCTTTTATGATATTGCTAGATCTCCAGATGCCGAGGATGAATGGCCTGGAATTCTTGACGAAGTTACGCGAAGATTCAGAACTTCACGATACAATTGTTTTTGTTCTGACGACGTCAAAGTCAGATCAGGATATCGTCGAAAGCTATCATAAGAAAGTGGCAGGTTACTTTGTCAAAGAAGAGGCGGGTGTCAACTTCATTGATGTTGTTCACATGTTCGAAAACTATTGGCGTGTATTACATGTACCTACAGAACCTCGCCCTGTTTAGGGTACTAAGTTGTCGGAATGCCTGTTTCCCATAGGCATGATTAAAGCTGGTTACCTGATAAATAGCTGTGATTTAAAATGTACCTTAACTGAATTGCATTTTCTTCACGCGATTTTCTATGTATAAACTCACTATATAATTTAAGTTTTTTGATTTGGATATTTACGTGTTCGGTTATCACGGCCTCCTCTGTGCAGGAGGGATAGATGAGTTTTCTCGCATCGGCTAAAATTACAGCAGTTCTTGGACCGACAAATACGGGTAAAACCTATCTGGCGATGGAACGCATGCTCGCTTATAGCTCTGGCATGATTGGTTTTCCCCTGCGGTTATTGGCCCGTGAGAACTATGACAAAGCCGTTGCCATAAAGGGCGCTGCCAAGTGTGCCTTGGTAACTGGTGAAGAAAAGATTCTGCCCAAAGGCGCCCGCTATTTCTTTTGCACAGTTGAATCCATGCCCGTGGACAAACTGGTCGAATTTCTTGCTGTGGATGAAATACAGTTGGCAGCAGACGAAGAGCGGGGGCATATCTTTACTGACAGGCTTCTAAATGCGCGTGGTACGGCCGAGACCATGTTTATGGGCTCGAATACCATTGCACCGATCCTCAAGAAGCTTGTCAGAGATATCGAGTTTATTGAACGGCCCCGTTTTTCAAACCTGAGCTTTTCCGGCAATAAGAAAATCATCCGTCTGCCTCCTCGATCCGCAGTGGTCGCTTTTTCGGCCACAGATGTTTATCAGCTTGCTGAAACAATCCGACAGCATCGTGGGGGAACGGCTGTGGTTCTTGGGGCGTTGAGCCCGCGTACAAGAAATGCACAGGTCGAACTGTTTGAAAACGGTGATGTTGACTATCTGGTGGCAACTGACGCAATCGGTATGGGGTTGAATCTGGATGTGAACCATGTCGCGTTTTCCCGGATGGAAAAGTTTGATGGGCGGATTTCCCGATATCTCTATGCATCGGAAATCGGGCAGATCGCCGGACGCGCAGGGCGTCATACCCGTGATGGAACCTTTGGGACGACAAACAATGTTGGACCTTTGGACGAAGATTTGATCGCCCGTGTTGAAAATCACGACTACGACCCTTTGCGTGTTATCTATTGGCGGAATAATGATCTGGATTATAGGTCGCCGGAACAATTGATAAAGTCTTTGGAACGGCGTGCTGAAGACAAAATTCTATCGCGGGTACGAGATGCCGAAGACCATCAGGCATTGATGGCATTGGCACAGGAAAGTACAGTTCAGGACAGTGCGACAAACTCCGCGAAAGTCAAGTTGCTGTGGGAAGTTTGTCAGGTTCCCGATTTTAGAAAAATTCTGACAGACCAACATATTCGGTTGCTTTCTCAGATATATCATTATTTGATAGGCAACCATGGGGTGCTTCCGGAAGATTGGATTGCAACTCAAATCAAGCGGATTGATCGCATCGACGGCGACATTGATACTTTGGTCGCGCGCATTTCTCATATCAGGACCTGGACGTATATTAGTCATCGATCAGACTGGATAAGAGATAATGAGCATTGGCAAGGCGTCAGTCGTGCGATAGAAGATCGGTTATCGGACGCGCTTCACGAGCGTCTAACTCAAAGGTTTGTCGATAGACGAGCAGCAAAATTGGTACGAAGCCTCCAGGCGGGAGAAAATATAGTGTCGGCGGTTAAAGCAAATGGTGACGTTATTGTCGAAGGAGAACTCCTTGGGCGTATCGTTGGGTTCTCTTTTGTTCTGGATGAAAGCCTTCAGGGATCGGATATCAAACCGGGCCTGACAGCTGCACGCAAAACGCTGTTGAGCGAAATGCCTGCGCGGGTGTCTGTGCTGGAAGAAGATAACGACGGATCATTCCTGTTGAATGACACTGGCGAGTTGACCTGGCGTGGTATTCCGGTTGGTAAACTGATCAAAGGAGAGAGCTCACTCAGTCCTGCTGTTGATGTCTATTCGACTGAGTTTATTGATAGTCCAATGCGTGAGAAAATCAGGCTTCGTCTTGTGGGGTGGTTGGAACGCCATCTACGGGCACAGCTCAAGCCTTTGTTCTATCTGTCTGATGCCAAGCTCGATGGTACGGCTCGCGGTATTGCCTTTCAGGTCATTGAGGGCTTGGGGCTGGTTCCACGTTACCTGTTGCGGGACCAGATAAATGGTCTGAGCAAAGCTGATCGAAAAGCTTTGGCTGATCTTGGCTTACGCCTTGGTCGTGAAAGCGTATTTCTGCCGAATTTGAATCGCCCAAGACCAAGCCGGATTCGTGCTTTGTTGTGGGCGGCATGGAACGAAGTTTCTGTGCCTGAGCTTCCTGATTTTGAGAGCAAATATTTTACGCCGTCCGACGCGCAGAAAGATATTTTCTGTGCATCTGTTGGCTATCGCCACCTTTCAAACCGTAAAGGGCGCGAGCTTGTTCTCCGGGCTGACATTCTTGAGCGGATATCGCACGAAGCTTATAAGCTTCTTCGTTTGAGCAAGGATGACGGAGAAAAGAAATCGGACAAAAAAGACGCTGATGCTAAAGCGAAAGTTGTTGAGATTGCAACTCCTGCTGTAGAGGCGCCCGTTGTTGATGATACGGCTGTAGCTACATCTGTTGGCGATGTGGAGGGGGCGGATGGTATTGTTTCTGAGCCTGAAGTGAAAGCCGTGGATAGTGTCGTAGGTGAAGTCCAAGAGGATAAAAAAGCTGAAGACGATCTGAAGCTTCCTGCGGGATCTTTCGTCATTAATGATGAAATGAGAAAAGTTTCCGGTTTAGATGATCAACAGATTGCTTTTGTTCTCAAATCCTTGCGGTTCCATCCAAACAGACTAAAGGGTGGAGTGACGGCCTTTAGTCTGCGCGGACCGAAGAAACAGGACCCGAAGAAAAAAGAAGCCCGGAAGAAACAGGTAGAAGCAGAAAAGGCCAGAATGGCGGATTCACCTTTTGCGGTTCTTCAGGACATGTCTTTCAAGCGTTAAAGGTTCTGCGATGGCTGGTGATGAAAAGGCAAGTCTTCGCATTGATAAGTGGCTTTGGTACGCCCGCTTTTTTAAAACACGCTCAATCGCCAGTACAGTTTGTAATGGTGGTCGGGTGCGTGTTGGTGGCAAGGCAGTTGGTAAAGCCAGCCAGCTGGTTAAGCTGGATGACGTCCTGACCTTTACGCAGGGTACAAACATCCGTGTCGTTAAAATTCTGGCTCTGGGAAGCCGCCGAGGGCCAGCACCCGAAGCACGCGAATTGTATGAAGACCTTGCACCCGTAGACACTCAAAAATCCCGTACGACAAATTCTGTTGGTGATACCGCTATACGGGATATGGGTGCTGGGCGACCGACCAAAAAAGACCGTCGCGATATAGACAAGCTTCGCCAAGGTGATGGGTAAAATTGGGTTTTCCACTTATACCCTTTTAGAACCGGGTAAGGAGAATGCCTGTTCCTATAGAAAAAGCTGCTAGCCACCTGATAATCCCGGCTTTTTCTTTGAGCAGGAATACGGCAATAAACATGGCAAAAAGCACACTGCTTTCTCTCAGTCCAGAGACCAAAGCAATCGGGGCTTTTGTCATTGCCCAGATGGCAATCCAGTAAGATCCCAGAGAAAGAGCGCCTGCAACAAAGCCACTCTTCCATTCCGGGAGGGTCTTTATAATGGCTCCTCTACCTCTAAGGACCACCGAGGACAGTAACATAATCAAGCTGTCTCCGGCGAATAACCATAGGGTGAAGCTTGATGCATTAAAGGATAAGCGGGCCCCTATTCCATCCACCAATGTATAGGCGGCGGTAAAAGAGGCGGTGCAAAAAGCAAATATCAGCGCTTTTTTTGAAAGCGGAGGTGTGTCTGGCCCTTTGCTTAAGGCCATGGCCATGATCCCCAGACCAATAGAGACAATGCCAAGAGCATTGGTAAGCGAAAGCACTTCACCTAGGTATAGGGCGCTAATAACAGATACAATTAACGGAGCAGTGCCACGAGCGAGCGGATATATCTGACTTAAGTCCCCTAAAGCATAGGCTTTGATTAGGAAAAATTTGTACCCGACATGTAACAAGATAGAGGCGAACAACCATGGCCAGGCATCGCTGGCAATGGTTGGGAAGAAAGGAATCAACGCGAAAGAGATCGCGCCTTGAAACAGTGAAAGTAATAGAATAGCGGAAAAGCGATCCAATCCGATCTTGATAACGGCATTCCATCCAGCGTGCATAAACGCGCCAGCCATTATGGCAAGAAAGATGGTTGTATCCATTTGGGAAGCTGCTTTCTATGTGTTGTTTGTGAGTTCACAGAGAGGATTTTTTCTCACTATTGAAAATGAAGGTTGATTAAATCTTTTGATTTACAAAGAATAAATCGATCATTTCTCTGATCTATGTGAGAAAAACTATTATGAATAGATCATCGTTACCGCCTTTAAATGCGATCCGGGCTTTTGAAGTAACTGCGCGAAAAGGGCGTATGGTTGATGCGGCCCAGGAATTAAATGTTACTTATGGAGCAATCAGTAAGCAGATCCGTCATCTGGAAGATGTTATGGGGGTCCGTTTGTTTGAGGGGCCCCGCAACAAATTGCAGCTTACAGAGGCCGGGGTGAAGCTACAGCCGCAACTGACAGCGATTTTTGATCAACTTGAAGCAAGTATTTCAAGTGTGGTCGATAGTGAAGAGGGCGTCTTGGATGTTGCCTGTATCGGCACTTTTATGATGAGGTGGCTCTTGCCCCGATTACATCGTTTTTCAGCGCACTACCCAAAAATTGAAGTTCGATTAAGCACGACATCGGTGACGCCTAATCTTGCGAATGCGGCATGTGATTTGGCGATTGTTGTTGGGGAAAACAACTGGCCGTCAAATGTTGATGCGACGCCTTTGTTTGCTGAGTTAGTGGGGCCTGTCATGACGCCAGAGCTCGACGCGCGATTTTCTGTTTTTGAGACGGGGAGCCTTACGGAAAGAGAAGAGGTTCCTTTGTTGCATAGCTTAACCCGAAAATCAGCCTGGCAGGACTGGTCCAAGGCCACAGATATTTCTGTGCCGGACACTGACAAGGGGACTGAACTGGAACATATTTACTTTATGCTAGAAGCAGCCATGGGCGGGCTGGGGGCGGCTATTGCGCCTTGGGCTCTGGTTAGCGAAGACATTCGTGCTGGAAGGTTGGTTGCGCCGTTTGGGTTTGTGCCCAACGGTCAAGTTTATACTGTTATTTCTCGCGATGCGCAGAGGAAGAAGAACAGGGCATTCTTGTCCTGGATTAAAAGTGAAGCGATGTCTTCACCGCTTTGGAGTGATCTGGGAGATGTTAAGCCTTAAATTTTGTCAGCTTTTTTAAATTGTAGGAAAAGGTTATTCGCAGGCATGGGGTGAATTTTGTGGAGAACTAATCCATGATCTGCGGCAAGTTTCTTTACATCATCCAGCTGTCGAATGCCCCAAGATGAATTCCGTTCTTTTAGCCAGTTATCAAACTCAAGATTAGAAGGTGCAGTTTCTACGTCACTTTGAAAGAAAGGCCCGTAAATAAATAACAGCCCCTTTGGGGATAAAAGCTTTGATGCCCCTTGGATCAATCCAATTGCCACTTCCCAAGGGGCGATGTGAATCATATTGGCACAGGTAATGATGTCAGTTTTGCTGTGAAGTTGAGACAGCTTTTTTTCTTCAAGTCCCCAGTTCTTGTGCGTAACGTCTACATGAACAGGGGGCGAAATGTTCTGGGCCGCAGACGCCTGAATATGTGCTTGGATACTAGAGAAGAGATCTCTGTCATATTCGCTGGTTTGCCATGTTATTGTTGGCAGGCGAGATCCGATCCAGGCCGCATGTTCACCGGTTCCACTGGCGACTTCTAACAATTGCCCTGTTGCGGACAGATTATCTTTCAAGACTTCATAGATTGCCTGTCGATTGCGCTCTGTTGCCGGGGCATAACGTCTGGCATCGGGAGAAGGAGAAGATGATTCTGGTTTTTGAGATGGCATGCTATGAGGTCGATGAAAGTTGTTTACGGGCTGAAGTGACACTAGATTATAGATATGTGTAATAGTTTCTGTCTTCAAGATATTGAAGCGCTAAGGTTTTAGATCTTTAATATTTGACCTTTTTGGCAGAACTCATTACGGGATTTTGTTGTTTTACCGGGTTTTATAATGCTTGAGGAAAGTTGATTGTTTGGTCGTATAAAAGAATTGCTGAGTGAAATTACCCAAAAGCCACAAGGGGCCTTGGTTAGCCACAGTGATAAAAAAGTTGCTGCAGCTGCTTTGATGGTAGAGGCCGCGGGAATGGATGATGATTTTGGGTCTGAAGAACGGGAAAAGATTATCGAGCTTATTCAAAGCCGATTGGGCCTGAGTGCTGAAGACGGCGCAGAATTGCTCTCTCTTGCGGAAGAGGAAGCTGGTAGTTCCAGCCAGCTTTTTGCTTTTACGCGGGTTATCAATGACAGCCATAGCCCGGAAGAGCGTTCTGAGTTCATGGAAATGATGTGGGAGGTTGTCTATGCTGATGGAGAGTTGCATCATTACGAAGCGAATTTGATGCGGCGAATTGCCGGATTGCTCTATGTTTCTGATCGCGATAACGGTGATGCTCGTAAAAAAGCTCTTGCTCGTTTGGGCTTGAAAGGGTAAGGCCCTTTTCATAAACCCAAATGGGAACACAGGAGAAGCCTGTGGTTGGTCAGGAGCCAAGTGGAGATTAGACGATGACATATGTCGTCCTGGAAAATTGCATTAAATGCAAATATATGGACTGCGTTGAAGTTTGCCCCGTGGATTGTTTCTACGAAGGGGAAAACATGCTCGTCATTCATCCGGATGAATGTATTGATTGCGGTGTTTGCGAGCCTGAATGTCCTGCGGAAGCGATTTTGCCTGATACTGATCCTGCTTCAGAGGCTGTAATGGACCTCAATAAGAAGTGGGCGGATATTTGGCCAAATATCACGCGTATGGGTGAAAAGCCTGCTGATGCAGACGAATGGAATGGCGTGGCTAACAAGTTGCAAGATCATTTCAGTGACAAGCCAGGCGATACTGGCTGATTGGATGCGTGAGCACCTGTGACAGGGGTGCTCAACGGATTGTTCAATCATTTCAATTTTGGGGCTAACTTGGTCTTCAAAAATCTAGGCTTGGTAAAGCCATCAGGAACTCTCTTAAATTCGAAATTTCAGACTTGTCTAACTATGCTTTAATCGCGTAGCTGGCATGTGCTATGCGAATATTGAAATTTTACTGTAATTCCTGTATAACATATCTGTGACGGATGGATTGCTGGTACGGTGTTGGGACAGGATTTTCCTGCATCTTTAGTAAGTTTCACTTAAACAACTAACTTCTTCCCCTGCCAATTTTTACAAAAAATTGAGTGGGGAAATTGCGTCCATGCGTTTTTGGTGTGTTTTCATCTGCATTTTTTGCAGGCCAAGGGATAGCGAAAACTGAAAACATACCTATATGAATGTAGGGTCTGGATGAATTCAGGCTGTCAAAACGGAGAGATGAGATCTAATGGGTAAACAAGCAGAATATAGTGCCGGTGATTACGTGGTCTACCCAACCCATGGTGTTGGACGCGTACAGGGTATCGAAACCCAAGAGATTTCTGGCGTTACGCTTGAATTGCTTATTGTGACTTTTGAACAAGATAGAATGACATTGCGTGTGCCTTTGGTACGTGCAGAAAGTTCTGGCCTGCGTAAATTGTCCAGCCGCAAACTCATGGAAGACGCCCTTACAACTCTTAAGGGGCGTTCGCGCGCAAAGCGGACAATGTGGAGCCGTCGTGCTCAGGAATACGAAGCGAAGATTAATTCCGGTGATCCGGTTTCTATTGCAGAAGTTGTGCGTGACCTGCACCGTGGACCAGAACAACCAGAGCAATCCTTCAGTGAGCGCCAGATGTATCAGGCTGCTCTGGAGCGCTTGGCCCGTGAATTTGCTGCGGTTGAAGATATCGATGAAGATTCGGCAGCAGTAAAACTAGAAGAAATGCTTGCAGCAGCCTAGTTTTACGGAGAACATGTAAAACGCGGTTCCGTTAACGCGGAGCCGCGTTTGTATCTTCTTCGTCTTTAATCGTCCGTTTATCGGGCAATCAGGCGAGAATATGGCGCTTTTCTTTTAAGCACTCCTTCTCGCTATAGCTGTAACAGGGGTACCGTCCTTATCCATGGGCGATGTGCAAAAATTTGCAATCCTGACTGCCACACACCGTATTTGGGCTGTTAGCGCCATTCACGGTGAGGTCGACCCGTTGCGAAATATCCATGCAGCCCTTGAGCCCCGACTAAAGCGTGGTGATCGCGTTATTTATCTTGGCAATTTTATGGGGCATGGCGCCAAGGTAAGCGAAACCCTGGATGAGCTTATTTCTTTCCGTCGTTTCTTCCTTGCCAGATATCAAAACTTCTCCCGTGATATTGTTTATTTAAGAGGTTCTCAGGAAGAGATGTGGCAAAAGCTGCTCCAGCTGCAATTTGCGACAGATCCAAGAGGTGTTCTCCAGTGGATGCTCGATCAGGGTGTTGGAGCATCACTTCAAGCCTATGGCTTTAATCCGCAAGAAGGTTTCCGGGAAGCCGCAGCAGGAGCCATGCAGTTAACGCGCTGGACCAACAAGGTGCGTCGGGCCATGCAGGAAAAACCGGGTCACTATCAGGTCCTGGGCCAGCTAAAGCGTGCTGCCTATCCTGATAATGGAACGACACTCTTTGTGAACGCAGGGATCAATCCCAGTCGACCTTTGGAAACTCAAAAAGATAGTTTTTGGTGGGCAAACAAAGGCTTTCAGCAGGTGAAGGGGAATTTTGGTCCCTTTACGCGCCTGTTTAGAGGATATGATCCTGAGCAGGCCGGACCTAAGTATGACGAACACGCCGTTACTCTTGATGGCGGTTGTGGGTTTGGTGGCAAGCTGATTGCTGCTTGCATAGGTCTCGATGGTCAGGTTCTCGAGGTGCTGGAAAGCTAATGCGACGGGCTGACCGCTTATTTCGTCTGGTTCAAATTTTACGTCGCGGCCGTTTGATTACGGCGGATAAACTTGCTGAAGAATTAGAAGTCTCCACGCGTACTGTCTATCGTGATATTAAAGATTTAATTGGCTCTGGTGTCCCTGTCGAGGGAGAGGCTGGCGTTGGCTATCTACTTTATGAAGGTTACGATCTGCCACCTTTGATGTTTGATGCGGAAGAACTTGAAGCACTTACCTTTGGTATGGCAATGGTACAGGCTTGGGCCGATCCGAAGCTGGCGCTGGCTGCGACAGATGTTCTCCAGAAAATTGAGAGCGTTTTACCCGATCTTTTACGCCCGAGACTGGCTAAGCCTAGTTTGGCTGCCCATGGGGATGCCTTGCCAGAGCCTATTGTTATTGATGTTGGTGATCTGCGGCATGCTATCCGGAACCAGAACAAGGTGCTGATTAATTATAGAGATGCCAAGGGCGATAAAAGTCAGCGTACGCTCTGGCCACTGGGATTACAGCTTTATCGTGCGATATGGATGCTGGGGGCCTGGTGTGAATTACGGGAAGGTTTTCGAGTGTTTCGCCTTGACCGCATAGAGCAGATGTTTGTTCTGGAAGAGGTCTTCCCTCATGAAAGAGGGAAGACGCATGATGATTTCCTCAAGCAGCTGGACGAGAAAAGCTCTTAAACCTCGGGGTTCTTTAATTCATAGGCTTCGGTTTCAGTTTCCCTCCCGCGTAGAGCAAAAAATCCCTTTGGCGTGGTTTCCATCTTGGAATCATTTTTGATGTAGTTCCATGTTGTGGCAGAGATCAGTGTTTTTGCGGTTTCTGAACTTTTAGTTAGAACATCTTTTGCAAGGCTTTCCAGACGTTGCGCTGTGTTTACCGTGTCGCCGATCAAGGTGTAGTTAACACGGCCTTTGGCTCCGATGTTTCCGGCAACGGCAAGACCGCTATGAATACCAATTCGAATGTTGATAGCGGGCAGTCCCATTTCTTTTCTACGGTTATTATCTTCTTGTAGAGCTTTCTCAATACGCAAGGCTGCATTACATGCATGTTTGGCGTGATCATCCATTTGTGTCGGTGCACCCCAGAATGCCATTACTGAATCGCCAATGTATTTGTCGATTGTGCCGCCTTCTTGCTCAATAATCGCACCCAACAAATCAAAGTGGTGATTGAGTAGGCTGGCAAGTTCTGTGGCAGGCATGGATTCACTCAAAGGCGTAAAACTGACGATGTCTGTAAACATGACAGAAATTTCGCGCTCTTCTGAAATAATGCCTTCACCATTGGTTTCCATAAGCTGTTTTACCAGCTTTTTGGGAACATAGTTCTCGAACCATTTTAGGCCGCCCAGCATTGAATTATACGCGGTTGCAGCCGTATCAAGTTCCCTGAACATGCTTCCGGGCAGTCGCTGGGTATGAACAAGATCCAGTTGACCAACCTGTTGTGAGGTCTCAGCAAGGCGTTGGAGGGGGATGGCGATAAACTTGCCAGAGAAAAATATGATCACGACTGTAATCAAAGCAATAACCAAGGCTGCGATCCCAGTGAGATAGAGACGCTCGTAATACCCTTCCAGTTCACCTTCCATAAAATAGATGCCGAGGGTTAAATCTTCAAACCCATAGCCAGAGAAGCTGGTGTGCAGGAATGAAAGCTCACCAGCAAAAGAGTCAACGGCATGGCCCTTGATATCGCCATTTCCAAGTATCTCTGTGAAATCATACAGAGGCTTATTCCAGATACGTCGGAGATTTCCGTCGATGACTTGATTCAGCGTCGGGAGAGGGTTTTCTGCAGATAGGCCCGAACGGCTCATATCGATTAGAGACGGATGAGCTAGGACTTTGTTTCGATCAAGAAGTAGATAGGTATGGTTGCCGGTCTCTTCATCCAATTTGTTGAAGTAGTCTGAAAGAGAACTGATAGAGATAATTGCCCCGATAGCACCGATATATTGATCGCCTTGATATACGGGGTGAAAAACAGAAATATGGGGCTCTTTAAATTCTTCAATCCAGACAACACCGCCCCAATAAACACCTTCTGTTTTGCCGATGTCCTGCAACAAAGCTGCAAAGCGATATTCGTTGTCCCCCTTTTCATTTCTACTAACAAAAGATGTTTCATCCGTCCAACCTGCGCGAACGGATGACCCATCCTTTTTCATTAATATCATACCGCTTACCTGGGGGGTTGCGGCCAAAGCACCTTTGATGGTTTGGGTGATCGATTGTTCATCATCAGGGTCTAGTAACCCTTGCTCAACCAAATCAGACATATAGACGACCTGACTTGCTGCGGCGTTCAGGTTGTTGTCCAGGTGAGAACGAATGGAGCCGAAAGTCACCTCTGTGACTTCCCGAGTTAGAGCAAAGGTATTGTCACGGGCAGTATCAAAAGAAAGCCATATGACGATGGCGAGGGCGATCATGGTCATGCTGCCAAAGCCAAAGGATAGGGCCATGGCAATTGAGGGGCGCCAATGTTTCTTTATATCGCAGTCCACTCGAGGTGAGATTTCGTCTGGCTTAGGAGAAACTCCGTTTGGCCCGGGAGAAATTTCATTTGTAACGTGTTTGTTTGTAATATCTACCAAATTTAAGGTCCTGATTACTCGGTTACGAGTTTGATTTTCTGCCCGCGCACAAGCTTACTGTTTTTTGTCAAGCCATTGAGAACGAGTAACCGTTCCAGTTTAAAGTCTGCAAAGGGCATCTTTTGGGCGAGATTGGTCAGGGTATCGCCTGAGCGGATGGTGTGGATTTTGATACGATAGGGCTTTAGCTTGGCAGCTTCTGCGTTTGAAAGCTTTTTGAACGAGTATGTTGTCCGTCTGAAATCTTCTGAGAAGCGGTTTGTTTGGCCAGGATCTGTGATGAAGGTAAAGCGGTATACTTTGTTTCCGGCATAACGAATGGCAATTAATCTGAAGTCTCTTTTGCCATTCCTGGTGTTGATTTGTGTGCTGCCTGTTGCGGCTTCCATACCATTGATTGTGATTTTCTCTACACCTTTTAGGCTAATCTTTTTCGCCCAGACATTTGTCAGGTAACTTTTCAGACTGCCGCTTACTTCCCCTTTTGCGCCATCGAAAATGATTAGTGAATCCTCGGGGCCGACAGCAGCCACTTTTGTTTTGCTGTTGATCAGGCGAAAGTTTTTGGGGGCGGTAAAGGTAAGTTTGAGTTCCGGGTGAGAGAACCTTTGTCCACGAATATATCCTTGGGAGGGATCGTCTCCGTAGAGCATACCATCAATTTTCTTGAGATAGACATCCCGCCCAATAATTGGATTATTAACGGTCTTTGTCCCAGCCTGTTGAATTGCGCGTTGAATACGATCCGCTGTTCTGGGGTGGGTTTGCATGATGTTGAACTGGTCTGCGCGACCGGGATCACCCGCAATCTCAGCATCCAAGCGGCTACTGGCCTGTAGTTGGCTTAAAAAGTCACCCATGCCATTGGGGTCAAATCCCCCACGAGAAAGATAGCGCACGCCGAGAAGATCTGCCTCGAATTCCTGATCGCGAGAGAAGCTTTTAACGGCAACAGCACCTGCCGTGCCAACGGCCTGCGCGGCCTGTCCGCTACCAGTCAAAATGCCAACACCTGCGGCTAAAATGTTTGCGGTTAAGGTTGAGCCATAGCGTTCGGCTGAATGCTTTGCGGTGACATGGCCGATTTCATGGGCGATCACGCCGGCCACTTCTGCTTCGTCGTTGGCCAGGGCAAGAAGCCCGCGGGTGGTGTAAACGTACCCGCCAGGCAGGGCGAAGGCATTGACGACAGGGCTGTCCAGAAGGGTAAAGGTGAACTTTTGGTTTGGTGTCTCAGATGTCTTGGCGAGGAAGTTTCCAAGGCTGTTGATGTAGTTCGTCAACGCGGGATCTTCGTCATAGGTCCCGCCAAACTCTTTGATTATTTTCACATGCTCAGTTGCTCCAACCTTCTGCTCCTGCGCAGGGGTTAATCCGCCATTAAAAAAGGTGCGTCCTGTTGCTTCTGAAGTCGAGCATCCAGAAAGCAAGGGCCCACTGGAAATAAGGGCGAGAGCCAGAAGGGGGGTCTTGAAACGAGAAAGAGTTGCCATCGTCATGAGTTCGCGCTGTTTGTTCAAATTGTACCGTTAATTCCTTTATGAGGAATTTATAAAGGAATTATGTCTTTTCTTCGACTTCTAATCCACATTCTTTCCAGGCCGCAAAGCCGCCTTTCATATGGCTGACCTTTGGTATCCCCATGTCTTGCAGGGTTTTTGCTGCAAGTGCTGATCGCCATCCTGATGCGCAATGCAAAATAAACTGATGATCGGGTGAAAGAGCGGGCTTGTAGTAGGGGCTATCAGGGGCAATCCAGAACTCGAGCATACCACGGGGGCAGTGATAACTACCGGGAATGGTTCCCTCGCGCTGCAGTTCCCGAATATCCCTAATATCCAGCAGAATAACATTATCCTGTGAAAGCAGGGCTTTTATGTCATCGGGATCTTGTTCGGTTATTTCTGTTCTTGCCGCGTCCAAAAGTTTTTTCAAACTCACTTCTGTGGATGTTGTTTTCGCTACATTGGTATCGGGATTGTTATTGGGCATTTGCGTCTGATCCTAAAAAGCGATGCTATCAAAAATTACTCTGCCAAAAATTACTCTGTTGATAAGAACTCTAATTGCTCTGGCTTATAGAGTGATATCATAGGTCCGTTCTCCCAGAACAACCAGCCCCGTATTCGTACCTTTTTACCGATCATCTTCAGCAGGTCTTTACCTTTGTTGGTAAAAGAGTGGCGTTGGTTTTTCTCAAGCTTTATGGTGAAATCTTTCCGCCAGTCCTGCCCAAAGTTCAGATAGATCGTACCGCGGACTTCTGCTGTCTTCTGGATCGTGCCTTCAATAATTTGAAAGCGATCCGTTTTGGTGTTCAGATTATCTGTCTGTAAAACCTGAAAAGCTCTCAGGCGCCATAGACCCTTTTGGCTTTGCCGGGCTTGGTTTTCGATGCGGAGCATTTCTTTGAGATCAGCTGAAGTGGCAGTTGTCGTCATAACTCTGCCGTAACCTTTTTCCAGAATTTCTTTTTGTATCCAGTGGCCTTCTCTGTTTTTTACCTGTGCCAATAATCGGTCGTTTCGGTCTAGACTCAAACTGTTACTGTCGATGTAGACCTGATGTTGACCTGGCGTTGTTTCCAGATAGCGTGCTAGCTGCTCAACAACAGGGCACACAGTCGTCAATCGTTCACAGTCCTGTGGTGTTGGTAAAAGCAGGCCAGCCAGTTTTATGGTCGTGCCATCAGCAAGTCTTAGGTGGTGAGCTGATGTAATTGCTGTGACCTTAACTCGTTTGTCAAAGGTTGGCTCGAAAGAGAGTGATGTTTCTTGCGCTGCTACCAATCCGCCGAATGAAAGCCCGCTGTAAACGAGCAGGGGAAGTAAAAATAATCGACTGATGAAAGCTTTTAATTCAGGCATAATCTCGTCATAGTAGGAGAGTAATTATTTTTCAACCTTTAATAGTATTTAGAGCGGTATTATGAACCCAAAAGATCTGTATCCTGAAATCGAATCTTATGACATGGGCTTTCTTTCTGTTGGGGATGGGCACGAGATCTATTGGGAAGTTTCTGGTAATCCAGAGGGCAAACCGGTGCTGTTTGTTCATGGTGGCCCGGGTGCCGGTACCGGGGCAGCGCATCGTCGGTTTTTTGATCCTGCGCACTATCGCATTGTCCTGTTTGATCAGCGCGGCTGTGGAAAATCCCTGCCGCTGGGGTCACTTGAAAATAATGACACACCTCATCTGATTGCCGATATGGAGCTTTTGCGCGAAAAGCTTGGTATCGAAAGCTGGGTCGTTTTTGGCGGATCATGGGGATCAACATTGTCATTGGCCTATGCACAAGCTCATCCCGAGCGTACAGATGCATTGGTCGTGCGCGGTATCTTCCTGTCCCGTCCCAAAGAGCTGGAATGGTATTTGAGTGAACAGGGTGTCGGGTCGATTTTTCCGGAAGCCTATGATGATTTTATCTCTCTGTTAAATGAAGAAGAGGGCAAGGATGTTCTTGGGTCTTATTATAAACGTCTGACAGATCCAGATCCGTCGGTTCATTTGCCCGCCGCGAAATCGTGGAGCAGTTACGAAGCCAGTTGCGTGACGCTTTTGCCCAATCCAGAGATCGTCAAAGCATCTCTGGACGATCAGCGGGCACTTCCGGTTGGTCGATTGATTGCGCATTATTTCGTTAATGGATGCTTTTTACCCGAAGATGGATTGCTGGGCGGGATTGATCGCATCAGAAATATTCCAGCGGTTATTGTTCATGGCCGTTATGACATCGTTTGTCCTGCGTCAACGGCCTATGATCTGCACAAAGCCTGGCCCGAAGCGGAGTTCAAGTTTATTGATGATGCTGGTCATTCTGCCTTTGAGCCGGGAATCGCCACGGCACTGGTTGATGCCATGAATAAATTCCGCGCCCTTGATTAAGGCCTTCCCTCGGGTTTGAGTATTTTGGTTCTCTAGCAAGCTGCGTACGTGCAGATTTCTTTTACTATGTAACCATGACGAGCTTTAAGCCGTTCGCGCCAATCGTGGCGATGAAAAGGCACGTCTGGATTAAGACACAGCCTGTTTTACTTTTTGAGCTGAAATCGCCACCTGTGAATCGCAGCTCTGCGGTGTTTCTCGCGATGTCAGTAGTAATTTAAAGGCTGAAATGTGAAGAGATAAAGGCGGCTAAATCCTGTTTAAGTCACAGATATACCTAGCTTTTCTCACAACATTTTTTTGCCGGTTCAGTCCATGGTTTGCACTCTTAAAAACCGAAAGGACAAATCTATGGCGAAACCGAGTGACCTCGAACAATATCAACTTGAACTTATAAACCGTGCCCGTCTTGACCCCGAAGCCGAAGCGGCGAGGCTGGGCATTGACCTTAATCAGGGATTGCCGCCGGGGCAGATTTCTGGCGATAGCAAACAGCCCTTGGCATTTAACGAACAGCTGATCGATTCCGGGCGTGCCCATTCTGACTGGATGCTGAATACCAATACGTTTAGCCACACAGGAAGTAATGGCAGTGATCCGGGGCAACGCATGCGCGCCGCAGGGTACAGTACCCGCAATTGGGGTGAGAACATTGCATGGCAAGGATCAACGGGTGAGATCGACAAAGCAGCAACAACCCTGAGCGAGCATGAAGGGCTGTTCAAAAGCTCTGGTCACCGCACCAATTTAATGAGCGATAATTTCACTGAAGTTGGTCTGGGTGTGCGCGAAGGTGATTTCACTGCGCGTAATGGTGTTTCTTATAACGCTTTGATGACCACACAAAATTTTTCTGATCAGGGCGGTGATAAATTCCTGACCGGTGTTGCCTATAAAGACAGTGATGGCGACGGCTTCTATTCCGTTGGTGAAGGCCGTGGCGGCATTAGTGTTAGCACAACGCCTGTTGCAGGTGGTGAGGCTAAAAATACTCAAACTTACGAAAGTGGTGGTTATCAGAAGCAACTTGCCGATGGGGATTATAACGTCCGCTTCTCTGGCGGTGATCTGTCCAAGTCTGTTGCTGTGGCTGTTGCGCTGGCGGGGGAAAATGCGAAGGTTGATCTGGTCGGCGAAGATGTTGTGCAAACATCGGTTAGCGCGACTGCGGGTGAAAACCTGATTGGCATTAATCTGTTGGGTCTTGATAACATCGATGCCACAGGAAACGAGCTGGATAATGTTCTTCAAGGCAACAAAGGCGATAATATGCTGTCTGGGGCTGCGGGGGCAGATACCCTGAACGGTGGGGCCGGTGATGATACGCTCAAAGGCGGTGAAGGTAATGACACCGCGGTATACGATGGTAATGCCAGCGATTACGAAATAACGGAAATCGAAGACGGTCACCAAATTCGCGATCTCCGTGGTAAAGAAGGTACGGACAAGCTGATCAATGTTGAAGCTGTGAAGTTCAACGACCAGACCGTTCAACTTTCCAATACTCAGCCAACACCGGAACCTACTCCCGAGCCAACGCCGGAACCAACTCCTGAGCCAACGCCGGAACCTACTCCTGAGCCGACACCGGAACCAACTCCTGAGCCGACACCGGAACCTACTCCCGAGCCAACGCCAGAACCTACTCCTGAGCCGACACCGGAACCCACTCCTGAGCCAACGCCAGAACCCACTCCCGAGCCGACGCCGCAACCAACTCCTGAGCCAACGCCAGAACCCACTCCCGAGCCGACGCCGGAACCAACTCCTGAGCCGACACCAGAACCCACTCCCGAGCCGACGCCGGAACCAACTCCTGAGCCGACACCAGAACCCACACCGGAACCCACACCAGAACCAAACCCGATTACAGGTACCCGTGGTAATGATTACCTGATGGGTGAAGATGGCAATGACACCATCACTGGTCTGCGCGGTCAGGATATCCTCTGGGGACGTGGTGGTGATGACAATCTGTCTGGTGGTAGAGGTCGTGACTTCCTCTTTGGGGATGAAGGCAATGATACGCTGGATGGCGGACGTGGCCTTGATTTGCTGATTGGCGGTGAAGGTGATGATATTCTCATCGGCGGTGATGGCACCGATTATTTGATGGGTGGCGCAGGCAAGGATACCTTTATGGTGACGTCTGACCGCGGTGTTGACCATATCTTTGATTTCAATGCTGACGAAGGCGATGTGATCAATGTTGCTGATCTCTTGGGTGATGTTGGCTACGAAGCAGGTGTTGAGGGGGATGCCCTTGAAAACTATCTGCGTGTTGATGGCAACAACCTGTTGGTCAACAATGGTGACGGCCCATCCTGTGCAGGTGCTGACAGCGGTTGGGACCGCGTTGCAACGGCTGACTTTGGCGGCCAAAGCCTGCAGGATCTGTTGGATAACAACAGCATCATCACTGAAACAGCGACAGCTTAGAGTTAATCCTAAACTTGATTGTGTGATGATCTAAAAAACATAGCGATTTCAATTTGCTTTCACTCCCTTGTTCTGATGTTGGGACGCAAAGCGGGAAGTGTAGATTGGCTACACGAGCAATGCAGTAACGCCAAGGAATGGTGAAGTGAGAAGGAAAGGCAAAGTGATATAGCTATAAGAGAACTCCCAAAGGCACCCTGTCAGTAACGTGCCTTAACTCTCGACCCCGGTAGTCCTCCAGCTGCCGGGGTTCTTTTTATGCGCGTTCCGGAATATGTGATCTGTAATTAGACATGCCTGAAAAGTAATACATGTCACTTCGTGGCCCCTTGGCAGAAAAGAAACTCTCAATTATACAGATACCCAGTGGTCCCGTAGCTCAGCAGGATAGAGCATCAGATTCCTAATCTGAGGGTCGCGCGTTCGAATCGCGCCGGGATCACCATTTATTATTACCTACACGAAAAAACAAATATTAATTTATCTAAAAGTCGAAACGATAGTTATTTATACCTATTGTCAAAATAGAAAAAACGCATTACTCGAACTTGCTCATAGGTTGTATTTTAAGAGTGTGATTCTTGGGCAGATTTCTATTATTGGTATATGGCAGCTTTATTGCGCTGATTATATCAATTGACGTATTTGCGGCGACGCCCGCTGACTTACAGATTATTCAGCAGAAACAAAGACAGATTCAGCAACAGCGTGAAAACGAGCTGCGCGAGTTGGAGCGTGAGCGTCTGCAGAGGAATCCCGGCGGCCTGGAGCTGACTCCGCTGCCTGAGAGCCTGCAAAATGAAGATCAGGCGACCTGTAGTGACATAAGCACGATAGAAGTTGAAGGTGGTGAAAGTCTGCGTTCATCTGTGATTGATATTATAAAATCATACGAAAACAAATGTTTAACTATTGTAGACATCAACAATCTACTCAAGAACATCACAAATCTTTTTGTCGAAGCGGGGTATGTGACAACCCGTGCCTATATCCCTGCACAAGATACATCTGACGGTGTTTTGACGGTCGAAATTATCGATGGAAAAATTAATCGCCTAGAAGAAGGGGGCGATTGGACTCCACGTTTCGAATTTCTTACGGCCTTTCCAAATTTACAAGGCGACATGCTGAATATCCGAGATCTTGAGCAAGGTTTGGATCAGATGAACCGGCTGCCGTCGAACAATGCCAAGCTTAAGTTGGTACCAGGTGAGAAAGTGGGCGAAACCATTGTTGTTATTGAAAATACAACTGTAAAACGTATTCGATTTTCCCCAGGCCTCAGTAACTCGGGTTCAAAAAGCACGGGTGAATTACAAGGGAAATTCAATGCGCAGGCTGATAATCTGTTTGGTATCAACGATTACTGGACAGTAGATTTCAGTAAGGCTTTTGCCCCGGATCAAGGGGCTGACAGCAAAAGTCTTTCAGGATTTTTGTCTATCCCCTATGGCTACTGGACATTGTCTTTATCCGGTGACTATTTCGAGTATGAAAGCGAGATCGAGGGGAGTTTCCAGACCTTTAACACCAGTGGTAACAGTCGAAGCTATAAGGCAGAGCTGGATCGCGTCATCCACCGGGATGCTGACAGCAAGACCTCTGTGTCTGTTTCTTTGAAGAATAAAGAAACACGAAATTTTATCGAGGATGCCCTTCTTGAAGCGTCCAGTCGTGAGTTAGCTATTTTCGGGTCACGCCTTAATCATAGCCGCCGCTTTCAGGGTGGGGTTCTGTCAGGTGATGTTCAGTATCAACGCGGGTTAAGGCTTTTTGGAGCATTAAAGGACGAACCCGGTGCTGGTGATAATCCTCGTGCCCAATTTGATAAATTTGATGCATCTCTAAATTACTACCGCCCCTTTACGCTGGCTGATCAGCAATTGAGTTGGAGTAGTAATGCAGTTGCGCAATGGAGCCCGGATACGCTTTACAGCACGGAACGAATATCAATCGGCGGGCAGTCGACTGTTCGTGGTTTTAAAGAAGGATCTGCGTCAGGTGATGTGGGTGGTTACCTGCGAAACGAACTAAGCTGGAATTTGCCGCAAACAGGGTTGAAAGTCCCGGATCATATTTTAGGCCGCGCAAGCGTCTTTGCTGCCTATGACATAGGGAAAATTCGTTCAGATAACAGTGAAATCTTTGAACACGGCACCATGCAAGGTGCTGCGGTTGGGCTGCGCCTGAATAGTGGTTTTGCCAGTGGATCACTGGTCTGGGCGCGGCCCTTGTCATCCTCCGGTTATGTGGAAAAACGCAATAACGAAGTCTATGTCGACTTCAAGGTTAATTTCTAGGTTTTTGTGATGAAAACGTTTTTGAAAAACACAACAGCAATTGTTTTAAGCTTTAACCTCGCTTTTGCGCCTGTTGTGTCCTCTTATGCCAATGGCATTAACGTTGATCCTGCCGCAGCCGCTGCTAATCAGGCCAATGTCACTAATGCACCCAATGGTGTGCCGCTTGTAAATATTGCTCGTCCGTCCGGTGCGGGGGTTTCCCATAACAAGTTTTTGGATTTTAACGTCACCAATCAGGGGGTAATCCTTAACAACAGTACGACGGTTGGCGTCTCTCAGCTTGGCGGCGCATTGAACAGCAACCCCAATCTGGCAGGAACTGCAGGGGCCCGATTGATCATTAACGAAGTGACGAGCGGTAATGCGTCGCTGTTAGAAGGCCATACCGAGGTTTTTGGTCGATCAGCAGAATATATTCTAGCCAATCCAAACGGTATTACCTGTAGCGGCTGTGGCTTCATCAATACCCCTCGCAGTACATTGACCACGGGAACACCTGTGTTTGCACCTGATGGTAATCTGCAATCCCTTTCTGTTGATGACGGTACGATCATCATCGGCGGGACAGGTCTTGATGCCAGCAATGTTGATTATTTCGATATTGTCAGCCGTTCCAGTGAAATAAATGCGGCGATTAACGCCAAAGAACTGAACATCACAGCCGGGCGCAATGATTATGACTACGCCACCCGTGCGGCCACAGCAAAGGCTGATGATGGTTCAACACAGCCCGCCTTTGCCATTGATTCCACGGCTTTGGGTGGCATGTATGCCAACCGGATTACCCTTGTTGGGACCGAGGCAGGCGTAGGTGTCAGAGCCGCCGGGGATATGGCTGCTACCGGTGGTGATCTTAGCCTGAGTGCCGATGGCACCATTAGCTTCGCCAAAGCGACGGCCAGCAATAATCTTACGGCCAATTCGGCAAACGGGGGCGTTACCCTGAATGGGAATGCTTATGGTGGCAATGGCCTTGATCTGCGTGCAGATAATGGCACCGTTACCTTTGGGACCAATACAACATCCGGGGCGCAAAACACAGTTTCTGTAAATGCAGAAAACGTGACACTTGAAGACAATGCTGCATTGGTTGCCGGGCTTGCTGCAGATGGCAAAACCACACAATCTGGAAACTTAACCGCAACCGTAACGGACACGCTTCATAGTCAAAAGGGGCTGATCGCCAGTGGCGGTGATATTACGCTGAATGCCGAAAATCTGAACAATGACGAAGGTGTTGTCCTTGCCATTGATAATATTATCGTACAGGGGGCTGCAGGGGGCAAAAGCCAAAGCGTCCTGAATCAGTCGGGAACGATTGAAAGTAACAAGGGCGATATCACAATCCAGACGGAAAACCTGACAAACAGGAAGAAGGTTTTCACGACAGGTAAAAAACGAATTTATTCTGCTGACTATGCTTTTAGCAATCAAAGTCATCCCGGCTGTAATTCCGTTCCCGGTGCGAAAATTTCAGCAGAGGCCTGTGGCTACTTTACAGGCAGAGATATAGCAAAGGTTCCCCACTGGGAGAAGGATAATTTTACTTCTTATTATAGTGGCGGCGGTGTACTCAAAACCTGGGTAAATGAGACTTATGTTGAGCAGGACTCAAACGCAAGTCTGATTTCGTCCGGGAGAGATTTAGCTGTTACTGCGACGACCTTACTTAATCACAATAGTGATATTGCGGCTGTTAATAATATTAACCTCAAAGGTACGTCTGATGATCCTAACATAGATGCAACTCTGACCAATGAGGGAACCAAACTGGTTCGCGAGTATACAGTCGAAGCTAAATTCAAAAATACAACTCGTTGTTACGGAGGGGTCTGCGCCTGGTTTGGTGATGGCGGGGGGAGGGCGACCATTGAAACGAATGAAATCTCTTCAGTCAATTCCAGCATTATGGCGGGAGGGACTGTATCTATTGATTTCGAAGATGAAATTAACAACGCAACAATTGTTGCGACCATTGACACTACCAACATCAAACGCAAGAACTATATCAATGAAATCGGAGGTGTAACCTCTACACCCGGCGGTGATGTACCCCTGCTTGATATTGCCAGCCTTGGTGATCCCGGCCCTCTCCTTGTCAAAAACCCTGACCCGACCGCCCCCGGACCGATCATTGAATCCCGCTTTGAATTTGCCGACCTTGGTACTTTCTTTGGATCTGACTATTTCCTCGAAGGTAATGGGTTAACACCGGGTGATGCCCGTTACGAAGACTTGCCGCGTCGTTTGGGCGATGCTTTTCTGGATACCCGTCTGGTCCGTGACGCCATCATTCGTAAAACCGGGGAACGCTTTTTGAATCCTGCCGTGCAGGATGACATTGCCCAAATGAAAACTCTGCTCGACAACGGTATCGCAGAGGGCAGCGATCTCGAACTCTCTGTTGGTGTCGAACTCACCAAAGAACAGATTGCGGCGCTTACCAACGATATTGTTTGGTATGTCACAGAAATCTTCAAAGGACAGGAAGTTCTGGTTCCGCGCCTCTATCTTGCGCAAAATAGCCGTAGCAAGCTCTTGCCCAAAGGGGCGATTATTGCCTCGACAGACCTGAACCTGATTTCACGCGAAGGATCTATCCGCAATAGTGGCAATCTGGATGTAGAAAATGATCTGAATCTGACCGCTGAAGAAGACGTGATCAACAGCAGTGGATCAATCCGCGCAGGCAACAATGTTCGTCTGGTTGCCCAAAGCGGTAATGTCATTAATGAAACCGCGACCTATGAACTGCGTACCGATGGCACCGATGTTCAGACTGTTCGCAATGCTCGGGGTGAGATTTTTGCGGGGGGAACACTGGATGTTGTTGCAGATAGCGACATCATCGTTCGTGGTGCAGATGTCGCCGCTGTTGGCGACACCACCCTTACTGCTGGAAATGATGTGCAGATTGGTTCTATCGAACTGCGGGATAAAAAGCATCATACCCACAAGGCTGGCTATACCAACATCGACAGCACAACCAACGTGGGCTCGACTGTCCTTACCGATGGTAATCTGGTTATTACCACTGGCAAGGATACCACGGTTACAGGATCTGCTCTTGCAGCTGGGCAAGACCTTACCATCCGCGCGGGCGATAATATCAATATCGTCTCGGCACAGGACCAGCGTACTTATGACTACAAGCTGAAAAAGAAAACCTTTGGCGGCTCGTCTTCTCGCGAAGGCAACGGCCTGAAAATTACGCAACAGGCCTCTGCCGTTGGCGCGGGCAATGATCTTGTTCTGGATGCTGGAAACAATGTTGTCGTGAGTGCATCTAACCTTAGTGCAGACAATGATGCTTCAATCAAAGCAGGCCAGGATATTTCAATTTTACCTGCGCAGGAATACAGCCGGGATAACCATCAATACAGCAAAAAATCAGGTGGTTCTCTGGGGATTGGGAAAGCTCTGGATCATCGGGAAGAGCATCAGACCTTTGAACAGTCCACGATTACCGCCAAGAATGATCTGGATCTTCAGGCTGATCGCAACATATCAATTGTCGCTTCAGATTTAAAATCAGGAAATGACCTGACAGTTGATGCCGGGCAAGAGCTTTATATTGCTTCTGTGACCGAAAAGCACAACATTCACCATGAAGAATCAAAAACGGGTCCTCTTGGTGGTGTTCTCGGAGGATCAACATCTTTAACCCGAATTGAACAAAATACGACTGTTCTTGAAACAGAAGTAACCAGTCTGAATGATCTGACCACCAAATCGGGTGATGACACAACAATCAAAGCCAGCTCTCTCGACGCAGGTGGTGATCTTAAAATATCTGTCGGTGTTGGCCCCTTTGCCAATCCTGATGCCAAGCTTAATCTTCTGAGTGAAAAAGAACGCGATTATCTGTCCGTGCAGGAATTTGATGGCGGTGTTCTGAAATGGACGATGAAAGAGTATGGCCACGAACGTGAAACAGTTCGTCATGCTTTACTGCATTCCAAAGGAGACTTTGTCATCGAATCTCCGGGCGGAGTTGTGGTTGATTTCCGCAGTACAGGAGATTTTCAAAAGGACATTGCGCAGCTAAAAAATGCGCCGGGCCTTGAATACCTGGGTGCATTGACTGAGCGCAATGATGTAAACTGGGTTGCCGTTGAAGAAGTTTACAGGGAATGGAGCCGAAAAGAATCAGGTCTTGGTGGCGGGGCCATGGCAATCCTTGCGATTGTTACGGCTATCGCAACCTATGGCGCTGGCTCATCCCTTGCTGCGTCAATGCTGGGATTACAAACGGTCACTGGTACAGCAGCTGCCGGGGCGGTTACGACAACACTCACAGGTGGTGTTGTTGTCTCGGGAACAGTATCTACGGCACAGCTCGCATTTATTTCAGCGATTAATGCCGGAATAACGTCTTTAGCGACCACCACCACAACGTCCCTTGCCAATAGTGCGGTATCTGGTGACATCGGGGAAGCGTTTAAAGATATTATTTCGAGCGATAACCTGCGTTCATTGGCGGTGAGTATTGTCACCGCGGGCTTGACCCAAGGTGTCGCGGGTGGATTAGATATTGATGCCGGCAAGGCCAGTACGCTAACAGACAAGATTGCCTATCAGTCCGTGAGAACACTTGTCTCGACTGCGGCCCAATCCACCATTGGCGGACAGGATCTTGACGAAGCGCTGAAAGCCAATCTGGTTTCTTCTGCTGTCAACATCTCGTCTTCCATTGCTTTCAAGGCAATTGGCGATATTTCTGCCAAAGACAATCTTAATCTGGAAGAAGGCGATATTCGCAAGGTTCTGTTGCACGCCACGGCGGGCTGTGCAATCGGTCAGGCTGCCAGCAAGAACTGTATGGCTGGTGCCATTGGCGCGGGTCTGCAGGAACTGGTTGGCGGTGCCCTTGATGAATTTTCAGATGATCCGAATCTTCGTATTCGACTTGCAGGCCTGGCCGGGGCGCTTGCCACCGCACTTGTCGGTGGAGATGAAGACGCGATCAATATGGCCAATGACATCGCCCAGTTTGCCAGCACCTATAACCGTCAACTTCATACAGATGAAATACAGGCCCTTGATGCCAAGGCAGAAGAATTGGCTGCCAATAGCGATAAAACAGCTGATGAGTGGCGTCAGATATTGGGGCAAGAAGCCTTACGTCAAGTTGATGCGCAAAAGGCAAGAGAACTGGAAGCCAACCCAGAGGCTTTGGCAATACTGCAAAGCATAACGGGGCATGGGAATGGCTTTGTCGATATTTTAGGTAATCAAATAAAATTCCTGAGCGAAGACAATCAGTTTAATAACCCGTCTTTATACGCAAGCAAGATCTATGAAAACAGATCGTTTTATGACGTTGTTCTAAATGATTTTGCTCCAGAAGGATATGAAAACCTTCAAGGCGTTTTACCGGGATCGACTCTAGCGATCGCCAGTGTTCTAGAGAATGAAAAATACTATTACATCACAGGCGGTGTCTTGGGATCTGTTTCTCCTGACCAACCGGAAGAACAACAGATTCCCAGAACACTTGAACTCCTGAAAACTGCAGAAAGTCTTTATCAGGTTCGCCAGGAAATTCAGGCAGAAAAAGTTCGCCTGCAAGGTCTTGTTGATTCTGGAAACTTAACCGCGTCTGAAACGACCCAAACTCAGGCACAACTTGCCTCTTTGTTCATCTTGCAGGATGGTCTGGACAGCACATCAGGTTCTATCAGTAGTGGCTTGAATAACCTTGCTTTGAGTGGCGCGAACAAGGCCCGTGGGCGCTTTATTGCGGACAATGCGAAGGCGCTTGGGGCATTACTTTATGATTCAGCACTCCAGATTGTTGGTGATGATGACGCAACACTCCGCAATCAAAAGCGTGTAGAGGGGCTTGCCTATCTGGTTACCCATATGGATGAGTTGCCGGGCGAGCTTAAGGAAAGCCTGAAACAATCCGTTTCAGAAGCAAACGCGCGTTTTGAAGCTGGAGACTACGAAAGTGGCGGCGAGATCCTTGGTGAATTGCAAGCCAACATCTACAGCACCGCAGGGGGAGCCGGAGGCCTGGCCACCCTTGGCGCCGCAGGAGGTGCCAAAGCCGTAAAAGCCATTAAATCTGTTGATAACTGGGCTAAAGGTGGTAGGAGTAATACAAATAGAATAGGGGCCAATCTGCCGCAGAGTACAATTGATGATTTGGTTACGAGAAAGGCGAACGGCGAGACATTACCAGATCCGTCAACCTACATGTCTCAGGCGGATATTAATGCCCACTTGGCGCAATTTGACGGCGGTGCAGTGAGATTTACGACACGAGAAAACCTTGAAACATATGGAACTGCAGGTGGAGGGGATGCATTTGTGATGCCGAAGTCCCAGTTTGATCAAATCGTTTCTGAGGCTGGTGGAAAGATGGGAATAGTCGAGCAAAGGTTAGGGCTAGACACAGGTACACTTTCAAACGGAGATGCAGTTGCGCTTTATGTTCCTGCGCAGAACCTTAATGGAATAAGAGTTCCAAGTGGAAACGAGAGCGGAGCCAATAATCAATGGTTGCCAGGTGGATTTACATCGGGTGGAACTGCTGAAGCTATAGTTGATTTAAGAAACGCTCCAATTATTGAAATTGAGTTTTAGGAGATCGTTATGAAACTTAAACCGTTGAAGATTGATACTTCGAAAAGGGATAGGCATTTGGAGTTAAGGGGCGACGAGTATTATTTTTGCAACGCAAAAGGAAATGAAGATGAACTTTTGGGAATGCATTGCAAAGCTTTTCTCTCGGATGGCAAGTATTTCTTTCAATTCGACAGTGGGCATTTTATGACGAAATTTGTCAACGCTGAGATGGCAGAAGAAGACTTTATGATGCTGCGAAGTGGCAAAATCTCTTTCGATAAGATTCACAAGAAATATGCTAAATCGGCAAATTGAGTAGCTGATCACTGTTCCAACTGGCTCAGTTGCAAAAATTATAGAAGCCTCTTTTGTCAACAAAATGATCAGTTCGATCCTAAACAAGTTTCGGCTTCGCGTGAGCACGGTCCAGTTGTGTAAAGAATGAACGTAGAGCATATGGCGTGTGGGCGTGCGCCTATTGGAAACGATGGGCGCTCAACATGTCAGCACCTATAACAGACAGCTTCATACGGACGAAATACAGGCTCTTGATACCAAAGCAGAAGAGCTAGCTGCCAATAGCGATAAAACAGCTGATGAGTGGCGTCAGATATTGGGGCAAGAAGCCTTACGTCAAGTTGATGCGCAAAAGGCAAGAGAACTGGAAGCCAACCCAGAGGCTTTGGCAATACTGCAAAGCATAACGGGGCATGGGAATGGCTTTGTCGATATTTTAGGTAATCAAATAAAATTCCTGAGCGAAGACAATCAGTTTAATAACCCGTCTTTATACGCAAGCAAGATCTATGAAAACAGATCGTTTTATGACGTTGTTCTAAATGATTTTGCTCCAGAAGGATATGAAAACCTTCAAGGCGTTTTACCGGGATCGACTCTAGCGATCGCCAGTGTTCTAGAGAATGAAAAATACTATTACATCACAGGCGGTGTCTTGGGATCTGTTTCTCCTGACCAACCGGAAGAACAACAGATTCCCAGAACACTTGAACTCCTGAAAACTGCAGAAAGTCTTTATCAGGTTCGCCAGGAAATTCAGGCAGAAAAAGTTCGCCTGCAAGGTCTTGTTGATTCTGGAAACTTAACCGCGTCTGAAACGACCCAAACTCAGGCACAACTTGCCTCTTTGTTCATCTTGCAGGATGGTCTGGACAGCACATCAGGTTCTATCAGTAGTGGCTTGAATAACCTTGCTTTGAGTGGCGCGAACAAGGCCCGTGGGCGCTTTATTGCGGACAATGCGAAGGCGCTTGGGGCATTACTTTATGATTCAGCACTCCAGATTGTTGGTGATGATGACGCAACACTCCGCAATCAAAAGCGTGTAGAGGGGCTTGCCTATCTGGTTACCCATATGGATGAGTTGCCGGGCGAGCTTAAGGAAAGCCTGAAACAATCCGTTTCAGAAGCAAACGCGCGTTTTGAAGCTGGAGACTACGAAAGTGGCGGCGAGATCCTTGGTGAATTGCAAGCCAACATCTACAGCACCGCAGGAGGGACTGGAGGTCTGGTTGCACTCGGAGCCACAGGTGGTGCCAAAGCCGTAAAAGCCATCAAATCTGTTGATAGACGCGGGGGACGACATTACCCTTACTGCTGCGCAAAGTACCTACGCATTGGATCACGAGAGCAGCAGCAAGTCGGCCTCTGCCGGGGTTTCTGTGGGTATCGGGATTACAGGTACCCCAACAGTTTCGGCCAATGCGTCTGTCTCTGCCAATGCATCGGACCGCAATGTCGATAGTCTGACCCACACGAACACGCGTATTCTTGCCGGAAACGACGTCACCCTGAAATCCGGGGATGACACCACTTTGAAAGGCGCACAAGTTCAGGCCAACGGGTCAATTGATGCTGATGTTGGCGGTGATCTGACAGTGGCTTCTGTGCAGGACACCAGCCGGATTGATGGTAAAAGCAAAGGGGGTTCTATTGGTCTGAGTGTTGGGCTTGATGGCAGTGGCGATCCAAGCAGTGATACTCCATCTGCCGGAGGTACGGCCCTGAACGGCTCAGTCTCCTACGGCAAGGAAAAAGGCCGGAAGGCGTGGGTCGAAGAACAGTCGGGCCTGATTGCCAAAGGCGATGTTGATGTCACCGTTGGCGGTCATACCCAGCTTGATGGGGCGGTCATTGCCTCGACCGAGGGTGATGTTGCACTAGATACAGAGACTTTCGACTACACCGACATTCAGGACTATGACAACTATAAAAACGTCAATGGCTCGATCTCCGGGTCTATCGGTATTGGTGGAGATGATAGCACGGACACCAGTACCCCGGACTTGCTAGATCAGATCGCCGCCCTCCCCACCATTGAAGGCTCTTACGAAGCGTCAGAAAAAGAACAAATCACCCGCGCCACCGTCGCGGCCCCGAACGGTGATGCCACAATCACCATCCGTGCCAATCCGGGCCAAGGTATCGAAGGCCTGAACAATGCCCTCGAAAAAGCGCAGGAAATCACCAAAGACAAAAAAACCAAGGTAAAGGTTTATGTCAGTGGGGAAAGCCTGGCGGAAGTTGTTAGCGGGTTTCAGGGTACTCAAAACCTTATCAACAGCATTGGAGAAAGTTTACAGGCCGTTAAAGACGTTTTGCTACCTGAAAACAAAGATGACTTTATAAACTCGATCCCCGAACCGGGTTCCGGAGATGAAATAGGTACTGTACCGCAGTCAGGGGAAGATGCACTGAGGCAAGTTGTAATTGCGGCGGGATCAATCTCTGAAGATGAAGCTATTGGTGCGCTTAAACACTATCAACTACTACTTGTTATGGGCGTTGCTCCTGAAGATGCTTGGGGACAAACAATTGAACTCGTTGCCAATGGTATTGCACCGTCAATTACGACAACAGATAACGGTGATGCAGAAATCATCCTTGCAAACAGTCGGGGAGGAAGGCCCCGTTCAGGTCGGAATGCTCTAACACCTGCTCAGCAAGCTCAAAGTAGTGTTAACCAGATTCAAATCCGTTCATTAGAAACCCAGATCACGGCAATTACAGGGCGAAGTGGTTATTCCGTCTTACGCGACCCCCATGCGCCGTACACAAATCAAGAAGTTCGATTTGTCGAAGGGACTTTGAGGCAGGTTCAATCAGTTCAGCGTCTGCAAAATGAACTGATGGTACGAGATCCAAGTTTTCAGCCAAATCAAATTAATGTAGCTAGTGCGAGACACGATGCGCGAGCATTAACTCGAGAATTATTCAATGGTACGAATTCGAAAATTTCACAACGGCAGAACCGTCATATTAAGGGACGCCCCGAGTGGGTGAAAGAAGGTCAGAAAGGATATTTCGATAATATCAACCAAGCTCAAATTGTTCTAAATGCCGCTCGTAATGGAAATGTTGAATTTCTTGGAAGCAATAGTCAGGGGCAGCCTGTAGTTCGCTTTAATGGGGTTACCGGTTATAATAATAACCTTGGATCCGGCTTTTTTAATCAGCCAACGAATGTGTTTGTCATAAAAGGAACTACAACAGTAAGTATATTTCCTACTAGTCCATCTTGGGTAAGAAAATAGCTCGTCTTGTTAATGTTATTATGAATGACCCTGTAAACATATAAGGTAAGGTGAGTTATGATCATCAACCGTGATAATTGTGAAATTGGTAATAAAGCAATGTCTTGGGTGTTATTGCTTTATTACCATTTAATCATAGAAAATGGCTTTACGAACGACCAGAACGTTTATATCGACCCTGATGAGTTTAATGGTTACGACTTTTTGGATGTCAAAGTTGATGATGATTTAGAAATTGATCAAAGCCTCATTCGTGAAGGAGCCATAATCTATTTATTGTGTGATTTAACAGATCAGATAATTGATTATGAAGAAGATTTCATTCATCATCCTTTAGCAAAAAAAGTTATAGAAGCATATGAGAACCAAAGATTATCTGCCATCCCTGAAACATTAGAATTATTTACGTATTTAAATGTCTCAGATGGAAACATTAATTATGAAGCATATCGCAAATGCTTATCAAGGATATATGATTGTTACGTACTCTCCAGATTTAAGCAGTTAGTACAAAAATCATAATTGAAAATTCTCCCTTTTCTATGTAAACGGCACGATTTCACTGGGTGTTTCCTCCTCCAAAGAAAAAACCTCTGAATCCATTGCTTCAGCCCGTGTTGCCCAGGTACAAGCCGGGCGTGATGTAACGGTCACTGCCGGTGAAGACATTACAGGCGAAGGGCTTCAGGTCACAGCAGGTCGTGATGTCACGTTAGACGCCGGGGACGACATTACGCTTACCGCCGCGCAAAGTACCTATGCACTTGATCACGAAAGTAGTAGCAAGTCAGCCTCTGTTGGGGCCTCTGTGGGTATCGGGATTACGGGGACCCCAACAGTTTCAGCCAATGGGTCTATCTCTGCCAATGCATCGGACCGCAATGTCGATAGCCTGACGCATACCAATAGCCGTATTTTGGCCGGGAATGATGTCACCCTGAATCCGTGGATGACACCACACTCAAAGGCGCACAAGTTCAGGCCAACGGGTCAATTGATGCTGATGTTGGCGGTGATCTGACAGTGGCTTCTGTGCAGGACACCAGCCGTATTGACGGGGGCAGCAAGGGCGGTTCCATTGGCCTGAGCTACGCTGTCTTAGCCATCTTGGCACTTAGCTATCCACAGAATTCTGAGATGTTTTCGGGCTTCATCCATCCGTAAATTCCGCTAGTCCAAACCTCTTCTTGAGTAATATCGTGTCGTACCCAGATCCAATTATTTGTTTGCTGTGGCGCCAATTCTTGGGCGGGATATAACACAATATCGCCCAGTGGAATTTCCCGGATTATTTCTGATGTCTCATTGGGGGCATGATAGAGATTGGCGTTTTCTGCTTCGGCTTTATTGGCTATGACCTTACAGCCAACCGTCGCATGTGTTGGCGATGTGATGGCCAAAAAGACACTAATACTCGCCGCAAAACGAAGGGGGTGTGCTTTGAATATACTCTCATATGGTTTTGGAGCGGTCATCATTCCATTCACATATAAGTGGTGGAGCAAGCAGTCATCGATTTACCTCGGTTGGCGAGAGTGTAATCGGATCGTAGATTAGTTTAGCTTTCCCCACCAAACACCTTATCCAGAATAAACAGGCTACACGCCACCGAAGGGCCTATCAAAACGGCGAATAGTACGGTGCCGAGGCCGACGACACCGCCGAGGGACCATCCGGCGATGACGGCCGTTAACTCTATACCGCTTCTGATCCAAGCGATTGGAAGGTTGGTTTGTTGCTGCAACCCGGTCATCAGGCCGTCTCTTGGGCCGGGGCCTAAATTGGCGATGAGGTAAATACCACTGCCCAAGCCTGTTACCAGAATGCCCAGAATGGTGAGTAAGATCTGGGATATATAAGCGTCAGGTGTCGGTATGTAGGGCAGGACGAATTCCAGAACGAGGGCGATAATAATGGCGTTCAGGATGGTGCCGATACCGGGGACCTGTTTGAGCGGCCACCAGAGGATCAGCACGGTTATGCTGACGATAAAGGTCGATAGACCAATGCTCCAGCCCGCCTGTTGGCTGACACCCTGTGCAAGGACGGTCCAGGGGCTTACACCTGTTCCCGCAGCGATCAGGAGGGCTTCGCCAAGACCAAATATTGTCAGGCCGACAACCAGCAAGATCACGGTGACAAGGTCAGGTCGCAAATTCAATGGCTTTGGCGAACTCCATGACAGGGTGGGGACACCCTTGACGGAGAGGAAGGAGAGGCGGGGAAAATTTTTCATGAAAGCTTTAGTACCACAAATTACGCATATAGAGATTTTGCATCATAGATCCGTTTATCATGAGCCTGTTATCACGGCTTCTTTTTATCATAGGCCGCGCATAAAGGGAGAGCGACGCAAGTGGGTTTGCTCTTTTGCCGCAGTAATAATGTCCAATAGCTTGTTCCTGTCTCTGGGCAGATTGCCCGCCAGTGGCAAACAGTTTGATGCATGGTTGGATCGAAAAATAACCGGCTTTGGCGGGTCCAGAAGCTTGAGCAGTTGTTCTTGTTCCACAAGGATGGCGTCATCATCCTGAAATTCAAACCCTGCGTCCTGCTCTGCCATGAATTCATCAATGGCGGCTTCATCAAGGGTGAGTTGCAGGGTCGAGAGATAGGTTGGCGGATGGTCGTTGATCAGTTGTGCTGTGCTCGCAATATGCTCTTCCCAGCCTGCTTGTCCTGCGAGCCCGAGGATCACCGTGGCGGATACTTTCAAGCCAGCCGCGTTGGCATTGTCCAGTGCCATGCCATGGGTCTTGTGCGAGGCACCTTTGATCACGCGCTTGAGGACCTGTGTCGAGCCTGATTCTATGCCCATGTATACGAGGCTGAGCTTCATGGCTTGCAGTTCGCGTAACTCATCAACAGATTTGTCGATCAGGTTTTTCGGCGTTGCATAGGCTGATACGCGAGTCAGTTCGGGGAAAGTTTCGTGGAGCTTGATTAAAATCGCGCGCAGATTGTCCATCGACAGGGTCAGGGCATCGCCATCGGCAAGGAAGATACGATTTGCCGTGGGCCACTCCTGCGCCGCTTGATCAATATCTGCGAAGACCTGATCCAGTGGTCTGGCCCGGTATGTTTTGGTCTTGTACATGGAACAAAAGGTGCAGTAATTCGCAGAGCACCCAAGCGTTGCCTGTATGATCAGGTTGTTCCCTTCACTCGGAGGGCGATAGAGCGGCATATCGTAATAGATGGTTCTTCCTCCAAGGTGTGGGCGTTAAAGGTCAGGCCCGAAAGGTCTAAAAGTAAGGGATAACTAGGCCGTGTACGCTAAAGGCGTGGAGCATAGCAAAGCGGGTGTTCTCCGACAAATTCTACTTTATGATCGGCTTGATCAAGTTTGTTGATGCTTATAGGGGGATGTTTAAATTCACTCGAATTCAGTAGATTGGCGATATTGCCTCTATAAACAAGGTTGGCGTGATACTATATTGAATTGTGATTGGCCGATTTTAATTAACTACAGTACTTCAATAATCAGCAGTTAAGTGATGAGTGATACTTCGAATTCTTACAGCAATTCACCCAATAGCAACTCACCTTCTCGTAATTCTCAGGTGTTTATTACGACATCGGTCGATAAGCTCTACCGCTCTGATGCTTTTCAACAAGGCTATGAGGATTATCGTCGTGGCTTGCCGTTTGATTATCCCAGACGTTGTAAGGGGCCAAACCCGAGCCTTAAAAGTGCGGAGCTTGCCTATGAAACTGGCCGGCAATTTGCGGCTTGGTTGGGGCCTAATTTTTATCGTTCTAACCTGATCTGTCTACGATCCAAGTTTTCCGAGGCGATAAAGTCCAAAAGCATTATTTTATAGACCAGAAGTCTTGGTTTATAGACGTGCGCTTCATTGTTCTGTCCAGATATTAACGGTAGACCTTACTTGGAAGGCCCTCTCTGTATACTGTACAGCATGACCATATTCACCTTCTCTCCATCCGGGGATAAGGGCACAAATATTGTTTCGTCACCAACGATGATACCGTTCGCATTAGGTATATCCAGATCGTCGAAGACGATGCCCTGATTCAGAATTGCATGTCTGTAATTTTCCCAGGTATCTTCCCAGGTTGTTGCATGGAAATGTTCTTTGACACGATCACCTGTGGGGTCTTTTCCCCGAACAGCAACTTCGTTTGTGCCGACCAGCCGATAGGTCAGATCCAAAGTCTCTGTGTCGACATCGACCAGTGTTATGCCGGGTAAAAATTCAACCATCTCGATAGGATCAAAATCGCTTCGGGCGGGGATGGTGTCATCTTTGCACTTTGATTTCCACATTTGATAAAATGCAGCAATGCGCGGGTCACATTGATCCTGAAAGCTTTCATCAAAACCCCCGCCACCCAAATTTGGGCTATAAAACTTTTTAGGTTTTGCCATTAAAAACGACTTTCCAATATGAAACCAACGTGTGACGGGCAAATATCAAATCAATGGGTAACGGGGGTAAAGTGTAATTCCCGAACAAGAGCATGCTGGAAAGAAGTTAAATATGTATTCAAAAAACCAAACAATTTTTGTGGAATGCTGATTAACTGTTGATGCTGTCCTCACTTCACGCTTTGATGGGGGGCAAAGAATTTAAGACCGTGAATAGGTAACGGTCAGATAATATTTGGTGATTGTTAGACAATGGATGAAGAACTCAAAACAGCAGAAGCCTTGATTGATAAAGGAATTGAATTCGGGGTGGCCTATGGCTTTCAGATAGTTGGGGCAATCATTGTCCTGATTATCGGTCTGAAAATTGCGGGCTGGATCGGTGGCAAGGTCACGGGGCTTTGCCTGCGCAAAGAGTTTGATCAGACGCTGTCAGGGTTTATCGGGAATATTGTCAAAGTCGTTCTGGTGGCCTTTGTTATCATCATTACCTTGGGCAATTTCGGGATCAGTACAGCCCCGCTTATTGCGCTGGCCGGTGCAGGGGCTTTTGGCGCGACTTTGGCGATACAGGGACCTTTGTCCAACTATGGCGCAGGGCTTTCTATTATTCTTACGCGGCCCTTTACCATCGGGGATACCATTATCGTCAAGGGTGGTAGCGGCGTCGTGCACGAGGTCAAGTTGGCCTATACCCAGTTGATTGGTGAGGACAAAGAACTCATTACGATCCCGAACAAGCGGATTGTCGGCGAAGTCATTACCAATTCACATAGCAACCGGATTGTGGAAACCCGTATTCCTCTTGCCGGATCCGTAGATGCAGACCGCGCTATCGATGTTTTGCGGCATGTTCTGGAGGGGGATGATCTGGTGCCAAGTGACCCCCGTGCCCAGATCGGCGTGCATGATTTTACCTATGGCGGTGTTGTCATCGGCCTGCGCTATTGGGTGCCAAGCCAACGCTATTATCAAGAACGGTACCGGGTAAATACGGCCCTGTTGAGCGCGCTTAAGGCCGAAAAGATAGAGTTACTTTCAGGCGGCGGTACAGCAATCGCATTGACCGATACGACGGCTGATTTTGAAGAGATATCCTAGAATTCGCCTTTCAAGAATACTGTTCCTTAGTCTTTTAGCTTTTGGAAGATGGCTGACTGTCAGAATCAGATAGTCGGTCGATCTTGCTTTCCAGATTTTCAAAGCGGTTGATCAGGGTGCGAAGGTCCTCATGGGTGATGTTTGCCATCTCTGTTATCTTTTCATCCGTTTCATCATGTGACGTCTGCATGGCATCCACGATGATACCGATAAAGAGGTTCAGCACGGCAAAGCTGGTGATGATGATAAAGGGAATAAAGAAAATCCAGGAATGGGGAAAAATTTCCATTGTCGGACGGACAATACCCATAGACCAGCTTTCCAGTGTCATGATTTGGAAAAGGGTATAGGCAGAGGAAGATACCGTGCCGAACCATTCTTGCATGTTAGGATCGGGGTGTTGACCAAAGAGCTTGGTTGTCAGCACTGCTGCCACATAAAAGACGATGGAAAGCACGCCGACAACAGAAAGCATGCCGGGAACGGAAGCAACGATTGCCCCAATGACCCGACGCATCTGGGGGACAACCGAAATCAACCGTAGGACGCGCAGGATACGCAAAGCACGCAAGACAGCGAAGGCGCCACTGGCCGGAACCCAAGCGATCGTTACTATGGCGAGGTCAAAAATATTCCATCCAGACTTAAAGAACCCCAGACGATAGGCGTAAAACTTTAAGGCAAGTTCCAAAGAGAAAATAACCAGAATGATTTTATCAGCCCAGTAAAGAAGCTTGGTCTGGAAAGGTGTCAGGCTGGAGCTTGTTTCCAGTCCTAATGTGACAGCATTGATAAGAATGAGCACTGTGATCGACCAGGTAAACACGTTGCCTTCTAAAAACGCATGTAACTTTTTGCTTGGTGTTTCAGAGCTGCCAGAACCAGGTTCAGAGTCTATTTGAGTCTGATTTTGTATAATTGGGTCGATCGTCATACTGATATCATGCTTATCTGTTGTTACGCAGTTATCGTTTACGCATTAGTTGCTGGGCTCATTACTTAACGCAGGAAATCTTTTGGTCAAGAGCTAGCTGAATGAAAAGAAGCAAGTCAGCCTAAAGCCAGGAAGATGACGTGTTGGAATTCTGTATCCCTGATCATTAAGTTGATGTTTTTAAGCAGGGACATGCTTTTTTAACCAAAATGTGTTACGACAGGGTGCTATAAGAAAAATAACACTATAATTACATATGATTGAAATCATGGTTTCATAAGAAATAGCACTCCACCATAGATTAACAGATCTGTCGGATCCATTGGTGCAAAAGGGCAGTGGGGGTAGTTTCGGTAATGTTGGCGTTCGGTAACCCCGAAGAGGAGCTTGGGGTAGAGCTTGAAGTTGAAGAATTTGTTCTCGGTCGGGGGGCTGGTGATCAAAGCTATGTCTTGCGTACGCTTGCGCCACGCTTTGTTGCCACCGTTTTTTCCAGTGATGATGAAATCCGGATTTCCGATGTGATCTGGTGGGATACCAAACCTTCCGCCAAAGAGATAGACGACCTGCTTGCAAGGGCTTTGGCCTCTGTTGAGGAGATTGAGAAGCGTCAGGAAAAGCAAACAAAGCAAAAAGTGAACGATGCTTTGATCCTGGCTGAGGAGCGCTTTGATATTGAACGCCATAATTTCCGTGATATTGGCGAACGCCTGGAGGCACAGGCGGAAGAATTGGCGATTATTGCTGAAGAGCAGCAGCTGAACATTCAAAAGAGGATAGAGGCTGAGAAAGCATTACGCTTGTCTGAAGAGCGACTACAAATTCAGGTTTCTGAGCTGATTGATAGTGAGGAACGCATGGCCGCTCAGGCTCAGGAGATGGTTTGGCTTGCCGAGGATTTACAGGCCGCCGAGCAGAAGATGAAGTTCCTGGCTAATCACGATGCTCTGACACTATTGCCCAGCCGTCGCCTTTGTTTGAAATACCTTAAGGACCTCTTAGCTGAAGACAGAGACACAAGTGAGAAGACGGCCGTCTTTTTTATTGACCTTGATGGTTTCAAAGCAATTAATGATACCTTGGGGCATGAAGCGGGGGATGCCATTTTGGTCGGGGTTGCAGACCGTATTCGCGCGCTGTTGACACCTGAAGATATGGCGGCGCGTATTGGCGGTGACGAGTTTATTATTCTGTTAAAAGAAGTGACCAGCCGGGATGGTGTCAAAGAGCTTGCCGAGACCTTGATTGAGCAACTCAACGTTCCTTTTGTGCTGGATGGCGATGAAGCCAGAGTTGGTGCCTCGGTTGGAATTGCCTTCTCACTTGATGACGGAACGACTGCTGAACAGCTCTTGAATTGTGCAGATCAGTCTATGTATGCAATCAAGAAGAAGGGTAAAAATAATTTTGGATTTTTCTCTGATCTTTGATGAGTTTCCTCAGAAGTAGCTTTTTCTGATCTTAAGTGTCTCATTTTTTATTCAAAGTTGAATACAAAAACAGGCTCCGTTTTTTGAAGGGAGCCTGTTTGATATGAGCTTTCGCCCAGAAAAGTTAAATAACCGAATAAGTTAAATACTTAAATTAGTTCTCACGCACCGTGGATAAGAAGCTCTGTACCTCAGTACGAAGGTTCTCGGCCATGGACTGCATTTCACGAGATGATTGCAAAAGGTTGTTTGCTTCGGCGCTGACCTGCGAGGACGCTTTTGTCACGACTTCAACGTTGCTTGATACCTCTTGCGTACCGGCAGCTGCTTTTTGCACCGAGTTAGAAATCTCCTGTGTTGCGGCCCCTTGTTCTTCAATTGCAGCCGCAATTGCGTTGGCAAATTCGTTCATGCGCTCAATTGTTGTGCTGATGTTGGTGATTTCCTGAACCGACTGAGTACTGGCTCCTTGAATACCGTCAACTTGTGTCTGGATATCTCCGGTCGCCTGATCAGTCTGGTTTGCAAGGGTTTTCACTTCGGAAGCAACAACGGCAAAACCTTTACCGGCATCACCTGCTCTTGCGGCTTCAATCGTGGCGTTCAGTGCCAAGAGATTTGTTTGGCCAGCAACATCTGAAATCAGCTTCACGACTTCACCAATACGTTGAGCGGCGCCGGCAAGTTCGGTTACTGTTCCGTTGGTTCTATTAACACCATCAACGGCTTCCCCGGTAACTTTAATTGATTGTGTGACCTGGACGCCAATTTCGCGGATAGCAGCGGAAAGTTCTTCTGTTGCGGCAGCCACGGTTTGTACGTTTTGGCTGGTTTCAATAGCGGCGTTTGAAACGGCCTGTGTCCTTGTGTTGGACTCTTCTGCACTTGCTGTTAATTGACTGGCGACATCTTGCGTGTTGCTTGATGCCTGAACAACGGCTTCAACAATAGACAGGACCGACTGTTCAAATGAATCCGCCATTTTATTCAACGTTTCTCGACGGTCACGTGCATGTCGTTCGGTTGCTTCTTCGTTTTCTTTTGCCAATGTTTCCATTTTTATGGCGTTGGTTTTAAAGACATTGACAGCAGCGGCCATAGAACCGATTTCATCTGTTCGTTCTTGTCCAGGAATATCAACATCAAGATTCCCGCTTGCCAAATTTGTCATGGAATCTGTCATTGCAATAACAGGCTTTGATACCCACAATCTGACCAAAACACCAAGTAAGCCAATAATCGCCATAACAGCGATCACTGCTGTGATGATCGAGGTTACTCGAAAGTTTGAAAGGTTTTCAAAGGCCGCATCTCTATCGATTGCCAGTCCAAGATACCAATTTACACTGGGAAGACCCTCTACTTTAAAGAAGGCGAAGATCTGGTTTGAAGAGCCTTCTGCAAAATTTTGCATATCTGTGGAAAGTTCGGGGGTTTCTTCTGGGTAAACTTCTCCAACTGGCTTTAATGTCCATTGTTTATCCGGGTGTATTAAAACTGTGCCTTGGTCATTAACTAGGAAAGCGTATCCAATACCGCCGAGATCAACGCTTCGAATTAAATCGCCCAGAACGGTTATCTCGATATCACCGCCAGCAACTCCAAGAACTTTACCATTTTCTAGGACGGGTGCAGCCATAGTTACGATGAGGTTTCCTGTTGATGCATCTTCGTAAGGTTCTGTTAATAGGCTGGTTTTAGTTTCAGATGTGCTTGTATACCAAGGTCTTTTTCTGGGGTCATAATCTGCGGGTAGGGGTTCATCAGGAGACATTATCATAACACCCTGATTACTGCCGAAATAGGTAAAGAGAAAAGAGTCTGCGAAGACTTGTTTGTCGATTGTTTTCCGAACGGCCTCAGGCGCTGGATCAGACTGGATGTTTTGTGCCACTGTCTCGACAAGTAATTCTCGCCCGCCGATCCAGTTGGAAATCCCGGCAGTTGCCAAGTGTCCCGTCTCAATGACTTTCGATTTCAACGAAGTGCGGATTTCATTACTTTGATGAATATCAAAATAGAGAATAAAAGCAGAAAAGGTAACAACAACAATTAAGGCTGCTGCTGTTAAAATTCGACTTCCGATGTTAAAGGACATAGTTCCAGTCTCCTTTTGATCAATTGTTTTATTGATCTTTGTTTGATGACCCGAACTTATTATTTCTTGAATGTATAAAAAAAGTGATAAAATTTTGTAATTAAAAGAGGAATAATTTCCTAATAAATTAAGTAAAATGTAAGTTGTTCGTGTTTGTTATTACATTGTCGTCTATTTTTTATCCCTCCTTTTTTTGTTGGTGACTATGTGGGCGTGAGTGGAGATGGTTATTTTATCTTGTTTCATTGGTAACCAGGGTGTTTTTTATGATCTTGCCTGCCTCGCTGGTAAAGAAGCTTTTGGGGGCGACAAGCCAATACCCCCGCTCTGATGTTAAAGATTGATTATGGAGAGGAACAAGGGCGCCGCCGTCAATTAAATCCTGAATAATTTGTGTCCAGCCAAGAACAACGCCTTGTCCCTGAAGGGCCTGATGTATCGCCAATCCGTGATTCGTAACAGAGATGCTATCCGTTGGTAGCTTTACATCAGGTGCAAATTCTTTTTGCCAGTCTGACCAATCAAACCACCTTCTTTCATTGTCTTCCAAATGGATCAGAGGAGCCGTCGTCAGTATTTTATCTGGAGAGCATGGTGCAATCTGTTCTGCCAAAAAGGGGGCTGTCACGGGGAGCACATCTTCTGAAATCAATTTGTGGCATTCATATCCGGGCCAATTTCCCGTTCCGAAAAGAATAGCGCAATTGGTCTGATCCCAATTGATATCATGGTCGCGGTCTGTCGTTGTTACTTTGATAGACAGGTTTTTTGTTTGCTGTCGACAATCGTACAGATGGGGGAGAACCCAATAGGCTGCGATGCCGGGATAGGTCACAAGATTAAGGGTTTTGGTATTTCCCCTGTCGCGCAAATCACGGCTGATATCTGCAATTCGACCCAAAGCTTGAGATATCTCCTGATAATAATCATCGGCTTCTTTGGTCGCTGAAATCAATGATCCCTTTTTGATAAACAGTTTTATGCCAAGATCTTGTTCGAGCATTCGAATTTGGTGACTGATGGCAGGTTGACCCACGTTGAGTGTTTCGGCTGCTCGTGTGTAGCTTCGAAGACGGTAGCAAGCTTCAAAAGCTCTCAAGGCTTTAAGGGGAGGAAGGTCACGCATTTTATTATCGAAATAATTGATGATGATATGAATCTTATAAGCCTTCACAGGTTCTTATGCATCTGTTTTCTTTTCGGGAAAAGAAAAGGTCCTTAAGCGTTTTGTGGCTTTTGGAGTTTTGTATAAGGAATAAGAACATATGACCTCTGTACCTGCGCTTTCCCCTATACCTGCGCTTTCTCCGACAACACGTGTGCGGCGAACACCTTATTCTGATCGCGTTGAAGCGTGTGGGGTCTCGGCCTATACCGTTTATAATCACATGCTGTTAGCAACCGTTTTTCGAAGCGTGGAAGAAGATTACAGACATCTTTGCAATGCTGTGCAGATCTGGGATGTGAGTTGTGAACGTCAAGTCGAAATCAAAGGCCCAGACGCCGCTCGTCTGACGCAGTTAATGACTTGTAGAGACTTGTCAAAAGCAAAATATGGCCAGTGTTTTTACGCCCCCCTCGTCGATGAGGATGGGGGAATGGTAAATGATCCGATTATTTTAAAATTGGCAGAAGACAGATTTTGGCTGTCGATTGCAGATAGTGATGTGATGCTTTGGGCGAAGGGACTTGCACGAGGATATAACCTTGATGTGAAGGTATTTGAACCCGATGTATATCCATTGGCTGTTCAGGGTCCAAAAGCTGAAGAGGTGATGGCAGCAGTTTTTGGAGGGCAGGTTCGGGATATAAGGTTTTTTCGTTTTGAAATGCTACCTTTTGAGGAGCATGAGATGGTTGTCGCGCGTTCGGGTTGGTCAAAACAGGGCGGGTTTGAGATCTATCTGGATCGAAAGGATTTGGCGCTTAGACTTTGGGATCAAATCTGGGCCGCCGGGCAAGCATTTGATATTCGTGCGGGCTGCCCAAATGCGATAGAGCGTGTAGAAGGTAGTTTATTATCATACGGAAATGATATGACGATGGGAACTTCCCCCTTTGAATGTGGGTTGGAAAAATATGTAAACCTTGATGCTGACATCGATTTTGTCGCCAGAGATGCCTTGCAGGCGGAACAAGATCAGGGCCAACAGCTGAAGGTTTGTCATTTACTGTTTTCTGAAAAGCTCTATACGGGTGTTTTTGAAAATTGGACGGTTTTTGATAAGGCAGAACGACAGATTGGAAAGCTGACATCGGGGTGTGATTCGATCCGGCATGATGCTTTTCTGGCCATTGCTACGATTGCCAAGGAATATTGGCTAAATAATGAAACTGTTCTCGTACAGACTCCTTATGGTGCTCGTGAAGCTCGGATTGCTTCTTTCCCGATGGAATAGTGAGCCTGTAATCCTTGCTCATAGTCTTTGTGCAAAATTCTTTCTTTCCGTTGTAAACAGGGCGAAGTACTCTTTTGGCATTCCAATTTATTTTGTCTTAAGGCAACCCGTCAATAAGCACGCAAGAAGACATTAATATATACATACCGACCACATTAGATTGTTAAGGAATGATCATGTTTAAAGCTCTCGTCGTTGATAAATCCGAAGAAGGCGTTGTTAGTTCTGAGATTCAAGAGTTGGAAAATAGCAGCCTTCCGGTTGATGGCAATGTGACCGTGGCGGTGGAGTATTCCACTGTGAACTATAAAGACGGACTTTGTATAACGGGGAACGGTGGTCTGGTACGTAACTATCCTCATGTTCCCGGGATTGATTTTGCCGGAACGGTCGAAGAGTCTGACGATGCGCGCTATAAAGCTGGTGACAAAGTTGTTCTGACAGGGTGGCGTGTTGGCGAAGCCTGGTGGGGCGGATATGCACAAAAAGCACGTGTGAAGGCTGACTGGTTGGTTCCCTTACCTGATGGCCTGAGTACAAAACAGGCAATGGCAGTAGGAACGGCAGGTTTTACGGCAATGTTGGCTGTTATGGCGCTTGAAGATCATGGAATGAGGCCTGATCAGGGAGATGTCTTGGTCACGGGCGCTGCGGGGGGCGTTGGTTCCGTCGCTACCTCTATCTTGGCGAAGCTTGGCTACAGCGTTGCCGGAGTTACCGGGCGTCCAGAGACTGCGAATTACCTCAAAGAGCTTGGTGCAAGTCGGATCGTTGCTCGGGAAGAACTGAGCGAGACAGTAAAGCGACCGCTTGAAAGCGAAATATGGGCGGGATGTGTTGATGCTGTTGGCGGGGCCATGTTGGCACGCGTTCTTGGACAGATGAAATATGGTGCTTCGGTCTCTGCTGTCGGCCTTGCTGGCGGGGCAGCGTTACCTGCGACGGTTATTCCTTTTTTGCTGCGTGGTGTGAATCTTTTGGGCATTGATTCAGTCATGCAGCCCTTTGAAAATCGCCAAAGAGCTTGGCAGCGTGTTGTTTCTGATTTGCCATTAGATAAGCTTGAAAAGATGGTACAACATGCAACCCTCAATGATTTGCCAGATCTTGGATCTGCCATTTTGAAGGGAGCTATACAGGGACGCATTGTTGTCGATGTTAACGGATAGACCTGAGGCGTCTTCTTTTGAAGACTTAACACCTGATGATGTGTCTGCAATTTATGCGCTGATTGAAGATCTCGGTTGGACACACGTCATTAAAGACCTGGAGATTATGCTCCAGGTTGGCGTTTTTTTGGGCGCCCGTGATGCCGCTGGTCGTGTCGTCGCGACAGGTGCCTTTTTCCCCTATGGAACAGACTTGGCATCAATCGGGATGATCATGGTGAGCCCCGAACATCAACGGCAAGGGTATGGCTGTGCTGTGATGGAAGCCTTGCATGATCATGATGTGGCACAAGGGCGGACATTGTGTTTGATCGCGACAGAGGAAGGTGAACCGCTTTACCGAAAATGTGGTTATGAGGTTGTTGAACGTATCAGAAAGTTCTTTGGCTCGCCAAAAGAATTTTTAAGCAAGACTTCTGAATATTCCTTTGCTGACGTGATTCTTAGAGCAATGCGCAGGAGTGATCTGGAGGATGCTATCCGGTTGGATGCAAAAGCTTTGGGGGCGAAAAGGTGCGAATTATTGGAACAGAGATTTCTTCAAGCAGATCACGCTGTCGTTGCCGAGGATAAACAGGGGGAAGTCATCGGGTTTGTTCTTGCCAGTCCTCAACGGGGACAACATCACTTGGGACCAATGATTTCGCCAGATGGTGAAACTGCATTGGCGATGATAAGATATGTAGCTGAGCGTTCGGGTAAAGAGCTGCGTATTGATATTCCTGAAGAACAAAGTGCGCTGCACAGCCGATTACCTGATTTGGGGTTTAGCTTGATTGCCAATCCACCAGCGATGCTCCGACCTTCATCTATAACCGAAAAGAGCGACCCTTCTTTAGAAACACCAATTTATCCGGGATGTCGCAAGCTTTATTGGTCGATTATGAGCCAAGCTTACGCCTGAGCCTACTTGTTTACCTTGTGGTTGGATGGAGGTTTTAGTCAGGGTTTAACAAAACAATCAATTGATCTTGGCTGTCTTGGGTTCAATGACACGTTCTTTGGGGAAGCGCACTGTGATTGTTGTGCCAACATCGAGAGAACTCTGAATATCCAGATATCCACCATGGCACTCTGCCAAGGCTTTGCTTATGGTAAGGCCCAAGCCTGTTCCATTGTGTTTTTTGGCTAAGGTGTTCTCTATTTGAGCAAAAGGTTCCTGAACCCGTGCCAGATCTTTTTCGGGTATCCCAATCCCTGTATCTGATACACTGAGTGTTATGCCATTGGTCTCGGTGTGATTTGCATAGAGATTTACGGTGCCGCCTTCGGGTGTGAATTTAACGGCGTTGGCTAGCAGGTTTATCAGGATTTGTTTGAGTTGCCTTCTATCACCAAAAAGATAGGGTATGTTCTCTGGTGTGTCGCTATCTAGCGTAAGGCCACCTTTCACGGCCTGGCTTTGCATCATCCTGATACAGGAAGCAAAAATGGCTTTGATATCAACGGGCTCTTCGCGCATTTCCATTTGCCCGACTTCTACGCGTGCGACATCGAGAATATCATTGATAAGTTCTAACAAATGTTCCCCTGAATTTTGAATGTCCGTTGCATATTCGATAGATCTGTCCAGGGTCAGATTGTTTTCCTTCCCGTTAGAGATTAATTCCGAGAAGCCAATGATGGCGTTTAGCGGTGTTCTTAATTCATGGCTCATATTGGCGAGAAATTGTGTTTTTGACCTGTTGGCAATTTCTGCGTTTTCTTTGGCCATTTCGAGATCGTGTTGAATACGACGCCTTTCAGATATCTCTTCCTCCAAGACATTGTTTATGCGTTGTATTTCTTCGGTTCTTTTGTTGATTGAGTTTGCGAGGCTTCCGAGCTCGTCCCGTGTTTTTACAGGCAAGACGGGGATGCTGGCTGGTGTCGCCGCCTGTATCGTGTTGAGTGTTCTATTCATTTTGATCAGGGGATTAACAAGCGTGAAGCGAAGCAATAAAAAGCAAGCTGTCGCGGCGACCAGTAGTATCCCAAGCAACCATATGATGGCCTGTCTCAGGAAGGAAGCTGCATCATGAGTGGCGATGGATTGAGGGGTGACAACAACAATTTTCCAGTAAGTTTTGGGAATCAAAAATGTTGAAACATATACTGGTTCGTTAAGAAGAATATCATTGCGCAGTTCCTGGCGGGTTGGTGTCGCGGGCGTTATGGGTGCATCCCACCGTGTATCCGCAAGCATGGCCATGATCAGTTCAGCCTCTGGACGATCAATTTGATAGCTATTACGCGCAATTTCGATGGACTTGAGCGGGTTGTAGGACGCTGTGCTCCTGAAGTTTGATATAAGTTTTTTGTTCAAATTTGTTAAGGCTAGACTTATAGGGGAAAAATGCTCTTCAGCTCTTCCAAGGTCACTGGCCATAATGAAATCTTCGAGAAGATCTCCGTTTGGTGATTCTATTTCTTTTTTGACGAGAGAAAGATCGGGAAAAGACAAGAATTTATTGTTCCTATCAACAGCAAATACATAGCCATTTATTTCTTCTGATGCTTTGTTAAGGAATTCTCTGAGCCCCGCAAGTTGTAAATCAATTGTAACGACGCTGACATGTTCTTTCTTTTTCCGGACTGCGACGCTACAGGTTACCATTGGTTCAAATGAATAGGGATCAACATAGGACTTTGACCAAAAACACTGGTTTTCACTAGCGTAGCGCGATGGTACGTACCATTCTTCATGATGATAGCCGTTGCCAGTCGGGTCGTTGTAATCGTCATAATACTCAAGCCGACCTGCCGTGTTTCTGCCCCAAAAGAAGCTGCGACGTTCAATCGAAGGGTTAAAGGAATAGGGTTCCGGCCAAACACCGCCGCCAGCAATCACAGAGTCTGGATTATCATTCCCGAGTAGTTGTGGAAAAAGAAGACGATAATTATCTTCATCAGGGGGGAGGACTTCAGCAAGGTCGGAAATTGACTGTGTCAGTGTCTCGACCTTTTCAAGGTGTTTACCCAGCTCAGTAACCAATCTGGCCCCTGTTTCTTCGGTAATCTGCCGGTTTTTTTCGATGAGGGTTGGTTTGACAAGGACCTGAAAGGTGGAAATCACAGCAATAATCATTGCAAGCGAAACAGCAGCAAAACAAACGGTTATTTTGAATTGTAGACTCTCTCTCCAACTTACGTAGAAGTGAGCCTGTGTTGATTGCTGGGCAGCTTTGTCGCTGACTGTTTTTTCTTGCCCCAAATCGTTGTCCCAAATCGTTGTCCCAAATCGTTATCCGGGAACATTGTTTCGGTTTGAACGTCTTGTGCTTCAAAATGGTTGTATCAGACGTTTCGTGTTGATTGTTACCAAGATAAGGGATCAGAATTAACATTGTGTTGATAGAAGACATGGTTCTGAGGCTCTTAAAAAAACAAAGACTGTGAAACGATATGTTTACACAGTCTTTGATCTTATTAGGACTTCAGTATGTTTTTTCGATATCAACAAAAGAGGCGGCGCCCTGGCAGGAGGTGGCGGCGCTGGTCGATCATGGGATATTTCTGATAGCTCGCCCCAATTATCCGCTATAGCAAAACTTGTTTGGTATAGAACGGGATCATTGACAGGTAGAGGAGCAAGGGTCACCGATGCCAATGAGCAAGCTGGACAGGAAATGTCCAGCGTACTTTCGATTGGTTGGCCATCATCTCCAGAGTTAAATGAAAGAACTCTGAGCCCACTAGGTGTACAGATCACAAACACATCTTCTGTGTTTATGTCTAGGTTTTGTGGTGGGTTTGCCCAACTCTGTTCCAGCGGAATAAGAATCTGTAAGCATAGAGATACAATAGCAGTGAACGCAAAAAATGCGCGACGAGACAAGAAGCGGGGTGAGAATCCGCTCTTTTTTGCTGTCGCTCTTTTTACGTTTCTTTTCACGCGATACTCTTTGGTTGATGCTTACGTGACAGGTACAGAAAATGACGACGTAAAGATAACTGGATCGATCAAAAGCCATTTTCATCTGTAGTATTAAACAATGTTAAGTGACAAACATTGATATTGATCAAATGAGGGAACATCTTCTGGCATTAAGGGTGTGTTTCCGGGTAAAACGATTACCGTAACTGTTCGTAAGCTTATTTAGCGAGTTAATTTTTTGGAAAAGAAAACCAAGTCAGTGCTTTGCATTGGTGCAGCCCATTGGGATGTTCGCTCTCAATGCCACACAACTGTTCGACAGGGGACATCAAACCCGGTGACTGTTTCCCGTTACCCTGGCGGGGTTGCCCATAATGTGGCGATGAATCTTAACAGGTTGGGTATTGAGGCCGGATTACTGAGTTATTGGGGGCGGGATGTGGCTGGTGATGCTTTGGAACAGCAATTTATTGCCCAAGGACTCGATGTTGTAACTCTTCCCAGATCAGAGACCTTTTCAACGGCAACCTATACGGCGGTTTTGCAGCCTGGGGGAGAGCTGGCTTTTGGGTTGGCTGATATGGAAATCTATGACCATGTCAGTCCGGCGATGTTTGTTGGTATGATGGATCGTTTGGCTGCCTATCCGATCTGGTTTATCGACACAAATATGCCTGTTGCTGTGCTGGAGACCTTGGCGGAACGAAGGAGTTCTAAACAATTACTTGTTGCAGATGCCGTTTCTGTAGCTAAAGCAACAAAGCTTAACAGCATTATAGGGCATCTGGATGTTCTGTTCTGTAACGTGGATGAAGCAAGCGAGCTGGTTGGATTGGCGATCGCAACGGAAGAAGATATTGTCAAAGCCGGATTTGCACTTGGCGTCAAGGGAGCAAAATCAGTTGTGATTTCTGCGGGGATGAAAGGTGCCTATATTTTTGAAGGCGACAGCTTTAAGCATTTCCCTGCGATTGAGGTCGAAATCACGGATGTGACGGGGGCTGGTGATTCGCTGATTGCCGGTACACTTAGTGGCATAGCCGAGGGATATAAGCCGGATGTCGCTCTGAAGCGGGGTATTAATGCAGCAAGTATCACCGTAAAAGATCAGGGCGCGACATCTGAGAACTTGCGAGATCTTTCTCAGGGCGCTATTGGCTTTTGAATTATTAAAATAAACTATTGGTATAAGCATGAATCCGAAATTGGAAAAACACCTGAATATTGCACCTGAAGTTGCGAAGGCCCTTGCCGAGGGAAAAGCTGTTGTTGCATTGGAATCAACTATTATTGCGCATGGTATGCCTTATCCCAAAAATGTGGAAACGGCCCGCGAGGTAGAAGACCTGATTCGGGCGCAAGGCGCGGTACCGGCAACAATTGCTGTGCTTGACGGTGTTATCCGTATCGGCCTGGACGAGGCAGCGTTGGAAAAGCTGGGCAAGGCCGAAAATGTTGCGAAACTATCCCGTCGGGATCTGCCATTGATTGTTGCGCAAAAAGGCAACGGGGCAACAACTGTTGCGGCAACGATGATTTGTGCGGCAATGGCCGGCATTTCCGTTTTTGCGACCGGGGGTATCGGTGGTGTTCACAAGGGGGCAGAAAACGATTTTGATATCTCGGCCGATTTGGAAGAGTTGGCGAAGACACCTGTGGCAGTTGTTTGTGCTGGTGCGAAATCGATTTTGGATTTGCCAAAAACACTTGAATTTCTGGAAACCAGAGGTGTTCCTGTTGTTGGCTATCAAACAAAGCAGTTTCCAGCATTTTATTGCCGTGATTCCGGTTTGGATGCGCCTTTGACAGCTCAGTCTGTATCTGAAATTGCCGGTATGCTGGCGGTGCAACAGGATCTTGGGTATCAGGGCGGGGCTGTTGTCGCCAATCCAATCCCTGAAAGTCATGCCATGGATAAAGCCGAGATGGATAATGTTATTGCATCTGCGTTGAACAGTGCGACTAAAGATGGGGTTTTTGGCAAGGCAATTACCCCTTATCTGCTTGGCAAGATCGTTGAATTGACCGAAGGGCGGAGTTTGGAATCCAACATAGCGCTTGTAAAAAACAATGCGGTGCTGGCGGCAAATATTGCGAAGGATTTGAGCGCGTTAAACTGATCAGTTCCATAGAATAAATCTAGCGCCACATGCCTTAGTTGGTATGTGGCGTTATTTTTTTCTTGAATTTTGAACGGTGTTCATTATTTTGATAATTATCGTTTAAAACTGATACGTAAGGCTTTAGTTAATGGCGCGTCGCGTTGATCATAGTCCAGATGAATTGAAAGCGATGATTCTTGATTCAGCAGAAGAGTTGGTCGTGGCTGGCGGGGTGTCAGAACTTTCTGCCCGAAAGGTGGCACAAAAAATCGGCTACGCCCCTGGGACGATTTATAACCTATATGCCAATATTGATGCCCTTATTCTCACATTGAATGGCAGGACGCTGGAACGGTTACATGATCATCTCTCCAAAACCCGATTGGATGATGTAAGAGAATTTGGTGCTGTTAACAGAAACCTGGAAAAGTTGCTGATTGGTTATTTAAATTTTATTGACGGGAACAGAAGTCTGTGGCGTTTGCTCTTTGATCATATGCCTGCCAATGAAGAAGATTTACCCGAGTGGTATGATCAACGTGTTTCAATGTTGCTGAGCGTTATTGACCAAGCCTTGCGGCCTCTTTTTTCGGGAATTGATTCAAAAGAGTTACGGCGTCTTTCTGTAACGCTTTGGGCGAGTTTGCACGGGATTATTTCTCTTGCCGATAAAAAGAAGCTGAATGTGGTTATCAATCAATCTTCATACGAGGTTTGCAGTCTGTTGATCACAACATTTCTTAATGGGCTTAAAGGTCATAAAAACTTTCGCGGTACTGCCAAATGATTGACAACATCGAAAAATACCTACGCCAAGGGATGGAATTCGCGACAGAAAATTTGCGAACAAGTAGCGGTGCTCCCCTTAATATTCAAATGCCAACTTTGGGTGGGAAGCAGTTCTGGCGTGACGAATTTATTTATGCCAGTTGGCGTATCCAGTTCAACTTGTACAGCGGGCATTTTCGGTTACTAGACCCGGATGATAAACGTCAGGCGTGGGGCAGCTTTGAAGACTGCTTCTCCGTTTTTGAGCATTATAAAGTTCAGAAACAAATTGTGCCGCCATCTCATCCAAAAACGGATGGCATACATTTGCTGGTGATGGTCCACGGTATCACGCGTTCCGGAGACACCTTCCAGAAGATGAAACGCGCCTTTGCGGATGATGGGTATGAAGTCGCTGCCATTACCTATCCCTCTACCAGAGCTTTTATCCATGAGCATGCCGATCAACTGGCGCGAATTTTATCGCGACGGAATGATATTAAAGAGGTCTCGTTTATTACTCATTCAATGGGGGGCTTGGTTGTCAGGCAACTTTTGGCAAACCTGACTTCATGGAAAGCACAGATCAATATTGGGCGGTTGCTGATGGTTGCCCCGCCCAATCAGGGGTCGGCCGTTGCAGAGTGGGTCAAGCAATTGGCTTTGTATAAACTCATTTACGGGAAATCCGGGCAGGAACTGGTGCCTGATTTTGTGCAGAAAATACCCATGCCTGAATGTGAGACTGTTATAATCGCCGGCGGGAAATCAGATGGGGAGGGCTATAACCCCTTTCTTCCGGGGGATGATGACGGGGTGGTTTCTGTTGCCGAGGCCCGATTGCTTGGATGCGATCAGGTGCTTGTCTTGCCTGGATTACACTCTTCATTGTGTAACAGAGATACGGTAGTGGCAGCTGCACTTAATTATTTTAAATCAGGGTGCTTGTCTATTGGTCACGAGTTTGAGGTGTAAAAAGATGGAAAGAAGAGACCTTATTCTAGGTCTAAGTTTTATTTTTTCCCTTTTGGGCACGTTTTTTGTGCCAAAATTACCTCAGGATCAACTCTACCATCTGTTTGCTGATACACGTAGCTGTCTGGGTATTGCAAATTTTGGCGATGTCATTTCAAACCTTGGTTTTTTAATTGTAGGTGTTCTCGGTTTAGGTAAGTTAAAGAAACTGTATTTCATGGGAAGATTTCAGAGCATCGGAGAAATCTCGCCCTATATAATCTTTTTTCTATCAGTTGCTTTTGTTGCACCAGGCTCTGCTTATTATCACGCAAACCCTGATAATGATCGTCTCTTTTGGGACCGATTACCGATGACGGTGGCTTTTACATCTCTATTCGGGGCAATTTTAATCGATCGGATAGAGGTATTTTTGGCTCGAAAACTAGCGGGAAAACTCATTGCATTACTCATCTTCCTTGGGCTTGCATCCTTGATTTATTGGCAACAAACGGAAAGCATCGGAAGTGGAGATCTTAGGCCCTATATCTTGGTTCAGTTCTACCCCTTGATCGCGCTTCCGCTGGTATGCTGGTTGTATCCTCTCTCAAAACATACATCCGGAAAGTATCTTGCCTGGATGTATGTTTGGTATGCATTGGCAAAGGCTTTGGAGTATTTTGATGTTGAAATTTATAGCTTATTGGGTAATGCCATAAGTGGCCATAGTTTAAAGCATCTGGCAGCTGCAATGGCCGTTTATATGGTTGTTCTTATGTTGGAAAAGGCATCACTTGGAGGCATAAGATAACAAACTATTGGCAGTTATGAACATCAATCAACGATTTTAATACAACATGTCCAACTCCGGACATTCATTAGTTAAAGGTACCTTGTTTGAGGTATGTGGTTTTACGTCAAAGCATCTAGGTTCAATCTCAACTTATTTGATCTCAGCGCAGAAGCATCTGCGTTAATCTAACCTGTTGGGGGCGACATGAAGTATACAGTTCTATTGATATCTTGTCTTTTTTGGGGAGGGATCTCTTTCTCTGCCATTGCTGACAGGTATCCGGTGCGAAGTGGTGGTAGTATTGTCGCGCCAGCTGATGCAGAGATTATCACAGATCAACAAGGACTTGATACGACGTTGACCGAAGTGTCCGGCGAACCTGACCCGACTGTTGAAGGCATCTGGGTTTCTGAGAAGGGAGGGATTTACTACGTTCCATATAAAGATGGCTTCGTCAGCATGGATGATTGGGGTGATATGGATGCCGATGCTCTTATGGAAGCCTACGTAAGAGGGGCAAAAGAGCAATCAGAACTGATAGGTGAGAAAATAGAAGTTCTTGGCTGGGGAGTTTCACCGAGCCTTTCCAAAGACAAGGCAGTTGCTTACTATGCGGTCAAAGCCCGTTTTGGCGATGAAGATCCTATTATGAACATGGTTGTTTATAAGCTGGGGCGTTATGGATATGAAGAAATTACTTATGCCGCTGATCCAGTTATGCCTGAAGAAGCTGAAAAAACAGCTCTGATCCTTGCCAACTCTTTTGAGTTTGGAGAAAATGCTACCTACAGTGATTTTAAAGATGGTGACAAAGTTGCGGCGATAGGAGCTGCGGGGCTTCTGGCGGGGGCATTTGGAGTTAAGTTTGGAAAAGCCGGGTTGATAGCCATGGCATTAGTATTTTTTAAGAAATTTTGGTTCCTGATACTTATTCCTTTTGTTGGTATTTTAGGTTATATCAAGCGGCGTTTCTCACGTGCTTGAGTTTTTTTTGGGGAATAGCTTATAGATCTAAAGCAAGCAAGGAACCATCTAGCTCCTTGCTTGCTTTTTGGGCAGTTGGTGGAATATTTAAATGCCACCCATACAGAGATATTTGATCTCCAGGAAGTCTTCCATGCCATATTTGGAGCCTTCGCGACCCACACCGCTTTCCTTGACGCCGCCAAAGGGAGCAACTTCGTTGGAAATGATGCCTTCGTTAATGCCAACGATACCGTACTCTAAGGCGCGAGAGACGCGCCATACACGTCCGATATCCCGGCTGTAGAAGTAAGCTGCAAGACCGAAAGGCGTATCATTTGCCATTTGAACGGCTTCATCTTCGGTCTTGAATTTATAGAGAGGGGCGACTGGGCCAAAGATTTCTTCACTAAAAATGCGCATGTCATCGGTAACACCGGTGATCACGGTTGGTTCAAAAAAGGTTCCGCCGAGATCATGGGGGTTTCCGCCGATTTCGGTTTTTGCACCTTTGCTGAGGGCATCTTCAATAAGTTCGCTGACTTTGCTCGACGCCGCAGCATTAATAAGCGGGCCTTGTTGTGCGCCGTCTTCAGTCCCAGGGGCAACTTTCAGAGCCGCCGTTTTTTCAACAAGCTTCTCTGCGAAGGCTTCATAAACACCTTCTTGAACAAGTATCCGGTTCGAACAGACACATGTTTGCCCTGCATTGCGGAATTTGCTCATCATTGCGCCTTCGACCGCAGCATCCAGATCTGCATCATCGAAAACAATAAAGGGGGCATTACCACCGAGTTCCATAGATGTCTTTTTAACGGTGTCGGCACATTGTTTCATGAGGAGTTTGCCAACAGGTGTGGAACCGGTAAAGGTAAGCTTTCTGACGGCCTTACTTTCGGTCAATGCTTTGCCGATTTGCTGTGGAATGCCGGAAACAATATTCATAACCCCTTTGGGGATGCCAGCACGTTCAGCGAGCTCGGCCAGCGCAAAAGCGCTTAAAGGTGTGTCTTCGGCGGGTTTGATGACAACGGTACAGCCCGCAGCAATCGCCGGGGCACATTTACGGGTAATCATAGCGATCGGGAAGTTCCACGGGGTAATGGCGGCGACAACACCGATTGGCTCTTTCGTCACCACGAGCCGTCGGCCGGGTAAGTGTTCTGGAATAGTGTCGCCATAGATGCGTTTGCATTCTTCGGCAAACCACTCAACAAAACTTGCACCATAGGCCACTTCCCCCATCGCCTCGGTCAGCGGCTTTCCCTGTTCAAGGGTCATCAGTAGAGCAAGATCGCTTTGGTTTTCCATAATCAACTCGAACCATTTACGCATAATTTGCGCACGTTCTTTGGCGGTCTTGTCTTTCCAAGGGCCAAAGGCTTCCTCTGCGGCTTGAATGGCTCGAAGTGTTTCTGTCTCTCCCATTTTGGGAACGGAAGCCAGAACATCACCGTTTGCCGGGTTGGTAACGGCAAAGGTTTCGCCACTGTCAGCATCAGCCCATGCACCATTGATGTAGCATTTATCACGTAACAAAGAGGGGTCTTTAAGTTCCATAATGGCCTCGAGGATTTAAGGGGAGGATAGATAAGCAAAAAAGTATCATAACCATAGGTATTGCAAGAGGACAACGGCCCAGTATGAAATTTTATTTAGGACCACAGATGGTGATATTGACTTTGGGTATTATGAAGGAAGTAGGTCCCGTTTATGAGCCATGTTCATTTGTTTTTCTATCTGTTTCTCAGCTCTATCTTAAAAAAACATTGTTGCTCCTATGACGTTCGCATAGGTGGTCTTCGATTAAGGAATTGCTCTTGCCCTTTGCTTTTTTCTTCTTCTGGGGTATATCGGGGGGCGCGATTTAAATCGAAACTGGAGCCATCCGCGCAATGTCAGGCTCCCCGGTCGCAGCCTACCCGGTAGAAAAACAAGGATTGGAACGAATGAAAACACTCGTCATCTGTTCAGGTGGCTTGGACTCGGTTACGCTTGCGCACAAGGTTGCTGCGGAGGCTGAGTTAACGCGCCTGATTTCTTTCGACTACGGTCAACGTCACAAGAAAGAACTCGATTATGCCCGCCGTTGTGCAGAACGCCTTGGTGTTCCGCACAATGTTATTGATATTGCCAATGTAGGTGCCTTGCTGTCTGGCTCTGCCCTTACGGATGATGTTGATGTGCCGGACGGGCACTATGAAGAAGAAAGTATGAAGGTTACGGTTGTGCCGAACCGCAATGCTATTATGTTGGCAATTGCCTTTGGTGCTGCAGCTGCCGAGAATGCAGATGCTGTTGCCGCTGCAGTACATGGGGGCGATCATTTTATCTATCCCGATTGCCGTCCAACCTTTATTGATTCTTTTGAAGAAATGCAGCGTCATGCGTTGGATGGTTATGCGGCGGTCAAGCTTTATACACCCTTTGTACATCTTCCCAAAAGTGACATTGCCGCAGAAGGTCACCGTTTGAAGGTTCCTTTTGAAGAAACATGGTCCTGCTATAAAGGCTATGAGCATCATTGTGGTCGCTGTGGCACCTGTGTGGAACGCCGCGAAGCCTTTCATGTTGCCAAGGTGGACGATCCGACAACCTATCAAGATCCTGATTACTGGCTTGAAGCTGTTGCAAAAGCCAAGGGAGTTTGATGCATGTATAGAATATCAAAGCAGTTTGCCTTTTCAGCATCGCATCAGCTGATGGGGGTTCCCGAAGGGCATCCCTGTTCCCGGTTACACGGGCATAACTATATTGTTGAGATCGAACTCTCTGGCGAGACCTTGAACTCTGCTGGTTTTGTTCGCGACTACCTCGAGTTAAGTGATCTGAAACAATATATTGATGATGTCCTTGATCACCGTCATCTGAATGAGGTGCTGGGGGATGATAATGTCACCGCCGAACGTTTGGCCAAGCATCTTTTTGATTGGTCGTTTGAACGCTGGCCAGAAGTTACGGCCCTGCGTGTGAGTGAAACGCCCAAGACCTGGGCCGAGTACAAACCATGATTACCGGCACATCAAACGACAACACGTCGGGCATGAAAGTGTTTGCCGATGCGCCGCCGAACGCGCGTACAATAAAGGTAAGTGAGATTTTTGGCCCGACCATACAGGGCGAAGGTGCTTTAACGGGTCTACCAACCGTTTTTGTCCGCATGGGGGGCTGTGATTACCGCTGTAGTTGGTGCGATACGCTTTATGCCGTGGATTCAAGCTTTCGCGATCAGTGGAAGCCAATGTCTCCGGCTGCGATTATGTCAGAAGTTGCCTCACTTTCTGGTGGCAAGCCGCTTCTTGTGTCGTTATCAGGGGGCAACCCGGCTATTCAACCCCTTGGGGCTTTGGTTGATTTGGGACACGAGCAAGGCTATCGCTTTGCCCTGGAAACACAGGGGAGTGTGGTCAAAGATTGGTTTTCCAAGCTGGATAACCTAACGCTGAGCCCCAAACCGCCTTCATCAGAAATGGAAACTGATTGGGATTTGTTGGCAAACTGTGTGGCTGCGGCTGGTTCTGATACTGAAACCATCATGAAGGTGGTTGTTTTTGATGATCGAGACTATGCCTATGCCAAAGAAGTGCATCGGCGTTTCCCACGGTTACGGATGTATCTTCAGCCCGGAAATCATACGCCGGGTACAGTAGAAGAGACGGAACCGACAATTGATATGTCTGGTGTTATGGATCGGATGCGGTGGCTCATTGATAAAGTGGTTGAAGACGCGTGGTATGACGCGACAGTCTTGCCGCAACTACATGTTTTGATATGGGGCAATGAACGCGGCGTATAGGTTCTTTGCGTCTTGCTTCCACGACTAATAATTTTGCCATCTAGACAAAAAAGATGGCGCTCTTGAACATTGGAGCTTGAAAAGAAATGACAGAAGAAAGCATCTATTCAAATCTGACCCAGCTGGGCGGAGACAGTAAATTGCCGGATAGCCCGGAAGACGCCGTGATGGAACGTGTTGCCAATCCGCAAAAGGGATCTGGTTATGTTGTACGTTTTACAGCGCCGGAATTTACATCCCTTTGTCCTATTACAGGACAACCGGACTTTGCCCACCTTATGATCGACTATGTGCCAGGTGACTGGTTAGTGGAAAGTAAATCGCTTAAGCTTTTCCTAGGATCTTTCCGGAACCACGGTGCTTTCCATGAAGATTGTACTGTCTCCATCGGTAAACGTATCGAAGAGCTTTTGAAGCCAAAATGGTTGCGTATCGGTGGTTACTGGTATCCACGTGGCGGTATTCCCATTGATGTCTTCTATCAATCTGGCCCGGCACCAGAAGGTATCTGGATCCCTGATCAGGGTGTTCCCCCTTATCGTGGACGTGGGTGATAGTAACGCTACATAATTATTGTTCTTGGCATGGCTTCATAGAAGCCATGCTTTTTTTATATATGGGGCAGCCCCTATAGAAGATTTACGGATTTATTTTTATGGGTTTTCTTTTTGTATCTGCTGTCGTTGAAATTGTTCGGTGTAATGGATGGGGTAGAAGTTTGTGGAATGGTGTGGATTCATTCTGGGTTAACCTTAGAGCAGCAAGAATATATCCAAAGGGTAGAATTTAATTTCAACAAAAGCGTACAAATAAGACTTATTTCCCAAATATAACCAATTATTTATTGAAAAAAATCCACACAAATCATTAAAATCATACATATGTGTGTCGTATTAATCGGTTTGTCATTTGTAGTTCCTTTTTGGTTTGGCTATTCTCGTCCCCGTTGAAACTAATCTATTTAGGTTGTCTGGCAGGGGGTCGGGCAGCACTCATATAAATCAGAACTGGAGTGTATAATGGCTGTTGAGCTCGTGCAGCGCACAGGTGGGGATCTTTCAGGTGACGAAGGTCGTGATGTTCTTGTTGGTCAGGGGGCTGAAATTCAGGAAATCACGGCGCCGGAAAGTGGTGCAACCAAGAATATTTCTCTTGGTAAAGGGCAGACAGCAACTCTGAACTTTGATGCAACAACTGCAACGCCATTGATCGAAGGAAATGATTTTGTTCTGACCTTTGACACCAATGGCGATGGCAGCGCCGACAGTCGAATTGTTTTCCAAAACTTGGTAGAAGAGTCTCAAGGCGCAGATGCACCTGTTCTTGTCATTGGGGGTGTAGAGCTTTCTGCGGGTCTTTTGATTGGTCAGGCGCAAGCCCTTGGTGAAGGAGAAACGCTAGAGACTGCTGCGGGGGCTGACGCCGGACCAACCGGTGGCGGGGGAAGTCAGTACAATGATAATCTGGGGGATGTCATTGATGGCTTGTCTGCTTTGGGAACGCTTGGTGAAACGGAACTTGAGTTCGGATTATTCGCAAATGGTGATGATATCACTGATCCAGCCGAAGGTACTTTTGATGTCAGCTTTATCACAACCGGGACAGCCGTTGGTGAACTAAAAGGTGGTATAGAGGCGCGTGATTATGAGGGCGGTTTCGAAGATTGGGGACCTAACCAACATATTGGTAATGAAGGACCTGCGCCGATGCAGGTGGAATTCAATTTTACACCAGCCGATAACGAGACACTTGATTCTATTGTTATTGAGGCACTTCCTGAAAATGCAGTGCTTTATATCGGGGGCTCTGATGCCGCGAATATCTATAGTGGGCCTTTCCCTGTAACGATAACGCCGGGTGACTTTGATCAGGTATTTATCAAGCCGGACACAAACTCTGATGTTGATCTTACACTGAATGTTACGGCTAATATTTCAGACCCGGATTCCGGTGAAAGTGCTTCAATCCCGGTTGAGGTCGTTGCAGTTATTGATGCCGTTGCTGACAAACCGATCTTTGGCAACGAGGGTGGTTTGGGCGGTGATGGCCTTGTCGATTTGTATTTGCTTCAAGATCTTTCCGGTTCTTTTAGTGATGATGTACCTAATGTACAGCAGGCGGTTGCCGACTTAATTGGTAAAATCAAGAATGGTGATTTTTCAGCCGATGTTCATCTGGGCGCAGGTAGCTTTATTGATAAAGCTATTGATCGTCTTGGAAGCCACGGGGATTATGTTTATAAAAATGCGCAGGATGTTTCTGCTGATTTAGACGCCGTAAAAGCAGCAGTTGATGCCTTCACTCTTGGTTCTGGTGGTGATGGCCCTGAAGCTCAAATTGAGGCTTTGTTTAATCTTGCCAAAAATGCAGCAGATCTCGGGTTCCGCGAAGGGGCAACAAAATATGTTGTTCTTACAACGGATGCAGATTTTCACAAAGCAGGTGATGCACTACGTCTCGGAAAAAACGACGGCGACGGCGATCTGACAAATGACCTGGACGAAGACTATCCAGAACTTGCTCAGTTGAAAGCCGCGCTTGAGGCGTCAGGTGTCGTTCCTGTCTTTATGGTGACTTCTGATGTTAAAGATACATATAAAGACCTAATAGATTTCTTGGGCCGTGGGAAAGTATTGGATCTATCTTCCGATAGCTCAAACTTGCTGGCTAACCTTCTTAAAGGCATTTCCGGACCGTCTGATAATGGCGATAATATTTTTGATGAACAGGCGATTGTTGACGTGCCTGTGGATGTTACCTTTACCGATAATGACGGGTCAGAAACCCATACAATCATTCTGAGCAATATCCCATCAGATTGGATTCCTGAGTTAGGTGATTTACAGTACACGGTCAGTGGTCTTGGTGGGAAAGCACCAGGCACAGTTGGTCTTAATACTACCTATTCCATCACGATTGATGTGACGTCTCTTGGTGAAAATGTTGATCTTAACTTTGAATTCAATCCACAGGACTGGTCTTCATCACGTTGGAGCGATGGGGAGCCACAGAGTGGTGGTGATGCCGTCATCAAAATTAAAGCAATTGCCGAAGAAACAAATACAACAGACGAAGAGCTAACAACAGATAACAACCGCTCTGAGAGTGAAACAACTCACACTGTTAAAGTTATTGAAGATACCCCCACGGTAGAAGAGGTAAGCTTTAGTTATGACGAGACTGACGGTGTTGACGTTGGTACGGGCGATCAGGCTTCATTAAGCGCAACCATTGCTGCTGCCCTTGTCAATAGTTCCATTGGTGAACATGTCGCGGTGATCGGGCAAGCGCAAGGTGACGTCGCTTTTGACTTTAAAACGGATGGTTCTGGTACACCAACGGATGCGGTTGATGTTGACCCAGAAACATTGGAGTTTGAAGACTATAATGGGGCGCCAAGTGGCCTATACACAGGTGGCGATGATGCACCTGTTGCAATTACTCTTCATACAGACGATGTAAATCCAAATATTGTTTGGGGACTTGATCCAAGCGGAAACGCCGTTTTTGCGGTACATCTTGGGCAACCAGGAACGGCGTCTTCTGGATCTGTGAAAATGACTTTTGTTCAGTATGGTCAGATTAATCATGATGTCGATGGTAGTAGCTCATCAGACCATAATGACGTTCAACAGCTGGTTTTGAAGTATCGTGCTGTCGATGACGAGGGGGACGCTAGCCCCTATGCTGAAGCCAAGATTGACCTCAAGGACGATGGGCCAAGCATAACAGGCTCAACGTCATCTTTGGACGAAGGCAAGTTTGTTCAGGGCGAATACGATCTTGTAAACGCGACTGACCCGGTCACCATTACTGTGACATCAGCAGATGTATCGCGGGCAGGTTTCCATAACAGTATCGGGTTTTATGTTGCTGATGCCAGTGGGAACTTGATCGGGGGGCAGATTATTGTTGCTGACGGTCATTCCAGTCAATTTGCTGTCGGATCAGATGTTTCTGTTAATTTCAACAAGGCTGATTACCCGGATGGGGCCACATTTGGCTTCTTTATCGTGCCGAATGGCGGCAATAAAAACGGGCATCTTGGCGGTGACTATTCAGACGGTGCCGATGTTACATTTGTAGATGTGAATGGTAAGCTTGTGCCGCATATTAACGGTGTTCCTGTTAAAAGTTCTGGCGAACCTGCATACTATTCAAACCCTACGTTAAACGGCGATGGTACGGCCCATGTTTACGACAATGAGCATGGTGGTAACTATAACTGGGAAGATTTGCGCTTCCCTTATGCTGATGCAGATTACAGTGATCTCAATGTACAGATTAAGGTCGATGGAGCCAAAAATGCGGATGCCCCTGTTGGGGGTGCTGTTTCCGGTAAACTGAGCTTTGATGTTGGTACAGATGTTGTCGGCCATAAGTTCGAAATTACAGGCCCGTCCGATCTGATTTCAGATGGTGAGACAGTTACAGCAGGGACACCAATCGTTTCAGGTTCTCTGCTCATTGTTGAAGGAAAGACTGCGGATGGAGATCTGGTCTATAAACTGACTTTCGATACCAAGTCCGGAAAATACGTTTATAGCCAGTACAGAGCTTTGGATCACAATGATCCGAATGACGAAGTTCTGCCTGTTAAATTTGGCGTCAAGTTAACCGACGGTGACGGAGATACCGCGACAGCTGATATCGTTGTTAACATCAAGGACAGTTTACCTGTTGTTGAAGAGCAAGTTAATACGTCTGTAGACGAAGGTAGCTTGCCGGGGGCAACTGCTATTGCCAAGGGCGAGATCGATGTTGATTTCGGTACTGATGGCGGTGAATTTACGGCAATTACTTTGGATGCTGTAACTGATAGCAATGGCGATCCGATCAACCTTGCTGATCTGTCTTCAGGTGGTAACCCGGTTACTGTTTGGTTGACAGAGAACGGTGATGATCTGGTCTTGGTTGGGTATGCTGATGGTAAAGCTGTTTTTGACGTGTATCTGAACAAAGAAACGGGGGATTACGCTTATCGTCAATTTGGTGCGCTGGATCACAAAGGTGCGAAACTGGATGCAGCCCTGAAACTTGTGTTCGAGTATGAGGTCACTGATGGTGATGGGGACACAGACAAAGGCCAGCTAATTGTTGAAGTGGCTGATTCTGGTCCGGTTATTGAGAACGCAACTACGGATTTGGATGAGGATAACTTTGTTCAAGGTGTCTATGATCTCGACAACGCAGAAGATACTGTGACAATTAACATTGAGTCTGCTGAAACATCCTATGCTGGACACCATAGCAGCATTGGTTTCTTCGTTGCTGATGTAAACGGTAATCCGATTGGCGGACAGATCATTCTGGCTGATGCACACTCAAATACTTTTAATGTTGGCGATGATGTCAGTGCCATTATTAACAAGGCAGACTATCCAGATGGCGTAACGTTTGGTTTCTTCACTGTACCTGACGGTGTGGATCACAATGGCGCATACTTCAAGGATGGAGCTTCTGTAACCTTCAAAAATGTCAATGGTAAATGGACAGCATTCATTGGTAATGACGAAGTGAAAGGTGCTGGAGAGCCAGCCTACTTCTCAGACCCAAGATTGAACAGCGACGGTACTGCGCATGTTTATGATAATGATCACGATGGTAACTATAACTGGGAAGATTTGCGCTTCCCTTATTCTGATGCGGATTATGGCGATCTTAACCTGAAAATTGATGTTGATGGTGCCAATGCTGGTAACGGACCTGTTGGTGGTGCGGTAACGGGGCAAATGACCTTTGATATAGGTGCGGATGTTGACGGTCACAAATTTGAAATTGAAGGTCCGTCAACTCTTAAGGCCAACGGTGTGGATGTTGTCGCTGCTGATCCAATTGTGTCCAGGCCTTATATTACCATTGAGGGTCGTGAATTGGTTAACGGTCAACCAACAGGAGATTTGGTTTACAAGCTGGTCTTTAACACGACATCCGGCAAGTACGTTTACAGTCAGTATAAAGCCCTGAATCATAATGATCCAAACGGTGACACACTGCCTGTAACGTTTGAGGTCAAGCTAATTGACGGTGATGGCGATACAGCAACGGCTGATATCAAAATCAATGTCAAAGACAGCGCACCAGAAGCCGTTGATGATGTTGACAGTGTCACCGAAGACAACGGTTTGGTGGCGACAGGAAATGTTGTTACCGGATATGACGAAGCTTCAGGTGATAGCAATAGTACCGATGGTAATGCAGACAAGTTGGGTGCAGATGGCTTCAGGTCCATTGTCTGGGCGAATGCAGACAACATGGTTGTCCAAGGTCTCTATGGAACACTGACAGTCAAAGCTGATGGCAGCTATAGCTATGAACTGGATAATACCAAGGCGGTCGTCAATGATCTTAACGATGGCGATCTTCTAAAAGAAACCTTTACCTATACCGTGGAAGATCGGGATGGGGATAAGAGTGCCGCTGAACTCGTCATCGATATTCATGGAAAGACAGATGTCGATCCTGTTCCCGGACCTGTTGGAATGCATGTTGTCGGCGGGAGTTGGGACGGAGATTTTGTTCCAGCCAATATTGGAAAAGACGGCAACGTTCATGGTGGAGATGTGTCAACACTTCATACATATGATTATTCATCTCATGGCATGTCTTCTTATTCTATCAATAATACAAGGGTTAAAGGCGACGTTGTTTCTTCGCAAGGTGGTGACACGATCAAGCTGTCTGGTGATGCAACAATTGAAGGTAGTATCTATGCGCATAGCGGGGATGATACTATTGAGCTTACGAACGGTAATACCAGTGGACAAGTTCTAGGTCTTATTGATGGCGGGGAAGGTGATGACATCATTATCGGTGGTATTTATGAAGACAGGATGTCTGGTGGTGCTGGTGACGATACCTTGACAGGTGGCGATGCTGCGGACGTCTTTGTTTTCAAAGCTGATAGTGTTGGGGGCAATGATACCATTACTGATTTCGACGCGTCTGAAGGGGACGTCATTGATCTGAGTGCTCTTCTTAGCGGCTTTACCGTTGGGAATAATAATGCTTCTACGGCAATTGCGCTGAAAGATTACCTGTCTCTCTCGGAAGAGAGTGGGGATACCGTCCTGACAATAGATCATGATGGTGTTGGCGGCAGTGATGTTACCACGACAATCCGTTTGGATAATGTCAATCTCTTGAATGGCGGGTCGTCCGATGATGCAATCAAGACGTTGCTGGACGATCAGAATTTGATTGTTGAATAGGGAATAGAGAGCGTTCAAGTGTAACGTTCGATTGTTATCCTGAACTAAAAAAGGCTCTGAACAGATAGTTCAGAGCCTTTTTGTTTTGCGATCATTCTAGCAAATGGTTTTTAGTGCATTAAAGCAGAAAATAGAGGCGTGTTACCCCACTGTTGATAGGGCCAAATCTCTGGCTCTCTCGTGAGGTGGTCCTGATTTGGAACCAACGCTTTGTCAAAAATTTGCTCACGACAGCAAAGCAGCATATCAACCTTTTCCCCATCACTAGAAAGTGGCCAGATACAGCACACAAAGGGTTGTTCTTTTTCGCCGTACTTAAAGAAACTGGGATAAGCCAAGGGCTCTTTAGTATCGAGCACCTTTTTATAGGCAAGACGCATTTTGTATAGGGAATCTTGTTCTGGAAAATCATCCAGATTGCGATTGATGAAAGAACTGCCAATGCGTTCTTGAATATTACTACCGAGTAAACGAACTCTGTAGATTGGATTGTGCGTATTCTCGTCTCGCTCAACGTCAATTAGAGAGACATTACCAAGAGCATAGTGAAAATCGAGAGGATCAAGATCCTTTCGGGCAGGAAAGAGCCGATGCTCTTTTTTCTCACTCCAATAGCTGTGGAGTTTTTTCAAGGTCGTTATCAACACTGGATCCAATTTTATGGGCTCGATTGCCTAGCGAGCCTTATGCCTATTCATTTTTATATTCAATTAGGTCTTATATTCAATTGGATGCCAGTATTTATATGATTTAGAGCAAAACGGAAGCACAAACTTCCTGATCACATCTTTTTGATGCGTTTAAAATTCTTCAATAGAAAGCCCGAATAGTGATCTTTGCAAAGTTTCTATGCGGAAATGGCGGTTTGTTTTTGTATGCCGAGGCCGTCAATCCCAAGTTCCATTGTCATGCCTGGTTTGAGGAAAAGCGGATCTGGTTTTATCCCCATACCTACACCAGATGGCGTTCCTGTCAAAATAACATCGCCGGGTAAAAGCGTCATCAAATGACTAAGATGAGCAATTGTTTCCGGGATACGATGGACAAGGTTGCTTGTTGAGCTATTTTGATAACGAGTGCCATCAACTTCCAACCAAATCGGGAGTTGGTGTGGATCATCAATTTCATCAGGAGTGACCAACCATGGACCAAGGGGGCAAAAGGTGTCATGGCTTTTACCCTTTACCCATTGTCCGGATCGATGCATTTGGAAATCGCGCTCTGACACATCGTTCGCCAGACAGTACCCTGCGATATGATTCATCGCCTGATCAACTTCGATGTATTTTGCTTTTTTGCCGATGATGACACCAAGTTCGACTTCCCAGTCCGTCTTTTCTGCGCCCCTCGGTATTTCAACATTGTCATAGGGACCGGAAATTGAGGACGTCGCTTTCATGAAAATGCGTGGTTCCGGCGTTGGTTTCGCGCCGACTTCCTTGGCATGGTCATGATAGTTCAGGCCAATGCAAATGACTTTGCCCACGTTGGCAACACAAGGGCCTATTCTTGGCGTGCCCTCTACCAAGGGCAGGGAGTTGCTATCCAGTTTTTGTATTTTTGAAAGGGTTTGAGAGCTCAGGTTTCTACCATCTAGATCATCAATGATCCCGGAAAGATCACGGATTTTTCCCTGCTGGTCCAATAATCCGGGTTTTTCCTGATCAACGGAGCCGTAACGCAGTAATTTCATGGTCTCAATTCCCTGTTTTATGCCTTTACGAGTACAATAGCGTCAGAAAATTGAAGAGACGATAGAAAATTCTCAAAGGGATAGGAAAACACCTGTGACTGTCGGTCACGAAAGAGGCCTGGATATTTGCACGAGGGCATTTGCTGTTGTAACAGAGGTGACCTCACCCGAGGCCATCTCTGTTACAAACGAGAGCTTAGAAGTCGATAACAACGTCCCCTAGCGGGTTGGAACAACAGGCAAGAACATAGCCGTCATCAATCTGTTCCTGGGTAATTCCGCCGTTGTGAACCATGTGAACTTCGCCGGAGACCTTCTTAACCTTACAGGTTCCGCAAACACCAAACTGACAGGCACTCGGAATATGAAGGCCGGTTTTCTTGGCCGCGCTCAGGATGGTATCGGACTCTTGAACCCGCGTATCTTTTTTGGACTTTATGAAGCTAACGGATGATTTTGCATCATCGTCAATGATAACGTCATCATGATCAGGACGGTCTTCTTCTTCGATGATCGGCGCATCAAAACTTTCTTCATGGTATTGGTCCATGTTGAAGCCTGCTGCATTGAGAATATCACGAACGGCCTGCATAAAAGGAGCTGGTCCGCAGCAAAAAATCTCCCGCTCCTGATAATCCGGAGAAATCAGCTCTAGCATCAATTGATTGAGGCGTCCTGTATATCCGGTCCAGGCACCGTAGGGATCAGGCTCTTCACAAGCATAGGCGACTTTGATGTCGCTGACGCGTGCGCTCATACTTTCCAGCTCACGACGTGCAATGATATCCGAAGGCGTTCGAGCACAGTGAATGAAATGCACGTCTGTATGGGTGCCCTGATCAAAAAGCCAACGTGTCATGGATAGCGTTGGGGTAATGCCAGCACCGCCGGAAATAAACAGATATCTATCAGCTAAATGGTTATGCAAAGTAAAGAGACCAGCTGGGCCATGGGCTTTGATCTTATCGCCTTCCTTCAGGTTCTCATGCAGCCAGCGAGATGCAAAACCGTCTTTGTTTGCTTTGACCGTAATGGAAATTGACAAGGGACGTGATGGGCTGGAAGACAGGGTGTAAGTGCGGAGAACGGGTTTGCCATCAATTTCAAGTTCAATGGTGATGAACTGCCCGGGCAGGTAACGAAACCAACTGTTATCCGTGGTTTGAAAGCAAAAAGTTTTAACATCATGTGTGTCCTGAAGAATCATCACGCACTCTAGCATTTGAGAGTGGCTATCCCACGGCGTTGTTGTGTTTAAATCTCTGATAGCCTGCTTAACAGCCATGTCAGCCATTTTAGATTCCCCAATTATAGTTGCCCTTATGGACTTTATTGATTCTAGAGGGCGCAGTCCTTGCGCCCTCGTACCGATACAGTTTTAGATATTGTGTTTATTCGCTGGCAGCGAGTTGGAGTTTGGCAGGATCAAACAACTTGCCGAGCATGTGCGCGCTATACCAGTTGATGAAGTTGATAACCCCAAACTCGGCACCTTCAGCATAGGGACCGGGTTGGTAAGCTTTGGAATTGATGCCGAGTTGATTGTTTTCGGCCAATTCTCTGTCCTGATGGTTGGTCGCATTCCAGACTTTGACCATTTTCTCCAGATCGTAATCCACACCTTCTTCGGCATCTTCGTGGACAATCCATTTGGTGGTTACCAATGTTTCTTGTGGCCCAACAGGCATCACGCGGAAGACAATGGAATGATCACCCATGAAGTGGTTCCAGGTATTTGGCAAGTGCAGCAGGCGCATCGAGCCCATATCCGGATCGGTTAAATCCCCCATGAGCTTCTGACAGGCGACTGAACCATCCATGGTCATGGAGTGAATGCCCTCTGCCAATGGCATACGGACAGCACGGTATTCCAGATTGTGCGGGGTGCTTTCATGAGCGATGCCCAAAGCATCCCAGTCACTGGATTTTTTGGCGACCAGTGCCTTGAATTCAGGGGTTGCGCGGGGATCGTCGGTATTGTCAAATTCGAGAAGTGAATTCAGAAGTTCCGGGTGTGAGCCATTGCAATGATAACATTCGCGATTGTTCTCGATTACCAGCTTCCAGTTTGCTTTTTCGCTGATGGTGATTTCGCGGGCGACTTTGGCTTTGTCCAGCGCGTGCGGCTTCAAAAATGGTTCCACAGCTTCTTTAAAATGATCAAATGCGGGGGGATTTTCGTCAAGGCAGACAAAGATCATGCCGCCTGCAATGCCGATATTGGCTTTCCGTAAGGGGAAATCTGCGGGGTTAAAGCCTTCGCCCATGTTCCCGGCAAATAGTAAATTACCGTCAAGATTATATGTCCATTGATGATAGGGGCAAACCAGTTTTGCGGTGTGGCCTTTTTCTTCCAGACAGACTTTGGATCCACGGTGGCGACAGGTGTTATAGATCGCATGGATTTCGCTGTTATCGTCTCTGACAATAACCAGAGGATTGTCACCGATTGATAGGGTAAAGAAGTTTCCGGGTTTGGGGATGTCGCAAACCAGACCAGCAAAAATCCATGACTTACCGAATACGTGTTCCATATCAAGTTTGAAAAAATCCGGATCGTTATAGAACTCTCGCGGTAGGCTATAGTTCTGTTTTTTACTGCGAAGCAGATCAAACATCATGTCGTGGGCTGATACAGTCATCTCTCGGTCCTATCCAGCAACAAGCGCACCACTCAAATATCATTTTTGAGCAGTAAATTCTGACGAGCGACGGGGAAGGGAACAGCGTTGTCTCTGGCACGCTTTTATGCTGCTTAGAGATCAACAGGTCGTTCCAATCGCCCACCGCGACTTCTAGACTTGCCTCAGGCTGGTTTCCGGGCTCGAGAGGGCCATACTTTATGGCGGAGATCACATCCTTCCCAGAGTTTGATCCAGTGGATATCCTGTGGTCTCTATTCCTCTCCTACCGTTGCGGGGGCAGCGTCGGATTTGCGCTGTGGGACGTAAAGTTGCGCGGACCGACTTCCCAATTATTTTCATGAAATCAAGATTTTAATCTCATGAAACACCTGGAGGAGTTGTCATTTTTAAATTCATTACTAAAGCTGATTTTATGAAACCATGTCTCGTGGTCGCCTTGAAAAACGACAGGCAGATCGACGTTTGCGACACTGTAATTTATGCTTGTCGAAATAGGTCGTTGCTATGGTAAAAGGTGTCGTGAATGTTTGAAAACAATGGAATTTTTTTATGAATTCTCGCCATGTTTCTATTACGGATGAGTTGCAGGAGTATCTCATAAGCTTTGGGGGGCGCGAAGATGCGTTACTCGCCCGCTTGAGAGCTGAAACATTGCAAATGAGATTCGGCCATATGCAGGTGTGTCCGGAACAAGGGCAGTTCCTGTTCTTTCTTGTGAGGATGTTAAAAGCCCGATCTGTTTTGGAAATTGGTGTTTTCACCGGCTACAGCAGTTTGTGCATGGCCAAGGCATTACCCGATGATGGTGTATTGCTTGGGCTGGATAATCAAAAGAAGTTCACTGACATTGCCGAGGCTTTTTGGCTCGAAGCCGGTGTCGAAGACAAGATTGAACTCCGTTTGTGTGATGCTTTGGCAGAAGTTGCGAGACTGCAGGATAAAGGGCTTGAATTCGATTTGATTTTTCTTGATGCGGATAAAGAGCGATATCCTGAATATTACGAGGCTTGTCTCAAGATTTTGAAGCCGGATGGCTTGCTGGTGATTGATAATGTGCTTTGGTATGGAAACGTCGCCAAGACTGCTGTGAAAGAGCCGATTACAGACGCTATTCGCCAGTTGAATGAAATTGTTGTCAAAGACGAACGGGTAGAAATGGTGACACTTCCCTTTTCGGATGGCATGACACTTGTGCGTAAAAAAGACACCAAGCGCTGAGAAAAAACGTCAGGCTATATGCAGAAATCAGGAGTGGACGTTTTATGCGGATAGGTTTCTAAGGGCCTGCACAATTCTGGCAAAGGCCTTGGCAGCCCTTGGGCTACTGTGGCGGGCCCGCAGCCAACCATGCATCAGGCCCGGTTCGACAAGGGATTTTACCTGAACGCCAGTGGCTTTTAACTTGTCTGCATAATCAGGGCCATCGTCGGCCAAGGGGTCAAGCTCTGCTGCACTGATGAAGGCAGTTGGAAGTTTTGAAAAGTCGCCAGCTTGTGCCGGGAAAATTTTGAAATCCTGTTTATCTTCTTCGGTGGCTTTGTGCCCGAGATAATAGTCAATGAAGTTATCCAAGTCGGGCGTACTGAACAGCGGTGCTTGTGCCTGTGTGGTGCGTGAAGGAAGATTTTCGCTTGTCAGAGCTGGATATATCAGCAGCTGACCTTTGAGAGACGGTGCATTAAAACCGAGGAGGTTTATGTCCCTTGCGATAAGTGCAACGCTTGCAGCCAGCGATGCACCAGCTGAATCACCGCCGATGATTAAGCGGTCACTATCTGCTCCGAAGATTTCCGGGCTTTCTGTTATGGCCTGATAGACGGCCCAGCAATCATCTAAAGCGGCTGGATAAACATGCTCAGGGGCCAGACGGTAATCGACGGCGATAACCTGTACCCTAGCCTGGTTGGCAAGATCAGCCGTAATGGCATCGTGACTATCCAGATCGCCAAGAACCCAACCACCCCCATGAAAATATAAGAGAGTTGGATGTTTTTTAGCCGCATTTGGGGCCGTCTCACCAATCGTTTTGGCGGGTATTGTTTCGGTGGGGCGATAAACCCGGATAGGAATGTCGCCTTCCGGGCCCTCGACTGCGCCTTCGAGAACCTTAAGGCCCTCAGGGTGAGGGGTATTGTAGTGCTGACACATCAGATTGTAACTGGCCCTGATATCTTTCAGGTCACTTGTTCCTGGTGTGGAAAAGCTTTCTGATACAGAGACAAATTCCTGAAGTTCTTTATCCAACCCCTCACCCATAGGCGCACCTTTGTAGAATTAATGTGTATTACAGAATACAGTGTTTTGCGAAATCAGCGGCTTCATTCGCAGACCAATCGCCTTTTGGCTTTTCTTTCAACGCATCACACCATTCTGTGCTGCCAACTTCAGGTGAGCAGGCGCTCAGGCCTGTAATGAAAAGAGCAGCAAGGACAAGTTTAAAATAGGACATAAATTCCCCCGGAATAGGTAAAAGTGGTTAAAGGATTAAACTGCAAGCATGATAGGTCAGAAAAACGTTTGATGCTACCTCGTGATTTTACTTAAGAGGAAAACATCTTCTTTTACAGCATTGTATTGGCGAGGGGCGATTAGAGATCGAGTGTCAGGGTTGATGTCTTTGCCCTGGAACAGCACACCATGATTTGCTTATTTTCCTGTTTCTCTGCTTCGGTTAGTATCATGTCACGATGATCTGCTTCGCCATCAATAAGACCTGTTTCGCAAGTGCCGCAGATACCTTCGCAACAGGCATGATCTATAAATATTCCGTTCTCTTCCAGAACACTCAGAATGCTTTTGTCCTTGGGAATTTTTAACACCCGCCCTGTGCTTTGGATAATGACTTCGAAGCTGCCATCATCGTCTTTTGGGCCAATGTCTTCACTCACGGAGAAATGTTCAAATCTAACACTGCCCTCAGACCAGGGGTTGGTCGCCGATTTTACGGCATCCATCAGGCCGGTTGGGCCGCAGCAATATATTTGCACATTTGGTTCTGGTCGCCCGAACAAAGCCAATGTGTTGAGAGGGCCGTGAACATCATCGTAGGAAAGTACCACATGTTTCGATAGTTCTGTGGATCTCAACTCTTCGATAAAAGCTGCACGTTGTTCATTGCGGCATGCGTAATATAGCTGAAAAGGTTTGCCGATGGATTTCAATCGGCGGGCCATGGACATGATCGGGGTAATGCCAATTCCACCAGCAATAAGCTTATAGCGTTGGGCTGTCTCATCCAGCTTGAAGTTGTTTCTAGGAGCAGAAATTTCGATTTCATCGCCGATCTTGAATTGATCGTGGATGAGACAAGACCCACCACGCCCTTGTTCTTCTTTTTGAATACCAACGACGTATCGATTTCTCTCATCGGCTGAGTTCGATAAGGAGTATTGCCTGATCAAATTGTCGGGCAGGAAAAAATCAATATGTGCGCCGGGAGTAAAGAGAGGAAGAGGCTCGCCATCAGGGCTGACGAGTTCATAGGTCTTGATATTGAGGGCTTGATCCTTGATTGCATGAATAAGAACCTTGATCCTCTCTGCCATGGCCTCATTTGCTCCTGAAATATTGTCTATTTGCTTTTATAGGTGTGCTTTTATGTAACAAACTACAATATGTGATATTGCTTGACCACAAAGTGTTCTCGATTAAGTGTTTGTTTCTCTATTCAATTTCCATCTCATTATTCTTGAGTATCAAATCAATAGACACTTTCTTCCCACGTCTCCTGTGTTAATCTGAAAATATGATTGCAGGGAAAAATAGCTTGAGAAAGTGGGGGCGCAGGCTCTTGTGGTTTGGGGCGGTGATGCTTTTGATCATTGGTTCCGCAATCTATTATCGTCTCCCTCTTGCCCAGTATCTCTTGGATCAGGTTGCAGACAATCTGGCATTACCCGGCTTCTCTGCCGAGGTTTCTGAAGTCTCTCATCGTGAAATAGTTATTCAGAAGGTAGTTGTCGGGATTGAGAGCGAGGTTACCCTTGATCGTCTTGTTTTATCCTACGATCTGATGAATTTGTGGCAAGGTGGTGAGCTGGCCGTTGATCTGGACCGTTTGTCACTGTGGCTTGATGTGACTGGACAGGGGCCTGTTCTAGGGTCTTTAGACCGTTTGTTTGTATCTGACGGGCAAACAGAAACACAATCATCCTTACCTATACTCCCCTTTAGACCCGCGCTTAAAATCAATGATAGTAGCCTTCAAATCAAGACCGACCTGGGGGCAGCAGAGTTGCCTTTTGCTGTCGAGGTTCGGGGGCATTCGGAAGATGATGTACAGGGATGGGTAAGTTTTGAAGGTGGGCACTTAGCTGACTATGAGCCGGAAGAATTTTATCTCGGCGCAATTTTTTCGAGTTCTGATCTGCAAATTGACTGGGATATCAAGTGGCAGAAAATTGGCCTTTCTGGCGAAGGTGCGGCATCGTTTTTTCTGGATGATCCCGGTCTGAATTGGAATATTTTTGGTGATATAACGGGGAACATACCAAAGGCCTTCTTGCCGCTCGATATAGAACGTACCCGAATGAAGGTAAATCTGGATGGTGTCGGACAGATTGATGTCGGAGAAAGTCAGCCGTCGAAGTGGCGTGAAGCAGTTAATCCCCTAATGCTTCATTTGGGGCAAGCGACAGTGAATTTGACGGCAAATCTTGAGGCTGAAGGTCAGTTGGCTTCAGGGACTCGCTTTGATGGGCAGGTACCCTTAAAGCTTGCACAAAAAGGCCCGGAGACGAAAGTCAGTCTTGGAGATGTCGGGCAGTTTAATGTAACGAATTTGTCTGCCGATGAAGTTATTCCCCCTGTCATAAATCAAATGTTCGGTGCCTCCCTATCGGGACAAATCGATCCTGCCGAAACTACGGCCGCTTTTACTTTGAATGATGAGCGCCCTGTTGCAGGTAAGATTGGTGTTAAAATTCGCGGAGAAACACCTGTTGAGATCACGTCTCTGTCGCAGGTAACGGGAAGCGTCAGTCAAGGGTATGATCAAGTAGAACTGGAAAATGCGGCTCTTGATATTAGAGGAAAAGCACTGGAGCTTGCGGGGTATAAAATATCTGACGGAGCATTAACCGCCACTGTATCAAAAGGTGCGTCAGAGAGTTGGCGCGGTGACTGGAAAATCGAAGCAGAGGGTGTTGATAATACTCAGTCAAAAGAACAGGCCGATTATCTGCTAAAGGTTACACAAGGCACTGCAGGAGGAAGCTTTTCCCTAGATAAGGATAAGTTGATCTTTTCAAGGGGTGAGGGGCAAGTAGAGCTTGATAAATTCGAAGTTCCGGACGTTATTCGAACTCAGGCCAAAGGGCTTCTTTCCTTTAAAAATATTGAGAGTGAATTTGAACGTCTTCCGGATGCGGCAGATAATGCTGTTGAACTCAGAAGTGTTTCCGGTGACTTCCATGTTAAAGCGATGAAGCTCAATTTGATCAAAGAAAACAAAGATATCATCGTTTCAGATCTTCTGAGTAATCTTCGGGGACGCGAGGGAGACAAGTGGCATATCGGGACAACAGTATCTGAAATCGAATTGCCGGATCAAAAGCTAAAGATCAGCTCTGTTCGTAATGATATCTCTACGCCTTTTTTCCAACCTGCGAATGACTTTGATGTTAAGGCACTTATTCTTGATAGCCGATCGGAAGCAAACATCAAACAAGAAGATCCTGAACTTGGATTGCCCACATTTATTTTTAAGAACGAGACATCAGGCTCCCTGGAAAAGACGGCTTTGTCTGCTGATATCGAGCTCTTCGAAGGAACGCAGTTATTAAATCTTGAAGGGGATATGAATTTAATCTCTCTTAACGGAGATATTGAGGCGATTATCCCTCCGGTTTCGTTTAACGAAAACGGCATGCAGCCGAAGATACTTACTCCTCACCTATCTGATCTGAAAATTCTCGATGGCTCGGTTTCCGGGCGCGCTGAGATGAAACTGGATAAGGGCATTCCTGACGGGCATGGGTATCTGAATGTGGATATATCCGATGCAGAGATTAATGAACTTCCTTTTAAAGGGCTGGTTGGACGTTTTTTCTTTCAGGGCATAACAGAACCCGTTTTGCCGCCGGGACAGAAGCTTGAGATTGCTTTTTTTGACTCGGGCGTTCCGATTTCGGATATTCAACTGGTTTTTGGTGTTGTGCCGGAAGCGGATGATTTTATTGTTGATTTGCGTACTGCCGAGTTGATGATCGCCGGGGGAAATCTTGGTTTTGTGCCTCAAAAAATTCCCGTTCTAGCGGATCAAAAATCGGTACGGTTGAGAGTTGATAAATTGGATCTCAAAGAACTTTTCACGTTGATTGGGCGTGAAGATCTAAGTGGTACAGGGCAGTTAACAGGTGAAATTCCGATTAGGTTTGAAGGCGAACAAATTATTATCGAAAAGGGAGCCTTGGCAACAGAAGGGCCGGGTGTTTTACAAATTCGTTCGCAACTGATCGCGGATGCTTTGGCGGCGGGCGGTGAGCAGGTTGAGCTCTTGGTAAAAGCTTTGCACAATTTTGAATATACGGAACTTACACTGGATATTGATAAGCCCATCAATTCTGCAGCTCAGGTAAGTTTGGGGATTAGCGGGGCTAATAAAGATGTTCTCGACGGGCACCCTTTCCGCTTGAACATTAATCTTGAAACTAAGGTAGAGCCTTTGCTTGAGGTTCTTTTACAGGGACAAAAAATTTCAAGAGGACTGGTCTCCGGGCTGTTGAATAAATAAACAATGACAATGTTTGAAATGGTATCGAAATCGTCTGTAGGGGAAAAATGCCTTTCCCTTGCCTTATTTCGATGACTATTCTTCAGAGGATTTAATGATTAATGGCAGAGGATAACGCCTTGGGTGGCCTTCTGAATGAAAATATAAACAAGCAGCTTGTTCTTGTTACCGCGGTTGTTATGGGGCTTCAGGCTTGTACACCAACGGTTAAGGTTGAGGCCCCGAAAGAGCCAATTACAATTAACCTTAATATCAAGTTGGATGCTGAAGTACGTGTTCGTCTGGAAGATCAGGCGAAAAATGACATCAATAACAACCCAGATCTCTTCTAGATTGTTGGTGGAGGAAACTGAAACAATGATTTTTAAAAACATGAAAATGTTGAGAGTTCTGTTCTTGGCTTTTGCGTTTGCATCCGTCATTCCAACCGCCTGGGCAGCTGATCTTGATAGCTTGCGTAGCTCTGGTGTCGTTGGAGAACGCTACGACGGCCTTGCCGTTGCACGTGATAGCTCCGCATCTGATTTTGTATCTTCGACAAATGCGCAACGTACACAAATTTATCAGGAGCGGGCCAATAAAGAGGGCGTAAGTGTTAAACAGGTTGGTATGGTTTACGCCAAACAGATTATGAGTAAAGCACCAAGCGGCACCTGGTTCCAGGCCGAGGATGGTTCTTGGGTTCAGAAATAAAACTAATCTTATTAGAAAGCTAATCTAAGGTTTAAAGTTAAGTTTAAAAGCCCCGTTAAATGACGGGGCTTTTTCTTTGCGCGCTAATTGTCAAATTCCTTTGGTTAATCTGACATGAAAGTGAAACCTGACCTTGTTAATGCAATCAATCTGATTGTGTATGAGGTTAGGAATTTACGATGGATGATCTGGCTGTTGACCTTCCGGATGAAGGGACTGACGATTATGAAAAGAAAACGGATCATCCTGATTGTGATTGGCTGGCTATCAAATCGCCCAAGCGCTTCATTAATCGGGAACTGTCCTGGTTAGCGTTTAATTTCAGGGTGTTGGAAGAGGCCAGTAATCCACAGCACCCCTTGTTAGAGCGTCTGCGCTTTGCATCGATCTCTGCGAGTAATCTCGATGAATTTTATATGGTTCGTGTGGCGGGCTTGATGGGGCAGGTTGCCGCAGGTGTGACGAAGCTCAGTCAGGATGGTTTAACACCAGCAGAACAGCTACAGGAAATTTCAATACAAGCTGGTCGCCTGATGCAACAGCAGCAGGTTGCTCTACAGGATGTGTTTGCCAAACTTCGGGCCAAAAACGTTTTCCTTTTAAGCCCGGATGAACTTAATCCAGACGAAAAAGAATGGCTAACGTCATGGTTTCAGACACAGGTTTTTCCGGCGCTGACACCGCTGGCGGTTGATCCTGCTCACCCATTCCCTTTTATTCCGAATAAAGGATTGGTTCTGGCGCTGGAACTTTCTCGAAATCAGGATAATCGTCAAATTAATGGCCTTGTTCCTATTCCTCATAATATCAAACGTTTTGTGAAATTACCGGGCAATCAAGACCGCTTTATCGCCTTGGAGAATGTTATTCGTATGTTTATGGATACATTGTTCCCGGGGTTTGAGCTCTTGGGTGATGGCCTTTTCCGTATTCTGCGAGATTCGGATGTAGAGGTCGATGAAGAAGCGGAAGACCTGGTTCGAACGTTTGAAACCATGTTACGTCGTCGGCGTCGTGGCTCCGTTATCAGGCTTCAGATTGATGCTTCTATGCCGGAAAGTCTGCGTGCATTTGTTACAAAACACCATCTGGTCAATGAGAACGATGTTTTTGTCTTGGCTGGCATGTTGGGTATTTCAGATGTGTCCCAGATGATTGTGTCTTCGCGGCACGAACTTCTGTTTGAAAGCTATACGCCCCGTTTCCCCGAACGGATCAAGGACTTTGGCGGGGATTGTTTTGCTGCTATTCGGGCGAAGGACTTTATTGTTCATCATCCCTATGAAAGCTTTGATGTTGTTGTTCAGTTTGTGAAGCAGGCGGCTCGCGACCCGAAAGTTGTTGCCATTAAACAGACTCTTTATCGCACATCAAACCAGTCACCTATTGTACGGGCCTTGATTGATGCTGCTGAAGCGGGAAAGTCGGTGACGGCGCTGGTTGAGTTGAAAGCGAGGTTTGACGAGGCGGCGAATATTCGTTGGGCACGTGATCTGGAGCGCGCGGGTGTTCAGGTTGTTTATGGTTTTGTTGATCTGAAAACTCATTCCAAGTTGTCGATGGTGGTACGACGCGATGGTGATGGAATGAAAACCTATGTTCATTTCGGAACAGGTAATTACCACCCGATTAATGCAAAGATCTATACCGATCTTAGCTTCTTTACCTGTAATGAAGAGTTGGCGCGGGATGCGGCCTGTCTGTTTAACTTTACGACAGGGTCAGCGGCGCCAAAGGGGATGGAGAAGCTGGAATATGCACCAAATACCTTGCGCCAGCGGATCAAAAAAGAGATTGAATCTGAGATCAAACATGCGAATGCAGGGAAGCCAGCCGCGATTTGGATTAAGGTCAATAGTCTGGTTGATGCTGATATTATTGATGCGCTATATGAGGCCAGTAATGCCGGAGTGCAGATTGAAATTGTGGCGCGGGGGATTTGTTGTCTGAAAGCGGGCATAGCTGGCTTGTCGGAAAACATACAAGTGCGGAGTGTTGTCGGGCGCTTTTTGGAACATAGCCGTATTTTCTGTTTCGGTAATGGCCATGAGCTGCCGTCCCCAGATGCAAAGGTGTACATTTCATCAGCGGATTTAATGCCACGGAATCTTGACCGTCGGGTTGAAGTAATGGTGCCGATTGAAAATGATACGGTAAAGCGACAGGTGTTGGATCAGGTGATGTTTGCTAATCTACAGGACGAAGCACAGAGTTGGATTATGCAAGAAGATACGACCTTTAAACGCATAGAACCTGTTGGCGTAGGCTTTAGTGCACACAATTTCTTTATGACGAATCCCAGCTTATCCGGGCGGGGGAAGGCCCTCAAAAAGAGTATAGGTAAAAAGCGTCGTAAGAAATAATGCCTTTGGGGCGGTTAGTTTTTTTATGAATGCTAGACCTGCATTAAATAAGTCGCAGCAAAAGCCGGAACGTAAATCGTTCCGGCTTTTGTGGTTTCGTAAATAGTTGCCGTATGCTGAGATGAGCTGTGGTTCGTATCCAAACAGCACGTTTAATTATTGATATCTGGTTTTCTTGATCGCGAGATCCCAACCTTCAAGGTTCTGTTTTCTGGTTGCGTCATTCATTTCTGGCGTGAAGCTGCGATCCAGCTTCCAGTTTTCTTTAATGTCGTCGAGTGATTTATAAATCCCGTGCTGAAGGCCCGCGAGATAGGCTGCTCCCAGTGCGGTAGTCTCTGCGACAGCAGGTCTGTCTACTTCCAGATTTAGCGTATCGGAAAGGAATTGCATGACCCAGTTATTGGCCACCATTCCGCCGTCAACCTTCAAAGCTTTTGGCTCAATACCATCATCTGCCATCGCTTCAAAAAGATCTCTGGTCTGGTAACAAACCGCTTCCAGTGTTGCGCGGACGATTTCTTCTGGTCCGCTGTCTCTCGTCAGTCCATAGATCGAGCCGCGTGCATGGGGATCCCAGTAAGGTGCCCCCAAGCCAGTGAAGGCGGGGACAAGGTAAACGCCTTTATTATCCGGAAGGCTTTTGGCTATCGCTTCGGTCTCTGTTGCTGATTTGATTATCTTAAGGCCGTCGCGAAGCCATTGAACTGCTGCGCCGGACATAAAAATTGCACCTTCCAGCGCGTAGGATGTCTTGCCATTAATCCGATAGCCAATAGTGGTGAGCAGTCGATTTTTTGATGCCAGAGGTTTTTCACCTGTATTCAATAGGACAAAACAGCCTGTGCCATAGGTACTTTTGATGTCGCCTGCGTCATAGCAAGTCTGCCCAAAGCTTGCTGCCTGTTGGTCACCTGCAATACCCTGAACCGGAATGGGAGACCCAAATATATCTGCACTTGTGGTGCCAAAGTCAGCGGCAGAGTCTTTTACTTCAGGTAAAAGAGAGGCTGGAATATTAAACAGCTCCAGAAGGTCATTATCCCATTTGAGATCGTGAATGTTATAGAGCATCGTTCTGGACGCATTGGTAACATCTGTGGCGTGTACTTTACCGTCGGTTAAGCGCCAAAGCAGGAAGCTGTCAATGGTACCAAAGGCGAGTTCACCACGGTTTGCTTTTTCACGTGCACCTTTGACATTATCCAAAATCCAGGCAACTTTTGTTGCTGAAAAATAAGGATCAAGTAACAGGCCCGTTTTGGCGGTTACTTTGTCTTCATGATTTTGCTCTTTCAGTTTTGAACATAGTTCCGCTGTACGTCGATCCTGCCAGACAATTGCATTGTAGATCGGTAGTCCGGTTGACCTGTCCCAGATAACGGTTGTTTCCCGCTGATTGGTAATGCCGATGGTGACGACGTTTGCGCCTTTGGCTTGTGCTGCTTTCAGGGCCTTACGAGAAACTTCAAGTGTCGAAGACCAGATGGCTTCAGGATCATGCTCGACCCATCCGTCGTTAGGGAATAGTTGAGGAAACTCCTGTTGCGATGTTGCAAGGTTGTTGCCTTTGACATCAAAGATAATTGCCCGGCTGCTTGTTGTGCCCTGATCAATTGAAAGAATGTGTTGGTTTTCGCTCATTCCGGCTTCCCTTTTGACTCCCCTTGGATTTTGATCTTTACTTTCGTATGTTCGTTTATGAAAGTAAAGTGAACATCGGTTCCTTTTTTGTTGGAAATTGAGTAAAAGGGGCCAAGTGCTGATAAAAAGCGCGAATTTGTTAGTGAGGAATGCAGATGAATCTGGAAAAACTTAGTCGTCGTCAAAGGCAGATTCTTGAGTTGGCGAAGGATAATGGCTTCGTATCTATTGATTCAATGGCACAGGACTTCTCTGTTACCACACAAACAATTCGTCGGGATATAAATGAACTCTGCGATGCCAAGTTGCTCAACCGCTTTCATGGTGGGGCAAGTTTCAGTTCCTCTGTTCTCAATCTCGACTATACACAACGCCAAGGTATTAACGCGCAGGAAAAAGAAGGTATTGCTCAGTTTGTGGCGCGTGAAATTCCGAATAATGCGTCGTTGTTTATCAACATGGGAACAACGAATGAAAGCGTTGCCCAGGCTTTGATGGGGCATACAGGTTTGCGTGTCATTACAAATAGCCTGAGTGTCGCGCATATTATGAGCCCCAACCCCAGCTTTGAAATCATTGTTGCAGGCGGTGTTGTCCGGAATGTTGATCGAAGCATTATTGGTGAGGCGACGATTGATTTCTTTCGTCAGTTCCGTGCCGACTATGGTGTGATCGCCGTTGGAGGTATTGATGAAGACGGTAGTCTTTTGGATTATGACTATGGCGGTGTCCGGGTTTCTCAAACGATTATAGAAAACGCGCGGCACACACTACTGGTTGCTGATAGTAGTAAATACGGACGAAACGCTTTGGTTCGTTTGGGGCATCTGTCTCAGATCAATACATTGGTTACGGATAGTATGCCGACTGAACCCTTGTCTTCCATTATCAAGTCACTGGATCTCGAAGTTCTCTGCTAAAACTGGATTCTGTAGAGCTTTTGTAACTGAACATTCATAATCACTGGTGAGTTTGCGGTGATCATTTCGTTTTGCGCTGAAAAAATCGACTCTGATGTTGCTTGAATTTTCTATTAATATATTGATTTTAAATGATTATTTTTGTTGTTTTGTTTCGGTTTAATTAAACTCGCTATTCTTTGCGCCCAAAAACCATGTCATAAAATATTCACTTTAGAAAAATATAACTTGTGTTTATGTTCAAAAATGAACATTTTGTCATCAAGAGTTATAAATAACTAAGTCCCTGAGGAGCAGATTATGGCGGTTCGCGTAGCAATTAATGGTTTTGGTCGTATTGGCCGGCTTGTGATGAGGGCCATTATTGAATCTGGTCGTGATGATATTGAAGTTGTTGCAATCAACGATTTGGCATCAGCTCAGGCCAATGCGCATCTTCTCAAATATGATTCGGTTCATGGTACGCTTCGTAAAGATATTAAAGCTGACGATAAGGCTCTGATCATTGAAGGCAAGCGGATTGCTGCTTTGTCAGAACGTAATCCTGCTGATTTGCCTTGGGGCGAGCTGGGTGTTGATGTTGCTCTTGAGTGTACCGGACTCTTTACTGATCGCGAAAAGGCCTCTCTTCATTTGGAAGCTGGCGCAAAGAAAGTATTGATTTCTGCGCCGGGCAAAAACGCTGATCTAACGGTAGTTTATGGTGTGAACCACGATAAGATTGCGCCTGAACATACCATTGTTTCCAATGCATCCTGTACGACAAATTGTCTGGCACCTGTTGCTCATGTTCTCAATCAGTTGGTTGGCTTGGAAGAAGGCTTTGTAACTACGGTCCACGCCTATACCGGTGACCAGAACACTGTTGATACAATGCACTCTGACCTCCGTCGTGCCAGAGCTGCTGCTCTTTCCATGATCCCTACATCTACGGGTGCGGCCCGTGCTGTTGGTCTTGTTCTGCCAGAACTTGATGGCAAGTTAGATGGAACGGCTGTTCGTGTCCCAACAGCCAATGTTTCCATGATCGACCTCGTGTTCACGGCGGGCAGAAAGACAACTGCCGAAGAAATTAATGCAGCAATGATCGCTGCTTCCGAAGGTGCTCTCAAAGGTGTTTTGGACACAAATGATGAGCCTCTCGTTTCAATAGATTTTAACCACTCTCCTGCCAGCTCGACCTTTGATCTGACGCAAACCCAACTTGTTGGTGATCGTCTGGTTCGTGTCTTGAGCTGGTATGATAACGAGTGGGGGTTCTCCAACCGTATGGTTGACACTGCTGTCGCCCTGGGGCTTAGCCTCTAGGTCTACTTGATCAGGAGAGAGTAGAGGGCTCTCTCCTGATCTTTTTTTGTCCTGATTTTGTTGGTGGCAATAAAACCAGTGTTTTGTAGAGAAACATAAAAAGAAAAAAGTCGGCACGAATTCACGTGCCGTTTTCTGTATTCTGGTCCTGAGCTCGGATTTGAGGGTACAGTGCAATAGTTTCGTTGATCGAGACAAAACTGTCGTCGTTGAGCCAAGCTTTTGTAATAGAAAACTGATAAGACAGATAAAACAGGATATAATCCTGAAATAAACATACTGAAAAGGTTCCTGAAATGAAACGTAAGCGTCTTTGTAAGATTGTAGCGACACTTGGCCCGGCCAGTTCGGATAAGGAGACTATTACGGCGCTGTTCGAAGCTGGTGTTGATACTTTCCGTCTTAATTTCAGCCATGGAACCCACGAAGATCATAAAGAGCGTTATGACCTGATCCGTGAAGTTGAAAAAGAAGCAGGGCGTCCAATTGCGGTTTTGATGGATCTGCAAGGACCAAAATTACGTGTGGGACGCTTTGTTAATGATTCTGCTGAATTGGTAAATGGAACTACATTCAAGCTGGATATGAAAGATGAGCTTGGGGATGCAACCCGGGCAACTCTACCACACAAAGAAATTTTTGATGCGCTTGAGGTCGGAACTGATCTATTGCTGGATGACGGGCGGATACGACTACGTGTGACGGGTATAAGCGGAACAGAAGCCACAACTGAAGTTGTGGTTGGTGGTGTGTTGTCAAACAACAAGGGCGTAAATGTCCCTGGTGTTGTTCTGCCACTGTCAGCGCTTACGGAAAAAGATTTGTTGGATATGGAGTTCGGTCTCGAACTCGGCTGTGACTGGTGTGCTTTGTCATTTGTTCAGCGTCCTGAAGACGTGATGGAAGCGCGAAAGCTTGTTAACGGGCGTGCTGGTGTTATGGCCAAATTGGAGAAGCCATCGGCTATTGAGCAGCTTGAAGCTATTGTCGAACTGACAGATGCGGTTATGGTTGCGCGTGGTGATCTGGGTGTAGAATTACCACCGGAAAACGTGCCTGTTTTACAAAAACGCATTATTGGAACCTGCCGCGAGCATGGGAAGCCTGTGATTGTGGCGACACAGATGCTGGAAACAATGGTTTCCGCTCCAACGCCGACGCGAGCAGAAGCATCTGATGTTGCCACAGCTGTTTATGACGGTGCTGATGCTGTGATGTTGTCTGCTGAATCAGCTAGTGGTGCCTATCCTTTTGAAGCTGTGACGATGATGAACCGTATTATCGAAACCATCGAACAGGATCCGCTCTACCTCAAGCTGGTGCATGCGGATGAAGTTTTACCTAAACCAACAGAAGCTGACGCGATTAGTGATGCAGCGCGCCATGTGGCAGATTTGGTTGACGCAAAAGCAATTGTCACCTTTACGACAACTGGTAGTACAGCGTTCCGGGCTGCGCGTGGACGCCCTAATACACCGTTGCTTGGTTTGACACCTGATTTGCGGGTAGCAAGAAAGATGGCCTTGGTCTGGGGTGTCCATTCTGTGAATACACGTGATGTGAGCAGTTTTGGTGAGATGGTTGGTAAATCAACTCGTATCGCTCGCAGAGAAGGTTTCTGCGAAAACGGTGACAAAGTTGTCGTAACTGCGGGGGTTCCTTTTGGTACGCCAGGTGCAACAAATAATCTTCGCATCGCAACGGTTGGACAGCATGAAAAGCCTGATCCAATTTAATAATTTTGATTTTAAACTGGTAATAAAAAAGCAGCCAAATGGCTGCTTTTTTATTACGGATCTGATCTTACGTTTGAGCTGAGCAGAATTCATGCCGGTTAAAGTTTGTTTAGGGGAATTTTTAAATACCTGTCTCCGTCTTCTTCTTTTGGAGGGAGATCACCAGCACGCATGTTTACTTGGATCGAAGGGATTAAAAGCGCTGGCATGGCGAGCTGTTTGTCCCGATCGGTACGCATCTTGATAAAGTCGTCTCTCGTGACACCTTTGTGCGCATGCAGGTTGTTATCACGTTGTTCTTTGACGGTGCTCTCCCAGGCAATTTGACGGCCATTGGGGGCATAATCGTGACAGGTATAAAGTTTTGTATTTTCGTCGAGAGATAAAATCTTTTCGATTGAATCATATAGCTGTCCAGCGTCTCCCCCCGGAAAATCCGTTCGGGCGGTGCCAAAGTCAGGCATGAAAAGTGTATCCCCTACAAAGGCATTCCCATCTATCAGGTAGGTAACACAGGCCGGCGTGTGTCCGGGGGTGTGAATGACTTTACAAACCGTTTCGCCAAGCAAAAATTCTTCACTATCTTCAAATAGGTGGTCAAACTGTTGGCCGTCGGTATTGAAATTTGATTCGGCGTTATAGATTGTTTTAAATGTTTTTTGAATTTCAGGGATGTGATTACCTACAGCTGTTTTCCCGCCCACACTTTTTTTAATAAACGGGGCGGCGCTTAAGTGATCAGCGTGTACATGGGTTTCAAGAATCCACTGGCAAGTAAGGTCTTGTTCACTGAGGAGATCAATGATCTTCTGCGCGCTTTCTGTAGAGGTTCGTCCTGAGCTGGCATCAAAATCAAGAGCAGAATCTATCACGGCACATTTCTTGGTTTTTATATCCCAGACAAGATAGGAAATTGTATTGCTTGCGTCGTGAAAGAAAGCTTCAATTTTTACTGTCATGCCGATCTCCATTTTTTAGAAAGGATACACTTTCTTTTATAAGATAGGGAGTTTTGTTCGTATGGGTAGTGCTTTGTCTATCTTGTAAACTCTTTGGCAATTATCCAAAATCTGTGAATAGTGTTGCCAATGTGTGGACTTGGTATTTCTCTTTAAAATAATTTTGAAACAACAATTGCCTATAGATAGTTGTTTGAGACGTTTTAAATTCTAGCGTGAACAGCAAAATTGTATGTTTTTAAAAAAAGCACTGATTTTTAATGGTTTTATAACTCTAAGTCCCTATTGTTGTTTTCCTAGGTTAATTAGCTTGTTGTCCGTAGGATTCGGATAACAAGTCGTTTTGTGGTTCAGGAAGACCTTGTTGTTACATCAAGATATTAAACAGTCGCGAATTGTCATCGTTGGTGATGACGAAGCTTTTTGCAAAGATGTTAGCATTGCGCTTAACGATGCTGGTTTCTCGAAGGTTGTCGTGACTGAAATATTTGATCTTGAGGCCAAAAACAAACCAGATCTTTTGCTATTCTCATCAAAGGTATTGAATCAAGCCCTGGCTCAAAAGCTTGATCAGTTTAAGGCTTTGTCTTGGGCACAGCGATGCCCGTTTATGTGTATTGCCAGTGATGATCAAGTGGCTTTTGAGCAAGAGACAATTTCGTTATTTGATGACTTTATTGTGTTTCCGCGGGATATTGATCGTCTCGGACTGACCTGTAAAACATTACTAAGTATTTCTAAAGACAGGGCAAGGCTGGAAGCTGAGCTTGCGAAAAAGACGCAGAAGGCTGATCTTGCGCTTGTTTTGTTGAAGCAGGCTGAGCGAAAAATCTTACAACAAAATCCAGAGCTTCCAGACGAGACAAAAGAGAATAACAATATTATCGCTGATATGAGCCATGAGTTACGTACGCCGTTGAATGCAATTCTAGGTTTTTCTGAAATCATGAAGCAGGAACGATTTGGGTCTCTTGGACATGAAAAGTATCTTGGTTATGCTGATGATATTCATAACGCCAGCAGGCATTTATTGGGTATTGTGAATGATGTTCTGGATCTGGCCAAAACTGAATCAAGCGAAGAGAACTTGGTCATAACAGAAGTGTCTGCACGTGATGCAGTGAATGAAACATTGCGTTTGATGGCTTTGCTCGCGGAGGAATCCGGGATTGAGCTCTCGGCAAATATTCCTGATGAGTTTCCTGATCTCAAAACAGACGAGCGTCGCTTTAAGCAAGTGTTGACCAATCTGGTCTCAAATGCGCTCAAGTTTACCCGCAGAGGGGGGCGTGTCAGTGTCGAGGGGCAGTACGATACAGAAAACGGCGCTGTTTTGATGGTAATACGGGACAATGGCATCGGTATGTCATCAGAAGAGCTTGCTTTGGCTTTATCGCCTTATGGGCAGGTTCTGGATGCTCAAACACATACGCACATTAGAGGGACAGGGCTTGGACTGCCCGTTTCCAAGCGCTCAATTGAAGCCTTGGGCGGGGACTTCTCAATTACTAGTGAGCCCGGGTTAGGAACAGCGATAACTCTCAGATTTCCGTCTGACTTGGTTGTGAAGAATAACAGCTAGCCTTAATGTTCTTTTGTGTCTTGTCTACGAGACATTTTGCTTTGCCGTTTGTGGCGTTTTGCTTCTTCCAACCTTCTTTTTTCATTTTGCTCAGCTTTAGCTTGAGCAATCGAACGTAAAGGCTTGGCTAAATAGGGACTTGAGGCAACTGACAACGAGCTTTTCATCATGTTATCCACAGAGTTTTCCACAAGATGTGGTGTTGAGCATGTATAGCTATACACAATTTACAGTGATTTGGAAAGAAATTAAATCTTGGGTAGCTGAACGGTTGTGAATAAAAATCTGTGGATGTTATTGTACGTGCGGTGAGTATAAAATATCTGGATTAGGGGGCGTTGACCTTGACCTGTGCGGGTATAGCCCCCAAATATGTGTCACTGTGGTGCTGCTTGAGGTGGGTCACGTGGTTAACTTATCGGTCGCCATTTGGGACCAAACTTATGAATGAGCCTTGCTTTTTCGAGGAGGTATAATTGTCGAGATTATCTTTATTTAATAGCCCGCTTATGCTTGGCTTCGAACAATTTGAGCAAGCTGTTGATATGATTTCTAAAACAGCGTCAGATGGCTATCCCCCGTACAATGTTGAAAAAGTGAGCGAGAACAAAATACGTATTACGCTCGCTGTGGCAGGTTTTTCGCAAGAAGACATGCAGGTTCAGATCGAAAACAATCAGCTTGTTATCAAGGGTAAGGCTAAGTCAGATGATGATAAAGAATACCTTCACCGTGGTATCGCTGCCCGACAGTTCAGGCGCGCGTTTGTTCTGGCCGAAGGGATCGAAGTTTTAGATGCAAAGCTTGAAAACGGCCTTTTGCATGTGGATTTGGAACAGCCGCTGCAAAATATAGCTATTCGTAGTATTGAGATTCAAACAAGTAATGAAAAGTCTTCGGCAACTGTGATTGAAGACAAACAAAGCTGATTCCAGAAAATAATAAGGCCGTAAGAAATATTACTGATTGATGGTTCCTTAAGAATAGGGAACTATACTAACTATAAATTTTACAGTTCACCTAAATGGACTGTAGCTGTTGAAGCTGGAAAAGAGTGATGATGATTAAGCAAGTTATATCAGAATTGATGACAGATCAGGACATGACCGCATTAGGCTTGGAAATTGTGGCCTATGTGAAGCCTGTGGACGTAGATGGTGATGCTTGCTTTGGTATTTACGCAGCAGACGGAACAGAAATAACAGTTGTCAGTGACCGTGATGTAGCTTTTGCTGCAGTACGCCAACAGGATCTTGAGCCGTTAAGCGTTCACTGATTAACCAGACACAATGACGCAAAAAAGGCTCCGAATTTCGGAGCCTTTTTTATTTTGGTTGGAACGTTTATCCCTTTCAGGCCGCATGACTCGTGGCTGTCGCACTTAAGAGTGCGTATATGCCATCATTGCTTTCTGTTCCCCGAAGCTTTTCACAGGTAGAGGCATTCCGTAGAAAGCGCGATACGCGTGCAAGGGCTTTGAGGTGGTCAGCACCAGCAGTTTCCGGAGCCAGAAGAAGGCAGATAAGATCTACGGGCTGCTCGTCAATCGAATCGAAATCGATTGGACGCTCCAGTTTAACGAAGAATCCGTAGAGTCTATCTAGGTTTGGGAGCTTGCCATGCGGGATAGCAATGCCCTGACCAATACCTGTTGTGCCGAGTTTCTCTCTTTCGATGAGAACTTCGAAAATATCTCGTTCTTCTGTTCCGGTGATCTCAGATGCACGTTTTGCAACTTCCTGAAGGAATTGCTTTTTACTGTTGACTTTCATATCAGCAGCAACGGCATCTGGGCCGATAAGGTCGGTTAATTCCATTACATGTAGTCTTTGGTTATTTACGTCTTAGCTCTTTGATGGGTCAACCCACCCGATGTTTCCATCCGCTCGACGGTAGATCATATTCAGACCACCGTGTTTGCTGTTACGGAACATCATGGCTGGAAGGTCTTCCAGATCCATACGCATCACAGCCAAACCGGCTGTTAATGTTGGAATTTCAGTTGCCATCTCAGCGACAATCAAGGGGCTGTCTTCGACTTCCTCTTTATGATCATCTTTTTCTTCTTCGCCTGACAGGATGTAATGCTGAGCATGAGTGGCTTCTTTGCCACCTTCAGCGTGATCATCACGAAGTTTGCGTTTATGGCGGCGCAGACGTTTTGATAAACGTTCAGCAGCCAGATCAAATGCAGGATAAGGTTCTCCTGCCTCGCCATTTGCTTCCAGGCGAATGTTTTTACCGACATGTGCAACCACAGTGGCGCGGTAAAGGTAGGCGTTTTTGGACATAGTGACATTTACATCAATGGCGTCACCAAAATATTTATCCAAAGTAGCGGAAAGGTTATTTTCTATATGAGTGCGCAGCGCGTCGCCAACGTCGAGCTGCTTGCCTTTAACGGAAAGCTGCATGTGAACAAATTCTCTGAATTGTTAAGGGGGTTAGCGTAATGGCCATATGTGCCAGTCAAGCCCCGCTATCTGGGGCGGCACCATAGTGACGTCGTTTATCGGAGTCAAGGATAGTAGGTCGAACCATGTTTTCCTCCCGTAGTGATACACGACATAAGCAGTATACATAGTCTTTTGGAATAAGTCGATTTTGTTACGTGAAAAAAATTAAAAAGAGAACTTTTTTTCACGTCTTCTTTGCACCGAAGAAGGGATTCCCAAGGCTTCACGATATTTTGCGACAGTACGTCGCGCAATATCGATTCCTTCGGCTTTAAGTTTGGTGACCAAGGCATCGTCAGACAGGATTTTCTTGGGATCTTCCTGATCAATAAGGTTTTTAATACGGTCTCTTACAGCTTCAGATGAATGCGCGTCCCCATCTCCTCCGCTAATGGAAGAGGTGAAAAAGTATTTCATTTCAAAGGTGCCGCGTGGAGTGACCATATACTTGTTAGAGGTAACACGACTGACCGTTGACTCATGCATTTCAATGACTTCGGCAATGTCCTTGAGTGTCAGAGGTTTCAAAGCCTGTACACCCTTTTGCAGAAAACCATCTTGTTGACGTACAATTTCTGTTGCGACCTTGAGGACTGTCGTTGCCCGTTGATGAAGAGCCTTGATCAGCCAGTTTGCCGATTGTAGTTGTTCGGATATATAGGATTTATCCTCTTTTGTGCGGGCCAGATCTGAAACGGTTCCATGATACTTGTTGTTAATCAGAACTTTGGGAAGGGCATCGTTGTTGAGTTCTATGCGCCATCCCCCAGCATTGTCCGATTTAATAATGACCTCTGGGATTACGGTTTCGACATCACTGGTGTCAAAGGTCGCTGCAGGGCGCGGATTAAGAGCGCGAATTTCCGCGATCATGTCCGTTATGTCTTCTTCATCGACTCCGCAAACTTGTTTCAAGCTTTTCAAGTCACGCTTGGCAAGAAGTTCAAGATTATCAAGGAGCGCTTGTATCGCCGGATCCAGACGGTTCTGTTCAGCGAGTTGTATTGCAAGGCATTCGCCTAGATCGCGAGCACAGATGCCGACGGGGTCAAAGGATTGCAGTGTTTTTAGGACAGCCTCAACTAGGTCCAAGGGACACCCTAGTTGATCCGCAAGTTCATCAAGCGGAGCTTTCATATAGCCAGCTTCATCAACGTGATCAATAAGGTGAACACCGATTAATCGTTCAGTTGGCTCATCGACTTCCATTTGCAACTGTTCGCGAAGATGATCGCGAAGTGTAATTGTGTCTCGTAATCTATTTTCCAGTGAATATTCTGCGTCGTCAAAGCGCGTATTCCCACCTGCACCCCAGCTGGAAAATGCTGTGTCCTGATCATTCCACTGGTTATCCGGGCTGCTGTCATAATAGTTATCAAAATCATTGTCCAGTGGGGCCTGGTTATTATCAGGTAGAGTGTCGGCGTTAGATAATTCCAGAGAGTCTGGTTGCTGGTTTTCGTTATCAGAGGGGGATGCTGCGGCGGAATGGATGTCACTGGAATCGGTGTCGGCGAGAGCTGTATTTTGGGTGCCGTCATCCTTATCTAGAAGAGGGTTCTGTTCGACCTCTTGCTGGACGTAGTCTGCGAGCTCTAAGTTTGACAATTGCAGCAGTTTGATTGCCTGTTGCAATTGCGGGGTCATAACGAGGCTTTGACTCTGCCTCAGCTCTAGTCTTTGCGAAATTGCCATAGGTATAACCCTTAAAGGCTAAACCTTTCTCCTAAGTAAACGCGACGAACATCATCATTGTTTACGATTTCGCCAGGTGTACCTTCCATAAGCACCATGCCATCGTGAATAATGTATGCTCTATCAACGATATCAAGTGTTTCACGAACGTTGTGGTCGGTAATCAGTACGCCAATCCCACGGTCTTTCAGGTGCATGACGAGGTCGCGAATATCACCAACGGCGATAGGGTCGATGCCAGCTAAGGGTTCATCCAATAAAATAAAACTTGGATCAGATGCAAGTGCGCGAGCAATCTCTACACGTCTTCTTTCTCCGCCTGACAAGGCAATGGCGGGGGTGTTTCGTAGATGCGTGATTGAGAATTCCGCAAGCAGGCTATCCAGCTTTGCTTCTCTTTTGCTGCGAACTGATTCAACAACTTCCAGAACACCGCGAATGTTTTGTTCAACCGTTAAGCCTCTGAAGATAGAGGCTTCCTGTGGGAGGTAACCAATACCCATACGCGATCTGCGATACATGGGAAGATCTGTAATATCTTGATTATCCAGAGTAACCCAACCGGAATCAGGAGAGAGCAGGCCTGTAATAATATAAAAACTGGTCGTTTTCCCCGCGCCATTGGGGCCGAGCAATCCAACAACTTCCCCACGTTGAACGCGCATTGTAACGGCGCGCAGAACGGGGCGCTTTTTAAAGCTTTTCCCGATGTTTGTTGCCATTAGACCCTGATTGTCGGCAACAAGTGATGGTTTTGTGCTGCTTTCCTGGTTCGCAGATTGTTGCTTGTCGGTCATGGTTTTTTCTTTTTGCTTGATGGCAGGATGAGACCTTGAACAGGTTTGCCGCTTTTGCTGACCAGTTTACTAACGCCAGTTGCCAGATTGAACTGTGCTTCGTCCCCATTCATTTGGTTTTCACCCTGAGTTATTTTTACGTTCCCAATAAGATTGGCTAACTCTCGTTTAACAAAATAGATACCTTTGTCTCCGGTAGCATACTCTGTTTTTGTGGCAACCCGAACATCACCATGCGCGTCAATGCGCTCTATTTCCAATTTGTTCTCTGCATCACGAACAAAATGGGCCGTCAAAACGTTACCATGTACGCGCTTGTCTTCACGAATGGCGATTGCATTTCCCCGCGCTACAGCGAGTTGCTTGGTTTCCCAGTATTCAAGGCTATCGCGGGCGGTAATTGTATCTGCGCCACTAACCATCCGAAGGTTCTGACCTGTTAGGACCATAACTTGTTTGTCGATATCGTAGACACCGTTGTCGCCATAGGCTGTTTCACCGGGTGAGACAATTTTGACATTACCAACTGCGTCAACACGGTAAATCTCTGTGCCGCCTTCAACACCTTCTCGGTAGTGAGCAATGAGTTGATCGCCAAAGACTTCCAGCTCGCCTTGTGCGGCGCGGGCATTACCACTCGCAACGTATTGTTTCAGATCCCTTCGCCATTCAATGCCTTCGTCGGCATTAATTTCGAGGGGGACATTGCTGTCACCTAAACCTTCTGTCACGCCTTGGCTTAAAGCGAGTTTGCCCTGTGCCATTGCCATGCTGAAGATCAAGACCAACGTTGCTACTAGACGGTTCATTGTTTCAGGGCCTCCTGAGCCCCAGGAAGGATGATCAGCTTACTTTTACCGGTAAAGGTTATACGTTTTCCGCGATCTGTAATGACAAAGCCTTCTGAATTTATTGTTCCGGCTGGTCCATGGCCCTGTACAGACATTTGTCCGTAAGCAGACCCGGCCCTAGCGTCAAACATGGCTTCTTCTGTCACGATTTCAAAACCTTGATCCTGAAAAATATTCACGTTGCCATTTAGATTGAGGTATTTCGCATCTCTGTCATACACACCTGATTTTGCAGAAAGGGCAAGCCAGGTGCCATCTTCCAGTGTGATATCTGCTTTGGGGAGTGTTAGAAATATTTCGTTTTCACGTTCACTGGACTGTTCTGCGAGATCAGCAATAATAGTGTAGGGCTGATTTTTCTCGTCAAGACCCAGGTACTTGGGATTCAGGGCGCTTAATTTATCAGGAGTGCTTGATTCCAAGATGCTGTTACCAATGGCAGTACCTTCGGTAATCACTTGCTCTTCAAGTTGAGGCCAGACAATAACCAGCAGGATCAAGACGACGGCAAAAAAGGGAAGTGTTACTTTCGCGATGCTGACAAAAACACTGTAAGCGTTACCGCCAGAAAACCGAGGTGGTTTTACTGGTGTTGCCAACTCGGGTTGGCTTTGGGGGGCTGCGCTGTTCTCTTTGTCGGATCTGGCGGGGGAGTTCATGCTGTTTCGCAGCCTCAGGCTATCCCTGCGCGGAGGCAGTCGTGAATGTGGATGATGCCAACGGGCACATCGTCTTCGGTGACAAATAAACTAGTGATGGAGCGTTCGTTCATCTGCCCCAATGCTTCCGCAGCGAGAGCCGAGGGGCGGATGGTGCGGGGGGCTGGAGTCATAACGCTCTCTGCGCTCATGGATAACAGGTCCGTGTCCATGTGCCGTCTCAGATCGCCATCTGTAACAATGCCTGCGAGTTTGCCATTCTTATTTGTAACGCCAATGCATCCAAATGAACGCTGTGTCATGATTAGAATGGTTTCTGTCATAGACGTACTTCCGGCACACAAAGGGAGCTCTTCATTGTGCATGATGTCGGATACTTTTAAGAGCTGGTTACCAAGTGCGCCGCCAGGGTGAAATACTTTAAAATCATGTGGCTGGAAATTTTTTTGTTCCATTAGTGCAACTGCGAGAGCATCACCTAGTGCGAGAGACATTGTTGTTGATGTTGTCGGGGCCAGGCCATGAGGGCAGGCTTCCGGAAGCGATGGTAGGATAAGCGCGACATCTGCAGCTTCAGCCAGAGCGGAATTTTTCTTGCTGGTCATGGCGATGAGAGGGATGCCAAAGCGTCTTGTGTAGGTAATAAGGTCGCTGAGTTCTGAAGTATTCCCGGAATTCGACATGGCCAAGACGGCGTCGCTACGAGTGATCATACCGAGGTCGCCGTGACTGGCTTCTCCCGGGTGAACGCAATAGGCTGGCGTTCCTGTGGACGCCATGCTAGCTGCGATCTTTTTGGCGATATGACCGCTTTTTCCCATGCCAGATATAATGACGCGACCAGTTACACATGTCAGGATGTTTAGAGCATCGACAAAGCTACCGTTCAGTTCAGCACTTAGTTGTTGAAGGCCTTTTGCTTCTAAATCAAGAACTCGTCGAGCTGTTTCTATTGCTTGTGTCGCATTGGCTGGTGTTGTTGTCATTTCCGGCTCAGAATTATGAACTGCGTTCGCCATTTTTTAGATTTTTATCCCATTTCCCGGATCTATGTTCCGGGTAAAATACAAACTGGCACTAATGGTGCATGTCATACTCAATTGGTACACGTTATTTGCTAGGAAGTAAAACCGGCACTTTAAAAAAAGTGCCGTAAAATTTACAGCAAAACTCATAATGAAAATGTAGTTTAAAAATGGCGTGAAGATGGCGCGTGTTTATGAATGCGCGAAAATGTCCGTTTCATCCCATCCGGCGATATCCAGCTTTGCTCTCCAGGGGAGGAAGTCAAAGCAGGCCTTTGCCATTTCGCTGCGACCTTCTCTAGCAAGTCGTTCATCCAAAATCTTTACCATGCGATGCAGGTAGAGCACATCGGAAGCAGCGTAACGAAGTTGATCTTCGCTTAGATCCGGGGATCCCCAATCTGAGGACTGCTGCTGTTTTGAGATATCAACGCTCAAAAGCTCTCTGCACAATTCTTTGAGGCCGTGACGATCAGTGTAGGTTCGGATTAGTTTCGATGCGATCTTTGTGCAGTACACAGGATTACAAGTCACGCCGAGATAGCGTTCGATCGCTGCAAGGTCAAAACGGGCAAAGTGGAAAATTTTAGTTACATCTTGATTTGTGAACAGTGCTCTCAGGTTTGGAGCATCAAAGTTACCGTCTTTAAACTGAACTAAATGGCAAACGCCATCGCCTGCAGAAAGCTGGATGAGGCATAGGCGATCCCTGAAAAGATTAAGGCCCATGGTTTCTGAATCAACAGCCACGGACGTGCCGAAATCGATACCGTCTGGCAAGTCTGTCTGGTGAAGGTGAATTTTTACGTCGCTCACAATGTGGCTCCTGATTTATCTGTGCTCTCCAAACCTGAAACCTCTGGCGGGTGGTTTGGTAATAAGATGAATAGTCTGACAGTAAGACGGATAGTCTAATAATAAAACGTCGACTTTGTGTTAATCTCGGCATTCTCGCCGCAAAGCTGTTTCTGTCAAGGACGATTGATAATTTCTGTGGTTGGTTGATGTTGTTTATTCAGGCATCGTGTTGTTTGGCAATCTAATAATCAAGTGCGAAGAGAGGTGGCGAAAATGAATGCTTCAAAGGTGGTGACTATTTTTGGTGGTTCCGGTTTTTTGGGGCGTTATGTCGTTTCCAGGTTTGCGAAAGCCGGTTGGCATGTGCGGATCGCCGTGCGTGATCGTGTGCAATCATCGTTCCTGACGTGCTGCGGTGATGTGGGAAGTGTGACGCCTGTTCTTGTCAATGTGGGGGATAGGGCTTCGGTTGAGCGCGTAATTTGTGGTTCTTCCGCGGTTGTTAATTTGATAGGCATTTTATTTGAGGGCGGGAAGCAGCGTTTCGATTATTTGCATAGTAAATTGCCGGGCATGATTGCTGATGTTGCGCAATCGAATGATGTCTCTGCATTTGTTCAGGTTTCTGCTATCGGTGCAGATGTTTCATCTCCTTCTGCTTATGGGCGCAGTAAAGGGGAGGGAGAGGCCTCGGTTTGGGAGGCGTTTCCGACTGCGAGTCTTTTGAGGCCGAGCATTGTCTTTGGGCCGGAGGATGATTTTTTTAATCGTTTTGCCCGGATGTCCGCTGTTAGTCCCTTTTTGCCTTTGGTGGGTGGTGGTCAAGCAAGGTTTCAGCCCGTTTATGTTGGGGATGTGGCTGAGGCTGTCTTGAAGTGCGTCCAGCGACCTGATGAATATGGGGGAAAAGTATATGAGCTTGGAGGTCCTCGGGTTCTGTCTTTCCGGGATTGTTTGGATCTTTTGCAAGAATATACCGGGCGTTCTCGCCCTTACCTTACCTTGCCGTTTCCTGTCGCTTATTTACAGGCTATTTTTATGGAACTCATGCCCCAACCGCCTTTGACGCGAGATCAATTGAAGATGCTCAAAAAGGACAATGTGGTTGCTGACTCTGCTCTTGGTTTTGGTGAGTTGAGGATCTCTCCGGTTGATGTGGAAATTGTATTGCCGACCTATTTAAGGGCGTATTCAGAGAGGTGATTGTTATTTAGTCCCAAATCGGAACTATATTTTTCTTTTGATGAAGTTTTCGTTGTGTTTTTGGTAGTGTTTTGTTGTGAAATTTGACAAATAGGTCAAATATAGTTACCTATATTGTCTATTGATCATTGTTATGATTTACGGGTGCGGCCCAAAGTCCAATGAAGTAGCCAGCAAGCTTCTGTAAATAAAAAGAAAATAGTTGCCCGATTAGGAGAGAGATAATGTCCGAAAAGATGCTGAAATTTGTTCAGCAAGGCAGAGAGATGCCTGAAAAAAGATCTGCAGATCAGCGGAATGAGGATTTTCGCGAGATATACGATTCTTTTTCAGATGCTGCTGCGCAAATTCAGGCAAGCCGCTGTTCCCAGTGCGGTGTTCCCTTTTGCCAGATACATTGTCCTGTCTCTAATAATATTCCAGATTGGCTGATGCTCACAGCCAATGGTCGTTTGGAAGAAGCCTATGAAGTTTCTCAGGCGACAAATAATTTTCCGGAAATCTGCGGGCGTATTTGCCCTCAGGACAGGTTGTGTGAAGGTTCTTGCGTTATTCAACAGTCGGGGCATGAAACCGTTACGATTGGTGCTGTAGAGAAATACATAACAGATACGGCTTGGGATAACGGCTGGGTTCAGCCTGTTGTACCTGTGGGAGAACGTGCCGAAAGCGTTGGTATCATCGGCGCTGGCCCTGGTGGGTTAGCTGCTGCGGAACAGTTGCGACGCAAAGGATATGATGTCCATGTCTATGATCGCTATGATCGTGCCGGTGGACTTTTATCTTATGGTATACCCGGATTTAAGCTGGAAAAATACGTTGTCGATCGTCGCATAAAGCTACTGGAAGACGCAGGGATCGTATTTCATCTTGGTGTTGATATCGGTGGAACAACGACCTTTGCCGAAATAAGAGAGCAGTATGATGCCCTTTTGATCGCCACGGGGGTTTATCAAGCCCGGGATCTTCGCCTCCCCGGTAGCGAACTTGGGAACATTCTACCGGCACTTTATTATCTCACAGAAGCAAACCGCAACGATCTAGGCATGAAGTCTGATCATATGAGTGATGGTCTGAATGCCAAGGACAAAGATGTTGTTGTTATTGGTGGCGGTGATACGGCGATGGATTGTGTTCGGACAGCTGTTCGCCAGGGAGCAAAATCAGTTAAATGTCTTTATCGGCGCGACAAAGAAAATATGCCGGGTTCAGAGCGTGAAGTGAAAAATGCCGAAGAAGAAGGCGTCGAATTTGTATGGTTATCATCGCCGGATGCTTTTGTCGGAGAAGAAAACGTTCGTGAAGTGCTCGTATCTAAAGTGCATCTCGGGATGCCAGATTCCTCTGGCCGACAGGTTCCGCAGATTGTGCCTGACTCTCGCGAAGCTATCCCTGCTGATCTGGTTATCAAGGCTCTTGGGTTCTCGCCAGAGAACTTGCCTAAGTTGTTTAATGAACAAGGGTTAGAGGTCAGTAGTTACGGCACACTAAGGGTCGATAACACGACGATGATGACAGCATTGGATGGCGTCTTTGCCGCTGGTGATATTGTTCGTGGTGCGTCCTTGGTGGTTTGGGCGATCAAGGATGCTCGTGATGCCGCTGATCAAATACATACATATATTGAGCGCAGAAAAACTGCAGCCGCCTGAGGAGAGGGCATATGGAACATAAAAAGATAACTCTGGACCCGATTGCTCAATGGGAGCAAAAGGCGGCGCATTTTCAAAAATATGGCCTGTACAATCCTGAAGACGAACATTCGTCCTGTGGTGTTGGCTTGGTTGCTGCTATCGACGGAAAACCACGCCGTTCCGTTGTAGAGGCAGGTATCGAGGCGCTCAAGGCTGTGTGGCACCGCGGTGCTGTCGATGCAGATGGTAAGACGGGTGATGGTTGTGGTATCCACGTCGAGATTCCAAAGGGCTTCTTTCAGGAGCAGATCGAACACCTTGGGCATACTCTGAAGAATGATGACCTTGCCATTGGTATGGTCTTCTTGCCCCGGACAGACTTTGGGTCTCAAGAGCGCTGTCGTGTTATTGTTGAACGTGAAATTCTGAACTTTGGCTATTCAATTTATGGCTGGAGACAGGTTCCGGTTAATACGGCGATTTGCGGTGAGAAAGCGAGCCTCAATCGCCCTGAAATCGAACAGATCATGATTGCAAACAGCAAAGGGGTTGATGCTGAGCGCTTTGAGACAGACCTTTATATTATCCGTCGTCGGATCGAAGCCGCGGTAGAGCGGGATTCAATCAAGGACTTCTATATCTGTTCTCTGAGTTGTCGTTCTATAATTTATAAGGGAATGGTTCTGGCTGAAAATTTGGCTGATTTTTATCCGGATCTGCTGGACGAGCGTTTTGTCTCAAGTTTTGCAATTTTCCATCAGCGGTTCTCAACAAACACCTTCCCAACGTGGCATTTGGCCCAGCCTTTCCGCGTTATTGCACACAATGGTGAAATCAACACGCTTAGGGGGAATGTCAATTGGATGAAATCCCACGAGTGTCGCATTGATCACCCGAAATTTGGATCCCATGTTGAAGATCTGAAGCCAGTTATTTTGCCGGGAAGCTCTGATTCTGCGGCGTTGGATGCTGTCTTTGAGTTGATGATCAGATCTGATCGAAGTCTTCCTATGGCGAAGACGCTTCTTGTGCCTGAATCCTGGAGTAAAAACGACGCTGTTCCACAGCATCACAAAGAGCTTTATGCCTATTGTAACGCGGTGATGGAGCCTTGGGATGGACCTGCTGCAGTGTGCGGATTTTCAGGGCCGTGGGCATTGGCGGGAACTGACCGGAATGGTTTGCGTCCGATGCGTTATGCCATCACCCGTGACGGCCTGCTTTTTGCCGGGTCAGAAACCGGTATGGTTCATATCGATGTTGAGCGTGTCATTGAGAAAGGGCGACTTGGCCCCGGTCAGATGATTGCTGTCAATTTTGAAGAAGGCAAGATCTATAAAGACAAAGAAATTAAAGATCGTCTGGCTGCGCAACAGCCTTACGGGGATTGGTTGAAAAATATCCTTGTGATCGATGATCTGGTTAAGAAACATAAATATAGCCGCAAGCCTCTCTCTAAAGATGATTTGCGTCGTCGCCAGTTGGACTTTGGATTGACCATTGAGGATATGGAACTGATCCTGCACCCAATGGTCGAGACAGCTAAAGAGGCTATGGGGTCAATGGGGGATGATACGCCCCTGGCTGTTTTGTCCGATAACGTGCGCCCAATGCACCACTTCTTCCGCCAGAATTTTAGCCAGGTGACCAACCCGCCGATTGATAGTCTGCGCGAAAAGCAAGTTATGTCCTTGATCACCCGTATTGGTAATCTGGGTAATGTTCTCGATGAAGAAGAAGGTCAGGTTACAATCCTTCAACTTGATTCGCCTGTTCTGACAAATTCAGAATTTGTTGCTCTTTCCAAGCATATGGGCCGCACAGTTGGTGTCGTTGACTGTACTTTTGAAGCCAACGGTAAGCCCGGTGCGCTCCGTCATGCTTTGCATCGTATCCGCCGTGAAGCTGAAGAGTTGGTTCGCGAAGGTTTCGAGCATGTTGTGCTGACAGATGAGGCGCAGTCTGCTGAACGGGTTTCCATTCCAATGATCCTGGCGACAGGTGCCGTTCATACGCATCTGGTTGAGCATAAGCTCCGGTCATTCTGTTCTATCAACGTACGTAGTGCTGAATGCCTGGATGTTCATTATTTTGCGGTTCTGATCGGTGTTGGTGCCACAACGGTGAACGCCTATCTAACGGAAGAAGCTATTGCCGATCGGCATCGCCGTGGTTTGTTTGGCGACTTGTCGTTCGATGACTGTATGGAGCGCTATACAAAAGCTGTGGATGATGGCTTGCTCAAAATCATGGGCAAGATGGGTATTTCTGTTATCTCCTCTTATCGTGGCGGTTATAACTTTGAAGCGCTAGGGCTGTCTCGTACATTGGTTGATGAGTTCTTTCCGGGTATGCCAAGCCGTATTTCCGGGATAGGAATGACAGGGCTGGAAGAAAAGGCTCTCGAACTTCATGAAAAGGCATGGGAATCTGATTCTACGGCCCTGCCAATTGGTGGCTTTTATCGCTATCGCGCTGGGGGTGAAGAGCATGCATGGGAAGGTCAGTTGATCCATACTATGCAAACGGCTGTCACCAAAGGGTCTTATTCGCTCTTTAAGAAATACACCAAAGGGCTGGAAAGCCGTCGACCTATTAACTTGAGAGATCTTCTGGATTTCAAGCGGGCGACAGATGGTGGTCTTGATGTTGAAGACACAGAATCGATTACTTCTCTACGGAAGCGTTTTATTACGCCTGCCATGTCTTTGGGGGCGTTGAGCCCGGAAGCGCACGGAACTCTTAATATCGCCATGAACCGGATCGGTGCAAAGTCTGATTCGGGAGAAGGCGGTGAAGTGCCTGAACGCTATGTGCCACATCCTAATGGTGACAACGAGAACTCTGCAATTAAGCAGGTTGCATCGGGCCGCTTTGGGGTAACAGCAGAATACCTGAACAAATGCCGTGAAATCGAAATCAAGGTTGCCCAAGGGGCGAAACCGGGTGAAGGTGGTCAACTTCCGGGCTTTAAGGTGACAAAGCTGATTGCGCGTTTGCGTCATTCTACACCTGGGGTGACATTGATTTCTCCGCCGCCGCATCACGATATTTACTCTATCGAGGATTTGGCGCAGCTTATTTATGATCTGAAGCAAATCAATCCAAAGGCCAAAGTTTGTGTGAAGCTTGTTGCCCGATCTGGTATCGGAACGGTTGCTGCGGGTGTGGCCAAGGCGAAAGCCGATATTATTTTGATTTCCGGCAATGTTGGCGGAACGGGTGCATCGCCGCAAACGTCTGTTAAGTTTGCTGGCGTGCCTTGGGAAATTGGCCTTAGTGAAGTTCAGCAGGTTCTCACCCTTAATGGCTTGCGGAATAATGTGACGCTTCGAACAGATGGTGGTTTGAAAACCGGGCGAGATATCGTTATTGCGGCTCTCTTGGGGGCCGAAGAATATGGTGTTGGAACAGCATCTCTGGTTGCGATGGGCTGTATTATGGTGCGTCAGTGCCATTCCAATACCTGCCCTGTCGGGGTTTGTACTCAAGATGATGATTTACGGGCAAAGTTTGATGGCACACCGGAAAAGGTCGTGAACCTCTTTAGCTTCATCGCAGAAGAAGTGCGCGAGATCCTTGCCTCTCTCGGCTACAAAACACTGAATGAAATTATTGGTCGTACTGATTTGCTAAAACAGGTTAGCCGCGGGGCACCACACCTTGATGATCTGGATCTCAACCCCTTGCTCGCTTTGGCTGATAGCGGAACTTCAGAACGCTATTGCACGCTTGAGGGGCGTAATTCTGTTCCTGATACGCTTGATGCGCAGATTATCAAAGACGCTAACCCCTTCTTTGAAGTCGGGGAAAAAATGCAGCTACAATACAATGTACGCAATACGCACCGTGCCGTTGGTACGCGTCTGGCATCAAAAATTACAACGCGCTTTGGTATGAAAGAACTGCAACCGGGACATATTACTGTTCGGTTGCGTGGATCTGCCGGGCAATCGTTGGGGGCTTTTGCTGTTCAGGGTATGAAGCTGGAAGTCTTTGGTGATGCCAATGACTATGTTGGCAAGGGTCTTTCCGGTGGTGAGATCGTTGTGCGGCCTTTGGCTTCGAGCAAACTGGCGACCCAGCACAACACCATTATCGGAAATACGGTTCTCTACGGTGCAACAGCAGGTAAGTTGTTTGCTGCGGGGCAAGCTGGTGAACGTTTTGCTGTACGAAATTCCGGCGCTCAGGTTGTGGTCGAAGGCTGTGGCTCAAACGGCTGTGAATATATGACGGGTGGTACGGCAGTTATTCTTGGCGACATTGGAATGAACTTTGCGGCCGGGATGTCAGGCGGTATGGCATTTGTTTATGACCCTAGCCGTATTCTGCCAAGCCGTATCAATGATGAAAGTGTCATATATCAACAGATTGAAACTGACTATTGGGAGCAGGTATTACTGGATCTGGTGAAGGAACATCATGCGGAGACAAAATCGGTTTATACCGAGCGCCTGTTAAACGACTGGGCGCAGATCAAGAGCGATTTTTGGCAAGTTGTTCCAAAAGAAATGCTTTCTTTGCTTGAGCATCCTGTCACAGACTCTGCTGAACTTAAATCAGCTTAGGGTCTTTGAAAATACCTGTAAATCAAGGGGCTGTATTTATTGCAGCTCCTTGTTTGTTGTGGCGATTGTATAACCCAATGCTAGGTTAGGTAGTCATCCAGCAGTGATGCCAAGGTATCGGGTAAATCGTCAGGCTGATGACATTTCAGGGGGCAAGAGGCCTCTGTGCCGTAGAAGCCGAGATCTTTATTGAAGCGAAGCTTCCCTTCTTTGAATTCTCGTACTTGAAATCCGCTTTCTTGGTTCATGGAAACAAAGGTAAGCTTTTGAATTGAGTGATTTTTATCGACAAGGAGCCAGTGAAAACGATCTGATTTTTCAACCGTCTCTGGAAGATCCAGGCGTTTGATTTCAACAACACTTATGTCTTGATTTGAAAGATAAAAAAGAACTTGAAAACGTGAAATGCTCAAGGGATTGTTGTCCTGTAATGGCGATCTAGATTAGGCTATGAAAGTTTTGTAGAGGTGGCTGTTTTTAGTCTGCGAGCAGTGGAAATTGATCATGGAAAGCTGCTTCGCCTCGACGTGAAAACTCAACAATTCTTACATCTTCAAGGCGTTTGGCCCAGCCTTTTTCATAGATGTGATTCAAAAGGGCCGTACCAAGTGATCCTGCCAGATGACTTCTGCGCGCACTCCAGTCCAGGCATGACTTGCACAGGGGGCGTTTGGCTTTTTGTAGTGGATCAAGATCTATGCCCAGACCTTTTATGAAATCACGACCTGAATCTGTAATTGCGATTTCATCCTGATCTTCCTGTAGAAATCCTCTCCCCACCAGACTGTCGTACATCTGAACACCAAATTCACCAGCGAGATGATTATAACAGACTCTGGCTTTCCTCATCTCAGGGGCCTTAGGGCCTGTGCGTGTTCGGATATGTCCTTTTTTTGCAGCAAGGCCCATCATGGTTTCAAGTAGCGTAGCCACGTCTTCATCGGCGAGGTTGAAATATCGATGACGCCCCTGCTTGCGCTGGCGTATCAGACCGCCAAGTTCAAGCTTTTTCAAATGAGCGCTGGTTGTCTGTAGGGTGATGCCTGCTTCGTTGGCAAGCTCACTCGCCGTGAGTGCTTTTCCGCTGATCAAGGCAGAGAGCATGTTTGCACGGGCGGGGTCTCCAATAAGGGAGCCAATAAGAGTGATATCTGGACCTTCTTTCATGCTTCGATATTAAACGAACTATGAGCTGCGGTAAAGAGTCACCTGGAAAAGTAATTTGAGAGCAGGCGTCATGTTTTCGACAAAATTTAAGTAGATTTATAATTCTTCATTTAAAAACAAAGTGTTTCGTTCGTTATTATTCTGTGTCAGATCTTTTGTATAAACTTGTTTTACGTGGTTTTCTCGTTCGCTCAGTAGGGTTATAGTCCAAAAAATGAGAAAGCTTCATCATCTTCCCCTCGATTCTGGCTGTCGTAAAATTCGCATGCTGTTGCGAGAGAAAAAGCTCGAATTCGAATTGCATGCTGAAAAAGTATGGGAACGCCGCGAAGCGTTTCTAACACTTAATCCTGCGGGTGAAGTGCCTGTGCTCGTTGAGGATGATGGGACGAGCATAACGGGCGGCGCACAGGTAATCTCTGAATACCTTGAAGAAGCTTATCCTGACCAGAGTCTTTTGGGTGACGATCCCTTGTGTCGTGCAGAGGTCAGGCGTCTAATTTCATGGTTTGATGACAAATTCCGGCGTGAGGTCACTGCAAATCTGGTCGAAGAGAAAATGTTAAAACGTTTTCTGGGGTTGGGTGAACCAAACTCCCAAGCTATACGGGCCGGACACGCCAACATTCATTATCATTTGGAATACATCAGTTGGCTAACGGATCGTAGAACATGGTTGGCCGGGGATGATTTCTCTCTGGCGGATATTACGGCTGCATCCCATATTTCATCCCTTGATTATATCGGGGACGTCCCCTGGAAAGAGCACCAAGGTGCTAAAGACTGGTATGCGCGTGTAAAATCCCGCCCTTGTATGCGTGGGGTTTTAACGGATTTGATACCGGGTGTGCCGCCGCCCAAACACTATGCTGATCTGGATTTCTAGGTAGCTCCAGAAACTACTCTACAGTTACATCCAGCTTTTCGAGATTTAATTGTGCAGCATCAGCAGCCGGTGTGCCTAAAGCGATGTTGACGATTCTCAGCCAATCTTCCCGTGCGCCATTATTATCACCAGCGAGACGTTTTAGTATGCCGCGTTCAAGTAGAGCTTCCAGATTGTCAGGTTCCAGATCCAGTGCGAGGGTTATATCTTGTAGGGCTTCTGCATCGTTCCCTAAAAAGCGTTTTGCTGTCCCTCGGAGAGCAAGAATATCGGCCCTTTCCGGCTCCAGACTGTGGGCAACTTCCAGATCAATTAAAGCTTCGTCAAATCGACCAAGTTCGGCCAGAATTTCGGCCCGATCAATGTAATATTCTGTGCCGTCGGGGAAAAGTGTAATTGCGGTGCTTTGCACGGCAAAGGCGCGTTCCAGATCACCATGGTCGTACCAGGCGCGACCGGCCTGATGAAGAAGCTGTGAACGCAGTTCGACATTATCTGTCTTCATGACATCGGCAAGCTTTTCAAGACGGGTCGCAGCCGCATCGTATATTTTGAGCGCATACAATGCCTGTGTTGCGCAATGCTCGGCTGGGAAGCCACCGCCTTGGGATGCCCAGGAAAGAGCGGATTCAAACGCGGCATCAGGGCGACGTTCTACCAACTTTATACAGGCAATATACTGTTCTTCGTGATTGATAGGCTCTTTGCGCCCCGCAGCCTCACTCGGCAAGGTAAATCCAAGGGCGATGGGCAGCATAAAGAGAGTCGTCAAGAGTGTGTTTTTGTGTGTCATAGGCGCATTTGGACCATAAATTTATTACTTTGCAAGCTTTGCTTTTCAGTTTGTGATGGGACCCTATATAAGAAATTAGGCAATTTCGAGATCGAGGAACATATGTCACACCATTCTAAGCATTTGTTTTGTTTTGGCCTGGGCTTTTCTGCGCTGACTTTTGCCAGGCGGATGATGGCACTTGGTTGGAAAGTATCGGGTACAATCCGACCTGGTTCTGATAAAGATCATGGAAAGCGTGAAAAACTAGAGAAGAAAGGCATTAACGTTCACAACTTTGAGCGTTCTTTGGCATTGGCGGATGCATCGACTGTATTGGGCGATGTAACTCATATTCTTTCGTCTATTCCTCCGGGTAAGGAAGGAGACTGTGTTCTGCAGTTGCATGCCGCTGAAATTGCTAAGTGCAAAAACCTTGAATGGGCTGGATATCTCTCGACGACAGGTGTCTACGGTAATCGTGATGGCGGCGTTGTTTATGAGGATGATCCGCTGAGCCCGTCAAGCCCGCGAAGCGAACAGCGTGCCCAGGCTGAAAAAGAATGGCTGGCACTTACTGAAGAGCATGATATCCCGATACATGTCTTTCGACTTGCGGGTATATATGGTCCGGGGCGCAGTCCTCTGGATTCACTGAAATCTGGCAGGGTGAAGCAGCGGATAGATAAGCCGGGGCACATTTTCAGTCGTATTCATGTGGAGGACATTGCAAACGTTCTTGAGGCATCTGTTAACCAGCCCCGAGCTGGGCGCATTTACAATGTTTGCGATAATACGCCGGAAGAGCCGTCTAAAGTCACGACCTATGCTAGTCAACTGTTGGGGATCGACCCGCCGCCTTTGGTGACATTTGATCAAGCCGAAATGAGTCCGATGGCACGAACCTTCTGGTTGGACAATAAGCGGGTAGATAATAGTCGGATTATAACCGAGCTGGGTGTAAAGCTGGATTACCCCGACTATCAATCTGGATTGAAAAGCCTGCTTTAGGTTCAGGCCTGCATTTGTTCTTCAAGGCTGCGTGTTCGGTCGGTAATGATGTCTCCTGTATGTGCCGTGGCGACAGGCTCGACCAGCATGATCCAGCATTCTTCTTTGGCAACAGGGTTATGCATAACGCCTTTGGGAACAACGTGCATATCACCTTCGTTAAGCTCAATGGTTTTGTCCTCATACTGCATGAGGAGCTTGCCCTTGATAATGTAGAAAAGCTCGTCTTCGTCATCATGCTTGTGCCAGACGAATTCATTTTTGAGTTTAGCAATTTTTACAAACTGATCATTGACCCGGGCGAGCACTTTGGGTGACCAGTGGTCTGTGATTTGGCCTAGAGCATCTGGCAGGTTTACAACATTTCTATCTGGCATTTAGGCGAGTTTCCTTGGTTGGTGAAGCTGGGCGTTGATGAAACTAGGTGTTGATGAAACTGGTATTACGAGAACGAGGAAGCATACAAAGCTGTTTTGTATGGGCTTTTGTTAAAGGAGCCATTTGAAAAGACCAAAAGCGATCATGCCGATTACAATGGTCGTCAGAAGATCCTTGCGGATCAAACCGACGACCACAGCAACGCAGGCTGCGAGCAGGGACGCATTCTGCAGATTGAATTCAATATCGTTGCCACCAGGCATTAAAACAGCAGGAACAATGATGGCTGTCAGAACTGCGGGAGGAACAAAATCCAGCGCGATTTTAGCCCAGCCGGGGAATGTGAAATGTCCTGCAGAAGCAAGAAGAACATAACGTATGCCAAAGGTTACAATGGCCATACCTGCGATCATGAGGGCTTCGTTCATTGTTTTTTATTCCTGCTGATAAGGTGATAAGACAAACCAACGCTCAATGCGCTAAGGGCAGAGACCATCAAGCCAAGTTTGTGTGGCATATCAGCTGTTCCAAGAGACATTGCTCCGGCGACCAGAACGCAGGCCAACATGGGGCGTGTTGTCAGATAAGGCAAAACCATCCCGATAAAGGTCGCAGACATGGCAAAGTCTAAACCCCAGTTACCGATATCGGGGAAGAGTTCGCCAAGGGTAATACCGATAACGGTACAGAGGATCCAGTTGCCATACATCGTGCTGAAGGAGCCCAGGTAGAACCATTGGGCATATTTTTTCCGCCAAAGATCGTCTGACTTTCGGATCTTGTCTGCAATTGTGGCAAAGCTTTCGTCGGTCAGGCCAAAAGCGATCAACGTCCGCCAAGGACCGGACAGGTGCTTGACGTCATCAACCAGTGCGGCCGAATAAAGCAAATGGCGCAGGTTTACGATAAAGGTTGTTGCAATGATAATGAGCGGCCCGGTTCCGGCAGCAAGTAACCCCAAGGCGATAAACTGGGACGAGCCGGCAAAAACAAAAACCGACATCGCGATTGCCCCAAGAGGCGATAGACCACTTTGTTCCGCGAGCGTGCCAAATATAATGCCGAAGGGAATGGCGCCGACAATCATGGGAATGGTTGCGCGAGATCCTGCGAAGATTTCCCGGACAATCTCTTTACGGGAGAGTTTTTGATTTTCGCCTGTCGTCATATCGTCAGTGTTTATAGGTTGTGTGCCCATAGATAGTGTTGCGCAGTTATCGGGGTTGGGGGCGTTACTCATTGTTCATACTCATAGTGTTACAGTCATATAGATGTCGGAGCGTCTGTATTTTGATTTTCCATTGGGATGCGGCACCTCGCAAAAACCAAGCTTGCGATAAAGTTTTTGAGCGTTAACCAGCTTGCGATTGCTTTCCAAAAACACTTGTTTTGCCCCTAGACGGCGCGCTTCATTCAAGGCGGCAACAACAAGGCGGCGTCCAATGCCTCTGGATTGGGCAGCGGGAGTGACGCCAACTTTGGAGATTTCATAGAGATCATCAGTCACTCGGGCGAGGGCACAGGTTCCCACAGGGGCGCCGCCGCAAAGACCAAAGAAAATGGTCCCACCCTTTGAAAGATAATAACCACCGGGGTTATCCAGGGAATCCTTATCCCATTCCTCTTGAAGATTGAGAAAGTAGTAATCCAGCCATTCTTTGTTTAGATCTTTGAATGAACCAGCATATTGCGGGTCCCAATTGATGATCTCGATGTCACCAGACAGATAGGGATCTGCCAGGTTATTGAGGACTCTTTGGCTGAGGGGCGTTTCATCATTCAATTTTTCGAGGTTTAAAAGTTGATTCAGTAAATTACCCGGCTCTGAATCAAGTAGCATCCCATCAAGCGAACGTTTGATCTCGTCCCATATGGGAATGAGTTTTGGTAAGGCGTGTTTTGCCTGATCTGACAGGGTCAGGAGTTGTGTACGTTCATCTTTCGGGGACGGCTTTTTTTCAATCCATCCTTCTTCAACCATCTTTCTGGCCATTTTACTGATTGCAGGGTGGCTGACGCCTGTGGCAGTAGCGCAATCAGACACCGAAACGGCGCTTTCTTTGTACAGAAGGTAAAAGAGCGGGAAATAGCCGGCCTGAATGGTCAAGCCGGTTTTCTCGTAAATGATGTTAACCTCATTAAAAAGCGTATCGCTCAGGCGTTTGAGGCGACTACCAAGTGTGAGGCTGCCGAGGGAGGCGAGAAAATTCATATTAAACCTATTACGTAACTGGTTACATATTATTTTATCAAATTGACCTTTCTTAGAAAAGAAAAAAAGCAGTCGAGATAAAATCGACTGCTTTGAATGTTATGGAAAAGAAGTCAAAATTTAACTTAGCGACTGATCTCTTTGATAATTTTCTTAAGTCGCTGCAGGTCTTGGGGTTCAGAAAGGCGATGGTCCCCACTTTTAACCAGAACGACTTCCATATCCTCAGTTTCGAGCGACTCGACAATTCTGGGAACGATATCCCAGGGAACGTCGACGTCTTGCATTCCCTGAATCAGACGTACGGGACAAGTGATCGGTTGTTTCTTGTCCAGCAAGAGATGCTGTCGACCTTCTTCGATAAGTTTTAGAGTAATAGCATAGGGGGCGTCGCCATATTGACTTGGTTCGTAATAGACGCCATCACTAAGGAGAGTGTTTTTGATCTCTTGTGAAAAGGTATCCCACATAAGATCCTGCGTGAAGTCGGGGGCAGCGGCTATACCAACTAGGCCTTTGGTTCTATCTGGTCTTTTCAGGGCAGTGTTTAACATAATCCAGCCCCCCATGGATGATCCAACCAAAATCTGAGGGCCGGTTGTCAGCTCATCGATAACGGCGATGGCATCTTCGGTCCATTGTCCGATTGTGCCCTCTGTGAACTTGCCAGAAGATTGTCCATGCCCCATATAGTCAAAACGGACAAAATTTTGCTTACTGGATTTCGCAAACTCTTCCAGCGTAGTAGCTTTCGAACCCGTCATGTCAGACATATAACCGCCAAGAAAGACGATTCCCGGTAAATCATTATCGCCTTCTGTCTTTATATAGGCTATATGCTGCCCATTAGGGCGTTCGAGAAACTCTGGAACTTGTGCAGTGAACTCTGTATCACTATTGGGCGCTGTATCTTTATTGGACATGAATTAAATAGGACTCCTTGTAGTACCGACACATGACGGATGGTTCTCACCTTAACACTTTGATATCTGAAGCCGCTACCCCAGAGCTTCCTTCTCTTGTGAAATCTGATGGCACACCTATGACTGTGCTTCAGGTCGTTCCCGCTATGGATTCTGGCGGTGTCGAACGCGGTACCCTGGATATGGCAAAGGCCATTATCGAAGCTGGCGGAAAGGCAATCGTTGCTTCCCGGGGTGGACAGCTGGTTGCACGTCTGAAAATTGCCGGGGCAGAACATGTCGAGCTTCCGGTACATTCAAAGAACCCCTGGACTATGTGGCGGAACACAGGGCGCCTCGTTCGCTTGATTAAAGACAGAGGCGTTGATCTGGTTCACGCCAGATCTCGTGCACCTGCACGTCCGGCGCACAGGGCTGCCCGTAAGGTCGGGGTGCCGTTTGTGACAACGGTTCACGCGCCTTACAATATCAACAATGGTCTCAAGCGCTATTACAACTCGATTATGACCAAGGGTGATGTTGTCATTTCGATTTCTGAATTTGTTGCTGACTATATCCGTAAGAATTATCAGGTAGATGAAAGCAAAATCCGCATCGTACACAGGGGAATGGATACGGATAGTTTCTCGCCACATGCTGTTAGTGCCGAGCGCGTCATTCAGTTGTCGACGCAATGGCGTCTCCCCGATGGGGTTCCGTTGATTATGTTGCCCGGTCGATTAACGCGCTGGAAAGGACAGAAGGTTCTTCTCGAAGCGCTCACCCACCTTCGCGACATTGATCTCTGCTGTGCATTGGTTGGATCTGATCAGGGGCGTACAGCTTATCGGGATGAGCTCGAAAAAATGATTATGGATAATGATCTTTTAAGCCGTGCCTTTATCATGGATGACTGTAATGACATGCCATCGGCCTATATGCTGTCTGATGTTGTGGTTTCTGCATCAACGGATCCCGAAGGCTTTGGTCGGGTTGTTTCCGAAGGGCAGGCCATGGGGCGCCCGGTTGTGGCAAGTGACCACGGTGGCGCAAAAGAGCAACTGGTTCCGAATGAAACAGGCTTTCTGTTTGAGAACGAGGATGCAGAAAGCTGCGCGCGCGCCATTCGCCGTGCCCTGAGCTTGAATGCTCGTGAAAGAGAAATTCTTTCTCTCAAAGGGCAAGAGCGGGTTCAGAAATTCTTCACGAAAAAACTGATGTGTGCCAAGACTGTTGGTATCTATCGTGAACTTATTTCTGAGAAGGCAATTACTGCATAACACTAGCCGCTTCAGGCTGTAAAACCCCAAGAGTGTTTAATTCGAGTGGTGTAATTTAGGAAAAGCTTTCTATCGCGTTTTGGTACGCGAAGATTGCGGGGTTCCCGCCGGTATGGATAAAGAGAACCTTTGCCCCTTTGGGAATTGCATTTGTGCGGACCTGATCGATCAATCCTGCCATGGTTCTTGCTGTATAGACGGGATCTAGAAGAATGGCTTCCAGTTGTGCCGTTTTTTCAATGGCTTCTTTGACCTGCTGGTTCATCTTGCCGTACCCCGGTGCCAGTGTTTTATCGGATATAATAATATCCTGATCAGTTATCAGCCCGGTGCGGGATATCATGTCCGTGAGTTCGTTGGATCTTTGCCTGATGCGGTCAGTTTGGCTTTTCTGGTCCCGTCTGACGCAAATGCCGATGATGGGAATATCCCAACCAATGGCACGCGCACCAACAAGAAACCCGGCGTGGGTCAGGCCACTGCCGGATGGGATGACAACATAATCGGGTTTGTTATCTGACGCGATGACCTGTCTATAGGCTTCGGCTGCTGCCCTGATATAGCCTAGGCCACCATAGGGCAGTGACCCTAATCCTAGATGGATGACATAGGGGTGCCTACCCTGGTTTTTGAGCTCTTCTGCACGTTTGTCCAGTGCTCTATCTGCGCCGGCCTCGTCTTCTCCTTCGGGAAAGTAGCTGATTTCAGCACCTAGCAGATTGTTTAAAAAGACGTTGCCAGATTTACGGTATAGTTGGTCATTACTCGGGACACGTTCTTCAAGTTGAACATGAGCTTGCCAGCCGAGTTTTACCGCTGCGGCGGCAGTCAGGCGGACAAAATTTGACTGTAGAGCACCAGTGATCAGAACAGTATCAGCATTCATATCCATACCCGGCCCAAGATAGTATTCCAACTGTCGAACCTTGTTGCCCCCAAAAGCGAGACCATTGCAATCATCTCTCTTGGCCCAGAGGTCAATGCCGAGGTCTTGTCCAAGCCTGGGTAGTGGATCAATCGGGGTCAGTTCATGACCAAGAATGACGCGCCGATGCTGTTGGAGTTCTGGAATCAGGTCTTCAAGTTTCTTGTTCATGTGCATGATCATTATTCCGAATGAGATTGGCCGGATGTGCAATGAATTAGGTGCGTATTTATTTTTATTATTTGAACATTAATTGCGATTGCTGGAAAGGTTATCGAGTTTTTCTGATCGATCCTTCATTCTTCTGAATATCCTTGAGGAGTGGTTTGAAAAAACGAATAGTGAGATTCTTTTGATTAAAAGCGCGGAATCCTTGGTGCTGTGCTTGACAGGCCATGGAATCCTTTTACATTGCTGGAACTCTATAAGAGTCAATTTTCCTAGATGATAGAACAGTAACTGAGAACGATTTCCGATGGTCACAATTACATTGCCTGATGAAAGTCAGCGCAAATTTGATGGTCCTGTAACAGGGCACGAGGTAGCAGAATCTATTGGTCCACGGTTGGCCAAAGATGCTTTAGCTGTGGTGGTAGATGGCGAGTTAAGAGACACGACCTATCCAATCACGACGGATGCGACCTTGGAAATTGTGACCCGCAAGCACCCTCTAGCGCTCGATTTGCTGCGCCATGACTGTGCGCATGTGATGGCGGAAGCGGTTCAAGAGTTGTTTCCTGGTACACAGGTAACTTTTGGTCCGTCGACTGACGTTGGTTTCTATTATGACTTTGCACGTGATGAGCCGTTTTCGACAAATGATCTAGAGAAGATCGAAGCGAAAATGCACGAGATTATTGCGCGTGATGAATCCTTCGTACGCGAAATCTGGGATCGTCCAAAAGCGAAAGAGCATTTTGCGTCCAAAGGCGAAAAATACAAAGCCGAACATGTTGATAACATTCCGGGCGACGAAGACCTGACGATTTACCGCCAGGGTGATTGGCTTGATCTTTGCCGTGGACCACATGCGCCATCGACAGGAAAGATCGGTAAAGGCTTTAAGTTGATGAAGGTCTCTGGTGCCTATTGGCGTGGAGACAAGGACAATGATCAGTTACAGCGTATTTACGGCACGTGCTGGTCAGATGAAAAGCAGCTGAAAAAGTATTTACAGATGCTTGAAGAGGCTGAAAAACGTGATCACCGCCGCCTTGGAAAAGAACTAGGCCTCTTCCACATGCAGGAAGAGGCAACGGGTTCTGTTTTCTGGCATCCGAAAGGTTGGGCGCTATATCGTTCGCTAGAAGAATATATGCGTAAACGCCTTGAAGACGGTGGTTATCAGGAAGTGAAAACACCGCAGTTGATAGATCGTGCGCTTTGGGAAGCTTCTGGTCACTGGGAGAAATTCCGCGAAGACATGTTTGTGGCGACATCCGAAGATGACCGTACACTTGCGGTCAAACCGATGAACTGTCCGGGGCATGTTCAGATCTTTAAACAGGGCCAGACCAGTTATCGTGACTTGCCGTTGCGTATGGCGGAATTTGGTGCCTGCCACCGTAACGAGCCTTCTGGTGCACTGCATGGCTTGATGCGTGTGCGTGCTTTCACACAGGATGACGCCCATATCTTCTGTACCGAAGATCAGATCAACAGTGAAACTGTTATTTTCTGTGATCTGTTGAAAACTGTTTATAAAGATCTTGGCTTTGACGAGATCGTTGTGAAGTTCTCTGATCGTCCGGAAAGACGCGCAGGAACCGATGAATCTTGGGATAAAGCCGAAGGTGCGTTAAGGGAAGCTGTCGAAGAAGCTGGCCTTGAATACACAATGAACCCTGGTGAAGGTGCCTTCTATGGTCCTAAGCTTGAGTTTGTCCTCAAAGATGCGATTGGTCGTGACTGGCAGTGTGGAACTCTTCAGGTGGATGTGGTTTTACCTGAGCGTCTGGATGCATCCTACGTCGGCGAAGATGATAAGCGTCATCGTCCTGTGATGCTGCATCGTGCTATCTTGGGATCTTTTGAGCGTTTCCTCGCTATTCTTATTGAACAGCACGCGGGTAAGTTTCCGCTGTGGATGTCTCCGCAGCAGGTGGTTGTGGCTTCGATCACTTCTGACGCCAATGATTATGCTGAAGAAGTTCGAGACAAGCTGAAAGCTGCGGGACTCCGGGTGAAAGCTGATTTGCGTAATGAGAAAATTAACTATAAAATCCGCGAGCACAGCCTAAGCAAGACACCTGTTATTGCGGTGGTTGGTCGCCGGGAGGCAGAGGAAGGGAAAGTTGCTCTGCGTCGCCTCGGCGGTAAGAACCAAGAAATTATGTCTTTAGAAGAAGCGCTTAGCTCTTTAACTGAAGAATCAAAATCGCCTGCTGAGCAGTAGGCGATTAAAAAATAACTTTGTGGTTGCCGACTGGCATAAGATATTGGCATTATGCGCCCATTGTATTTATAGGCGTAAACGCAATATAAACGGTTGGTATTTTAGAGTAACAGCCTATTGCAGACCACGAGGTCTGTGATTTTGGGATAACAGAAAAAACGGGAGCACGACAATAGCACGCGCACCAATGACGACACCCCCGCGCATCGACGGTCCGCGGGTAAACGAACGAATTACTATCAACACTGTACGTCTTGTTGACGCAGACGGCGAACAGGTTGGCGTAGTACCTACACGTGATGCAATGAAGCGTGCATTTGATGAAGGTCTTGACCTTGTTGAGATTTCTCCGAATGCAGAGCCACCAGTTTGCAAGATCATGGACTACGGTAGATTTCGTTTTGAAACGCAGAAAAAGAAAAACGAAGCTCGTAAAAAGCAAAAGATTATCGAACTTAAAGAGCTTAAGGTTCGTCCAAACATTGACACGCATGATTATGACGTGAAGATGCGGGCTGCACACAAGTTCATTTCTGCAGGTGACAAGGTGAAAGTGACTATGCGCTTTCGCGGACGTGAAATCACGCACCAAGAAGTCGGTCTGGAAGTTCTTAAGCGTATTGAAACCGATCTGGTTGAAGTCGCTAAGATGGAGCTAAGGCCGAAAATGGAAGGCCGCCAGATGATTATGATCTTGGCGCCAAAATAAGCCTGAAAATATTAGGGTTAGTAACCTTTTTGAAAAGCCGCTCTGGAACAGGGCGGCTTTTTTGTTGCTTGTGGCTTAGATAAGGGATGAGACAAAAAAGGGGGCGGGAGGATATAACCCCCAGGCCCTTTCCTTTTTACTTTCACCTACAAATATTAGCTTTCTTTCGTTTTCCATAATTTTTTATTGGTAGCTTCACGCATAGACTGGAAAGCTACATAAAGTGGCGGAATAAAAAGAAGTCCAATTGATGTCGCGGCAACCATACCGCCAAAGACAACAAAGCCCACGGCAACACGGCTGGCTGCCCCGGCACCTGATGCAAAGATTAGGGGTAAGACGCCAAGTATGAATGAAAGCGCTGTCATCATCACGGCTCTGAAACGCAAGCTTGCAGCATCAAGTGCAGCTTCTTTTATGGAGAGTCCTTCTTCGCGCCTGACCTTTGCAAATTCGACAATAAGGATGGCGCTTTTACTGGCAAGCCCGATAAGCATCACCATGCCGATTTGGGCATAGAGGTTGTTATCAAGGAAGGGCAAGAGTGCCATAGGTACGAGGGCCCCAAAAGCCGCTAGGATAACGGATACGATAACTGATAGAGGAGTGCTCCAGCTTTCGTATTGAGCGACAAGAAAGAGGTAGGCAAAGATAAGAGCCAGAGCGAAGATGATAACAATATAGCCGCCAGCTTCCTGCTCTTGCTTAGAGGTTCCCGTCCACTCAATACCGTATCCATCAGGAAGGGCATCTGCTGCGGCACGCTCCAATGCAGCAATTGCGTCACCACTACTATAGCCAGTTGCTGGCGATCCCGTTATGGACGCAGATTTAAATTGATTATAGCGCGCGACGGATAAGGGGCCGAGAATGGGCTCTATTTCGATAAGTGTCCGCAAAGGGATCATATCACCATTATCGTTCCGGACATGCAGGTTGTCGATGTCTTCTAGCCCATCACGGAACTGTGCTTCGGCCTGGATCTGCACCCTGTATACTTTTCCATAGAGGTTAAAGTCATTGATATAAGACGACCCAAGATTTGCCTGCAGGGTTGAGAAAATATCCGAGATCTTAACGCCAAGAACGAGAGCCTTTTCCCGATCAACCTCTAAGAAAAGCTGAGGGATGTTGGCGGAGTAAGTACTGAATACAGATGTTAGTTCAGGCTGCTGGTTGGCGGCAAAGGCCAAGCTGCGCACCGCAGAGGCAAGCTCTTGCGGTGTTCGTCCTTGGTAATCCTGAACCTGGGCTTCAACGCCACCGCCCGTGCCCAATCCCATAATAGGGGGGAGTGGGAAAGCGAAGGATTCTGCAGAGGCAAGTCCTGCAAGCTTTCTATTTATACGCCCTAGAATATTAAACCACTGAAGTTCAAATTCGGTTCTTTCTGACCAGTCGCTTAAAACTGGTATCAATAGAGAGGAATTCGAGGCGGCTCCGGATAATAAACTGAAGCCGGAAACAGAGATAACATCTGTGACCCCTTCTTCTTCAAGCAGCATATCTGTTACATCGGCAGTAACCTTATTTGTTCTCTCCAATGATGCGCCATCAGGAAGCTGTACGTTTACAAAGAATACGCCTTTGTCTTCCATGGGAATAAATCCGGTAGGAACCGTCTGGAACATATAGACTGTTACGCCAGCGAAAATACCAAGAACTGCCATGGAAATAGCAAGCCTTCTGATCATAAGGGCAACAATTCTGCTGTAGCCATTACGTGTACGATCAACGAGATTTGCGAAAAGTTTCAATGGACCTCGGAGCTCGCCGCTGTCGGGTTTTAGAAGAAGTGCGCAAAGTGCGGGTGACAGTGTTAAGGCATTTATGGAAGAGAGAGAAACCGCCACGCAGATGGTGAGTGAAAACTGCTTGTAGAGCTCACCTGTGATGCCCGGCATGAAGGATACAGGTACAAAAACGGCCAGTAGAACCAGTGTTGTTGCGACGACAGGGCCCGTAACTTCTTTCATTGCCAACTTGGTAGAATTAGCGGCGGATTTTCCCGTTTTTTTCATGATCCGTTGTACGTTCTCAACAACAACAATGCTGTCATCCACGACGATACCGATGGCGAGTATAATGGCAAAGAGGGTGATCATATTGGCGCTGAAACCAACGACATAGAGAACGGCAAAAGTGCCGATTAGAGATACCGGAATTGCAAGGCTTGGGATCAGAGTTGAACGCCAATCACCTAAAAAGAGGAAGGTTACACTGACAACGAGAGCAAAGGTAATCAGAAGTGTTTCTATGACTTCTTGAACCGAGGCCCTTACGGCGTTGGTGGTGTCATAAAGGATTTTATATTCCACGCCCTGTGGGAAGCTTTCAGACAGGCGATCGAGCTCAGTATAGATGGCGTCAGCAACCTCGAGGGCATTGGCACCAGGTGATTGATAAACCGCTATTGCTGCAGAAGGGGCGTTGTTGAGCTTTGAAGCAGAAGAGTAGCTTTGTGAGCCAAGTTCTATCCGTGCGATGTCTTTAAGCCGCACAAAAGAGCCATCCTGATTTGCCCGAATAACGATGTTTTCAAATTCTTCAACCGTTGTCAGTCGGCCTTTGGCTTGAAGAGTATATTGGAATTGGGGGGTGCCTTCAAATGGTGGTGCACCCAGTTGTCCTGCTGTCGCCTGGATATTTTGATTTTCTATTGCCTCGGTCACATCTTTGGTTGTGAGGCCAACAGCTGTCAGACGGTCAGGGTTAAGCCAGACACGCATTCCATAATCCAAGGCTCCGAACTGGGAGACACTGCCGACGCCATTAATACGCGCCAGTGAATCCTGAATATAAATAGAAGCATAATTACTTAGAAACAGAGAGTCTTGAGAGTTGTCAGGTGAGACCATATTGATCACAAGAAGCATAGACGTTGATTGCTTCTGCGTAATGACACCTTGCCTCGTAACTTCTGATGGTAAAGAGGCATTTGCTGTTGCAACGCGATTTTGAACATTAACCGCGGCAATGTCTGGGTCTGTCCCAACAGCAAAAGTGACCGTCAGGTCATAACTGCCGTCGTTACTGCTTGTTGAGGACATGTATAACATGCCGTCGACACCATTGACTTTTGCCTCAATGGGCGCGGCAACAGACTGCTCAACAACAGTTGCATTAGCACCGGGATAGCTGGTGGTAACCTTGACCTGCGGTGGCGTAATGTCAGGGTATTCCGCAACAGGGATTGAATTAAGAGCGATGATGCCTGCCAGAGAAATAATAACTGATATGACCAGGGCAAACTTAGGGCGATTGATGAAAAAGGCTGAAAACACGATCAGGCTCCTTCTTCAACCGGGTTAACAATCATGTCGGGTTTCACTTTTTGAATCCCCTGCAAAATAATGCGTTCCCCTTTGAGGAGACCGTCTTTTATTATCCAGTTTGTATCGACTCGTTCTCCGACCTGAACACGACGAATTTCCACTTTGTTGCTACGGTCTATAACCAGCGTGAAGTAGCCTTGTTGATCTTTCTGAACGGATGCTTGGGGAATAACCAGTTCACTCTGGGTTTTCTTGCTACGAACGGTCACATTAACGAATTGACCCGGTACCAAAATATGCTTGGGGTTGGGGAAGATTGCCCGGGTAATGATTGAGTTTGTACTTTGATTAACTTCTGTATTAATGAAATCAAATCGGCCTTCACTCTCATAAGGCTTTCCGTCCGAGAGAACCAGCGATGGAATAACAGGAGCTTCGCTTGAGAGGCCTTTGCGTCGTTCTTCCAGGATGAGTTTATCGCTGACAGGGACAGTAACGTAAATCGGGTCAAGGCTTGTAATGGTTGCAAGGGGGTCGCTACTGGAATTGACCAAATTACCCACACTGTACCGAGATCGACTTATTTGCCCGTCCAAAGGGCTGTGGATCTCAGTGTAACTTAAATCGAGTTCCGCTCTGCGCAAGGCGGCTTTTGCTTGCATTACGGCTGCCAAGGCTGAAGATTCGCTGGCTTCAGAAGTATCCAGAGAAGCTTCGGAGACAACTTTCTTTTTGCGAAGATCTTTTTTTCGCTTTAGATCTGACCGTGCATTTTTCAGGGTCGCGGTTGCTCCGGCGAGATCCGCTTTGGCTTGCTCCACCGCGATTTGGTAGGGGGCTTTCTCTAGTATGTAAAGCAGGTCACCCTTTTGGATATTGGCGCCTTCTTTGAAGTGTCGCTCTTCCACAAAACCTTCAACACGTGCGCGTAAGTCAACTGTATTAACGGCCTCAACACGACCAACAAAAGTTAGCTCTGGCGTAACATCCTGTTCCTGAACTGTGGTTACGATCACACTTGGTGCGGGGGTGGAACTGTCCTGGGCCGAGGCTAGTTGAGCACCAAGCAGGATTGTTGATGCGAGGATCAATGCGGGTGTTTTTGTGTGGGGAAGCTTCATGGCTTGGTTCTCTTTATGATGTCCAGCAATAAACGTCGGCAAGGAATGTGGGTGGTGGTGCAAGAAGTATGATCTCTTAATTGTTATTCAATACCCTAGGGTATGTTTTGTTTCGTTTATGTATAAAATGTATTCGGGTCTTACATAATTTAGCATTAATGGTAAAAAGATGTGAGAAAAAAAGACGGGTCACTTTTGTGGTGAAGACTCCACATTCCCTCTATGTTAGAGCTTGCCAAAGGGGGGAAAGAATATTATAACCCCCGCCATTGTCGGGTGGCATGTGCCAAAGGGTATGCCTAGTCACTCTGAAGAAGAACTTTATTTATAAGGAAAGAAAATGCCCAAACTTAAGACGAAATCTGGCGCGAAGAAACGCTTCCGCCTGACTGGAACCGGTAAAGTCGTTGCTGCTCAGGCAGGTAAACGTCACGGTATGCGCAAACGCTCACAAACAATGATTCGTAACGCTCGCGGTACGACAACACTTTGTGATTCTGATGCGCGTGTCATCAAACGTAATTTCCTCGTTAACGGTTAAGGTTAAGGTAGTAGCAAATGGCTCGTGTTAAACGGGGCGTGACATCGCGTGCACGCCACAAAAAAGTTGTTAAACTTGCTAAAGGCTTCCGTGGCCGTGGCAAAAACGTATTTAGCGTTGCCGTACAGCGCCTTGAAAAAGGCTGGCAGTACGCATATCGCGATCGTCGTGTTAAGAAACGTACATTCCGTGGTCTGTGGATTCAGCGTATCAACGCTGGTGCCCGCATGCACGGCATCACGTACTCTCAGTTCATGAACGGTGTGAAGAAAGCAGAAATCGGTCTTGACCGTAAAGTGCTTGCTGATCTTGCTGTTCGTGAGCCAGCTGCGTTTGCTGCTGTTGTCGAAAAGGCAAAAGCAGCTCTGGCTTAACGCGCATTCGTTTTAGGCTTTATGACAGGGCAGCATCCGGTTTCCGGGTGCTGCCTGTTTGTCATTAAGGGCCTGAATGAAGTAGCTAAAAAGTACTGATTCTATCTTTTGCATAATCATCACTAACTAGAATTTGTTGCCTGTAACCGGAACGACGTCCCGTGGTCTCCCTTTTGAAATTTTTCTCTTCTATTGTTCTCTGTCTAACTTTGTTGTCCGGCTGTTTTGACGCTGGCGGGGCAACGGGTGCAAGCTATTCTGAAGATATAGATGCCGTGCGTGACCACGTTACTGACGGGCAAAGTAATGCCGATTTAATCGGTGAGTTGGCTGGTCGTCATGGTAAAGTCACTTGGCTCGCGGGACCGTGGGATGATAAACAATCTGATCAACAGGTATTAGTAAGCGCGAGCATTCGGAAAAATCTGAATGATGCTGATCGAGAACTAACGCTTTTGTACCGCTATGACCGAACCTCTCACAATGTGGTTCTGGACAAGGTTTTGCTTGATGGGCAGGTTCAGAGTGTTGTGGGTGGCGCTGTTGCAATGCTGGCAATGAAGTTGGAATAAACAAGATTACTGATTGAGGGGTTCCTCATGAACGGGAAGTATAATGGATAATCTGGAAGAACTTCGCAGTGATTTACTGCAAAGAGTAGAGGCCGCGACAGATCTGGATGCTCTGGATGCTGTGCGTGTTCAGGCATTGGGAAAAAAGGGTGAAATTACACAGCGTATGAAAACGCTGGGTAATCTGGCACCTGAAGAGCGCAAGGAAGCCGGACAGGCCTTCAACCTGATCAAGCAAGCTGTAGCTGACGCAATTGAAACACGCAAGGCAAGTCTGCACGCAGTGGCATTGGAAGCGCGTTTGGCCGAAGAGAAGGTTGATGTATCTCTACCGCCACGTCCTGCAACAATCGGTAAAATGCACCCCATAAGCCAGACGTTGGAAGAGCTCGTGGCAATCTTTGGTGAGATGGGCTTTTCCGTGGCCGAAGGGCATCACATAGAAGATGATTTCCATAACTTTACCGCATTGAATATTCCGCCGGAACACCCTGCGCGTCAGGAGCTGGATACTTTCTATATGCCAGAGAGAGAAGATGGAACCAGATCCGTTCTACGGACCCATACTTCTCCTGTGCAAATTCGTGCGATGCAGAATACGACACCCCCTATTCGGATTATTGCGCCTGGCCGGACATTCCGTGCCGATCACGATGCCACACACTCCCCGATGTTCCATCAGGTTGAGGGACTGGTTATCGATGAAAAAACCAACATGGGTCACCTTAAAGGTGTGCTCATCGAATTCTGTCGTGCCTTCTTTGGCGTGAAAGACCTTCCCTTGCGCTTCCGTCCTAGCTATTTCCCGTTTACAGAGCCTTCTGCCGAAGTTGACATCGGATGTTCCCGTTCTGGTGGGCAGTTGAAAATCGGTGCTGGCGAAGACTGGTTGGAAATTCTTGGTAGCGGTATGGTACATCCAAAAGTTCTTGAGAACTGCGGGATTGATTCTTCCAAGTATCAGGGCTTTGCTTTCGGTATCGGGATTGAACGTCTTGCCATGCTCAAATACGGCATTCCTGATTTGAGAACCTTCTATGAAACCGATCTGCGCTGGATGAAACACTATGGCTTCTTGCCTATGGAAATGCCCAGCATGGTCCGTGGTCTGTAGAGAGGTTTGAGGAAATGAAATTTACACTTAACTGGTTGAAAGATCACCTCGACACAGATGCTTCTCTGGAAGCCATTGTTGAAAAACTTTCTCTCATCGGTCTCGAAGTCGAAGGCGTTGAAAATAAAGCTGACGAACTCAAAGCTTTTAAAACTGCGAAAGTTATCGAAGCTGTTCAGCATCCCAACGCGGACCGCCTAAGGGTATGTCAGGTACAATCAGGCGAAGGTATTAGTCAGGTCGTTTGCGGTGCTCCGAACGCCCGCACAGGCATGATTGGGGTATTCGCACCTGTTGGATCATACGTTCCCGGTATTGACCTTACCCTGAAGGCTGGAAATCTCCGCGGCGAAGATTCTAACGGTATGTTGGTTTCCGAGCGCGAAATGGGATTGTCTGACGAACATGATGGTATCATCGACCTTCCTGAAGGCACCGAAGTTGGTGTACCGCTTGCCGAAATTCTTGGCCTTGATGATCCGATCATTGAAATTGCGATTACACCAAACCGCGGCGATTGCCTTGGGGTGCGTGGTGTAGCTCGCGATCTTGCTGCTGCGGGTATGGGGACGCTTAAACCGTTGAAGCTTGAGACAATTGAAGGGTCTTTTGATAGCTCGATCAAATGGAAAGCTGATACTGCCGTTGCTGATGATGTTCCTTATGTGGCTGGGCGCTATTTCAAGAACCTGAAAAATGGACCAAGCCCCAAATGGCTGCAAGAAAGACTTCTGGCCATCGGGTTGCGCCCAATCTCTGCCTTGGTTGATATTACCAACTATGTTTCGTTCGATCTCGGCCGCCCCCTGCATGTGTTTGATGCGGATAAAGTCAACGGCGATTTGACCATGCGGTATGCTGAAAATGGCGAAGAGTTCCTGGCGCTTGATGAAGAAACATACAAGCTGTCTGAGACCATGGTTGTGATCAGTGATGATAACGGTGTTCAGGGACTTGGTGGTGTTATGGGCGGGCTTAATTCCGGCTGTAGTGATGAAACCACAAATATGTTCCTGGAAGTTGCGCTGTTTGACCCGACGTCAGTTGCGATTACCGGCCGTAAATCCGGTATTCTTTCAGATGCGCGATATCGTTTTGAACGTACCGTCGACAGCCAGTCTGCTGACTGGGGTGTAGATGTTGCAACACGGATGGTGCTTGATCTATGTGGCGGTGAGGTCAGTAAGGTTACTTCTGCTGGATCAATTCCATCAGAAAAACGCGTCATTGAGTTACGTCCAAATCGGATCAAAGATCTGTGTGGTGTTGCTGTTGAAAAAGACAAGCAGATCGAAATTCTGTCTATTCTGGGTTTTGACGTTACTGAAAAAGATGGTTTGATTCTCGCAACTGTTCCGAGCTGGCGTCCGGATGTGGAGCTTGAAGCCTGTCTGGTAGAAGAAATACTGCGTATCTATGGATATGAAAATATCCCCGAAACGCAAATGGAAATGCCAAGTTATCTGCCACAGGGTGTACTGACGTTGGCACAGCGTCGTGTATCAAACACGCGGACAGCACTTTGCTGGCGCGGGCTTGACGAAGCGGTAACCTTCTCTTTCGTTTCTTATGCTCAGGCTGAACTGTTTGGCGGTGTTCCCGATAGCCTGCGTGTAGCCAATCCAATCTCTACTGATCTGGATACTATGCGTCCCTCTATCTTGCCGACATTGCTGTCAGCTGCGGTACGTAACACAGATCGTGGGTTTGCTGATAATGCGCTCTTCGAAGTTGGACCGCAGTATCAGGATGACACATCCAAAGGGCAAAAGCAGATGGCGACCGGTTTGCGTTCCGGCAACATTGCCGAGCGTCATTGGGAGAGCCCAAGCCGCCCTGTTGATCTTTTTGATGCCAAGGGTGATGCTCTTGCGGCCTTGTCTGCTGCTGGTGCTCCGGTAGAAAATCTGCAAGTGTTCACATCGGCACCATCCTACTTCCATCCCGGACGTTCTGGCGTTCTTGGGTTGGGGCCAAAGAATGTACTCGCCGCGTTTGGGGAGCTTCATCCGCGCGTTTTGGAAGCCATGGATATCAAAGGTCCTGTTGTTGCTTTTGAGGTTTTCTTGGACAACATTCCTCAACCAAAAATCAAAAAAGGTGAATCCGGTAAGATCAAGCCAGCATTGGAACTTTCACCGTTCCAGTCTGTTGATCGTGATTTTGCCTTCTTGGTGGATGACAGTGTGGAGGCCGGGAAGCTTATCCGGGCTGTTAGAGGGGCTGATAAAAACCTGATTACAGACGTTGTTCTTTTTGACATCTACAAAGGTAAAGGTGTTGAAGACGGCAAAAAATCGCTGGCCATTACGGTGACGTTGCAACCTCGAGACAAAACCCTGACGGATGAGGAAATCGAAGCGGTTTCCCAAAAAGTTATTGCTCAGGCCATGAAGGCAACGGGCGGTACTCTCCGAGGATAGATTTTGTAAAAGACTTATGATGAGAAGCCCGATAGAGACCTGTCGGGCTTTTCTTTTGCAAAAAAACTTCCGAGCACCCTGATCTCAATCATGTGAAGTACTGCTTGCTGATATCAAGCCTAAAATGTGTTAGACTATGATCAATTCTAGCAAGGTTAGTTTCGCAGAGGATTGACCCGTAGAGTGTTGAATTGGGGAGTGGAGCGGTTTAACCGCTGACATAATTCACTGATTTTAAAATAATCTGGGGGGCGTTACCTTAAGGAGGCGCTTATGTCAGAATATACTTCAGAGCCTGAGCTAACCCCGGAAGATAATAAATCCCCTCAAATGACCGTGCGTGAAGCTGTTGGTGTTTTCCATAGTGCAGGTGAATTGGAAACAGCCGTTGATGAGCTTCAGAATGCAGGGTTTGACCGATCAGAAATCAGTCTTCTGGCCAGCGAAGCAACAGTCACTGAAAAATTAGGACATCGTTACGATTCAGTTACTGAGTTAGAGGATGATGAGAATGTTCCTCGTACAGCTTATGTTGAGCGTGATTCGATTATTGAGGGAAAAACAATTCTTATTGGTGGGTTAGCTTATATCGGTGCTATTGTCGCGGCCGCGCCAATCGTTGCCTCGGGCGGATCATTAGCGGTTGCAATCATCGGGGCTGTCTTGGCTGGTGGATCCGCGGGTGTTTTTGGTTCTTTTGTGGCGGAGTGGATTGGTCACAAGCATGCGGAATCAATCGAAAGCCAACTTCAACGCGGCGGACTATTATTGTGGGTGACACTTCGGGATCAGGAGCAAGAGCAAAAAGCACTAAATATTCTGAATAAACTGGGAGCTGACGACGTCCATTGTCATGATATTCCTGTTACGGATGATCCAGCGAGCAATCCAGTACAGGGGACAAGAATTGATCCCTTTTTGCCCGGTGCTTCTATATAGCTCCGCATGATACTGTAACATCTTGTTATTTATAGGTGTTGTTGTTTTTTGTGACTCGCTAAGTTCGAGCTGCTGTTAAGGCAAACTATACCTTGCGAACGATTGAGTTGAATTTTTTTCCTTAGGGGTAAAATAGTGAGGGAAAAAATTGCAATATGGTTTCTCAAAATCTTCCTTACTATTTGAAAAGCAACGATAAAATTTGTGGCCTGATATTTGCTTTGTAAAGCCAAAGAGTTTTATGAGGTGGGAAAACGTGGGCGTAAATATGGATGTTGTTTCTCTGAGTACGGGCGTTGGGCATGGTTTGCCAAATGCTGTTGCCCCGGTACCGAGTGACGAGCGCTTAACATCGGGCAGTAAGGCTAAACAGCAAGAGAACACCAGTTCGGCGGCTTATGAAATTACCTTGTCCGACGAAGCAAAAGAGCTTTTGGCACGTATGGAAGGTTCTGTTCAGCAGGTCGGTGATGTGCGCTTTGAAGATCTCCTGCCTGCTGAACAAAGCCGCATCCGGGATTTGGAGAAACAGCTCACAGAAATATTTGGAGAGCCTGCCCATAAAAAACTGCGTACAGATGAGAAAGAGCAAATTGCCGCTTTGCGTCAAAGAATGAGTGATGTTTTGGGCTTTGCACCTACGGCTGTTGACCCTATGCATCATAATCTTGTTCAGCGCTTGGAGGAAGAAGCCGAACGCATGCTTGCTGATCCTCAAAAAATCATGACGGAAAACGAAGAACGGCAATTGGCGGTGGTTTTCTCTCATCTCGAGAGTCTTCAGGGCGTTTCCGCGGTTAGTTATCAGGTTCCACCAGAATTGGATGAGCACATTGGTGCCTTGCAAGGGCAAGTCGATCAAATCTCAGGTGCTGCGGATGTTAAGATTCCTGGCACAGGTGAGATGCAGCAGGTTACAAAAATCTTTGACGACCTCGCGGGTATCTATGATGGTGCTTTTCGCCGGATGATGAAGGTAAACTGAATTCGGCCCTAAAATTTAGTTATTAGGTCTGGCCAACGATCTTGCCACCGCTTTTTATCTTGTCGAATTTTGAATTCAAATAATTTGTGTTCTTTGAAATAGGGACAGGGACGAACCTTTTGCTGATAAAGATCATCTAAGCCAAAGGGGTGTAGAAGTTCGATCTCCCCTTCAGGTGTTAGTCTTGCGGCGATTGCTGTAACGGTTTCTGGCCAATGCTGTAAGGCGTCATAACAATCCTGATAGGGGCGGTCTCTGTTTACTTGATGCATTCGGGCCTGATTTTTGACGGACCAGTTCCCAAAAATCGTCTCTATCTCTGGTGCTTGTAATCTTAGTTTTTTTTCGTAAGCATGCTCTGTTTTTTGCCGGGTGTCTTGCGGATCAAAATAGACGACATCAATATCGCTTTTGATCGGTGAGGATTGGATGTTTTGTAAATGATCCCAATAGGAATTTCTTATTAATCCCGCGGCGACCCAGCAATCAGGAAGTTCAAGGTCTCTGACAACTTTCAGGCAACCCACTAGCTGTTCTGATGATTGTAGAAAATTAATCAGGTGAGTGCTATTGGCCTGGGTTCTGGCAGTCTGAGTTCTGTCGGGCACAGAATATCCCTTTGTCACATTTATTCGGCTATTATCGCAAAAGGTCGGGATACGGTGATCCCAGACATGAGATAACAGTCTGAATTCCTGGTTTCGTCAAGGATGAACGAGCTAAACTGATACTAACTTTCGCGAGATTGGGTCCGCCAACGTTTGAGAGCATAGTTGATATGGTTGGCATCAAAACGGTCTTCGGCCCAGTTGTTGGCAAAGCTTGCGGTGTTACTCTCGGGTAATTCGTTTGCCGAGAGTTCGTGGAACCTGATCCGGGTTGGGAAATTCACACCCTCTCCCACCACGATTGCTTCCTGATTTCGAAGGGACGGCAGAGATTTCAAAAGACTGGATGATGACTGAGGCAAAGTGCGTTGCACAAACATCTGGTCGCGCTCGTTACTCATCCGCAGAGAAAACATTGTATTACATTGTGATAAGATGGTTTCGGAAAGCTCTGATGGTCTTTGTGTAATAAGTCCTAGTGATACACCGTATTTACGCCCTTCCTTGGCGATCTGTTCCAGAGCTTTACGCGTCGGGGCAAACCCGGAATTTTTATCATAGGGCACATAGCGGTGGGCCTCTTCGCAAACGACGAGGATGGGAATAGGGTCATGTCTGTGCCCCCAGACAGCGAGATCAAACATGGTTCGGCATAGCAGGGATACCATCACATCCACAACTTCGGACGGAACGCCAGATAGATCGAAAATAGAAACCGGTTTGCCATCGTTGGGAATGCGCATAAGCTGGGACAGGATATAGCTCATGTTATCGCGTAGGGCGACGTTCCCGAACATAAAGGCATAACGGCGGTCACTGCGTAGGTTTTCCAAACGGTTTTTCAAACGCTGAAATGGTGCAAGTTGCTCCGGTTTGCCTAACTGCCCCATGAGCTCGTCAATGCGGTGCACCAGATCAGATAGTTTATAGGGAACAGGGGTGTCAACGGTCAGGGTGTTCGCATCCGTTCCCTGATCACCCCAGTTCAATTTGGCTGTCAAAATCGCATCTTTAAGAATACCGGCCTCAATATTGCGGGCTGCGGGTTCTTTACTGCAAAAAATTTCAACAGACTCTTCAAAATTCAAAAGCCAGTAGGGCAAACGCAATGATTCAGGGCTGAGAGATTCTGCTTTGTCTTTAAAGGCGGCTGAATATTCATTGTGCGGGTCAATCAGAATGATATGTCCGCAAGGGTGACTGTCGAGGATGGATTTCAGGATGACTGTCAGCGAGCAGGATTTTCCGCTACCTGTTGTGCCAAGAATCGCAAAGTGTTTACCCAAAAGCGCATCGGTCATGATATAGGCAGGAAGCTTCCGTTCCTGGGACAGTGCGCCAACAGTAAAACAGGGCTTGTCCGGGCGGGCGTAGATTTCCGCAAGTTCATCGGTTTGCACGGGTTCTACTTCTGCCCCTAGCACGGGAAAGCGGGAAACCCCACGTTGAAAACCGGGCAGTTCACCTTTGTCCGGATTGATTAGCTTTTCCCCCAACAGATCAATGGACATCACCTTGACGTCATCGGGGCTTGGGGGGTGAGAAGGTTTGGGAATTTCCATATCACTGATCAAGCCAAAGGCGATCGCACTTTCCGACTGGATTCTGATCATCTCTCCGATTGTTGGAAGATCGACGTCCGGGGCAACCGAAGCCGAAAGACTGTCGCCGCTGATAGATGTGACATAACCGATGGTGTTTGTGGACACGGACAAGATTCCTTCAAGAAAAACGAACTATTTCAATATTAGCGTGGAAAAGTTTACAGGGGATTTAGGTTCTACGGGTTTAAGGTCATATTAGCCTAATGGTGTAATGCTGGTTATAAGTTGAGAGAACTCCTGTGTTTAACCAGAATTGAGAGGTTAGGCTGTGACTGATCCTACCGTTTCCAACAAAAAACGTACCTTGAACAGGCGGCAAATTTTAAAAGGGGTATTGGGGATTGGCGCATGTATGTCTGCTTTTCCTCTGACAAAAGCACAAGCGTTGAAGAGGGATGTCGATGTTATTGTTATTGGGGCTGGGGTCGCAGGGATGGCAGCGGCTCAAGCGTTGGTGCAAGAAGGGTATGATGTTCTTGTCTTGGAAGCTAAAGGCATCATTGGTGGGCGGTTAAAGACGGATTGGTCACTTGGTGCTCCTTTTGAGGTTGGAGCAGGATGGATACACGGGCCTGTGGGAAATCCCATTACAGATTTGGCCAAGAGTGTGCAGGCAAAAAGCTTTGTGACCGATGACGTTAGCAGTTTCGTTTTTGATCATAAAGGTGGTGAAATTGAGGACAAGATTATCACCAATAAATTCAAAGATCTTATGAGAGTTTATAGAAAGATCGATGATACTTTTGATAGTGATCAATCCTTGGAAAAAGCGATAAAACGAGTTTCGCCTCAAACTCTGGAAGATCCCGTAAGCCGCTGGATGTTGTCGGCCTATACAGAGTTTGACACTGGTGGCCCGATAGAGAATTTATCAGCATACTACTTCGATGAAGATGAAGCATTTGATGGGGCGGATGTTGTCCTGCTTGATGGGTATGATTCCATACTAGAACCTCTTGCAGATAAAGTTGATGTTTTGCTTAATCATCCGGTTGATCATATTGAATATGAAGAGGGAGATGGCGTGACCGTTCATGCCAATGGTGAGGCATTCGAAGCCTATGCCGTTGTTTGCACATGTCCCTTGGGTGTTCTCAAAAGCAAGAAAGTTAAATTTTCTCCTGCATTACCTAGTCGTATCCAAAAAAAGATTGATCGTTTGGGAATGGGAAATGTCACTAAGGCTGCGCTAAAGTTTGAGAGTGCTTTTTGGCCGATTGATACTCAGTACTTTGGCGTGATGACAGAAGATAAGGGGCGTTGGAATTATTTTCTCAATTACCGTACCTTTTCTGACGAGAATATTTTGCTCGGTCTAAGCGTGGGTGCTTATGCGGGAAAAATTGAACAGTTGCCTGAGAAAGATATCGTGGACGATTGCATGATGGTCATCCGGGATATGTTTGGAGTGGGCATTCCCGAGCCGATGGATTTTCAGGTCAGCCGCTGGTCCAAAGATTCGTATAGTTTGGGGGCTTATTCCTATACCCGTGTTGGGAACAAACCCGCAGACTTTGATGGTTTTGCGGACCCGGTTGAGGACACGTTAATTTTTGCAGGTGAGCACACAACTTTTAAACATCACGCAACAGTACATGGTGCTTACTTGTCTGGGTTGCGCGCAGCAGAGCAGGTCATGGAGTTGATTGAGTAGTTCCTGCCGCAATCATTTTGAATGCTTTTGCAAAGAGTTACTCTGAATTTATCAATGGTTTGCTATTCTAATGCAGAGAGAGATTGCGCATTTCGGCTTTAGGGCTTATCTTCCGCACGATTATTGATAGGCATGAAGTTAATGGCTGATTTAAAACATATTCGAAACTTTTCAATTGTTGCGCACATCGACCACGGGAAATCGACCCTGGCGGATCGGTTGATTCAGCATTGTGGCGCGCTAAGCGACCGTGAAATGCAGGACCAGGTTCTGGATAACATGGAACTTGAGCGCGAGCGTGGCATCACCATCAAGGCCCAGACCGTGCGTCTGAACTACAAGGCCAAAGATGGCGAGATCTATCAGCTCAATCTGATCGATACTCCCGGACACGTTGATTTCACCTATGAGGTCAGCCGCTCACTTGCAGCTTGCGAAGGATCTTTGTTGCTGGTTGATGCATCGCAGGGGGTTGAGGCTCAGACGCTGGCGAATGTGTATCTGGCGATTGATAATGATCATGATATCATCCCTGTTCTCAACAAGATTGATTTGCCCGCAGCAGAACCTGATCGTGTTCGTGAACAGATCGAAGAAGTCATCGGTATTGATGCAACAGATGCCCTGACCGTTTCCGGGAAAACCGGCGAAGGTATCGAAGAAGTTCTGGATGCCATTGTTGAAAAGCTGCCAGCCCCGGTTGGCAACCCGGACGACAAGCTGAAAGCATTGCTTGTTGATAGTTGGTACGATAGCTATCTCGGCGTGATCACGCTGGTTCGTGTGGTGGACGGTGTGATCAAACCGGGCATGAAAATCCGCATGATGGGAACGGGAACCACGCACCTTGTGGATGCTGTTGGTGCCTTCTCACCAAAATTGACCAAACTGAAAGAACTCCGCGCGGGTGAAATTGGTTATATCACGGCTGGTATCAAACAGATTACGGATACCAAGGTCGGGGACACCATCACTGATGAAAAGAACCTTGCTGTTGAACCCCTAGCGGGCTTTAAACCTTCTGTGCCTGTGGTCTTCTGTGGTCTTTTCCCAATTGATGCCAACGATTACGAGATGCTGCGTGATAGCCTCGGCAAACTGGCCCTGAACGATGCGTCGTTCCATTTTGAGCCAGAATCCTCTGCTGCGCTTGGTTTTGGTTTCCGCTGTGGCTTCCTGGGTCTTCTACACCTTGAGATTATTCAAGAACGTCTGGAACGCGAATTTAACCTCGACTTGATTACGACTGCGCCGAGTGTGGTTTACAAAATCCACATGACAGACGGGTCGTTGATGGAACTGCACAATCCGGCTGACTTCCCGGATGTGGTCAAGATTGATCATATTGAAGAGCCGTGGATCAAAGCAAACATTCTGGTGCCTGATGACTATCTGGGACAGGTGTTGAAGCTGTGTGAAGATCGCCGTGGTATTCAGCAGGAACTGACCTATGTGGGCAGTCGTGCCATGATTGTTTACAAGCTACCTTTGAACGAAGTGGTTTTTGACTTTTATGATCGCTTGAAATCCATTTCCCGCGGTTATGCCAGCTTTGATTATTCCATCGAAGGTTATGAAGAAAACGAACTGGTGAAGGTTTCCATTCTGGTGAATTCAGAGCCAGTGGATTCTCTATCAATTATCGTACACCGTTCTCAGGCAGAACCACGGGGACGTATCCTTTGTGAGCGTTTGAAAAGCCTGATTCCGCGCCAGCTGTTCAAAATTGCTGTTCAGGCAGCAATTGGCGGCAAGATCGTTGCGCGTGAGACCATTTCTGCCATGCGTAAAGATGTGACTGCCAAGTGTTACGGTGGTGATGTATCCCGTAAGCGTAAGCTTCTGGAGAAACAGAAAGCGGGTAAAAAGCGCATGCGTCAGGTCGGGAATGTTGAAATTCCTCAGACGGCTTTCCTTGCGGCCCTCAAGATGGGTGACGATTAAGGTTTTTGCTTTAAAGCGCTATTAGAAATAAAGCTCTGACCGATTTTCCCTGTTTTCAGGAAACTATTGGTCAGAGCTTTTTTGTGCGCCTTGTCTATTAACTGACTTTTCTCTAGCGGCGTCTTCTGCGGCTACTTTTAAACAGATAACCGGGTATCAAGAAGACCGCGGCGGCGATAAGGCCAAAAACAAGGGTAGGAAGAAAGAGCAGGGGCGAGAAGACATCATCCCATAGCCATAATCCGATATAGCGTTCTGTCACTGCTTGCAGCAGATTGAGCGAACCGGGGTGCACCGCAAACCAGTTTTCCCCCAACAACGAGAGCTGAAAGCTGTCTTGCTCCATCAGCTGGAAGAGGTCAAAGGCGAGCGACGCGAGGGCGATTGCCAGAAAGAACCAGCCGAGTATCCGCAGGACTAAAGTCATACTTTTTAATTCCAATAAAATTTCAGCTCAAATTATGCTGTCTTTAATACCAGCATACAGCTTAACAGTATAAGGATGAGTAAAGAAATTTTGTCTGTCAAAATCAAGACTTAACTGCTTTGACATGGCTTCAATAAATGGTGTGTCCATCAGGTGCAAAAAATGGTTGCATCCTCTGCCCATACCCATTAAGTTCCGCCTCGCACCCAAGGGTGCCCTATAATGCTGGAGAGGTGGCCGAGTGGCTGAAGGCGCACGCCTGGAAAGTGTGTATACGTTAATCGCGTATCGAGGGTTCGAATCCCTCTCTCTCCGCCATAACGAAAACCCCAAGGTAACCTGCCTTGGGGTTTTGTCTTATTGTTCGTTCTGATGCCTGTATATTATGTTAAAAATGGCCATTCTTGCTATCTAAGAGGCTTCTGCTACGCTCTTCGGTGTAAGAATTTAAAAGCCTTAAATCCATAGATTATGAGTAATTGAGTTAATGAATTTAATTTATCTAAATCGTTTAATTATTTTATTTTCTAGCTTTTTCCTCAGCTTATCTGTTGCGAATGCTGAAAATTTACAAGCGTCCCATTTTTTACATAAAGGTAGGGTTCTAAAATGGGCAAAAAGTCCCGTTGTTGAGTACCTTGGCCATGATAAGAAACAGCCTAAAATATTGCATGATATCCTTGATATTTTTAACAGGGAGATAAGGCCTTTAACTGGAATCGAATTTCTTTCTAGGGATAAGGTTTATTCAGACTCATCTGTTCGTGGAAACGTTTTTATAATAACTCATTCCGGAATTTCAGAGTGACCCGTCCTGAAATACGTTGACGTTTTTTTAGGTTATAGCCAGCTGCATTTTGCAGCTGGCTTTTTTATGCACTT
>NZ_MTSZ01000008.1 GCF_002118315.1 Kiloniella majae
GACTACGCTTTACTCGCTCTTTCTTTGAAGGTCCCATCATAAGTCTCCAATATGTAAACTTATTTCAGGACGCGACAGGGCAAATAAAAAAAGCCCCGCACATTTATGCAGGGCTTTTATCGTTAGACAGAGCGTTAAATACGCTGTTCCGCCTTATGCAGCAAGAGAAGATGTAATCCACTCTTTTAGCTGGCCTTTGGCAATCGCACCCACTTTCTGGGCAACAACTTCACCACCCTTGAAGATAAGCAGTGTTGGAATGCCACGAACACCATACTGCTGCGGGGTCATTGAATTCTCGTCAATGTTAAGCTTGGCAATAGTAAGAGAACCGCCCATTTCTGCCGCGATTTCATCCAGTGCTGGCGCGATCATTTTACAAGGACCACACCATTCAGCCCAGAAATCCACAAGAACAGGAACATCCGCTTTAAGAACGTCGGCTTCAAAAGAATCATCGCTGATTGCGATCGTTGACATAGTATACCTCTTGCCATTTGTTTGTGTGCAATGGAAAGAACTTACTTTGCCTTTCCATTACATCGTCAGCATGAATGTAGGGATGCAGGTCCCCCGACGTCAAGGTTCATATTGTACAAGAATGTTATCCGGCAAGTGCATCAACCGTGCTTCATCGGTCCAGAGAAGGTGTGCTTCTATTTGATAATCCGGGTAAATTTGCCTCAGAACTGTTCGATATGCTGCCATTTGGCGCAGATAAGAACGGTGAACTTTTTCGACTTTTTTCGGTGGAGGTCGATTGGTTTTATAGTCGATAATTTTTACTTTATTATCCGTTATGATCAGGCGATCAACCTGTCCCGAAATAACTTCGACATCTCCATCACGATGAACCAACCCCACTACAGGAACTTCTGCACGGCTCCCCTCACCAAAAATATCCTGATAATCCGGGTGATTGAGAACAGACAGTGTTTCATCCAATAACATCTCGATTTGATCAGAATCTAATTCATGTAATGGCGATTCAAGGAATCGACGCCCTGAAGGCTCCCATTTTTCCTTTGGTAGATCCGGTAATGTCTGTAAAAGACGGTGGATAATCCGGCCTCGCCTAAACCGCGTACCATCATCCTGCCCAAGAGGTGACCTGACAGGCGGCTCATCATCCTTTGCTCTGGATGGCGCGAGGGGTCGAGGCGGAACAGGTTCCTGATCCGGATCCACAAAAGCCCATGTTGGCAATCCTTCATCCAAGTGATCAATGACCACTTCTTCTTTACCAGCTTGAATTTGAGCTTCCTGCGCATTTTCCTGAACACGCCCCATCGCTTCCCAAGACCCCGTCGGATCTTCGGGAAAGGCAAACGCGACTTCTTTGCCGTGCTCATTGAGAGCCGCTTGGGTCAATGCGTACCAGCTATCTTCAGACGGTTCACGTGCACCTGTCCAACCGCAAATAATCAAGCGATCTTCGGCACGGGTTAAGGCCACGTACAAAAGACGCCGATATTCCCGCAAGCCATCCTTGCGAAGTTGATCACGCGCAGAAGAAATAATTTCTGTATTCATGGCCGTTCGTGGTGACCACACAGGAAGATTCCCCTGTTCCTTTAACCAGACAACCCCCCGGTCCGCTTGCGGAATCTGTGTTGTATCCGGCAAAATAACCACCGGGGCCTGAAGACCCTTGGACCCATGTACAGTCATGATACGAACAGCACCACCACCTTGCTCTAGGTCACGCTTGATCTCCTGATCACCGACTTCCAGCCAATGCAGAAAACCCTCTAGTGATGGCGTTTCTTCCCGCTCATAAACAAGTGCCAGAGAGAGGAACTCTTCGATAGGATCACGTGCATCAGGTCCCAGTCTGGACAAGAGCATTTTCCGCCCGTCTAAAGAACCTAGAATATGAGAAAAGAGCTCAAAAGGCGGCGTATAGTCTGCACGGGCCAACAGGCCATTCAAAAAACCTGCTGCGCGGGCGAAAATATCATTGGATTTGGCTTTGTCCCGTAATCTGGACCACAGGCTTCCTTTGCGATTATACGCCAGATCAAAAAGCTGATCTTCATCCAACCCAAGCAACGGCCCCTTTAAAACGGTTGCCAAGGTCAAGTCATCTTCGGGTAACAACAAAAACCGTCCCAAAGCAACAAGATCCATAACCGCCATCTGGTCGGTCAGAACCATTCGATCCACGCCGGAAACAGGAACGGCTAAAGTTTTGAGTTCACGCACCAGTTCTTCAACAAAGGCATTCCGACGACGAACCAAGATCAGAATATCACCGGGGTCAATACGCCTGCCCTGTGATGGTAACTGACAGACAGGGTCATTAATTCCTGCCTCGGCGATGGTCCAGTAATGGATACGTCGCGCCAACACACTTGCCAGACGTGCCCGGGATTCCATTTCTGCTTCTTGTGCTAACGGTAGAGTCCACGGCGTATCTTCGGCACCAACCTCACTTACCATCAACGGCCAAAGTTCAACGCGGCCAGCCTGCCCCAACCTGACGGGTTGGTGCTTTAAGACATCCTCATGAAAGGAAACACCGTCCGCTGCCGAGGGATAGGAAAAAACCTGATCAACAGTTGAAAGTACCGACGGTGTCGAACGAAAAGATACATCCAGGCTAATACGTTGCCATTTTTGATGGGCAATCTCGACGCGCTTTTCAAAATGCTCGCGCATTTGCTCGAACTTGGCCGGATCAGCCCGTTGGAAAGAGTAAATGGATTGTTTGACATCTCCAACGGCGAAGATAGTTCTGATGTCTTCTCTTGCGCCCTCGCCATCAAAAAATTCATTACAAAGTGCAGCGACGACTTCCCACTGTTCCGGGTTGGTATCCTGCGCCTCATCAATCAGAACATGATCAACCCCGCCATCAAGCTTAAAGAGCACCCAGGCAACGGCCCGCTCCCCCTTCAATAGATCCCGTGTTTTCAAAATAAGATCATCGTAATCAAGAAAGGCACGGGTTTCTTTATAGCGCTCGTACCGAGATAAAATCGCAATACCCAAATCAAGCAACGACGACGTCGCTTTCGCAACACCAATTGCATTGAGTTTCTCGTTTAACCGAATTAAACGCTCGGCCTCTGCGATCAATATATCCGGCAGCTGCGGCAAGATAGATAAAGCGCCCTTTGTTGCCAACCGGCTTCTTATTTCCCCAGCTTGCGTGAAAAAAATTGCCCGGTAATCACTGTACTTTTCCTGCCTTTTTTCCGGTGGGTTCTCAATCCAGCTTTTAAGCAGATATCCACGTTCCTGATCTGATTTTGCTCCCTGTAAGAGAGCATCAACCGCATGAGAAAGCTGCATCGCGTTAAAAGCGCCATCATCACAAGCTGTGTTCAAAAGGTCTGTCGCGCTACTGTTTGCGTCAACACCAAGGGTCTCATAAATGATTTTATTAAGCCCTTGCTGATCCCCATACTGATCCAGAAGATCTGAAATCCGTCCGCGCTCACGGATGATTTCCTGTACAAGCGCCCCAAACGACTGTTCCTGCGTATAAGCAGTAATACATTCCAATGCATCAGTAACAGCTTGTTCGCTTAATCCTCCACGCCCAGAGAGAACATCTTCACGGGACCTGAAAAGCAATTCTTCTGCGGAACGGTCATCAAGAATTTGAAAGTTCGGTGCAACCCCGGCTTCCAAAGGAAACCGCCCGAGCAATGACTGACAGAAAGCATGAATTGTCTGGATCTTCATACCACCCGGCGTATCCAAGACTCGTGCAAACAATCGCCGTGCTGTCTGCAATTCGTCCTGTGATGCCTTTCGACCAAACAGCTTTTCAAGCTCTTGCCTTAGATCATCTTCAGGAATTGTGGACCAGCCAGCCAGCTTATCAGATAGACGGTTCGCCATTTCAGCCGCGGCCGCCTTGGTGAAAGTTAGCGCCAGAATTTTCCCCGGCTCTGATCCACTCAACAGCAGATTGAGGATGCGGTCTGTCAGAACCTTTGTCTTGCCTGCCCCAGCAGAGGCCCCCACCCAGACAGATGCAGTTGGATCCGCAGCCTGCCTTTGTTCATTAGTGGCTTTTTCGAGGATATCATCAATGCGCAACGTCATAGATCACCCTCCCCACCTGTGGACCACTCTTTAATACGCGCCAGATGTTCAAAATCATTATAAACCAAGGCTTGATTAGGTCTGGGGCGCGCTGCGTAGGGTGTTTCCTGATAATCAAATTCAGCGATCAGATCCTGTAGTCCTTCGATAGCGATTTTTGCGATCTGCCCGGCACCTTCTTTTGCCCCGCGCTGGCCCAGTGCATTTTTGTTTTCCCCGGCCGGATCACCACCGGTTAATCGCCAATAAAGCAGTTCCTTCACATCGTCTGGCAGAACACCAAATCCCCCTTCAATGGCAATGGCAGCCTCCAAAGGCAACTGTGGGGAAATCCCCTGCAGCACATTTTTGGCACTTGGAACCGTACCGGTTTTATAATCAAGAATAGCCAAACCACCTGTTGCCAGCTCATCAATGCGGTCCGCCTTGGCTGTAAGGGTAAAGTCCCCCGCAGGTGCCTTCAGAACCAGCTTCCCAGTCACTTCAACATGAGACTTGGACACTAGTTTCCGGCGCAGGCTTTCTTGCTCCACAAACCACTTGGCAATGCGTTGAAACCGCGGCCACCAAAAAGACCAGATACCAGGGCGATCCTTAACTGCCGCAAAAACACCTTCACCAATTATCAGAAGCTGCTGCTCTGCATCTTCAGGCAAAGCATCCGGATATTGCTTGAGGAATTTTTCAAGCGCTTCATGAATCAAACTACCTTTGTCTGCCCCGGATGGATCTGCGTCCAAGGGATCAAGCTTGCGAAGCTTTAATATCTTTTGAGCATAGAGTGCATAAGGGTCCCGCATCCACGTTTCAATACGGGTCACAGATAGATTTCGAGGGCGTGCAGAAACAGGCGGTGTAGGTGCAGGTGCTTTTATTTGAATACGTTTTTCAGGCAGATCCAATGCCTCTACCCAATTTAACCACTTTCTTGCATCCCGCTGTAAAAAACCCCGAAGCCCTTTACCTTCCAATAAAGCTTCAATACGGAGCAACCAGCGCGACGGTACTGTTGGTGCCCCCTCTACCTTCTCTGATCGTGTCAGGAAGACTTCCGGTGCACAAAAGGCCTGAACAAAATCCTGTGCAGACAATCCCACCTGCTGTTCAGGTTGAGGTAAGCCGAAATCCCGCCTCATTGGTCGGCTCATCCACGGGCCCGGCTTTGCCTCTGCCGGCCAACTACCTTCGTTCAATCCTCCAAGAATCACCACATCAGCATGTTGTAACCGAGCTTCAATTGCCCCAAGAATACTCAGTCTCGGATGGGCTCCGAAGGGGGCACGCACAGCGCGCCCAACCATCAAAGCCGCCAGCAGTTCTGGATAACGACGTGGAGATACATCGGGGGCATCACCCGCTGCTTCCCTCAAATCAGCAACAAATTCAGCCGCTGCTGTACCATCATCTCCGGCCCATAGCCTTTCAGCTCCGCTCTGCTCATCCGTAGAGGCCAGAAATTCAGCAAACTCGACATGTGAATCCAGTAAGGCGCGAAAAGATTGTGTGCCCCCTCGAATATGATCATCAAAAACCTGCCCCGCCGTAATAAGACGCTGTAGCAGATCTCGAGCTTCATTCCCCTCTTCAATATCATCACCAAGAGCAGCCATTAGCCCTTCAAGCCCAGATGCTGGTCGAACCCCACGTAGCACCGTAATTTCAAGCTGTCGAATAATTCGTTTAAAAACACCGATCTGCATACCCGCAGCACAGAGAGGATGCTTCATTGCCGACAGGAAAGAAATTGGCGATAATCCAGACACCAGCATTTCAGCTGTTAGCCGCAAAAAAACTGCCGGGGCGGCTTCGGGCAAAGGCGATCCCGCGGAATCATCAATGGTAATTGACCAGCGTTCCATCTCTGCCGTAACACGTCGTGCAAGATCTCTGTCTGGTGTAATCAGAGCAGCCGTTTTTTCTGGCGTTTCCAGAACTGACCTTAGAATAAGGGAAATGGCCAAGGCTTCTTCACCCGGCCCCGGACAGTCCAATCGAGATACCTTTTCAAGCGCCTTCTGAAATACTGAAATATCCGACTGCTCTATATACGCTTGCCATTGCGTTGTTGCTTGTGCCGGACGCATTGCCATATGTACAAAATCAACCCGTGTTTCCGGCGCTCTACCTTTTAAATTAACTCCTCCTAAATCAGTTTCATCTGAATCAACTTCATCGGCACCATAAGACCAAGGTTGCAAATCAGATCTTGGGATGTCCAAACGTTTCAATAAACGCGCCAATCCATTTTGCGGGTGAGAGCTATCTTTTAAAAATTCACGCCAGGTATCATCATCTGCAGTTAGATCAACGCCAGGTAAAATCACGACACCTTGCGGGCACTTGGAAATAACACCAATTAAATCTGCCGCAGCTGGAATCGACCCTGTTGAGCCCGCAACAATGAGAGGATGATCCGGAGGGCACTGTCGCCAAAGTTCAGCCTGACCTTCCAAAAGACGCCGCCGTCTTTCAGCAGGGCCAATACCACCTGTTGCCTCTTCCACTGTTGGCCAGATTTTTGTTAAAATTTCCAGAAATTCTAATGTGATCTGCCAATGTACAGCATAGTCTTCTGGCACAAGATCGGATAATTCAGTAAAGCTCAGTCCTTCAGTTTGCACTTGATCCAGAAAGCGACCAAGTTCTCCGGCAAGACGAACCGCCTGATCTTCGGGAATAATATCTCCGCCATTTGCCTTGGCTTGTGACGCCGACCATTTCAACACCAACTGACTTAATAACAACTGACGCCTTAACGATGAAAGAACAGGCGGAAGATCAAGTTCCTGATCCTGCCCAATGGCCACATCAGAAGCTGACATCAATAATTCATCGGGGTCCAAATCACCCAGTGGCAACATTCTGGGTAACATCATGGCTTTACCCTCAGACGCTCGCAAGAAAGCTTGTTGCAAGCTTCGACAGGCGCGTCTGGTCGGTAAAAGGATCATTACCTTGGAAAACTCCAGAGGGTTGTCGCCCCAGCGCTCTAAAATTCCCTTGGCCAGTGCATCAACAAATGACGCATTCGACGCGACAGAATAGACTTCTGTTACCGCACCTCTTGTCTCATAAAATTCTGTCTCAAAGGGAAGCTCAAACGTCATTATTTAGATGCCGCTGGATTTGGATGCTGCAGGCAACATGTTTTGCAAAAGGCCCTCGACTTCGCGAAGACCTTCAGGTGTGCCGACATGAAACCATTCCCCATCATGTTCTAACCCGTACAACCGACCAGCGACCAAGGCTTTGTCAAAAATTTCGTTTAGAGAAAAAGCCCCTTGGGACGAACCAACGAAAAGCTTTGGATGCAAAATTTGAATACCTGCATAAACATAAGGCGCAGTTGTTGCTTCACCTCGGCGAGTTAATTTTTGATCATTCTCCAGAAAAAAATCACCTGCCCCTTCGTATCCATAGGCCTTGGATCTAGGATGAACGAGAAGCAACGCATCCATCACGTCAGGGTTCCAAAAATTCATGAGTCTTTTAATGGCAGCATCAGCTCCATCAAGCCAACAAACATCACCGTTCACAACGACAAAGGCATCATCCCCCAAAAGCGGAAGCGCCTGCGTAACTCCGCCACCTGTCTCAAGAATCTCATGCTCTTCAGAAAACATGATCATCGGATCATCGTAGGCTTCGACAAAGCTCTGAATCTGCTCTTTTAGATAAAAACCATTTACGACTATTTTCTGAATGCCTGCAGTTCTTAGCTTTGCAATGATACTTTCCAACATTGGCACCCCAAGAACCGGCACCAAGGGCTTGGGGATCGTCTCTGTTATTGGCCTCATCCGCTTGCCAAAACCAGCCGCCAATACCATTGCAGTTTTTATTGTCATCGGGGTACTACATCCTGCCTGTCAAACGTGACTTATAATCATTCAAGTACGCTTTGAGAAAATATCAGATTTAAGAAAATAAGGGCGCTAATCTTTCACGCCATTTCGGGCCGCCTATAACCGTCAATCTTCTTGCGGTTTCTCCTTGGCCGTAAGACAGCTTTACCTCTAGATGTCCGCGTGGCATTAAAAATCCCAGTCGATCTGGCCATTCAATAAGAGAAACACCCTCAGAAAACGCTTCTTCAATACCGAGCTCATAAGCTTCTTCCGGATCCTCTAATCGATAGAGATCGAAGTGCCAAATCTTCCGCTCAGCCCGGTCATATATCTGAACCAAGGTAAAAGTTGGACTGGGAACCTCTTCTATTTGCTCCATCCCTGCCATAGCTGGAAAAGCATTAATCAAAGCTCGGGAAAGCGCTGTTTTACCTGCACCGAGATCACCCTCCAAAGCCAGAACATCACCTTCTTGTAAAAATGGTGCCAGCCTTTGGGCAAACTCTCGGGTTTCATTTTCATCAGCAAGGGCGATTTCACCGATCAAATTTTCTGCTGTCACGGAGTGTCTTCCTCAGTTCGAGTTTCAACACTTTTTCCTGCTACGACATTCTCTTGAGGGTCGGCTTTTTCTCGAATTTCAGTATTTTCATTAACTGTATCAGCAACGATTTGGCGTATGTCGCCGGATTTTTCCGGATCTTCCAGCAATGGAATGTGACAGGTTACAATTGTTCCCTCGTCAACTTCAGATTCAATTTCAACCCAACCGCCGTGAAGTTCTACAAGGCTTTTGACCAGTGAAAGCCCGAGACCAGCCCCGGCCTGTTTTGCATGTCCTTCACCACGCTCAAATTTATCAAAAACCCTTTCCTGATCTTCCTTGCTGATCCCAACGCCACTATCTTTCACCGCAATGCGCAATTCGTGATCGCGGCTGGCCGTTATATCAACACTCGCCCCTTCAGGAGAGAACTTGAGCGCATTTAATAGAAGATTATATAAAGCCTGCGTAAGACGGCGTTCATCCACCTGAACAGACCCAATATCGTCATCGCAGACAATATTCACCTCAATATTACGATGGCGTGCTCTTTCATGCCCGATGGTATAGAGGTGCTGAAGCATATGATCTACTTTGACTTCGGAAAGGTCCAGGTGAAGATACCCGGCTTCAATCGTCGCCAGATCAAGAATATCGTTGATCAAGGTCATTAGACGTTGGGATGATTCAACAATCGCCTGGCTGTATTCTCTTTGTCGACTGTTAAGCTCCCCAAAGAATTGATTTTCAAGAATTTCAGCAAAGCCAACAATTGCATTAAGCGGTGTTCTTAATTCATAAGATACATTCGCGATAAACTCTGTTTTCAGTTTATCCGCTGTCTCCAGCGCTTCATTCTTCTCAAGTAAAGCACGTTCAACGGTAAAAGAGTCCGTGACATCAAGAAACGTCAGCAAAGTTGCACCGTCAGGCAGCATGACCTGCGCCCAATCAAGAACAACACCATCCGAGCGGAATTTACGCCCGGAACGAACTTCAGGTTCACAAACACGTGCCACCATCAATTCAAGCTGATCATCCCAATCTTCATCCCGAACTTCAAAAAGGTCACGGCTTTTCAAGACCACATCCCTGACATGTGGTTCACTATTGAGGAAATCTTCCGGAAGCTTCCAAAGCTCGGCAAAATTAGGATTGAACAATTTCAAGCGGCCATCCGCACCATAAACAACAACGGCTTCATATAGCTTGTTCAACGTCTCTCGTTGCACAGCTGTTAGCGTATTGTATGACCTTTCCAACGCAAGACGATCCGTGACATCTTCAACAGTTTCAAGCACACCGCCAAAGGGGTGTGCCGTCGCAACAGAACGCAGGGTTGTCCCATCTGTCAGATGCAGCAGCTCTTCAACAGGCTCGATCATCGTGCGATAATCCCGCAACCGCTGTTGTTTGAACTCTGGAAAGTTCGCGTATTCGGGAAGTCTACGATTTTCACGCATCGTATCCAGAACCTCACTCAAATGAGGTTCGGATCTCAAAAAATCTTCATTCAGCTTAAAAAGCGTTGCATAGGACGAATTAAAAAAGACCAACCGTTCATCAGGACCAAAAATGGAAATAGCGATCCCGAGGTTTTCAAGAACCTGGGCATGGCCCCCGATATGTCGGTTCAGCTTGTTTTCTGCTTCCTCCAGACCAGTTTGATCAACTGCAAATCCCAAAAGAGCTTTATCGTCCAGCTTTCTTTCACAGAACTCTAGAAGACGCCTTTCACCTGCAATAATTGCATGGTGTTTTTCGCAAACAATTTCACCACTATCCAAGGCCTGCCGGGCAAGGCTATGCGCTTGGAAGACCTTTGAGCGATCAACAAGTTCTATGTTTTGCTTAAGGATATCATTTTGCTCGGCCTCGACAGCACTGGCATAGGCCTGATTGCAATAGGTAAGCGCCAGCTTTTCATCGCGCATCCAAACGGGGATGGGCAGATTTTCCAGTAGTGAAGAAACATGCCGGGATTCTTCGGCAGCAGTACGAGCTTGCTTTTCCAAATCACTGATATCTGAAAACCAGACAACATCTGTTATTGGAGGATTGTCACCCGCAGCTTCAATGCGTTGGCCATTAATACGATAGGTTCGCCCTTTTGCTCGCAAGGTCAGAGTAAAAGATGTCCCTGCATTCCTTAAACTCTCAAACGCCTCGGCGAGAGTGTTTGCTTCTCCAGTTCCCCGTTGAAAAGCAATCGAGATTGCATTGAAGTCAATCTCTCCTTTATCGAGGCCAAATTCCCGGACAACGCCAACGCTGGCACGGGATTTACGGTCATGATGAGAGTAGGTAACACAACCAAGCGGTGCTGCCAAAACCGCAGCACGATCCAGTGACGATTTCATCTGTAGATCATAAAGCTTTAGTTGCAGTGATCGCCAGCGATGACGATAAGCAAAAACAACTAACCCCGAGCCAAGCAGGATAATGAGAGTAAGAAAGAAACCCGGCAGATAAGCCGAAAATGACGACACTGCGTTCCCCTCAAAAAGTGCAGAAAATCCATATTTTGTTTGGATTTTTTGAAACTGCCAGAAAACCCTCACCAAGTGTAATGAGTTTATCTTGTCAAAACAAGATGTTGAAAGCAATCAGGGAGCACAGAAATTAATCTGTGCTCCCTGAAGATAACGTTTTGTGTCTGTCTTGGCGATTAATACCGACAATCAAACCCTGACGATATTATTAATAACGGTAGTGATCCTGTTTGAAAGGACCTTCTATCGGTACATCAATGTACTCAGCCTGTTCTTCTGTCAATTTGGTCAGCTTAACACCCAGTTTCGCGAGGTGAAGCATTGCAACTTTTTCATCCAGTGCTTTCGGAAGAACATAAACTTTGTTCTCGTAGTTCGCTGAATTTTCCCATAGTTCGATCTGAGCAAGAACCTGGTTTGTAAAGGATGCAGACATCACAAAGCTTGGGTGACCCGTTGCACAGCCAAGGTTCACAAGGCGACCTTCCGCAAGAATGATCAGACGCTTGCCATCCGGGAATTCAACTTCGTCAACCTGGTCCTTAACATTGTGCCAAGGATAGTTACGAAGAGCAGCGATCTGGATTTCAGAATCAAAGTGACCGATGTTACAAACGATTGCACGATCTTTCATCTCACGCATGTGATCGATTGTAATGATGTCTTTGTTACCGGTTGTTGTGACAAAGATATCCCCGACAGAAGCAGCTTCTTCCATAGTTGTTACTTCGTAACCTTCCATTGCGGCCTGAAGCGCACAAATTGGATCAATTTCAGTTACAAGAACACGTGCACCCTGTGTACGCAGGGAAGCCGCAGAACCTTTACCAACATCACCAAAACCACCAACAACAGCAACCTTACCAGCAACCATAACGTCAGTTGCACGCTTGATGCCATCAACAAGTGATTCGCGGCAGCCGTATAGGTTATCGAATTTAGATTTTGTAACTGAATCGTTTACGTTGATCGCAGGAACTTTCAATGTACCTTTTTTGGCCATTTCATACAGGCGATGAACACCTGTTGTCGTTTCTTCGGAAAGACCACGAATATCGTCGAGAAGCTCTGGGAAATGATCGTGAACCATAACGGTAAGATCACCACCATCATCAAGGATGAGATTTGGCTTCCAGCCGTCAGGACCTTCGATTGTCTGCTCAATACACCAGTTGAACTCTTCCTCGGTTTCACCTTTCCAGGCGAAGACAGGAACACCAGTAGCCGCAATAGCTGCCGCGGCCTGATCCTGAGTAGAGAAAATATTACAAGAAGACCAACGAACTTCAGCACCAAGCGCTGTAAGAGTTTCAATCAGAACAGCCGTCTGAATTGTCATATGCAGACAACCAGCAATACGAGACCCCGCAAGAGGCTTGCTCTCGCCGAATTCCTCACGAAGTGCCATTAGGCCTGGCATTTCAGTTTCAGCAATTGTGATTTCTTTACGGCCCCAATCAGCTAGGGACATATCCGCAACTTTATAATCGGTAAATTCTGTCATGTACTTGGCTTTCATTTATTACAGTCACATAAAGAAATCTTTATGTGTTTATTTTGGCAGAAAATTAACAGCCTTGAACCAATATTGCAACCCATTTCCTAAAATCACAGCCATACGTTAAGTTCGAGTAATAAGGCGATGTACGACTTCATTTAATATCAATATTTTATGAGAAAACTTCTCTTGAAGTATCTTTTGTTCCCGCAAATGTTCTCGCGAGAGAAACAAAAGTTTCCACAGTCCGTCGCTTAAGCTGACTTTTAAGGCAAATAACCATATCACGGTTACTATCTACGAGCTCTTTTAACGGGACAGCGACCGTGCGATCGTCCCCAAGTACTTCGTGTTCAAATAAGAAGCCAAGACCCAATCCTACAGCAACAGCTTCGCGCACAGCTTCACGACTGCCTAATTCCAGTTCATTTTCATAGCTCAGGGACAGATCTCTAACTGCCCCCTCAAAGACCCGGCGCGTATTCGATCCTCGTTCGCGTAAAATCAATGGTTCACTCATCAATTCAGGCAAAGAAAGTTCTTTTCGCGAACTAAGGTGATGTGCCCGAGGAAGCAGGGCAATCATTGACTGCACAGAAAGCTCATCTATGACCAACCGATCACTTTCCGGACAGTTCGCCGTTATCCCTACGTCTGCTCTTTGTGCCAAAATGTCCTGCCTCACCGTCTCAGCATTTCCAAGAGTGACATTCAGCTTGATGCCCGGATATCTTTCACGAAATGCTGCGATGATATTCAGAGCTGCATGAGGGCCATCTGCCGCTATCTTCAGATGCCCTTTTTCCAAAGCCGACGATGCCGACAGGTAGTTTTGAATTTCTTCCTCTTCGATAAAAAATCGCCGAGTTCTATCATACAATGCCTGTCCATCCGATGTGAGAATAGCCTTGCCCCCGCTACGGATAAAAAGCGTTAATCTATATGCCTCTTCAAGGCTTTTAACCTGAATCGTCACCGCCGGAGGACTTAAGTTCAGAAGGTGAGCCCCCTTGGCGAAGCTGCCTTCTCTGGCCACCGCATCAAATGCCCTAAGCTGACTATGCCTCATGGCGCTTCCCATCTAAGTTCGGAATTAAATTTTATTTAATTTATTACATACTGAATTTAATTTGTTTTGGTAAGCCTGACTTAACAAACTGATGACAAAACCAGAACATCTGTTGGAAAACTTTAATGGCTAAGCAATCTCCACCAAACGCTATATCAAAGGACCATACTGAAAAGAAATCCTTTGATTACATGAATCCTGATATCCCCGATGACCTACCTCTTTTTGATATCCCCTTGGTCAAAGCAACCCCGGAATCGCTTCAGGGATTTGGAACTGTTGTGACAGACTACATGTCTCACCACGTTGAAATCGTTCAATGGCCCGCACAAGGCTGGCGCAAAATTGACGACGGTACCGGTGACGAAGCCGGGTACCTTGACGGTATTTTTGAATTTTGGTGGGAAGGGGATGTTCTGTTGGGGCAAAATATGGCGGTGAATGATTGCTATATCCTAGGTTGGTCAAAGCAACCGGGACTAGCATCGCGTGGAAACACTGCACCCGAACGTTCTCAGCTCTTAATCTGGCATGCAAATTACCATCCCGATGGCGCACAGCTTTTTTATCCGCTGGATAACAAACCCTTTATTGCCGCACTCGCAAAAACCGGGGACGATATGAAACCTGAAGATTGGGTAGCCTTTTATTGTGACGGATCATTTGGTCTCTGCATTCACCCAGGAATCTGGCACGAAGCCATCACACCGCTTTCCCAAAAGTCCCGATTCTATGACAAACAAGGCGCTGTTCACGCCAGAGTAAGTTGCGACTTTACAAAGGAATTCGGTGTATTTCTCCGCATCCCTTTAACACAGCTATCTGAATAAGCACGGCGACATAGATACAAAACTGATTACGAGCTATAACGCTCATTATAATCCTGAAGCATAATCGAAATACGCCCGGGATCATGCTGTGTCATAATTGCTTCGGCACGTCGGGTAACATCTTCCATATTTAGCTTGAGGATTCTGTTCTTAACTCGCGGCAAAGCATTAGAGCTCATGGAAAGGTCCCGGACTCCCAAACCAAGCAATAGGGGCAAATAATCCACATCGCCCGCAACCTCACCACAGACCGAAACCGGAATGTGGGCACGACGTGCCGCATCAACAGCAAAAGAGATTAAGCGTAACACCGCAGGATGCAAGGGGTTATAAAGGTAAGCGACCTGCTCTTCTGCCCTGTCGATCGCCAAGGTATACATTGTAAGATCATTGGTTCCGATAGCAAAAAAATCAGCAACTTTTGCAAGGCCATCTGCGGCTAACGCGGCACCGGGAACCTCAATCATAATGCCAAGCGGTGGCAGAGGATCTGCAATGCGGATATTCTGTTTTTTCAAACCTTCTGCAACTTCGGTTAAGGCTTTGCGAACTTCACGAACTTCACTTGGTGTTGTCACCATTGGCAACAAAATACGCAAAGGCCCATGAGCGCTAGCTCGCAAAATTGCCCGCAATTGGGTCTTCAACAGATCGTAGTGTTTTAAAGACAAGCGGATTGCCCGAAGCCCCAGGGCCGGGTTTTGTGATTCTGTGGGATGCGTTCCCAAAGCAGAAACCAGTTTTTCTCCCCCGGCATCAAGCGTTCTGATTGTTACGGGCCGACCGGCCATACCATCAATAATTTCAGCCAGCGCTTCGTACTGCTCCTGCTCGGTAGGCAATTCCTCTCTGTTCATAAAGAGAAATTCAGTCCTCAGCAGACCAACACCTTCAGCTCCATTGGCAACAGCCTGCCCCGTTTCACGCGGTAACTCGACATTGGCTTGTAGTCCTACCCGTTCTTCATCAACCGTTACCGCCGCAATATCACGTAGTCCGGCCAAAACTTTGGCTTCACGCTCAATATCCTTTAAACGAAGCTTGTAATCTTTGATCCTCGCAGGACTAGGGTTAATAATAACCCGTCCATTTGTGCCATCGATAATTATTACTTCGCCGTTTTCCACCCCTTTAAGAAGCCCCGGCACACCAAGAACAGCGGGAAGACCGAGTGAGCGCGCCATAATAGCGGTGTGCCCCTCTGGACCACCAAGCACAGTAGCAAAGCCGCCAATATGGCTGGGATCCATCATCGCGGTATCCGCTGGCGTAATTTCTTCAGAGAGAATAACGGAATTAGGGGTCAGGCCAGAATAAGAATCTTCTTTTGTTTTGGTCAGATTACGAACGATCCGGTGCCCGACTTCGCGCACTTCCTGTGATTTTGTCCGCAGGTACGGATCTTCCATCGACGAGAATTTACGCGCGATCTGCCCGACCTCGGCCATCACAGCTGCTTCGGCATTTTTCTGTCCAGTTTGAATCCGCGCCTCAATACCGCCAATCAAACTAGAGCTTTTAAGCATCTGCATGTGGGCATCAAGCAGGTAACCAAGTTCCTCACCCGCAGCACCATGAAAGTCTTTTGATTGTCCGTGCAACTTGAGAACCTGATTTTGCGCCTTTTGAACAGCATCCGATAAACGCTTTAATTCAGCCGCAATTTTTGCTGTGGGAACTCGGTACTCCAAGATCTGAATATCACTGGATTCACTGACATAAGCAGAACCAATCACCACTCCGGGCGAGACAGCAAGACCTTCGAATATACGTTCACCGGACTGATTGGTCACAGCGCATTCCTATCTCATAGTTGATGCAAAGTGACGACTTCTGTTCACTTCAACATACGCCCCAGCAAGATTACTGGAAAAACTTGGTAGCTTGATTTTACCGGACTAGTCTTCGTCAAACTTGTTCAAAACCAACTCTTCCAAAGCATTCATCGCTTCTTGCGCAGAAGGTCCACTGGCGGAAAGCTCAATTTCACACCCCGGCGCAGCCGCCAGCATCATTAACCCCATAATGGAACACCCCGATACGCTTGTTCCATCCTTACAAACGGTCACATCTGCATCAAAAAGCTCGGCAACTTTTACAAACTTTGCCGAAGCTCTGGCATGCAATCCCCGCTTGTTCAAAATCATCAATGTTTTGGTAAGCAACGTCTATTTCCCCCTTAAAACCCTCAACTACCCGGTTTTAAGCACGCTCAAAGTAACTCTGAAGCAACGTGGATGTACTTACGGCCAGCTTCCTGCGCTTCCAAAACTGCTTCTTTCATGGATTTTGTTTCCCGAAGCCCCGCCAGTTTGATCAAAAGAGGCAGGTTAACGCCGGCAACAACCTCGACATTGGCCTTATCCATAATGGATATCGCAAGGTTAGAGGGGGTACCACCAAACATATCTGTCAAAATCACTACACCGCTACCATCTTCTACTTTTCCAACAGAAGAGATAATTTCCTGACGTCTTTGTTCCATGTCATCTTCAGGTCCAATACACACAGTCTCTATCTGTGTCTGTGGCCCAACAACATGTTCCAATGCTGCCACGAATTCGAGAGCCAAGTCACCATGTGTGACCAGAACCATCCCTATCATGCCTTCCCTTTCCGCAGGCGCTTTCCCTTTATATACGGGAAAATTAACAGCAAACCACGGCTTCATACAAGGCGAAGCAATGCACTTAAGTTAAATATTCTCAAGAAAACGGGTATTTGGGCGCTCACCACGAGAGAAACCACAGTTAATAGAAGTAGATCGAGAGCTGCTTCTTAATTTCTCACTTATCAAATTAAGGTACGAGAACCTAATCGGGACTATTTGTAGCGATCAGGCTCTTTGTCCATATCCCGATGCGCAACAATGATTTGCGGCCAGACATCATCCAGTTCATTGCCCAACCATTCCGTTAAAGCGACGGACCTGTGACGTCCGCCTGTACAGCCAATTGCTATCGTCAGGTAATTTTTACCTTCTTGCTGATAGCGCGCCAAAAGGGGGATTACCAGATCCTTTAAGTGTGATGCGAAACTGGAAAAATCAGAATCTTCGCGAACATAGTCCGAAACAGCTTTGTCTTTTCCCGATAAAGGGCGTAGATGCGGATCATAATGAGGATTTCGCAAAAAACGTACATCAAACATCAAATCAGCTTCTCTCGGCACTCCAAAACGGTAAGAGAACGACATAACCTGTACAGTCATCACACCGCTTTCTTCCAGTCCCAGTAAACTTGTTAAGTTCTGCCTGAAGTCTGCCGATGTGGTGTCCGAGCTATCAATTGCAAAATCCGCACGCGCCTGAAGCGGAGCAACCAGTAAGCGCTCGGCAAGAATACCGTCTTTGAGGGGACGATCTTCGGAAAGTGGATGACGACGACGTGTTTCTTTAAAGCGTCGTTCAAGAACATCAACCGAGCAGTTAAGGAAAACCAGCGAAACATCCAGCTCTGGCCGTTTTTTCAGTTCACGAATGTGCTCAAGAAGGGGTGGCGCAGAAAAATTACGGGACCGAATATCAATACCTACCGCCAGTGGACGTCGGCGCGGTTTATCGCCAATAACAAGGTCCAGTAGATTCAATGGCAGGTTGTCAATTGCCTCAAACCCGTGGTCTTCGAGAACTTTCATTGCTGTGGAACGTCCCGCGCCGGAAAGCCCGGTCACCAGAACAACCCGAAGAGGATTTTCAACTTTAGTCTCTTGAGAAACTGACATAGATACTCGCCCTCGTATCCGACAAATAATAGAAAGAACAATATTTTATCTTACTATATCGCTTTCCGGGCGGGATATGGCAAGTAACAGCTTTGCGACAGTTGAATGATCAAAGCTATGCAGTTTGATATAGGGGATCTCAACGCCTAAAATTTTTTCTTTTTTTACTTCAGGCAATCGGTCAACTTCTTCGCGCGATACAAGATCAACAATCAACCCCACAGACACATCAGAGCAATAAGAGAAAGAAACAATCCCAACCCCTCTGACTTCCAGCTTGCCCGCAATTGTAGGGGGAGGTGACGCAAGAATATTATTTCCCTGTTTGGTAAGAAGAGTTTGATCATCTGAAACAAGTTCAGCACGTCCAGCATCAATAACCCTTAGCGCCAAATCAGATTTTCCCGCGCCTGATTTTCCCCGAAGTAATACAGCTGTTAGCCACCCACTTTTTTCAAAGGCAATGGTCGTACAGTGCAATAGTTGACTGTCAGACATCTATCGCTGCTCTTCCGGTAGAGAGATAATAAAGCGTGCTCCAAGAACACCGTCGTTTTCATCCATCCGGTTCTCTGCAGTTATCGTCCCGTTATGAGCTTCAATAATCTGTTTGGAAATACTCAAACCAAGGCCAGAATGGGTGCCAAACTTTTCTTCCTCGGGCCGTTCGGTGTAAAAACGATCAAAAATTGCTTCAAATTTACCGGGAATAATACCGGGACCATCATCGTCTACAGTGATGATTACTCTTCCCTTTTCCAATTTCGCCGCTAAACGAATTTTACCATCTTTCGGGCTGAATGTTTTCGCGTTCGTCATCAAATTCCGCAAAACTTGACCCAACCGGCCTTCCAGCCCCTGAACACAAAGCTTCTCGTCCGACTTTATATCGGTCTCAAAAACAGGGCAATTTTCATCAACACGTTGAATTTCAACCAGTGCTTCCAGAAGCTTGCCAACATCAACCTCTTCCATCTTCGCGCGGGAAAGCTCTGCATCCAAACGAGAGGCATCCGATATGTCGCTAATAAGGCGATCCAATCGTTGAACATCGTCCATAATAATGGCCAACAGTTTCTTTTGCTGTTCAGGATCATTGATGCGAGAAACGGTTTCCACAGCAGAGCGGAGAGAGGTCAGCGGGTTTTTGATCTCATGCGAAACATCTGCCGCAAAACCTTCAATTGCGTCCATCCTGGCCCACAAAGCTTCAGTCATTGCTCGCAGGGCGCCAGAGAGATCACCAATTTCATCCCCCCGATGCGTAAAGTCAGGTATTTCGTATTCGCGCCCTTTTCCATAACGCACAAAGTCAGCTGCATTTGCCAACCGACGCAACGGACGCCCAATAATGCCCGCGAGATACAGAGATAAAAGAACAGTTACACCCAGCGCCAAACCACAGACCGCGAGAATATCCCGGCGGCGATCCTGCACCGCTTGTGTCACGACCTGCGCATCTTTTGAAAGCATTAGGGCACCAAGCACTTGACGATACCTTTGCACGGGAACAGCCATCGACAAAACAAGGCGGCCTGTTGTATCCGTTCGTACCATTCCAGCAGGCTCACCGTTCAAGGCAATAAGCACTTCGGTATAATCTTCCGCACTCTGATGTTGCGCTTCCCGATAGAGCGGCCAGTCATCATGCCCAGGGAGCCAGTTAATAATCTCTTCGTAAAACAGGATGATACGATCCATCATCCCCATGCCCCCGGGCGGTGGGAGTTCACCGACTTCGACAGGACCACCAACCCCGGCAAGATAAAGGCTATCAGCCAACATTTCCCCGCTGGTCGCAAAGATCCGGGCTCTGACGCCGATGTCGTTTAACATTGCCCGCATCAGACTGCGTGTCAGTTCGGGGACCAATTTTTCGCTTCCCACCTGACTGGCAACAACTGCAGTTGATCCCAAGCTGAGGGAAAAGGCACGCCCCTGTATCGATAATGCATCCAGCTCAGATGCAATAAGGCTCAATCTGTACTGTTCCAGATGCATCAACCCAACGACAGGGATCATCAACACAAAGCTGTTAATCAGGAGAATTTTGTGGGTCAAAGACGAGCGCCATCCCCGCTTGCGCCCTTTACGGTGCTTCTTAACGGTCTGCGCTATTTCAGCTTTTTGCTTATGGCTTTCGTCAGCCACAGTTTCCCCCAAACAACATCAAAAACAAATTATTATAGTTCCGTCAGGATCTTCGCGGCCTGATCATTTAAACTGTAGCAAGTTACCGTTCCGCCGGTTGCCTGTATTTTCCAGGCTTCCAGATAACTCCCGAGATAAATCAGTTTCTCATCAGAAAAAACTGACAGGCTATCCAGATGCTTCTGGCTTCCCCGTTGCCCCCATAAAACCCGGTCAGGGCGCTTCCCTTGCAAATCACAAGGAGCACCCGTTCCCCCGGTTTTCAGGGCCAAGCGAATTATTTTTTCTTGCTGTCGGCTCAAAGATTGCGCAGGCGAATCACCCACGATACCAGCAGAGTTCACCAGAATAATATCGTAATCGGGCAAAACCGGACCAGATGTCTTCGTTCCGGTATTCTCGCTTAGCAACTCTGATCTATTCGACTTCAACTCAGAATGTTCATTGGTTCCATCAAACAATGTAACCAGTCCGAGAACAATCAGCCCCATACCGATAAACAAACCTATGCGTTCCATCTTATCCATCAAAAGACCTCCGTATCACAAGAGCTCTAAGCTCTTTATTACAGCTATCCCCCAGTTGGATATTGTCTTGGATATTTCGCTTATTCACGATAGCGATAGCCAACACCATACAACGTCTCAATTTGGCCGAAATCGTCATCACACTCTTTGAATTTTTTCCGTAATCGTTTGATATGACTATCAATTGTACGATCGTCAACATAGACTGCATCGCCATATGCTGCATCCATTAACTGGTCACGATTCTTCACATGCCCCGGGCGTTGTGCCAAGGCCTTGAGAATTAAAAATTCCGTCACTGTCAGGTTGACGTGCTTCCCTTTCCAGGTACAGAGATGACGAGATGCATCCAGCATCATTTCTCCACGCTGAATCGGCTTTTCACCCTCTTTACCTTCGCTCACATCCTGTTTTGCTTTCTCGCGGCGTAGTAATGCCCTGATTCGTTCAACCAGCAATCTTTGAGAGAAGGGTTTGGTGATGTAGTCATCCGCCCCCATACGAAGCCCCAAGACTTCGTCAATTTCATCATCTTTTGATGTCAGAAAGATCACAGGGATAGAATTTCCTTCCCGAATACGGCGCAAAAGTTCCATACCATCCATTCGTGGCATTTTGATATCGAGAACGGCAAGATCTGCGGGATTGGAAGCCATCCCACGCAAAGCTTCGGAACCATCTGTATAGGTTCGAACTTTGAAACCTTCGGATTCAAGAGCAATAGATACCGACGTTAAAATATTTCTGTCGTCATCTACCAGTACGATGTTGCCTTCCATGCCATTCCTCATTTCAAGTTCAGGGGCCGAGCCTTTATCCGGGGCGACACCCTTATTTCGCTTAAGCGAATCAAATAGTAAGTATCCTGTCACATTAAGCAATGTGGCGCGTGACTATGGCAGCATTTTGTTCCTGAATGGGCACTTATGGGAAGATAATTTTCAAGTTTTGAGCAAAAAAATCCTGATCAACACATTAACAACAATAAAATTACGTTCCCTTTTTAAAGAAAAAACATGGCTTTGGCGTTTTTCTACTATTGAATCGCCTCAAAGCTTAAATACAATGCGCCCTTTATAAAGCTATGTTAAACGCCTTTTATTGGCGATCATAAGGATTATCTGCGTGAGTCAAAATATCCAGAAAACTGACGTTGTTATTATCGGCGCAGGACCAACAGGTCTCTTTTCCGTGTTTCAATGCGGCATGCTTGGCATGAAGACTCACGTAATAGACGCTCTAGAGGCAACAGGCGGACAATGTACGGCTCTCTACCCAGAGAAACCAATCTATGACATTCCCGGATTTCCAACGGTCGCAGCAGCAGAACTTATCGAGCACCTGGAACAACAGGCCGCACCATTTGATCCAGTGTATCATTTAGATCAGCAGGTTTGTGGCTTAGCACGACAGGACGACGAAACATGGCGTGTTACAACCTCCAAAGACACAGTTATTGACTGTAAGGCTGTGATTATCGCGGCTGGCGCAGGTGCTTTTGGCCCTAATCGACCTCCTCTTGAAGCTCTAGAAGACTTTGAAGGAAAGTCTGTCTTTTATTTGGTAAAACGCCGCGAAGATTTCAGAGACAAAACAGTTGTTATTGCTGGTGGTGGCGATAGTGCAGTGGATTGGGCCATGTCTCTGCCACAGGTGGCCAAAAAAGTTTACGTCATCCACAGGCGCGACAAATTCAGGGCCGCTCCAGAATCCGTTGCCAGAATGCGCGCGCTGGCAGAGACTGATAAAGTAGAGATGGTTGTTCCTTACCAGCTTCATGGACTGGAAGGTGCCGATGGTAAACTCTCATCTGTCATCGTCAAGGACCTACAGGGCAACGAGCGTGCTCTAGAAGCTGACATCCTGTTACCCTTTTATGGGCTGGCAACAAGCCTTGGGCCTATTGCGGACTGGGGGTTCGAGTTGGAACGCAGCCATATTCTTGTCGATCAAGCAACTTGCGAAACCAAACAGCCCGGCATCTATGCCATCGGAGATGTTGCAACCTATGAAAACAAGCTAAAACTAATCCTGTGCGGCTTTTCCGAAGCAGCTATGGCCGCTCACGCCATCCACCCGCGAGTATTTCCTGATCAGGAACTGCATTTCCAATACTCAACATCACAGGGTGTTCCCGGAGAATGAGACATCCCAGAATATGAAGCTTATAACTGCGCCTCGGGATCCTGTGTTAATTCGGGAAAATGCTTACTGGTGTAGTCCGCCAAATATTTAGCAACAACTTTGACATTATCGCGAAGCTTAAAACCCTTTGAAGCTACAAGATAATAAGACAGTTTGCTTTGTATTGACTGCTCTCCAACCTTAACCAATTGGCCGGTAGTCAACTCTTCGCTTAACAAATAAATGCTTCCAAGTGCGATGCCCTGTCCCTTCAATGCACGGCCGATCGTATGCGCATAGGTTTTGCAAACTTCTCGCGGCCAGACATCATAACCCTGAACATCAGCCCGCTGGCTCCATACATCCCAATTGACCCAATCCGGCGCAAGAAGAGGAAAGTTAAGTAAGGGCGAACGGCTTCCCGCAGGAACATTTGATAAACTCTCCCCAGGCTTAATCTGAAGTCTTTCGGCAATCTCTGGGTGGGCAACAGGAGTTAAAACCTCGGGCATAAGAGGCCAGCAATCGTGATCAGGCAAATTTCCATCACAATAAACTATGGCCAAATCATTCTTTTTGTCCAACTGCTCGCGCATGATGTTAGACGTTACCAAGTCAACAGAACAGGCAAGATCAGAAAGTCCAAATTCTTTTATTCTCGGTCCCAACCAAAACATAGAAACAGCATTATTAGCTGCAACACGCACAGACCCTGTTACCTCGGGGGTAAAGCCACTAAAAGAAACATCAAGAAAGTCCAAAGCCAAAATAATTCGATCTCGTAAATACTTTCCCTCATTCGTCAGCACTAGTTTACGCCCATGCCGATGAAATAGCGTAACCCCGACGTGCTTTTCAAGCTGCTGTACTCGTTTACTCACTGCCGCCTGAGAAACAAACAGCTCGACGGCAGCACCTGTAAAACTTTCATAACGTGCCGCAGCCTCAAAAAATAACAGGCAATCAAGTGGCGGAAGAGATTTACGATAGTTTTTCATAACTACAGGTTATTAAAATTCACGAATATTACCAGCATTTACCTCAATTCATCATAAAGATATCTCTTAAAGGTACTCAACATAGTGGATAATAAGATGGCAACATTTGATTGGCATGCAGAACGTAGCAATTTATCAGGCATAACGCTTTTAGATCGCGCACCTGAAAGTGAAGGTATCGATTTAAAAGCCGTACGGAGCTATAGACAAAAACAGCTCCGTCAGAAAATGCTCAGCTATGGCATTGATGCAGTTATCTTATCTGACCCTGTGAATATCCGTTATGCTACGGGCACAAGAAACATGCAGGTCTTTTCCCAACGGAATGCACCTTCGCGATATCTGTTAATGACACAGCATAAATCAATTTTATTTGAATTTACCGGATGCCTTCATTTGGCAGATGGCTACGAAACTATCGATGAAGTAAGACTAGCAAAAACGGCAAGTTTTGTAGCTGCAGGACCCGATATTGCTGCCCGAGAAAAACAGTGGGCGCGTGATATGGCAAACACGATCACAGAATTCGTCGGGGAAAACGCTATTGTTGGCTTAGAACGGCTCAATGCCGGTGTTGCAATTGCGCTCCAAAATTTTGGCCTTAGAATTGTCGATGCACAGCAACCTGTCGAAATGGCGCGTGCCATCAAATCCAGTGAGGAAATGAAATGCATAAATGCTTCATTACGAGCCACAGAAATAGCTGTTTCGAAGCTTCGCGAAGCAATCACACCCGGCATGACAGAAAACGAATTATGGGCCGTCCTTCATAAATCAATCATAGAGCAAAACGGTGACTATTGTGAAACACGCCTTCTAAGCGCTGGGCAGCGTACCAATCCATGGTTTCAGGAAACAGCAAGCAATGTTATTCACGAAAATGAACTTGTTGCACTGGATACTGATGTTGTTGGATGCCATGGATACTATTCAGATTTCTCTAGAACTTTTCACGTCGGTCCAAATAAACCAACCAATCAGCAACGGGAATTATATAAAACGGCTTACGAGCAAGTACATCACAATATGGCGATTATAAAACCAGGACTGAGTTTTCGAGAATATGCTGACAAAGCATGGGACATACCCGCAAAATTTTATGAAAACCGATACTATCTGTCAGCACATGGGTGCGGCATGACAGGTGAATATCCATACCTTTATCACCATGGTGATTTCCCTGACGCAGGATATGATGGAATCATTGAGCCCGGCATGACACTTTGCGTGGAAAGTTATATTGGCGAAGAGAATGGAAAAGAAGGTGTTAAATTAGAGCAACAGATCTTGGTCACTCAAACAGGTATTGAGCTTTTGTCCCAATTTCCCTTCGAAGAACAACTATTAGTATAAGCTCCAAGTCAAAAGCAGGGCAAGTGATCATGCCCTGCTTTCCCTTATCACTCGTCCAGCATCGTTACTCTTATATATTCCGACGCTAGCCCACAGGCTGTAACAGCTTGATATTATCAGCAGCCATACGTCCTTTTCTACTTTCCACCAATTCGTATTCGACTTGCTGACCTTCAACCAGGCCTGCCAATCCAGATTTCTGCACCGCGGCAAAATGTACAAATGCATCTTCCCCCCCCGATTGCGGCGTGATGAAACCATATCCCTTTTGGCTGCTAAACCAACGGACAATCCCCTGTTGTATCAAGATTAACTCCTTAAAAAACAAGCGGCACACCCCAGAGGTACACCGCTTATTGTAGCTTTTCCAAACCAGTATCCCTTAATACTGGCAATCGTTAACTCAGATGTCGGGATTTTCGGTAAAAACAAACGGCTTGATAGAAATCAAGCCACTGAAAATCAACAGCAACATTTCCTCAAATAATAGTTTCAATTATGGTTAATATCAATAATAGGTTGTCATTTAACGTCATATTTTTTAATTTTTATAAACATTCCAAAATACTACACTCTGTTTTAGTGAATAATTTCTTGTCCTAAACACAATCTTACTAACGCAGAAATAATCCGTCAGGTTTGTTTTTTCTTTTTAAATTCAATGTAGTGATAAACTTAACTACATAAAATTTCGATCAGGCACGTTAAAATGAATAAAATTAAATCCTCCCCTCATTCAAGCGAAGAAGAAAAAGCGCGAAACCTTATGCGTTGGGCAACAAAAGCCTATATAGCAACAGAACTTTCCCCCGACACAAAGCCAACTGATGCCCCCGGTGGGAAAACGACGACAGTTTCAAATTCCCATCCCTATGCTTCATTGTCACTTGTTACACTGGATCATGACGCAACGCCTTATATGATGTTGTCCGATCTGGCAGATCACAGCCAAAATATGGCACATAACCCAAAAACCGGCCTGCTATTTGATGGTACAGCAGGATATCGTGATCCCTTGGCCGGGGGGCGCGTTACCTTGATTGGCACAATGCGCAAGGTAAATGACGACCGAATGTTACAGCGGTTTTTAACTCGGCATCCAGCATCCAAACTCTATGCAGGGTTCAAGGATTTTAGCCTCTATCGCTACGACATTCAGGAAGCACATCTTATTGGCGGGTTTGCAAAAGCCATTTGGGTACCAGCGGAAAATTTAAAACTGGATTGTACTGCATCCCAAGAACTCATCGAGGCCGAAACATCCATTATCGATCATATGAACAGCGATCATTCAGACGCAATTAATGTGATTGCAGAGCAAACTCTTCGACTGGATCCCGGCAAGTGGCGTATGTGCGGTATTGATCCAGAAGGGTGGGATCTGCACAACGGCCATGTTCATGCCAGGTACCCATTTAACCAACTCGTTACCACAACCACTGAAGCCAGGAATGCACTGGTATCCCAAACCAAGGAAGCCCGAACTATAAAGGTAGAGGCATCCTGATAACAACTTGTTATCAAAAATGTTACTGGTGCTTGATCAATTAAGAAGTCATATGCACTTCATGGAACGCAGTTTAGGGGAATAAACCAAATGTCTATGATCAAAAAAGTACTGCCATATTTACTCGCGATATTTATCGCCTATGTTTTTTTAAGATACCTGCCCTTCAAATTTGCCAAGGGTAGCCACCTTTTTCAAGTTCTCGAAGATTGGAGCGGGCTTGCATGGTTTGAGCCCCATGGTCGCTATTTAACAGGTGGCGCAGAACTACTCGCTTGTATTCTACTTTTTATTCCACGGTTACAATCACTTGGCGGATTACTTTCACTGGCCCTGATGACGGGTGCTATTTTCTTCCACGTCTTCACTCCTTTGGGTATCGACCCTTATAATGATGGCGGGAAGCTCTTCACTCAGGCTGTCGGCGTCTGGTTTTCTGGTCTCATCATCATGTATCTGCGTCGGGATGAGTTTGTACCCCTCTTGAAACATCTGGGAACCGACCCCAAATTTAGTACAAGCAATATGTGATTCGATCTCCAAAATTGACCACATAAAACATGCCAAAGCCCAACCGAACGGTTGGGCTTTTTTATTGACAATAAAATCTGTTACTAAGCCATGACTGACTTCAACAGGATTTTGTTAATGCATAATATTTCAGCCCTTTTATTTGATCTTGATGGCACCGTTTATCGAGGAACAGAAGCCATTCCCGGCGCGAGTAACTTCATTGCCACGTTAAAAAAGCGCGACATTCCCTTTTTGTTTGTGACCAATCGTGGCAATCGCCATCCCTCTGCTGTTGCAGATCAACTTGTATCTATGGGCATTCCCTGCACTGAAGATGATGTCCTGACATCGGCACAGGCCGTTGCAATGGGTTTGAAACCCGGAACAACAATCTATTGCCTTGGGGAAGAGCCACTTAAATCAACTCTCAAAGAAGCCGGTATGAACATCGTGGATAGTGCAGATAATCATGAGGTCGATGCTGTTGTTGTCAGCTATGACCGGGGCATTAACTATGAAAAGCTAAGCCACGCACTACGTTTTATTGATAAAGGCGCGCGATTTATTGCAACCAATACAGACCGCTTGATCACTGTCGAAGACGGTATCCTACCCGAAGCTGGACCATTAGTTGCAGCTGTTCAAGCCGCCACAAACAAAGAACCAGAAATCTTTGGGAAACCCGAAAAACCTATTATGGATGCCGCTTTGAAACGCATAGGAATACCCGCCGATCAGTGTGTGATTATCGGGGATAATCTGTTCACAGATATTCTTGCCGGTCATAAAGCGGGGATGAAATCCATCCTGATTTTAACGGGTGTCGCCAATCGCAAAGACGGTGAACACGCTAAATATAAACCAACATGGATTGCCGAAGACTACAAAGACCTTGCTGACATTTTGTTTGGGTAATAAAAAAAGCCGGGCATTAATCCCGGCTTCTTCATCGTCATTTAGCATGTAGTACTAGTGAGCTTCACCCCAACTACGCCCAACACCTGCATCTGCCGTAAGGGGAATTGAGAGTTTCAGTACGGGATCACAGGCGTTTTCCATAACAGAACGCACGATCTCTGACGTCGCCTCAACTTCTGCTTCAGGGACCTCAAAGATTAATTCATCGTGCACCTGAAGCAACATCTTTGCGTTTAGATCAGCATTACTCAACGCAGCCGGCATCCTGATCATTGCCCGCTTGATGATATCTGCTGCTGTTCCTTGAATTGGCGCATTAATCGCTGCACGCTCACCAAAGTTCTTGCGCATTGGATTTTTCTCATTGATCGACGGTAGATGAATATGACGCCCAAACAGTGTTTTCACAAAACCATGTTTGTGTGCAAATTCTTTGGTCTCTTCCATGTAACGTTTGATTCCCGGAAACCGTCCGAAATAAGCATCGATATAATCTTTGGCGTCTTTTCGGGAAATCCCCAAGCTTGCAGCCAAACCAAACGCGGACTGACCATAGATAATACCAAAATTAATTGCCTTCGCCTGTCGACGGATCATCGGATCCATACCTTCAATCGGTGTATCAAAAACCTGATGTGCCGTAATGGCATGAATATCCTGCCCCTCTACGAAGGCTTGACGCAAAGCATCTTCTTCCGCAATTTCAGCAACAAGACGAAGTTCGACCTGAGAATAATCCACAGAAAGCAGTTTATAACCATCTTCAGCGATAAAGGCATCTCTGATCTTTCGACCTTCTTCTGTACGAACGGGAATGTTCTGCAAGTTTGGATCGGATGAAGATAACCGCCCGGTTGATGCTACAGCCTGTGCATAGGATGTGTGAACACGTCCCGTTTTACTATTAATTTGATCTTGAAGGGCGTCAGTATAAGTACTTTTCAGCTTCGCAAGCTGGCGCCATTCAAGAACTTTAGTTGGTAGGGTATGTCCCTCGGCGGCGAGTCCTTCCAGAATGTCGGCCCCTGTACTGTACGATCCGCTTTTACCCTTTTTACCCCCCGGCAATCCGAGCTTATCAAACAGGATCTCCCCCAATTGCTTGGGTGATCCAATAGTGAAAGGTTCACCCGCGACTTCATGAATCTCTGACTGCAAATCAACCAGACGTTGGGCAAAGTTATTAGAGAGGCGGTGCAGGAAGGGGCGATCCGCTTTAATCCCGCGTTGCTCCATATCCGATAATACCTTTACCAACGGTCGCTCAATCGTCTCATAAACAGTTGTCATCTTCTCTGGAACCAGGCGCGGCTTCAAAGCAGCATGAAGACGATAGGTAATCAAAGCATCTTCTGCGGCATAATCCAGCGCTTTATCCAGAGGCACCTTATCGAAAGTAACCTGAGACTTTCCTGTTCCGGCAACTTCCTTGAATTTAATTGTCGTGTGATCCAGATGTAACTCAGCCAGTTCATCCATCCCATGCCCATGCATCCCACCTTCGAGTACGTAAGATAAGAGCATCGTATCATCAACGGGTGAAACTGAGATTCCGTTTTGAGCAAAAATCACCATGTCATACTTGATGTTTTGCCCGATTTTGAGAACCGATGGATCTTCCAGTAATGGCTTCAAAAGTTCTATGGCACGCGCTTTCGGAATCTGCTTAGGACGATCTGCTGAACCGCCCAACAAATCAAGTCCACCATCACCACTTTCAGAGATAGCAATGTGATCCAAAGGGATATAACAGGCTCTGTTACCTCCCGTGGACAAGCTCACACCGACAAGATTGGCACTCATGGCGTTCAGCGATGTTGTCTCGGTATCAACAGCAACGGTTCCTTTAGACTTAGCCTCAGCAATCCACCGTACAAGCGTGGCTTCATCCTGCACCAATTCATATTCCGGATCACCATCTTCAGATGCAGCTTCATCCGTCACTTCCATTGGGGCGTCCCCTAGGCGTTTTGACATTCTAGCCAACAAGGAACGGAAAGCATTCACTTCCAAGAAGGGACGAAGCACTTCTGCCACAGGTTCCCGTGTCGCAAAGCCTTCCAGTGGAATTTCGACGGGGACATCCTGTTTAAGTGTCACCAACTGCTTACTGATACGCGCCATTTCTGCATTATCCTGCAGCTTTTCCCGGCGTTTTGGCTGCTTAATCTCGCCTGCCCGATCAAGTAAGCTTTCCAGATCCCCATATTCAGTAATCAGCTGAGCTGCGGTTTTTATGCCAATACCCGGTACACCCGGCACGTTATCAACAGAATCGCCTGCTAAAGCCTGTACATCGACAACTTTGTTCGGTTGAACCCCAAACTTCTCAAATACTTCGTCCGGACCAATGATTTTATTCTTCATCGGGTCCATCATCGAGATGCCTGGCTCAACCAGTTGCATCAGATCCTTATCCGATGACACGATGGTCACATCTATGCCTTTTTCCTTGGCCTGACGTGCATAGGTCGCGATTAAATCATCCGCTTCAAAGCCTTTCATTTCGACCTGTGGCAAGTTCAACGCGTCTGTTGCTTCTCTGATAAGCGCAAATTGCGGAACGAGATCTTCAGGCGCTTCCGGTCGATGGGATTTGTACTCTTCATAGATATCCATGCGAAAGCTTGATCGCCCTGCATCAAAGATGACAGCAATACCGTCAGCCTCCATATCGTCACGCAATTTGAGCAACATATTGGTAAATCCGAAAACAGCATTAACGGGTGTTCCGTCAGGGCGAGTCATCGGAGGAATGCCAAAGAAAGCCCGGAAAATATATCCGGAACCATCGACGAGGTAGAGGTGCTTGAAAGGTACGTTATCAGTCATGCTGCACAGAATGCCCAAGCGGCCCGGTTAAGTCGAGCAGGAATGACAGAAATCTCCTCTGAAATCATAAAAATGTGACTTTCCAGAATTCATAAGAAAAGAGCCCGGGGAAATTACCTGATAAAATCAGTCAGTTTTTTTTCAATACGAATGGAATAAAACCCAAACCCCAGACGTTATCCCCACAGTTACAAAGAGAATAAAAATAAATAACTCACTACGTACACGGGGAATACATGACTGAAAAATCATCAAAAAGATTCACAAAAAACTCTGGAATTCCAAAGCTTTTTGACCTCTATTCATCCGATCCAGCTGCCGCCGACTTCAAAATATTCGGCCGCGTTCCAGATCAAAATCGCCGCGGTTTTCTGAAAGGCGCAGGCCTCGCTACAATGGGTGCTATGCTGGGGGCTTCTATTCCCTTTAGCAAAAACATGCCCGCTGGTTTGATTCCAGTTGCCCTCGCCGAGACGGGTGGTGTTATCGAAGGAAAAGACGGACTGACACTCCTTAATGATCGACCTCTTAATGCTGAAACGCCACCACATCTTCTCGATGATGCAATAACCCCGGTAAACCGCCACTTCATCCGTAATAACGGTATCCCACCAGAAGACGTTGATGCAGAGTCTTGGACTCTGACCATTGATGGTCTCGTCGACAAACCCATGAAACTGACAATTGCTGATCTGAAGAGCAAATTTGAAGTTGTGACCAAAGCACTCGTCATCGAGTGCGGTGGAAATGGACGTGCTTATTTTAATCCCCCGGCAAAGGGCAACCAATGGACTCTGGGGGCAGTTGCCTGTTCTCAGTGGACCGGCGTCCGCTTGAAAGATGTTCTGGAAGCTGCAGGCGTTCAGAGCAGTGTAGTTTATACCGCGCATGAAGGCGCCGATGGTCATCTTTCCGGAGACCCAGAAAAGCTGCCAATTTCTCGCGGTGTTCCCATCGCCAAAGCATTGGACCCGAATATTCTGATTGCCTTTGAACAAAATGGCGAACCAATCCACCCCATGAACGGTGCACCATTACGTCTTGTTGTTCCGGGCTGGCCCGGATCTTGTTCTCAAAAATGGATAACGCGCATCTGGCTACGGGATCAGGTTCACGATGGCCCCAAAATGACAGGCAAAGCCTATCGTGTTCCGAACCACCCGGTTTCCCCAGGTGAAAAGGTGGATAAAAAAGACTTTGAGATTATCGAGCGGATGCCCGTTAAGTCACTCATCACTTTTCCACAATCCGGTATAGAAACCACAGATAAGGACATTACCGTTCGCGGTCACGCGTGGTCCGGGGATCGGGATATCAATTCCGTTAAAGTTTCTATTGATTTCGGGGCAACATGGCAGGAAGCCAAATTGGACAAGGCAGCCAATACAGGTGCTTGGCAAAACTGGTCTGCCTCAGTCACCTTACCGGAAAAGGGCTATTACGAAATTTGGGCAAAAGCCACAGATTCAGAGGGAGAAAGCCAGCCACATGCCATTGACTGGAATCCCAAAGGGTATCTGAACAATACAATGCATCGCATCGCTGTTCGGATTTCTTAAACCTATCGCGTTCTTTTTTGCGCCTTGGCGGTGATTTTATCGCCAAGGCAGTCCATGCTATCGTCATGAATATGCGATCAGTGGATATTTATACCTTATGGATAACTATACGATGACAAAAACATCACTGCGTCGCGGTGCTGCAAAAGCATTCCTGTTGGCATCAACACTCTTTGCCTTTGGCAGTCCTAGCCTCGGTCAAGACGCCGACGAAGACGAGTTTGAAGGACTTGTCGCAGGTCCCGGGCAAGAAGAGGTTTTGATCTACTGCTCGGCCTGCCATTCAACTAGAATTGTGCAACAACAAGGGCTCTCACGGGATGAGTGGGCAGAAACACTGGAGTGGATGGTGGAAGATCAGGGCATGAGCGAGATTGAAGAGCCAGACCTTACGTTGATCCTCGATTACCTTGCCAAAAACTATAACATTGATCGTCCTAATTTCCCTGCAAATTAAGATGTAAAACCACATCTGATTGTTAGGTAAAAAAATTCTCAACACAAAGCCGGACAAATAGCTGTCCGGCTTCATCTTTAATTATCGTTTAATTGAAATCAAAACAACCTACGCACAAGGTGTAGACTGCGCGTAGACCTGCTGCATTGCGTATTGTTCATCGTCAGAAGAAGGAAGGTTTCTTTCCCCCTGAAGTTTCAGGTAAGTCGCAATAGAATCAAACCGTTTTTGCTCCATACCTGTTGCCAAGAGAGCAAAACGGAAACGTTTTCCCTTCCAGAAATCAGTTACCAGATTTTTTGTTTCGGAAAAGTTGGAGGGCAATCCCTGAAGCTCACTATTTTTGCGCGTCTGATCATCTTGAAGTGCGGTTACCAACAGAGAAACACGGCAGCCCCGCAAACCCCGATAATGCATCACAATTGCATCATCACGATCAAAAGTGCTGATAGACAAATCCACGAGATAAAGTTTGCTGCCTGTAAGATCCGGCGCTTGCAACGTACCAGATACGGCAGCCGCAAGCAGTGGCTTATATTCAAGCTCTGATACAACAAAGCTTTGACCAGAAAGATCTTCGTGGCGATCCAGCGCCCAGTGCTCAAAATCAGGAGAGGAAAAATACCCCAAAGGAGAAACCATTACAAACAAGACAATAACCGCAGCAAGAATAGAGATACCAGCTACGACCTTCTTGTAATCAAGCACCCTACTTACATTTATGTCAGATACCTGTTCGCTCTGATTCGTCAGAACACTCGCGGCTAACGCATTTTTTAACAGCGTAAGCCGGGCAATTTCAGACGAAATTTCCGGGTCTTTTTCGGCATAACTTTTCACCCATGCCTCTTGGGATGGAGATAATTCACCATCAACAAACGCATTCAATGTTTCCCAATCAGGGCTTTCCCCGATGGGGCGATCCTTATTGGACATAACTAACGATACTCACGATTAACGGGACTCATGTGGGAACTTAACAATCTTTTCGTCCGCCTCTTCTTCCAATCTTTGCAACAACGCTTGTCGTGCACGACTGATCCTACTCATAACCGTACCCGGAGAAATATCCAGCAACTCGGCCACTTCCTTGTACCGTAATCCCAGAATATCCACCAAGGCCAGAACATCTCTATGATCTGCGGAGAGCTCCTCATAGGCCTTTCTGATGGCGAGAGTATCTTCCGGAGCAAGTGCTTGGTCATTGATCTCACTTACCCAACGTTTTTCCTGCGCGAAATATTCCCTACGCACCGTTTTTTTTCTTTGTTCATCAAAGAAGTGGTTGCGAAGAACACGAAACAGCCAAGGTCGCAGTTCGTCCACCGACTTCAAACGGGTTCCAGATTCAAACGCCCGCGCAATTGCTTCCTGCACCAGATCTTCGGCCTGTTCCCGATCCCCACAAAGGGCGATGGCATAAGCTTTCAAATCTGGAACCAGCTTTTCTATGCGTCGACGACTGCCGAAAAATGACCGTAACAAAGGCTTCCCTGACCAAAATCATCTTGAGACAAGATAAATATCACTGTCTCTGATGCGTATTATTTACAGGAAAAGATACAATAATAATCAGATAAGGTCCAAAGCCTTATCCGTTCTCTTCTGCAAGACGGTCATAGATATGGCTGTATTCTGCAATCTGTTCATCACAGAGGATAATTTCAAAGCTTTCCGGATCCCAAAAAGCATTCGCTTCACCACAAGACATCAAACGTAAGGTGATTTTACGCGGCAGATAGAAATTACCCTCAACATAGCTTTCAAATTCATCAAGAATACCATGCACATGCAACCACTCGCGATAGCCCTTGTAACGCGGGTCTGGCTTGTCTTCAACAATCTCAATTCTGTCTGTGCGAATACGATCCCCAAGCCAGTGTGACGCCAACATGTCGTACCACTCATCGGTTTTTTCTTCGTATTCACCAACACATTCGGGCGTGACTAAATCCGCAACATCAAAGTCCGCAGGCAAATCTACATAAACATCCGGATCTGATCCATAAACCATGCACAGGTGTTGCAAAAACCGCTCTGAGTCCAACGAATGTTCTCGCCCCTCACTGCTGTCGCCAAAACTTTCTTCCTCGCTCATGGCCAACCAATAGAGCGCTGTTGAGAAAAGATAATTATCGAGTTGAACTTCCCGCTCTTCTCTCAAATTTCCTTCATTAAGTTCTTCGGTCAGGGCAATGATCGAGAAGTGATCAACGGCATCCTCTTCGTTTTCGCTCAGTCGTAGATTGTACATAGATACAAAGGCATGACCTGCTTCGTGATAGAGTGTGAGCAAGATATTTCCTGCGATAAATTCCTGCGCGGATAGTTCTTCTTCATCCTGTGCCTGCAGTTGCGGAGATAGCAAAATACTACAGCCAAGGATCCCAAGGGTTACAACCCCGAGAACGCAAATCCTGGACACAACACATTTCAAGCCATGAACTATTGTGCAAACTTGCTGCATCAAAGCTTCTATACCCCACAACATAAGCTTCATCACTTGCGACACCTCATTAAAACTCTACGAGCAGAAAATATAAACCGACTTTCGAAAAACGAAAAAGATCCTATATGAGCTTAAACATACGATTAGAGCATAAAGATTATCTTAGTTTACCAGTAAAGGGTATATCAGTAAGGACTGTACCTATTTTAAAAACCGGGTCTTATCCTGGCGGGTGTAGATTACATCTTGCAGGTCAAGTTGTTCCGTTTTCTTAAGAAAGTTCAATTGAATGCCTTCGTGCTCCAACAACCATTGTTTTCTTGCGACACCACCTGCATAACCCGTCAGCGTTCCATTGCTGCCAACAACCCTGTGACAGGGAAGAATAAGGCTAATAGGGTTCCGACCATTAGCACCACCTACAGCACGCACTCCCTTCGGATTGCTCAGCTTCTCAGCAATATCCATGTAGGAAAGTGTTTCCCCAAAGGAAATCTTGGTCAAAATAGCCCAAACTGATTTTTGAAAATCAGTCCCCTGAGGATCAAGCGACAAATCAAATTCTTTTCGCGAGCCGTCAAAATACTCTTTAAGCTGCTGTTTGCAGCGATCTGTGATGGAGCTGGGCTCGACAGCAGTTCGTTCGGAACCACAAAAAATAACGTGTCGAACACCTTTTTCTGACGCTTTGATTTCCACCATGCCAAGGGGTGTTTCGATATAGTCAGTATACATTATAACTGATTCCATAACTGTAAGGTTAGATAGCTTCTCCAAGGGGCCGCCATGTCAGAATTGATCGCTGTTGTATATTTTTGCAGCGCGTTTTTCACACCAAGATCACTATCGAGATAAACGTCTGGGTCACTTTGCCCCCTCATCTGGACATAGCCAATTGTCCACGGTCCAATTCCCTGAAGCTTATGCCAAGTGGACAGGTCATCCGGGATGTCATGATCAAGATAATGTTGTGCCAGATTACGCAACGTTTTCTTGCGTGACATCGGAATCTTCAGAAAATCAAAGTCACTTTCGGCCAAACTTTCTGGCGACGGAAAAATCTTATTGTCACCAATCGAGTTCCCTAACTCCTCCACTAGGGTTCTGACCAATTCATGAGCTGCTGTAACCGAAATTTGCTGCCCCAGAATAGCACGGACACCCGCCTCAAAAGATGACCAGATGCCCGGTAACCTCAACCCGGATTTAAGCGGGAACAGCGGACGAATACAGCCCTCAATATCTGATTCTATAGCCTGAATATCCACATTCATATCCAACACCCTGCGGATATTCGCGACCACCGCTTTCAGATGAGAAAGATCATCCAGACCAATGGTAACGATAAAACGGTTTTTTGCTGAATCATGGCGTGCTGTAAAATGACCTAGAGAACCAAGCCAGTTAAAGGTCCGCCCATAACTGGTTTCATCGCACCATTCCAGCTTGCCTATCGCTCTTTTCGTCAAAAACCTCTGCATGGACGGCCAATCGTAAGGAGGACGGTAGTAGAGATTTAACTGCAAAATATTTGAAGCTGATTGACCCTTTTTCCGTACCTGCGAAGGTGTCAACTTCAGATGTGTTTTGAAACAGTCGTTAAACCGCCTCAAACTCTTGAAACCGCTCGCAAAAGCAACCTGAATAATTGGCAGGTTCGTCTGATGTAATAACTGCTTCGCAAAAAGACATTGTTGATAAAGCGCATATGCCTTTGGCGAGATCCCAAGGCTTTTATCAAAAAGCCGCCTCAGATACCGATCTGTAATACCTAATTGATCAGCGAGTTTTTCAAGTGATCCGTCCTGCAAAGCACCTTCGTCAATCAATCTGATTGCGCGGTCCAATGTCGCGTTTGTTCCTTTCCACGCTGGCGATCCCGGCGCACTGTCAGGGCGACATCTCAAACAGGGCCGATACCCAGCATTCGCCGCCTCTATTGCAGTAGGAAAATATAAGACATTTTTTTCTTTCGGCGGATAGACCGGACAGATCGTACGGCAATAAATCCCTGTGGTTTTTACCGCAGTAAAAAATTTACCATCGAACCGAGGGTCACGGGATAATCGGGCTTTTTGGCAAACTTTTGAATCAAGCATCCGAATCTCTAGCGGGTTAACGAGGTTATATCCATCATCTTAAATCGTAACCCAAAGAATTCTGGCTAAAAACGGAACTGAACGCAAAAGCAGTCAACGCGACTTTCAAGAGGCAAAAAATTTACCTAAGAGTACAAATATATCTTGAATATAAAACCCAGCTCTATTCATTGATTACGATTTTGTCATTAACTGCATACAAGAAACACGGCTCGCCATTAGATTTAACCTCACAATAGCGGATCACTCTATCTTTTAAGTCTTTGTGCGGTGCTGACTCTTTAGAATAAGCAAAGGAATTTGCACCATTGTTGCTTACCGCATAAACAAATGTCAGTTCAGGATTTTTGATACTGATTCTACTTTGATAAACATCAAAGGTTTTTTTTTGACCTTCAGTGAGCTTTCCGCTGAAATTTACGACCTGCTCTTCAACTTTGGCCTTATCTTCTATTCGAGGTCCGCTTCTATCCCATACAACCTTTCCTCCAATATCATAAACTTTACAAACGATACCTTCTGGATTCAAGAAACCTCCTGCCTTGTTTACACATGCTCCATTGGCATAATATTTTAGCTTATTAGCCTTGCGACGACAGTCTCCATAGTCACAAGTGACACCATACCAACTGGACGTACCATCGGTGGACACAGAAAAAATCACGGGTTCATTTTCTAAATATCCTTGATAAGCAACTTTAATTTCTGGACTTAGTTCTATTGGACCAGAACCCGTCAAATTAAGCTGTCTTTTATTACAGCCGGAAAGTGTAATAACCATCCCGACAATAATTATGGCTATACGGAACATTATTCCCCCACTTTATTCTTTGCAGAAAATAAAAGCTCCACACCCAAAGCACTTAGCTTTCAGGTATGGAGCTTTTGAACATATCTTGATTGGAAAGCTTTAGTGACCGCTTCCGCCGCCAGCACCTTCTTTTAGTGTAAAATGCTTACTACAATAGGGGCAGGTAATCTCATTCTTCCCGTTCATGTTGAGATAAACGAGCGGGTGTCCCTCGGGACCACTGCCGCCATCACAGGCAACAACGTTGGTTTCAACCTCTTGCGTTTCAGTAACGGCCATAACTCTTTCCTGACTTCACCCCTTGATTTTCGAACTGAACAACACCTTTTCCTTGCGATCTTCAGCCCACTTTATCTATGGGGGACTTTATTATTGAGACAATAGTCACTATGTAATGATGCTGAAATTCTTTTACCGTCCAGACAGGAAAGTTTCCAGCCTCTTTTTCCAACGGCTTCCTTTTCCCCACCGGACACCAATTTAAACCATTCTAGACCTTCTAAGGTAAACAGCCTTTTAAGGCGGACAGATAGTACATATTATGCCTGACGATCACAGTTACGCCCAAACATCACAAAGTACGCCCGGACGAAACACCCCGGAACAGTCTGAATTACCGGACTCAACAGATAAGGATCCATCTGGCATGCCCACTTACGCCGTTGAACTCGAAGGTCTGACCAAGGTTTATCAGGCCGCCGGAAACGCCGAAGAAAAACGCGCCCTGAGTTCTGTTGATCTCAAAATCCCGCGCGGGAGTATCTTTGGTCTTTTGGGGCCAAACGGCGCCGGGAAATCAACCCTGATCAATATTCTTGCTGGCCTCGTCAATAAAACCAGCGGCTCAGCCAAGATCTGGGGCCATGATATTGTGGACGAGATGCGTCCCGCCCGGATGTCAATTGGTGTGGTGCCACAGGAACTGAACTTTGATCCCTTCTTCACGCCCCTGGAATTGCTGGAACTTCAAGCCGGACTTTATGGTGTTCCCAAAAGTGAGCGCCGCAGCGAAGAAATTCTGGATGTCATGGGTCTCACCGACAAGGCAAAAACCTATACCCGTAGCCTGTCCGGCGGAATGAAACGCCGCTTGATGGTTGGCAAAGCCATGGTGCACAATCCCCCGGTTCTCGTTCTGGACGAACCAACAGCAGGTGTGGATATCGAACTCCGCCAACAGCTTTGGGCCTATGTGCGCGAACTGAACAAACGCGGCACCACGATTCTGTTGACTACGCACTATCTGGAAGAAGCAGAAGAGCTTTGTGATGAAATCGCCATCATCAACCACGGGCAGGTCATTGCCTGTGATACAACCCAAGCTCTACTTGCGCGTATCGAAAGCAAAACGCTTACTCTGACTCTCGGCGAAGATCTTGATAGTCTGCCGGGCAGCTTTACCGCTTTCCACGTTGAGCAAAAATCTGCACGAGAGCTAACCTTCACCTATAAATCCGATGATGGGCAGCTCGCAGAAATCCTCAAAGCAGCACATGTTGCTGGTCTTTCCATTCTGGATCTGACAACAGATCAGGGCGATCTGGAAGATATCTTCCTGCAGCTCACCCGTGGGGCGCATAACGCGACCGCCTAATATGATTTCACAAGTAACATAAGTTTATGAGGGGGAAGATCCTCTTCCCCCTTACCCCCCAAATCTATTTTTTGTCTTTAGATCACTAAATTATCAAAACTGATTTCTTGCCCTGAACCATGGGAAATCAAAAGCTTCTTCCATGCATTTTCCGCTTTAATCAGACTGGCAATTTATAGCCATTAAAGTTAGCTTTTACTCAAAGGCATGAAGACAGAAGTGTAGAGAGACCTATACGAACGATAAAACAAAGATGAGGAAAGCTAACTTGAGCGGCTATGAAGGTTAAAATGTTTGGTGTGTGTGGAGTTTTAGATAACAGGTTGTGGTGCTCTCTTCTTTTGTGCCTGCTCATAATAACCTCCCTTGCCGCCTGTACGCCGCGCCTTGGCCCTGCAGGAGAACTTACACAGGCCGCAGAAATCACCAACGATTACCTGATTACAGACGATGGCCTGCAGCTTCCTTTGCGAAGCTGGCTGCCCCAAGGAAAACCCTCTGCGATCATACTTGGCCTGCACGGCTTCAATGACTATTCCAATGCCTTTGATGGTCCCGGCACCTTCTGGAAAGACTCAGGTATCGCCACCTATGCCTATGATCAACGTGGATTTGGCGCCGCCCCTCATCCTGGCTTGTGGGGTGGACACAAACGCATGACATCCGATCTGCGTACCGCCGCCAAGCTCTTGCGCCAACGCCATCCAGACACCCCTCTCTATGTGCTCGGGATCAGCATGGGCGGCGCGGTTGCCATGGCCGCTTTGGAAGAAGAAAACGCATCAGAACAAAGCAATTCAGTTGACCTAGATTCTGGTCGGGATATAGCCAACTTAGATATCGACGGCGTTATCCTCTCCGCCCCCGCCGTATGGGCCAGAAAAACCATGCCGTGGTATCAACGGGCGTCGTTGTGGCTGGTCGCCCATACCACTCCATGGGCAAGTTTTACCGGCAGTGGATTGAAAATACAGGCCTCGGACAATATCCCCATGCTAATCGGCCTTGGCAAAGATCCCCTTGTGATCAAAAGCACCCGGATTGATAGCGTTTATGGCCTGACGGATTTAATGGATGCCGCCTATGGTTCACCCGACAGCCTGATCCTTCCCGCACTTTTGCTCTATGGCGAAAAGGATGAAGTCGTGCCCTGGCACCCGACACGCGATGTCTGGAAGCGATTGCCCAACGGCATCTCTGGCCCTCAAAAGGCAGCCCTCTACCCGGAAGGGTGGCACATGCTGTTGCGGGATTTACAGGCGGAAACTGTCCTTGCCGATATCGCAAGCTGGGTGAAAGACCAAGCAATGCCTTTGCCATCGGGCGCCGACCTTAACGCCCAACAGAAACTGGATCAGGAAGACCTGAAACAGGAAGCAAAAACGAATTGAGTTTAAAAACGAAACCTACGCTTCATCTTCTTCAGGCAGATGATATCTGCGAATCACAGGATACTGACTAAAGATAAAGAGCACCATCAACCCCATTGATCCCAGAACTTTGAAGTTCACCCAGAAATCATTGGACTGTGTGCGCCAGACAATTTCGTTCAACACTGCCATACCAAGGAAGTAGAAACCAAAACGGATGGTCAGAATGCGCCAACCTTCATCGGTCATGTTCCAAGCTTTCTGCATCAAAGGCTTGATCAAGGGACGCTTGAAAATAAACAGACCACCGAAAAGAACCAGCGCAAAGATGGTCTGAATAATGGTCGGCTTCATTTTGATAAAAGTTTCATCGTTCAGATAGACCGTCAGGCCACCAAAAACCATCACCACCACAGCAGTAATCAGGGGAACTTTTGGAATTTTGCCATCGTAATAAAGCGAAAAGGCAATCCCGATCACGGTGGTGATCATCAGGCCCACAGTCGCAGCAATTAACTGCGTTGTATTCTGAAGAATTTCATGCGGAAAGGCGGTGACAATACGATCAAAACCATAATAGATCCCCATAAAGATCAGAATTGGACCATATTCAATTGCAGGTCCCATCCAATTCGGTTTTTGACGCGCCATTCCTAACTCCCTTTTTGTTCTGATCCAACGCCATCTCGGCGACATCAGAACATCAAACCAGCGATAAATGCCTTCAATCAGAAGAAAGCATCTTACCACATCCCGAAAATCTGTTGCCCAACAAGCCACAAAGGACAGGGCAAACACAAGAAAAAAGCACTAACGCAGCGCGTTCAGCTTATTATCAAAGCAATATAGGGAAGGTATCGGAAATTCCAAGGGCTCTGTAGTGCAGCTCAATACACTTACTCACACAATGAAACAAAGGGCGTTCGACAACCTGAAGACTGGCAGAAGCAAAGCGTCCAGAGATAATTTTATCAGAGCAATAAATTTATCCCCTCAACAAAGGCAACAGCCATTTTGCCCCTTTACCTCGTCCATAGCTTGCAGTAATGTCCGCCCTATTGGCCCTCTGCTTAAGCACCCGTAGCTCAGCTGGATAGAGTGTCGCCCTCCGAAGGCGAAGGTCACAGGTTCGAATCCTGTCGGGTGCGCCAATAAAATCAATAATTTACCATTTTTGAAAAATCTCTCTTTTGCCTTTTTGGGACAATTTTGGGACACTAACTTCTAAAAGTTATTTTAGGAGCAAGAAATGGCGACTATTTCGAAGCGCGGGGTATATCAATGGCAAGCCAAGATTCGCAAACAAGGATATCCGGTACAAAGTAAGACTTTTGATACCAAACGTGAGGCTGAGGCCTGGGCCGCCGTAATCGAATCAGAAATGACTCGTTCTGTATTTGTTGATCGATCCTTAAGCGAACGGGAAACTTTGGAAGATGTCATAATTCGCTATATAAATTACATTGCCCCGAAACATAAAGGTGGCGACGCCGAAGTAGCGCGTCTCAACAAATTCTTAAATGACGAACAAGATTTATCTTGCCGTATCATGGCAACACTAACCATTGAAGATTTTGAAAGTTATCGGGACAAACGTCTAAACGAAAACAAAGCGCCGGGGACAGTAAAAAGAGAACTAGGCCTTTTACACAGCGTTATTGAATCTTCACTTCGAAGACTGGGCCTTCTAGAGAATCCAGTTACGAAAGTTAAACGCCCAAAAGTAAATGATAACCGTATCATGCGTTTCTACGGCGATGATGAGACAAGGTTAATGAAGGCTCTCGATTCTTGCCGAAATCCTTGGATTAAACCTGCGGTAATTTTAGCTTTAGAAACTGCAATGAGGCGAAGTGAGTTACTTAACCTACAGTGGCAACACATTGATCTGGAAACACGCGTTGCACACCTCCCTGATACAAAAAACGGCGAATCACGCGATGTCCCTCTGTCCTCTATCGCAATACAAACACTGAAGGACTTACCGCAACATGAAAGTGGTCAAGTTCTACGCACAACTGCCGAAGGTATTAAAAATGCATTTGAAAGGGCTCGTAAACGCGCTGATTTGGAGCACTTCAACTTTCATGATTTAAGGCATGAAGCTATTTCAAGACTATTTGAGGCAAATTGGAACGTCATGGAAGTAGCGACAGTATCCGGCCACAAAGACTTACAGAGCCTTAAACGTTATACAAATCTTAAAGCAGCCGATCTTGCTAAAAAGATGGGGTGATATTTATCACTCTTCCCTAAAAGCTCTCTCCAACTGATCTGTCAGTGGTTTTATCAGATAGCTGAGAGCAGAACGTTCGCCGGTTTGGATATAAACTTCAGCAGGCATACCTGGGACAAGCTTGACAGTGTTCAGACGCGCCATTTCTTCTTCGGGGATTTCGATAATGCCTTGATAATAAGGTATGCCACTTTGGGGGTCCTGTAGGCGGTCTGGAGAGACTTTCAGGACATAACCGTTGAGTTCAGGTGTGACCTTCTGGTTGAAGGCCGGGAACTTCACAACAGCCGGTTGGCCGCTGTAGACCTGATCGACATTTTGAGGGTCAACCTGTGCTTCAACGGTCAGGCGTTCATCAAAGGGGACGATCTGCATCAGAGGCTCCGCAGGAGAAACTACACCACCAACCGTAAAGATACTGGAACCATGGATAATGCCATCAACCGGGGCCTTGATTTCTACACGTGCCAACTGTTCCTGATAGGCTATTCTTTGTTCTTCCAACTCTGATATAGAAGAATTGGTTTCCTTGAGTTCGGTCAAAGCGCGTTCACGGTAATCCTGTTCAACCTGCAGGATCTGCAGCTCGGCTTCCCCGATCTGGTTTTCTGCCCGGGCGATATTCGCAACCAGTTCAGATATTTCACCATCAAGCTTGGCAGCTTCCCGTTCCAGTGCCAGTAAACGCGGGAGCGTTGCATGGCCCTTTTCATAGAGCTTGCGCAGCCCCGTAAGCTCTTGAGAGATGAAATCACCCTGCTGCTTTTTGGACTTCCGCAAGCCCCTGAGGCCGGAGATTTCATTGCCGGATTGGGTTATACGTTTCCTGAGTTGGCCAATCTGGCCTTTACGGGTGCTTTCCCGGGCCTGAAAGAGATTAATGTGATCCCGGTGGATCTGCCACTCCTCAGCATCTTGGGCCAGAGCTTCAAACTGAGATGGAATCTCGACAGTCTCTTTACCATCTCGTTCGGCAATCAGACGCTCTCGCTGTGCATAGGCTTCATAGAGACGGTTCTCGGTAATGACAAAGTTGGTTTGCACCATGGTCTCGTCCAGACGCACCAGTACATCACCCGCTTTGACGCTGTCACCGTCTTTGACAAGGATCTCGCCAACCAGTCCGCCATCGAGATGCTGAATGGTTTTAGGCTTGCCCTCAACGATCACAACGCCCGTGGCAATCACGGCGCCAGAGATCGAGGCCATGACAGACCAACCGCCGAGCCCAATGACAAGGGCCGCCACCGTCAACAGACCCGTTAGTACATAGCGCCCAGATCCCGCCCACAGCTTTTCCGACCAAAGCTCTTGTGTTTCTTGCTGTTGCATCATCTAGCCAGCCGTTCCCAGAGGTGTTGTTTGTCCGGCCTGTGGAGGATTCTCTTGAACAGACGACTGGCTGTTTGGCACTTGTTGAGTCACTTCCTTGAGAACCTGTTCTTTCGGGCCAAAGGCCGTTTGCTGACCATCATTGAGCATCAAGAGCATATCAACCGCTGCAATAGCAGAGGGGCGATGCGCCATCACAATAACGGTCTTTCCCCGGGTGCGTACGCCCTTGATTGCTTCAGTCAAAGAGGCATCACCTTCTGAATCTAAATTGGAATTGGGCTCATCCAGAATAACGAGTGCAGGGTCGAGATAAAGCGCACGCGCCAATGCAATGCGCTGTTTCTGTCCGCCGGACAGTCCGGCGCCATCTGTGCCGATTTCAGTTTCATAGCCATTGGCCAGCCGCAGGATCATCTCGTGAACGCCAGCACGTTGCGCGGCCTCGATAACATCAGCATCCTGAGCCTCTGGACTAAAACGCGCAATATTCTCTTTGATCGTTCCGCTAAAGAGTTCTACCTGCTGCGGCAGATAACCAATGTGTTTGCCGAGAGAACTCCGTTTCCATTGATCCAGCGTTGCCCCGTCCAGACGCACCGTTCCCTGCATAGGTAACCAGGCCCCGATCAAAAGACGGGCAAGGGTAGATTTCCCCGAAGCTGAAGTTCCTATCACCCCCAAGCCCTGTCCGGGTTCAAGTGTGAAGTTTACGCCCTTAAGCGCAGGCTTTGATCCTCCGGGAGGTGTCACAAAAACCTTCTCTACAGAGAGCTTACCTTCCGGATCGGGTAGATCGGTTTTGTCTTTTTCTTTGGGAATGGAGTTCAACAGGGCTTTCAGGCGTTGATAGGCCTGTCTGGCTGTAATGACCCCCTTCCACTGCGCCAATGTCTGATCAACAGGGGCTAGAGCTCGACCTGTGAGAATAGAAGCCGCAATCATCACACCGGGTGTAATTAGTTGTTCAACAGCCAGAGCAGCACCGACAGCGAGAATGATGGACTGTAAAAACATCCGGAAGGTTTTGGACGTTGCCGTCAATGCTCCGGCGCGATCACTGGCCGTGATGTTATTTTTGATGCCTTCTTGATGGCTTTGTTGCCAACGCTTCTGAACATTCTCTCCCATGCCCATGGCAAGGACAGTTTCAGCATTGCGATGGCTTTGATCGGCATAAGCTCCTGCCGCAGCGGTATGGGCCGCCCCACGTTTGAGGAGATTCCGAGTTGAAAGTTCATTGGTCAGGGCCAGAACAAAGACAATCAAAGCCCCGGCGACAGCAACCAGACCAAGGGTCCAGTGCAAAAGAAAGACAAGCGCGAGATAAAAAGGCACCCATGGCAAATCAAAGAGAGCAACCGGTGCATTACCAGAAAGGAACTGCCGCATCGTTGCCAGATCAGCGAGGGGGTTGGTCTTCTTGCCATCGCTTTTAAGCAGCCCCTGTAGCAGCCAGATATTGAAAATCCGCTCTGTCAGCACACTATCAAGTTTGAGGCCAATACGAACCAAAACCTTGGACCTAATGATCTCGAGGATACCCATAAAGCCAAAGAGTCCGGCAATAAGAACCGTCAAGGCAATCAGCGTTGGAATGGAACGGCTGGTCAAAACCCGGTCATAGACCTGCAGCATAAAAAGCGGCCCTGTCAGCATCAGCATGTTGATGACAAAACTGAACAGGCCAATAGAAACCAAAGCCTTTCGGCAATAGCCCAAGGCCTGTTTGATTTCGTTATCCGAACTATCGGGATTTGACTGCTGCGCCGAAGGCACAGCAGTCTTGGAAGTACTATCTGACATCAGTGATTACACAAACTGGAAGTCATCGGCATGAAGGGCTGTTTTCTGAACATCTTTCAACGTGATGGAATTATCATCATCAATATTGATGACAGTATCATTCCCAACCTGTTCAGAAAGTTGGAGAGCGTCATCAAAGGTCGAGATATTCAGACCTTCGATACGAATACTATCTTCTGAACCTGCACCCACAACAAAATCAGTAATCGTATCGTGACCAAGATCGGTTTTGAAAACAAAGGTGTCGTTGCCTGCAAGGCCCGTGAAAACGTTTGTTTGGTTATTTCCAACAATTGTGTTGTCACCTGTACTGCCAATAACGCTTTCAATACTGGTAAGACTCTCAACAGAGCCATTTACGAAGCTTGCTTGGCCTGCTTCAAGGTCGATGGTTCCTGCAATATCCGTATAAGCATAATCAACAGTGTCAACTCCTTCGCCGCCATCAAAGCTATCTAAACCAGCGCCGCCATCAAGAATATCATTACCGGCACCGCCTTTAAGCGTATCGTTACCGGCAAAACCACGTATGACATTATCTTGCGCATCACCGATTATTGTATTGTTACCTCTTGTGCCATTGATATTTTCAACTGACGTGAAATTTTCTACCGATCCATTCGCAAAGCTTGCGGTTCCAGCTTCCATTTCAATGACCACTTCAGCATCTGTGTAGGTGAAATCAAGAGTATCGATACCCTCTCCACCATCAAAATTATCCACCCCGAAACCACCATTCATGAAATCATTACCTGTTCCACCAATGATGGTGTCTTCGCCATCACCACCATCGATCACGTCATCCCCAGCTCCACCATCAAGAATATCATTTCCAGATCCGCCGACAATATGATCATCACCAAGGTTGTATACTTGAATACCTACAAGAACATCAGCCATTGTCCAAATTGTTCCATCATCAAAAACAATTTGCTCTACAGTGTCTCCTCGATAACCATTGAGGGTATGGCGAATAGTAAGTAAATCTGTTGATCCATTAAAGGTAAGTACCAAGGTACTCATGGTACTTGCTAATCGCCAAGCAGTGACTTCCGCAGGCGTATAGCCATGAATGAGAACCTTATCCGTATCAAGATACCCATTATCTTCAATGACATCCTGACCATCACCTTTGTTAAACACATAGGTATCAGAACCGTCATTGCCGTGAAGAATGTCATTCCCCAGACCACCTTCTAGCGTATCATTACCAGCAAAGCCTATAACTGTATCATTACCATCGGTTTGCTGTTGCTCAATAAGCGTTGCGCGAGCATAGGTCATTCCCCACAAAGTACCATCGTCAAAGATGATCTGTTCGATGGTATCAGAACGGCTGAAGCTCAGGGTATTTACAAGCGTTATTTTATCTGATGTTCCCGCAAAAGTGATAACAAGATTAGTGCCATCCTGAGTTAAAATTGCTTCCTCAGGCGTATACCCGTGAATGAGAACCTTATCCGTATCAAGGTACCCGTTATCTTCGATAATATCTTCTCCGTCACCTTTGTTAAACACATAGGTATCAGAACCGTCATTGCCGTGAAGAATGTCATTCCCCAGACCACCTTCTAGCGTATCATTACCAGCAAAGCCTATAACTGTATCATTACCATCGGTTTGCTGTTGCTCAATAAGCGTTGCGCGAGCATAGGTCATTCCCCACAAAGTACCATCGTCAAAGATGATCTGTTCGATGGTATCAGAACGGCTGAAGCTCAGGGTATTTACAAGCGTTATTTTATCTGATGTTCCCGCAAAAGTGATAACAAGATTAGCGCCATCCTGAGTTAAAATGGCTTCCTCAGGCGTATAGCCGTGAATGAGAACCTTATCCGTATCAAGGTACCCGTTATCTTCGATAATATCTTCTCCGTCACCTTTGTTGAACACATAGGTATCCGAACCATCATTACCGTGAAGAATGTCATTCCCCAGACCACCTTCTAGCGTATCATCACCAGCAAAGCCTATAACTGTATCATTACCATCGGTTTGCTGTTGCTCAATAAGCGTTGCGCGAGCATAGGTCATTCCCCACAAAGTACCATCGTCAAAGATGATCTGCTCAATGGTATCAGAACGGCTGAAGCTCAGTGTATTCACAAGGGTTATTTTATCTGATGTTCCTGCAAAAGTGATAACAAGATTGGCTCCATTTTGGGTTAAGATTGCTTCCTCAGGTGTATAGCCATGAATAAGAACCTTATCTGTATCATGATACCCGTTATCTTCGATAATATCTTCTCCGTCACCCTTGTTGAACACATAGGTATCCGAACCATCATTGCCGTGAAGAATGTCATTCCCCAGACCACCTTCTAGCGTATCATCACCAGCAAAGCCTATAACTGTATCATTACCATCGGTTTGCTGTTGCTCAATAAGCGTTGCGCGAGCATAGGTCATTCCCCACAAAGTACCATCGTCAAAGATGATCTGCTCAATGGTATCAGAACGGCTGAAGCTCAGTGTATTCACAAGGGTTATTTTATCTGATGTTCCTGCAAAAGTGATAACAAGATTGGCTCCATTTTGGGTTAAGATTGCTTCCTCAGGTGTATAGCCATGAATAAGAACCTTATCTGTATCATGATACCCGTTATCTTCGATAATATCTTCTCCGTCACCCTTGTTGAACACATAGGTATCCGAACCATCATTGCCGTTAAGGATATCATTCCCTCGACCACCACGCAGAGTATTATCACCAGCATTTCCCTGTATATGATCATTACCAGCGTTCGCGTTTGTTTCCGCGATGATGGTCTCGACATCAACTATTGTCCAAATGGTTCCGTCATCAAAAACAAATTCTTCTATTGTATCCGAGCTACTGGCATTTAAAGCATTTTTGATAATGATCTGATCATCGCTGCCAGCGAATGTTATTTTCAAATCCGGAGAGAGAGTAGAGGCATTCTCAAGAATGACATTGTCCGGTGTGACACCGTGAATAATCAACTTATCCAGAGTACCATCGCCATTGTCATCGATAATATCCTGACCGTCACCTATTGAGAAAATGTACGTATCTGAACCAGAACCACCGCGTAGTGTATCATTGCCTTCTGCACCAATCAGAACATCGGCGCCCGCTTCACCATTTATTGTATCATCTCCGGCACCCGCGTTTAATTCTTCGCTACGAGAAGATCCAGTTAATGTGTCATTACCTGCGGTCCCCTGATAAGAAGTAAGGGCGAGTATTTGCCCTCGATCAAGCTCGGTACCATCTGCAAACACAAATGTTTCCATACCTCGGGCAGTATTTTTAAAATGATCAACAATTGTCAGTGTTTCGCCTGACGATTTAATAGTTATAACCAAATTATTTAACGCAGGGAGAACTCGGCTGAATTCAAGGTCATTCAGATTAACATCAACGAGCTGGACAACATCTGTATCGACATCGCTATATTTTCCGATTTCTGCAATCGTATCGTTACCGCTTCCAAGGCCCCATATGTAAGTATCACTTCCATCATCACCATCAAGCAGATCATCCCCTGATCCACCATCCAGGGTGTCATGACCTTCTCTGGCACGGATAACGTCATCCCCTGCACCGCCAATAAACGTTTCACTCCAGGTCGTACCCGTTATCGTATCATCGCCATCTGTACCTCTGTAGACAGAATTTGCGCGTATATACGTCCGATCCCAAGTCGTGCCATCATCAAAGACAAAACTCTCTACACCATAAATATAGAACTGATCGTCAATGGTTAATGTTTCACCCGTTGTAGAGTTTTCAACAAGAAGATCATTACCTTTACGGTATAGTTTTATATCTGCAGGGGGAGTATTTTTTAATAGAAGCGTGTTGGTTCCACTGGAAACATTGTCATCAATGACATCGTTTCCCCGGCCAGCTCCCCACACATAGGTATCACTGCCTTCCCCTCCATACATGAAGTCGTCGCCAGCACCACCATCGAGAGTGTCATTACCTTTGAAACCGTTGAGAATATCGTTTCCGAGGCCGCCTTCCAGAGTATCATTCCCGCCAAATCCGATGAGAGAATCATCTCTGTCTGTCCCTGTTTGCATGGCCTGGTGAATAGCAGCAAGATCCCATGACGTGCCATCATGGAAGTGAATTTCTTCGATTTTATAATAATTCGTGATGAAGAAATCCTGTATCAGAACAGAATCGCCCTGATCTCCATACTCTACACGTAAATCGCGAGCAAAAGTGCCTTGTCTGAAGAACTTTAGATTTTCAGGGGAGATACCTTCGCCAAATATGATTTTGTCGTTATCTGTTGAAAAAACACTGGACTGCTTATCATAGATTATATCTTGCCCATCACCTAAATTGAAGACATAGCTGTCACCGCCATTACTACCCTTTAAGACATCGTTTCCTTTTCCACCTTCAATAACGTCATCCCAGAAATATCCGGAAATATTATCATCACCATCAGTACCAGTCAGGAGCTTGAGACGAACCTCATATTCACTCCAAATGGTCCCATCAGCAAATACGAACTCTTCAACTTGGTGATAATTTCCACCAAGATTACCATACGCAAACTGATTTATAACTTTAAGAGTATCATCAGTATCCGCGATCCTGATGATAAGATTATACCCTTCCCTCGTGAGAATCAGATCTGAAGGAGAGATGCCTTCTTTAAAGTTAACTTTATCAGGTTGGTCGGCAAAAACACTCGATTGCTCGTCAAAAATAACGTCTTGCCCATAACCGCGCCCAAAAATGTAGGTATCACCACCATCTCCACCTTTGAGTGTGTCATTGCCCAAGCCGCCATCAATCGTATCCGCCCCAAAGAAACCAGTTATGGTATCGTCACCATCGGTACCATTGAGCAATTTCAGACGTACATCAGACCAACTCCAGACGACATCATTGCTGAATCTGAACTCCTCAACCTGATATAAGGTACCGCCAAGATTACCCGTAAAAAATTGATTGATAATTTTTAAGCTATCACCCGTATCTGCGATTGTAATGATAAGGTTCAGACCTTCGCGTGTGAGAGTAATATCAGATGGCAGGACATCTTCTTTAAATTGAACTACGTCTGGTTGAGCGGCAAAAATGCTTTTTTGTTCATCATAAATCACATCCTGTCCGTAACCTCGGCCAAAGACGTAGGTATCCCCGCCATCTGCTCCTTTGAGCGTATCATTACCAGCACCACCATCAAGAATATCGGCACCAAAGAAACCAGTTATTGTGTCGTCTCCGTCAGTTCCCTCAAGCAACTTGAGACGAACATCCGACCAACTCCACACAACATCATTACTGAACCTGAACTCTTCAATCTGATATAGAGTCCCCCCAAGATTGCCTGCAAAGAACTGATTGATAATGGTCAGAGTGTCACCCGTATCTGCAATCGTCAGTATCAGATTATAATTATCCCGAGAGAGAAGAATATCTTCGGGAAGAATGCCCTCACCAAACTGAACAACATCCGGCGCGTCAGAAAAAACGCTTGTTTGTTCATCATAGATCGTATCGTGATCATATCCCCGGTCAAAAATATAGGTATCCCCTGCATTACGACCTTTCAGGGTGTCGTTACCTGCACCACCATCAAGAGTATCGTAGGCAAAGAACCCTTCCAGAACATCATCACCATCAGTACCTTCCAGCAAGGCCTGTTGAATATCTGTTGGCGTAATGATAGTGCCATCATCAAAATGAAATTCTTCAATCTGTCGATAGGCATGACCCAGATTGTTATAGAAAAATTGATTTTCAATTGTCAGCGTATCAGTACTGTCTTTAATTTTGATCGTGAGCTTCGTACCATCCCGTTCAAATTCGAGATCCTCGAAGGCAATCCCGGGACCAAATTTGACAACATCTTTATCATCAAAAAGCACGTTGGTCGAATGGTCGTGAATAACATCCTGACCATAACCCCGATTGAAGATATAGGTATCGCTATCTAACCCACCCTCAAGACGGTCATTACCCAAACCGCCGTCCATAACATCGGCAATATCGTAACCATAGATAACATCATCACCATCTGTCTTGGCCTCTGCCAACAGACGATGAATGAGATTCGTTGCGTTAAAGTTTGCAGTTGGATCAGCCTCAAACTCAAAATATTCAATGCGATCAAACCAGTGGATGCCAAAAACTCCGGTATGACTTGCTGAAAATTGTTCGTGTATTTTCAGAGTTGACCCGTCAGATAACGTAATAAGAAGCGTATCCGTTTTACCTACTCTTTCATACTGTACTGTGGATGGATCAACATCCGCCTTGAATCTTAGAGTATCATTTTGTCCAGAAAGGATATTATCGAGCTTGTCGTGAATAACATCATTTCCATATCCCATACCAAAAATATAGGTATCGTTTTCATTTCCGCCTGTCAGAAAGTCATCCCCAGCACCACCATCAAGAGTATCCTCATAGTCAAAGCCAAAGACACGATCATCACCATCCGTTTTCATATCTGCAACAAGATCGCGGAGAATTTCATCCCAATTGTATGAATAGCCATCTTCAAAGGTAATCAGTTCAACCCTATGAAGAAACTGTTTCCCTAAAACTCCGGTATAAGCTGCATCAAATTGCCCTTGGATAGTGAGCGTATCACTGGTGTTATGATAGCGAATGACAAGATCGCCCGTGCCCTCAACACCTTCGAAATAGATATCCGAAAAATCGGTATTGGCATCAAATTTGACATAATCAACAGCTGGTGTTTTCACCCACTTTACATCTTCACGAATTGTGTCCTGATCATACCCCTTGCCAAAGAAATAAATATCACTTGCATCTCCACCTGCTAGATGGTCGTTTCCGGCACCCCCATTAAGAAAATCAATATCAGGAGTTCCAATAAGAATATCATCACTATCCAAAGGATGTGATACTGCTTTGGCAATATCAACCTTGTTCCATACCGTACCATCGGCAAAAATGATTTCATTAATACCGGTATCTTCGCTGATGTCCCCCCCGCTCAAGTTAGGAATAATGCCTTCAAACTGGCGTAAAACTCGCACAGTCGAACCAGTTGGCACATGAGTCAGAAGAAGTTCAAGACCTTCGCGTGTTGCGATAAATTCATCTGCATTATAATGAGCAAAACGGATGCTATCCGTATGTTTAGCGCTTAATCGACCTTCCACATCGTCGATAACATCATGCCCAAAATCACGTCCGAAAACATAGGTATCAGCCCCATCACCGCCACGAGCAACCTGATCACTACCATCCATATAGAAGAAATCACCCTGATCCGTGCCGGAAATCTCTCCAGCACCGGTCATAATCAATGATTTATCTACACCGAAAATTGCCCCTGTTTCTTTTAGATCCACATTGAGGTTTTTGTTCTCATAGGCACTGACAATGTTATGGAACACATAAGCTTGTGTCATCATCAGGTAATCTGCGCCACGATCAAGCTGTTGCAGCACGGTGTAAACAATCGGTTTCCAATCTTGCAACCAATTCATGGCACCCTGGGTATCTGCAGGAGCTGCATCAAATATTGCTTCAAAGGTTGGGGTCAATTGACGATCGGATGTCAAAACAAATTTGTCACCTTCATCATCATAGGCAATACCCTCAAAATAAGAAGCAAGTGGCCCCTGAATAGCAAGCTTAACCGCTAGAAGATCCAGATTATCGAGGAAAAAAGAGAACATATTATTCAGAGCATCCACCGCCCCGGATGCCCCGGCCACCGCATCGTTAAGTGGCAAATCTTCGCCAAAGTACCGCTCCATAACGGCTATCTTGTTACCAGAGAAGATCTCCCACTCTGCCCCATCTGGTTTGTGGGCCATGATTTGCTCAAAGGTAGGGCGTTTGACTTCAGGGCCAAGAACATCGTCATATATCTTTGTTCCGCTACCCAATTTCCAATAACTGCCATCTTCATCGGTAACCTTAACTGTAAAGTCAGTAACCGTGACGCCATCATCCGTACGTTTGACAAGAATATTGAAATCATCATGAGCAGCCATACCAAAAGGTGAAGCCATTGCCCATGCATCCAAAACAGGTTGAACGGCATCACGCAGTTGCGCAATATTAACCATATTCAAGGTTGGAATTGTTTGGGCTACCAGATTTTTCAAACTTTCATTTTGCGTCATAGCAACATGAAGATCCAAAAGCGTACCATGCCCCTTCAGGTTGGCAAGCGGCTTGACATCATCGGCAACTGTCTTGTCCCCCAGCCATTCTGAATTGAAATTATCAATTTTGAAGACAACGTCATAGGCATCACCCGTGGTACCGTCTGTACGGGTAAAGGCAGCTTTCGCAGCCAATGTATTTTGTGCTAACTGCTGCCCGTTGAGTTCTTCTGCATTAAGCGAAATCGACGCAATGCCATGATCGGCCAGGGATTTAAGTTCGCCCTCATCAACTTCGGCATTACCGTTTAAATCCTGCCAGATTTGTAATTCGCTATAGATGTCATCGTTACTATCAATAACACCATCGCCATTAAGGTCGTGTTCACTTAATTCGTCAAAACCGCTTTGCGTTGGACCACCAAACAGCTCTTCAACACTATCGACTTTACCGTCCAGATCTTTATCCAGAACAAGAAGACCATCATCTTTATCTACCCAGCCAGTAGGCTCTTTAAACCCGTCACCATCTGTGTCAAAGGTTGCCCCGAACTGACTTTTGGCCGTGAGTTCCAAGCCATCACCATCCAGATCAAGGACAATAGGATCAACACCACCATAATTAAAGTCATCATTATCCATAATGGTTTTCAGGTAGTCCCCAAACCAGAATTTAAAGATATCAGTGAACCAACCCGGCGTGGCTTTTAAGGAAAAGAGTCTGACATATTCGATATAGCGTTCGACAAGATGCAATCCTAATGTTTCTTTGTCATACCCAACACCCGGTCCGCTTTCTGCTCCATTAACGAAAATCTCGCGACCAGCAATATCCTCAATGATAAGGTCGCCCTGTTTGTTAAAACCATAACTGTTGCCAAAACGATCACCTGCATAAGGAGATTCAGACGTCGCGTTACGGATGCCACCCAACAAGTTATAACCGCCCAATTGCAAACGGTCATTAGCAGCCGCGTCAACAATATAACCATTCCCAAAAACCACGGTATCTTTGACCGCATCCGACCCCAGAGTGACAATTGAATTCTTACCGCGAAGCTCGACCCAATCAGCCCCCATACCAAGATCTACCCTAACGCCATTCCCCCGGGCTTCCACAATATCGTCCCCGTCTTCGGTTCTGACTTGAGTGATTCCACCGTAATTATTGTGACCGTTAGAAGTATCTCCATCTAAAATGATAATATCATCATACTGACCGGTAATAAGTATTTCGGCATTTTTAATTTCAAGATCCGTGCCCTCGATCTTGCCATTAACAATCGTTACACCCTTATCAAGATCTGATAAGTCGACAGTATCCCCAACGCCAGTCTCACTATCTCCAAAATCAATTTCTTTAAGGGATAGTTTGTTTAAACCTCTTGTTTCAAATACGGAAAGATCAGAAATCCTTAAATAATCGGAAAATTTAGATCCAATGATTTTTTCAATGTTATAGAGATGATCAACACCGTCATCCCCGTCATTTTGCACAATCAATTCAGGTGGGTTTTCGTCGTCTTCGTCTGGCTTTTCAATGTTAATGAAAATCCCGCTTTTTGGATCTTTTACAAAATCATGCTCGCTATCGGCTGTGTACCTTACAGTATCATCTGAATTACCATTACCCCCTACAAAAGTATCATCACCTTCTCCCCCATAAAAAATGCTGCCATCAGCCTCTAGACCATTGATGACATCATTCCCCTCTGCTCCATAGAAGACATTGCTGGCCCCCTCAGATGTTCCCAGTGTTGGTTTTAGAGCAATGATGTAATCTGACTTATTGTTACCTTTGACAATATATTCTTTACTTGCATCCGAGATCAGTAAATTTACTACGCCCTCTTTACCTTGAAGAATTAATTCTTCTTGATCAGGGATATCTGCTGAAACGGCGATATATTCAGGTTGCACAAAATCATCCCTATTGATTTTGTGCACTGAAACAATAGTATCATCTTTCTTAAACAGTAATGCCTTAGGTAAATATTCAAGAATATATTTTAAAACTGGTACTTTTTCTGGTCCTAATTCAAATAACTTCGTCGGATCAATCCCAATTCCAGCCAAATCAATTTTTAAAAATTGTTCTTGCGAGATATCAGGAGAAGGCGCTGCTGCCGGACCTCCCTCCATAAAACCTAACTGACGCCAACTTTCCTGCACTCGAAGCTCAATAAGCATTTGGCGAACAAGAATATTTTCATTAGCAAGTCCACCATTTTTTGTATCATTATCGGGGCTCCCTTTCGGGATTTTAACAAGATCATCATGAAGCATTTCAAGAACACTTAGATCACCATTATTTGAATCAATATGCTGTCGAACTAATTCACGCTGAATATCTGCACCATTCATAGGATTACTGACAGAGCCAACAAATCCATACTCATCAGTGTCCAGATGGAACGTGCTATTACTATACAAAGCGTGGATTAATCCAGGATTTTCCCTTATGAGCTTAACCATAGGAAACTCGCCATCTTTCTCTGGCATAGCCATTAACAAGGCAAGAAAATCTATGGAATGAAGATCTAAACTGCTAGGGTCCTTGAAATTCATCGCGTAATTAACAGGTGGAATTGGCGCTACACTATCTCCTATAGCAAGAAGATTACGTTCGCCTCCGGCAACATCAAACCCCACATTAAAAGCTTCTAATAACTCTCCTTCAACGACATAATCTACTATTTTTGACCCCGCTTCAGATTGATCAAAATTTTCTATTGGCGGAATTTCAATTTCAAGCACCTTCCTTATGACGCCAGAACTGTGTTCGTAGTGTTTTACTATAAATTCTGGGTATCCTTGACTTACATAGGGTCTAGAATCAGCATCTAAAGCCGATACTTCCTCAGAAGTCAAAACAGTCATACCCAAGTCTGTAATTGCTTTAGCAACACTTTCAGGGTTACTAAATCGAACACCTTCAACAGTTTGATCTATAACGGATTGGGATTGTGCAGAATCAAAAACATATGCAGGAGCATTTTCTCTAGCCGCAAAAGTGCTCGCTAAGGCACCACCAAGCGAATGCCCTGTAAAACTAATCGTTAACCCCTTATCCGCTGCATATTTTTTCGCGGCTTCAACATAAAAATAAGCGTGTAAAAATTGCTCTGATTGCCAAGTAAGATAATCTCCTAACCCTAGATCAGTTAGAACAATGTCATCCCAAAAATCTTCCGGTTGCGTCCCACGCATTGCAATAACAAGTTCGGTACCTTTTTGATAAGACTGTGCAAAAAAGCCAGAGTACTCTGTACCATTTTGATTTGTATCCCATTCTCCTTGAAATGGAATTTGCTTATCATTACTAAACTCCATCTCCTGGGGAGTTATGACCTTCCAACCAGCAACCCCGTCATCTTGCGTAAATCGCGTGACGACTTCATCTGTTGTACGATAATTCTTTTCATACACATGGGCTGATATCAAAGCATAGTCTATCGTTGGGGATGTCATTACTTAACTCCTCTTGTTTCAGCCTGTTGAAACAAGGGGTGTTCAACAGCAGGGTATATCACATACGCAGCAACTTCGATCAGGAAGATTTCTTTTGTTTTTGGATCATATAAATAAAGACTTGGATGTAGTTTTTTGGTTGGGACGTATCCTGACTTAGGAGAAATAACAACATCATCACGAAGAAATATAATTTCCATGGGTGGAATAGCATTATCTAATAAATTTGGATTATCGGTAACTCTCTTACCATCGACGAAACGAGGACCTTGCCTATGCATAATAAAGCGATCCCATACACCGCTCCTTTGAACTCTTAATGCTTTACCCTCAGGAAAAAGGTGTTCAATACGGTTTTCTGGATTTGATGTGATCCCATGTCCAATCTTTGGAAACCCACCCGCAAGAGCAGAATAAAGTACTCCATTTGCACGGTACCCATACATTATTCCTCTGCCTTTGGCGTCAAATAGATTAGACAGCAGGTGTCGCGGTTGCTGCCCCCCAAGTTCTGGGCGGCGTTCAACCATTTGGGGATATGTATAACTATCCAACTCTGCATCAATAATAGGATTGTAGCCACGCCATTGATTCTCTTTTAGCACTAAAGCATAGTAAGATTTATACCGAACTCTTTTATAATCTTTCCAGTCACCATCAGTGTAAATATTGCCACTAAACCACTGAAAATCATCTGGCTCAGCCATTTCCTTTTCAGCAACATCTTCATCAACCAGTTCAACGTAAAATTTCAGATCCGTTACTCTGGCTGTATTTGATTTGAATGAATCTCTGTCAATATACAGTTCCAATGTTTGCATTGTCGTGGTATCTGGTGTCCAGCCAATACGCGGGACGTAACCAGGATGGAGCTGTTTTGCCTTTAGCTTTGTTAAACCATTTTCATCCTGATATTCTTCGCGATCACACTCATAGGGTGTCCACATCATTACAGCGGCGTTATCGGGCAAGTAACTCCCAAAAGCACGAGGATAGCTGACATACTGGCTAGAAACTCTCTTAAACAATTGAGAAAGATCATTCCCTCCCATAGGAACTGTTTTACAGGTGATAATTCGCTCCATATGAAAAGGGTAACTATCAACCTTCATATCCACAGTCATTCGTGCATAAAAAGTAGGTGCGTGAAAAGGGCGTTGAGACCACGTTAGAATAAGAAAAAAAATAACGGGAATTGAGAGCAGAAACCCAACTATGTAGAGAAGAACTTTAAATACTTTATTCAAACTTCACGCCCCAAACTTTATTTATAAGTTAAAATTTTTGCATTTGAGATTATTAAATATTTTCTCTTTCACTAACTCTTTAGTCGCAACTGGGGCCACTAAAGTCACCAACCACGGAATATCTCCGCTCTTCCAGTCTTGGGGAGCAAGTTTTGGGATTGGGAGTTTTGCTTTCTTTTGCGCTTCAAGCTTAGTATCAACTTCTTCAGATACATACGCCCAGAATGCAACGCCGATAGGGTAGGTCTTTCCTTCTACCCCCTCACCATCTCCCTTTGCCTGACCGCGAACCATTTGGAATTGCCGGGTAAGCAAGGGAGGAATAACCAGCCACTCAAGATCAGCAAGACTACAATGCTGATAAAGGGGAGAGCGCATCAGAATGCTCACCACCTCCCCGAAAATCAGATCCAGGTCCTGATTATCAGCTTTACCCGTGTTTGTTTGATCAGATACATCGGAATAACTTGATGATTGCGTAGGCTCTGCATTTAGCGCAGAAGCACTTTCGTTGAGATCGTCAGGGCCTGAATCCTGTCGGGTCTCAGATAAATCGTGTTCCGGCATGATACCCCCTCAGCCGTGCATTGTATTTCAGTTTGGCAACTTATAAAAATACCGTGCCACAACCTAAGATTATATTGCAAGTAATTATTAACTATAAATCACACACACAACAAATAACTTAAGTATTTAAAATTAATACTAAATTTTTGTAAAATATAATCTATTTTTGTATAAATTTGCATTCAGCTTATTGATACAAATAGTACAAGCATCCTGCTAAAAATAGTGATACTGCAACCAATATATTTGTACGATTTGATAAACTATTCTTCGCTTTATGATATTTTGAATTCAGTTCATTTATTTGATTGTTATTATTTTTAAGTTCGAATTTTAGAAGCTCAATCTCATGACGCATGCTGTCTCTTTCGGCTATTTCTTTTACATGACTTGAAAGCGCTAAACCGAAACTTGAAGGTGTGTGAAAAGACTCATCCGCGTATTTATCAGCCAATGTCGATAAATGGGAATGTCCAATTGCTAAATAGAATGGAATATTGAGATCAAGTAACTTTCCCACCAACTCTGGCTCATCCCAAATACGAAGTGTTTCATCATCCCCGCCTCGAACGATAGCTATCGCTGAAGGCTTTCGTCTGTCTATCGCTGATCTTAAATCTTCAGAGAACACCTCAGTATCACGAACTCTAACCTGCTCCATCTCGATTGGTATTTCAGAGCCGCAACACGATCCGACATCTCGCAACCCAGTCTCGGACCCCAAGACCAACAAATTAGTGGAATCAGAATTCTTCAAATATTGCGATAAAAGGACCGTTGTCCCCTTTTTAATTAAAGGGACATTATTATTAAGTGATTTGTTTTCAGCAGCTTCTTCAACTGGCTTCCAATGCCCAACAGACTCCCCAATAACTTCAACATTTAAACCTGACATATTGAAAGCGTGTGGTTTAAGCACCGCATGGCCAGAAAAAATAATATACTCTCCGACGTTAGGTCTGGTCTCAAAGTCACTTTTTAAAGTTAATTGATACCCAGAGCCTTCAAGAGTGATATAAACATATTTCTTTTTGTAGGGATTTACTCTAACTACACGCCCTTTAACAAAAACGTTCTCTGGAAATTTTTCCCAAATTTGTCTCTGCCCCTTTAAGGCCATCCGTCCCAAGAAGCTCTCAACAGTATATGTTCTACTTTTTGATTGCTGAATATAATCGTGCATTAAAATAATCACCCAAAAATATAAAAATCGACCCAACTTAAAATTATTACCACCAATAGCTGTGTAGCAGTTGTCACACAAGACACAGTCAAACTTTAAACATCCGGCTTCAATATAGATCCGTTGAGCATCAAAGATGCGAAGAAGTTTTTTGCCTCCAATCAAGAGTTAAGTGTTTCACTTAACCTATCCTGCCCCCGCATAAGAATGTGAAAATCGTTTATTTCCGTTTATCATTTCCCTCTCTTTTTGAAACAAAAAATCCACGCATCTTGATGTCGTTTTTCCTTCTAACACACAGAGTTAAAAGGTAGAATCTTAAGGAAAATTTGAAGAGGAGATTAATAATGTCACGCTGGGGCCAAGCAAATATAGAAGTTCTTGCCAGTAAGCCATACATTACGGATGAGCTAAGGCGCGGCGTCCCTATGCAGCGGCTTTATAATGAGCTCTATGCCAAGCAATGGATAACCGTCAGTTACAATAGTTTTCGTTTAAAGGCGCGTGTTATCAAGCAAGAGATAACGGCAACAAATGAAAGTAGCCCTCAAGTTGCTTCAATCGACGATCAGTTTCAATCTAAAAAACCTCAACCTAAAATAGTAACAAAAAGTAGCCCTATCCCATCAAATAAAAAGTTTATATTGAGCCCTATTAGTGACTTGAAAGAATTCAACAGACGTAAAAATTGAGCTCAAAAGCCGTACCTTTGAGCTCAATATAAAACTTATGGTGCGATTGTTTACAGGTTCACGGCATCAAGTTTTGCATTCAAATCGCGCCAAAACATATTTAACCTGCTCTTTGTCAGAATGTAGTAGTCCGATGTGGTGATCGCTTCTTGAAAGGTAAAGTAATCACAGAGCATTCGATTAATGTCATGCGCCATTAGATCTCCTCTCTCTGGCCCCAAAGGAATAAGACCATCTATGCGATCTTCATAATGGGAATAAAACCGCGTGCTTTCGAAATTTTGCTCATCAATTAATATTTCTCCAAAATACCCGTTTAACCAAATCATCACATGACTGTCAGGAAAATTATCCATTAGAGACCTGTAACTATTGAGAGCTTCTGCCTCCGAAGCTCCCCCCACTATAATCGAATGTAATAAGGTTCTTTTTCCAAAAGATCGTGCTTCATCCAAGAAGCCTTTTTCTTTCAAGGCTTCACAAATGCATAGGTAAGATCTGCTTCCGCAATCCACGATGACTTCTGTTTCATCGTCAGTTCTCAAAATCATATTAAAAAGGCTATCAATAGATTTGGGGTCAGCGGGATCATCACAATAGATATCAAACCATTTGGTATGGAAGACTTGGTATCTTGATAAGGTTCCCCCACCAGGCTCTGTACTCACGCAAAGAACTTTTTTATTCCGCGCGATATAGTGCTGAGTTAAAAGAGATGCTGTAAAGGAAGTACCAACACCTCCTTTGCCGTTTAAGAAAAAATGAATTGTCCCCATAATTATTCTCCAACTACAGGTTATTTAAATATAAGGTGATATAGGTTTGCGCGACCAAATGACCGTGAAAATGACGTAATAACGCGACCGTTTGACCGTGAAGGCGCGACTAAACGTCTGTGGATAGTTTCGCGTTATAAGGAATGGGCGGCGGACTATGTTTCAATATCAATCCCCGGCTCTTTCCCTGTGCGTCAAGGCTCTCACTCACCCGTGCATTGGGATAGATAAGCTTGACCGTTGAAAGCGTGCATATGAACTTCCGACGGAAATCTCTTAGTCGGGCATAGCCTCGACCAAATTGCCTCCACAACACAGGCCAATAGACGGTATAGGGCCTCTTCAATCTATGTAGACGCTGCGTCAACCAAAGATAAATATCCATCGCCAAAGGAGAATGAGACACGGCTGTTACAGCCTTTAGATCTATCGGAACAGCTTGTTTTTGTAATGTCGCCCAATATTCTCGGGAGAGAACAAACTCTGCCGACCAAAGTACCCGCGTTTTGGCCAGGGATAACCACATTAAGTCAAAATCGGATACAATATGACCTTGGCTTTGCCGCCCGCTTGAAGCCATTCGAATAGTTGCCGTTCCTAAAGCGGATAGCTGATACTTGAATTCGGAAACATCTTGGCCATTTGGCTCTCTATTCAGTACCTTCTTCAAAAAAGCAGTCATGGAACGGTTCGGCTTTATGACTGGGGATTGTTGCTTGATAGCCTCTGTACTCAAATGGATTAATGCCAATCTTGCCCGGCTACCATTAGGTAAAGGCATTTCTCGCCACTTTTGAGTTCTGGGATCAAAAGCAGATCCTGCCTCTATCTGTAGAGCGGAGTTTCCATTCGTACACTCCCAAACCCGCGTTTCTTCTGGTAACCGCCGTGTGGGCAGAAAGTTTTGGCACAACGTACTATGTAAAAAGCCAATATCCGCACTTGGACCGGCCAGTAAATCATTTGCAGCACGAGCTACTCTGCACAATCGCGGATCAAGAAACTTACCGGCACGATCCTTGCCCTCAACAATAATCCTGACGTTCCTATTTCGCATTATCGTTTGCTCCACCGGGAGATTGTCGACAACGCCCTCTCTTTCGCGGGCGACCGCGTTTGCCTTTTCCGGGATCTATCACCTGATCCTCCAGCCAAGCTTCAATATCATCGACACGGTAAACCGCGCTCTTCCCAATAATGGCATAAGCAGGCCCCGCCCCCCGACAAGCGAGCTGCGCAAGAGTCGTAAATTTCACGGGATACCGGTTAGGGACTTCTTTTCGAGTTAAGTATTTACTGCACATTCAAATCACTCCTAATCAACTGTATTGCAGTCCAATTAGGGTGAGTGAATAGGAGCCAAATATGCAAATTGAGAAATTTATAAATTTTCTGAATGTTCTATTGTCTTTGTTTATTCGCCATATAAAAATCACAATAAACTAATTAATAGCAAATACTTATGAGATATTTTTTAATAAATCTTGATACTCAATCTCAATTTCATTTCGCACTGATTTAGGGCTTCTATCAACATCCCATAGCTTAACTATCAATTCAGATACTTCTTCTAACCCACCTACTCTAGGTTTGTGTAGACCAGCCTTAACAATCCAACATAAATGCTCATAACAAACTTCTTTAATTGGCCTCTCTTTATATCTTCTTCCTCTAGAAGGAACTCGATAGTATTCAGTTTCATAGAACTGTTTAACCATGCCCGGTATAATCCCGTGCACTTCGACACAATATCTAATGGCTAGTTCTAATGTCATAGAAACTCTGTATACAGCAGCCCACTGTCGCTCACTTAAATCTTCAATTTCGATCTGCTCAGAAACTTCTTTACAACGAAGCTGTATAGTTTTGCCTTCTGTTTGTTCTATTAAGTTCGGAACTTTTAAATTAGTCCAAGTATATTCATTTAAATAGAGGAGAAAAAGCCACCCAGTTATTGGTGAATCGATACTAGGCCCTTCAACTTTATAATCACTAGGATCAGTATCCCATGCGTGCTCCTCAGTAATAAACATATCTGGGCGCCCCATACGTAAAAACCATTGAGTCTTTTTATATTTCTCTAAGGAAGACGTTTTTGCCCCTTGGTCTAGATACCTTTCCTCAGTAAAGCTCGTTTCTAAATACCTAGCATCCGAGATAAATATTCTGGAATCACCATGGATCCAATGCTTTAAAAATTTAAAAACTTCCTCACGGACAGAACCTTCACGACTGTTATTGATATAATCGGCAAGCTCACCAATTAAAAAACGTTTTCTCACGCTATTTCCTTAAAACAATTCTTGGGACAATTTTGGGACAGTGAATTTAGATTCGAATGAAGTTCATTAAACTCAACCAAATTATATTACATTCAATATCAATAAGTTAAATAAAATATACTCTGATACCAATAGGTTAAAAAGGCCCTCCGAAGGCGAAGGTCACAGGTTCGAATCCTGTCGGGTGCGCCAATATTTCAGGCAAATTTTTCTCTTAGACTTTAAAACAATTATCCCGATGCCATCCCAAGAACTTTGGGTGCGGGCGTAATGAGGGGTTTTCAGGCGCAAATGCTCTCCCGCTGGAATTCACCAGACGTTCAATTTGGATTGGGTCGTTTACTTGTCGTGAGATCAAAATATCTAAATCATCGCTCAATGAAATCAGTCCACGATCAAACATCCAGTGCACTGTACCGGACAATGCTATTCCATTTCTGACCGTATCAGGGCCGTGTTGGGCCACTGGTTTAATGTGAGCGGCTTCAACCTCTGCTCTACCGCCACCGTTGATAAGCTGTAATCCAGTAATGGCACAGCGTCTGTCATAAGCATCTAGTACGTGTTTTCGAAACACACGATCCCGCGGGATACGCGAGATGGTTTGCTCAACTCGAAGACGTTCACTTTCATGGATAAAGCCTGAAGCGTCTTCCGATAAACCGTCCCATGCAGGTAAATCTTTGTTTCGCCCCAAAGCATCAGCCCGTGGCAGCATATCCGTTTCCTCGGGAAAACCTTGCAAAACAATCTGATTAAAATCAGCATCAGAAATCGGTCGTATCGCCCACTGAATCAAGCCAGCATTTAAAGACCCATCTTCTTTTCTAAGGTCAGATTCCATAAAACCATTATCTTTTCGAAATGAGACAAACTCTTCGAAAGACAAGAAAGTTCCCGGCGCAATGCGGGCAATATACATATCCTCGTTCAAGGTATCTGGTTCAATCGCCTCAATCTTGGCTATCGCGTTGTAGCCAAGCCTTCCGCCACCTCCGCGTGGTTCGTAATAAAGAACCCAATCATTTTCAAAGCGCTTTGCACGTTTCAAATAACGTTTGGGGAACTGATATTGCTCTTCCGGAAAATCGTCGTATTTTGAATCTGCCCGATGGACAAAAACGCCCTTTGCCATGATCAACACTTATTAGTTGAATAAATCACCTGGAATCACTTTAGGCTGATAAAACTTCCCCTGCAATTAATTTCACCTGTCATAATTTCACCTGCCATAATTTCACAGTTCAAAATGTAAGAAAAACGCAATGCAACCCATGCTTGTTCATTTCTTGTTCATAAATTCAAGTGATAATTGAATATACGGGCTTATTTAAGCTTAAGGGTGGTTTTTACGAGCATATCAGGCATTTCCCCAAGGGACGTCACGATGGAGCAGGTACCACAGAATTTAAAAACCAAAATTCTAATTGTTGATGATAATGAAGGGGATAGACTGCTTATTGAGGCATTGCTATCTCATTCTTCCAATCAGTTTGATTTTCAATGGACTCGGTCAGTTGCCGAAGCCAAGGCAGTTTTGGAAGATAACGCCAATATTCAGGCGGCACTGGTTGATTACAACCTTAACGATGGTAAAGGGATTGAGCTTTTACAGCATCAATCCAATCAAAACGAACAATGTCCCTGTATCGTGATGACAGGGCTGGAAAGTGCCGAAGTCGATCATGCCGCGATGGAGGCCGGGGCCGCAGACTTCCTGCCAAAAAATGAGATGACCGGCGTGTTGCTGGAACGAACCATCCGTTATGCCATCGAGCAGGATCAGGTACGACAGACGCTGCGACAGAAAAATATAGAGCTCAAACGCGCCCAGATGCGACTTGAAGCCCAGAATCTCAGTATCGCCAAGCTTGCCGAACACCTGACAGAAACCGCGCTGGAAAAAATTGACAAGCTGCGCAAGCACACCAACCTTCCCACCAGTGATCTGCATGACCTGCAAAAAACAAATCGGCTGGCAATCTGGCAGGTAACCTATAGCGGTCAAACCCTGTTTATGAACAATGCCATGACCAAGTGGTTCTATCCCTTTTCCGGCGGCGATCAAGCCGACAGAGGTTTCACCAGCAGCGAGGAGCTCAGTAACATATCCTTTGCCTCCTTCCCCGACTATTTCATTGAGCAGGATCGTGGGCTGGTTGCCACCGAATTGACAAAGTGGCAGCGCGGGCAAGTTACAAGCTTTGAAGCTACACTGAGGTTAAAGGACAAGAGATCAAACAAGCTTATCTGCCAAGATCGACACGTGATCGTTTCTGCAGCGACAACAGCCCCCCACGATAATCTGGACGACACACTGTTAATCACCATGGTGGACATTACCAAGCGCCGGGTGATCGAAAAAAGCATGCAGGAACTGCTACACCGCGATGATCTGACCGGATTGTACAACCGTCTTGCGTTCAACGAGTTCTTACCAACGGCCGTCGCAAATGCAGACCGCAACAATTACATGGTCGGCGTTCTCTATCTGGATATAAACGGCTTTAAAAACGTAAACGATACCTATGGTCATCAGATTGGTGACCAGCTTTTGCAAAAGACCGCAAAGAAACTGGATTTCCATACACGGATATCAGACATAACCGCCCGGCTGAGCGGGGATGAATTTGGCATTATCCTCAACAATCTTCACTGTGAAAATGATGCCGCCGAAGTTGCGCTCAATATTCTAGAGGGTTTTAAAGATCCAATCACCATTGATGATCAGACCATTCTTATTGATATCAGCATCGGTATTTCACTCTATCCTCTCAACGGGGCTGATCCTGAAACCCTGATCAGAAATGCCGACCTTGCGCTCTATCGCGCCAAAAAGCTACCCGGAGCAAACTATGGCTTTTTTGACCCGGAAATGCTCAAGAAAATTTCTAACCGTCGCAATGTTGAACACAGCCTTCGCCTGGCAACCCATAATTTCAAGCAGTTTTCCATTCATTACCAACCACAGGTCAATGCGCTGGATGGGCAGCTTTCCGGTGTCGAAGCCCTGATCCGCTGGAACCACCCGGAACGCGGCCCTTTGTTACCCGGTGATTTCCTGACCGTTGCGGAACAAACCGGGCTCATTCTACCAATTGGCACCTGGGTGCTTAATCAAGCGTGCAAACAGCTGAGAGAATGGCAGCTGGCCAAGCATCCAATCACGTCTCTGGCTGTTAATCTGTCTGCCATACAGCTTTATCAAGAAGACACCGTCGACAAGATCCGGAAAGCCATTATGCAATCCGGCTGCAACCCTGCCGGGCTAGTTCTGGAATTGACTGAAAACATCGTTCTCAAAGATCTGATTACCGCTAAAAAAGTCATTAATGAACTACGAAATCTGGATATCCGAATTGCGCTGGATGACTTTGGCACAGGTCATTCTTCGCTTTCTCTTTTGAAAGAACTTTCGGTTGATATTCTAAAGATAGACCGTTCATTTGTGAAAGATATCCACAGCCACAATCGCAATACCATTATCGTCAAAAACCTGACCCGAATGGCGCAAGATCTTGGCATTTCCGTTGTTGCAGAAGGCGTAGAAACAGCGGAAGAATTTTCCACAATCAAAGAATGCAAGTGTGAACATATTCAAGGTTTTCTGTTTGGAAAACCACTTGATCTTGATGCTTTAGAACGGTGGACCAGCAAGAATTTTACACCGGAAACACAAACACTCAATTAACCAATTTGACAATAGTATCATGAAAAGAAGCTCGTAAATAATGACAATTGCCACAGACATCCAATCACCTAAGATTTATAATTTTGCGCCTTGGGCTTTATCATCTTCTTTGTGTCTTGCTGGCTTCTTATATGACTGGCTCACCCCGCTTGGTGTGGCTGGCGGTCTTATCTATACAGTCTTTATTCTTAGCGGTGTTTTTCTGGATTCAAACCGAATTGTATTTCTCTTTGCAGGAATTTCGTCCGCTTTAACCATCTTTGGCTATTTCCATATCCCTGATTCAATTGTAGATACTCAATGGATAATCGTCTTGAACAGGACCATGACAATCATGGTTCTATGGGCCACCGCCTATTTGGCCTATGCAATCCAGCAATCCCTTCATAAAACCAAAGCAGCACAAGCACACACCGAAGCAATCATTAAAAGCGCAATAGACAGTATTGTTCTGATCAATGAGCGTGGAAAGATCCTGAATTTCAACCCTGCTTCGATAAAGCTTTTTGGGTACTCATTTAACGAAGCTGTTGGTCAAAACGTCAAAATACTGATGCCTGAACATTACGCCCGACAGCACGACCAGTTTCTGGATTATTACTTCAAAACGGGTCAGGAAAAATTTATGGGTGAAAATCGCCAGATGATCGGAAAACGTAAAGATGGCAGTGAATTTCCTATGGATATCACAGTTGGCAAGTTGACTGCAGGAAACCAAACCCACTTTATTGGTATTATACGTGACATCAGTAAACGTATAGAGGCCGAACAAGCACGAGATCAGATGATTGAGGATCTCACCAAAAGCAACCAGGCCTTGGATGACTTTGCCTATATTGCCTCTCACGATCTGAAAGAACCGCTACGCGGCCTCGCCAACAACGCTATGTTTTTTGCTGAGGATTACGCTGAAACATTAGACGAAGATGGTAACAAACGCATTGATCGCATGTGCACACTAACCAAGCGCATGGAAAAGCTGATCGACAATCTGCTTTATTTTTCAAGGCTTGGACGACAGGATTTAGCTATTCAACAGACAAATATCAACGACGTGGTTGGTGAAATCACAGGCATGATAGATACCCTGATCGAAGAGGAAGCCGTCCAGATCAATATCATCAAGCCTCTGCCCAGCATTATCTGTGACAGACACAGGATTGCAGAGGTTTTCAGAAACCTTATTACCAATGCCATCAAATACAATGACAAGCCTGAGAAGGTTATCGATATCGACTTTTTGCCCGAAAAAGACGGACGAGAGAATGTCTTTTCAGTCAAAGATAATGGTATTGGCATCGCCCCCGAGTACCATGACGATATTTTCAAAATTTTCAAACGCCTGAACGTAGAAGAAGAGAAAGCCAGAGGAACCGGTGTTGGTTTGACCTTTGTCCAGAAAATCATTGAACGGCACAGAGGCGAAATCTGGCTGGAATCAGAACCCGGCCTTAGCACCACTTTTTACTTCACAATAAACAGTAGGGAGGAAGACAATGACATCACATAATGTCGAACTGGAAACCATTCTCATCGTCGAAGACAACGTCGACGATTACGAAGCAACCGTTCGCAGCTTCAAAAAATCCCATCTACAGAACCCGGTCAGGTGGTGCAAAAATGGGGAAGAAGCCCTGAATTACCTTTATCGGACAGGCCCCTATGAGAATGATGACAGTGTGTTAAAGCCCTGTTTAGTCTTGCTGGATTTGAATATGCCTGGTCTTGATGGACGCAAAGTTCTGGAGAGGATGAAGTCAGAAAAAGATACGACAAACATTCCCGTCATTGTTTTAACCACTTCATCTGATGAGATTGATATCAATAAATGTTACGAGCTAGGTGCCTCTACCTACATCCAGAAACCTGTTGGCTTTGAGGGGCTGCTCAAAGCAGCAGAGCAAATCAAGAACTACTGGTTCGGTCTCGCTCTACTCCCAAACAGGAGTTAATAATGGCAGAGGCAATTCAGATACTCATAATTGATGACAGTGTTGATGACCAAGAATTGTACAAACGCGCCCTGAAAAAAGTTAAAGACACAGTCTACGATGTAACCGAAGTCACGGATGGTGAAAAAAGTATTGCAATTATTAACCGAAATTCCCCTGATTGTGTGCTTCTTGACTATTCCATGCCAGGAAAGAACGGCATTGAAATTCTCAAAATCATCAAATCAAAACACCCCCACCTACCCGTTGTTATGCTGACCGGACAAGGCGACGAAACCATTGCCGTGGAAGTTATGAAAAATGGCGCGCAAGATTACCTTACCAAAAACACAATAAGCGCCGTTGTTCTCAATCGTGTCATCAAACACTCAATGGAACGTGCCCGACTGTCCAAAGAAATTTCTTTGCAACGAGATTCCTTAACCACATTCAGCCATGCACTGGCTCATGACCTAAAAGAGCCTGTTCGTATGATCAGGTCTTTTTTGAATCTGATTAGCTCTACCCAGGAATTGTTGCCTCAGAACAAAGAATATTTTGAACACGTTATCACGGCGACAAACAACATGGATCGGTTAATTGATATGGTCCATTGTTACACAAAACTGGATGCGCCAGACGAGTATTATCAAAAAGAACCTATAACTTTGCACAAGGTAATAGAACTGGCCCGGGTTAATCTTATTCGCGTATTAGAAAATGATATTCTAAACCTTTCTGTGGACCAAAATGTCAGCGTCAACGGTAATGAAACCCAACTGATGCAGCTGTTTCAGAACCTGATTATGAATGCGATCATTCACAACGACAAAGCCATCCCCCAAATTTCATTGGAAATTAAAACCGAAGATGATCTGGCGATGGTTACTGTCACCGATAATGGCCCCGGTATTCCAATGGAATATGCCGAACGAATTTTTGAACCTTTTGCGCGTTTTAGCTCTGAGAAAAAAGGCACCGGCCTCGGGCTGGCCATCTGCAAGAAAACGATTGAACGGCATGGCGGGAAACTTTGGTACGAACAATCGGCAGAAGGCGGAAGTACGTTTAAATTTACGTTGAAACTCTGCAACAAGAATGAAAATCAGGAAAATCCAGAAAATACGCTGCCATCTCAGACACAAAATGGATCATCTAATGACAACATCCTCGCCAATGTACTGCTGGTTGATGACGATGATCTCGACATTAAGCTAACCAAAGTTATGCTGCTTGAACGCGATGGTCTTAACTGTCGCTTACATATCGCTAAAAATGGCGAAGAGGCGCTGACCTTCCTCAAAGCTCCTGATAATCCAAACATCGATCTTGTTTTGCTTGATATCAACATGCCGATCATGGATGGATTTGAGTTTTTACAAAACCTGCGCAGTACGGACCCCATCAAGGAAACCGCGATTATCATGTGCACAACCTCTAACAACGACAATGATATTCGTAAGGCAGAGAGCTTTGATGTTCTTGATTACCTGAACAAGCCTATTACCCTCGACAAGATGCGCCCTTGTCTGGATAGTTACGAAAATCTGGATCTTCAGGAAAAAAATGGACAGACTCTACTTTGGCGGCATTAGTGTTTGTTAAATTTGGATTTTTTCTAAAGTTAGATCACCTTCGCACGTAAACTGAAAATTTCCATGCCTCGTTTCAAAGCAGCAAACAGAGCGATGGTTCCCAGCAACAGTGCAACTCCCTGATAGGTTCCACTATACCCAAAAGATGTAATCGACGGGATACTTAGAAAAGGAGAGCAAAACTGACCGAGGAAAACAGCAGTTGTCAGAACACCGCCGGCCATACCCCGTCGGCTTGAGGGCGAAATTTGCAGGGCGATACCCACAAAATTTGGAACGGCAAGAGCAAAGCCAATACCAACCGCGATACAACCAGCAAGGATTACCATGACATCAGCGACAAGTGGCAAAATGGCAAATCCCAATGCCATAAAGCCATACCCTAACGCGTAGGTACCTGCGTAACTCAACACACGTTTAATTCGACTATAAAACAACGCAGCACAGCCCCCTGCCAAAGATAAAGCGCCCAGTCCAGCCCCCGTCATAACGGCACTATCGTAGCCCAAACTATCGAGGAAAAACGGTAATTGAGTTGGCATCAAGAAGAAGATCATGTTTGTCATCAACTGCAACACTGCCAATGCAGCAATCCACCCTTTCCAGGCACGATGTCCATCAATTTCACTTCCACCAGACTTCTTCACAGTTTCAGTTGAGTTCTTTTTGACAGAGACAATGGGGCTCTCTTTTATCACCAACCACATAAAGGGCAGGTAAAGTACTGCCAATCCATAGATGACAAAAGGCAGGCGCGGCGAACTGACAGCAAACCAACCCGCGAGAGTCAGAAAAACAAACCCGCCAAAATTTCTTGCAGAGATCTGTAATCCGGTTAGCGCACTACGTTTTTCCCCTGTAAAATAATCCCCTATCAAGGCAGTTTGTGATGTCATAATCATTGCAACTGCAATACCAAGGGCCAATCGGCTGGCAAAAATCAGTTCAAGGCCGGGCAAGTAAAAACCGGCGCTTCCGGTCACGACAAACAGCATCACGCCAGATAACAGCATCACACGTCGGCCATAACGATCAACAAGATATCCGGCAAGTGGCGCAAAAATCACAACAGTAAGAGAAGGCGCGGGCACCAACAATCGGATCAAAAGATCCGCGTTGGGTTGCCCCATAAAAGCACGCTCTAATCCCGCCAAAGCCGGACTGATCGTCGCATTTGCCATAACCATAAGAGTAGCCGCCATCATCAAGGCAATGGCTCTGCCATCCTGCCAAACCGGACTTTCTTTCGTTACGAGCGGCTGTATCATTTGCTCTTTCCTCTTGTATGAATCATCTGTTGAGAGCATCATACAAACTCAAGTTAACTTGAGGTCAAGCCAGAAAATTTACTAAAAAATTAACCGAGAAAAACATGCGCGTTTTAGATATTTCAGAAATCGTTGAACAGACAGGGTTGCGCCCTTCAACCCTACGATATTACGAAGAAATTGGTTTGATTAAATCCATAGGCAGGCACGGACTTCGGCGACAGTTTGCCCCCCAAACCCTGATGCAGTTGTCTTTGATAGCACTGGGAAAATCTGCTGGTTTTTCGTTGGATGAAATCGCGGGCATGTTTGGCGAGGACGGACAACCCAACTTGCCCAGAGATGACTTGAAGACACGTGCAGATGATTTGGACAAACAAATCCACGACCTGACTGTTCTCAGTAAAGCCTTACGCCATGTAGCCGATTGCCCTGCCCCGTCCCACATGGAATGTCCAAAGTTTCAAAAGCTGCTTCGCGTGGTAAAGCGATATAAACGAAGCTAACTCTCTAAAGAACAAAACCCTTATTCCTGTAATATCTGTGGTATATATACTTTTGTTTAAGTGCCCCGGTGTTTAAGTGCCCCGGTGTTTAAGTGATCTGGTGTTTAAGTGATCTGACAGAATTGGATTACCTAAAGTCTGGTTTACAAACAGGCAAGAAAGTGCTCTTCCATATAGTACAAAACAATTAAGGGAGAAGATGGCGTTATGGGATCAGGATCAACACGACCAAACACTGCCGATGACAAGATGATCGCGGCTATTGAGCGCGGTGATAACAGTGAGTTTAGAGATCGTCGCCCAGGTAAAAATACAGACAACAAACTCATCAAAGAAAAAGAAGCCAGAGAAAAGAAAATTCAAGAAAAAACCGACCGCTTGAGAGCCTTGAGGCTGGCTGCTGAAAAAGAAGCAAAGGCAAAATAACAAGGGCAAGAAAGATCCCTTTTGAAGACGTACCCTGAAAATCAAAATTTTCAGTCAGGGTCGTCATATGATTTTTTAGAAAACAATTATTTTTTACGCATGGATGTTGGTGGGCGCCCATAAAGTGTAGAAAATACCGCATTAAAACGCCGCAAACTACCAAACCCTGCCGCAAAGGCAATTTCCGTCATAGACATATTACTATGATTTAACAGACGCTTGGCCCTTTGTATCCGGTAGGTTTGCGCGGCTTGTAACGGGCTCGCGCCAAAATGCTTTTTAAACAGGCGGGTTAAGTGACGCGCCCCAATACCAAGACGATCAGACAGTTCTTCTACAGAGCCTTCATCCAATGCGCCGTCCTTAATAAGCTTCAAAGCTCGACTAACAGTAGATTTTGATCCTTGCCACGCCGGACTAAAGGGCGCTGTTTCAGGACGACAACGCAAACAGGGCCGTAGTCCTGCAACTTCTGCGGCTGGAGCAGTTGTAAAAAACTGGACATTTTTAGTCATCGGCATACGTGCAGGACATATAGGTCGGCAATAGATCCCTGTCGTAAAAACACCCACGAAAAAAACACCATCATAGGCTGGATCACGCCTTAGCCGTGCCGCATTAAATTCATCAAACCGATCAATAGACTTTGTCATGTGTTTATTATAACGAGCATCAAAACACTTTGCAGAATAGAAAAAATGACCAGGTCCGATTTCGACCAGATTTTGTGAAAAGAGAAAGCTATAGCTTGGGCAGAAACACAATGACCACTATATTTTCAACATCACCTTTACACAGGAGTCATTTCCATGCCCTCGCTTCAAGAAAAATCCTCAACTTTTCGCAATCTTCACAAAAAGGGTGATCCGCTGGTTCTCTATAACATCTGGGATCCCGGAACAGCCAAGATTGCAGCAGGCGCGGGTGCCCCGGCCATAGCAACAGGTAGCTGGTCAGTTGCAGAGGCATTTGGCTTTCCCGATGGCGAAAAACTTCCACGCGATCTTGCTATGGAAAATATCAACCGCATTTGCAATAGCGTTGATGTGCCTGTCTCTCTCGATCTTGAAGCTGGGTATGGCACGACACCAGAAGAAGTTGCACAATCTGTAACTCTCGCCGGGCAAAATGGTGCCGTCGGGGTTAACTTTGAAGATCAAATCATTGGTGGCGAAGGGCTCTATAGCATCGAAGATCAGGTCGCCCGGGTTTCAGCAGCCAGGAAAGCATCCGATGCCCTCGATGTACCAACTTTCATTAATGCGCGCACAGACATCTTTCTGAAAGCAAGCGCATCGGACGATAAAAGAAAACTGTTGGAAGAGGTCATCGTGCGCGGTCAAGCCTATACAGATGCTGGCGCAGACGGCTTTTTTGTCCCTGCCTTGATTGATGCCGATCTTGTAAAAGAACTCTGCGAGAAATGTCCTCTACCCGTAAACATTATGATGATGTCTGGCTGCCCATCAATTCGTGAACTCGCTGCCCTTGGCGTTGCCCGCATCAGTCACGGCCCCGGCCCCTTCCGCGCGGCAATGGCAATGATTGAAAAGGACTGTTCAGCGCTTTATGGCGGCTAAGTTCTGCATCATGTGATTTAAATATAAGGGCAGGCTTGAAATCCTGCTCTTTCTTTTTCATCAGAATTTTGTGACCACAGGTTTTTCCCTTGTTTCTTCTGACTTCTTTCTCTCTATTATGGCGCGCATAATTACCGTGCAAAGAACGCGGTTATAAGTAACGTCGGTGTAGAGGTATAGAATGGCCGTTGATAAGGAACTGTACGAGTTCCATTTTGGCTCACTCAAGGGATGGGAAAACTTTGATGAAAAGTTGGACCGTCCCATAGAAAACTGCTGTGTCATGGCAATGGATTTCTGTTCCTACAGTGCCTTTGTTCGCGAAACGAGTAATATTTCCCTCGCCCACAGAATGTTGAGTGCCTTTTGCGATGGTGCGCGGGACATCCTGATCGAAAGTGGTGCGTTGGTTGATCGCGTTCAAGGCGATGGACTGCTTGCCGTTTGGGGTGTCCATGAAAAGGTCGATGCCGCCAATGTTCTCAGCGTGGCTGCAAAAATTCACAAGCTGGCCAAAGAAACAGCCAAGATCTGGCAGGACTCGATTGATCGTGTAATCGAAACTCAAGGTGCACGCATAGGACTGTCTTACGGCCCCGTGACACTACTTTCCCTTCCCTCAGCCTATCCCGGATTCAGTTTGCTGAGTGAAATTGTCAACTTGGCTGCCCGACTTGAAGCACGTGCTGATCCCGGTACGGTTTTCATGACGAACCGTTTTGAAAACTTACTGCCCTTTGCCCTGCAAAAAAATTGTACCAGCTTGTCAGATGAAGATGGGCTAAGAGGCTTAAAGCTCAAGAACGTTGGCCGTGTTCAAGCCTTCAAATGGTCGCCGGAAGAAGAAATGTTAAATCCCTAAGTATGTACTATACTGATGCTAAAGATGATCAAGGGGATGAAAATGAATCACCTTTCCTTCTTAGCGATTTTTAGTCTCAGCTATCTAGTATCAAGTCCGCTTTCATATGCACAAACGCCGGAAATTTTCCTTGAAAAAGCAGTTTGTAGCTCTGAAACAAGCCACGCTCTGATTATTCATGGGGGCGTCACTTATCGCAATCGTCCAGAGCACGATACCCTCCGCCAAGCTCATATCCATGATTTACTAATCAAAGGACAAGAAGCTTTGAGACGGGGCGTTCCAAGCCTTGATGTCATTTCCTACACCTTAACATCGATGGAAAACTCCGGCGCCTTTAATGCAGGCACAGGATCTATTCCCAATCAGGCAGGTGAACGCGAAATGGATGCTTCCATAATGACAGGGCACAATCAAAAAGCGGGTGCTGTTGCATCAGTACGACAGATGAAAAACCCTATCCTCGGCGCACGCTATGTTATGGAACAGACTAAAAACGTATTCTTTGTAGGAACAGCCGCAGATCAATTCCTTGAAGACAAAGTTATCCAAGCCGATCTATCTGAAAGCACCCGCCACTTCGCGCAGCAGGATACTGAAGACATCAAGATCCCCCCGCATGGAACTATTGGCGCAGTAGCTCTTGATATCTGTGGCAACATATCAGCTGGTACATCGACAGGTGGCTTTGGGTCAAAGATTCCAGGTCGCGTTGGCGACAGCCCCGTTATTGGTGCGGGCACCTATGCAAATAACCAAGTTGGGATTTCTGCCAGTGGTCATGGTGAGTACTTCATCCGATACGCCATCGCACACGACATCAGTGCCCGAATAAAATACCTTGGTGACAATCTAAAAAAAGCAACGACAGACGCAATTGAGGAGCTAACTCACAACGGTGGAACTGGGGGCGTCATTGCCTTGAATAAAGCCGGAGATATTTCCATCGCACAGAATACTCACGGCTTTATTTATGGATACGCAGGTTCCAAATATCCTGATATCATTACCTCTGACGGGACAGAATAATCAAGCCCAACTTTAAGCCTTAATCCAAGAACTCCAAAGCCTGATGATTATATAGCTCTAAAAGGAACTCCATATAAGCGGATTCCGAGAAGAGATCTGGATAGGTTTTGGAATTTACAACCTCTTCTTTCATGAAAAGCTGGACAAGCGGGAACATGCGTTCATCCAAGGTGAAGCTCTGGCTATCAAAACCAAGACAGAACCCACCCGTTGGTGATGCCGTGATGGCGAACTTCACATATTCCGGCTTAATCAGGCTGGCACCTTCCTGTAATTCATTCTCGAATTCATCGTCATAGAGCATCTCTTCACGCTCGCTGTAGATACCAAAATCTTCATGCGAAGATTCAGTAAAAAATTCAACAAGCCATTGTGTGAAGTTTGCTGATGACAACTGCCGATCAAAACAGTCTTTGATATCTGCGACAGCCTTCTCGCCCAAGTTAAAACCTGAAGAAATTTCCGAGAGATTTTGACCAGTGTAGCGTTGGTCAAGCTCATCAAATTCGGAAATATATTGCGCATAACCACTGAAAAGTTCAGATATTTTCGGGCCAAGAAAACCAACTGAATAGGTCAGCGCAGCCTCAATCGTTGTACCTTCATGACCAAAACGCGGTGGAACATACAGTACATCGCCACTTGTCACCTCGACCTCGTCACCCTCAAAACCGCCATCCAGAACCTTGAGATCTATGCCTTCGATATAAACTTCTTCCTCAATGGCTTCGCGTCCGATTTTCCAGCGACGCTTTCCTTCGCCCTGTACTAAAAAAACATGATAGCTGTCGATATGCGGCCCAACAGATCCCCCCACAGCAGAGAAACTGACCATGACATCATCCATCAGCCAACGAGGAGCGAAATCAAAACAAGGGAGAAGAGCCGCTGTATCAGGGTGGAACTGCTCCACATTCTGAACCAACAAACTCCAATCTTTATCACCAGCCTTATCAAAGGCAGATTCATCAAACGGTCCGAACTCGCAAGTCCAGTTACTTTCTTGACCCGCCGTCATAACCATCCGTGATCTCGCCGTTTCCTCCATAGAAAGTCCAGCCAGTTCATCCGACTTGATCAAAAGATCCAACGTTTCTTCAGAGATCGCCTTTCGAACCAGAAATGGCTTTTGGTTCCAAAATTCTCCGTAAAATTCGTGGGGAGTTGGCATTTGATCGAGAATAGTAAGCGATCTGGTCATTGCGACATCCTGAAGGCAAAAGAGAAAACAGACGTTATATAGCCCCTTATTACACCCTTCTGTTGGCGATAAAAGTGTTTCGTTTTTTGATGTGGTAAATTGAGAGCTTTCTCAATGCAGAGTGATTTCGTCTTCAGCAATAACGCGCGGCAGGATAATCGTAATCTCGGTACCTTTACCTTGATTGCTTTTTATCTGGATTTCCCCCCCCTGCTTCTCAACAAAATCCCGACAAATCAAAAGCCCTAGTCCCGTACCTTTTTCTCCATCTGTGCCCATTGTTGACTGACTGGCTTCTTCTTCAAAAAGCTTGGTCAAGACATCCTCTTTAATGCCCACCCCGTTATCGCGGATATAAATCTCTAAGAATCTATCCGATTTCTCAGTAGACAGATCAATCTTACCGCCCCTATTGGTAAATTTAATCGCATTCCCAATCAAATTACGTAGAACAGTTCCTGTCATATTTCTATCGCCAATTAGAACATGCTGATCAGATTGAAGATTGATTTTTAAATTTTTCTCATCAATAAGCACCGAGAGTTCTTTCAGAACCTGTTGTGTCATCGCAGTAAATTCAAAGGTTTGCGGGTCATATTCGATCTGATTCATCTGTACCCGCGACCATTCCAGCAAATTTTCAAGTAAGTCATAAGCTTGTTGTGCAGCCTGATGAATTGTATCCGCATATTCCAGAACCTGTTCTCCGGACATGTTTGATACATTCATTTTAAAATAATCCGAGTAGCCCAATAAGGCGTTAAAAGGATTACGAAGATCATGAGCAATAATGGAAAAGAACCTGTTTTTCTGTTGATTCAACAGATGTAAATCATCTCTCTGTCGCAGAATTTCCTGTTGCTGCACCCTGTCCTGTGTCACATCCGTATAGACGATTACAAATCCACCATCAGGCGTTTGTCTTGATAGCGCTTCACACACTTCACCCTCGCGAAAACTGATCTCGCTTCGGGTCTCAACAGAGCTTCGAAAAAAGTTCAACCGCTCCTGTGCCAGTTCTTTTGGGTCGCCAACGCCATAAGCGCCCCTTTGTGCAAAGTGAAACGCCAAATCATTAAATGAAGTGCACCCGTCAAGAAGATCTTCATTAAAGTCTAGCTTCTCGAGATATTGCTTATTGTAAACCAGAAGCCGTCCATTATGATCAAACAAAACAATACCATGTGCGATATTATCCAGAACCACTTGTAACAACATGGTCTGTTCAACTAATTTTTGATCGGCTTTAGCGCGCTCAATAGCAGTATCGCGGAACACCTGTAACGCATCTTCCATGCCCCCAATTTCATCTTGTCGCCCGGATGACATAATCTCCGTCTTAAAATCACCTGCCGTCAAACGGGTCATGGCATCAGTCATTTTGACAATAGGAGACGCAAGACTGCGTGATACTTTAAAACCAATCGCTGTTACCACGATTGCAATCAAGACAAACTCGATAATCAGACTTTGTTTCATGCGTTGAATCGGCGCCAGGATTTCACCCTCTTCAATCTCAGCAATCAATGCCCAGCGCACATTTTGAAAATCTACAAAATCAAAGGCAGCAAAAACATTTTCCCCATCAGAGTTCTCATAACTCATAACTCCCTGCTGCCCCTGTAACGCTGATCTTACAACATCACTTTCAACCCTTTCCTGTAAAACAAGTTGGTCGCTTGTAAAGCGTGAATTACTGCGTCGGAGCAAGTCATCGCCAACAACGATAACCTCACCTGTCTTTCCCATACCAACCGACGACAGTATCAAAGAATTCAAGCGATCGACGGGAAGCTGAAAGGCCAGAACGCCAACGAACTGATCATTTTCTCCGCGCAAGGGATGGGCAACAAAACTGGCGGGTTGATTGTTACTGGGCTCATAAAGCGCAAAATCAAAGAAAAAAACTTCATTCGCCTCAGCTTCAGCTTTGATCTTACGAACTCCCTTACCAAGATTGGTTTCTCGCCACTGCCCTTCAAGAAAATTGGTCGAGAAATCAGTCTCTTTCACCACGGTATAAACAAGATTACCTTGTGCATCGAAAAGAAAAATATCGTGATAACCGCGTTCTTCACGCAATGCCCGGAACATTGGATGATACTCAAAATGATACTGGCTGTAGAGTGAACCATCTGTTGCTCTATCCAGTCGCTCTCTTCTTTTATCCGGGAAAGGATTTTCAAGAATATAATGCTGTTGAAAATAGCTTTGCGGATTATCGGTCTGTTTTTGCCAGCTGGTGGAAAGATTGTATAGAGCTTCAAGAACCAATGGATTTTGCGATTGAAACCGGAGATCTTCTGCTATGAGTGACAGGTAATTTGCCAAAGCACTTTTTCGGGCCACCAACAAGGCTTTTAGATTATCATGTGAAGAAACACGAAGCTCTGATGACGTCGTGACATAGGCAACTATCCCGGTCAGGATACTCGCCAAAAGCGCCAGAGTTACAATAACAACAGTATATTTAGTTGTTATCTTGAGGTTATGAAACATCAAATCAGATTAGCTCCGATACATTCCTTTCCCCTCAAGCAGCTATTTAATAACGACGGCAAGCAAATTAATACTATAAGAATAAAGAGCTAATTACTAACATTTCGTCACAAATATTAGTTAATAGAAGATAAATTACCCAGATAAATCAGTCCAAAAGATACAATAAATATCAACTTGTTTCATCAAAAAGCAATTTTGATCAAGATCGTAGGCAAGCCGATGTCTATTCTCGTCCAGGCAGGAGTTAAAATGTCGATAAATAAAGCAATTATCTTTATAGAACAAAATCTTGGCGAGCAGGTTACCCTTGATGAGATTGCCAGAAAATCAGGACTTTCACCCTATTATTTTTCACGGTTGTTTCGATCTACCACAGGTAAGACGACAATGGGCTATCTTCGCCATCGACGTTTAACCGAGGTCGCAAAAATTCTGGAAACAGATGAAAATGCTTCTCTTATCCATCTCGCTTTAGATTATGGCTTTGACAGCCAGGAAGCCTTCACGCGTGCTTTCAAAAAATATTTCGGCTTACCGCCCGGTCAATATCGATCCAGTGGACACTCGATGAGTGCAAAGTATCAACTACCCCTCCGGCACCCGTTAATCCCAGATACAGGAGCTTCTCAAATGGAGCCAAATATTATAAAAAAACAGTCATTTAACGTTATAGGAATCAGTGACGAATTTGGCCAGGACAACAATAAAAGTGTTGTTGATCTCTGGAAGAAAGTTGGCTGTCGTTACCCGGAACTTCATAACAGCAGTGGACCTGCTTATGGTCTCTGCCTGAAAGGGTCACCAGAAAGCTTTACCTATATGGCAGCTTTCGAGGTTGATGACCTCTCGGCGACACCATCCGATATGGAAGGTCTTGTCATTAATGATGCTGAATATGCTGTTTTCACCTTCACTGTTGACGATAGATCCCCCATTGGCGACCAATTCTCAAAAATCTATCAAGGTATTTGGGGAAACTGGCTACCAAACTCGGATTATGAGTACGCAAAAACACCGGATTTTGAACTCTATGATGACCGTTTTGACGGTGCCTCTGCAACGGGTGAAGTTGATATCTGGATACCTGTGGTCAAGAAAGCCCTATCCGCTTAACAGTACCTCGTGAGAAATCTGTCGTTTAAGAGATATCAACAAATCTTCTTTGAACTGAAGAAACTCATTTATCCGGGGAGAATTTCCGCGCCAGGCCAAGCCGACCTGTCTTTTGACCGCTCTCGACGCAATCGGTCTGGCGCAGACCTCCTGATCTTTAGTTATTTCAGACCGGGCATAGAGACTGGGGAAAAACGATATCCCCATTCCCATACCAACCATCTGCCGTAATGTATCCAGACTTGTGCCTTCATAATCATCCTGAAGATCAGCCCCAAATTCCCGACAAAATTCTTGTGCCTGTTCGTACAACCGATGCCCAGCCCCCAAAGATAGAACAGCTTCCCCCCTAAGATCCTCAGGAGCTACATCACCAGCGCCAGCCAGACGATGATCTTTAGGAAGACCAACCATAAGCGGTTCACTGAAAAGCGCCTCGGTCCACAAGCTTTCATCTTCAAGCGGTAAAGCCGTCAAAATAAGATCATGCTGCCCGGTTCTCAGAGCCTGCTCTAAAGAAGATGACCTGTCTTCGCGAATATAGAGCTTCAAATCAGGATAGGCGCGGTGCAAATCAGGCAAAACATAAGGCAGTAAATAGGGACCAACAGTAGGCGCCACCCCTAAACGTAATGTGCCACCCAACATTGATTTCGCTGTTTTCGCATGATCACAAAGATCATTGAGATCGCGCAGCAATAGTTTTGTTCGATCAAGGATCTCTAAACCAATAGGTGTCAATTCAACACTGTGACGGGTTCGGTCTAAAAGAACGACACCAAGCCGGTATTCCAGCTCTTTTATCTGGTCACTTAACGTCGGCTGTGAAACATGAAGCTGTTCCGCTGCCTTACGAAAATGCAGGGTTTCTGCGACAATGCTAAAATATTCCAGTTGTCTGATAGTTGGTTTCATCATATTGAAAAGATATTAATAGTTTTTTTCTATTACAAATTGAGCATAAAACGATTACACTTATCAGGCAATAGTTCCCACTTCTTTCACGGGTAAATGTGTAATCGGCAACCTGGAGATCCCTGTAATGCCATCAAGAATGATCAAGAACTTCCTACAGTTGGAATCATCCGGGGGTATCATCCTTATGATCGCTGCCCTTCTGGCTCTGGTTGTATCAAATTCTCCATTGGCATCGTTTTATTCAAGTGCTCTGGACGTCCCCTTCACCATCGCATTAGGCGATTTCGCTATTTCCAAAGCTATCTTGCTTTGGATTAATGATGGCATGATGGCAATCTTTTTCCTGCTGATCGGTTTGGAACTGAAAAGAGAAATCCTTGAGGGGCAATTGTCCTCTGCTGATCAAATTGTCTTACCAGCAATCGCGGCTGTTGGTGGCATGCTCATTCCAGCATTAGTTTTCACCAGCATTAACTGGGGAGTAGGATCAAATATGAACGGTTGGGCTATTCCAACCGCAACAGATATTGCCTTCGCTCTTGGTATCATGGCTCTTTTGGGTAACCGGGTTCCCTTGGCACTCAAAGTCCTTTTGACTGCCATTGCCATTTTTGATGATCTCGGTGCGATCATCATCATCGCGCTCTTCTATACAGCTGAACTCTCCTTAATCTCATTGGCTCTGGCTGCGGTGGCTTTGATTGGTCTCCTGATCCTCAACAGATCCGGCGTCACCGCAAAAACGCCCTATATCCTGGTTGGCATCGTGCTTTGGGTCTGCGTCTTAAAGTCAGGTGTCCACGCCACATTGGCAGGTGTTGCTCTTGGATTTGCCATTCCCTTGCAAGGAAAAACGAAAGACAGCGCCAGCCCGCTTAAAAATCTGGAACACAATCTCCACCCCTGGGTTGCCTATATGATCTTGCCTGTCTTTGCCTTTGCCAACGCAGGTGTATCACTCGTCGGCATTACGATGGAAACAGTTCTAGCGCCTCTTACCCTTGGTATCGCGGGTGGTTTATTTATCGGTAAACAAATCGGCGTCTTTGGTTTTACCTGGGTAGCGGTGAAAGCAAAAGTTTGTCGTCTCCCCCAAGGCATCAATTGGGTACAGATCTATGCCTTGTCACTCTTAACCGGTATTGGTTTTACAATGAGTTTGTTTATTGGCGGCTTGGCCTTCGATGATCCGGAAATCGCCAGTCAGGTACGAATTGGTGTCCTCAGTGGATCGATCCTATCTGCAATTATTGGCTATCTGTTGTTGAAGTTCTCACCAGCTCCCCAAAACAATCCTGCAGCAGAAAAAAGTTGATCACCCGAAAACAGCCTAAAAAAAGAGCCCGGAAATCCGGGCTCTTTTCGTCTCTATTTGTGATTAATATCAACATATCCTTCGTACCAGACAAGACTCATTTGTTGCCCATTTTTCCGTTCTGAAATAATGGTATCAGGCCTATATCTACGTTTGAATTGAAAGCTGAACAGGCCCTACTTAAAAACGACGGGATTAACTTGCTGCTAACCAGCGAACAGTCTAAGCTCGACAACGGTCTCAACGGGGTGCCCTTTATGGGCTGAGAATTTTCAATATTGGAATAGACCCGTGGAACCTGAACCGGTTAATACCGGCGGAGGGAATTGAAGACTGGATGCTGTTTGTGATTTTAAAGTCTCTGCCTTAATTGGGGTGATTTTCTTTAATCAGGAACACATGGCTATTTCCAGATTTTTCAGGTCCTTGCCCGCCCCACTCATTTATGGAGCGTCGCATGATCCTGCGCACAACAATGGCTGCCATGGCAGCAACAACACTCGCCCTTGGCTTGAGCTTCAACGCACAAGCACAAGACAAGAAAATCCTGACCGTATATACCTATGATTCCTTTGCTGCCGATTGGGGAGCAGGCCCAAAGGTGGAAAAGGCTTTTGAAGCCAACTGCGACTGCGACCTGAAGTTTGTCGCACTTGATTCTTCGGTCGGTATTCTCAGCCGCCTGAAGCTCGAGGGAAAAGACAGTACAGCAGATGTTGTATTGGGCCTTGATACCAATTTGACCGCTGAAGCCGCCGCCACAGGCTTATTTGCGCAAAGCAATGTAGATTTATCCAACGTTGACCTGCCCATCGATTGGAAAGACGAACAGTTCATTCCTTTTGACTACGGTTATTTTGCCTTTGTTTATGACAGTGAAAAGCTGACCAACCCGCCTTCAAGCCTTGATAGTCTTATTAACGACAATCCAGATTTGAAAATCATCATTCAAGATCCGCGCAGTTCAACCCCGGGCCTAGGTCTGATGATGTGGATTCAAAATGTATACGGTGACAAATCAGCTGACGCGTGGGAGAAACTTTCTCCCAAGATTGTCACTGTGACCAAAGGGTGGAGCGAAGCTTACGGCCTCTTCCTTGATGGCGAAGCAGATATGGTGTTGAGCTATACAACATCCCCTGCCTATCACATCATTGCCGAAGAAAAGAAGCAGTACAAAGCCGCGATTTTCTCTGAAGGTCACTACATGCAGGTCGAAGTTGCGGCTCAGCTGAAAACCGCAAAAGAGCCAGAATTAGCACAGAAGTTTCTGAATTTCATTGCGACCTCCGGCTTCCAGAGCGAAATTCCTACTGGCAACTGGATGTATCCGGTTATCGACTTGGGCGAAGACCTTCCCGCTACATTTGTCAAGCTACCGCGCCCAGATAAATCACTTCTCTTTGCCCCTGAAGAAGCAAAAAGTAATCGACAGATCTGGATTGATAACTGGCTAAATTCCATCAACCAGTAAATCAAATAAAAACTGGTCGTGTTAACACCCCGATATCAAGGCTATTTATGATGCAACGGTCTTTGCAAAAGTGGCTGATGTATGTTTGGCCTGGCTTGTTAAGCCTCGGCTTCATCGCCTTGATATTGGGTTTTGCCTTTAACGGTCTTGTCTCTGAGATCAAGAACATAGATCTCGCTCGTATATTTCAGAACAACTATCTATTTCGGGTGATCGGCTTTACCTTCTTTCAAGCTGGTTTGAGCACACTGCTAGCAACACTTGTTGCCGTTCCTGTTGCCCGCGCCCTTTCCAGACGCCCAACCTTGCCCGGGCGAAAGATCTTCCTGCAACTCGCCTCACTCTCACTTATTATTCCGACAATTGTTGGCGTATTTGGTGTTGTCGCCATACATGGTCGCAATGGGTGGCTTAATCAGTTTCTTTCCCTGTTCGACATCAGTGCCGGAAACTATCTCTACGGTCTTACAGGAATTCTAATCGCCCACGTCTTCTTTAATGCCCCGCTTCTCTCGCGAATTTTCTTACAAAGTCTCGAATCTTTACCACCGGAATACTGGCGAACTACGGCGCAACTTGGCATGACCGGCACAGATGTTTTCCGGCTTGTAGAATGGCCCCTTCTGCGACGCATTATTCCTGCGTCTTGTGGGCTCGTTTTTCTGCTTTGTTTTACGTCTTTTGCCGTTGTCCTTGCCCTTGGGGGGGGACCTTCAACAAACACATTGGAAGTTGCCATCTATCAAGCGATCCGCTTTGATTTTGATATTCCTAAAGCTGTCATTCTGTCTCTTGCCCAGTTGAGTCTTTGTTTTATCCTACTGATGATTGGCAGCAAGTTTGCCCGTCACATTGCGCTGCAAAAAACAGAAGAGCGATCTATTCGGCGGTTTGATGCGCAGCATACCCGTGCCAAAATAACGGATAGTTTAGCACTTCTGGTGATGGTGCTTTTAGTAGTCCCGCCTTTGCTTGCAACGATCTGGAAGGCCCTGTCTCCTCGCTTGATCGCAGTCATCACAGATGAGAAATTATGGACAGCATCGTTCAACAGTCTGCTCATTTCACTAACCGCGGGCAGCATCGCACTCATACTTGCGATAGGTATTGCATTAATGCTTCGAAGCCTACAATCGCCCTATCGTCTGGGCAGGTACCGCTTGGCCTCACCCTTTGCGACAATGACTGATTTATCTGGAAGTATTATTCTCCTTCTCCCACCTTTTGTCCTGGCAACCGGATTGTTTATTACCTTCAGAACCGCTGCCAGCCTGACAGTATTGGCACCCTTTCTGGTCGTCATTGTTAACGCCTTGATGACATTACCCTTTATCCTGAGAATTCTTATTCCTGCCTTTGAAACCTCGGCACAGAAAAGCGATTACCTATGTGATAACCTGGGCATCAAGGGGCTGAACCGTATTCGTATTGTTGACTGGCCACAGAATAGAAAAGCACTGGGACTGGCCTTAGGATTATCTGTCGCGCTATCAACCGGTGATTTAAGCGTTATAGCCCTTTTTGGGACACAGGACTTTACGACCTTGCCACTTCTAATGTTTCAGAAGATGGGTAGCTACAGATTGGATGATGCCGCAATTACAGCTCTGTTTCTTTGCCTTCAAAGCCTGCTGCTCTTTATTTTAATAGAACGCACCATATCTGGGAAAGGCTTCTCCCGCTCGATATTAAAACCCAACAGGAAGGCTATATCCCGTGTTTGATGATCAAGAAGCATTCCAAGGGCTGAATATTGAAAAGCTGTCCTATCAACATCATGGCAGTGAAGAGGTATTGGATTTTGACTTGAGGGTAGAGCCCAATGAACTCGTCGCCATCCTTGGCCCTTCGGGTGTCGGAAAATCAACTCTTCTCAGCTTAATCGCGGGCTTTGAAGATCCGGCTTCTGGTACCATCACGTTTGAAGGCAAAAAACTGAACACCCTGTCACCATCCGAACGGCCGATAACAACTCTATTTCAGGAACATAATCTTTTCGCTCATTTAACAGCCGAAGAAAATATTGGCTTGGGTATTCATCCCGGCTTACGCCTGAGAGATCAAGACAAGGACCAGATAACACAAGCTCTTAATGACGTCGGTCTCAAAGGATTGGAAAAACGCCTTCCTGCCGAGCTATCAGGCGGTCAACGGCAACGGGTAGCACTTGCCAGATGTTTAGTTCGGCGGCGGCCTATCCTATTACTCGACGAACCTTTCAGTGCCCTTGATCAGGATTTGCGCAAAGATATGCTAAAACTGGTGAAAGATCTGCACAAGAACCACGACCTTCTAACACTAATGGTCACGCATCTGAAAGAAGATGCCGATGCCATTGCTGATCGAATTGTCCACCTTTCCTGATCAGGAACAAGCGATTGTCTCGGCTCCTCTGTTCACAAAACTTTGAAGCAAACCTCTAGCCCACACCTGCCTTTGAACTGGTGCAAAATATTCAACTGCTCTACACTTGCATTTGAGCCCATCTTTGAAATAGCCGTAAAACCGGAATTCTCATGCTTAAAATTCAGACACTACTCGCCACAGTTACACTTTTAACTGTTGGCCTTTTTACATCTGCGCATGCCGCCGATGAATCACGACTGAACAAAATTCTCAGCTCTGGAGAGTTAAGAGTTGGCACCACTGGGGACTGGAATCCCATGACGGTCAAAAACACGACAACAGGGAACTACGAAGGCTTTGATATCGACGTAGTCACTGAGCTTGCCAAAGACATGGGCGTAAAACTGACCTTTGTTCCAACTGACTGGAAAACACTGATCAACGGTGTCGTTGCCAATAAGTACGACATGACAACATCCGCGTCTCTAAATCCAAAACGCATGGCTGTTGCCGGATATACAGACAGTTATTACAACGTCGGAACCGTACCATTAACGCTGAAAAAGCATCTGGATAAATTCAATTCCTGGGATGATATCAACAAAGCTGATGTATCTGTGGCAACTACTCTTGGAACCGTACAAGAGCAACAAGCTAAAGAATACTTCCCCTTGGCTCAACTAAAGTCTGTTGAAGCACCGGCACGCGATTTTCAGGAAGTCCTGTCCGGTCGCGCGATGGTGCACATTACGTCCAACGTAGAAGCGGCAACTCTCGTTGAAAAGTATGAACAAATGGCCATTGTTCCTGTGAAAGAAGCGCGGTCACCAACGCCACTCGCAATGTTAATTGCCCAGGATGATCAAGTATGGATCAACTATCTCAACCACTGGATCGAGCTTAAGAAGACTCAAGGTTTTTTCAACAAGCTCGCTGTGAAATGGAAATTGGCTGAATAAGATTATTTCCATATACCAAAGGGATAACGGGCTGTTCACGGCCCGTTTATTCTTGTGGACAGTCCAAAAAGTAAATTCGCTATGATTTTTTATGCTGTTCCCGTCAGTAACTTTTGCGCAAAAGTTGAAATTGTACTGACCTTGAAAGACCTTTCCGCCGAAGTTCGTTTGCCACCATCAGGCTATGGATCCACCGAATACAAATCCATTGTTCCAGCAGGCACTGTTCCTGCGTTGGTTGATGACAGTCTTGTCCTGAGTGAATCAGATAGTATTTGCGAATATCTGGAAGAAAAATACCCTCAACCAAAACTGCTACCAACAAAGATAGAGGATCGCGCCAGAGTACGCATGTTGGCTCGGCTACATGACTTGAAGGTAGAACCGCTGATCAGGTCCCTTTTCAAACACATGGCTCCGTCACTAAGGGACGTAGAGTTCATTGAAACGACAAAAGCATCTCTTTCTCAGCAATTAGATCTTTTGATCCAGCTCGGCGATTTTAACCCTTATATAGCAGGAGAAAAAATAACTCTGGCTGATTGCGGGTATGCACCTAGCTTATTACTGGCGCAAAAGATGTTTATTGAAAGCACTATAAATTTCACCTTACCAGATGAATTTATTACTTGGCAGGAAAGGCTGAACCAGCACAGCCAGATTGGCCCTGTATTAAAACGGTATGGTCTTGCTGTAGATGAGTGGATAGCCCTTAAAAGAACACAGTAAGTCAATACTCTCTGGATAAATCAGCTTCTAAAATTTGATATAAAAAAGTCAAAGGCAGAGCTGATTTTTCAGCTCTGCCTTTTGTTCTAGGTGCGTCTGATTTGGAGATCGAACGATTTAACCCAGACTTCGACTGTACTATGAACTCGGAGTCCCCTGCAAATAAGCAAGATTACTAATGCTTTTCCCGAAAGGAATTTTTGAGCAAACTCGGAGCCTAAAAATTAGTTAACCAAGTCTTAAACCAAGAAAACGAATCGAGCAACAACATTCGATTCAATTCAGTCATGCAAAAAGTACAAGCCTTTAAAATTTAGGTTTTTTACGTATCAAACCCGTACAAAAAAGGAGCTTAAAAGCTCCTTTTTTCTTAGAACATGGCCTCAACAACGCGGTCAGGCGGTGTATGCCCATCAACAAAAGTTTTGATGTTGATTATGACTTTTTCGCCCATATCATGACGACCTTCAATCGTCGCCGACCCCATATGCGGCAACAGAACGACGTTCTCACTGGCCTGTAGTTTCGGATTAACGGCTGGTTCCTGTTCAAAAACATCCAACCCGGCACCCGCAATGTCTCTTGATTTGATCAAACGGGCCAAAGCATTTTCATCAATGACCTCTCCGCGACTGGTGTTCACAATGATCGCACGGTCATTCAACAGCTTAAGACGCCGACTGGATAACAAATGGAATGTCGCAGGCGTATGGGGACAATTCACAGAAATAACATCCATGCGTGAAAGCATCTGATCCAAGCTTTCCCAGTACGTTGCTTCCAGCTCGTTTTCAATATCCGGATGTACTTTCCGTCTGTTATGATAATGAATGGAAAGACCAAAGCCTTTTGCACGACGGGCAACAGCCTGACCGATGCGTCCCATGCCTATGATACCAAGGCGCTTACCCCACATGCGATGTCCAAGCATCCCTGTCGGGCTCCACCCATTCCATTCACCAGACTTGATCAGCTTGACACCCTCGGTAATACGGCGAGAAACAGCGAGGATAAGCGCCATTGTCATATCCGCAGTATCTTCGGTCAAAACACCCGGCGTATTTGTGACGGTAATCCCCCGTTGGCGACAGGTTTTGAGATCAATGTGATCCACACCTGTTCCAAAAGAAGCTATCAATCGCAGATTCGGTCCAGCCTGAGCAAGAACTCCTGCATCAACCCGATCTGTAACTGTCGGCACCAGAACGTCGGCTTCTTTTACAGCCGCAATCAATTCTTTTTGAGAGAAGGGTTTATCGTCAAGATTCAAACGACAATCAAACAGCTCCATCATCCGGGTCTCAATCGCGTCCGGAAGTCTCCGCGTAACAATTACTAGGGGTTTTTTCTGTGTCATGTGCCTATGGGATCCCCGTCGCTGGTCCTTAACGACAAGCCGTTATTATTTGAGAGTTAACGGTCTTGTTTTATCTTCCCTAGTCTATGCTGTGAACAAGGTCTTTGCCAAGAGAGAGAAACAGTTGTTTCGATAAATTCTAGCCAGCACAGAATTGTGAAGGTAATCTCTCAAACAATTCGCAACTTATTTGAATATTTATTGAAAATTCGGCATGGAAAAAAGTTTGCTGCGTCTGCCTTTTCCGGGGGACAAAAAATGACGCTCTGGCTTGTACAGACTTTCTCGAACAAACGTATCCTGAGTGCACTCTGCCTTGCAGGGATGATCGGTTGTTTTCTGATCACCACCCCTAATGTCAAAGCACAAACAGTCGGTACCCCCACGGGAGATCAAATACAAAGAAAGATCGGGCCGAGTGGATTGCCCCTTCCCCGGTTTGTGAGTTTTCGATCCAGCAAGGTCAATATGCGCGCGGGACCTGGATCCCGATATCCCATCCAATGGATATACCAGCGCCGTCGATTGCCCGTCGAGATAATTGATGAATTTGATACCTGGCGACAAATCCGTGATTGGCAGGGAACAACAGGTTGGGTGCATCAATCCATGCTCAAAGGTCAACGGAGTATGATGATCACGGGCACCGTCCGGACGATCTACGATGATCCCGAAGCCAATAGTCGACCCGTTGTCCAGGCCGAAGCAGGTGTCATTGGCGAATTGGAATCCTGTAATGTCGACGACTGGTGCCAAGTAGAAATCAACGACATTTCTGGATGGCTCCAACGAAGCTCCCTGTATGGTTCATACCAAGGGGAAATTTTCGACTGACACAGACCAGCGGTCATGAAAAGAAGGATTTCAGTCGGGGTATACAAAGCTACTTCAATAACCAGAAACGCTATATCTGTAAGCTTAGAAAAGAAAATTCAATGTTGGGAAGTTTTTAGCCCAAAAACTGGAAGAGCTACCTGTTAAACGGGTTTGTTCTTCTCATCAAGATCGACCACGTGGACAACAACCTCAACCCTTGAAATAGCTTTACCTTCTGGCAACTTGGGCAAATTCTTGAACTGGACGGTCTCTTTATCAATATCAATCAACTCACCGGTTTCTTCGTAGAAGATATGATGATGGTCACTGATGTTGGTATCAAAATAGGATCGACCTGCTTCAACCAAAACTTCTCTTAAAAGTCCTGCGTCATGAAACTGATGAAGCGTGTTATAGACAGTCGCCAGAGAAACAGACACCTTGGCATCCATCGCCTCGACATGAAGTTGTTCAGCAGAAATATGACGATCCCCGCGAGAGTACAATAACTTGGCCAAAGCCAGTCGTTGCCGCGTCGGGCGCAGGCCTGCACCTTTGAGAGTATCGATCAGTTCTGTATACGGTCGTATCTTTTCCATGCTTATCAATATAAGGCAGTTTTTGCGCTATTAAAGGAAAAAATCCATATAGCGCCGTGTTTTCCACACTTAAGGTTGCGCCTGAATAGAATTGTTTTCTGAATATCTGTCCCAAATTACCCAGATCTTTTTTTATTTCGGAACCAAGAAAAATAAAAAAATTTAGGGAATATAGTCCAAATGTTTCAAATTGTTTCAATTTTTGATTGATCTTTTCCCTTAGAAACCGCACATGTCAGGGCAATAGATTACTTCTCGTGACAAGGGATATAAAATTCCTTAATAAACGAGCTGTTACAACTTGAAGAACATTGCCAGGACATGGTGTGCCTGTGCTATAGTCACGCCGGATTCGGCCGATTAGAGCTGATGTTCGGATAACAACACAAAAAGACGGTGGATAAACCTTTGAGCGAACGCCAGAACAGCTACTCCTATGAAGAGATTCTATCTTGTGGACGTGGTGAACTCTTTGGTCCTGGAAATGCCCAGTTACCTTTACCCCCAATGCTAATGTTTGATCGTATAACAACCATCAACGACGATGGTGGCGAACATGGCAAAGGCCAGATAATTGCAGAATACGACATCAAACCAGATCTCTGGTTTTTTGGTTGCCATTTCGAAGGCGATCCGGTTATGCCCGGCTGCCTTGGTCTTGATGCCGTCTGGCAAATGACTGGTTTCTTCCTTGGATGGACAGGCGCACTTGGCAGAGGCCGTGCTCTCGGTGTTGGCGAAGTTAAGCTGAAAAGCATGATCACGCCTTCCGTAAAAAAAGTGACCTATAAAGTTGATATGAAGCGAGTCATAAATCGCCGACTGGTTATGGGGGTCTCTGACGGTATCATCATGGCTGATGATGATGTTGCGTTTGAGATTAAAGATATGAAAGTTGGTTTGTTTCAATCTGACTCTTAAACCAGTACATTAATTTTTGCCGCCGTTTATCCATATAGGTTGGCTTGTAAAGAAGGGATACGACAGATGCGTCGCGTAGTCGTCACCGGACTTGGAATTGTTTCCAGCATTGGCAACAACAAAGAAGAAGTAATCGATTCTTTGAAAGAAGGTCGCTCAGGTATTGAATATTGCGAAACCTATGCTGAGTTAGGCTTTCGCAGCCATATACACGGATCAATCAACATTGATCTGGATTCTTTGGTTGATCGTAAACTTCGCCGTTTTATGGGCGACGGTTCTGCCTATAACTACGTTGCCATGAAAGAAGCCATCGAAGACGCTGGCCTTGGTGATGATCTGGTCTCAAACATCAGAACAGGTCTGGTGATGGGATCCGGCGGCTCTTCCACATCCAATCAGGTTGCAGCAGCAGATATCACCCGTGAAAAAAGCCCCAAACGTGTTGGTCCCTATATGGTGCCAAGATGTATGGGCTCCACGAACTCTGCTAACATGGGTACTGCCTTTAAAATCAAAGGTCACAGCTACTCCATTACTTCAGCCTGTTCCACATCTGCTCACTGCGTTGGTAATGGGGCAGAGCTTATTCAAATGGGCAAACAGGACATCGTTTTTGCCGGTGGGGGTGAAGAGCTTCACTGGACTTTGACCGTTCTTTTTGACGCCATGGGCGCTCTGTCCAGTAAATACAACGATGACCCAACCAAAGCATCCCGTGCGTATGATGCTGACCGTGATGGTTTTGTTATATCTGGCGGCGCAGGCGTCGTTGTACTAGAAGAATACGAACACGCCAAAGCGCGTGGCGCAAAAATTTATGGTGAACTCGTTGGCTATGGTGCAACATCCGATGGTGCAGATATGGTTGCGCCATCTGGCGAAGGTGCTGTCCGGTGCATGCAGCTTGCACTTGCCGAAGCAGGAAATACAAAGGTCAATTACATCAACGCTCATGGTACGTCTACACCAGTTGGGGACGGTACCGAGCTGAATGCAATCAAGGAAACCTTCGAGGGACAGGATATTCCTTGGATTTCGTCAACAAAGTCCCTAACCGGACACTCTCAGGGTGCTACCGGTGTTCAGGAAATCATTTACTCGCTGCTTATGATGGACAATAACTTCTTGTGTGCATCAGCAAATATCGAAAACCTCGATCCCGAAGCTCAAGGTATGCCAATTCTCCTTGAAAGAAGAGACAACGAGGAAGTCGACTGCGTTATGTCCAACAGCTTTGGCTTTGGTGGAACAAACGCATCGGTGATCTTCAAACGCCTGAGTGAATAATCCCTAATAATAAAAATCAGGGTCCTGAAATCAGGATCCAGGGAAAATAACAAAGCTTCGAAAAGCAGTATTAGACGAAAGGTAGAAACGTGACGATGACAACGGCATTGATGGACGGGAAGCGCGGCTTAATCATGGGCGTCGCGAACAACCACTCCATCGCCTGGGGGATTGCTCAAGCGTTACACAACCAAGGGGCAGAACTCGCTTTCACCTATCAAGGTGACGCCTTTAAAAAGCGTGTTGAACCTCTGGCTGAATCATTGGGATCAGATCTGGTTCTTCCTTGTGATGTTGAAGATGGCGACGCATTGGAAAATGTCTTCGCGACACTCAAAGAACAATGGGGAAGTCTGGACTTTGTTGTCCATGCAATCGCTTACTCTGACAAAGAAGAGCTAAAAGGTCGCTATGTAGATACCACGCGGGAAAATTTCCGTAATACCATGTCTATATCCTGCTACTCCTTTACGGCTGTTGCACAAAAGGCAGCACCATTCCTTAGCGAGAACAGCAGCTTGATTACCCTGACGTATCTGGGATCAGAACGCGTCACACCAAATTACAATGTAATGGGTGTTGCCAAGGCTGCCTTGGAAGCGTCTGTACGCTATCTGGCAACAGATCTCGGGCCGACAGGAACACGCGTCAATGCTATTTCAGCAGGACCAATGCGCACCCTCGCAGGTTCTGCTATTGCAGATGCCAAATACACCTACGGCTTTACACGGGATAACTCACCGCTTAAGCGCAACGTACTGTTGGAAGAAGTTGGCAATGCAGGTCTTTATCTTGCTTCCGATCTTTCAGCAGGTGTCACTGGTGAAGTTCATTTCGTCGATGCAGGCTTTAACGTCATCGCGATACCAAGTCCCAAAAAGGACTGAGGTCATTCTTTTGATATGATGAGAAATTAAGGCTGCCTAAAGGCAGCCTTTTTTACAGGTCGTTTCAAGGGTTCAAGACATATTCAGCATGTTCACTCTTCTCAGTCTTTTTCTAGGTGCGTTTTTAGCCGCAACGATACTTCCCTTTTCTTCCGAAATAATGCTGGCAGCAGCTTTAAACTCAGGGGAATATCAAACTTGGCTTCTGGTGCTGATCGCCACGACAGGAAACACACTTGGCGCCATTGTGAACTGGTGGCTTGGCATTTACCTCTTACACTGGTCAGATCGCAAATGGTTTCCCTTTTCAACAAAGCAGCTGGATCAAGCATCAGAATGGTTTCGTAAATACGGAACATTATCATTGTTACTTGCTTGGGTACCTGTGGTCGGTGACCCCCTAACTTTTGCCGCAGGTGTGCTCAGAGTTCGGTTTATCCTCTTTCTACCCTTGGTGTTTATCGGTAAAGGATTGCGATATATCTTTATCGGCTGGATATTTTAAAGCAAAGCATATCCACGTAATTTCGCACCCCTCTCAAAAAAACTCGAGAACAACCTTGTAAAGCTTCGACAAAAGCTTCCCTGAATTACAAAGCAAGAAACAGATAGAAAAAAGTATCCACAATTATCATGATGCCACTCTAAGTAAGGAGATAAAACATGGCACTCATGACAATACCCCTAATCATATTTCTCTTTCCCTTAGCCTATAGTCCTGGTCCAGGTAACATGTTTTTTGCTGCAAATGGTGCACGCTTCGGCTTCAAAAGCACCCTAAAAGCAAACATAGGATATCATATTGCAACTTTTATCGTAACTTACCTGCTTGGTATAGGGTTTGGAGTGGGAGCATCATACTCCCCTACCCTCATGTTGATAATTCGCTATGTCGGGGTGTTATACGTAGTTTATCTTGCTTGGGGCTTAATCCGTGCTGGCATCACAAAAAGTAATCAATCCGCAAAACACGCCAGCTTCACTGACGGCGTTGTACTTCTTGTTTTAAATCCAAAAGCTTACATAATTATTTCTCTTATGTTTTCCCAGTTTCAACCAAGCACTCTTGACCCTCAATTCTATTTCATTATCGCTTGGATCAGTGCCGTTTTTACACTCAATAACATGATTGCATTTTTCTTCTGGACCGTATTAGGTGACCAAATAGTCGGGCTTTTTCGAGATAAAACAAAAGCACATATTCTTAATTTTATTCTTGGCTCAATGCTTTTAGTTGTTGCAGCGTGGATGGCATACAACTAAGAAAATCCATAATCACAAAGCTTACCACCAATTGATCATGTATGCTTCAGCTCTTTGGATAAGTTCTGTGTTTCGGAAGCTCGTCATCCAGATCGTAGTAGTCCCCTTTTTTGGAAACATAGATATGACTGGACGTCTGGATACCCGTATCCCCATCAATCGTTCCGCTCATGATGCCCATTTTATCGCGACTGTCTTGATCCCAAAACAAGCTGGAACCACAATTAGCGCAAAATCCCCGCCGAGCCCGATGAGAAGATTGATACCACTTCAAGCCTTTATCGACAGTAATCTTGAAGTCATCTTTGGAAACTGCTGTCGCAGAAACAAAATGGCCACTGGTTTTACGGCATTGATTACAATGACAAGCAACGGAATCACGTAGTTCGCCCGTAATTTCAAACTGCACATCCCCGCAAAGGCAAGAACCCGTTTTTTTATCCATACCCACTTCCCCTAATACAGGCTTTTCCGATATCGTTCTTCCATAGATGCATCATACGCATCTGCATCCAGTCCTTCCGCAATATGATCCGCGAGAATTTTTCCCATAGATGGCAAGCTTTTACGATCTATCTGCTTTTCAGGGTTCCAGATTTCCGAGCGCATAATCGACTTTGCACAGTGGATATAGGCCTCTTGAACCGTCACGACAAAAGCACAGCGAGGCTCTTTTCCATCTACGGAGAGTTCTTGTAACAATTCGGGTTCTACAGAAATTTGTACCTCACCATTAATCCGCAGTGTTTCTTTAACACCAGGTATCAAAAAGAGAAGACCGACTTGTGGATTTTCAATAAGGTTGAGCAAACTATCGATACGATTGTTGCCGGGACGATCAGGTATAGCCAGTTGGGTATCGCTCAAAACCTTAACAAACCCCGGTGCATCACCTTTGGGAGAACAATCAGTCCCCGATTTCGGGCTGTTCGTTGCCATGGTCAAAAAAGGACAATTCGCAATAAATGTCCGGCAGTGTTTGTCCAAACGAGACAGAACTTTTTTGTCTGCCCGTGGGCTCCGTTCCCCGTAAATTTTCTTTAAATCACCAACACTGGTAATAATATGTGACATGAATATCCAAAACCCAATTGAAATTGCAGAACGCAGAAGAATTAAACAAAAATCAGCAAAACACTCTCTTATCCAGCGTAACTCTGCTAATCATGTTTCATGGTTTGATAGATATTATCTTATTTTCACAAGCTTTCAATCAACATATTTCGTTTATAAATCAATCACTAAAGCCCCACCTGCGACAACATGCTGATCTATGCTATCGCAGGTGTACAAATATCGGGCTTTATAGTTTCAGCTTCCGAAATTCGGGCACCGAAAGCCCCCCAATTCCCCAGTCATCAAGTGCAACTTCATCAATAACAACAAAGGTTGTCGCAGGATTTTTGTGAAGCACTTTTTCCAAAAGCTCCGTCACCCCCTTGATCAACTCTGCTTTTTGTTCTGAGCTTGGACCTGTTCCTTCTGGTCCGCCTTCTTTTGTCACTTTGATATTTACATACGGCATTTAAGCCTCCTTGGATTTAGGCTGATGCTTCGGGATGTACGAGAAGATTTTTGACATGATCTGCCAACGACCATTGTCGTAAACAAGCGTCAAAAAATCCAGATAATCACGTCCCATCATGGTCATCGTTGCCTTCACAAAAGCCATTCGATCACCGCCAAATTCGATTGAATTAATAACATCCGCGCGAATTTGTCCTGTGCTTGCTGGCGGCGTGCGCTGATCAACCTTCGCAAAATAATCAGACATTGCGTAATTCATGTAATCCCCGTCTTTTGCATTCACATAACGAGCATCAGGATGAAATGCCTTTGCCAAGATCTGACTATCTGCCTGGTACAACCCTTCGAAATAACTCTCCAGCACACCAATAATGTTGGTAATGTCTTTTTCTCTTACCATCACCCGAGTAACCCTTCTGCCCGCATCGCGGCTTGTGATGATGATCGCTTAGCAACACGCGCCACAAAAGCCGCAACATTTGGCCATCTAGCAAGCTCAACACCGACGAAGTTGGACCAGTTACTCACAACAAACATATAAGCATCTGCAACAGAGAACTGATCGCCCAAAAGATAAGTCCTACCATCACCAAAAAGATCGTTCAGATAATCGAACTTGGTTCCGACGTTCACAATCGCGGCCTGTTTTTCTTCATCAGTGGCGGAACCAGAAAACAACGGACCAAATGCTTTGTGAAGCTCAGCACTGGTATAGTTCAAATATTCCTGCAGCCGAGCAGTGGCAACTGTCCCTACTTCAGGAACAAGCCCCTTCTCTGGATACTGTGCTGCAATATATTGTAGAATAGATGCCCCTTCGGTCAGAACTTCACCTGTTTCCAACTCCAGAGCTGGCACATAGCCTTTGTTGTTGATTTCCTTATAGTCTTTACCAGATTTGGTTACGCCTGCATCCGTATCAACTTCTTCAATCTCAAAAGCAGCACCCACTTCATGCAAAATAATGTGTGAAGCAAGAGGGCACGCACCGGGTTTATAAAACAATTTCATAATCTTTCCTTTCTCAATCAATGACGTGTTAACTGAAAGAAAGATAGGAACTAAAACAATCAAAAGATAATATTGTTTATTCAAATTAACGATCTATTATTCTAATCATTATTGATATCGTTAGAGAGTTTGATCATGACACATGAGCAGTTGGTCGTTTTACAAGCCATTGTCACGACGGGAACATTTCGGGCCGCTGCAGAACGATTGAATAAATCCCAGTCTGCCATCAGTCATATGCTCAAAAAGCTGGAAGAAGAAATCGATATTATTCTGTTATCACGTGAAGAATACCGCCCGAAGCTCACGCCACAAGGCAAAGTGTTTTATCGTCATGCAACCCGCGTGTTACAGCAAATGCAGCAACTGGGGAGTGTTGCAAAAAACCTCACGGCCAAACAGGAAGCAGAAGTATATTTAGCCGTCACGGCTACATATCCCTTAAAACCCCTATTGGAAGTCATCCGCGAAACAACAGAAACCTACCCTGCAACACACATTCATTTGTCACGGGAAAGTATGAGTGGGCCTATCGAACGGCTCCTCCAGGGCAACGCAGATATCATCGTGGCAACAACGGATGACGCCCCGATGGATCAAGTAGAAGCACTTCCCTTCGCATCGGTAAAAATCATCCCGGTTGCCCATCCCGACTATGAGCCCGCGCAAAATACAGAAATGAACTCTATTAGCGAGATGCAAAGTTATATTCAGGTTGTTGTTGCTGACAGTGGAAGCGGTAAACAACCACAAAGTCGTGACCTATTACCCGGCGGTCTTCGCTGGACTGTTTCAGACTTTGCCGCAAAAAAAGATATCATCTTGGAAAAAATGGGGTGGGGAGGTCTGCCAGAACATTTAATCCGGGATGAAATTGATACAGGCAAGCTCGTCCCTCTCAATGTTGAGGGCTATCCGCCACGACAATCTCATCTCTTTCAAATGCGCGCCCGTAATCGGGATACTGGCATCGTCGCCCAATTTATCTGGGAACGACTATCAGCTGCGTAACCACCCATTAGGCTCCCACCAAGAATGACAACTTTCTTGCCGCGATGACAAATCAAAGCAATTACTTTAATGCTGCAATCATATCACCCGGAAAATCGGTAATGATGCTTTCGACGCCCATAGCCACTAGCTCAACCCCGCGATCAACGTCATTGACTGTATAGGTCGCCGTTGCATAGCCTGCCTGTTTGATTTCCTTGACCAGTTCAGGCGTATACATCTTATGCCACAGATGAATTGCCGAGCATTCCAGACGCTTAGCATTTTCCTGCCAATCCGTCATATCATCGTAAAGCAACAAGCCTCTGGGGTGGTCCGGGGCAAGATCTCTGACAACTTCCAACGACTTCAGCTTAAATGAACTAAACAATGGCTTATCCAAATGCTTCGGCCATATTTTGTTCAATAGCTCAACCACTCTGCGTGACGTTTCTTCTTCTTCGCCATCGGATGGTTTCAATTCAATGTTCGGATGAAGGTCATGTTCAATGTGGAACAGCAAAAATTCTTCCAGCGAAGGAATTTTCTCGCCACGGTATTTTTCCTCAAACCATGCACCGGCTTCAATATCCTGCAACTCGGCAAAGCTATAGTCTTTGACCAGTTCGTCGATACCGGACGTCCGCTTTAGATCTTGGTCATGATAAATAATGGGAACGCCGTCTTTTGACAGTTTCACATCAAATTCAGTCCAGTGAACTCCTTGATCAAGAGCTTCACGCAGACTTGCCATTGTGTTTTCTGGTCGAACGCCTTTTGCCCCTCTGTGGGCCTGTACTTTAGGCAGTGTTACCAGCGGAGTGGCGTTTGCCATGCTCCATCTCCCATTACTTAACCATGCTGACTTGAAATAAAAAACGGACAATCTTTTTACAAGATCGTCCGTTTCTTAATACCTGCTTTTTATGACAGGTCAATTACCAGTTTACATGGCGTAGTAGGTCCAGTTTATCCCTGGACTTCCTAACCAGTCAGAAGACTTATTCTTCGTCTTCCTGACCTTCAAGATCTTCACCGGTTTCTTGGTCAACACGTTTCATGGAAAGTTTAACCTTACCACCGCGTTCGATACCGATACATTTGACCTTAACCATGTCGCCTTCGTTTACAACGTCAGTCACTTTGCCAACACGACGATTTTCCAATTCAGAAATATGAACAAGACCGTCACGTGCACCCATGAAGTTCACGAAAGCACCGAAGTCAACACAGCGAACGACTTTACCGTCGTACACAACACCAACTTCTGGCTCGGCAACAATTGATTTAATCCAATCAACAGCCGCATCGCCTGCTTCTTTATCAACAGCAGCAACCTTGATTGTACCGTCATCTTCGATGTCAATCTTGGCGCCCGTTTCTTCAGTGATTTCACGGATAACTTTACCGCCAGTACCAATAACTTCGCGGATTTTATCTTTTGGAATGCTGAATGTGGTGATGCGCGGTGCGTGCTCGGAAACGCCTTCACGACCAGATGTAAGGGCTTTCGCCATTTCACCCAGAATATGAATACGACCATCATGTGCCTGCTCCAGGGCAACCTTCATGATTTCCTGTGTGATGGATGTGATTTTGATATCCATCTGCAGAGCAGTCACACCGTTTTCAGTACCGGCGACTTTAAAGTCCATATCCCCAAGGTGATCTTCATCACCTAGAATGTCAGAAAGAACAGCAAAATCATCGCCTTCTTTAATCAGACCCATCGCAATACCAGCAACTGGTGATTTCAATGGAACACCTGCATCCATCAACGCAAGGGAAGAACCACAAACTGTCGCCATAGAGGAAGAACCGTTAGATTCAGTGATCTCTGAAACCACACGCATTGTGTATGGGAAATCTTCTTTTGTTGGAAGCAATGGGCGAATCGCACGCCAAGCAAGTTTACCATGACCAATTTCACGACGACCTGGGCCGCGAAGGAAGCCAGCTTCACCAACTGAATATGGAGGGAAGTTATAATGTAGCAAAAAGTGCTCACGATAACTGCCTTCAAGCTGATCGATAATCTGCTCGTCTTGTCCAGTACCCAATGTAGAAGTCACAAGCGCCTGAGTTTCACCACGCGTAAAGAGTGCTGAACCGTGTGTTAGCGGAAGTTTACCAACTTCAGAAACAATCGGACGAATCTGTTTGGTGTTACGACCATCGATACGCATGCTTGTCTTTAAGATGCTACCGCGAACAACTTCAGCTTCCAGCTTTTTGAACAGACCGCCAGCAATCGCTGCTTCGTCTTCTTCCAAGCCTTCCAAAGCTGCTTGTTTAACCGCAGCAATGTTTACCTGACGCTGCAGTTTTTCCTGCTCGCCATAAGCTTCTGTGAATTTATCAAGAATGCCACCAGCAATCAGTTTTTCTTTCACAGCTGCCACGGCAGGATCTACAGGTGCAAGTTCACGAGGATCTTTTGCACACTCTTCAGCCAACTCAATAATAGCATTGATCACAGGCATCATCTGTTCATGACCAAAAGCAACAGCGCCAAGCATAATTTCTTCGGACAGCTCTTTTGCTTCTGATTCGACCATCAACACACCTTCGTGTGTACCGGCAAGCACAAGATCAAGATCCATGTTTTCGTAGTCTTGCATCAGCGGATTAAGAACATATTCATCGTTCTCGTAACCAACGCGACAGCCACCAATTGGGCCAAGGAATGGAAGACCAGAGATTGTCAGTGCTGCAGAAGCACCAACCATAGCAACGATATCAGGATCGTTCTCAAGATCATGACTGATAACAGTACAGATAACCTGAGTTTCGTTTAGATATCCATCAGCAAAAAGCGGACGAAGTGGACGGTCAATCAGACGAGAAACCAAGGTTTCTTTTTCAGATGGACGTGCTTCACGTTTAAAGAAGCCACCTGGTATCTTACCTGCGGCGTATGTTTTTTCCTGATAGTTTACTGTCAGTGGGAAAAAGTCCTGACCTGGTTTTACGCTACGTGCGCCAACAGCTGTACAAAGTACAACAGTGTCACCGTAAGTTGCCAATACTGCACCGTCAGCCTGACGTGCAATCTGACCAGTTTCCAGCTTAAGGGTACGACCACCCCATTCAATTTCTTTAGTGTAGATGTTAAACATCAGTTTTCCTTATTATGACGGGCCGGCTTCTTTTATTTTGCCGGGCCTACGAAAGCTGTCCGCTCAATTGAACAGCTTACGCAGGACCGGCGCAGACCTGACATTGCCCCGACCCCCGAAACAATATCAAATAACTATTCAACTCATGGCCCAGTTCTTGGATTAGCGAGAAAAGCTCTCACATTCCAGTTCTGGCTACTCCTTGAATAGACGTACACCCGGCCAACAGGAATGATATTCGCTGTGGACCGGGTGTCACATGAAACTTCCTTTGCCTTAGCGGCGAAGGCCGAGACGTTTAATCAGAGCATCATAACGGCCCTGATTTTTCTTTTTGGTATAGTCCAGCAGACGACGACGCTGACCAACCATCCCAAGAAGACCACGACGGGAATGGAAATCCTTTTTATGATCTTTCAGGTGTTCAGTCAGGTTGTTGATACGCTCAGATAGAATAGCTACCTGTACTTCTGGAGAACCAGTATCACCTTCAACAGTTGCGAACTCTTTGACGAGTTCCTGCTTACGCTCAGCCGTAATCGACATCGCTTTTCCTTCTTTAAAAGCTATCTAGGAAAACCCTAGAGATTTAAAACACGTACTGATCTCACCTCACCTTTTTCAAATCGGGCCAGAGCAACGGGAGTTCCATTTTCTGTTGCCAGAAAAACATCGCCGTTAACTAAGTCTCCAATCCGGTCAAGGTCATGTCGCGTTATCATAGATAACACCTGCCCCTGACGAAGGCGGGTTGCTTCAGCTTCTGATAAGGCCAACGCCGAGATGTCGTCCAGCGCGGTCTCTACCGGGAGCAAAAGCCCGTCGGCAGCGGGACTATGCCCGATCTCTTCAAGAGATTCCAGTGAAATCGCATGTTCTAGAGTAAAGGGTCCTACGCGTGTACGTCGTAGCTCGATTACATGCGCACAAGTCCCCAGTGCCTTGGCAAGGTCACGCCCCAAAGAACGGATATACGTTCCTTTACCGCAATCGACCTCAAACTCGGCGACATCCTCGTTGCGCATGTCGATTAAATCAAACCGACTAATATGCACAATACGGGACTTTAGCTCGAACTCTTCATCTCCATCACGCGCAAGATCGTAAGCTCTCTTTCCATCAACTTTAATTGCTGAATAGCGCGGTGGTACTTGTTCCACATCGCCAACAAAATTTGCAAGAGCTTGAAGTATATCTTCTTTTACAGGGCGTACTGGACTGATTTCAATAACTTCGCCCTCGCGATCTTCTGTAGAGGTCGCTTCCCCCCACTTAACCGCAAAGCGATAGGTTTTACGCCCATCCATTGCATAGGATACTGTTTTGGTTGCCTCACCAAATGCCAAGGGAAGCAAACCACTGGCCAAGGGATCAAGCGTTCCGCCATGCCCCACTTTCTGAGCATTAAGAGCTCGTCTGGCCTTGCCAACCAATTGTGTAGAAGAAAGTCCAAGAGGCTTGTCCAAAACAAGCCATCCATGGATAGGAAGACCTTTTTTCTTACGGGCCATCAGCTGTCCGCTTCGTCATCCCCGGCTTGCGAATCGATCAACGCATCATCGTCATCGTGACGCAGATCCTGCTGAACACTATCACTTTGCAGCAACGTATTGATTTTGGCAGCTTCATCAAATGAAGTATCCGGTTCGAAACCAATCCTAGGGCAACTTCTCAATCGCAGCATATGGCTTAATTCACGCCGGAAAAATCCATTCGCTTTATTCAACGATTTTGTCACTGCTTCAAGATCTGCCCCACCCAAAGGCACAACAAAAGCTGTCGCATTCTTCAGATCAGGACTAATGCGCACTTCTGAAATAGTGATAATCACACTTTCCAGGTTCGGATCATTAAAGCTTGTCCGGTTCAATATCTCAGACATCGCGTGGCGAATTTCTTCGCCCACGCGTAACTGTCTTTGACTTCTGGGTGTACCACTGCGGTTTTTATTATTGGAACTCATATCATCCCTTTATCGCTGACGAGAGCTACTATAGCTCTCGTGCGATTTCTTCGATGACGTAACACTCAATCTGATCACCCACTTGAATGTCTGAATAGTTTTCAAAGGCCATACCACATTCGTAGCCTTCTTTCACTTCCTTCACTTCGTCTTTAAAGCGACGCAAAGTTTTCAGCGCACCATCATGGATAACCACGTTATCGCGTAGCAAGCGAACTTTAGATCCACGTTGAACTGAACCCTCGGTGATCATGCAACCCGCAATCTTACCAACCTTGGTAATATTGAAGACTTCGCGGATCTGAGCATAACCAGTGAACTTCTCACGCTGTTCAGGCTCAAGAAGGCCGCTCATCGCTGCTTTCACATCATCCACGACGTTGTAGATAATGGAATAATAACGAATATCAACGTTTTCGCGACGTGACATTTCACGTGCCTGCGGGTTTGCACGAACGTTAAAGGCAATAACGAATGCACCCGTAGACTGAGCCAGGGTAATATCTGATTCGTTAATCGCACCAACGCCAGTGTGAAGAATGTTCACCTTAACTTCGTCAGTGTTCATTTTCTGCAAGCTTGTTGCGATGGCTTCCATAGAACCGTGTACGTCAGCCTTGACGATAACCGGAAGTTCTTCCGCTTTGCCTTCTTTCAGCTTGGCAAGCATCTGTTCCAGAGAACCACGACCAGCTGCTGCGGCAGCAAGATCTTTTTTCTTCTGCTCACGATATTCAGCAATTTCACGAGCTTTGGCATCGGTATCAACAACAACAAAATCATCGCCGGCACTCGGTGTACCGTTTAGACCCAACACCTCGACAGGAAGTGACGGCCCAGCAGAATTCACCTTCTGACCGCGTTCGTTTGTCATGGCACGAACACGACCCCACTCGCTACCTGTTACAAAAATATCACCAATATTCAGCGTACCTTTTTGAACAAGCACAGTCGCGACAGAACCACGGCCCTTATCAAGCTTGGCTTCAATCACAGCACCAATAGCAGCACGATCAGCATTTGCTTTCAGTTCAAGCAATTCAGCCTGGAGCATGATGGCTTCTTCAAGCTTATCGATACCCATCTTTGTTTTAGCTGACACTTCAACAGTCTGGATTTCACCACCCATGTCTTCGACAATCAGCTCGTGCTGTAGCAATTCCTGCTTAACACGATCAGCATTCGCTTCGGGTTTATCCATTTTGTTGATCGCAACAATGATCGGCGCATCAGATGCTTTAGCGTGGTTAATCGCTTCGACAGTCTGTTCCATAATGCCATCATCACCGGCAACGACCAGAACAACGATATCCGTTACAGTCGCACCACGCAGACGCATTTCAGTAAAGGCGGCGTGACCCGGTGTATCCAGGAAGGTGATCTTGTTACCAGAGGCAAGGTTCACCTGATAGGCACCAATGTGCTGGGTAATACCACCGGCCTCACCACGGACAACGTCCGCAGAACGAATGGCGTCCAACAAAGATGTCTTACCGTGATCCACGTGGCCCATGATGGTAACAACAGGAGAGCGAGTTTGTTGCTCTTCATCGGTCTCATCCTGATTACCGAGAATACCTTCTTCAACATCCGCCGCAGTAACACGTTTGATTGTGTGACCAAGTTCCTGAACAACAATTTCCGCAGTGTCAGCATCGATCGTCTGATTGATCGTTGCCATCACACCAAGCTTCATGAGCTGTTTGATAACTTCAGTCGCACGTTCGGCCATACGGTTCGCCAGTTCCTGAACTGTAATTGTTTCAGGCAGGATAACTTCACGTAAAACTTTGGTCGGCGCTGCGCGATTACCACCACGCTCTTGTTGAAGCTTCTTCTGACGGCGGCGCTTAACAGACGCCAATGAACGTTGACGCCCATCATTATCTGAAGTCGCACTGGATATAGTTAGTTTGCCTTTATTACGGCGATCGCCAGTGGCCTCTTTTTTATCAGTAGCCTGCTTTGGAACAAAGGTAGGTTTGTTCCCTTGCTTAACACGACCACCAAGTTCATTTGCAATAGCTTCCCCAACGGATGCTGGTGCAACATTAGGCTTTTTCTTTGGTCTTGGCTTTGGTTTAGCAGAACGAGGATCAGGCGCACGCTCAGCAGCTTCGCGCTTCTTGCGAGCTTCCGTGGTTACACGTGCAGCAACTTTGGCTTCTTCTTCTGCTTTTTCCATTGAACTTTTAGTGTTTTCGGCTCGAGCAGTAGCAGCTTCGGCTTTTACGCGCTCAGCTTCTTCCGCAGCGAGACGCGCATCTTCTTCAGCTTGAATAGCAGCTTTACGTTTGTTTTCTTCTTCCAGACGCTTTTGCTCTTCTTCCACAGCCTGCTTCTTGCTTTCTTCAGCTTCACGTGCAGCCGCTAGGACCTGCATACGTTTTGCTTTTTCAGCATTTGTCAGATCATCATGCGGTGCCACAGGCTTTGCTGCTTTCTTTGGCGCAGCAGGTGCCTTTTTCTCTGGCTCCGGCGCTTCGGTCAGGCTTGGCTCTGGCGTCGTAACTTCAGCCATGCGCCCACTCTCACCGCGCTCGAATGTGCGGCTACGTTTTACTTCCACAGTAACGGATTTAGACCGCCCATGGCTAAAACTCTGCTTAACCTGGCCGGTTTCTACAGTTTTCTTCAACTCAAGCGTATTCGGCCGGCTTAATGTCAGCGGCTTTTTGCTCTTACTGGTGTCCTTGCTCGAGGTCATTCTTTCAGGCGTCCACTTACTTTTTTGGCGGGATGTCCCGCAATTCCTCTTACAGCTAACAACCGCGCCACATCAGCGGCGAACCTATCAGCGATTCCACTCGGTCTAAGCGCTACATGTACCCAGGTATCCCGGCCTAGCGCTTGCCCTAGCTCATGCCCGGTAAAGGTTTCGTTTATCGGCAAGTCGGGATCAATAGCCCTGGCCAATGCACGAATTTTACCGCGCCCATCTTCTGCCGCATCGGCGGCTTGTACAAGTATCTTGACGTTCCCTGAAGAAAGCCAAGCTTTCGTTTTTTCAAACCCTGCTACTAAATGTCCTGCACGTTTTGCCAGACCAAGAGCATCAAGGCAACGTTTCGTTAGCTGCGCGTCAAGTTGCTCGATCAAATCATCGGGCACTTTGACCTTCGCTTTAGCCGAACGAGCGAATAATTGTTTATGACACGCTTTCTCTACCATATCCCGGCTTGGAGACAACCAGATTCCGCGTCCCGGCAGTTTTCCGAATAAATCCGGCACCACATTTCCGTCCGGCCCGATCACAAATTTCAACAGGGCCGACTGAGGGAAAAGATCACCAGAAGCGATACAGCGTCTTTCAGGCTCGCTCTTCCGCTTCTTTCTAACCTTCTTCTTTCCCTCAGTTTTTTTTGTCGTTACAGACTTAACCAAAGTATCTAATCCTCTGGCTTTATCTATTCACTCGCCTCAACAGGCTCAGAAGCAGCTGCATCTTCATCTGCAAACCAGTGTGCACGTGCTGCCATGATGATTTCATTAGCTTTATCTTCTGAAATTGCAAGCTCTTCACCAAGCATCTCAACAAGCTCATCACCAGCCAAGTCAGCCAGATCGTCCAACGTCTTAACGCCTTGCTCACCCAAGTGAACAACCTGTTCGGAAGTGAGACCATCAACAGACATCAAATCATCCTGAACACCCAGGTTCTGACGAGATTCTTCAAGCTCTTTCTCGTGTGCTTCAAGGTAAGTACGGGCACGATTACGAAGTTCTTCAGCGATATCTTCGTCAAAGCCCTCAATCGCGGCAAGCTCATCAACAGGAACGTATCCAACCTGCTCAACGCTTTCAAAACCTTCGGCAACAAGAAGATGGGAAATCACATCATCAACATCAAGTGCATCCATGAAGTTTTGAGAACGCTGTTTGATTTCTTCCTGACGACGACGAGATTCCTCTTCGTCGGTCATGATATCAATATCCCAACCTGTCAGGATAGAAGCCAAGCGCACGTTCTGACCACGACGACCAATTGCAAGAGACAGCTGATCATCTGGAACAACAACTTCAATACGCTTTGAATCTTCGTCCAGAACGACTTTGGAAACTTCGGCAGGAGCCAAAGCGTTCACAACAAATGTCGCAACATCTGGAGACCAGGGAATAATGTCAATTTTCTCACCCTGAAGCTCTGTCACGATTGCCTGAACACGGCTACCACGCAAACCAACACAGGCTCCGACAGGATCAATTGATGCATCTTCAGAAAGAACAGAAATCTTGGCACGGCTTCCCGGATCACGGGCAACTGCTTTAATCTCAATTACGCCATCATAGATTTCCGGCACTTCCTGCGAGAAGAGTTTCGCCATGAACTGTGGATGGGAACGTGATACAAAGATCTGTGGTCCGCGAGGCTCTTCGCGTACGTCATAGATATATGCGCGAACACGATCACCATTACGGAAGTTTTCACGCGGCAGTGTTTCATCACGACGCATAATGGCTTCGGCTTTACCCAGGTCAACAGTAACATTGCCAAACTCGTTCCGCTTGACAACACCGTTGATAACTTCACCAACACGGTCTTTATATTCACGGAACTGTCTGGCGCGTTCTGCATCGCGAACTTTTTGCACAATAACCTGTTTTGCGGTCTGCGCAGCAATACGACCAAGATCGATTGGCGGAAGCTCATCAAAGAAGAACTCACCAATTTCAATATCAGCCTGACGAACTCGTGCATCTTTGAGTGTTGTTTGTGTCAGTTCGTTCTCAACTTCCTCAACAACCTCTGTATAACGGCGCAGTCTAACTTCACCGGTTTTACGATCAATTTCAGCACGAATATCGCGTTCGTGACCATATTTTGCGCGTCCAGCTTTGGAAATAGCCTGCTCCATTGCATCGAGCACTTCATCGCGCTCAATACTTTTTTCACGAGCAACAGCTTCAGCAACCTGAAGAAGTTCAGTTCTATAAAGAGCAGTCGTTTCCATTTGCCCTCAAATCCTCAATCTATCATGAAAGCCAGAATTATATTCTGTACCATCACTTTACTTGTTTATCCTATAGCGCGGCGTATTCAATACCTCGCTACAACGCATTATTCACAAGCGCGTACTATCCACCCGCTTGTGCTGCAGCAATCAGTTCATCGGTCAAAATAAGCTTTGCGCGCGACATGTCCTGAAAAGCCAGATATACTTCGGCCTCTTCTTCTTCCAGATCAAGATGAATAGCTTCACCTTCAACACCAAGAAGACGCCCTTTAAAACGTCTGCGCCCATCAACGTTTATCAACATTTCAATCCTGGCATCAAAGCCGGCAAAGCGCTGAAAATCCGACAAGCGTGTTAATGGACGATCTATACCAGCGGAACTTACTTCCAGACGAAAAGCGCCGGAGATAGGATCTTCCACATCCAAAAGAGCCTCAATCGCGCGGCTGATATCTGAACAGTTATCAACTGTCATGATCTCGGTCAGATCACTATGCTCAGCCATCACCTGCAGCGTTTTGCGCTCATCGCCACCTGTAATCATAACACGAACGATATCAAAGCCCATAGACGCCAGAGTCGGGGCTATAATCTGCTCTATCTGGGCAGCTTTACCGTCACTCGTTTTGGCAAGAAGAGGTATCGTACCTCCTTTAGCGTCTAACAATAACTCATCTCCGTTTGCATATGCGTCCGTTTTATGTTTTTGGTTATGCCCTTGATATAAAGACAAAAAACAATAAAAGACGCTGAATTTAGATACAAAAAATGGGCCTTAAGGCCCGCTTTCAAAACTTCGATGTAGCGGGCTACAACAAAGTGTGTCCCGGGCGCACTGTAACCTCAGCCCCATTACAGTGCAAGCGCTTTTCTGAAACACCAGAAAAAGCGCAATTTAGCACACATTTAAACAATAGCAGTATCTTGAAGAATTTATGCCCGTGGCACTCTTTTGAAACGTAGATACCCTGGTTTGAGACCTTTTTTCAGGGCCTTTTCTTCATACCGGGTTTTAGGCCAGTCATCTGTACGCTGGTTCCAATCGTCTTTTGATTCAGCTTGCCAGCTAAACAAAGGGTGAGGAACCGTTCTCTCAAGCATCCATTGCAGATAACCCATGTCATCCGTCGCCATACGAAGTTCACCACCGTCTACAAGCAAGTCAGCAAGAAGATCCAGTGTTTCGATCTGGACAATGCGACGCTTGTTATGACGGGCTTTATGCCAAGGGTCAGGGAAAAGAATGAAAACCTTACTCAGGGAATTCTTGGGTAAGAACGGCATCATATCGCGTACATCGCCCCGATAGATACGAACATTCTCGGCACCATTATCATCAAGGTGACCAAGTAAGCTGGCTACCCCATTAATAAAGTACTCGGCCCCGATCAGATTAACATCAGGATTGTGTTCTGCCTGCCAGGCCAAATGCTCGCCGCCGCCAAAACCGATTTCAAGCCATGTTTCATGGCCGGATCGCCCGAACATGTCATCCAGATTATAAGGGATGATGTTTTCTGGATCCCCCAGCGCTATCTGGATTTTTGGCAGAACTGTCTCAACAAGCTCTGTCGCTTTTTTTCGCAGAGGGCGACCCTGTCGTCGGCCATAAAAAGTACTACGCTTAACAGGATCGCTCATCTTCTTTACTCTACGTCTTCTTCAGCTCTTAAAGATTAAAAGCTGACTTAAGGTTATCCACAAGATCAAGGCGCTCCCATGAGAAGCCTCCATCATCTTCCGGACGACGGCCAAAGTGGCCATAAGCAGCTGTACGCGCATAAACAGGCTTGTTCAAAGCCAGATGCTCGCGAATACCGCGCGGAGAAAGATCCATGATATCCATAAGGATAGCTGGAAGCTTCTGCTCATCAACCTGGCCTGTGCCATGAGTATTCACATAAAGTGAAAGCGGTTTGGACACACCAATTGCGTAAGAAACCTGAATTGTACAACGCTCGGCAAGGCCAGCACCAACAACATTCTTCGCAAGATAGCGCGCTGCATAAGCAGCTGAACGGTCAACCTTGGTCGGGTCTTTACCAGAGAAAGCACCACCACCGTGCGGTGCAGCACCACCGTATGTATCAACGATAATCTTACGGCCAGTAAGACCAGCATCGCCATCAGGACCACCAATAACAAAGCGGCCTGTTGGATTCACATAAAATTCATCATCAGAACACATCCAGCCCTGTGGAAGCTCTTTTTCGACGTGACGGCGGACGATTTCACGAATCTGATCGCTATCCATACCCTCAGCATGCTGAGTAGACACAACCACAGACGTCGCACGAACAGGTTTGCCGTCGACATATTCCAGCGTAACCTGGCTTTTCGCATCTGGTCCCAAGCCTGGCTCTTCACCAGAGTGGCGGACATCAGCCAAGGAACGTAAAATATTATGCGAATAAAAAATTGGTGCAGGCATGTAACCATCGGTTTCCTTACAGGCATAACCGAACATAATACCTTGGTCACCAGCACCTTCGTCTTTATTACCAGCGGCATCAACGCCCTGGGCGATATCCACGGACTGCTCATGGATGAAATTCTGTACATCCATGTTTTTCCAATGAAAACCGTCTTGTTCATAGCCAATGTCACGAACAGCCTGACGAGCCACTTCTTCAATAACGTCAGGCGTCACTGAAGCAGGACCACGAACTTCACCGGCCAAAACGATCCGGTTTGTTGTTGCAAGTGTCTCAACCGCAATACGGGACTGCGGGTCGTGAGAGAGGTATAGATCTACGATAGAATCTGATACGCGATCACAAACTTTGTCAGGGTGTCCTTCAGACACGGACTCGCTTGTGAAAAGATAGCTGCCAAGTCGCACGACAACCCCTTTCTATATGATTAATTAAAAAATTGACCGTGGCACCGGAAAATAACGATAATGCGACCCATGCCCGACCAAATGCACTATATAACGCAAAATGCATATAATGCAAAACGCGATCAGGAATGCCTGATCGCGCTCTATAATGCAATGCTTAATTATCGATTCATGCTGAAATCAATCATTAAGCAGATATTTTCTGCAATGTCTTAATAAAACTTAAGAGTTTGCGGCTTCCTCAGAAGCAGTTTCTGCCGCAGTACCCAATGCTTTTGTCATTTCGAAAAGACGTTTGCGCACATGCGGATCAACGATCTTGTAATAAGCCCTGACCAACTCAAGCGTTTCACGCTTCGCCATTGGATCAGCTTCATGAACAAAAGCTTCAACCTTTTCTTCACTCATTTCGCGCAAGCGAACGGGTGACTGCGAAGCAACTTCATCAGGCATATCCGCAAAGAAATAACCAACCGGTACCTCGAGAACACGAGCCAAGTCATATAAACGACTGGCGCCAACACGGTTTGCCCCACGCTCGTACTTTTGAACTTGCTGGAAAGTCAGACCAATAGCTTCGCCAAGCTTTTCCTGACTCATACCAAGAAGCGTCCGACGCAATCGGACTCTGCTGCCGACATGAACGTCAACAGGATTTGGTTTGCCTTTACCACGAACTGGTTCGTTTTCTTGTACTCGACCCATAATTCCACTCTTTCTAAACTGCACACAAGCAACCATCTATACGAGTATATTTATGCATACTATCGTATGTAGTCAACTTATTTCTTACAAAAGAGTGTATTTTTAGGGTCGCCCTCCGCTTTTTCGCCTGATTACCAGTGGTAGCAGCAAGAGAGCGATCAGTATCAACACAGAGAAATTGCCAATGATAGAAAACAACGTTTTCCCTGATACTTTTTTAGGTAACCCAGTATCAACAATGCCCTTTTCTCCTAAACCAAGGCTCTTAACAACACGCCCATAAGGATCGATCGAGGCTGATATACCCGTATTCGCAACACGAATCACAGGCAAACCCTCTTCGACAGCCCTGAGTTGTGCCATACCAAAGTGCTGATAAGGGCCGCTGGTTATTCCAAACCAGCCATCGTTGGTTGAATTGAGTATCCAATCTGGTCTTTCAGAAGACTTAGCGACAGCGCCGGGGAAGATAATTTCATAACAAATCAACATACTCATCGCAGGAAGGCCTGGAACACTCATTGTTCGAAGCCCTTCACCCGGAGTAAAATCTGAACTACCCGCGGTCATTTTTTTGAGAAAGGGTAGCCAACTTTTCAAAGGCACGTATTCACCAAAAGGAACGAGATGAAATTTGTCGTAAGTATCGACAATTTCGCCACGCCGGTCGAGAACATGCATGGAATTGCGAAAACTCCGTTCAACTCCACCATCAACTGATAGCTCTTCGACTCTTGGAGCCCCTGTGATCAAATACCCTGAAGGCGGGACAACTCTTGAGACAACTGATCGCAGCTCTTTGTCACCAGACAACAAAAATGGTACGGCTGTTTCTGCCCAAATTACATGGGTAATATCTTTAAACCCCTCGCGTGCGCTTAATTGCATTTGCGTAACAATATGCTCACCACGCAAGTCAGGCTTCCATTTATCTTCCTGAGGAATATTGGGCTGAACCAAGCGCATTTTTATGTTGTCAACAAAGGCCTCTGCACCTGTTGACGCCGCACTCAATCGAAAAGCACCATACCCCCAAATCACTAAAGGCATGCACAACACAACAAGTACAAAAGCAACCCGACGCTTCATCTCAGCAAAAGGAAGGCTTTTATCTTCGAACAATACCGAAGCTGCACTGGCAACAAGCAGAGAGAGAACACTAAGCCCCCATACGCCAGTTAAGCTTGCGAACTGAAGCATATGATCAGAGAAGGTCCAGACCGAGCCAATCAGATTCCAAGGAAATCCGGTAAAAATCCAGGACCTCAACCACTCAATAAAAAGCCAGATAGCTGTAAAGGCCAAAACCCGCTCTACCCCCCGGAACTTCAGTCGCCCCATTGCATAGCCAACGAGAAGATGAAAAAGCCCCATGCCTGCGGCTAAAGCAAGAATTGCAAAAGGCATTAACCAGGCATGGCGGGCAGTGTTCACCAAAAAAGCAGCGCCGACCCAATAGAGGCCAACAGCAAAATATCCTGTCCCAAAAGCCCATCCGATAAAGGCAGCCTTTTTCGGAGTTTCAGCCCCCTTCCAGAGCCAAAGCAAGCCAACAAACGCGGGGATCAAAAGAGGGATGAGAAACAAAGGCGCAAAGGCTGTTGCTGATAGTCCGCCCAAGCCGGCAGCAATCGCATAACGCTTCCATCCTGTGATTGATTGCAACTTATCACTCAGGCTATAGATACCAGCCAACCCCCGCCCCATAACCATATCGGCTAGCCTTCTTCTTGTTCTTCGCTATCTGTTAGCGTGTTCTTCCATACCTTCAAACGCTTGATTCTGCGCGGATCTGCGTCCAATACCTCGAACATAACCGCGGTTTCTTCATGTTCGATCAACTCACCTCGTGCAGGCACCCGATCTGCAAGCCAAAAAACAACACCACCAAGCGTGTCGATATCTTCGTCACGCTCTTCATCTGTCAGAATGGGGCCAATTTTCTCTTCCAACTCACCTATTGGGCAACGTGCGTCAGCGATGAATGAGCCGTCCGGGCGTGGATATAGCCTCGGTCCTTCATCAGTGTCATGCTCATCCTCTATCTCGCCGACGATCTCTTCAACAAGATCTTCAATGGTTACAAGGCCATCGATACCACCAAATTCGTCAACGATCAGCGCCATGTGGACGCGCGACATACGCATCTCCAGAAGCAAATCAATGGCTCGCATGGAAGGGGCAATGATTAAAACACGGCGTACGATGCTGGCAAGATTGGGGTTACGAGCACCTTTGGAATATTCCAAAACGTCCTTGATATGAACCATACCAATGACATCGTCCAAGGTTTCGCGGAACACCGGCAGCCTTGAATGGCCTGCACGGCTCATCATATCAATCAAATCGCCGATGGATGTATCCAGATCCACAGCAATAATGTCAGCCCGAGGCACCATGACATCAGAACAGGTCAGATGTCGAAGCTTGAGGATATTTCCGAGCATAACGCGCTCGTCTTCACCAATCGGCGTAGATGACGCCGCCTCGTCTTCACTGCCTTCAATCTCTTCAATGATCTCTTCCATCGTCTCGCGAAAACTGGAATCGCCATTTTTAAATCCAAAGCTGCGTGTTAACCAATTCCATAGTCCGCCGCGCGACGATGCCTCTGCATCCTGGTCGCGCAGCGATTTACTATTACCCGATATTTCACTCATCTATCGCACCCTCAACAAATCGCTTGTCACCAAGCTCATAAGGGTTTCCAACGCCAAGCCTATTCAAAATATCTACCTCAAGCCCTTCCATCTCAAACGCATCATCATCGTCAATATGATCATACCCCAGTAAGTGCAAAACACCATGCACCAAAAGATGCGTGAAATGATCTTCCAGTCTTTTAGATTGCTCATTTGCTTCTAAAATCAAGGTTTCCAGAGACAAAACTATATCCCCAAGAGGCAAAACACCGCGTTGAGAGGCCAAATCTGCCTCATCCGGGTCATCCAAAGTAGAGAAAGACAACACATTTGTAGGTTTGTCTTTACCGCGATATTCCTTGTTTAATGCCTGAACAGAAACATCGTTTGCAAGAACAACAGATAATTCCGCTTCCGAAATTAACGTTGTCTCAGACGAAGAAGGCTCAGCAGAAAATCCGGCAAAGACATAAGAGGCAATTACAGCCCGATGGATAAGTGCCTGATAATGAGGGAGCTTATCAGCCCACTGAGATTCTCTCAGCTCAACAGCAACCTCGAGTCCCGAAGACATAAAAGATACACCTTCATCACTCAAAGACCGCTCCATAGCTTCGGTCATGATAAGGTCAGACACTTCTCGGAACCTTTGAAATCAGGTAAATCTCTGGCTTATCAGCCATCAAAGAAATCTCTTTCTTCTCCATCGCCCTTGTTCTGACGATTATCATAGGCACGTACAATTTTTGTAACCAACTCATGCCGAACAATATCTGCATGAGCAAACTGAACAAAGCCCACCTCTTCCAACTTGGCAAGAGTATGTGACGCATCCCGAAGTCCGGACAATTGCCCTTTTGGCAGATCCACCTGTGACATATCACCCGTCACGACCATGCGAGAACGCTCGCCAAGTCGAGTCAGGAACATTTTCATCTGCACAGGGGTCGTGTTCTGGGCCTCGTCAAGAATAACGAAGGCATTCGACAGTGTTCGCCCACGCATAAAGGCAAGAGGTGCAATCTCGATCTCGCCGTTTTCCAATCGGCTCATGACCTGATCCGAAGGCAGCATATCGTGAAGCGCATCATAAAGCGGACGCAGATAAGGATCGACCTTATCCTTCATATCTCCAGGCAAAAAGCCCAGACGTTCACCGGCCTCAACAGCAGGGCGAGAGAGAATAATGCGCTCAACATCCCCGTTCAGCAAAAGGGAAACCCCATAGGCAACCGCCATGTAGGTTTTCCCCGTTCCGGCAGGCCCGACACCAAACACCAACTCATGACGTTGCATTGCCTTGATATAAGCTGCTTGTCCGGGAGACCGGGGGTTAAGGCGTCTTTTACGGGTAACAATCGCCAGCTCATCCCCATGTGTTGATTCTACCGCTTTTTCGGTTTCATCAACATCCGGTGTTATTTGCGCCATGCGAACAACGGCATCAACCTCGCCATCGCCAACATCCAGACCCTTTTGCAATCGTTCGTACAATGCTTTTAAAACAACCTTTGCTGTCGCTACAGAATCTTTACTACCGCTTATTGATACTTGATTTCCACGCGAAGCGAGATCCACATCAAGGTGCTGTTCCAATCGAACTAGATGCTGATCATGTTCCCCATAAAGCATGGGGAGAAGGCTATTATCATCAAACTCAATTAATTTATTCTGCCGTGTACCACGGGCGGCTTGTCCGTTACGAGCTCTGGCTGTCAAATGCGTCCCTCCATTCCGGCTTTGGCATGTTCCATATTATGCGCGTCAAAAACGCCAAAGTCACCTGTTACTACTGAACCTGTTAAAGAATTTGGTTTTGCTGTTTCAATTTTGACATCAACAATTTGCCCCATCAGGCGCTCTGGCGCCTGTACAAAGACAGACTGCATATAAGGACTACGTCCACCCAGTTGACCTGCTTCACGACCTTTACGTTCAATTAGAACCGAAAGTGTTTTCCCGATCATACTTTGATTAAACGCCATTTGCTGCGCATTGAGCAGTTCCTGTAACATTGCAAGACGTTTCGACTTAACATCTTCCGGGACCTGCGCATCAATACCAGCAGCCGGTGTTCCCGGACGCGGGCTATATTTGAAAGAATAGGCCTGAGCATAATTAATATCAGTAACCAAACGCAGTGTATCAGCAAAATCCTGATCACTTTCGCCCGGAAAACCGACAATAAAGTCAGATGACAGCGCCAGCTCAGGACAGGCATCCCGAAGCTTATCGATTACCCGGCGATATTCATCGCCAGTGTGTTTGCGATTCATCATTTCCAATATGCGGTCAGAGCCACTTTGGATCGGCAAATGAAGATACGGCATCAATTCAGATAGATCACGATGGGTTTCGATAAGCTCATCATCCATATCATTTGGGTGTGAGGTAACGTAGCGAAGGCGCTCAATACCATCAACGTCTGCTAGTTCTCTGAGCAGACGCCCCAAACGCCACGTTTTGCCGTCGGCTGCTTCGCCGTGGAAACCGTTCACATTTTGCCCAAGCAACGTAATCTCACGCGTTCCATTGGCAACCAGACGTTTGGCTTCATCAACAATCGCGGTTACCGGGCGTGAAAATTCAGCACCGCGGGTATAGGGAACAACACAGAAAGTACAGAACTTGTCACAACCTTCCTGCACAGAGAGAAAAGCAGAAGGACCATGTGTCTGGCTTTCTTCAGGCAAAAAGTCAAATTTGGATTCTACGGGAAAATCCGTATCGGAAATTCCTCGACCAGAAGTATTGCCCAGCGCCTTGGTGACCATTTCAGGCAGCCGATGATAGGTTTGCGGACCAAACACCATATCGACCTGTTTCGCACGGCGTAAAATCTCTTCACCTTCAGCCTGCGCCACACAACCGGCGACACCAATCAGCATGCGATCACCATCGGATTCGCGCTTTTCTTTGAGCCGTCTGAGCTGGCCAAGTTCAGAAAAGACCTTTTCAGAAGCCTTTTCACGGATATGGCAAGTATTGAGAATAACCATGTCCGCCGTATCGGGGCTATCCACAGTCTTGTATCCCAAAGGGGCCAGAACATCTGTCATACGAACAGTATCATAGACGTTCATTTGACAGCCATAGGTCTTAATATAGAGCTTTTTCGCCAACGTAATTACCAATTCAGCCTAGCATCATATTCGGTATATTTATGAATAAACCGTTCTGACACCTTGTTAAATTACCATCTGTTGGGATTTGAAGCTATCTGTAATCGCTGCCCTCTCAGAGCATCAGAAACACCACCCGACACTGCCTTATGACAATGACTGGCCATCGCTTTCCGATTGGCGAAAAAACTCGCTTCTACTGGCTCCAGGAACTCAACCTCGACAGTTAAAACCCCCATCGCCAGCGCATGCCATAAATGCCCGGGCAATTCCATATCACCATACCAAGCATAAAAAGGACGCCATAAGCGGCCCATCGGCATACCATCCAACCGGGTGTATGTAATAGAGATTGGCTGAACCAGCAAGGGGCTATCGTTTTCGGATGCCTGGGCAACTGAAAAGAGAGCCGATTTAAAAGGCAACACCCGGGTACCGTCGCTTGACGTTCCCTCGGGAAATAAAATCAGATCACGCCCATTCCCAAGACGCTTCGCCATGTTATCGCGACTTTCGCTGGATTTATGTCGGCGGCGCTGAATAAAAACTGTGCCGGATAGCTTGGCAAGCCAGCCAAAAAACGGCCAATTACCAACCTCGGACTTCGCAACGAAGTGCCCGTCAATCAAACTACCCAGAATAGAAATATCCAGATAGGAAACATGGTTGGATACATAGAGTGTCGGCTGTCGCGTACTTTGCTGTCCACGGGTGACGATCTTGATACCATTCAAGAAACAGGTCGCGTTGTGATACCACAGAGGCAGTTTATACCGTCCCGGCAACCGCAGCAGCAAAAGCAAAAGTTGTAGCGGCATCAAAGCCAAAGTGAAAAGGACATACACAACCAAACGGCAAGAGGCTCTTAAATCAGATCCCAAACCAGAAGCTACAGCGATGTCCGACATATCATGCTACCTGTTGTGCTGCATTGTCCGTTTCACGGCGATAGTGTTTATAGTACTTGTCTGTCACCCGGCTTGTTTCAACAATCACACAAACATCCGTGGTGCCAAACTGTTCATCAATCACGGCGCCATCTCCGATAACACCACCAAGCCTTAGATACCCCTTAATCAAAGGCGGTAGCTCTTTAATGGCTGCCTTGGGATCAATCTGATCCGCAGGCATAAGATTCATGGAACTAAATCTTTCCGGCAGCGCTTTGGGGCGGATGGCAGTCTCTGCCAAGTGATTATGATAGAGATACGATAAAGGCAGTTTCATTTGCTCTGGATCAATGCCATGCAAACTTGCGCAACCAAACATATACCGAATATCATAGGTGAAAACATACTGGGCAATACCACGCCACAAAAGCTGCATTGTCGAACCACGCCGATACTCCTGATCGATACAGGATCGGCCCAATTCAAGAATTTCTCCATCAAAATTCAGCAATTTCTCCAGATTAAATTCATCGACAGAATAAAACTGCCCGCGCTTTTCCGCACCTTCACGACGCATTACACGATAGGTGCCAACAACAGCCTCGGGCCCTGTCCCTTTCTCATTGTCGAAAACAAGCAAATGATCGCAGAAAGGATCAAAGCTATCAAAGTCCCGACTCTGGGCTTCCATCTCTGGTGTGGGTTGAGCGGAATTCTCGCGATAAAAAATATCATATCGCAGATTCTGCGCGGCCAAAACTTCCCGTTCGCTTTCGGCCAAACGGATCGTGAGTTGTCCCGCAGTTACATCGACGGGTCGTGAATTACCCTCATTCATGCTCAGCGTGTTCCCTGGAAATAGACATGGCGAATTTAAACATGGCGAGGACTGTGCCAGAAAATTGTGTCTATTTTATTGCACTACAGCCTTCACGAACAGCATAAAGTTCAAGGCGGTGATCGACCAGTCGATAACCAAGCTTTTGCGCCATTTTACTCAAGAGCTCATGAATCTCATCATCAGAAAATTCCAACACTTCACCTGAATTCACATCAATCAGGTGATCGTGAACTTGCTCCGTTGCTTCTTCGTAACGGGCACGCCCATCGCCAAAATCATGTCGTTCCAGTATGTTAGCTTCTTCAAACAGTTTTACTGTCCGATAGACTGTCGCAATAGAAATCTTCGAGTCTAGTTTGGAAGCACGGTGATAAACCTGTTCCACATCAGGGTGATCCGTAGAATCAGAAAGAACCCTTGCGATAACTCTTCGCTGTTCGGTCATTTTCAGACCTTTTTCAGCACAAAGAACTTCCAGTTTTGATGCCATAATTACCCTGAAGTCGTCGTTAATGAATACGGTTACTTTTTTGAATAATTCTAATTTACACAAAATGCGCTACCGAGAAAAGCCCGATAGCGCATTTTTTAAGACATATCAGTTCAAAGAAATTTGATTACTTTGTTCTGTTTGCTTTTGTCCCCAAGCCAATCTGTTTTGCCAAAGAACTACGCTGTTTCGCATAGTTAGGGGCAACCATTGGATAGTCTTGTGGCAAGCCCCAACGTTCGCGATATTCTTCCGGCGTCATGTTGTAAGCCGTTTTCAAGTGACGCTTAAGCATTTTGAGCTTTTTACCGTCTTCCAGACAGACAATGAATTCCGGTGTAATGGATTTTTTAACGGATACAGCAGGTGTTGGCCGCTCAGGTTCTTTTTTCTCTTCCTGACCCAAGGTAGACAGGGTGCCATATACCTCGCGAATTAATTGAGGCAAATCTGACATTGCAACAGAATTGTTGGAAACATGTGCAGAAACAAGACTCGTAGTAAGCTCTACTAATTCTAATGAGGAGTTATCTTCAGACATAGTATGACTGTTCTTTCCCAATACAAAGTTATCTTATAATGATCAAAATATTATTTAGTTCATAACATACCAGTAAGTGAATTAAAGTTATTTTATGTAACTTTCAAGTTAGTTCGCATAAAATATTTATGATTATGGTGTCTATGCTAAGAATTTCTTGAAGGTTTTAAATATCCACAGACATAACAACTGCATCAACGGCAGTTCCATCAGATTTGTGGTAGTATTTGGATCTCCGTGCAATTTCAGAAAACCCCATCGCCCGATAAAGAGAAAGCGCAACGATATTTTCTTCGGAAACTTCTAAAAACACCTTATTAACAGATGCTTGACGAAATATTTCAAACATCTCGAGTATTATCTTCTTGGCAAACCCCAGTCCCCTTGAGCTCGGATCAACACAAAAGGTCAATATTTCAGCTTCGCCGACAACTTCTTGCCAAAGAATAAAACCAACCGGTTTTTCATCATGACAATAGATCAAGCCACTATTGGCTTTCTGAACAAGTATTGCCGAAATATCCTTGGCTTTCCACGCAGAAGAAGAAAATGACCTCAGGTGCATTTCAGCCAACAGGTCTGCATGCTCAACACCGCACTGAATTATTTTTTCAGAGCTGCTCATAGCATCATCTAGAAAGTCGTTTTGTCTTTGGGTAACGACACATCCGGAGCCCGCAAATACAAAGGTTCAACAGATTGTTTTTCCTGCTCAAAAAGTTTCTGCTCCAAAGCGCACCGTAACAAGTTCCCGGCATCCGCATTGGCAGAGGCTTTAGAGAAATTAATCGAACGCCCTGCCGTTTTCAAATCTTCAGCCACCTGATCAACGCCATCGCCGACCAGCAATAGATTACCATCAGGTAGCTGATCATTAAGATTCTCGGGAAGCGAAGCAAACGGCGCTGTCAAAGGCACGAGTTTTGAATCAAAACTTTGAACAAATAAATCTGCACGTTTGGCATCTATTACAACAACGATTTGTGTATCAACACCTTTTTCATCAACAGGGACATCACGGGCCAACACTTCAAAGTTATTAACCCCGACAAGTGATTTGTTACAGGCAAGAGCAAACCCTTGAGCCGCTGCCAAACCAATTCGAACACCCGTAAAACCGCCAGGGCCTGTTGTAACCGCAAAACCATCCATATCCATCAGATCTTTGCCCGTTTCTGCCAACAAGTCTTGCACAATCGGCAAAAGGCGTTCGGACTGTCCCCGTCGCATGGGCTCTACTCGAGAAGCCAGAACATGGCCTTTGTCGATAATCGCAACGGAGCAAGAAGATCCCGCAGTATCCAAACCAAGTAACAATGAACTATCAGCACGCATTATCGCGAAATCATCCCTTTGACACTCAAGTTAACTTAGCCCATAGCATAGGCAAAATAACATAATGGCTTATATCCGTGATCTGGCTTTGTTACAATTAAAGACAATCATTGATGATACCTTAATGATATTGCGCTAACCAATTGGCCAATATCAAAGCAACACTGACAGACAAAGAAATAGAAATAACCCCCTATGTTTAACCTGAAACGCTTTCAATTATTTTATCTTATCCTTACCGTCATCACAGGTATCATCGGCTTTCAAAAGGCAGTCTTTTCACAAGACAATGAAACAACAGGTGAAGCCAAAAATGGCGCTGTCGTTGTTATGTACCAACGCTTTGGAGAAACCCGATACCCGACAACCAGCACGTCGATATCAACATTAACGAGCCACATCCAGGAACTTCAAGACAGTCGCTACAATATCTTACCTCTCTCAAATATCGTAGATGCCATCACACAGAATCTGCCGCTGCCAGAGCGTGCGATTGCGATCACTATCGACGATGCCTATATTTCTTTCTATGAAAGCGCCTGGCCTGAATTTAAAAAAGCGAACCTTGCGGTCACCCTTTTTGTAACAACATCTGCAGTAGATCAAAACCGGCCCGGTTATATGTCCTGGTCTCAAATAAGAGAGCTAGCCTCGGACCCACTTGTAACAATTGGCAGTCACGCCAACGAACTTCGGCACATTGCGCATTTATCCGTCGAAGAGCAAAAACAGGCAATCGATAAATCCAATCAGACCTTCAGACGGGCTTTAGGAAAACAACCCAATCTATTTGCTTACCCCTACGGTGAAATCAGCAATGGCCTGCAAAGCACCTTGAAAGCAAATGGTTTCAAAGCAGCATTTGGTCAGCATTCTGGCGCTATTGCTCGCAATGCCAACCTTATGTCTTTACCACGCTATCCATTCAATGACCGGTTTGGCCCAATCGACCGCTTCAAACTAGCCATTAACAGTCTGCCGTTGCCAGTCACCGCAGTTTTACCTGAAGATTTAACCCTTAGCGACGCCACTAACCCACCGCTTTTCGGCTTCACAATTGGTCCGGAAATAAAACCTCGTGAAGACGGATCTTATCGCGGACTGAATTGCTACAGCTCGCAAGGAGAGCTATCATTACAGGAACTTGGTGGCGGGCGTATTGAAGTCAGATTAACAGAGCCTTTCAAACAAGGAAGAGCCCGTATTAACTGCACAATGCTTGGCCCAAACGGACGCTGGCGCTGGTTTGGACAACAATATTACATTCCCTGAATGAAAAATATTACCCCATACAAAAAGCCCGGAGCTGAATAATCAACACCGGGCTTTTTGTGTTTTGGAAATCAGTTCAATACCTAAGCACTGGCGCGCACTTCAGATACTTCAGGGATGTAATGACGCAGCATGTTCTCGATTCCCATTTTCAGGGTCGCAGTAGAACTTGGGCACCCTGCGCAGGCCCCTTGCATATGAAGATAAACAATGCCGTTTTCAAAACCGTGGAAAACAATATCGCCGCCGTCTTGTGCAACAGCTGGGCGCACACGCGTATCCAAAAGCTCTTTAATCTGGGACACGATCTCATCATCGTCTTCATCACTTGCTTCAGCATGAGAAGACATTGCTTCAGATGCATCAGTTATAACAGGGCGCCCTGCGGTGAAGTGCTCCATGATTGTGCCGAGAATGGATGGTTTCAAGATGTACCATTCTTTGTCTTCTGCTTTTGTGATCGTAATGAAGTCACCACCAAAAAACACGCCGGTTACACCTTCGATTTCAAACAATCTAAGAGCAAGAGGAGAGTTAGAAGCAGCTTCTTTCGCTTCAAAAAAAGCCGTACCGCCATCAAGCACCGGGCATCCGGGTAAAAACTTTAGCGTGGCCGGGTTTGGCGTCTGTTCTGTTTGGATAAACATATCTTGCTCGTTTAAAATCGGTCTGGGATTGTTGTTCTTATATGTAATCTTATAGGGGCTATTCAAGCCCCTATCCACAATGAATATTCATATAGAATATTTCTTTAACTGATCTCGTCAATTTCAGCAGGCTCCAGATTATCGGGCACAACCGTAATCGGCACACGCAATTTACCGATATGTTTTCCCATCAGCGCTGTCAAAAGTGGTCCCGGCCCTCCGGACCCGGAGCTCGCGCCCAACACCAGAATAGAAATCTGATCATCTTCGTTAACAAGCTTGACCAATTCATCACGACGATCGCCTTCGCGCATGTAGAGCACGGGGATTTGTCCTGAATATTCAAGTACTTCTTCACCGAGTTTATTCAAGAGAGCCTCGGCTTCGGTGCGTGCTTCTTCCTGCATCAAATCCCCGACAGCCGCCCAGTGATTAAACTCGGCAGGTTCAATGACATACAACAGCGCAACCCGCCCGCCTGTATGCAACGCCCGTCGGCACGCAAAACGCATCGCTTGTAGCATTTCATCACTGTCATCAACGACAACCAGGAAAATTCGATCTGTAGATCCATGATCCCGGCATTTTTTACCGTCAGTTTCTTGATCAATTTTCAGTTCTGTCGATTCTGTTTCACTCATACCTTATCCCTTGCGGAAAATTAAATGACCGATCCAGCCGGATACCAAAGCAATCACAATAGCAATAACACCATACATTGCACTATGAAGATGTGCATAGTCATAAATTTCAGCTTCGACACCAATTTTTGATACCGTCAGGGGTGTCGTCCGCGCATCAATGATTTGACCATCGCGCAGGTGATAAACACTCACAGAGTAAGTTCCCGTGGGTACATTTGCAGGTAATTCGAACTCTGTGCGGAAAAGATGTTCACCCAAAAAAACGATTTCCGCATTTTCCAACTGGTAATTTCCACTGCGGAGCAGGTTCCGAAGCAAGGCGTCTTTCCACGAATCAGCGAGCTTACCAGCAGCTTTTGTTACCGGAAGCTCAAGGCCGATATTATCAAAGCCAATGGCGTTAAGTGCGCGCGTCGCCGAAGACGATATTTCTTCAATTGGGCCAGTCGATGCGATAGAATAAAAACTTGGAACACTTTCAAACTTCATCGAAGCCGTGTTCATCCAGATCCCGGCAACCTGACCTTTTCGCTGTACCTTAAAGTCCGTATCTGGCCCTCTGACAACGACAATAACTTCGCCAGGGGAATTGATACTTCCAAATAAAAGAATGCGGTCCCCGGAGAACCCCGCTGTAATCGCAACAAGATGACTGGAAAGATCAGCTTCAATTGCCTTCGATTCTTTTGCGGATAGAACAAAAAAAGATGAAAATCCGACTGCCGCAAGCACTTTTAGAACGTCGATCCCGCTCACAGAAAAAAGTCGATGCACCAGAGAAATCACCAAGGATATCATTCTGCCATCTCCAGTGCATAGAGATCAGCGGGTTCGATCAGAAGATCAAGGAATAGCTTGCCACAAACCATAACAACGAGAATGCCAAGCAACAGACGTAGCCAGTCACCCTGCATCTTGGCGCCGATCCGTGTACCAACCTGTGCTCCGAGTACAGAGCCGACCAGAAGCAAGAGCGCAAGAACAACATCAACGGTCTGATTCTGGGCTGCCTGTAAAAAAGTAACGTTCGCGGCTACGAAAATGATCTGGAACAGCGACGTCCCAATAACCATCGCTGTCGGCATGCCCAGCATATAGATCATTGCCGGAACAAGAATAAACCCGCCGCCAACGCCCATAATCGCAGAGAGAACACCAACAAAAAACCCAATTCCAAAGGGCAGAAGAGCCGAAATATAAAGGCGTGACTTACGGAACCTCATTTTCAACGGCAAACCATGGAACCAGTTGTGTTCGTGAAGTTTTCCGCGGGAAGCCCCCCCCGATTTTCTGCGTCGGAACACGGCCTTGATGCCTTCGAGCATCATCAATAACCCAATAGTGCCCAGAAAAATCACATAGGAAAGGTTAATAACGAGGTCGATTTGCCCAAGGCTTTTAAGGAAAGTAAACAGACCAACACCAAGTGTGGACCCGATAAAGCCACCGATCAGAAGTATCCAACCCATCAGAAAATCAACATTTCCCCGTTTCCAATGGGCAAAAACACCGGAAACCGAAGACGCGATTACATTGTTTGCTTGTGTTGCAACAGCAACAGCCGGGGGAACACCGACAAATATCAGGATTGGCGTCATTAGAAAGCCGCCCCCAACACCAAATATCCCCGAAAGCAATCCGACACCGCCTCCCATTGCCAATAAGAGGATTATGTCGACAGATATCTCAGCGATCGGCAGATAGATTTGCATTGCCGTCAATCGCCCTTTTCACAGGTTTTCATTTAGCTCTACCCTGTTCTACCGTTTCAGGCAGAAAGTTTTTATTCATAGGCTTTCAAGGGAGCACCCCTAAAGAAATCTATCCTGCTTCACGAAAAAGGAAAAGGGGTCCATTGAATATTTTCTTTATTTTTCAACTTTTTGCTTAATATTTTTTTAATTTGACCAATTATAAAAACACAACGTTTCTTTACTTTTCAAACCTTTCCCAATCAAAAAGGGCATCCGATATTCACCAGATGCCCTTTCGACTATAAATTTGGTGCCAGTAATTTTTTATACTGGTGCCATATAATTCAGTGTTTTACCTGCTCAAGGACGCAAAAATCCAACAGCGTCAAAAACTTCCTTCATCACAGGTTCTGCCAATTTAGCGGCCCGATCAGCCCCTTGTTTGAGCACAGAATCAACGTATGATTTATCATCCATCAATCGTTTCATTTCCGACCCCATCGGTCCCAGCTTGGTAACCGCAACTTCTGTCAGGGATTTTTTGAAGTCAGCAAAGCCCTTACCTTCAAATTCGCCAAGGACATCCGAAAGTTCTTTGTCGTTCAACGCCGCATAAATGGACAACAGATTAAAAGCTTCCGGACGCTCTTTGCGGGCATCGTCAAGTAACTTACCATTTTCATCCAAAACCTCCGCACCGGGAATCAAATGCGGATCGCTGGTTGCCTTCTTGATTTTTTTAGCAACAGTATCAGCATCATCCATCATGGTGATACGGCTGTAATCAGACGGGTCAGACTTACTCATCTTCTTGCTACCGTCTCGCAAAGACATGATGCGTGTTGCAGCACCAAAAATTAGAGGTTCCGGCACAGGGAAAAGATCAACGTTAAAGTCGTTGTTGAACTTAATGGCGATATCTCGTGTTAACTCAAGATGCTGTTTTTGATCTTCACCAACCGGCACGTGGGTTGCTTTGTAGGCAAGAATATCCGCAGCCATCAGGTTCGGGTATACATAAAGGCCTGTGGATGCTTTCTCCCGATTTTTCCCGGCCTTGTCCTTAAACTGCGTCATCCGGTTCAACCAACCAATCCGGGACACACAGTTAAAGATCCAGCCAAGCTCGGCGTGGGCAGACACTTGCGACTGATTAAAGATAATGTGCTTTTCAGGATCAACGCCCGCCGCCAGATACGACGCCACGACTTCACGAGTATTATCAGTCAACTGCTTAGGATCTTGCCAGACAGTAATGGCATGCATATCAACGACACAGAAAATGCACTCATAGTCGTCCTGCAGGCGCACAAAGTTGCGAATAGCGCCGAGATAATTGCCAAGATGTAGGTTCCCTGTGGGCTGCACGCCCGAGAAGATACGCTTCATGGGAAAAGATCCATTCCAATAGCGGTTGTTATAAAGATTTAAGAAAAAGCTTTATCGCCGTTCAAAACCCTGGGGTCAAGAGCTTGAACCAAGAGGTAGGACAAGCAATTACTTGAACAAACCTTCCGGATCGTAAACCGGCTCTCCGCCAAGAAGCGTTGCCTCTACATTCACAGCCCCGATCTCATCTATCGGTATATCCAGAATATTTCGGTCCAGTACAACAAAGTCCGCCAGCTTGCCCGGTTCGATTGATCCTGTTTTATCCTCGTGCTGCAATAGCTTTGCGACATTGAGCGTCATCATTTCGATAACTGTTTCCACGCGGTCAAAGGCACCATCCCTTTGGGTGAGTACAGCTTCGATTTTCATCAGGGGTGACAGCTCTTCCGCATCCCAATCACTGCTCAGAACCATCTCAACCCCCGCTTCGTAAAGTTTACGGGCTGGCATTAAGCCTTCTGCTCTTTGGCCAATAAACCCGGCAAGATATCGTTTCGTATCCGAATTGGTTGAACTTGGTGCGAGCTGAAAATCGGTAATAACATTTAACTCTCTAAACCGTGAGACATCTTTTTTATCAACAAGGTAAAGATGTGTTATTCGATGTTGAATATCCGTTGGCGAGTTTACTTTTTTTGCTTGCGCCACAGCATCGAGAGCAAGTCCGACACCACGATCCCCCGTGGCATGAAAATGAACCTGAAACCCTAGTTGTTTCAGAGCACTGACATAATCAAACAGTGTCTCTTCCTGAAAATACAAGAAGCCCCTTTGTAAGTCTTTCGGGAGATCAAGACTGGCTTCATAGGGCTGATAAAGTGCCCCTGTTGCCTGAGATAAAATTCCATCCACATAGATCTTGGCCTGATTAAACCGCAAAAGCTTTTCAGGATCATTACTATAACGCTTCTGAAATTCGGCTATCTGTTCCTCAAAAGGTAAATCAGGGTAAAGATAAAGCGCATTACTGGCCCGCACCGTTAGCAGGTTTTCCTCTTCAGCTCGTATCCAGGCTTCCTGATGCCCCCTTGGCCAGTAACCGCCTGCATCGCTAACAGTTGTAATGCCATTCTCCGCTAACAGATCCAAAGCTTGAAGCAGGCTTTCATACGCAAAATTAACATTTCCCTTGGTAGGTGGAAGGGCTGCATTCCTGAGCTTCTGTTGCGCATTTTCAAAAACAACACCCGTCAAGCGACCAGAAACAGGATCCCGGTCAATCAATCCCCCCGGTGGATTTTCCCCCGGAGTCTCTTGAAAATCCAAATATCCCACGGCTTGCATCGCCTTGGTATTAGCCCATGCACCATGCCCAAGATTATCAAGGATAACAGCTGGTCGATCAGGAATTAATCGATCCAGAAACGCCATAGGAGATTCTACAGTTCCCAGTAAAGCAGGCATAGAAACACCAGCCCCTATAAACCATGACACATCCCTTTGATCATCAAGGCAATAAGCAATTTCCTGACGATAAACCTCTTCCGCTCCTTCAGCAGATAGAAAACAAACTGTTTCATTGATACCAGCTTCCAGGGCATGTAAATGAGGATCCTGAAACCCTGGCAGAAGCATCCGCCCGCCTAGATCGATAACTTCAGTACCAGCCTGCAACATATCAAAAAGCTGCTTTTCCGTGCCCACAGCAGCAATAACGCCATCTTCGACCAAAACGGCTTCGGCCCACGGCATTTTTTTATCAACAGTATAAATTTGCGCGTTTAGAATAAGATAGTCATCAGACGATGCATGGCTTTGCGCTAAAAAAGCGCTGATCAGACCCACACTGAAGCCAACAGTTTTAACTGTTGGGATCATTCTTGATAGCATTGTTTTTATTTGTTTCATCAGCTTATTAACGCCTCCGATCAAAGCTTGGTAGACTATTACTGCAAACCAAACATACCATCAAAAAAGAAAGGGCCGGAGGAATAATCCTCCGGCCCTTCTATTCGCAAGGAAATGCGTTAATTAGTTCCAGCTTTTAACAAGCTCGTCATAATCAACGGTTTCACCCTGTGGTTTCTCATTAGCCAATTTGGCTTTTGGAGAACCAGGCTGATTCAGCCAGTAGCTGGCTTCTTTTTCTTCGTTCAGCTTAGGTCCGCACTCACCCTGTACGCCTGCGCGTTCCAGACGACCAAGAACTTTATCCTGAGCTGCAGCAAGTGAATCCATCGCTTCCTGAGGTGTTTTTGCACCAGAGCTGGCATCACCAATGTTCTGCCACCATAGCTGTGCAAGTTTTGGATAATCAGGAACATTGATGCCTGTTGGCGTCCACTGAAGACGTGCAGGTGAACGATAGAATTCAATCAAACCACCAAGTTTCGGTGCACGCTCTGTAAAGGATTCATGCTGGATGTCACTTTCACGAACGAAAGTTAGACCAACGTGACTTTTCTTCAGAGAAACAGTTTTGGCAACAGTGAACTGTGCGTAGAGCCATGCAGCTTTACGACGATCAACTGGAGTGGACTTCATAAGTGTCCAGGAACCAGCATCCTGATAACCAAGTTTCTGACCTTCTTCCCAGTAAGGACCATGCGGGGAAGGTGCCATACGCCATTTTGGTGACCCGTCTTCGTTCACAACTGGAAGACCTTCTTTCACCATGTCAGCTGTAAAGGCGGTGTACCAGAAGATCTGCTGAGCAACAGAACCCTGTGCAGGAACTGGACCAGCTTCACCAAAGGTCATACCTGGTGCTGATGGTGGAGCGTAAGCTTTGAGCCAATCAACATATTTGGATACGGAATAAACAGCAGCCGGGCCGTTTGTCGCGCCACCACGTGCAACGGAAGAGCCAACCGGGCTGCAACCTTCCATACGGATGCCCCATTCATCAACAGGAATACCGTTTGGAATGTTTTTGTCGCCAGCACCAGCCATGGACAACCATGCATCGGTGAAACGCCAGCCAAGTGATGGATCTTTTTTACCGTAATCCATGTGACCATATACAGGCTTACCGTCGATTTCTTTCACGTCATTTGTAAAGAAGTCAGCGATATCTTCGTAGGCAGACCAGTTAACCGGCACACCAAGATCATAACCGTATTTTGCTTTAAATTTAGCTTTAAGATCCGGATCAGAGAACCAGTCATAACGGAACCAGTAAAGGTTCGCGAACTGTTGGTCAGGAAGCTGATAAAGCTTGCCATCTGGGCCAGTGGTGAACGACGTACCAATGAAATCACCAAGATCAAGATCCGGGTTACTTACTTCAGCACCTTCGCCAGCAATCCAATCAGAAAGCGGTACAACCTGTTGGTAACGATAGTGCGTACCAATTAGATCTGAATCGTTGATGTAGGCATCATAGATGTTTTTGCCTGACTGCATCTGTGTCTGCAGCTTTTCAACAACATCACCTTCACCGATCAGGTCATGATTAACCTTGATGCCTGTGATTTCATAGAAAGCTTTGGCAAGAGTTTTTGATTCGTACTCGTGCGTTGTAATGGTTTCGGAAACTACATTGATTTCCATGCCTTTGAAAGGCTCAGCAGCTTTTGCAAACCACTCCATTTCTTTCATTTGATCAGCTTTGGACAAAGTCGAAGGCTGAAATTCATTTTCTACCCAGTTCTTAGCAGCAGCTGTATCCGCATGAGCTGCGCCAGCTGAGAGAACCAAAGCGACGGCTGTAAGAGCGCCGCCAATATAACGGGACTTCATTATTATATCTCCCTGTTGCTTCATTCAGTAAACGAGTTTGCCTCGTCACCCCACATTTGCCCTCTAGGTGTTTACACCCATCTAAAAACGATGAATGCATAGACAGCGCTTACGACGAGGGCTCCCCACAATTGGATATCTGACATCAGAAGCCAACCGAGGTGAATAAAAGCACTGCCCAGTAGTGTGATAAACAATCGATCTCCACGTGTGGTTGGAATATTGAGGATTCCAACCTTTTCCCTTTCTGGAAATTTGATTGCCAATATCGTCATCACAACAAGCGTTGTTGCAATGATGATAAAGAAAGTAGCCGTTGGCCAAGTCCAGGCCATCCAGTTCAATTCCATGATACGGACTCCCTCTTAAACCCGGCCCAGGGCAAAGCCCTTGGCGATGTAGTTACGAACAAAATAGATCACCAGAATTCCTGGTATAATCGTCAATATCCCAGCCGCTGCCAGCACACCCCAATCAAGACCTGACGCAGATACGGTACGTGTCATGGTCGCGGAGATTGACTTGGCATCAACAGAGGTCAGCGTTCTGGCCAACAACAATTCCACCCATGAGAACATGAAGCAGAAGAATGCAGCCACGCCGATACCCGAAGAAATCATCGGTGTGAAAATACGGGTAAAGAACCGCGGGAAAGAATAACCATCGATATAAGCGGTTTCATCAATCTCACGCGGCACACCGGACATAAATCCTTCGAGGATCCAGACAGCCAACGGAATGTTAAACAGACAATGCGCCAAAGCCACCGCAATATGCGTATCGAACAGCCCAACTGCCGAATAAAGTTGGAAGAACGGCAAGGCAAAAACCGCTGGTGGCGCCATTCTGTTGGTCAAAAGCCAGAAGAACAGATGCTTGTCGCCCATAAAGTTATAGCGCGAGAAAGCATAAGCCGCAGGCAAAGCAACCAACAGAGTGATAATTGTGTTCAACACCACATAGATTGTTGAATTTATATAGCCGTTGTACCAGCTAGGATCTGTAAAGATCACCATATAGTTGGCAAAGGTCAGATCCTGTGGCCAAAGACTAAAGGTACTGAGAATTTCCTCATTCGTTTTCAAGGACATGTTCAGCAACCAATAGATCGGCAGCAACAGGAAAACGATGTAGAGAATAGTGACGAGAGCTTTCGTTTTCATGACTTAAGACTCCGCTCTGTCTAAATAGCTCATAACTGTGAAAAATACCCAGCTGAAGAGCAGAATGATTAAGAAATAGACCAGTGACATTGCCGCGGCAGGTCCCAGGTCAAACTGGCCAATCGCCATTTGAACCAAATCGATTGAAAGGAAGGTTGTCGCGTTACCCGGTCCACCACCAGTCACAACGAATGGCTCAGTGTAGATCATGAAGCTGTCCATAAAACGTAATAGAACAGCAATCAGAAGTACGCGGTTCATTTTTGGCAATTGGATAAAACGGAATGTTGCCCATTTACTGGCACCGTCGATTCTGGCTGCCTGATAGTAAGCATCGGGAATAGACTGCAAACCAGCATAACAAAGCAGCACCACAAGTGACGTCCAATGCCAGACATCCATGACGATCAAGGTTACCCAGGCATCAAGTGCGTTTTGTGTATAGTTGTATTCAATACCCAATCCATCCAGCGTCGCGCCGAGAAGGCCAATATCAATACGACCGAAAATCTGCCAGATCGTGCCCACCACATTCCAGGGAATAAGGAGTGGAAGCGCCATAAGGATCAAACAGAATGGAACCCACAGGCCTTTTTTCGGCATCGCCAACGCAATGGCAATACCAAGCGGAATTTCGATAGAAAGGATAATAAAGGAGAACAGGAACTGACGCCCTAGCGCCCCGTGGAAACGATCAGAACGAAGAACTTCCTGGAACCATTCGATACCAGCCCAGTAAAATTCATTATTACCAAAGGTATCCTGAAAGGCATAGTTCACCACCGTCATCAAAGGAATAACTGCAGAAAACGCCACGATTAAAACAACGGGAAGAACAAGCCACCAAGCGCGGTTATCGGACCATTTATTCATGATCAAGCCTCCTCTACCAAATGACTGTTGGCATAAAGATTCACATGCGTTGGATCGACAACCAGACGCGCCCCATCTGCAGGGACTTCATCTTCTTCGTTGACCATAACTTTAAACTCGTGATCTTCAAGACGAACGCTCGCGACCTTAAAGCGACCAAGATCTTCTACCTTTTGAATAGAAACAGTTGGTCCGGTTCCTTCACGCGTTAGCGACAGGAATTCAGGACGAATGCCAACTTCCAATGAAGCACCCGCAGGAATATTACTCAGGCCCTGTTCCATGGCAAAAGCATGGCCAGCGACCATTGCCTGCTTGCCATCAATATGGCATGGCACCACGTTCATGCCTGGCGAACCAATGAAGTAACCCACAAAGGTATGTTTTGGACGCTCAAACAGTTCTTCCGGCGTTCCCATCTGAACAACAGCACCATCGTACATAACAACCACTTTGTCAGCGAAAGTCAGAGCTTCCGTCTGGTCATGTGTTACGTACACCATCGTGTAGTTAAAGCGTTTATGCAGATGTTTAAGCTGAGAGCGTAATTGCCATTTCAAATGGGGATCAATAACGGTCAAGGGCTCATCAAACAGAATAGCTGATACGTCAGCACGCACCAGACCACGCCCCAAAGAGATCTTTTGCTTGGCATCTGCCGTAAGACCGCTGGCTTTATGTTTTAGAGTATCGCTCATTTCCAGAAGTTCAGCGATTTCACGAACGCGTCCGTCAATTTCACTGGCTCCAACACCGCGATTGCGAAGCGGGAAAGCCAGATTGTCATAGACAGTCATTGTGTCGTAGACCACAGGAAACTGGAAAACCTGTGCAATATTGCGGTCTTCAGTCGCCTTATTGGTGACAGCCTCTCCATCGAAAAGAATTTCACCGTGTGTCGGCTTCAACAAACCAGAAATAATATTCAGAAGTGTTGTTTTACCACAGCCAGATGGACCAAGCAGCGCATAGGCCCCGCCATCTTCCCACACATGATTAAGCTCTTTAAGGGCGAAATCCTGCGGCTCCTGGATGTGCGGCATATAAGAATGCGCCAGACCATTGAGTTCAATTTTCGCCATTACGCTTGCTCCCCAGCTGTACCCCAGGGGCCAGCAACCAGCTTGCCATTGGTATCAAAAACAAAACACTTGGAAGGCTCCAGATAGACGTCGATATCACTATCGATTTCAACTTCCTGTACACCGTGTGTAAGGCTCACCCAACGCTGATCTGCGAAGTCCACATGCACAAAGCTTTCAGATCCGGTGATCTCTGTAACCGCAACTTTGGTTTTAAAGGGAATCATGCTTGGATCACTGTCAATATGCAGGTGATTTGGGCGGAAGCCCAATGTGTAATTACCATCCCCGACCTGGGACAGAACACCAGTGGTCGGTGCAGAGAATTTCTCGCCGTGGCTGACCACCCCGCCCTTAACAGTGACAGGCAAGGTGTTAATCGGAGGGTCAGAGAAGACATCAGCCGTTAACAGGTCGCCCGGATTGCGATAGATATCAATAGTAGATCCGAACTGTGTAATCCGACCTTCGTGCAGCGTCGCCGTGTTACCACCTAACAACAATGCCTCTGTCGGCTCGGTGGTCGCATAGACAAAGATTGCACCGGTTTCTGCAAAAACCCGTGGCAATTCTTCGCGAAGCTCTTCACGCAACTTGTAATCAAGGTTCGCCAGCGGCTCATCCAAGAGAACAAGGTCAGCTCCTTTGACCATGGCACGCGCCAGTGCAGTACGCTGCTGTTGACCACCTGAAAGCTCAAGCGGTGTTCGATCCAACATCGGTTCCAGCTTCATCATCGCTGCTGCTTCACGAACTTTACGATCAATCTCGTCAGCCGGAGCGCGGGCAATGCGTAGCGGAGACGCAATGTTCTCGTACACAGTCAATGCCGGATAGTTGATGAACTGTTGGTAAACCATAGCAACATTGCGATCTTGAACCCGAACGCCTGTTACATCGATACCATCAAAGGAAATACGTCCCTGGGTCGGCTTGTCCAAGCCGGCCATAAGTCGCATCAAACTTGTTTTACCCGAAAGAGTCGGTCCAAGAAGAGTATTAAGTGTACCACGTTCCAAGCTAAGGTTTGCCTCAGCTATGTGTACTTCGTCTCCGACCGTCCTCCAGATATTCTCTAGAGATAACGTCATTTCAACCCCACGAAACTCAACTATAAAGTTGGTTTTGTTTTCCTATTTTTGTTAGCTGGCTTTTGCCAGTTTTTTAATATTCAGCGCCATCCATTCAGATAGTGCTTCCTTGTCTGCTCCCTTGATTCTCAGTCCTAGTTTGCTTCGACGCCACAGTACATCGTCCGCTTTCTGCGCCCATTCATGGATCATCAGATAACGCACTTCTGCTTCATAAAGATCAGCTCCGAAATTCTGACCTAAATCCTCTAGCGTCGTTGCATTGCCAAGTAAAAGCGAATAGCGAGTTCCATAACTCCGTATTAAACGCTCCGCATGGCTTTTTGTTATAAACGGGTATTCTTTTAGTAGTTTAGAAACTTGTTCAGTTGCCTGCTCACAAGGGAAATCGCCCCCAGGAAGGGTAGCACCCTGTGTCCAAGCTCCCCCAATTTCAGGGAAAAATCCAGCAAGTTTTTCAATCGCATGTTCAGCAAGACGACGATAAGTCGTGATCTTGCCGCCAAAAATATTCAGCGCAGGCGCACCATCAAGCTCATCAACCTTCAGAACATAATCACGTGTTGCTTCCTGTGCCTGGCTCGCGCCGTCATCATAAAGCGGACGAACGCCAGAATAGGTGTGGACAACCTGATTCGAAGAAATCGACGTCTTGAAATAGCTGTTGGACAGACGACAAAGGTATTCAATCTCGTCCTGAGAAATTTTAACGTCAGCAGGATCACCCTGGAAATCTTCGTCTGTAGTCCCGATCAGCGTGAAGTCTTTTTCATAAGGAATGGCGAATACAATACGCTTGTCGTCATTCTGGAAGATATAACAACGGTCATGGTCAAACAGCTTCGGAACTACAATATGGCTACCCTTAACCATTCTGATAGAATGATGAGAAGAGCTTTCCATCTCTTCATTCAGGAACTTGGAAACCCAAGGACCAGATGCATTTACCAAGACTTTACCTTTGATCACCTGTCGCTCAGCATCATTGGTATTTTCACAAGTGAGGTTCCAGATACCATCTTTGACCTTGGCATCAACACAGCGGGTACGGCAATGAATGTCTGCACCTTTATCCCGAGCATCAATAGCGTTCAATGCTACTAAACGGGCATCATCAACCCAACAGTCAGAATACTCAAAGCCCTTCGAAAAACCCTCTTTCAACGGCGAACCCGCTTCATCAGTTTTCAGGTTCAAGCCATGACTTGCAGGCAGCTTTTTGCGTCCACCAAGATTATCATACAGGAAAAGACCAATGCGAATAAGCCATCCAGGACGTTGGGATTTATTATGTGGCAAAACGAAACGAAGCGGCCAAATGATATGCGGCGCCATCGCCCAAAGAGTTTCGCGTTCGATCAAAGCTTCACGGACAAGACGAAACTCATAGTGCTCAAGATACCTCAATCCACCATGAATAAGCTTGGTACTTGCAGAACTGGTTGCCTGCGCCAGATCGCTTTGCTCTACAACGCATACCGAGAGCCCACGACCAGCAGCATCTCTTGCGATACCGCATCCATTAACGCCACCACCAACGATGACCAGATCATAAGTCTGACCGCTCACAATACCTCCCCGACACAGCGTTAGCTAATTAGCTGCACTGTATTATTCGCATCTTTCGAAACGAGTTTCCTTTTGGTTTCGTTTTGCACGCTATTCGAAGATTTCAAGGTTCGCAAGTGAAAATTTTTATTACATTTTTATGACAGCTCTGATTCAATAAGGCGGATACCGCTATCCCTACAGATTTTCCTCAGGTTTTCGGATTCAAGGCTGTCTGTTACAAAGGTATTAATTTGATCAAATTCCGCGACACGAACAGGGGCCGTTCGCTTTAGTTTCATTTTATCCGCACACAAAATGACGTGGTGTGCGTTGTCAATTATGGCTTGGGCAACTTTCGCCTCACGTAAGTCGAAATCCAGCAAAGACCCGTCTTCATCTACCGCTGAAGTCCCGATAATGGCAAAATCCACCTTGAATTGCTTGATAAAATCAACCGCGGTTTCGCCAACAACACCACCGTCCGAACGGCGAACCATACCCCCCGCAATAATCACATCAATAGACGGTGCCGGACGTAATATATTGGCAACATTGATATTATTGGTAATAACAAGCAAATCTTTCTTGCTCAACAAACACTGTGCAACTTCTTCGGTTGTTGTGCCTATATTGATAAAGAGAGAGCAATTATCAGGCACCAAATCAGCCGCCGCAGCACCAATACCTCTCTTTTCATCCTTCGCAATCATCCGCCGTGCGTCATAGCGCAAATTTTCGACACCTGCCGCAAAGACAGCACCGCCATGGATTCTTTTGAGTATGGCTCGCGCGCATATTTCATTAAGATCTTTACGTATGGTTTGAAGAGATACTTCGAAACGGGCAGCTAGCTCTTCGACCAAAACACGTCCTTCTTCCCGCGCAAGACCAACAATTTCACGCTGTCTGGGATTGAGAGTGTCCATTTTAAATTCCCCTGAACTCATTTTCTTATTTTATATTGATGACAGTTTAAAATGACTCTACTTAAAACGAAAGCAGAAAGGCTTCGCTTTTCGAAAAACGAAACTATCTATCCATAATATTGCTTAATAGGTTCTGATATTTACCCTTTCACAGAAAGATGATTGGACGAAGAAAGTTTTTAAGCCCCTTATCGTTAACGCCAACATGCTCCTATCAATTCCATAACAGGACAAAACAATGACCAAAGTTATAGATTACTATCATTTTCTTCTCTCACCCTGGAGTTATCTCGGCATACAACGTTTTAACAGTGTCGTGACAAAACACGGTGCTGTTGTTAATTACAAACCCATATCCGTCATGGATACCTTTGATAATATGGGTGGCACACATCCGAGTAAACGACACCCATCACGTATGAAACACAGAATGGTTGAATTAAAACGTTGGTCCAAACATCTTGGCATCACTATGAATTTTGAACCTGCCTTTTGGCCTGCGGACCAAACCCTCGCCGCACAGATGGTTTATGCTATTCAGGATACGAATGGAAACGCTGGACCTTTCAGTGATGCAATCCTGACAGCCGTGTGGGCACAGGATAGAAATATCGCTGATGAAAATGTTCTTGCAAAGATTGCCCGTGAATGTGGTTTTGATTCCAACGCACTTTTAGCGCAGGCAAAAAGTGACGCCATGGCTCAGACCTATAGCAAAACCACGCAAGAAGCCCACGAACGAGACGTTTTTGGTTCTCCGACCTATGTTTACAACGGCGAAAATTTCTGGGGTCAAGATCGCATAGATTTTCTGGATAAAGCCCTAAAAAACTAACCAAATCGCAAACCCGCTATTCGCAGCCGAACCAATCAATGGTGAAAGATAAGGATAATATCTTTCACCATTTCATTTAAGACTTTCTTGTACCTCAGATCTTACCACGCCGGAACATCGCTGAAAAATCGGCAGGACGAACCGCACCGAGTAAAAGCGATAACAGTGCATAAACGATCATACCAGTAGCAATCAGCGCAGCAAGTGCGGCGACTTTTTCATAGAGCTCACCATCGAACCATGGACGTAGCCAACGCATTCCTGACCATAAAACACCGCCCATAACCACAGATGAAGCCAATATCTTTGGCAATCTGGAAATAAATCGTCCATCAAGGCTCAAATGATCCTTACGCACCAACACAATCCAAAGCATCAAGACATTCACCCAGGATGAAATAGCCGTCGCCAAAGCAATCCCCACATACTGAATGAACTGAAAAAGTACTAAGCTAAGCGCTATATTTATAACAATAGACACCAGTGCCAAACGAAAGGGCGTTACTGTATCTTCCCGTGCGTAAAACGCAGGTTGCAGGATTTTGACAAGCACATAGGCCGGAAGTCCTGCCGCATAAGCCATAAGAGCAATCGCCGTTGCATCACTTGCTTCCCGAACAAATTCCGCTCTTTCAAAAAGCGTTACAACAATAGGCCAAGGCATTACAATTAAAGCAACAGTAGCAGGAAGTGTTAACAATAACGCCATTTCCATGCCTCTATTCATGCTATTCATCGCCCCTTTTTGGTCATCCGCTTTTAACCTACGCGCCAACTCAGGCAAAAGAACAACACCAAAGGCGATACCAATCATTCCCAAGGGCAATTGATACACACGCTCTGCATAGTAGAGGAAGGAGACACCAGATTCCTGAAATGTCGAAATCATAGTGCCAATAACAACATTAATCTGCATCGCGCCGGCAGAGAGAACACCGGGAACCATGCGCCGCATCAACGTCTTGACATCGCTAGACACCCTCGGCAATCGCATTCTCATGTTCAAGCCTGCCCGCTTCAGTGCAATATACAACAAAAGCATCTGACCAAAACCAGCTGCAGCAACAGTCCACGCCATTGCTTGACCCGGATCGGGTACCCGCGGAATAATAAGCAGTAAAGTAATAATAAAAAATACATTGAGCAAAATAGGAGCCGCCGCAGCGGCAGCGAAGCGACCCAAGGAGTTCAACATGCCAGAAAACAGTGCAACAATTACCATGAAAAACAGATAGGGAAAGGTAATCATATTAAGCTGCTCGGCATAAGCCAGTTTAGAGATAAATTCCCCAGGAATGGCAAGTGCTTGCTCAATTCCAGCTGGCTTCAGATTAATTGCTTCCTGTGTTGAGATTTTTAACGCCCAATCCTCAAAACCCGGCGCAAGCGCGTAGGTAACCCAAGGCATTGAAGCCATAGCCCCAAAAGTCACCAACAGCATAAATGTAAACATCACCGCATGGGTTTGCTCTGCAAATGTCTGGGCAGCTTCTCGCCCTTCGGCCTCTACCTTTCCAGCATATAGAGGGACAAAGGCAGCGTTAAACGCCCCTTCAGCAAACAACCGACGGAATAGATTTGGCAACCTAAAGGCAACAAAAAAGGCATCGGCAATTGGCCCAGCACCCAAGAACGCGGCGACAAGAATATCACGCACAAAACCAAGAATACGGCTTATTCCAGTAAAACCACTTACTGTTGCCAGATTACGAACCAAAGACATTCAGATACTCCGCCTAAAACTCACAAAGGGAGTTTCTCGTCTCTATTTAAACGCTCCCCCTATGTCTGCACTCTTTGTAGAGGAAGCCGATATGATTTGGAAGAGGATTGATTTAACAAGGTCGCAGGACAATGCCTGCTAATGCCTTAAAACAGATACAAACTGCTGCTTTTATAAACTCTGGTTCGGGTTGAATTTTAGTCAGGAAGAGGTGTACCAAAGCCGATATCGATATAGTCTCGTTGGTTGACTTTGCTGTAATTCAACTGCTTGTCAGTACCCTGATGCCATTCGATATTTTCAAGGACGTCATCAACAAAGACCAAAAAGTGATAATCTCCATTATCTGAGGAAAGCGGATAGCCGACAGATTCGGAGACATGGGCCAGTCCTGATTCATAACTGCCTTCTAAAATCACCCGCATACCACAGGGAAAAGAGGCCGATTTATAGAGCTCATTATAAGCATCATCCCGACGTTCTTCCGAGACAAATTCAACATAATCCCGACCTGTCGGATCAAACCCGAGACGGTCAACAATTCCTGTACCAACAAGACGTAGCATCGACCGCCCTGGTGTACTCAAATCATGTATCAAAATGTGCGATAAGATATTTTTCACTGCTGCAGGATTGAAGTCGCTTTTCTTTGGAACCGTTTGGCCACTGGAATATTTCAGCTCCCACCAATAGTCATGCAGACGTTGACATCGGGGACTTGTGAAACCCAGTGACGAAACTGTTTTCATAGATTTAGCTCACAACAAACTTACGTATTCTTTATAGCTTACCCTAAAGAGAGTTAATCAAGCATTGAGTACTTCCAGTAATTTCTTCTGGATATTTTTAACCTTTTGCTCTGAAGAAACCTTATCACCTAACGCAGACTGAACATAGAAAACATCAACCGCACGCACGCCATAGGTCGCAATCCGGGCCGAATGAACCAACAAGCCCAGCTTGGTCAGCGCCTGTGTCAAAAAGTAAAGAAGTCCGGGACGATCCTGCCCATTGACCTCTAAAACCGTGTAACTTTCACTTGCTTTGTTATCGATCAGCACCCGTGGCTTAACCTTCAGAGCTTTATGGACTCTGCTTGGAAGTCTGGTCGGAAGGTTTTTAAGCAGCTTTGCGACCTTTAATTCCCCCGTTAAAGACTGTTCGATGGCTGCTTCCAACTTTGCAAGTCGTTCGGGATCGTTAATCACCGCCTTGGTCTGGGCATCGGCAATATAAAAGCTATCCAACGCCATCCCGTTTTTCAGGGTGTGAATGGTCGCCCCTTCGATAGATGCTCCGGATACAGCCAGCGCCCCCGCAACCCGGCTAAACAAACCCGGATGGTCAGCTGCATAGATTGTGACTTCGGTGATCTGACGATAGGTATCAACCCGCACTTCCGATGTGTAATAGGACTTATCATTCTCGGCTTTGCGGATAAGCTCCGCGCGGCGTTTCTGCGTTTCCGTGTCTGTTGAAATCCAATAGGAAACAGTTCCAAGTTCCAAGTGTTTTGCGACATCCTGTGCCGGCCAATGGGATAATTCTTTTGTCAGAACCTCCCAGGCAACCTGGATTCTGCGCTCCTGACCTTCGGCAGCCAACCCACCGGACAGAAGTTCTTCTGTACGCCAATAAAGATCACGCAACAAAGCCGCTTTCCACGCATTCCAGACATTAGGACCAACGGCCCGAATATCCGCAACAGTCAAAACCAGCAAAAGCCTCAAGCGTTCCGGGGATTGTACAATTTCGGAAAAATCCTGAATGGTTTTGGGGTCATCGATATCACGAGAAAAAGCTGTTTCACTCATGGTCAAATGATAGCGAACCAGCCAGGAAACTGTCTCTGTCTCTTCTGGCGTCAGCCCCATACGAGGACAGATTCTTTGCGCTATTTTAGCCCCTTCAATGGAATGATCTCCGGGTCGTCCCTTGGCAATATCGTGCAGAAAGACCGCAACATAGAGCACCTTCCGTGACAAGATTTTATGAACAACTTCACTGGCAATCGGTGCTTCTTTTTTGAGCGTTCCTTTTTCAATCTGATGCAAAATCCCCACGGCGAACAGGGTATGCTCATCAACCGTATAGTGATGGTACATATTGAATTGCATCAAGGCGACGACACGGCCAAAATCAGGTACAAACCGCCCCAAAACCCCGGACTCATTTAATCGGCGTAATGCTTTTTCGGGGTCTTTAGGCGAGGTCAGAATATTCAAGAACAAACGGCTCGCAGCTTCGTCCTGCCGGACTCCTCTTTTAATCAACCGCAGGGATTGGGTAATCTTTCGCAGCGCCGCGGGGTGAATATCCAAATCGTGCTTTTGTGCCACATGGAATATACGCAACATTTCCACAGGATTTGTTTCGATAGAATCCTCTTTGTGAAAAGTCAGACGATCCCCCTCTAAACGAAACTTTTCGATGGAACGTTTACGCTTTAGAAAAGGAAGCGGAAGACGGAAACCGGACCTCCGATTATGCTCGGCTTCAAGAGTTGCACAGAAAATACGTGTTAGACCACCAACCTCTTTAGCGACGATAAAATAATGTTTCATCATCCGCTCGACGCCTTTGGTTCCGGCATGATCTGTATAATGCATCCAATCAGCTAGATCACGCTGTACATCAAATGACAAACGCTCTTCAGGTCTATTTGTCAAATAGTGTAAGGCGCACCGCAAAGACCACAAAAATGCTTGGGCTTTAGCAAACTGTCGGACTTCCTGCCGCGTGAAAATTCCCCGCTCAACCAGACTAGATATATCATCAACCTGATAAATAAATTTCGCAATCCAGAACAGGGTGTGCAGATCCCTTAATCCACCTTTGCCCTCTTTGATATTTGGCTCTAGCGTATAGCGCGACCCCCCCACTTTTTTGTGTCGTTCGCTTCGTTCCTTGAGCTTCTGTTCGATGAATTCCGCCCCGTGGCCAGAACGGACAACACGATCATAGGTTTTTCTGAGCTTGGTATAGAGAGCATCATCACCGCAGAGATAACGGGCCTCTAGAATAGCAGTATTAATCGTCAGATCCGAAAGTGAACTCCGAATACATTCTTTAACATTCCGAACTGAGTGCCCCACTTTGAAGTTAAGGTCCCACAGAAAATAAAGCATGGCTTCAACCACTTGCTCTGTTCGGGGCACACTCTTGTATGGAAGCAGAAACAGTAAATCGACATCGGACTGAGGTGCCAGTTCTCCGCGGCCATAGCCCCCCACAGCAACAACAGTAAAGGTCTCACCCTTTGAGCGCGATCCAACAGGATAAAGCTCTTCATCAACAAATTTAAAAACCAGTTTCAGGATTTGATCGACCAGAAAACAGTTCGCACGAACAACCATTGTCCCAGAGGATTTTTTATCAAATCGCCTGCGAACTTCAGCATGTCCTTCCTGCAAAGCATCCCGCAAAAGCGCCAGCACTTTATTGCGCTTAACCTGACCCTTATCATCTGTGGCACAGATTTCAGCAATCGCAGCCTCAAGCTTAGAGGCAGGAAAAATAGCCGTCTTGTTCTTCACGTCCTGATGGTACGCATAATCGAGAGATGTTATCGGCATGCTGTCCTGCTTTTTACAACTTGTATTACTATTCCTACAAAGACTTACTCTTTCCAGGGATTTACTCTTCGCTGGTTGCCTTCAGTTCATAGAGCAAATCCAAAGCCTGACGCGGTGTTAAATCATCCACATTTACTTCACTTAAACGTTGATCAACCGCAGAATTTCCCTGCTCGACTTCGGCTTCTGCCGTTGTAGTTGGCAAACTGGCAAAGAGGGGGAGGTCTTCGGCAAGATGCGTCAAATTTCCAGCTTGCCCATCCTTTTCCAATGTCTCCAGAACCTGCTCGGCTCGGGTTACCGCAGCAACAGGAAGGCCTGCCAGTTTGGCGACATGAATCCCATAGGATCGATCCGCAGCTCCATTTGTAACTTCGTGCAAAAAGACCACTTCGCCCTTCCATTCCTTAACCCGCATTGAATGGCAGGAAAGCGATTTCAGCTTCGACGTTAAGCTCGTGAGTTCATGATAGTGGGTCGCGAACAAGGCACGTGATTTATTGGTCTCATGTAGATGTTCAACACAAGCCCACGCAATAGACAAACCATCATAGGTCGCCGTGCCACGTCCAATTTCATCCAGGATAACCAAAGACCGTTCTGTCGATTGGTTGAGAATAACGGCGGTTTCCACCATCTCAACCATAAAGGTAGATCGCCCCCGGGCCAGATCATCGGCCGCACCAACGCGACTGAACAGCCGATCAACTGATCCGATATGTGCAGATTCTGCAGGCACAAATGATCCCATCTGTGCCAAAACCGCTATTAAAGCATTCTGCCTGAGAAAGGTTGATTTACCCGCCATGTTAGGCCCGGTGATCAACCACAAACGCTGTTGATCTTCTAAGGTGCAGTTGTTGGCAACAAAGGGGCCTTCCGATGTTTTGGACAATGCAGCTTCCACAACCGGGTGACGTCCGCCGATAACATCAAAGTTCAGACTGCCGTCAACCCTTGGACGATTCCAGCGCTCAATAACAGCCAGTTCCGCCAAAGCCGCGTTAACATCCAACTCTGCAAGTGTACGTGCCGCCAAAGCAATTTCATCAGCTTGCTCGACAACCTTCGCAACCAGATCATCGTAAAGTTCCAACTCAATCGCCAAAGCTTTACCCGCAGCGCCTGAAATTTTTTGCTCAAGATCAGAAAGCTCGACTGTAGTAAAGCGCATGGCAGAGGCAAGAGTCTGACGGTGAATGAATTCTGATTCAGCATCCGTATTAACTTTGGATGCGTTTGTCGGGCTAACCTCGATAAAATAGCCAAGAACGTTGTTATGTTTGACTTTAAGGCTATTAACGCCCGTTACCTCTGCATAACGCGCCTGAAGACCAGCAATCAGTTTGCGACTGTCATCGCGCAGTTGTTTGTACTCATCCAGATCCGGGGAAAAGCCTGAAGCAATAAACCCACCATCCCGTGCGAGCAAAGGCAAATCTTCCAGGAAAGCACGTTGAAGCGCATCACAAAGTTCGCGGTGGTCACCCAGGTTTTCAATGCAACTTTTGATACCGTCGGGAAGACTATCCAGTTTTACCCCGCTCAGCATCGATTTTAATTTACTCGCCTCGTACAATGCGTCCCGGATACCAGCGACATCGCGCGGACCACCACGCCCAACTGTTAAACGGGACAAACCACGTTCAATATCGGGACATTGGCGAAGGCTTGCGCGTAAATCCTGGCGCATACCATCTTCTTCGACAAACCAGGACACCATGTTCAGACGATGGGAAATAGCTTCGGGCTGTGTTAGAGGGGCGGCAATTCGTGATCCTAGCAATCGAGCACCAGCACCTGTGACAGTCCGGTCAATGGTTGCGAGTAAGCTCCCCTTACGTCCCCCGGTTAATGCCTGCGTTAGTTCCAGATTTCGTCGGGTCGCCGCATCAATTTCCATAACCGCATCACAGCGAACCCGTTTCGGAGACGACAGGCGGGGAAGTTTGCCCTTTTGGGTGAGTTCAACATAATCAAGTAAAGAGCCTGACGCCGCCACTTCAGCCCGAGAGAACTCACCAAAAGCATCAAGCGCCTTTATCGAAAACACATCTTCCAGACGGCGGCGCGCATTTTCACTATCAAAACGCGATGACGGCAGCGGTGATAAAATAGACCGCCATTCATTAACCACGTCCGTCAGTTCTTCCCTCAAGAACAAGCGCTCTGGAATTAAGAGTTCCCCGGGATTAAGCCGTGCCAAAGCTGCGAGCAAAATGCCATTGATATTCTTTTCTGAAGCTTCCAACGGTTGGGTATAAAAATCACCGGTCGACATATCCAACCAGGAAAGGCCGTAATCACCCGCTGCATCAGTTAAGGCAGCCAGATAGTTATGACTCCGGGCATCAAGAAGCTCATCCTCGGTAATTGTTCCCGGCGTAACCAAACGGACAACGCCCCGCTTTACGACAGACTTTGCGCCACGCTTCTTTGCTTCAGCCGGATTTTCCATTTGTTCGCAAATCGCAACCTTAAAACCCTTGCGAATCAAACGCGACAGATAGCCTTCTGCCGCATGAAAAGGAACACCACACATGGGGATATCATCTCCCTTGTGATGGCCTCTCTTGGTAAGGGTAATATCCAAAGCTTCTGACGCCTGCACAGCATCTTCAAAGAAAAGCTCGTAAAAATCACCCATACGATAAAACAGCAATGAATCGGGATGATCTTCTTTAATTTCAAGATATTGCGCCATCATCGGCGTCACCTTTTCAGCCGCCTTGGCCTTTGGTGTTGCTCGGCTTGATACCACTTCATTTGCAGCTTGTGATAGATCGGATGTCGATTGATCCATTTTTTTGCTTTCTGCACGACCAACAGGCACAGAGTTTGAAGTTTCGTCATCTTGGTCGCAGGGTGTGGTCGTTGTTATTTCAGTCACAGAAAAGCAATACTCTAAAAAAGTGAAACAGGGTGGGGAAAGTAACACACTCACATTGCCGAGCAAAGAATGCTTACCCTATTTTCAACTTTAAAATTTCAGGACTGTGAATAAGTCAGTTTGCCTGCTTCTTAACGCTCAAATCAGTGCGCTTTGACGGGAAGACCAAGGTAACCTTTGTTCCTTTATCAAACTTACTTTCCAGGATAAGTTCCCCCTCGTGCAACTCCATCAAGGTTTTGGAGAGAGGTAGTCCCAATCCTGTACCTTCGTGTTGCCTTGTTAAGTGGCTGTCCACCTGGATAAACGGCTTGAGAACTTCCTGAACCTTTTCTTCTGGAATACCAATGCCATTGTCTTCAACGGAAATGACAATCTGTGTTTTCTCGTTCAGCCAGGCCGAAAGCAGAACTTCCCCACCTTCCGGGGTAAATTTCACTGCATTACTCAGCAAATTCAATAGCAGCTGTCGTAATCGGGTATTATCCCCAAGCAGATAGGGACAATCAGGACTGATATTCGATTTAAGCGTTATCTGATTGCGTTCCGCGCGATTGTTCACAATTTTCAGACAAGCCGATGCCGCCTCGTTAATATCAACAACTTCTTCAACCAGACTCAATTCGCCCGCTTCAATTTTTGACATATCGAGAATGTCATTGATGATTTCCAATAGAAGCGAGCCACTACTGTAGATATCTTCCGCATAGGCTTTGTAACGTGGTTCTCCGATCTTTCCGAGCATTTCATATTTGATCATTTCCGAGAAACCGATAATCGCGTTCAAAGGCGTTCGTAGCTCGTGACTCATATTCGCCAGGAAATATGTCTTGGCCCGGTTCGCAGCTTCCAGCCCCTGCACATAAATCAACTGCTGCTTTTCGTGTTGTTCCAGCTTGTCGATCATTCTGTTATAGCCTTCGATGAGGTCACCAACCTCATCTTCGGATTTCACCGGGATTTTATGGCGCAATTCCTTTTTATCAAAAGAAGCAAAACCTTGACCCAAGTCCTGAATTGGCTTGATCAGGTACCGTCGGGTCGCAAAGAAAAGAACCCCGGAAAGCCCAAAAACCAATATAATGCTCTCCGGGATTTCCTCGATAAAATTATTCCACAATTTTGTCGATATATCCGTATAGGCCACAACAAGAATAAACTTGCCAATTTTGCGGTTAACGAAAGGATCTTCATAGATAATATCAAGCGTATAGCTTCTGCGAGATTGCAGAATATTATCTGCAGCCTCTTTCTTCGCAATCAGGTTATCTTTTTCATCGTAAACTTCAGCGCTGTAAACTTCGGAAAACTCTACAAGGCTACCAAGATGGGATTCAATCGCTTCCAGATCAAAGTTCCACAGATATCCTGACACAACATTCGCCTGAGTTGTCGCCAGATTCTGCCATTGCTCGGAAACCATGGTCTGTTCTTCTTCAAAATCCAGATAGCTATCCACAAAGGATTCAACCATCGAAGCAATAAGAACAGCTGGGACAATAAGATAAAGGAGTTTGGCATTAATCGTTTTTGCAGACTTAAACATAGATCACGCCCACCAAACAATTCTGTTCCCCAGTAACAGTTCCATATACAGATAGTGTAACATGCTCTGTTACTTCTGTTATTTTTATCACCAGAGCTTTATTCTGCCGTGTCAGAGTTTGCATAGATATTCCGCGCCAACGCCAAGTAATATATCAACAAAGATTAAAGACATTCTTCTATACACACTCAAGAGAAGATCTTCTTAACAATAAGATAGAATTACTTAACTCTCTCTTATCGAATAAGCGATTTCATCTCTTCTTTTACCCTATAAATCGCGTCAGAGAAAATAATTCCCCCTGCATGTTGCGCATTTAACCTGCATATCGCTAATTTAATTAGCCCAACAATGATATTTTTGGACATTTTGAACAATTCCTCTTCCCATTGGCTTTTTTGCAATGCAGTATAACCTCAAGAACCGCCAAACAGGTTTGTTTCATATCAAAAGAAGACCCAAATCACCCTGACGACGACACTTATTTATTTTAATAGCGGAGAGCAGACTCGTGCCTAAGCACAATTCCCGAACCACCGACGCAGATGCGCTGGACTTTCATGCCTCGGGACGTCCCGGAAAACTAGAAATCAAAGCAACGAAACCCCTGACAACACAACGAGATCTTTCCCTCGCTTATTCTCCCGGTGTTGCAGTTCCCTGTTTGGAAATAGCCAAAAACCCTGCGGCAGCTTACGATTACACAGCCAAAGGAAATCTCGTTGCCGTCATATCAAACGGCACCGCTGTTCTCGGCCTTGGTAATCTCGGCGCACTAGGGTCAAAACCAGTGATGGAAGGGAAGGCCGTTCTCTTCAAACGCTTTGCAGATGTCGATGGCATTGATCTGGAAGTTGATACAGAAAACGTTGATGAATTTGTCAACTGTGTTCGCTTTTTAGGGAAAACTTTTGGCGGAATTAATCTGGAAGATATTAAAGCACCAGAATGTTTTATCATTGAACAGCGACTTCAGGAACTCTTGGACATTCCTGTTTTCCACGATGATCAACATGGAACAGCTATCATTGCTGCCGCTGGTCTGCTGAGCGCAATTGATATCACCGGCAAAGATTTGAAAAAAATCAAGATGGTGGTAAACGGCGCCGGGTCCGCAGGTATTGCCTGTACCGAACTCGTTAAAGCGCTGGGTGTACCCCACGAAAATATCCTGCTATGCGATACAAAGGGCGTGATTTATCAGGGCCGCGAAGCGGGCATGAACCAGTGGAAATCTGCCCACGCCGTGCCGACAGATGATCGTACCCTCGAAGATGCGATGAACAACGCCGATGTGGTTTTTGGCCTTTCCGTTAAAGGGGCTTTTACCTCTGAAATGATCAAAAGCATGGCGTCAAACCCCATCATCTTTGCCATGGCAAACCCGGACCCTGAAATCACCCCCGAAGATGTCGCAAAAGTTCGGGACGATGCCATCGTTGCAACAGGCCGTTCCGACTATCCAAACCAGGTTAACAACGTTCTTGGTTTTCCCTATATCTTCCGCGGAGCACTTGATGTCCGTGCATCCAGTATCAACATGGAAATGAAGGTTGCTGCCGCAAAAGCCTTGGCTGAACTGGCACGGGAAGATGTTCCTGACGAAGTCGGCAAGGCTTATTCTGGCAGACAACTGAAATACGGGCGGGACTATATCATTCCAGCGCCTTTTGATCCGCGTCTCGTTGCCGTAATCCCACGGGCCGTTGCGGAAGCCGCAATGGAAAGCGGTGTTGCCGGTAAAAATATCGAAGATCTTGATGCCTATGAACGCGAGCTTTCTGCGCGTCTTGACCCGGCAGCAACGACCTTTATGCGTATTGCGCAAAAAGTACGCAGTAATCCAAAGCGTGTTGTATTTGCAGAGGGCGAAGAAGAATCAGCCATTCGCGCGGCGGTTACCTATTACAATGCCGGATATGGCACCCCGCTTTTGGTTGGTCGCGAAGAAACCATTAAAAACACGATGCAGCAATTAGGTATCAGTGGAGACTTCATTGAAATCCATAATGCCAGTATTTCTGAACACCGTGAACGCTATACCGATTACGTGTATAACCGCTTGCAACGCAAAGGGAAGCTCTATCGTGATTGCCAACGCATGGTTAATCAAAATAGAAACATTTTTGCGTCCTGCCTTGTAACAGATGGTATTGCAGACGCTATGGTCACAGGCCTGACCCGTAGTTTTGCAGTGTCTCTTGATGATGCCATGCGCGCCATTAACTGCAAACCGGGCAAACGTGCCATGGGCATGTCGATGATGATCATCAATGGCAAGGCGATATTTGTTGCCGACACATCGGTGAACGAAGTGCCAACATCAGAGCAACTGGCTGACATTGCAGTTCAGGCAGCCTCTCATGTTCAGGCAATGGGCTATGAGCCCCGTGTCGCCTTTTTGAGCTTCTCAAACTTCGGTAACCCAACCAGAGAGACAACAACACGAATCAGACGGGCAGTTTCTGTTTTGGATACCATGAATGTCAGCTTCGAATACGAAGGCGAAATGCAAGCCAATCTCGCATTGGATTTCGACCTTCAACAAAGACTGTTCCCGTTCTCTCGTCTAACAGGTCCTGCCAATATTCTGATCATGCCAGCGCTTCATTCTGCAAATATTACAACCAAGCTGATTCAAAAAGCTGGTGGCAGTACAGCAGTTATCGGCCCGATGTTGGTGGGTCTGGAAAAGCCGGTACAGATTGTCCCCATGGGCGCAACAGTAACTGACCTTGTGACCATGGCAGCACTTGGTGCCTATGAATCAATTACAAATGAGATGGAAGAACCTTTTCTTTGATTTGAAAAATTGAACATATTTGTTACGGTTTTGTGAAATAGGCAGTGACTTCTGGATTTGTACAGACAGAAGTCACTGTTTTACAACGATTTTTACAACCGTCTTCAAACTGTCATGAAGGCAAGCTAAGTATAGCGGAAACCATTGCGTATTTTAACGCCTTACTTGCTAACACAATCGGGTCAACATGCCAGTTCGTCAGGACAAATATAATCGACTATTTACGTCGTCTCTCATTTTATCGTCACCGGCTATTGCAGTTCTGTTTGCACTCGTCATTCTTCATTTGATTGTATGGCAGGCCGCGCTGGTATCCGGTTTGGTCATTCTGATCGGAACTGGTTATATCCTGAGCAGTCACTACAACCATGTCGAACGGCTAAAGGAATACATTACTGCCCTGCGGCAACTCAAAGGACGGGATGCTTTACCTGAAGCGCCCTCTGCGGTCGGTAGCTTCCTTTATCCAGAGCTGAACCTGACTTTGTCCCGCATGGCGCAAGAAAGGCAGCAATACAGACGTCAGTTAGAAGACGTAACCGATGGTAACGAGGCCATCCTACGTTCTTTGCCTGATCCTCTTATTATGCTGGGCAGCAAAAGAAAAATTATTCGTGGCAATCCTGCGGCTGAAACAATCTTTGAAGACAAGCTTGCCGACAAAGAGCTCTCAACTGTTCTGCGTAATCCTTCCATCCTCAACACGATTGATGAGCTGGAAAAGAACCAAAAGGATCTTTCCAGATTTGTGGATTTCAAAATTCATGGTCGGGTTGAACGGTATCTTCAGGCCCGTATAGCACGGATGCCAGAACAGACGTGGGACGGCACAAAGATCATTATCAGTCTTCACGATTTGACATCCGCAAAACGTGTCGAGCAAATGCGCGGGGATTTTGTTGCCAATGTCAGCCATGAACTTAAAACCCCCCTTGCCAGTCTGATGGGCTTTATTGAAACCTTAAAAGGCCCCGCAAAAGACGACCCTGATGCGCAGCAAAAGTTTCTCAAGATCATGCAGGATCAATCAGAGCGCATGTCACGCCTCGTATCTGATTTGTTATCCCTGTCAAAAATCGAGTTACTCGAGCACACACCCCCAACCAGTGTGACCGATTTGAGCGAGGCCATGACCACAATCATCGAAGGTTTGCACACTCAGATTGCAAGCAAAAACATCACCATCCGTCGGGATATGGACGACGTTATCCCCGTTCTTGGGGATACAGAAGCCCTGACCCAGGTATTCCAGAACCTTCTTGAAAACGCTGTGAAATATGGACACCAAGGTACAACAGTAACGATTCGTTGTAAGTCTTATGGTCCTGGCAGTCAGGGTATGAGACGCCTTGGGCGTCCCTCCGTTGCCATATCAATCATTGATCAGGGCGACGGGATTCCCCGCGAACACATTCCACGCCTGACAGAACGCTTTTATCGCGTCGATGCGGCCAGATCCCGCGAACTCGGGGGCACTGGCCTTGGTCTTGCCATCGTTAAGCATATCGTTAATCGACATCGCGGCGTTCTGACAATCGACAGCGAGGTCGGACGTGGCTCAACCTTTACGGTTTACTTACCGCAAGCAGCACTAACAGAAGATCAGCCCAAACCAATTGATGTCACTGAAGTCAATTTCTAGAAATTGTTAGCTTTTTGTAAATTACGAGCAATTTAACAAAAGCTTCAAAAAAGGGATCTCAGCATTTCCACGAGATCTCTTTTTTGCATTCAACGATTTATTCATAAATATCAGATGCTTGAAAAAACTATTCCAAAAATTAATGAACTTTTCTCCTTCTGCCAAGGTAACAAAACTGTCACAGTAGAGTCACAGAACTATAGCTCTAGCCCGATATGTTTTGCCTCGCCGAATGATCGGCAGCGCATATTATCCCAGTGACCGTAAAAACAGTTCACACAGAGGGGATCCTGGAAAACCGGGATATGCGTACCTTGAGATTTATTAACGCTATATAGCGGAGACATGAACGTGATTAAAAAAGTTCTCACTGCGACAGCACTAGCTGGAATGATGATGGCAGTAGCTGGCGCTGCTCAAGCACGCGACCAGATCCGCATCGTCGGTTCTTCTACAGTTTTCCCATTCTCAACAACAGTTGCTGAAACATTCGGTAAAACAACCGGTTTCAAAACGCCTGTTGTTGAAAGCACCGGTTCTGGCGGTGGCATGAAGCTTTTCTGTGCAGGTGTTGGCGTTGAACACCCTGATATCACAAACGCTTCTCGTCGTATCAAAGCTTCTGAATATGAAAAATGCACCAAAAATGGTGTTTCCATCACAGAAGTTAAAATCGGTTTTGACGGTATCGTACTTGCAAACTCTAAACAGAGTGACCGTCTGACTCTTACTAAAAAACAGATCTTCATGGCCCTTGCCAAGCAGGTTCCTGTAGACGGTAAGTTGGTTGACAATCCATATCAGAAGTGGAGCGACATCGACTCAAGCCTGCCAAACAGCAAAATTGAAGTTCTTGGTCCACCACCAACATCCGGTACACGTGATGCGTTTGTTGAGTTGGCGATGGAAGGCGGCGCAAAGAAATTTGAAAGCCTGAAAGCCCTTCGTAAAAGTGACAAAAAAGCGTTTAAAGCAATCGCTCACACTGTTCGCGAAGACGGTGCCTATGTTGAAGCTGGTGAGAATGACAACCTGATCATTCAGAAGCTTGAAGCAAACCCACAGGCTCTTGGTATCTTCGGTTTCAGTTTCCTTGACCAGAATGCTGATAAAATCCAGGGATCAATCGTTGAAGGTGCTGAGCCAACATTCGAAAACATCGCTGCTGGTGATTACGGCGTATCTCGCTCCCTGTACTTCTACGTGAAAAAAGAGCACGTAGGTTCTGTACCTGGTATCCAAGAGTTTGTTAACGCTTTCACAAACGAAGATGCTTGGGGTGACGAAGGTTACCTTGCTGACAAAGGTCTGATCCCGCTTCCTGCGGCTGATCGTGAGCAGGTTAAAAACTCTGCCCGTGGTCTTCAATCTTTGAGCATGTAAGCTTATAAAGACTAATCTAGAAAGCTGGCGGTTTGTTATCAAGCCGCCAGCTTCTGGTAAGTTCAGTTTAAAATAAAAGTGGGTTCCCTTTCGGGTATATAATCAAATGGAACAGTTGGCTCTTTTTTTCGCTTTGCTTTTCCTCACAGTACTGGGTTTCATCCTGGGAAAAGGGCGGGCAGTAGCGTTATCTGGTCATTCAGATCAGCCTCTGCATTCTAGACTACCCTACTACGGCCTCTACACCGCATTATGGTGCGGCCTGCCAAGCCTGATCATTATGGCTGGCTGGATGATCTTTGAGCCACAAATAGCAGAAATGCTTGTCGCTTCACAGTTACGAGACAGCAATGCCTCAATAACGCCAGATCAGCTATCACTTTACATTAATGATGTCGTAAATTTGGCCTCTGGTGGCATTCTCAGTCGCGAACCCGATGCCGCGCTGTTATCTGCAGCAGACAATTATTCACTCTTTAGACAAATCAGCTATTTTGCCATGGCCGTGGTTGCCATTGCTTTTTCTTTGCTTGCTTTGTTTACAAGTCTTAAAAAAATTAACCCGGCCCTTAGAGCAAGAAATCAGGTTGAGAAAGTCGTCTCGATCATCATGATGATTTCATCTCTGATTGCCATTCTGACGACAGTTGGTATTGTCTTCTCTCTGATTTTTGAGACACTCCGCTTTTTCGATAAAGTGCCATTCTTCGATTTCCTCTTCGGCACACACTGGAGCCCACAAACAGCCCTGCGTAGTGATCAGGTTGGTGGGTCAGGGTCGTTCGGGGCTATCCCGCTTTTTGCCGGAACCATGCTGATTACATTCATCTGTATGGTTGTTGCTATTCCAGTTGGTCTTTTATCCGCCATCTATATGTCTGAATATGCAGGAAAGAAATTCAGAGCCTTTGCAAAACCTGTCCTCGAAGTTTTAGCGGGTATTCCAACTGTTGTTTATGGTTTTTTTGCAGCTCTGACTGTTGCTCCTTTCTTTCGGGAAAGCGGCACTCTTCTGGGACTAAGCGTTTCTTCGGAATCTGCTTTGGCTGCAGGTATGGTTATGGGGATTATGATTATTCCCTTCATCTCTTCGCTTTCTGATGATGTGATGAACTCCGTTCCTCAGTCTCTCAGGGATGCTTCTTACGCAATGGGTGCAACAAAGTCCGAAACCATTACAAAAGTGATCATTCCCGCTGCTCTTCCCGGTATTGTCGGCGCTGTGTTACTGGCAATGAGCCGCGCCATCGGTGAAACCATGATTGTTGTGATGGCTGCCGGCCTTGCCGCAAATTTGACGGCAAATCCATTGGAAGCTGTTACCACCGTTACCGTACAGATTGTGACACTTCTCGTTGGTGATCAGGAATTTGATTCGGCGAAGACGCTTGCTGCCTTTGCTCTAGGATTACTGCTCTTTGTCGTCACCCTTGTTATGAACGTTGTGGCCCTAAGAGTGGTCCGTAAATATCGTGAAAAATATGACTGATAACACGCCACATCTCAAAGTAAATCCTGCCTTGCTCAAGCGACGTAATGCGGCTGAAAAACGCTTTCGTTTTTATGGGTTGGCCGCTGTCATGACGGCTGTGCTGGTGCTTTGCTTACTTCTGACATCAATTATTTCCAAAGGCTACACAGCTTTTCAGCAGACCTACATTCTGGTGGATATCCGCCTTGATGCAGAAACCATAGATCCTAAAGGCACCAAACGGGTAGAAGACCTCGCTGCTGCCAGTTATAGAGGATTGCTACGCAGTGCCTTGAGAGAACAGTTTCCCGGTGTTGAAGGGCGCAAAGCCAAACGAGCTCTTTACGGAATTGTCGCATCCGGAGCTGAATTCGATGTCCGCGATGCCGTATTGAACAATCCGAAACTGGTTGGCACAACGGCAACAATCGCCGTTAAATCATCTGATGACGTGGATAGCTTCTATAAAGGTTACATCCCAAGGGATGTTCCAGAAAGTAATCGTAAAGTCAAAGATCGCGAACTCGTCTGGCTTGATACGCTATCTGCAGACGATCGTATTGTAAAACAGTTCAATGTTGATTTCTTCACCCATGGAGATTCAAGAGAACCGGAAGAAGCCGGTATTTTGGGGGCTGTGATCGGCTCATTGTATACCCTGGCTATTACACTGGCTCTTTGTTTCCCTATCGGTGTTCTGACCGCTATTTATCTTGAAGAGTTTGCGCCAACCAACAAGTGGACAGACCTGATCGAGGTAAATATCAATAATCTTGCCGCTGTCCCTTCCATCGTCTTTGGACTTTTGGGCCTCGCGATCTTCCTGAACTTTATGGGATTACCCAGATCAGCACCAATTGTTGGTGGTATGGTTCTCGCTTTGATGACCTTACCTACAATTATTATTGCATCCCGTGCTGCCCTTAAGGCTGTACCTCCGTCCATTCGCGAAGCCGCTTTGGGCATCGGTGCCTCAAGAATGCAAACTGTTTTCCACCATGTGCTTCCCCTCGCAATGCCAGGGATATTGACCGGAACAATTTTAGGAATGGCTCAGGCACTTGGTGAAACCGCCCCACTTTTAATGATCGGTATGGTTGCCTTTATCGCAGATATCCCAGGATCGATGAGCGATGCGGCAACTGTCCTCCCTGTACAAATTTATCTTTGGGCAGATAGCCCGGAACGTGGATTTGTTGAAAAAACATCAGCAGCAATTATGATACTGCTGGCCTTTCTCGTCGTCATGAACGCAATCGCAGTTATTCTGCGGAAACGCTTTGAGCGCCGTTGGTAAGCAAGGAATAATAGGAATGTCCTACGCTATGGATATGCAAAATTATACGACCCAATCTGAAACCGCTACCTCCGAGCCAAAAATCATGGCACGCGATGTAAATGTTTTCTATGGCCCCAGCCAGGCGCTGAAATCCATTCAACTGGATATTGGTGCCAACGAGGTCACATCCCTGATCGGTCCCTCCGGTTGTGGTAAATCAACCTTCTTGCGTTGCCTCAATCGCATGAACGATGTGATCGAAAATTGTACCGTCGAAGGGCGGATAAGTCTGGACGGTGTCGATCTTTACAATTCCGGTCTCGATCCTGTTCTTCTTCGAGCACGTGTCGGGATGGTTTTCCAAAAACCAAATCCCTTTCCCAAGTCCATCTTTGATAATATCGCCTATGGCCCTCGCTTGCACGGAACTGTAAGCAACAAGGACGAGCTAGATGAACGTGTGGAAAAAAGCCTCCGTCGTGCGGGGCTGTGGGATGAAGTAAAGGATCGTTTGGACAAGCCAGGAACAGGCCTTTCCGGTGGCCAACAACAGCGTCTTTGTATTGCCCGTGCTATTGCAATCAATCCAGAAGTTATCCTGATGGATGAGCCTTGTTCTGCTCTGGACCCGATTGCCACCGCAAAGATTGAAGAATTAATTGATGAGTTAAGAGAACGCTTTACGATCGTTATCGTGACACACTCTATGCAACAAGCCGCCCGCGTCTCACAAAAAACAGCCTTCTTCCATTTGGGAGAACTGGTTGAGGTCGGAGAAACAGATCGTCTCTTCACCAGCCCGCAAGATGACCGTACTCAAGGTTACATTACGGGAAGATTCGGGTAAGGAAGATGAATATGCCAGATACCAAAGACCATATAGTCAGCTCGTTTGACAAAGAGCTCCGTATTATCCACGAGATTATAATCCGTATGGGTGGTATGGCCGAAAACCAGCTTTCCGAATCTGTCGATGCACTGGTGCAACGAGACAGTGCAAAAGCGGAGCTTGTGCGTAAAGAAGACGCCAAGATCGACGCACTAGAAGAAGAACTGGAAGCTGCTGTCATTCAGTTGATTGCTTTGCGTCAACCCGTCGCAAACGATCTGCGGGCCGTCATTGCCGCGTTTAAAATTTCATCAGACCTTGAACGCATTGGGGACTACGCAAAAAATATCGCCAAGCGCAGTATCGCGATTAATCAGATGCCGCCGCAAAAATCCGTTACCAGCATTATGCGTATGTCCCGACTGGTACAGGAAATCGTCAAAGATACCCTTGATGCCTTTTCCAACAACGACAAAGACCGGGCCATAGATGTATGGCACCGGGATGAAGAAGTTGATGAAATGTACACTTCTTTGTTTCGCGAGCTTCTGACTTACATGATGGAAGATCCGCGGAATATCGGCGCCTGTACGCACATGCTCTTTATCGCCAAAAATATCGAGCGCATGGGCGATCATGCGACAAATATAGCCGAAACCATTTACTATTTATCGACCGGCGAACGTATAGAAGGCAAACGCCCCAAAGGGGATCGTACTGCTTTTCAAATCCTTACCCCCGATGACGGGGAAGGCGAAGTAGAAATTTAATGTAATGGAAAAAAAGGACCTTTCCATGAAACCCTTGGCATTAGTCATTGAAGACGAAATCGCACTAACAACGTTGTTACGATATAACCTTGAAAAAGAAGGATTTCGCGTCAATGAAGCACATGATGGCGAAGAAGCCCTTCTCCGTGCGAAAGAAGAAGCCCCGGACCTGATTCTCCTGGATTGGATGCTCCCGCTTCTGTCAGGTATCGAAGTTTGTCGTCAGCTACGTCGTCTGCCGGAAACCAAAGATGTTCCGATCATCATGCTAACCGCCCGTGGTGAAGAAACCGATAAAATCAGAGGCCTGGATTCAGGTGCTGATGACTACATGACAAAGCCGTTTTCACCTGCAGAGCTGGTTGCCCGTATCCGCGCTATCATGCGTCGGAGCAAACCGGAAACAGTGACCGAGGCGCTTACCTTTGAAGACATCAACATGGATCTGGCTGCCTATAAGGTTTATCGCGGTGATCGCGAAGTTCATTTGGGGCCAACCGAATTCAAACTCCTGCGTCACCTGATGCAAAACCCTGGCCGCGTCTTTAGCCGCGAACAACTGCTTGATTCAGTCTGGGGGCACGATGTTTACGTTGAACCCCGTACGGTCGATGTTCACATCAGACGCCTCCGCAAAGTCCTGAACGAAGGTACAGAACAGGATCTGATTCGCACCGTCCGCTCTGCGGGTTATGCTTTGGACCGCGCCAAAGCCGCATAAACCTCTGAATTTATGCACAAAATTTTGCGACTTAAGGCCGTGGTTTCCACGGTCTTTTTTCGTTGGAGTACCCTTCTATTTTGACTGTGGGTATTGCCATGTGGGTATTACCAATAGTTTTTTACGATTTGAAATGTTTCACTAATCTCTGCTCATAAAGGTTAAGGAAACTCTCATGAAGTCAAAACAAACAGCTATATTAGCCATAAGCCTTCTAGTAATTGTTGCGATTGCCGGGTACTTTTTTACACGACAGGATACAGGTCAAAGTACTCCCCTCAGCGAACTTTCCATTCCGAATAAACCCTTACGTGGTCTCTTCAACGCCCCCGGTGTTATGGTTGTTGAAGCCCGTGAATATCCTTGGAGTGCTTTGGGGCGACTAAACATTGCCGGGCGCCATTTTTGTAATGCTGTCGCGGTGGGTACTGACAAAATCCTCGCCCCGGCGTCCTGTCTCTTCAATAAAATAGAGGGTAAATGGTTCGACAACAGCGAGATGTCTTATGTGGGAGCCTATCAACGAGATAATGCTGACTTAAATGCAAAGATCAGCAACTTTAACATCGCCAAAGGCTATGATCCCAATAACAAAACTCTGGCATCGATTACAAAAAATTGGGCTCTGATTACGCTCTCTACACCAATTGGCAATAAAACCGGCTGGTTGGGGCTGAGCAACGCAAAAGACAATGACCAGAACCTTACCGCAGGTTACAGACGTGGATGGGAGCACGCTCTGGTCACCTATCCCTACTGTTCTGTTGGATCAGCAAACAAGCACTGTCCCAATGTTGCCGTAGATGGCTTACTCAACTGGTTTGCCCTTAGCGAAAACCAACTCGTCCTTTCCCCACCATCAGGTATTGACAGCATTCAGGACAATTGGTCTTTATCTTCTGGCGGACAAGCCCCTTCGGAAACAACCATTATGACAGTTCCTGTTGATACGATTGGGCGTCTCTTAAAAGCTCATGGCTATCTGGACAGTCCAACACTGTCACAAGAAAACCTGAAACAGGCTTTGTCAAAAGCGGAACAAGATGACGTTATCTCACAAGCAAATAGCCTTGGCATTGAAACACTTTATGAATTAATCAAAAGCCTGAATGCTATCAAGGCATCCAAGACACCAGCCTCCTGATACCTGAAAATTTTGATAAGCATAAGACAACCGTTTGCGGTACTCTGGAAATACAACTTCGAGAGACAAAGGGAAGACACCAATGACATCCACTAAACTTTTTGCTCTCTTGGTCACGGCTGTTGTCTTACTGGCCGGATGCAGTGCGCAACAAAAACCAGCACCAACCCAGCCAACGTCTTCAACGACACCAAGCGAAACAGCTCAACAAGAAAACCCTGGCTTTTTGGCAGGCAAAAAATTTGCCTTGCTTGAAGCCCGTGAATACCCCTGGAGTACACTTGGTCGCCTGAATGTTGCCGGGCGTCATTTTTGTAATGGCATGATGGTTGGCGCGCGCAAGCTCCTCGCCCCGGCATCCTGTCTTTACGATCTTGCTCAGGGACGTTGGTTCCAGCCCAATGAAATCGTCTTTGTTGCCGGATACCAACGTGACGATTCAACCGTCTCCTCTGTGGTAAAGAATTACCAGATCGCACAGGGTTTTACTCCGGAAAACAAAAGCCTGAAATCCTTGTTAAATAACTGGGCTTTAATCCAGCTCACTAATCCGCTTGGCAACTATACCGGTTGGGTTGGCGTTACAAACCAAACACACCAGGACGATTTGATTGTCGAAGCTGGATACCGCAGAGGGTGGGAACACATGCAGGCCTTGTTCCCCTTTTGTAATCAATATGCCAACAGAGCGACCTTGTGCCCCGCACAACACGAAGGACCTCTCAATCGTTTTTCTCTCACAGACCAAGGACTTGTTCTGGCACCAAGTAATGTGATTGCGGATCAAACCTATCAAAGCTGGAATCTCAGCTCGCAACCCGTTGCCCCGCAAGAAACACCCTATATTGCCCCCCTCCCTCAAAATAGTGTCCAGCGTCTGTTGGTGGATCTTAAATACCTTGGGAAAAATACATCTGATGTGCGCAATGCTCTTTTGCAGGCACAACAGGATCTTGGCATTACACAAACAGGAAAAGCTGACAGCACAACGCTTTATTACCTGCTCAAGCATCTCAACGCTCTTTACAACGGCAAACCCGTTTCCTGAGATTTCGGCTAAGATAGATTACCGGGTAAACGGATGATTTTTGACTCCCGCCCCTCTGCCCTGTACATAGCCCAAAATATATAGACATCACGCGCCCAAGATTTTGGGTTACTCTGATCAGGCGAGAGATATTGAGAACCGGTAAATACAGAAAGATCTGCGCATGAAGCTGATCCTTGCCCCCATGGAAGGCCTGGTCGATGCACAGATGCGCCAGATACTCACCGCTGTAGGGGGAATTGATCAGGGCGTGACAGAGTTTATCCGGGTCAATGACCTCGTTCTGCCGCCAAAATCCTTCTACAAGATTGCCCCAGAACTTAAAACCGCAGGCAAGACTGCTGCTGGCACACCTGTTTCTATCCAATTACTTGGCTCAAATCCTGATGTTATGGGCGAGAACGCACAACTCGCTGTGAAGCTCGGTGCCCCGGCAATTGATCTTAACTTTGGCTGCCCCTCCAAGCGCGTTAACTCTCACAAAGGGGGTTCTGTGCTACTAAAAGAACCCAACATAGTCCATGACGTTGTTAAAGCGGTCAGGGCTGCTGTTCCGAAAGAGGTTCCAGTCACAGCAAAGATGCGGTTGGGCTACGAAGATAAATCACAAGCTCTGGAAAACGCTCATGCCATCGAAGAAGGCGGGGCTTCAGAAGTCTGTGTTCATGCCCGAACAAAGGTCGAAGGCTATCGCCCTCCGGCCCATTGGGAATGGATTGCCCGTATCCGTGAAGCTGTTGGTATCAATGTGGTCGCAAACGGCGATGTCTGCACAGTGGATGACTACAACCGCTGTCGCGAGATCAGTGGCTGCAGCGATGTCATGATCGGGCGGGGCCTGATTGCCAAACCGGACCTAGCCCGCCTGATCCAATATGACAACCAGTCTGATGGACACGACACTCTCCGAAACGCTCCGATCTTGCCATGGCAGGAATTCTTGCCCGTTTTACGCGGTTTCTACCGGGAAATGTGGCTGGAAGTTCCAGACAAACACGGCCCCGGGCGCCTCAAACAATGGCTGAACTTTTTGAAACTGCAATACCCGGAAGCTCAAGCCCTCTTTGCCCAGGTGCGCGGCATCAAAGACCCTGAGGTTATCGACCGCATGCTGCTACCCGATGCTTTTCGGGAGGCGAGTTAAGCTTTCTCATCACTGCCGACGATTAAAAGGGCTCATTGATCAGTGGACGCCAACCAGAAGCAAGAATTTTAGGGCCAAAGGCTTTCATCACCAAATGGCGAAGTGACAACAAGGGCTGCGATTTTATTCTGGAAAGTCCCATGCGCTTTAAAGATTGTTGTTGAACCCAATGCGCCCGCGGAATTCTGCGCGTTTTATAGCCTTCAATAGCTTCTGCAATATTTGTCTGTCTTTCTAACTCTTCCGCCAGAACAAGCGCATCTTCCATAGCCATGGTTGCCCCCTGTGCCATTGTTGGCAAGGTACCATGTGCAGCATCGCCCGTTAACACGCATGCCCCTTTTGACCAATCAAGCACAATCATTTGCAACAGGCTCCCTGCCAAAATAGGACCATCATCATCCAAACGTGCCAGTATCGTTGGCACAACACCGCCAAAATCAGCAAATTCACGTCTGATCAATGAGAGAGAATCATCTGCAAAAGAGTTGCCTGTATCCGTCAAAGAAGCAAAAACGTAAGCTTTGTTTGCACTGATCGGCATCACCAGCAGAACCTTGCCTTTGCCTAACATAAAATGAGGTTTATCCCTACCCGAAATCTCTGTTGTCCAGCGCCAGCATTTGATCCCTGTTGATACAGGTTGTAGCACAGTGCCCAAAAGCATTGTTCTCATGGAAGAGTGGATGCCATCCGCAGCAATAACCAGATCGTATTCGCCCGCCGGCCCATCATCAAAATTGACCGTCACAGGGCCGCATTTACGCTCATCTTGCGGGTTCAAGTTTTTTATTTCTCTTCCGAAATGAACAGGCGTATCACCAAGCTTTGTGATCAGGATTTCATGAAAATCCTTGCGCGAAAGCGCCTGAAACTTCGGCCAGATCTCATCTGATAGATCAAGATCAAAAATCTCATTATCATTTTGATCACAATATCTTATAGCTTCAAATTCAAAGGATTTTTTCTGAACATCATCCATGATGTCCAGCTTTTCCAACGGCAAAACCGCATTACCCGGTAGGTGTAAGCCTGCACCTTCTGATCGTCAATCATCAGCCTTTTCAACGATCTCCGCCTCGAACCCCTTCTGCTTCAACGCAATCGCCATCGAAAGCCCGGCAATCCCACCGCCCACAATTAATATGCGCATTTACTGAGCGGTCTCTTCTGCTAGAGATTTCTTTTTCTTCCTATATTGATAATTCATCAAGAACAGGATCAATAATATTGCAGGAATCCCCATTACTGAAGAGTAAGTAAAGAAAGTTACATAACCATAAGAATCAACAATTATTCCAGAAAAGCCTGCTAAAATTTTCCCGGGTAAGGTCATAAATGAACTAAATAAAGCATACTGGGTCGCTACGAAACCAGAGCTTGTTAAGCTGGAAAGATAAGCAATAAGAACCGTTCCAGAAAAGCCAACGGTAAAATTATCCATTGTAATTGTTATAACGAACGCCGTCATGTCGTTACCAGAAAGTGCTAAAAATGCGAACACAAGGTTAGTAGATGCAACGAGAATAGCACCAAGCAATAGCATTCTCATGATACCAAATCGCATGACCATGACACCGCCGACAAAAGTACCTACGACGATCATTACAACGCCAAATATCTTGGTAACATTAGCAATTTCAGTAAGCTCAAAACCTAAGTCAATATATAGCGGAAAAGCCATTACCCCCATAACTATATCACTGAGGCGATAAAGACCGATCAAAGCCAAAATCACTATTGCAATCCAACCCAAGCGACCTGAAAATTCAGAAAATGGTCGAATAACGGCTTTGAAAAACCATTCCGCAACTTGTCGGTTCTTACCTTCTAAATGAGCAAACCGTTCATTTACTTCTCTTTCCCATTCATAATTATGATTTCCCGACTGATTATTATGCTTTGCTTCGGGTTCTCGGATGATAAATATCGTTATAATTCCGACAAACATACAAACAGCCATGATTTGATAAGCTAAAGCCCAAGAAAAATATTCTGCGAGGTAAAGTGCCCCTGCTCCTGCAACAAGCACCGCCAAACGGTAACCTAGTTGATAGGTTGCTGCCATAGCCCCTTGATATTCGCGGTCCATTGCCTCTATTCGATAGGCATCAAGGCTTATATCTTGTGTCGCAGAAGAAAAAGCTACGATAAAAGTAAAAAGCGATAATAAGAATAAGCTCTCAGTTGGGTTCGTTGATGACATGCCCACTAAACCGCAAATTACTCCTATCTGGGCAAGTAACATCCACGAACGCCGCTTACCCAATTTTTTTAAAATTGGTAGCTGTATATGATCAACGATAGGCGCCCATAAGACCTTTATAGAATAAGTTATACTAATCCAGGCAAAAAAACCTATTTCCGTACGTTCAACACCAACATCTCTTAACCATCCGGTAAGAGTATTAAACACAAGCAAAAATGGAAGCCCTGCCGAAAAACCTAAGAACAGCATGCCAATAACACGAGGTTTTAGATAAACCTTTAAAGATTCTGCCCAGCTATGGACGCGCGATTGGCTGCTGGTTGGGGTTGTCATGAATATTTCCCTGTTTTGCGAACGCTTAAAGGCCTTAATTGGCTCTTCTTTTTACTGTCAGTTTTCTGATGATAAGTCACGGGACAAAAAATGTCTGTGGGTTATTTTTAAATCACTTATAAATTTCTCTACTCAAAGCACTTTGTTATCTCTAGACTTTTCATCCAATCGTCAACTCAATCAAATGATGAACTCATAAGTCACTATCGAACACCTCTGCTACAGGATGCGTCTTACATGATAAATAACACCCTTCCTTCTATTCAAAAATTTGCCGCCCCTGCAGGGGGTATTCTTAGCACTGAAATGAAGCAATTTTTTGATGATAATGGTGTGTTGGTTCTCGAAAATTTTGTTTCCAAGGCCGCCTGTAAAAAGTTGATGACACAGGCAGGTTCTATTGTGGATGCATTTGATCCCGATGAGTTTCGAGCTGTCTTTTCCACAACCAATAAAAGCCATGAGGGCAATGATTATTTCGAGAAATCAGGAGATAAAATTCGCTGTTTCTTCGAAGAAGGTGCCTTTGATGCCGATGGCAACCTGAAACAGGACAAGGCCCTTTCCATAAACAAGATTGGGCATGCCCAACACGATCTTGATCCCGTATTTTCAGCATTTTCCCGCAATCCTGATCTGGCACAGGTCGCCAAGGATCTGGGCATGGCGCAACCCTTGTTGAGCCAGTCCATGTATATTTTCAAACAACCTCGTATCGGCGGTGAGGTTATTTGCCATCAGGATTCAACCTTTCTCTATACAGACCCCCATTCCTGTATCGGCATGTGGTTTGCCATGGAAGATGCTACCCTTGAGAATGGCTGCATGTGGGGCCTGCCGGGACACCATAAATCCCCTTTGAAAAAGCGCCACTATCGCAATACAGATGGAAAGCTTGTTACCGAAAAACTCAACGATACAGCGTGGCCCGAAGAAGACCGCGTTCCGCTAGAAGTTAAACAGGGATCATTGATCGTGCTTCATGGACAGCTCCCGCATCTAAGCGGGGCAAACACATCAGATAAATCCAGACAAGCCTATACCCTTCATCTGATAGACGGGGCTTGTGACTACCCCGATACAAACTGGCTCAGCAGAAGCCCGGAAATGCCCTTTAGAGGGTTTGAGATTGACGGGTGACACCACAAAGAAAAGATCCAGCTATACAGAAGTTCTGAAAGGCTTAAACATATCAGAACTTCTCGCTGATGTTGATTACGAAGTCATTGGTACCCCGCCTCTGGGGATCGACATTGCAAACAGCGATATTGATATCGCCTTTTTTAGCTCCGCACCTGACACACTGGTACGAAAGCTATCAGCAGCACTAGGTGACCATAAGGATCTATCTCGAAGAACTCTTTCTTTTCCGCCCTACAAAACAGAGCTTTTATCTTTTGTCTTTATGAAATGGCCCATTGAGTTCTTCATTCAAAACCAGCCTTTAGCCGCGCAATTTGGTGTCCGCCACTTTCATCTACAGCGGCGTTTGCTTGCCCTTTTTGGACCAACCTTCACTCAGCAGGTTATTCGCCTCAAACAACAAGGTATGAAAACGGAACCCGCCTTTGCCAAGCTGCTTGGCATCACAGGCGACCCCTACCTTAATCTTTTGAGCCTCGAAGGCCTCTCTGATCAAAAGCTCAAGTGCCTCCTTCCCTGTTCTTTACGGTAATGTCACAGCTTCTTGTTGTCTCTTCCGTAGTGATAACGCTATGATCCCGTGAGATTTTTGTATAATCAACCAGTTTTGCGTGTTCCATTGTATTGGCTCAACTTGCTGGTTTAGGGGGTTGTTGTGGACGAAGTACTGCTGGTTCTTCTGGGAATTCTCATTCTTTTTGGTGGTCCGATACTGGCATTTGTGGCCCTGTATAAAATCGGCGGACTACGCAGTGAGATCTTTGCTTTAAAACTCAAGTTACAAAACCTTGAGAAAAAAGCTGAGCCAGCCACAGCACCAGACACAACAATAGAAAAGCCTGTAACATCGTCACAAGAAGTAAAACCAGTGACACCGCCACAGGAAAGCGCACTTGATACAGCTAAAGACATCCAAAGCGAGTCTTTGCAAAAATCTACGGAAACAAACGAACAACGTTCGTCATCAGAAGAAACAGCAGCTTCTCAACCAAAAGTCGATACGCAAAAACCATCGGACAAAAAACAGGGCGATCAGCAAGCTGAGCAAGAAGACAAACAACCTGTCGCAGCCCGATCCATTGCCGAAGCCATGGAAAGCTATTCCAGTGACAAAAGCCCCTGGAAATCTTTTGAAGAGGCTTTCACCCGTCAGTGGTTGGTCTGGCTTGGCAGTTTGACCGTCATTATCGGGGGCGTCTTCCTGATAAAATATTCCATTGAGAACAACCTGCTCTCCCCCAGCTTTAGAATCACCTGTGGCGTTCTTTTTGGTTTAGCCCTGATGTTTGGTGGGGAATGGTTACGCAGACGTCCCATTGAACAAACAATCGCAGCGTTCAAGCCCAATCACGTACCACCAGCGTTAACGGCTGCAGGCCTTGCCATCACCTATGGCAGTATCTATGCCGCTTATGGTCTTTACGACCTGATTCCACCGCTCTTTGCCTTCGTTCTGCTGACCATCGTCGCAATTGTCGGGTTGGGGCTATCCTTGCTTCAAGGGCCATTGATTGCCGCCATGGGTATGGCGGGTGCCTTTGTTATTCCAATACTGGTGAGTACAGGAAACTCTTCTGCTTGGATGCTTTTCAGTTATCTGAGCTTTATCACTGCATCTGCGCTAGCTGTTGTCCGCTATCAAAGTTGGTGGTGGCTTGGTTGGATGTCTCTCGCAGGTTCAGTCTTCTGGCACCTCATCTGGTTCATCGCAGGTTGGGAAGATGGCGATATCTATCCACTTGCTCTTCACCAAATCCTGATGATCGGTTTCTTTATCGCACCACGATATGAAGACTTCTTCAGTTCTGTCGAAGATGCCAAAATCAGCTTAAAACATCCGTTCGATTTTGCAGGAAAGCTTACCTCAGAAAAAATTCTTGGGCTTTCTACAATTGCAGCTGTACTCTTCCTGCAAATCCGTTTGTTATCCATCGATAACTTCTCCACTGCCTCTCTTATCTTCTTCTTTATCATTGCTAGTGGGCTTGGCTATAGCGCCTTCAAACTCAGGCACTGTGAAGCCCTTTTAGCTGGCATTTCATTGGTCGCGCTTTATATTGTGGCTCGTTATCCCTTCCCCGGTTCAATCGAGCTTCCAGAGACATTTTACGTTTCCGGGCAAGAGGCGGGAACGCTTATTAACCCCATTATCCCGCCAGAGCTTAATTTCTACCTGTTGCTCTCTGGCTTTATTGCCATTATTGCCGCAGCTGTCGGCTTCAAAGGCCTAAGTAAAACCAGAACGCCCGTATATCTGGCAACTCTGTCCGTGACAGTTCCTCTGTTGGCCTTCTTGTTTGTTTATCTCAGAGTATCAGCTCTTGGTGCTGATCTCGCATGGAGCCTGCTCGCACTGGTTCTCGCTGGCCTCAGCTTTATGGCCGCCAAACAGGTCCTTCCCAAAAGATCAGAAGCGGGTATGGAGCCCGTATTGGGCGTTTATGCCCTCGCGGTTCTTGCAGCTTTAGGTATTGCCTTTGCTATCGCCTTTGAAAAAAGCGGCCTGACAATTGCCCTCGCACTGCTACTTCCTTCTGCCGGATGGATTGCATCCCAAATCCGTATCCCCTTTATCAGGCCAAGCATTCTGTTCATTGCCGTGATCGTTGCCTTACGACTTGTTGCCTTGAATCATTTCGATCCCATTGTGCCAAGGGAAGAGGTCGATGCCCTCTGGCTTCTCTATAGCTTTGGTATCCCTGCACTGGCTTTCGCGGGGGCGGCTTACTATTTCAAGCGTGAAAAAGATGACCAGCTCGTCACCATTCTTGAATCTGGCGCTCTCGCCATCGGGGTAGCACTGGTCAATCTGGAAATAAGATATCTGGTTAATGACAATAATCTTTATGCCCAATACTACATGCCCCTCGAACAAAGCCTGCAATCACTGTCTTGGTTGATTACCGGTGCATTCCTGTACTATCGCAATCGACTTGTGCCGCGCATTGTCAGCAACTGGGGTTCCAAGATCCTGTTATCAATGGCCGGGTTACAGATCCTGCTGTTCCAGTCCCTCATCTTCAACCCTGTCTTTACCAACGAGTTCGTCGGGGACTGGCCTCTGTTCAACCAACTCTCCCTCGCCTATCTAATTCCCGGCTTAATCTCTATCATTATCTATCGTGAAGCCCGTAATCAGGGACATAACAAGTTTATGCCATGGATAGGCGGCATCGCTGTCTGGCTTGTCTTCCTTGATCTAACCCTTGAAGTCCGTCGGGCATTCCATCCCCTTGCCATGGCATCAGGCGACATTCTTAATGCCGAGGGCTACAGCTATTCCGCTGCATGGCTTATTTTCGCCGGAATACTTCTAGCCGTCGGGATTATCCGGGATATTTCCAAGATACGCCATCTCTCGCTCGGATTGGTTCTTCTGGTAACCACCAAAGTCTTCCTGTGGGACATGTCCGCACTCAGCGGCCTTTATCGCGTGGCCTCCTTTATCGGCCTTGGTCTCTGCCTGATCGGCATCGGCTTTCTCTACCAGCGCTTTGTCTATCCAATTGGGTCGGAGCCGGACGAGAATAATTCATCTCCAAATAGCCCAGAATTACCTGAGAAAAAGAACAGCACCGACGCCGAACCTACGACAAATATCTAACAAGCAAATCATGGAGCAATAAATGCGAACGATAGGCGCTTTAATTTTCCCCGGGTTTGAACTGTTAGACGTATTTGGTCCAATGGAGATGTTTGGTCTCTTATCAAAAGACTATGAGCTTAATCTGATAGCTGAACACAAAGGAGCAATCCCTAGTGGGCAAAAGCTATCCGCAGTCGCTGATTTTTCGATAAGTGAAAGATCTGATTTTGATATTATCTTTGTCCCCGGTGGTGCGGGAACAAGACGAGAAGTTGAAAATTCAACTTTACTGAAATGGATAGAGAAAACAGCACATCAATCTGAATTTGTTCTTAGTGTTTGCACAGGCAGTGCTCTCCTTGCCAAGACTGGTTTACTGGATAACAAGCGTGCAACAACAAACAAAGCAGCATTTAAGTGGGTGGAAACTCAAGGTCCCAATGTTCACTGGGTACGCCAAGCAAGATGGGTTGAAGAGGGTCGATTCCTGACATCTTCCGGAGTATCCGCCGGAATAGATATGAGTTTGGGTGCAATCTCAAAAATGCATGGGAAAGAACGTGCAAAACAAGTCGCTAGATGGAGTGAATATAACTGGCACGAAGATTCTACGTGGGACCCCTTCGCTGCAATGCATGAGCTCGTGTAAGTGTTTTTTCAAAACATATCAGAGTTTTGACCTTAAAGTTGACCAGTGAACTAGTCCATTCCCAAAGACCCTTACATCATCATAAAGTGTTTAGTGCGACGAAAAAGGGGCTGCTAAAAAGCAGCCCCTTTATATCTATCTAGATCGCGATAGATCGTTTAGCCGATAGCTTCTTTGCTACGGGCGTGACGCTTACGCTCGTGACCGATCAGGTACTGTTTACGCAGGCGGATTGATTTTGGTGTTACTTCCACCAACTCATCGTCCTGAATGTATGCAAGAGACTGTTCAAGAGAACGCACACGCGGTGGTGTCAGTTTGATCGCATCATCTTTACCCGAAGCACGCACGTTGGTCAGCTGTTTTGCTTTCAACGGGTTTACTTCAAGGTCATTAGGACGGCTGTGTTCGCCGATAATCATGCCCTCATAAAGCGCATCACCCGGGTTCACAAAGATTTCTCCACGCTCTTCAAGGTTCCAAAGGGCGTAAGCCACAGCAGAACCGATACCATTGGAAATCAAGACGCCCTGACGCCGACCCTGAATCGCACCTCGGTATGGACCAAAGCTGTGGAACAGACGGTTCATGATACCGGTACCACGTGTATCGGTCAGGAATTCACCGTGATAACCAATCAAACCACGTGAAGGGGCCAGGAAGGTCACACGGGTTTTACCCGCACCAGATGGACGCATGTCTGTTAGCTCAGCTTTACGCTCAGCCATTTTCTCAACAACAACGCCGGAATATTCTTCGTCCACGTCAACGACAACTTCTTCCATTGGCTCAACCAAGGTATCCGTTTCATCTTTGTGCATCAGAACGCGCGGACGTGAAATGGAAAGCTCAAAGCCTTCGCGACGCATGTTCTCAATCAAAACACCCAACTGAAGCTCACCACGACCAGCAACTTCGAAAGAATCCTTTGAATCACTTTCTTTGATGCGGATGGCAACGTTACCTTCAGCTTCACGGTTCAGGCGATCACGGATCATACGGCTGGTAACTTTGTCACCTTCACGGCCCGCAAGCGGAGAATCGTTCACAGTGAAGGTCATCGCCAAAGTTGGCGGATCAATCGGTTGTGCAGCAATGCCTTCTTCAACAGATGTATCGCAGATCGTATCAGCAACGGTTGCATCAGGAATACCCGCAATCGCCACGATATCACCAGCACGCGCTTCCTCAACAGGAACACGCTTTAGACCATCAAACGCCAATAGTTTTGACAAGCGGCAATTGTTGATCGTTTTACCGTCAGCAGTGATTACTTTCACAGGCATATTGACCTTGGCAACCCCAGAGTGAATACGACCTGTCAGGATACGACCAAGAAAGTTGTCTGCTTCAAGTGTGGTTGCCAGCATAGAAAACGGTGCATCAACTTCTTCAGTTGGTGCAGGCAAAATATCAATCATCAACTTGAAGAGTGGTTCCATATTCTCTTGGGTATCTTCAAGATTTGTAATTGCCCAGCCTTGTTTTGCAGATGCATAAAGAACCGGGAAATCAAGCTGATCTTCGGTTGCATCAAGATTCACAAGCATATCGAACACTTGGTCTACAACCCAGTCAGGGCGCGCATCAGCTTTATCAGCTTTGTTGATAACAACAATTGGCTTCAGACCACAGGCAAGAGCCTTTGATGTCACAAACTTGGTCTGTGGCATTGGGCCTTCTGCGGCATCAACTAGCAAAACAACACCATCAACCATGGAAAGGATACGCTCAACTTCACCACCGAAGTCAGCGTGACCAGGTGTATCAACGATATTGATACGAGTTTCTTTCCACGTAACAGACGTACATTTGGCAAGGATCGTGATACCACGTTCCTTTTCCAGATCATTGCTGTCCATTGCACGTTCATTGACCTTTTGATGGTCACTAAATGTTCCGGACTGCTTTAGTAGCTCATCCACCAAAGTGGTTTTGCCGTGATCAACGTGTGCGATAATCGCCACGTTGCGAAGCGCTGTAGTCATTGCCTTATACTCTCATGTATCAAAGAGGGGCTTCTGCGCCCCGCATTATCTTCGGTCATCAAATACGCCTGGATCATCCTTGGCGTTATCAATGTGCTCTTGTCTTTCTGTTCTACGTAACCTCTAAGGTCTGTAGCGCAGTCGTGTGACAGAGCGATGACCTACTTAAGTTTTTCCTCTACCAGTTCCGCCAGTGATGTTTCTGGGCGGGCACCAAAGTGGGAAATTACCTCGGCGGCGGCGATTGAACCGATCCGGCCACTGTCATACAGGTTGTAGCCGTTCGTGTATCCGTAAAGAAATCCTGCTGCATATAGGTCGCCTGCACCTGTTGTGTCAACCACCTGTTCAACTGGAATGGCATCAACAACGTGAACTTCATCACCGGCACAAACGACAGAACCCTTCTCGCCACGGGTAATTGCAGCGATAGAACAACAACCTCGTACCTCTTGCAGTACGGCATCAAAATTATCAACTTCGAAAAGCGCCATGGCTTCTTCTTCGTTCGCAAAAAGAATATCCACGTAGTTTTTCACCAAATTCAGGAAAGATTCGCGATGGCGACCAACACAGAAAGAATCTGACAGTGTCAGTGAGACTTTACGTCCGGCAGCATGGGCTGTTTTAGACGCGTGGATAAAAGCTTTCTTCGCTTCTTCCGGATCCCAAAGGTACCCTTCCATATAGGTAACCTTGGCCGAACGAATCATTTCTTCGTCAATATCAGCGACCGTAAGATTAACACAGGCACCGAGATAAGTATTCATCGAACGTTCAGCATCCGGCGTCACAAAAATCAGACAACGGGCTGTGGACGGGCCATCAGTTGCGGCTTCGGTATTGAATTCAACACCTTCTGCACGAATGTCGTGGCGGAAAACCTGACCAAACTGATCATCACGGACCTTACCGAAATAACCACCCTTGCCGCCAAGAGACGCAATACCGGCCATGGTGTTACCGGCAGATCCGCCAGAGCGTTCTATCGCAGGGCCCATCACATCATAAAGCGCGTCTGCACGATCCTGATCAATCAGATTCATTGCCCCCTTGATGATCCCTTGTTCTGCAAGTAGCGCATCATCAGCAGTGGCAACGATATCAACGATGGCATTACCAATGCCGACAACATCAAGTTTGGCGTCTTCGCTCATAGAATTTCCGTATAATAGGCCCACAGAGTTTGTTCTGTAGTCGGTTACAGTCGGGTTACAATTTGCGCGGAGTATAGCCAGTTCCATTTTCTGGGCAAGCACAAAGCCACAGGTCTCCTATGCATTGTTCACAAGGCTTGTTCTCTATCAAAAGGAAAGTTACACAGATTCGGCTTAAGTAATTGAAAAAACGCCTGACTATCTTACCCCTTGCCCGCGCGAGTAATAAAGGTCAAAGTCGAACGAGGTTACAAAACTTCATATTTCAAACATTTTTATCCGGTACTTACCCCAACAGCGGTCATAAAATGCTGTGTAAAGTCGCCTGAAACACCCCGAAAATACAACGTATTATAAATGCAGCGTATTATATGAGAGAAAGACACGTTGTGAGCACGCAGGAAAATCAAGCATCCGTTTTGGACACCACACGACAAGGGATTGTACTGGCCATTATCGCCATGGCAGCCTTTTCATCAGGTGATGCTGTGGTCAAACATGTTGCGCAAACCTATCCCCTGCCACAGCTTCTTTGGGTACGATACATTATCCTGTCTGTCTTTGTGATTAGCATGGCGCTTTATAAAGCTGGCCCAACGGGATTAAAAAAGGTTGCTCAGGCGAACAACCTGCCCCTGCAGATATTCAGATCCGTCTTTTTATTGGGCGAAGCGTTCCTCTTTACCCTAAGTTTCAAACTGCTACCCATTGCCGACGTTCACGCAATTGTAGCGGTAGCCCCCATCGTCGTCACAGCCTTATCAGCACTGTGGTTAAAAGAACTGGTCGGTATTCGTCGTTGGTCAGCCGTGCTTGTTGGTTTCGCAGGCGTAATGATTATTCTACGCCCGGGTTTTGAAGGCTTTAACGAACTCTTCCTCTTGCCTCTTCTTGCTGCATCAGCCTTTGCTGTCTATCAAATCTTGCTACGTATCAGCAGCCGTTATGATGATGGGGAAACATCACAGTTTTATACAGGGGTTGTCCCCCTGATCTGCGTGACTTTCCTGGTCCCGTTTTTCTGGGTGACGCCAGATCTATATGGCTGGTTAGCGCTAATCGCCGGGGGCATTTTTATCAGCCTCGGGCATTTCTTTCTGATCTTTGCGTTTCAATACGCTACCCCTTCTGCGATACAGCCTTTCAACTACACACTGTTGGTCTGGGCAACACTATTCGGCTGGCTTTTCTATGATGAGTTCCCTGATCACTGGACCATTGTCGGGGCTTTGGTCGTGGTCTCTAGCGGACTGTATACGCTCTATCGTGAGCGTAAACGAAGCTAAGTGCTAACAAAAAAAGGGAGCTTAAGCTCCCTTTTCAACATTGGCCTTATTAGCTTGATTATCAGCTTATTTTAATCCGAGGACATCCCGCATATCATAGAAACCGTTTTCCTTGCCCTGCAACCAGTTGGCAGCTTTAACGGCACCGCGAGCAAAGACTTCCCGGTTACTGGCCCGATGGCCCAATTCTATTCGTTCGCCATCAGCAGCAAAGATCACACTATGATCCCCCACAACATCACCACCGCGTAGTGTAGCGAAACCAATATCGCCACGTTTTCTGGCTCCAATGATGCCATCGCGTACCTTGTCTGCAACCTTATCCAGATCAACACCTCGTCCGGACGCTGCGGCTTCACCAAGTGCAAGTGCTGTACCGGAAGGTGAATCAACCTTGTGACGGTGATGCATTTCCACAACTTCAATGTCGTAGTCTTCGTCCAAAGAGGCAGCAACCTGTTCCACAATAGACATCAGAAGATTGACGCCCAAACTCATATTACGGGCAAAAACGATTGAGGTTGTTCTGGTTGACATTTCCAGTTCAGCAACCTGTTCGTGGGTCATTCCCGTGGTCCCAACAACCAGTGAACATCCGGTTTTTGCCGCCAACTTTGCGTGATTAAGCGTTGCTTCCGGCACAGAGAAATCAATGACGACATCACAAGCTTCGAACAAAGCAAGGGGATCATCCCCCACCTTCACGCCAATCATGCCAATACCCGCCAACTCACCCAGGTCTTTGCCAAGGTTCGGACTTCCCGGAAGTTCAGTTCCACCATAAACTTCACAGTTATCCGTCCGACCAATAACGTCCGTCAGCATGCGCCCCATTCGGCCTGCACAACCAACAATTCCAATTTTGTTACTCATCTTATTTTCCCGTCAAAGACCAGCGTTTATCTTTAGTATAGTTGTTTCAAAACAGAGATAGCAGCTAAGTCTGATCAGTCCAAGCGAACTCTCATCCTTTTCCGAAACAGGACCCGTCGTTCTTCGTGACTGGTTATAAGTGATTAATGATCATTTTTCAGAAAAAGCAACCCGAAGCGCAATTCCCACCATCGACATAGAGGCAAATAACCGAAAGGTTTGAGCAGCCCTTCCAACACCAGAAACGAGTAATTTCATACGCTCTGAGAAAAGAACAACAAGACTGATAATTAAACCTGCGTTCAAAATATGGATAAGCCCATACAGCATGATTTGCCCCTTAAAATTCCCCAACTCAGGGCGCACGAACTGTGGCAAAAAGGAAATCATAAAGATAATTACTTTGGGGTTGGTAATATTAATCAACGCCGACTGTAGCACCACTTTGAACGCCGATGTTCTTTTACGCTCGGTTTTGGCTTCAACCTCAAGATCCGCCTTTCCTGTTAGTATTTTCCACGCCAGGAAACACAAATATCCTGCACCAATCCAGCGAAGGATTTCATAGGCCACTGCCGATTGTTGAATGAGAAGCGACAACCCTATCAAAGCCGCAAGCAAGTGCACCAACAATCCCAAACCATTGCCAATAGGGATCCAAAGCGATTTCTGCCAACCATCGGATATATTGATCGTCAAGGTATAAAGCCACGTTGGCCCCGGTGTTGCGGCTAGTAAGGTACTTGCAAGCCAATAAGCCAAAAAATATTCAAGCGAAGGAAGCGCCATAAACAAAACCATTGAAGAAGCTATCGTCGATTATCTTAATTATAGCCAGAGCCAACGGGATAAAACAGGGTAACAAGATATCCCAAAAGAGGAGCATTCTTCGCTCAAAAAATCAAACGCAAAAAATCAAACGAAAGCCATAAAAAAAGCCTGTCAGTAATATCGCTGACAGGCTTTTTTCTTATTAAGGATCTGATCTTTATTCTGTAAGATCTTCCCAAAACTCTTTGACGCGCTTAAAGAAGCCAGAGCTAAGGGGTGAATTATCTCCACTCTCTTCTTCAAATTCGCGCAACAGCTCTTTCTGGCGTTTAGTCAGGTTAACCGGTGTCTCCACCGTTACTTCGACGTACATATCACCACGAGAGCTTGATCTGAGAACAGACATTCCCTTGCTCCGCAAACGGAATTGCTGTCTGCTCTGTGTTCCATCCGGAATAGAAACCTTAGCACGACCGCCATCGATCGTTGGCACTTCGACAGAACCACCCAAGGCAGCCTGTGTCATCGAAATAGGAACACGGCAGTAAATGTCTGCGCCTTCACGCTGAAAAATTCTGTGCGGTTCGATGGAAAGGAAAATGTACAGATCCCCGGGCGTTCCGCCACGAGCACCCATTTCGCCTTCGCCAGCCAGACGAATACGATTACCTTCTTCCACACCCGCAGGAATGTTCACCTGAAGAGTTTTTTCTTTTTCCACACGGCCAGAACCGTGACAGTTTCCGCAAGGGTTTTCGATAACTTTACCGACGCCCTGACAGCTGTGACATGTGCGCTCAACAGTAAAGAAGCCCTGTTGCATACGCACACGGCCATTACCTTTACAGGTGCCACAGGTTACCGGGGATGATCCCTTTGCAGCACCACTTCCGTCACAGGAATCACAAGAAACTGCGCTTGGAATACGAATCTCGGCTTCTTTCCCTGTGTAAGCATCTTCCAGAGAAATTTCCATGTTATAACGAAGGTCGCCACCACGCTGGGAACCACCAGCAGACCGACCGCCGCCGCCACCACCAAAGCCGCCAAACATCTCTTCGAAGATATCAGCAAAGCCACCGCCGCCGAAACCGCCGCCACCAAAGCCACCGCCAGCACCAGGTCCGCCGTTTTCAAAGGCAGCATGGCCATAGTTATCATAGGCTGCGCGCTGCTGGTCGTCCTTTAGAACACCATAGGCTTCGTTAATTTCTTTGAATTTTTTTTCCGCTTCGGCATCATCCGGGTTGCGATCCGGGTGATATTTCATCGCCAGTTTGCGGTAGGCCGATTTCAACTCTTTGGCATCTGCCGAACGTGAAACCCCTAAGACCTCATAGAAATCCTTTTTGGACATCAGTGTAATTTTCCCTCATCAGAAGGTGAAAAGGGGCTGACAACTGTCAGCCCCCTGAAATCCAAAACCGCCTTAAGCGCTTTTGCTGTTCTTCTCGTCGTCAACTTCTTCGAAGTCTGCATCGACAACACCGTCGTCGGCCGCAGTTTCAGAAGCCGCTTCTGCAGCACCTTCTGCGCCTTCGGCACCAGCGTCAGCATAGAGTGCTTCGCCTAGCTTCATTGACGCCTGACCGAGTGCTTCCATCTTGGCTTTGATATCTTCAGCATCATCGCCTTCAAGCGCTGTTTTCAACTCGGCAACAGCAGCTTCGATCGTCGCTTTTTCTTCGTCAGAAACTTTATCGCCAACTTCACCAAGTGTTTTCTCTGTCTGATGGATCAGACCTTCTGCCTGGTTTTTAACTTCGACAGATTCACGACGTGCTTTATCTGCATCCGCATTTTCTTCGGCATCACGAACCATCTGGTCAATGTCAGCGTCGCTCAAACCGCCAGAAGCTTCGATACGAACAGACTGTTCTTTACCAGTTGCTTTATCTTTCGCGCCAACATTAACAATACCGTTAGCATCGATATCAAAAGTAACTTCGATCTGTGGAACACCGCGTGGCGCACCTGGAATACCTTCGAGGTTGAATTGACCAAGAATTTTGTTATCCGCAGCCATTTCGCGCTCACCCTGGAACACGCGAATTGTCACAGCGCTCTGATTGTCTTCGGCTGTAGAGAAAGTCTGGCTCTTCTTCGTTGGGATTGTTGTATTACGATCAATCAGTTTTGTCATAACACCACCCAGTGTCTCAATACCAAGAGACAACGGCGTTACATCAAGAAGAAGAACGTCTTTCACTTCGCCCTGAAGAACACCTGCCTGAATAGCAGCACCAGTTGCCACAACTTCATCAGGATTCACACCACGGTGAGGCTCTTTACCAAAGAAGTCCTTAACAGTGTCATGGACTTTTGGCATACGAATCATACCACCAACCATGATGATCTCGTCGATGTCGCCAGCTTTTACACCAGCATCTTTCAACGCAGACTGAACAGGACCCATTGTACGCTGGATCAAATCCTCAACCAGTGCTTCCAACTTTGCACGAGTCAGCTTGACATTAAGGTGTTTAGGACCAGACGCATCAGCCGTAATAAACGGCAGGTTCACTTCGGTCTGTGTAGAAGAAGAAAGCTCAATTTTTGCTTTCTCAGCAGCTTCTTTCAAGCGCTGAAGAGCAAGCGTATCTTTACGAAGATCGATACCCTGTTCTTTGTTAAACTCGTCTGCCAAGTAATCAATGATACGGCTGTCGAAATCTTCACCACCAAGGAATGTATCCCCGTTAGTTGATTTCACTTCGAAGACACCATCGCCAATTTCAAGAACAGATACATCGAAAGTACCACCACCAAGGTCATAGACAACAACAGTACCCGAACCTTTTTTGTCCATACCATATGCAAGAGCCGCAGCAGTTGGCTCGTTGATAATACGCAGAACTTCAAGGCCAGCGATCTTGCCGGCATCTTTAGTTGCCTGACGCTGAGAATCGTTGAAGTAAGCCGGAACAGTAATAACAGCTTTTGTTACAGGCTCACCAAGATAGCTCTCGGCAGTTTCTTTCATTTTCTGCAGGATAAAAGCAGAAATCTGTGATGGGCTGTATTTTTCGCCGTTGGCTTCTACCCACGCATCACCATTGTCAGCTTTAACAATTTTGTATGGAACAAGGTCCATGTCTTTTTTCGTCAGCGGATCGTTAAAACGACGACCGATCAAACGCTTGATCGCAAAAAGAGTATTTTCAGGGTTCGTAACTGATTGGCGTTTAGCGGGCAGCCCAACAAGGCGCTCTTCAGCTGTAAAACCAACCATAGAAGGTGTTGTACGTGCACCTTCGGCATTTTCAACAACGCGGACGTCTTTACCGTCCATAATAGCGATACAGGAGTTTGTGGTTCCTAGATCAATACCAATAACTTTGCTCATGTTTATTCCTCACACTTAATATAGCAAACCGATTTGGCAGCCTTGATGCCAAGCACTGCCGGCTGGTCCCTTTTGAGGGGTGAACCCTTCTTTTGGGCTCACGGAGTATATATGCAGCCAGAGCTTGGACTGCAAGGAGCAATATGCCTAAAAAAATAAGGTTTTTCAGAAAAGTTAAATTACATTATGAATCAATAGATTAGTGATATAATAATTTATCACACACCTTTATTATTACGTTTTTCAGGTGAATCATCGCGCGAATATTCCAGGAATTTAGCCGTAATGAACTCTAAAAAAGACAAAATCAGCCCCAATATCCGAACAATGGTCAAGTGGATTGCTGTTGGAGACGTTTTATTTGGAATCGCTGTTATGCTGACAGCGCACTATGTTCTGAAGAATGAAATTGTTCAATGGTTCGGTCTCGCCGTTACCCTCATTGGCGGGCTTCTCTTTTTAACAATGCGCTTACTTGAAAAGCGACAAACACGAATCATTAATTCTCAAGATAGTTCCGAGAATCAGCCCTAATGGAAAATTCAAAACAGCGATAAAATAGCAGATAACATGATTGCCGGTTTTCAATACCATCCCGAATATCTCACTCGGGAAGAACAGGAAAATCTCTTAACCGAAATTCGAGAGATGATCAGGACAAATCCTCTGTTCCAACCCACAATGCCTAAAACCGGTAAACCCTTTTCCGTCGCAATGACATCGTTTGGACCTCTTGGCTGGGTATCGGACAAAACCGGGGGGTATCGCTATCAAGGTTTTCATCCTATCACCAAACGCCCTTGGCTTCCGATACCGGACAAATTACTTTCAATCTGGTCTGATTTGACTGGTTACCCTGAGCTTCCGGAATGTTGCCTGTTAAATTACTATCAGCACGAAAAAGCAAAAATGGGCCTTCACCGGGACCAGGACGAACAGGACTTCAATGCACCTGTCCTCTCTGTCTCCCTTGGTGACAGTGCTCTCTTTCGCCTCGGAGGACTCAAACGACAGGGGCCAACAACATCAACCAAGTTAAATTCTGGTGATATTGTTTTGCTCGGTGGCGAAGCACGAAATGCCTATCATGGTGTTGACCGGATTTTATATGGCTCAAGTCAACTGTTGAAAAATGGCGGGCGTATCAATCTAACACTCCGCAGAGTCACCAAAGCCTGGTGACTTCTCACCTTTACGTTTTCCAGAAACTCGTCATCCGCCGGAGAGCAGGGTGACCCGTCCTGAAATACGTTGACGTTTTTTTAGGTTATAGCCAGCTGCATTTTGCAGCTGGCTTTTTTATGCACTT
>NZ_MTSZ01000009.1 GCF_002118315.1 Kiloniella majae
GACTACGCTTTACTCGCTCTTTCTTTGAAGGTCCCATCATAAGTCTCCAATATGTAAACTTATTTCAGGACGCGACAATGGTTATGAAACAAAGCTTCAAAACTCAACCCGCCCTTTTCGCCACACATGACCTTTTGGACCATCCTGCGCTTAACGCGCTTGAGGGTATAGAAGTATTGATCAATTGGACTGCACTGGAACCGTTGTTACCGCAAGGAGAAGGTCGGACTGGTCGCCCGGGCTATGCAGCGATGACGTTGTTTCGTGCTTTGCTTCTGGGAGTTTGGCACAATCTGTCTGATGTTAAGCTAGAGGCTCAACTGGCTCGGGATTTGATGTTTCGCAAGTTCTGTCGTCTTGAGATGGATCAGGGTGTGCCTCAAGCCTCGACCATTGGACGTTTCCGAATTGCATTGGAAAAGGCAGGGCATCTGGACGCTGTGCTTACACAGATTAATGACCAACTCAGTCAATCCAACGTGATCCTTCAAGAGGGTCGTGTCGCCATCGTTGATGCCACGTTGGTGGAGGCAGCACAAAGCGGATTACGAAAATCAGATCCTGAGGCTGGCTCTCATGTGAAGGTTAATGCAAAAGGTAAAGTTCAGGCCAAATGGGGCTATCAGGCATTTGTGAACTGTGACGAGGATGGATTTATCTTTGCCACGGCCCTGACGCCGGGCAATAAGCACGAGATCAATTCCTTGACTGGTCTGCTTGATGGTAGCGAGGCCGCGCTTTATGCCGATAGTGCCTATTCCTCACAAAAGGTTCGGGAATGGATGGCAAAGCGAGGCATAACCGACCAAGTTCAGCGTAAAGGTTATCGAAACAGGAAGCTTTCAGCAACAGAGCGTGCCCGTAATGTCGAGATCGGCGTTACAAGAGGCCGTGTTGAAGCAATTTTTGGGTCAATGAAAAGGCTCTGGGGAATGGGGCGCTCCCGCTTTATGGGCCTCTCACGAACCTATGTTCAGTTTACACTCGCGGCTATCGGATGGAATTTAACTAAAGGAGCAAGGTTCCAAAAAGCCTATGGATAAAACGGCAAAACAACCCAAACAGACTCTTTGGGAAACATCGAGTAAGTTGTAAAAGCCTTTGCTCCAAGGCAAAAGAATCACACTTTATTTATAATTACTCAGATTAAAGCGTTTTGCTCAGGTCTTATTAATTTAATTGATAGCAGAAACAAGTCTTGATAAACGATGTGTAATTGATCAAAAATAGCTCAAACACAAAGGGGGAATTCATTGGTAAGAACACTTAAAAAGAAATCAAAATCCCCAAAAATCTCTTTAACAGAAAAAGCCTATAGAGAATTAAAGCGGCGAATTCTGGAAAATGAGTTACCCCCAGGAACTCAACTTATGGAGGGGGAGCTTGCTGAGTTATTAGATATCAGCCGAACACCTGCGCGTGAGGCTATGACACGGCTGGAAGTGGAAGGTCTTGTCGAAGTACGTGCCCGTCATGGTATGAAGGTAAGGCCTATATCAGTTTCTGATATGAAAGAGATTTATGCGCTTTTGACCGGGTTGGAATCAACAGCTGCATGGCAAGCAGCAAACAGAGATCATTCAGAAGATGAAATTAAGGCCCTGAGGGATAGTGTGCAGGAAATGGACGATGCTTTGCAGGCGCAAGACCTTAAAGCTTGGGCATTGTCTGATGAAAAATTCCACAAACTTCTGGTTTCTATGAGTGGTAACAACAGGCTTATAGAATTAGTTGGTCGTTTTATTGATCAGTCTCATCGTGTTCGCATGTTGACTTTAACGCTTCGCCCCGTGCCAGCACAATCAAACGAAGATCATGGGCGAGTTGTTGCTGCTATTGAAGCAAAAGATGCAGACACAGCGCGTCGTGTTCACCGTATCCACCGCGAAAAGGCCGGAAAATTACTGGTGGATCTTTTGGAAAAACACCATCTTACACAATTATAACTTATGAATGGCACTGGCTTGTCTCTAGAATAAGCGCGTTATTTTAAAGAAAAAAACAAACCAGGTTGACCCTAGTCCAAGGATTAAAAACTGTATCGTAAAGATACTCCATATGAAGGTCTGTGAGGATGAAATCCATACCGAAATGCAAAGCGTAATACTTACCAGAAAAACCAAAAGTACCTGGGGACGTATATCGTACTGAATTTCTTCTAATACCCAAAAGGAAGAGTAAATTGCCAAAAAGCTGAGGGTAATTCGTAAAACCCATTTTGGAACTATAATTGCCCAGCTATTTTGCCATCCTAAATAAACAGCGATCAGATGTATTGATACGATAATGACAGGTATCAGAAATTCTGATTTCACAGTATTAATACTCCCGGATTTAGTAAGCTATCTGACGTTTATTAGAGCTAATATTCTATTTCTAATAGAGCGTATCTTTGGTTTGTATCATTCTGATGTCCTGTTTGAGTGATTGTTTCTTACCACGTTATTGTTGGTCTATTTCATCGTTTTAGGTTGTGGTAAAATAAGTAGCTGAATTTTTCAAAACCCATTACGAATAGATAATGGTACAATTGATACAAATAACAATTACTCAGACATCTTACAGATACCTTCATCTTCTAATTTAGCCTGAATAAATCGCAGCATTTGGGCTCGTAAATGAAAGAAGGTGATGGAGTGAAGTCTATTTTTGAGATGGAGTTACAAATGGGATCTCAAATGGGGACTGGTTTTGCGACCTTTGATAACGCGGGGCATTTACTTTCGATCAATGATAGCTTTTTGGCGCTCGACGATGAGGCACAACGGTCGTTAAAAGGTTCTAAGGTCGAAAAATTTATTCTGGAAAAGGCATTAGCATCTTTTGTGCCGACGTCAGAAATTAATGATCTTATTGATAAATGGGGTTCTGATCATGGCAGCTTTGTTCGGAAAAACTTCACCGGAGAGGCATTCTTGCTCTCACATTACAAAACCGCTGAAGGTGGAACCTGCTATTTAAAAGTTCCATGCAACGAACAAACTAACCCCCAAACACTGCCGTCCTCTGAAGTATTATTGGATGCTATCCAGTCTTTGGATATTGGTATTGCTCTCTATGACGCTGATTTATGTTTTGTTCTTTCCAATAAGAAATATATAGATCTTGTTATGCCGGATAGCGATGCTTTACGTCCGGGGCGGAATATACGGGATATCACCAAAGATTTTGCTTCGTTCAAAGGCTTTACTTTGCCACCAGACCTCTCTTTGGAAGAGTGGATAGATAAGGTTGTTCTGAGTATTACCAGTTATGAAAAGGATCTGGAAATACCACGCCCGGATGGCCGCTTGTTTCTTGGTTCTACTCATAAAACTGGAGGTGGCGGATACCTTGTTACGATAAAAGACATTACCAAGCAAAGAGAAATGGAAAACGCTAGTCGTGAAGCGGATATGTTGCTCCATAAAATTGTTGAGGCATGTCCCGCTAACTTTCTGGTTTCAAGGGTTTCTGATGGTAAAATTATATATTGTCCGCCTGCATCACGTGATCGGTTTGGTGATATAGAAACGGCTAAAAGCTTTTTCATCAAACCTCAGGATCGTGAAGATTATCTCAAAGCTTTGCTTCCGAGTGGAACATTGGATGACTACAGGGTTCAGTTCCGTCGACGAGATGGCAGCATTATGCAGGGCCTTACTTCTGCGCGCGTGACCGATTACAAGGGCGAGGATGTCATCGTTTCGTCAACGCGAGATATTACCGAACAGCTTCAAATGCAAAAAGAATTGGAAGAGCAGCGGGAAATTGCCCATCAAAATGAAAAAATCTCTGCTTTGGGCGGGTTGCTCGCTGGTGTTGCCCATGAATTGAATAATCCGCTTTCTATCGTTGTGGGTTATGCCTTGATGTTACAGGATAAAACTGATGATCCCGAAGTAAAAAGAAGAGTTGACCGGATTGCAATGGCTGCAGAGCGCTGCGCCAAAATTGTAAAAACATTTTTGGCTATGGCCCGGCAACGACCAATGCAGATTGAAAACTGTAATTTGAACGAAGCCGTCGAAGTTGCCTTGGATGTTGCCGGTTATGGATTGAAAGTATCCGGCGCAGAAATATCTTTATCTCTGGCGAAGGATCTGCCTTTTGTTGCTGCTGATCACGATCAGATGGCACAGGTTTTTACCAACTTGATTGTAAATGCGGAACATGCGCTGTCTGAAAAGGGAGAAGAGAGTAAGTTAGTTATTCGCTCTTCATTTGATGATTTGTTAGGTGAGGTTGTGGTCGATGTCATTGATAATGGCATTGGCATTCCGAAAGAAATACAGGCCAGAATTTTTGAACCCTTTTTCACAACAAAAGACGTTGGAAGCGGAACGGGAGTTGGACTTGCTTTTTGCCATCGAATCGTAGATGCCCATAATGGAAATCTATCCTTCCGATCTTCTGCAAAAGGCGGCACTTGTTTTTCCGTTCGAATGAAAGCTTCTGAAGTGGTAGAGGAGAATAAAATTGCTCCTGATCTACATGATGAAAAGCATTTAAAACAAAGTGTTTTGGTCGTTGATGATGAAATCGATGTCGCGGATCTCATTCATGAAATTCTTACTGAAGACGGTTATGACGTAACAGCAATCAATTCAGCTAAAGATGCTCTTTCAGAATTAAAATCGCACTCATACGATGCAATTTTAAGTGATGTAAAAATGCCAGGTATAGATGGTATAGAGTTCTTAAAGCGGATTACTGCTGAGTTTCCTGAGATGGCTGCTAAAACGGCTTTTGTAACCGGAGATTCAATGAGCCCGGAAGTTGCGGATTTCATCGAAAATTCAGGATGCTTACACTTGGAAAAACCTGTCTCTCCGGACGAACTTGTCAACATGATGCGATCACTTATTCAAAAAACTGGGAAGTAATTTTTTACATGAGTGCAAATGGTTATAAAATTATTGTCTGCGATGATGAGCCACATTTACGTGAAATGGTTGCCGAATATTTAAATGATCGTGGCTATAAAATTATTGAAGCTGCTGATGCTAAAAACATGCACGAAGCGTCAGAAAAGCATTCCCCTGATTTAGTCATTCTGGACATTAATATGCCGGGTGAAGATGGATTGACAGCTCTTCGTAACTTACGAAGTAACTCTGATGTACCGGTCATTATGTTGACCGCGGCCTCAGAGGTAGTTGATCGTATCGTCGGATTGGAAATGGGGGCTGATGATTATCTTGCCAAGCCTGTTGATTTACGTGAATTAGAGGCAAGAATAAAGGCCACTTTACGACGACGTCCCGGAACGCTGTCAGAGCAAGTATCATCTAACACTAAAGGATCTGTAAAGTTTGGTTTATGCAGACTTGATCTTGATAGCGCACAGCTCTTTGATGAAGAAAATAATGAAATTGCCATAACGGCTATGGAATTTAGCTTGTTACGTGTTTTCTCTGAAAATGTTGGTCGTGTATTAAATCGAGATCAGTTACTTGAACAGGCACACGATAGAGGATGGGAGCCGTTCGATAGATCTATAGACCTTCGTATCTCTCGTTTGCGTCGAAAGATTGAAACAAACCCGACAAAACCAGAAATCATTCGCACAGTCAGGGGGATCGGCTATGTGTTCGGATCGTAGAAAAAGCCATGTCTCGAAAAAAACACGTTTGAAGAAATTTGCGTCTGTTTTTGTTTTGACCAGTCTGTTTGGCTGCGGAGAGAATAATCAACCTGACTATCACTACAAGAGTGAACAGTATGCTGATTTTGCCAAATCTCTGGCAGTAGATTTTGTTTCAGTCAGTGATCTGGAAATATCGGAAAAAACAGGGATCACTGATCTTACAGGAACAGGACAGAAGCTTGTGTTTAAGCTCCATGTGAGTATCGGGGATGGCATGCCTGATATTCCTGAAAAGGTTACAATTAGTGACGTATCTATTTATACGAAAGATTGGGAAATTAGTGCAATCTTGCCAGATAGGGCTGATAAACTTGTTTTGAATAAAATCTCATCTGAAAGATATGTCGCAGATTTCTACGGTGAGGGAGCGTATATCATTCAATCCAAGGATGAAGACGCGAAAGCTTCTGTTGTTACAACGATGCTATTTCCTGATGGTAGTGAACAACAAAACAGACTTGTTCTTCGCCTCAAGTCCTGGCCATTAGACCAGGACGGCTTCATCTATAGCTGGATGAATTTTTGGCGAATATTTGGATTTTACCGATGATCCTGTTCATCAAAAAACAGATACATTAATTCGTTGGAATGGGGAGTTTAACCTCTTGAGCTTGATTACCAGAGCAAGGAATATTCTCAAGGATAATGTTGTTCTTATCCATTCCCTTCAATACACTTCCACAATCCCCGGAAGACATAGACCAGATTTCCTGACTGGATTGTGTTTCAACATTCAGATAGTAGGCTTTGCCCGTACCGTTATATCCTTCTGTCGCGACATAAAGTGATTTTTTATCTTTTCCCCACATGAAACTGGTAATAGAGAAAGCCCAATCTCCGCCTTGCCAGGTTCTTTTTGTTGTTGTGTAGGGGCCAACTATCGGGGCATCAAATTTTAACTTCACAATTGAAATATTGGTTCCGAGAGCATCATCACAATACACATCCACAGCAAACTGCCCAATTGGCTGTACATATCTATCTGAGGTACATTTTTGGCTTGCATTGTGAACTGCGGGCTTTTGTTGATCTGCCTTTGTTACTGATGATAAAGGTAAAGTCATTATCAGTAAGGCGCTGAAAATATTTGTTTTATTAGTGATTATATTCTTCATTATAAAAGCCTTCTAGTATTACTATGATTATCCAAATACTCTTATACGGGCAAGAAATAGAAGAAATGCTATGAAGCCTGAAAGACTAAACATGCTCCAACTCATCCACTTTAGAAACGCTGCACCTGCGCTATAGCTATCACCAAATATGGTCGCGATCTCGGGATTTTCTGGTAAATAGAAAACGGGTACTTCTTGTCCAATTTTTATGTTTTGGTATGTTTCTGGTGAAATGGTTTCTTTTCCCAAGTATTGTTCTTGGTCTTTGGAAGCAAAGCTATAAGAGGCTTCGTATCCAAAGTTTTCTGATCTACGTCGTTTAGAGTTATATCTGGTTTTGACGTTCTTATCTGTAATGGTACCAATGACCTTTACGCCGTTAGATTCAAGATTGTTAGCATTTTGCTGTTGAGCGTTATACAAATAGAGTGCGCCAGTACCAATGATTGTAAATAGTACTGCAAATAAAATTCCGACAATTTGCATTGTGCACTCCTAAAGTTTTCAAGCTTTTCTATGTTCAGATACTTATGAACTAGGCAATAATAGGTGTGTTTGTTGTCAAAAATGCATCGTTAATGGTTTCAATTGTATCAACGAACCGAACATGTACCTGACAGACTTAAATTTTGTGGAAGTCATACGTTTTCGATGAGTTCATGATTATCAATTAGATTATAAAGTCGAATGGAAGATTCTCTTGAAGAGATCGTATTACAACCTTTCGAGTTTCTGATTACAGGCACTGGATCAACTTTTTGAGTTTCCTGATCAATAATAACATCATCCAAAAGATCAGCAAAAATAAGAGTATAGCAGTCTCTTGAATTGTCGGTTCCTGATTTTTTGATATCTGTGCAATAAGTAATCATTGTAAACTCCACTTTATTCTTTCGTTTCTGACAACTTGTAACGTTTGTCGAGGCAGAGGTTTGAATGGTTCAAAAATATTTTTATATAAATTTTGAACCTGATTTTATGGCGCAACGACTTACTGGTTTTTATGGGTATTGTTTCTTTATTAAGCGTGAGGAAAAGGGGATTGTTATGAAACTCGGATTTGTTGTTATTTATGTAGAAGATGTTCAGGAAGTTCTTAATTTCTATCAACAGGCGTTCGATCTGAAAGTTCGTATGGAATACAAAGAGCATGACTCTTTGCTCTATGCAGAGCTTGAAACCGAAGGCGCTATTCTTGGTATTGCTTCTCATATAATGGGGAAGGACAGTTTTAAGGGAGATTATCAGAAATTAACTGTCAAAGGTCTGCCGTTTGGCCAAACCATGGTATTTGTGACCGAGGAAGTCCACCAAAAGTGGGATGATGCGGTAAAGGCTGGCGCGGTAACTGTTTTGGCTCCTCATGGTAAGCCATGGGGACAGACAGTCGCCTATTTACGTGATACAGCCGGGACGCTTATCGAAATCTGCACACCTATGAACGGTTGATGTTTCCTGAAGGTATCTCTGATACAATAGATACCTTAGCTGAAATGCGATTGATATATATACCACTTAGAATAACGCCCCGATGCTTTGGATTATTTATCTGAACATCGGGGCGTCTGTCTTGGGAACAATCAGATACATATAAAAACATTATCTGAAATTTTTTGTAATTCATTTTGAACCTTTCCCGTTTTCATACCGTCAGACCCTGTAACGACAACATTGCGTTGCTCGAAAACGTAGATTGATAAAGCAGGAGATCAAAATGAATAGATTTAAAAAAATACTTCTAGGTGCAAGTGCTGCTGCACTTGGGATGAGTGTAATAACCACAAATACTGTTTTTGCGGCATCCAGCGGAAATTCTGAGTATGTACAGAATGTTGACTTAAGTTTTCCTGGGTATGCGGCGGTTATTAATGTGGAAAATGCTTCAGGAAGTAAGTCTGTAAATAATGTCAATTTACAGGTTCAGGAATCATCTATTGATATTGAAGCTGCTGGGTTTGTACAGTGTGGCGATGATAAAACAATGGATTTTAGTCACGCTGATATTCATTTTGGCCCTCTCGGTATGTCTGGTGATAAAATCAATGAAGGATCAAGTCTTTATAATAAGAGTAATTTTGTGGTTAGTTATAAAACCCGTATTGGTTTTGGGAAATGGGTGACCGAAAGTGCTGGCGGTGATGATAAAATCTTTACTGTGCCTTTAAATCAAATAAAGAATGGTCATCCGGCTATTCGTGTTAACGCTCTAGAAGAGCTCAATAAGAAATTACAATCCCATCTACAAGGGGGAGGGTCCAAGGTTGATTTTTATAAAAATGATCAGCAAGTTGTATTGCAAAGACCTGTTTCTCTTGCTGGATGGTGTAAAAAATCAAAGACTTTTAGCGAGGCTGTACTTAAAGCAGGCTTTGAAACGAAAAACTTTACAATACAGGTGAAGTATAAGGGAGATCCCACGCTTACAGATAAGCCTCTGTTAAACGCACAGTTGGGACAGATGGGTAATAATCCGCAGTACAATAACAATCAGTCTTTGCTTTTAAATCAGGCAACATTCCAACCTAATATGCCCCATCACATCGGGAAATGTACCGAAGGAACGCCTGATCCTAAAATTCGTGTGAACTACAAAGGAGCAGGTAAAGGGACTGTGCGTTTTAAAGTTATCGTAGAGAATAGTGAAGGTAACTACGTGCTTCCAAACGTTTATCTCGGCAGTTATGATTCTCAAAGCCAGATAAACAGGCACTTTGATTTTGACTATCCTTTGATTGATAAAATGTACAATCATTATCAGTTCAAGTGGTGGGCGACGATTAATAAAACCTACGAACATGCACTGACGATTGAAGCTCAGGTCAAAGATCAAAACAGTGATAGTTATGGACCTTGGGAAGAGTTCGGTTCGGCGACTTTTAAGCATCGTTGTACGCCACAAGTGAATGTAAATGTTGGTGGAGCTAAAGCAGGTGGTTACCAAAGCCAGGATAATGCAAACCAACCAACTGTTAAGCCAATCTTGCAAACAAAACCTCAGCGAGCTCCTCTGAGCAAGGCTGAACCCAAAACACAAAGACCTAAACGTCTGATAATTCAAACACCTCAATAAGCCTAGATGAACGGAGTGTGGCAGGGCCTAAAACAAGGCTCTGCTACTCTTTTATTATGTAGTTGAAAATGAGTTCAGCTTTTATTGATACAATTGATACACTTTGGATTATTGTTCAAAATACTGATTTCTATAGTATCTTGGTGTAAAATTGTACGAAGTCTGCCTTGGGGAACATCAGGCGTGCGTTTGAAAATTAGAAAAAAGATGCAGTATGGTTTTGGACCTCTGATAGCGGCAATGGTTTTGCCGTTTTTCTGCGTTCAACCAGCCATGGCAGATTGGGTAGCAGATTTTACACCCCCTAAAACATCTGATGCAAAAATACTAATAGATCTTCCGGATGATTTGGATGTGATAACTCTGACACAACTTGGTGTCGAGTTGGACGGTATTGATATTACGTCACTTCTTTCCCTTGATGGTGTTGATTTTATATACAAGCCTCTTCAGGCTCTTGAGGGAAATGAACACACATTGAAATTGGTAACGTTAAATCCTGATGGTACGTCAGAGGTAAGGCAGCAATGGACTTTTACGATAGCTGATGATGGTACTGGCTCTGCTGGTAATGTTTCTGATTTGAATGAAAGCACCCCTGAAATTGAAATGGCAGAACGGTTACTTCGTTCGGCTTATTTTCGGGCTGATACATTAACCGAATTCAGTCGACGTGTTGTACAGCAAAATATCGGGCATGCCACCAATCGTTCAACTTTATCAGGTAGTGGTGATATCAACACAGGTTTTGCCGCCGGAAAATGGACCGTGGATGGTCATGCAAATTACCTGGTGCAAAGTGATGTTGATTTTGCTCAGACTGAACGTACGATCGATTTGGGTGAATATGACGTAAATGCTGATTATCAGGGCGATACCGTAGTCGGTGGTTTTTCACTCGGCCATCATGACACCGGATTGGAAACACTTCTTGTTTCTGATTTTTATCGTCGCGGTGTTTCCGCACGACTTGGTACAAGTGACAGCAGGGTGGAAGCACAGGGCTTTGCTTTTGGTACGGAATCTGTCTCTGGCGCCGCGGATCTAACAGGCCTTAACAGTACGGAAAACCGCCTTAAGGGCGTTAGTTTGGCCGTAAAGCCTTTTTCCACCGATGTCGATGCATTGAAGTTAACTGGCACTTATTACGATGGTTTGGGCGAGGGAAGTGGTATCGGTCTTTCCGATCTGGATAGTGCTGCCTCTGGTTCTGGATGGGGCGTCGGTTTGGAAAAAAGCTTTGGCCAAAATAGAACCCGTTTAAAAGCACAATACGCTCACGCCCTGTTTGATCAGGATGGCGATAATGGGGATGCGCCAAAAGATAGCAGTGATGCTGTTTCGTTTTTGATCGAACATGGTCTGTTTGAAGAGGCACCTATTGTATGGGATGACGCATTGGATATTGACGTTGGCTTTGGGTATGACCGCGTTGATACTTTCTTTGAAAGCCTGGCCAACCCGGGACTGGTTTCTGATCGTGATGCTTATTCCGCTTATACAAACCTCTATTGGGGCGCTTTATCCGCAAACCTCTATGCATTACATGAAACCAATAACGTTGATGATTTCGCAAATGTTCCAACAGATCGTTTGGAGAGTATTGATTTTGGTCTTAACTATGCTTTTGATCAACAAACGGGATCAACAGAATGGCTAGGAACACCCTATATCTTTATGAACAGTTATCTAGCCAGCCTGGGGCGTGTTAAAACGCCAGTTGGCTATGATGGTGGTGATACAGATAATCTGTCATCTTCTATTACATTAGGTGGCGGTGCTAACTATGATGACTGGTACTGGTCTGCATCCCATAGCTATTCCCGTTTTGATGATTATACCAATGTATCAAGTGATACAGTCAACAATCTGACTGGTTTTAACGTTGGGTGGATTGTTTCAGACCGGCTGGATGTTAATGGCGGCACACAATTCGGGGTGTTTGAGGACCTTGATACAAATAAAAACAGCTTTAGCACAAACCTTTATCTGGGGGCGACAGCAGAGCTTGTTCCAGATAAAGTTGACTTAAATATTGATTATAATTTGAACCTTGCGAACGGTAGCGGCGACTCATCTGATAGTCATATCGTTAATAGCGAGGTAGAATGGACCTTCCTTCAACCTCGCACCAATCGCCCAGGTTTGGCATTGGCCCTGAGAGGATCAATGGAGGAATTCAATGGAAACACAGATAGTGCTCAAAATGAAACAGAGTATCAGGCCTACATGGTTCTGCGCGTTAAAGCACCATTTTCGCTTAGCTATTAAGGCGGTTCTGGTTTCGGGTGTTATATCCGGGGCGGGTCTAACCGCGCCAATGGTTGCCGAAGCGAACGTAACCTCGGTTACCGTTACGCCGCAACGTGCAAATGTTAATGTTAAAGGTGCATCAGCTCTTTCGTTGACATGGAATGTTACAAGGTTTGAGCCAACGGCTCCGACCACTGTTCCAGTCAGTTCGACAAATGCTGTTCTTCAAATTAATGGCTCTACTGTTGCGAATTTAGGCGGTACTTTGTTGAAACAATCATCTTTGGCTGCGGCGCAAAGTGAAACACTACGTTTTAGCGAAGTACTTTCTATTTCTCCTGCTTTGGCCAGAAAAATAGCAGAAGCCCCCACAGGATCTGTTCTGATTTCGAGAACCTTTACGGACACACAAACAACAGGCTTGGCAAGGCTTTCGGTTTTTGCTGGGACAGGTCAGGGCGGTGCGCTCAGTATCAATCGTATTGATCTGCGTTTTGACAATGATGCCAGAACAGATGTTATCGCCCAGGGTGATACTAGAAGGGCTATTGCAGAGATAAACTTCCGCAGTAGTGGTCTTTTAAAGGGCGAATGGCGGATCATTGATCCCACAGCAAGCCTTGGAAGTGCACGCGGTCGTATCCTGCAAGTAGTGCGTCAACAGGTTGTAAGCTCTGGGCAAGGTCGGACCCGGATAGTAAGTCCGGCACTGCCAACGGCTAAGAACGGTCTTTATCTACTGACATTCAGTGTCGAAAATGCGGATGGTATCGCTGAACTTCCTGTGTTGAGGTACTTTGTTCTGGAAGGGACAACCAATAGACCCGAAGATAACCTGACAACACTCAGCCCTGGAAATGGAGTAAGAGTTAGTCAGGATACTGTTTTTGCTTGGGAGAATGTTCCCGGTGCTCTTGCCTATCAGGTTGAAATATTCAATCCGGGCCATAGCAAAGTGGTTTCAGGGAAAGTTGTATCCGCGAAGGATTTAAAACTCAAACTGTCCGCTTTTTCTCTGGATAACCTGACATCTGGTGAAAGTTATGACTGGCGATTGCGTGCTTTTGATAAAGAAGGACGGGTTATTGGGTCTTCGCCCCGTCAATTGATATTTATGCCATAGAGATCTTTTTTGATGACAGAAAACGATACAGCATTTTCTTTACTAAAACGTGTCAGCAAGGGCGATGAATCCGCCTTTGCTGATTTTTATAATCTGTTTGAAAAACGTTTGTATCTTTTTATTAAATCAAAATTGAACGATTCATTCGAAGCAGCCGACATACTAAATGAAACCTTCTTGGAGGTTTGGCGCAAAGCCGAAACCTTTGAGGGGCGTTCAAAAGTATCAACCTGGCTATTTGGAATAGCGTATTACAAGACGGTGGATCGGATGCGTAAAAGAACAGACATACCAATGGATAGTGACAACTTTCCGGAAACTGCGGATGATAGTCCTGATGCAATGGCGTGTCTTTTGACTGCTGAAAAAAGTGATCATATCAAGTTTTGTCTTGATACTTTAAAGGCAGTACAACGTGCCGTGATGCAGTTGGCGTTTTTCGAAGACCTTCCATATTCAGAAATTGCCCTGATTGTGGACTGTCCGGAAAACACCGTTAAGACCCGTATGTTCCATGCCAAACAGGCGATGAAACGCTGCCTGTCCAACCGTATGGGAGGCTGAACATGAAAAAGGAAATTGAAGAGCTCTTGCCGTTCTATGTAAATGGAACCCTTGAGGGCGAAGAGCTTGAAGTCGTCAAAAAAGCCTTGGCTGAAGATGAGGTCCTTCGAGATGAATGTACTTTTCTGGAAAATATGAGAGATGAAGTACAAAATCAGGATCTTGGAGTATCTCCGGGTGAATTTGGGTTAAAACGTTTACAGCGGGATCTTGTGAAAGAAAGAACCACTGAATCACAAAAAATGCCACAGAATGATAACGTCAAAAGTGGTGTTTGGCGGATCGCAACGATTGCGGCCTGTATGATGTTCCTTGTTCAAACTGCTTATGTTGTACCGCTTTGGCAGCAGAATAATGATCTGGTTGCAGCGAGTGGTGGCAACATCGCGCACATTCGTGGTCCGATACTCTCGGTTACTTTTGTGCCTGAGGCGCAGGAAGAAAACATTCGTGAGCTCTTGTTGGCTGTTGATGCCCGTATCGTTGATGGACCGTCTGCACTGGGCGTTTACAAGCTTTCTGTATCAAAAGATCCGGATGGGGTTATTTCAAAGCTTCAGGCCCATAAAAATCTGGTGGAAACCGTACAACGAGACGGCGGGGAAAGTGGTGGGAAGTGATGTTACGCTATTCTTTAACTTTCCTTGGTTTCCTGCTGCTTTCAGTCGGATCACCAAAAGATCTACCTGCGCAAACATCTGCTGACCCTGCTGCTACGTTACCGGGAACAGCACCAATACCCGCGAACGCAAGAGCAACGGGGAACCCAAACCCTGTTGATCGTCAACCCAGCCCTACGCAGCCAGAGACCGTACAACCTGGTGAAATCACTTTTACAGGCCTCAGGGCAAGTTGTGTTCGTCCGGGAACGATACTCACCATTCAGGGCGTGAATTTTGATAAAATTCCAAAGAGTAACCGTCTTGGGTTAAATAATGCTGGCGAGTTGGTTGAGCTGGAAATTTTAAACAAAAGTCAGACGAGGATTTCAAGCTATCTACCTAAAAAGAATATTGAGTTAAATACTGCTTATGATCTCGTATTCTATCAAAAAAATAAAGAACATGTGTTTGATGAAACGGGGCTGAGTGTTCGAACTTGTCCATCGAATAATACAGTCTCTAATGATAGATCTACTTTACAGGATGTCATTATTCTTGTGGAAAGTACACAGGAAAACCCGGTACGCTCAGAGCTTCAAAGACGAGGGTTACCCGTTGTTGATGTATATAACCTAAATGCTTTACAGTCGGTTTTAATTCAGACACGTGCAACAAATGCTGCCACTGTTATTCAGGAACTCAGAGCAGTTTTCCCGGATGCCGAGATCGACTTTAATAATGACCTGACGTCTTCTGCCAAACCACGTTTATACGCACAAAAGGCGATTGGCTGGGACCCGGACAATGGGTGTCAAACTACACAGCTTGGTTTCCCCGTCGGTTTATTGGATGGTGCAATAGATCAGCACCATACTGCCTTTGTTGGGCAGTCAATTGTATCTCGTAATTTTTTAGGTAATCAAACCGTTGACTTAAGCCACGCAACTTCAATCGGATCTATTTTGATCGGGAATGATCAAGAACGGGGTTATCAAGGTTTGATCCCCGGGACAATTTTATATAACGCTGTGGTTCTAAGGCTCTCAAACTCAGGGGATCAGTTGGCCAGTACGGTTGCTGTTTTGCAGGGACTGGATTGGCTACTCTCTAATCAAGTTCGATTGATTAATGTTTCCCTCAGCACAGCAACAGCGAACAGGGTGCTAAACAAAGGATTTGGTCTTTCGTTAGAGAAGGGCGCAATTGTCTTTTCAAGTGTTGGCAATCAAGGTCCCAAAGCCCCTAGAAGTTACCCTGCGGCCATAGACGGCATCTTCTCAATTACTGCAATTGATTCCCTGCAAAGAATTTATCGCGATGCTAATCAAGGTGATTTTATTGATTTTGCTGCGCCGGGCGTGGATATCTGGACAGCAGTTCCGGATAATGAAGGAGCTTATGTATCCGGTACATCCTTCGCAACGCCTCACGCTCTTGCTGTGGCGTCTCTTATCCTGAAAAACAATCCAAAAATTTCCCGTCAGGTTTTATCACGGGCTTTGTCTTTTTCTCTGATCGATCTCGGCGATCCCGGGCACGATCCTGTATATGGGGCAGGATTACTTAAAGGCACTTGTTAGTGTTTATCTGATTTATTTTATTTAAAAACAATAAAATAAAAGAAAATTTTTTTATTTGAACCATTATTCCTATTGCTCCGACTTAGTTCTGAACAAAACATCAAGTGCTGCCGTTAGGTAGTGAGGCTCTAAGGCCAGGAATGAGAAGGAAGTATCATGTTTAAACGCATAAAACCTGTTTGTTTGGCTCTGGTAACAATGGGATCAATAGGGATAACTGCAATGTCAGCTCACGCGTGTAATGAAATCACAACTGTTGCACTGCAAGGAAGTGATACAGCAATTTTAACTGTCCGGGTTAACGATGTAATTCTCATTAATCACAAGGGACCCCATTCTAACGCAATTCCGGCTAATTTCCTGTTTGAAGGCGATAACGATTTCCAAATTGAATTGGTTACGGATGATCCCGCGGCAACAGGCCGTGCAGAGGTTTTTGTCGCTTGTCAGGGGGATTTTCCAGAAGAGCCGGGTAAAAATCAGAATGTATTGGCTGAATTACATCAAAAGGGAGCAGGGGAACAAAGCACCACTTTTCAAGCCGGAGCTCAACCGGCATTCAGTTACTTGACTGGCGAAATAACGACTGATGATGGTTTACTCGAAGCGATTGAAGTTATGTATCAAGCCGCCGCCGACGGCGACACAGAAACTTATATAGCTTTCTTTGAGCCGATGATGACAGATTTACCACTAGCGGGTGGCCCGCCACCGGAAATGATCAAGGGGATGGTCGCTGAATTACTGAGTGGCAAGTACACGGTCAAATCATCCAAAAGCATTCAGGTAAATAAAATTCTGGGCGGTCGCGCCTATCAGGTTGTGAACAGCAAAGATCAGGGACCAATTCAGTTCGAAGAAAAAACTGATGTTGCGACTGGGCGTACTACAATTTCTCAGGGCGCTTTTTGGTTAAAAACGGATGATGGTTGGAAAGTTTTCAGACCATAGGGTGGATACGAAATAAACAACACAAAACCCCCGCTTTAACAGCGGGGGTTTTTATTTGATCGATGTTAGAGCTTATCCAACAACAATCATATGCTCATCATTATCCAGAACGACTGTCAGGATATCTGTTGCATTTATGCTCTCCATGACAGCAACTTCTGTATAAGTCACGCCATCGCTAGATACTTCCAGTGACGTGGTTGCCCCTGTATCTGTAGCACGTACAAAGTTCGCAACAACATCTGTATTGTCGTCAAAGACAATCAGGTCACTGATATCAAGAATATCGCCCTCGGCTTTGTCATAGTCAGTAATGGTATCAACGTCGGTACCAACAGTTTGACCGAAGAAGAGGAAAGTATCTGCGCCGGTACCACCAGTTAGTGTATCCGAGCCAGTACCACCAATCAGAGTATCGTTCCCACCGCCAGCGATTAAGGTATCATCACCATCACCACCGACGAGAATTTCCCCGTCATCCGTTCCAGTAATAGTAGAACCGTCTTGATATTCAACGGATACCTCAGCTGTATCAGAGGTAATTAAATCCGATATTGTATAGTCAAACGCGCCGTCTTGAACTTGGACAATATCTGTACTCTCAATTGAAAGCTCTGCTTCGTAGGAGCGGCTGCGATCAGAATCGTTACTGATATTGTCTGTGGATTGGACTCTGATGTAATAGTTTCCAGAACTTGTCGCTGTATAGCTTTCTCCGGGGTTAAAGTCTGAATCGATAACTGATCCTACGGGGCTAAAAAGAACAACTTTTAGGTTTGAGTTACCACTAAAGCTTTCTAATGAGAATGTTTCCCCACTAAGTAGTGCAATTTGATAACTATCGCGATCAAACCGTCTATCTGAACCATCTCTAGCATCTTTAATCCGGCCTCTTATATCAAGCAAATGAACAACTTCATTTGATGGTGTGCTTCCATCTCTAACCCAGTTTGAGCGATTTAATCGAGTTGCTTGATTATTACCGGAAGTATCTCTATCGCTATTACGATCTCTTCCAACGACATGATCATAATAACGATGATTATGGTAATCATAGCCATCAGATCCATATGATCTCTCAGAAATTGTCTGAACAGTGCTACCTGATCCAAATCCGAGACTGGATATATCCATACCGTCCGGTGTAAAGGTAACGACACCACCGCTTTCGCTGACCGTTCCGTTTACTGGATTATCGACATCAGTCAGCGATGTACCTGAATTAATTTCATCATTAAACAGCAATGCTGAATCCGGGATGTGAATATCACCGGATGTGATATTTGTCAGAATGATATCGTCAATTGCATCAACTGGTTCTGGCATAGTTACACAGACTTTCAGATCTGCAGAAGAGGGATCACCGTCACCATCAACCATGGTGTAGTTAAATACCTCTTCAAAATCACCACTTACAGATCCCGGAGCGGTATAGGTGTAATCCCCTGTAGCTGTATTGACGACAAGCTTACCGCCTTCTTTGGTTGAGGAGATGGTGATCATACCATCACTGCTACCGTCCCCGGCATCAGTATAGGTTGTGCCATCGTGAAGAACCTCGGTAATGGCAACTGCACCAAATCCATCTGCACCCGGTTGATCATTCGCAAGTAAGTTACCACTGGCTTCTGCTCCACCAAGTGTACCACCCAAAGCATCCGCCAGGTCATTGAAGTCAGGAACACTGACAAAGCTATACAGGCTCGCCGGGATAGAAGGATTAACAGCATCGCCGCCACCTGTATTGAGGAAATAATCCTCCAAACCGTCTTCAACCGAAGAACTCGGACCAATTCCTATACCTGTTACCTGTATATTATTGTCGACAATTGCTGTGGCAATATTACTATCGATTTCATCATTGTTGCTTGTACTGGTATCGTTTGGTTCACCATCGCTGATGAAATAGAGATGGTTCTCAAAGGATGATAAGGCTGTTACAGGATTGTCCAGATACTCTGAATTGGTTCCGAACATGGACACCATTCCTGCATCATAGTTTGTTGAACCTGAACCGTCATAAGCACCGTGAATTGCTGTAAGTTGATCATCCAGGGTTGTTGATGACAGAGTACCGTCATTGTTAAGACGCTTGAAATCATCAAGATTAAGCGTTCCACCAGCGAAACCATCAAAAACAAAGGTGCCATAGTCTTCGGCATTTGTTCCGAAGGTTACCAGTGAAAATGCCAGTGTTTCCAGTGCAGTGCTTTCTGCTACCAGCTTGTCAATAAAGCTGCGAACGCCATTAACCTGTGTCTGGTAGTTTGACTGGCCAATGGATCCACTTTCATCAATAACAAAGCCGATATTGAGCGGTGGTGTTTCGCCCGGTAGTGCAACAAGGTTGAGTTTGTCCTCAACGGCTACAGGTTCATCGTCCTTGATACGGATTTTGAGATCCGCTGATGATTTATCGCCATCATTATCGAGGATAGAGTAAGTAAAGATATCTTCGACTTCATCATCTGTTGCCGATCCCGGCGCACCATGCATGACCGATGGTTGGCTTGTATAAGTATAGTCACCAGCTGAATTGCCACCTTGATCATCCAGATAGATTTCCAGGGTACCTTTCGCCGTTGTGATGGTCAAAAGCTTGCTGCCATCATCATAAGTGGCAGAAGGTGTGCCCACTGTTGGTCCGGTCAGGACACCATCATCATCAACACTAAAGCTGACACCATCGATATCAATACCACAAATCCGGTCCAGACCATCTGCGCCAGCATCGTCGTTATTGACAACATTACCGCTAAGGCTGTTACTCAGACCAATTGTACCGACAAGGACGTCAGCCAGATCTTCGAAGGTTGCGGCATTTAAAACTTCACCATCATTGGCAACAACACTGCCATCAAAGAAGTTGACAAAATCACTCGGCTGAACGCCGCTGCCTATACCCACAGCTGTAAAGCCGATGTCGCCGTCCAGAAGGTCGGCTTTGCCGCCGCTGTCTAGCACAATAGATGCATTACTTAGCGGTGAGGCACCGTTATTCTGTTCTCCGTCACTGAGGAAGAAGATCTGGTTATTGGAACCCGGAACATGCTCGAAATCACCCCCACTGTCAGAGAAGAGCATCTCCATCGCGGCTTCATAATCTGTCGCGCCAGAATTAATGACGCCACGGCTGGTTCCATCAAGAGCGGCTTCTGCAGAAGCAAGATCAGTAAAGGTACCAAGATTTGCAGCATTATCACCAAAGGCCACCAGTGTTACGGAAACACTTGCTCCGGAAGCAAAAAGCGTCTGAATAAATGTTTTTACACTGGCAATTTCTGTGGCCAGATCGCTATTGCTGACTGACCCACTGAAGTCCATGACAATACCGATATTTTGCGGCTGGGCGTCCTTTTCAACTTCGGTGACACATTCTTCATCATCATGAGCAAGCGGGCCGTCATCTTTTACAATGACATCGACCGAACCCCAGTCATAATCCCAATCTCCGTCAACAATTTTGACGTAGAATTTCATGGGCAAGGGATCATTGTGATTATTCGTATTTGGGTGCTTCAGAGCGATAAACTGTTCGTATTCATATGTACCGTCTGGATTTACTGTAAAGGTGAAGGCAACTTCACCGCCAGTCCACCCAGTGAGCACATTACCACTTTGTGATGTGGTAATCGGAGTGTCTGTTTCAGCGGTTGTTATACCACTCGTGTTCGTTGAAATTTTGATGGCATCATTATGAGGGGACCAACCATAGTCAGTTTGTGGTCCGTCTGCACCGAAATCAAAGATATCAAAAGCACCACCATCTTTGATAGATACATTGGTATTCAAATCAGTCTCATCGACCATTACCATTTCCTGACCACCAATATCAGGACCATCATCAAGAACTTTGAGGAGGACGTTGCCGTAAGCTTTGTCGCCGTCTCCATCCTTGATTCGAACGGAAAACTTCATACCAATTGGTTCGTTATGGTTATAAGGGTTCCAGTGTTCTAGTGCTTCATATTGCTCATAACTGTATGACCCATCCGGATTAACCGTGAACCTGAACACTTCTTCGCCATCAGCTGTACCGATTAAGGTATCTCCGGATTGGCTCGTACTGACAGGATGATTCCCATCGGATGTTCTGATGGTGCCAAGAGAAAACATACTGATACGAATATCGTCAATGGCTGGACCATCAGCGCCAAAGTCGAAGGTATCGAATACACCTGAATCTGAAATAACCGCGCTATTATCAAAATCGGTTTCATCGACACAGAGGAATTCATGTCCACCGATCTTAGGGCCGTCATCATCAAAGTTGATTCTCAGTTTTCCGATATTGCTCTGGTCGCCTTCATCATCAACAGCAAAGAACCTTAGTTTCATTGTATTGATGTCTTCGTCGTGACTATAGGTCTTTGGATGTTTGAGTGACAGATACTGTTCGACATAGATATCTACGTCATTTTCACCATTTGTAAGATCAGCACCAATTGTTACGACAAAAGCCAGTTCACCATCTTCGCCACCGACCCGTCCATATATAACAGAAGGATCTGAGTCCGAAGAGTAGAGATTAATATGTGAGCCATCAGTTGTTTTTACACCGCTGTATGCGCCGTCATAGTCAATAAAGCGAATATCTTCGAGATCGTCAGGGGGGGAGAAGCTTGGGCTTGAAGGACTATCTGTATCTAAAGGTCCATCAGAACCATCTACTTCGTCATTCGAGCCGTCAGTGTAGAGATTCAACCCGTCTGATATTGATGTAAAACCCCGGCTGACAATTTCACCACCGACTGCACTATCAGCAGCCATTGCAGTTGCCAAAATAGTTTGTGCATCTGAAACGCCGGGGACATCATTGGCAGCACGCCATTCATCGGATGTCTGCACACCTTCTGTTTCATCCAGATACAATTTTGCGTAGCGAACAATATCAGGAACATCTTCTTTGATATCAAAAATGAAGCTACTTTCAGCAATGGCGGTATTGTTTTCCAGCGTTAATTCATCTGTACCAACATCTGTTTCCTGTTCTTCAGCGATAGCTTGAACAGTAATGACAACCGGACCATTTGTATGAGTAGGACCTTCTTTATAACGACCACCGTTTTCTGGTTCCTGAGGACTAGTTGGTAATTGTTCATCTGTTAGTGTTGTGATGACTGGTGTTTCACCACCTTCACCGCCCTCTACATCAACACCGGTTGTCGTATAATCATTGGTATTGAAGGCAACTAGACCGCCGAATGTTGTGAAGTCCACTGTTTCTGACGGATCAAGGTCGGGATCATCCGGGTCAGGAAGATCACCTGTATAGCGAATTATATATTGAACAAGTTCGCCTGCTTCTTCCGCAAGCAGGGTTTCTTCACCACCTTCACCGCCGTCATCAGGAACAGGATCAGGTGTTATCGGTCCGAAAATTTCCCAGCCTTCAGGTAATTTTGTGCAATCTTCGTTGATTGTAAATCCAGCAGGAATGCCAGATAAGACAAGGGTTAGCGTTTCGGAACCGTCTTTGTCACAAAGCTCGGCATTAATAGGCAGTTTAATGACGCTTTCTTCACCAATGACACCATTTTTACCACCATCCAAAAAGACTTCATTGTCATCATCATCGGGGATGTCTTTGATTTGGTCTCTAATCTGGATGTCAGGATATTCGTGCTCACCGCCTTCACCACCTTCGCCGCCGTCATCACGTCCAAGAGATAACAATGGCATATCCGCAGCAGCATCAATAATGGCTTCAACTGAATAAGGAAGGACTGCTGACAGACCTGAATCTGGATCGGTGATAACCGCCGTACCGGATACAATAATATCTTCATCTGAATCTGGAGGGGGGAGGATAAAGACATCATCAAAGTTGTCAGGAGAAATAACAGCAGGGAAGGTGCCAGTATATTCATCGCCTAATTCAGAACCACCAATAAATAAACGCGCGCCGTCTGGTAAGGCGTCCATAACCACAAAGTCCAAGGTCTCATTATCTGCAGGAACAAAAGTAAAGACGACCTGCATAGGAGCTGCAGCAAGCTCAAGAGAGTCTTCACCACCTTCGCCGCCAAAAGGATTGTCATCTTTGTTTAAATCGCCGCCTGGCAGGTTCTGGTTTGGTAGCCAGTCTTCAAAGCCTCCAGCAAAAGTACCAGATATACCGCCTTCAAAATCGGGTACTTCTGTGAACGTTGTAATAAAGGTAACGTCAAATGTTCCCTCTGCTGGATCGGTAACTTCATCATCTGCACCTGGCAAACCAAAATCAAGTTCAGTTGGTCCAATGACACCTTGTGCAATCAATAGATCAATCACGCTACCGGTATCTTCACTATAGACGCTACCGCCACCGCCAGCTGCTCCGGCTGCTCCTGCACCTGCAGCAGTTTCAAGAGGTAGATCACCAGCTTGCGCCAGTACAAGTCCAATTAGCTGACTTGCTGCGACTTCAGTTCCATCAATAACGAGAACAGGAGCGTTCCCGTCGCCAAATTCACCAGCCAGATTTTCAAAGACGATACTACTTTCTGGTGTGCCGTCTCCATTAAGGTCAAAGTTTAAAACCAGATTTTGACCATCAACGACTGCTGCAGCTTGGGTTGCATCAAAGTTTAACTGTAAACGCTGTCCAGCTTGCGCAGTAATTGATTGAGAGGTACCAACAGCGGGTAAATCAATCGAAAGCTCTGTGGCTTCTTGGCCTACAGCAAGAAGAGGTTCTTGCTCTAACGCTTCGATTTCAGATGTAGCGTTGCCGGAATTACGGGGTGTGTTTGAATCTGACATTCTAGCCTCCTCGGGCTCCTAGTACTGGCGCTGCCCCCTCAGGCAAATCAGTCAGGCCACGGTTGAGGAAAATGACTCAAATATAATAACAGTATTTAAAATTTTAGATAGATTTAATATTTTAAAAACTACATATAAATGTATGATTTTGTCGTAATGTTGCGTATGTATTGGTGGATTATAAGAAAATATTCGTAATGATCTTTATTTTTATAATCATTATTTCTATGTTTATTTCAGATATTGTTTAGTTAATTTTAAAAAATTATTTTAAGCGTTATTTTGGTGTTTATTATTTAAATTTACTTAATATTTTTCAATGAAAAGCTGTACGCAACTTTAGAAGTTACGCACAGCATCGTTTTCAAGTCTAAGAAGCCTTGGATAAGGACTGAGCAACCGTTGTTCCTATTAAAGATGGATCAGGGGCGATCGAAGCACCGACTTCGCGCAAGATACCTACCTTTTCATTGGCGCTTTCCCCAAAGGCTGTGATGATTGCACCAGCGTGACCCATCGTACGTCCTTTGGGAGCACTTAGCCCCGCAACATAGGCGATAACTGGCTTGGTCATGTGATCTCGGATAAAATCAGCTGCTTCAGCTTCTTGTGGTCCGCCAATCTCACCGATCATCACAACCGCTTCTGTTTTTGGATCTTGCTCAAACAGCTCTAGAATATCTTTGAACGAGCTACCATTGATAGGATCGCCACCAATCCCGACACTTGTTGATACGCCAATGCCCAAAGCCTTCATTTGTGATGCGGCTTCATACCCCAATGTTCCGGATCGACCAACTATGCCGACAGAACCGGGGAGATATATATGACCTGGCATGATGCCAAGTAATGCTTCTCCCGGTGTTATAGTTCCGGAGCAGTTTGGTCCGGTCAAGCGCATACGTTCTGTTTTAGGATATCGACGCATGTAACGTTTAACACTCATCATATCTTGTGCCGGAATACCGTCCGTCACAGAGACGCAGAATTCAATGCCAGCATCGGCGGCTTCCATTATGGAATCAGCTGCAAAGGGTGGTGGTACAAATACAATTGAAGCAGAAGCACCAGTTTGTTCTACGGCATCTTTTACGGTGTCAAAAACGGGAACACCGTTAACGATTTCACCACCCTTGCCCGGAACAACGCCCCCAACAATATTGGTGCCATAATCCATCATTTCCTTTGTGTGGAAACGGGCAATTTTACCGCTAATCCCATTGACAAGGACCTTTGTGTCACGGTTTAACAGAATGCTCATGACGCGACCTCTCCAAGAATTTGGATATTGTTAGTTGATTTAGTTGTGTTTTGCCATGCTTCTACAGAACGCTCTGCTGCTTCGGCCAGAGTACTGGCACGAATAATCGGTAATCCACTACTGGCTAGGATCTTTCTGCCTTCTTCTACCTTTGTTCCAGCCAAGCGAACAATCACCGGCACATCAACAGGGGTGTTTTGCAGGGCTTGCACGATACCTTCGGCAACCCAATCACATCGGTTAATACCAGCAAAGATATTCACGAGTATGGCTTTTACATTGTCATCGGCCATGACAAGGTTAAAGGCCTTGGCGACACGTTCTGGTGATGCACCGCCCCCAATATCCAGAAAGTTTGCAGGACGACCGCCGGATACTTCAATGATATCCATTGTGGCCATGGCCAGTCCGGCGCCATTTACGATACATCCAATTTCGCCATCCAGCGCTACGTAACTCAGGCCTCGATCAGATGCTTGGGACTCACGTTGATCTTCCTGGGATTTATCCCGTAACTCTGAGATATCAGGATGACGGAAGAGAGCGTTGTCGTCGAAAGTCATCTTGGCATCAAGGGCGACAATTGCGCCTTCGCTTGTTACCACCAATGGATTGATCTCTACCATTGTGGCATCAAGTTCACGAAATGCCTGGTAGCAACCAATGATCGTTTCCACTGTTTGTGGAATTTGTGCCGGATCAACGCCAAGCTTGAAAGCGATTTCCCGTGCCTGAAAGTCAAGCATCCCAACAGCAGGTTCAACAATGGATCTAATGATGCTGTCTGGGTGACTTTCAGATATTTCTTCGATCTCCATACCACCGGAAGCCGAAGCAACGACCATAATTCGTTCGGATTTACGATCAAGGACAAAGCCAAGGTAAATTTCTCGTTCGATATGAACACCACCTTCGACATAGACACGATAGATAAATTTACCGTCGGGACCTGTCTGATTGGTGACAAGGCGTTTTCCGAACATTTTGTTTGCCGCATCAAACACCTGTTCTTCATTTTCGCACAAGGTAACACCACCAGCTTTACCGCGACCACCTGTGTGGACCTGAGCCTTGACGACCCAATTGTTTCCCCCGATTTCTCGGGCGCGGTATGCTGCTTGTTCGGGACTATAGGCGAGGCCTCCGCGTGGAATGGCGACACCAAAGTTCGCAAGGATACTTTTTGCCTGATACTCATGGATATCCATGAACGTTCCTTCTCAAAAATCACTCTGTTCAACTTGCCTGATACCTTTGCAAACCAGGGTATCTTTACAAACCGGGAGCTGGGTATAAGCAAACCGATAAGTTTTGATTATGAAACGCTGATTTTGAAATTGGCACAACACTCTAAAATACTGCTTTTGAGTATCTAAACAGGTAGGTAAAAAACTATCCTTAATAATTGTATTTAATCAAAATTCAATTTAACGTACTATTCTTATGGGTAGGTTTTGTTGTGAAAGGACGAAATATGTCGGTTGTGGGAAAAGCACTGTCGGTTGATGTACAGCCGATCAAAGTTGCTTTGGCGGATAGCAACCCGTTGATGCTTTCGGCCTTGTCTGAATTTTTTGACCGCGATCCCAGATTTAGTCTGGTTGCTTCTGTAGGATCGGCTGAAAGTTTTCTCGAAATCACGCTACTTTCAACTTTCACCGTTGGCGTTGTTGACTGGTCTTTGCCAATGTTGGGCGGCGAACGTTTGATTGAAATTATTCGAAATCAGGTAAAACCACCGCGTATTGTTGTTTATGCCCAAGGGGATAATCAGGATATTCCAAGGCAAGCCATGGCAGCCGGAGCCGCGGGGTATTGCTCGCGCTCACAACCACCTGAATATTTGCTTGATACGGTCGAAAGTATTGCCAATGGGGGGATGGTTTTTCCCTTTGTCGATGTGCGTGATCTACGCCAAGACCCTATGCATTCCCTGACAAAACGAGAACGGGCTTTGTTGATTTCTTTGGCTCAGGGACGAACCAACAAAGAACTCGCTCGTGACCATGATATTTCTCTGAATACGGTGAAGTTTCACTTGAGAAATCTATTTGGAAAACTCTCTGTAACCAACAGGTCCCAAGCGATAGCATACTATTATTCGACACGTGTCAGCTCTTCGGGTGGAGAGGATGGCTAAGGGGTTTTCCCTTGAGGTTCAGTCTGGGTTTCAATCTTAAATTTTGGACTGAAGAAGTTACTCGAGAATCCAGTGATTGAATTCCAGGAAAAATCCTTCACTACGTGAAGGAAAAAATCATGGTTGACAGCAAAGATGTTTTGCCCGGTTAATTCCGCTCCTAGACCTACAAATTTGGAATAGGATGTCCCAAAAAATGAGTTTTCAAATAATTGACCAAGCCCCAGCAAGGCTGAACAGAAGCGAACTTGCGGTTCCCGGAAGTCAGCCTCAACTCTTTGAAAAGGCAGCAAAGTCAGATGCCGATGTTATTTTCCTGGACCTGGAAGATGCTGTGGCGCCGGATGAAAAAGAGCAAGCCAGAAAGAATATTATTCAGGCTTTAAATGATCTCGATTGGACCGGAAAATCCATGTCTATTCGTATCAACGGGCTGGATACCCATTACATGTATCGTGATGTTGTTGATGTTGTTGAACAGGCTGGTCAACACCTTGATCTAATTATGATTCCAAAGGTTGGAACAGCGGCTGATGTTTATGCCATTGATATGCTTGTTACCCAAATAGAAGATGCCAAAGGATATCAAAAACGCATCGGTTTTGAGCACATCATTGAAACGGCTCTTGGTATGCAAAATGTAAACGAAATTGCGTCAGCAAGCCGTCGCAATGAGTCTCTTCATTTTGGTGTGGCTGATTACGCAGCATCTACACGGGCAAGAACTACAATGATAGGTGGTGTAAATAAGGATTACATCGTTTTGACTGATCCCGATTTGTCCGGAGATCGTCTCACCCATTGGGGCGATATGTGGCACTATGCTATTAGTCGGATGGTTGTCGCGGCACGGGCCAATGGATTACGCCCTGTTGATGGGCCATTTGGGGATTTTTCTGACCCAGAAGGTTTTAAAGCAGCAGCTAAACGTGCTGCGGTTCTTGGCTGTGAAGGCAAGTGGGCTATTCATCCGTCCCAGATCGATTTGGCGAACGAGGTGATGAGCCCAAGTGATGAAGAAGTAGCCCGGGCCAAACGTATTCTGGATGCTATGGCAGAAGCTGAAAGTGAAGGGAAGGGTGCTGTTTCACTTGATGGTCGATTAATCGATTACGCGTCAATTCGTCAAGCTGAAGTGTTGGTCGGAAAATCACAACAAATCTCGTCAAGGTAGTATTTCGAGGTGGCGTTGTTTAAGATAAGCAGCGCCACCGATCTTCTTTGAACAGATAATTAATTCCTGTCAGTCTTTGAGTTGATTTTATCTTCATTAGGACTCTGAATTACTTTCTTTTTTGGGTGATGTCTCCGCTTTGATAGCAGCAGTATAGAGCTGTTTACTACTCATGCCGTTGCCACCCAGCGGTAGGAAGGGCGCTTTGCTTTCAACATGTCTTTGACGTTGGAAAATACGAACAATGGTGAAAATGACCAATAGGCTATTGTTGAGAACAAAGAACATAAATATACCTTCGGGACCTATAAATGCCATGAACTGTGCCGCAACAGTCGGACCTAAACTGGCGCCAACCCCATAGGCGATCAAAAGACCGGCAGAGACTTGAACAAGCTCTTTTCTATCTGCCATGTCATTCACCTGTGAAGCAGAAATCGGGTAAATGGTAAAGGACATACCTCCGTAGATCGCAATGGCAGCAATAAGGATAATAAAGCTCTGTCCCGTTGCCCAGATAACGGCAAAACAGGATCCGATTGTCAAAAGCGACGAGAAGATGAGAACGGTACGTCTGTCAAAGCGATCCGATATACGCCCAATGGGAAACTGTAACAGCATGCCCCCAAAAATCGCGGCCGCCATAAAGGTGGAAATCTGAGGTATCGTAAGGCCGACATCTTTGCCAAAAACAGCCCCCATACTATTAAGAGAAGAGTTGGACATACCTGCACATACAGTTCCAAATACCCCAACTGGTGAAACCAGAAAGAGTTTCTTGAAAGCCATTCGTTTTGGCGAGCTTGGTGTTGGGGCTGTTGCTCTGGTTAAAAGAAGGGGCACGAGTGCAAAGGAATAGACCATTGAGCCAATAACAAAGAGCTGAAATTGGGCGGGGTCCCCTAACAACATCATAAATTGACCGGTCCCGGAACCTATATAGTTGGTAATCATATAGAGGGAGAGAATTTTTCCTCTGTTTTCATTGCTGGATTTTTCATTCACCCAGCTTTCAACCACCATAATCATGCCGGCCATACAAAAACCGGTCACAATTCGCAGGAAAAACCAGAAGATAGGATCGGTAAACAAAACGTGGGCCAGAACGGCAACCGAGAGGATAGAGGCAAAGGCAGCAAAGGAACGAATGTGTCCAACAGCGGCAATCACGCGAATGGCAAAAACGGCGCCAATCAACATGCCAATAAATTGGCCGGTCATGATCAGGCCGGTGGTCTCTGTCGAGAAGCCTTCAATTCGACTACGAAGGCCTAACAATGTGTTGATCATTCCCTGTCCAAGCATAAGCATGGCAAAGCTAAAAAGGAGAGCTGAAATTGACCTGATTGATTGCCACATGCTGAGTATTTACCACTTGATAGGAACAGAAGAAGAATGTTCTGACTGTGTATCTAATATCAGTTTGGGTGATTCTGCCTAACGGTTTTATTTGATTTTTGGATTTTAATTCAACGTTTTTGTCTGAATGAGAGAGAGTGAAAATTTTTTCTTTAACAATGACTTCCTGTCGTGACAAAGTTTATTGCCCTGTTTATCGTTTGCTCTAGTTCTTCATGATGTCTCTGAATAAGGAGTATTCAATGCTCTTAGTATATCTTGTCCGTTATCCCGGTAAGAGGCCACGCCTTAGCATTTAAAGGTACCCAATTGGGGAACTTGAAGACTTTTAAAGTATTCTAGGAGAGTTAAGCATGTACTCAAGTATGTTGGATCGCAAAAATAAGATTGGTTCGAATTCGGGACTGATAGCTGACTTTCGGAGCGATACGGTCACAAGACCAAGCAAGGGGATGTACGATGCCATGGCGCAAGCCAAGGTAGGAGACGATGTTTATGACGATGATCCAACTGTTGTCGAGCTTGAAAGTAAACTTGCCGAAATGGCTGGTATGGAAAATGCCCTTTTCTTTCCGACAGGGACCCAGAGTAACCTCGCAGCTCTTTTGAGCTATTGTGGTCGTGGAGATGAATATATCGCGGGGGATGAATATCATATCTTTATAGACGAGGCTGGAGGTGCCGCAGTGTTGGGAGGAATTTCTCCTTTTCCGTTGCCGACAGATAATTCAGGTGGCCTTGCCCCTCAGCAGATTAAAGATGCGATAAAGCCAGATGATTTTCACTGTCCGATTAGCCGTTTACTGTGCCTTGAAAATACTGTTTCCGGGCGCGTACAAGATCCTCAACGTATTGCTTCTTTGGCTACAGTCGCACATGAGAATGACCTATCGGTTCATTTGGATGGTGCACGTATATTCAATGCGGCAACGGCTTTGAATGTGTCATTAAAAAAACTGTGTGAACCAGTTGATTCAATTTCTATATGTCTTTCCAAGGGATTAGGAACACCTGTTGGATCCGTTCTCTGTGGATCGGAGCATTTGATAAAGCTTGCAAAGCGTATGCGGAAACTCTTGGGTGGCGGTATGCGTCAGGTCGGGGTGCTTGCTGCCTGCGGCCTTTATGCTTTGGAACATAATGTACCTTTACTTGGCAAAGATCATGAAAAAGCAACTAAGCTTGCCAAAGGGTTACAGTCTATTCCAGAGGTATCAATTGATTTATCAAGCGTTGAAACGAATATGGTCTTTATGGACCCGGGTGAAGGGCATCATCAGGCTTTGTGTGATTTCCTTCACGAGGAAGGCATTTTAATTGGTGCTCAAGTTCCCAAAATACGGTTGGTTACTCACATGGATATATCTGATGAAGCTATAGAACTCTTTATCGAGAAAACCCGATCCTATTATCAAACCAGAAACTGATCTTTCTGTGTTGTCTGTAAAGAAAGGGAATTCATCTAGACAAGTTTCCCTTCTTGTGCAGGAAAAGAGAAGGACGTTAACAGAACCTTAAAACAACCATCACGCAGGAGTCTTTCAAAGACGGCAGACTTGCATCAACAAACATTCAAGCGTTTATGGTGCAAGTTTCATGGTTGCGATCAAGGTTACAGGTCTGAGTAAGACCTTCACAAAGGGTAAAAAAGCCCTGAATTCACTGGATCTACAGATTGATAAGGGCGAAATGGTTGCTCTTATTGGCGCATCCGGTTCTGGTAAATCTACCCTGATCCGACATATTTCCGGATTAATGAAAAGCGATAGCGATAACAGTAAAATCGAAGTCCTTGATCAAACCATTCAAGAGAATGGGAAGCTAGGGCGTGGGGTTCGTTCTGCCCGTTCTGATGTTGGTGTCGTATTCCAACAATTTAACCTGGTGAACCGACTTTCTGTCCTGACGAATGTGCTTATTGGTCTTTTGGGACAGATTCCAAGATGGCGAGGCACCTTAGGTCTTTTTACTCGTGCTGAGAAAATGATCGCTATGAAGGCCTTGGCACGTGTTGGAATTGATAACCTTGCTGAACAGCGCTCATCGACCTTGTCTGGTGGTCAACAACAACGTGCCGCAATTGCGCGTGCTATTACACAGGGTGCAGAGGTGATTTTAGCCGATGAGCCAATCGCTTCACTGGATCCATCATCAGCTCGTAAAGTGATGGATACACTGGAGAATGTGAACAAGGAAGACGGTGTAACCGTATTGGTTTCTTTGCACCAGGTTGACTATGCCCTGCGCTATTGTCCGCGAACAATTGCGATGCGGAACGGTGAAATTATTTTTGATGGCGACTCAAAGCGTTTGACGCCAAAACTACTCGAACAACTTTACGGTGATGACAGTTTGGAATTGCTAGGTTCCGAGCAACAGGAAGAGCCTGTTGTGACATCACTTCCAGAACAGGCAGTAGCTTAAAGCTACGATCTGCAGTTCCTTATTCATCTGGCATTTATGTACTTTAAAACTAGGAGAACAGGTAAAATGGTTCGCAAACTAATCGCTTCTGCAGCTGTAGCAGTAACAGCACTTGTTGGTGGTGTTGCTCAGGCTGAAACTAACTACAAACCTCTTGAGAAAGATCCTACAGAACTGAACTTCGGGATCATTTCAACAGAATCAACATCTAACCTGAAAGAACAGTGGGTTCCTTTGATGAAGGATCTGGAAACTGCTCTTGGTATGAAGGTTAACCCTTTCTTTGCCCCAGACTATGCGGGTGTTATCGAAGCAATGCGCTTTGGTAAAGTTCATTTGGCTTGGTTCGGGAACAAATCAGGTATCGAAGCTGTTGATCGCTCTGGTGGTGAAGTTTTCGCACAGACATCTAAAGCTGACGGAAGCCAAGGTTACTATTCACACATCATCACGCACGTAGATAACAAAGACATCAACAGCCTTGAAGATATCTTCAAATGTGACAAGTCTTTGAACTTCGGTATTGGTGATCCGAACTCTACGTCTGGTTTCCTGGTTCCTTCATACTATGTGTTTGCCCAGAATGGTGTTAATCCAAAAGAATGTTTCAAAACTGTTCGTAATGCAAACCACGAAACAAACCTGATGGCAACAGCCAACAAACAGGTTCATGTTGCTGCAAACAATTCAGAGCAACTTGGCCGCTCTATGAAAAAAGCGCCTGAAGCTGCTTCAAAAATCAAAGTGATCTGGACATCTCCATTGATTCCATCTGACCCGATGGTTTACCGCAAAGATATGTCCAAGGAGCTTAAGTCTCGTATTAAAGCCTTCTTCCTTAGCTATGGTCGTCTTGGTGATGTTGCCCATGCTAAAGAAGTCTTGGGTGGCATCTCTGATGGTCAGGGACTGTTCATGGAAAGCAACAACACACAGCTATATCCTGTGCGTCAGTTGGCTCTGTTCAAAAATAAGCTAAAGATCGAAGGTAACGAAGGTCTGGCCGCTGATGATAAAGAAAAAAGGCTACTGGCGATTAACAACAAACTTTCTGATCTGAAAGTTCTGGTTGCTGCACAATAAGCAGTGACAATGCAAAAACGGTGCTCTCTTAGAGCACCGTTTTTCTGTTCATAAGAACAGTTCTTCCTTTCATCAATATAAGATTTTTTCCGATGTCTAATCTTTCAGAAACTCAAAAATCCATCGAAATTCCTGCTCATGATTTGAAGCGGTCCATTGGTAGCCTGGTTATGTGGGCTGTCTTTTTTGCATTACTTGCGATGTCATGGGAAGGGGCTGATATGAGGCCTTGGGATCTGATTGAAAACGCAGAGAACATGAGCCAGTTTGCCTCTGGTTTTTTCCCGCCGGATATGTCGCAATGGAAAATGTATGTCGAAGAAATCTGGATTACAATTCAGATTGCCATCTGGGGAACTGCTCTGAGTATCGTATGTTCAATCCCCTTCGGCATTTTGTGTTCAGAAAATATTGTACCCTGGTGGGTTTATCAGCCTGTTCGTCGCCTTATGGATGCAGCCCGCGCAATTAATGAAATGGTGTTTGCCATGCTCTTTGTTGTTGCTGTTGGCCTTGGACCATTTGCAGGTGTTCTTGCCTTGTGGATACATACAACAGGTGTTTTGGCAAAATTATTCTCTGAAGCTGTCGAAGCGATTGACCCAAGCCCCGTTGAGGGAATTAGAGCAACAGGCGCAACTGGCCTGCAGGAAGTCATCTTTGGTGTCATTCCACAGGTTCTTCCGTTATGGATTTCCTATTCGCTGTATCGTTTTGAATCCAATGTTCGTTCCGCAACGGTTCTGGGGATTGTTGGAGCTGGTGGTATTGGTATGGTTTTGTGGGAAAACATTCGTGGCTTCTATTATGCAGAAACCGCAGCCGTTATTATTCTGATTATCATATCTGTCAGCCTTTTGGATGTTCTATCCCAACGCCTAAGAAAAATGGTTATCTAAAAGATGTACTTCCAAACCCAACCTCATGCAAAAAAACAACTTTCCGAACAACCGACTGTTGCTGATAGCGCTGTCGTATTGGATAGTCATTTGGGGCAATGGACTGAGGTTGGGGAGGGAACCAAGATTGTAGAAAGCAAACTGGATGATTATAGCTATGTCGTGAATAACAGCGATATTATCTATAGTCAGATTGGAAAGTTTGTAAATATTGCAGCTTTTGTCCGGCTTAATCCTGGGCAACATCCCATGGATCGTGCCAGTATGCATCACTTTCAATATCGCAGCGATGCTTATGATATGGGGGATGATGATGCGAATTTTTTTGATTGGCGTCGCTCGTCTCCTGTTCATGTTGATCATGATGTGTGGATCGGTCACGGCGCAATTGTCAAAGGCGGTGTTCGTATTGGTACCGGCTCTGTGATTGGTTCCGGGGCTGTTGTTACGAAAGATGTCACGCCTTACTCGATAGTTGCGGGGGTTCCCGCAGTTGAAATTCGTTCACGTTTTGAGAAGCCTATTCAAAAGGCTCTTTTACGTATCAAGTGGTGGGATTGGGGGCATGACCTTCTGACGGACCGTTTAAAGGACTTCAGGACGCTTACCATTGATGAATTTTGCTTGAAGTATGATCCTGAACTGTAGCCAATCTTTGCCAGAATTATAGGACAAGTCATGGTTTATGAACGCTATGCAATTTATTATGCGCCGCGATTAGACAGTAAACTGGGACAATTTGGTAATGCCTGGTTTGGTTATAATCCTGTTTCTCATGAAGCTATTCCAAGGCCAAACGTTGAGGGGATGGCTGCTCAAGAAATTGAGTATATCACGCGAGGAGCGGGGCGATATGCTTTTCATGGAACATTAAGGTCACCCTTTAAGTTACGGAAAAATCGCAGTTTAGAGTCGTTAGATAAATCGCTAAAATCCTTTGTGACAAAAGCTCGTCCGATTATCTGTGGACCTCTCTCTATAAGATCTATAGGAAAGTTTCTTGCACTTGTCCCTGATGATCCTGAGAATCATATTCCAGATCTTGCCGAGCAATGCATCAGAACTTTTGATAATTTTAGATTAGCACCCAGCAAGCAAGAACTGGATCGCAGACGACAGGCTGGCCTTACGTCTGTTCAGGAAGAACTACTTCTTCGGTGGGGATACCCTTTTGTGATGGAAGAGTTTCGGTTCCATCTGACGTTGAGTGATAAGCTTGATGGAATGGACTTAATCAAATATCAGGCTCTACTTGAAAAGCATTGCGAAAGCTTGTGTGAGGAGGCATTTGTTATTGATGAGATCGCTCTTTTTGGCGACCCCGGAAAAGGCGGGAAATTTGAAGAAATCTCCCGTTATCAACTTTCAACTGGTGACTGATTTTACCTAACCTCGTAGCGTTGGCGATTCACTATACCGGTAAGGATGGCTGGTCTGTAAATAAGGATTTTCAATCGCCATAACAAAGTTTGTAATCGCGTCTTCAAGTGCACCGCTGTTATCAATTTCAATCACATCATCACCTCGTACGCGATATGACTTGGCACGTTCTAACCTTTTTTGAATATCTGCTTCACTTTCCCGTCCACGGGCGTGTAATCGTTGCGAAAGAATATCGGGGTCGACTGTGATCGAGATTATTCTCAGGTTCGGGTATTCGCTACGGGCTTCGTTTAAAACGCTCCGGGATACATTGACAACAACACATTTACCTTCGGACAATTCGTCATTGATAGATCTGGGAATGCCATACTTCAAATCATGTGCATCCCATGAAAGGGCAAAAATACCCGCCCTTTTTTTTCGGGTAAATTCCTCGACTGAAAGGCCCAAATGATTTTCACCACCAGCATTTGTGGGGCGGGTAATTGATCGCCTTGGGAAAATAACGCTTGTTGTATTGCCAAAGCGTTGACGAGCGGCATCAAGCAAGGTGTCTTTGCCTGCGCCGCTAGGTCCAACTACAAGATAAAGCCAACCTGTTTCCATTTTAAGAAACCCTGTTTCCTTCGCGCCATACCCCTCTGACAACAGGGTGGTGGTGCGAGTGGTGGACATGAATAAGATCTGCGCGTTTTCCCAAGGCAATTTCACCTCGGTCAGTTAAGCCAACGCGTTCTGCTGGTGTCTTTGTCACCGTTTGAATAGATTTGGGCAGGTCGTAGGCGTCAAAATCTTCATAGAGCAACATAGCGGCATGCAGCAGGCTATGCGGGATGTAATCACTAGAAATAATATCCAGATACCCTTCTTTAGCCAATTCACCTGCAGAAATGTTACCAGAATGAGATTTACCCCGGACCACATTGGGTCCGCCCATCATAACGGCCAAGCCGGAATTATGTGAACTTCTGGCTGCTTCGAGTGTGGTTGGAAATTCAGCAACCGTCATACCATCAGATACAGCTTCTTCCACATGTGTTTCCGTTGCATCGTCATGACTGGCAAGGGCAAAGCCATTATCATGGGCTGTACCAACAACGTATTTGCGGTTCTTTTGGCTATATTTTTCCTGATCAAGTCGCCTGTCAGAAATGAATTTCTCCATCTCGCCATCACTCAGACCATATTTTCCCTGATAATAAATGTAATAGGCATCAAGAGAAACAAACTGTCTTTGTCCGGGGGTGTGATCCATAACGGACAACATTCGAACCAGGTTATTTTTTGATAGCTTATCCAAAGCAGGGGCCATATCCGCGTAACTGACCTCACACCTCAAATGTATCAGATGATCAGCACGAAGCAGGTTTTCGCGATTGGCGTGAACCAGACTACCGACCATTTCTTCCAATCGTTTAACCCGGCTGCTTCCTTCGTTCACATCACCCACTGCTATGGCGTCAAAGACAGTCGTAATCCCTGCACTGGCAACTTGACTGTCATGACTGACAACCGCAGCAACAGATGGCCACTCAGTCTTGGGACGAGGCGTCATATGCTTTTCAAGGTTGTCGGTGTGCAGCTCTACCAACCCGGGTAGCAAGAGATCACCATCAAGATCCAGCGCACTGGATATGGATGTGTTTCTTGTTGAAATATCTTCAATCTTGCCATTGGCAATCTTTAAAGATCCATGGACAACTTCGTTCGCAAGAACGACTTTTGCATTCGTGAAGACTTTTTCATTCATCTCTAAACACTCTGAAATTGGGTGACATCAAAGGTTCTGGAACAAACCGCTTCTCTGGCTTCCTGATCGTGAAAAATGCCCAAAATAGCGCACCCTCTTTCTTTCGCCTGTTCAATAAGGTCCAGAACGGTTTGTCTGTTGACGGCATCAAGAGAAGCTGTTGGTTCATCGAGTAACAGGATCGGGTAATCTGCGATAAACCCACGAGCAATATTAACCCGCTGTTGTTCTCCGCCAGAAAACGTCAGGGGTGATAAACTCCACAAGCGTTCAGGTATTCTCAAACGGGCCAAAATGTCTTGTGCCTTCGTAATGGCCTGCTCTTTATCCTGTCCGAGAGCAATCAGAGGTTCAGCAACAATTTCGATCGTTGGAACTCTGGGAATAACACGCAAAAATTGACTGACATACCCAAGGGTGCGCTTCCTTACATCCAGAATTTGATGTGGATCTGCTTTGACAATATCAACCAACTCATCATTGTGGCGGATATGAATACTTCCTTTGTTGCATATGTAGTTGGCATATAGCATGCGCATAAAAGTACTCTTACCTGAACCTGATTCACCGGTTAGCGCAACGCACTCACCCTGATTTAAGAAGAAAGAAATTCCTTCAAATACTGGGATTGTCATGCTTGCCTGATTGTGGAGAGTAAAATGTTTTGCGACATTTTCCACGTTAATCATTTTTGACATATTCATGTCCTTAAGATTGCAATATCGATGAAACAAGGAGCTGTGTGTAGGGGTCTTGCGGATCATCAAGAACCTGATCCGTTAAGCCACTTTCAACAACGTGTCCGTTTTTCATCACCATGAGGCGGTGAGATAATAATCGTGCGACGGCGAGATCATGGGTAACGATAACAACGGAAAGTCCGAGGTTCTGTACAAGACCACGCAGCAGATCGAGGAGCTTTGCTTGTACGGAAACATCCAGGCCGCCAGTTGGCTCATCCATAAAAACCAGGCGAGGGGCGGTGACAAGGTTACGTGCAATTTGCAGTCTTTGCTGCATACCACCGGAAAAGGTCGACGGAAGATCATCCAGACGCTCTGTCGATATTTCAACCTTACCAAGCCAGTCAGTCGCAGTGTCACGAATGTTTCCATAGTGACGCCAGCCAACGGCCATTAGCCTTTCACCAATGTTGGCACCTGCACTGACACCCATTCTAAGGCCATCACGAGGGTTTTGATGAACAAAGGCCCAATCCGTCCGCATAAGAAAGCGGCGTTCAGGCTCACTCATATCAGCAAAAAGGTCTTGTGATCCATCATGACGGGTGTGATAGCTAACGGAACCAAAGGTTGGCTTCAGCTGAGCGGAAATACAGTTGAGAAGAGTAGATTTTCCTGATCCGGACTCCCCGACAATTCCAAGAACCTCGCCGGGACGAAGGTCAAATGATATGTTCTGGCATCCAATCCGGCTGCCATACATCATGGTCAGATCTTTTACACTCAAGAGTGTCTGTTCAGGTGATAACGTTTGATTTGAGGAAGTCATTTTGATGCCTCTGAATTTACGGATTGCATCTGGGAAGCTTGGGATAGGGTGTGTTCCACTGACGAAGGCATGGAACCATCTTGCCTGCTCTGACAATAATCGCTGTCGGAACAGACAAACATACGATTGCCTTTATCATCCAGAATGACTTCGTCCAGGAAGCTATCTGTTGATCCGCAGAGGGCACAGTCCTGATCCCAGGATTGAATTTCAAAGGGATGATCTTCAAAATCCAGGCTTTGTACCTTGGTGTATGGGGGGATGGCATAAATCCGTTTTTCACGACCAGCACCGAACAGTTGAAGTGCAGCACAATTATCCATTTTGGGATTATCGAATTTGGGGGTAGGAGACGGGTCCATGACATAACGGCCATTTACCTTTACCGGATAAGCATAGGTCGTTGCGATATGGCCATGACGGGAAATGTCTTCATATAGCTTGACGTGCATAAGACCGTATTCTTCCAAGGCATGCATCTTGCGGGTTTCTGTTTCTCGGGGTTCCAGAAAACGAAGAGGTTCAGGAATTGGCACCTGATAGACCAGAATTTGCCCCTCTGTTAACGTTTCTTCAGGAATTCTGTGACGCGTTTGGATAACAGTTGCGTCCTTGGTTTTTTCGGTCGTGTCGATATCTGCAGTTTTTTCAAAAAACTGCCTGATACTGACAGCATTGGTTGTGTCGTCACTGCCCTGGTCGATTACTTTTAATGTGTCCGAGGGGCCGATGACGGTTGCTGTCACCTGTACACCACCTGTTCCCCACCCATAGGGCATCGGCATTTCCCGACCGGCGAAAGGAACCTGATAGCCCGGAATAGCCACAGCTTTCAGAAGTGCCCGGCGGATCATGCGTTTAGTTTGTTCGTCCAGATATGCGTAGTTATAGGACGATGCAGTTGTACTTTGAGACATCGTTTTACTCTGCCGCCTGTTGTGTTTGTGACTGTTGTGTCGATGGGGTTTGTTGCTCTTCGCGCATGCGACGAACCAGTCCCAGCTCGGCCTGGAAATCTACGTAATGAGGGAGCTTGATATGTTCGACAAAACCCGTTGCCTGAATATTATCGCTATGGGACATAACGAATTCTTCATCCTGAGCCGGAGCGACGATGTCTTCGCCCATTTCCTTGGCGCGTAGAGCACGATCGACCAGCGCCATTGAAATGGCTTTACGTTCGTTTTGACCGAAAACCAGACCATATCCGCGTGTAAACTGTGGTGGTTCTGTTTTTGAACCCTGAAACTGGTTAACTGTTTCGCACTCGGTTATTTCCAGATCGCCAATATCAATTGCAAATCCCAACTCTGGTGGTTGGATTTCGATTGAAACAGTTCCTAATCTGATTTCGCCGACAAAGGCATGGTTTCGGGCGTATCCGCGTTGTGTTGAATAACCAAGTGACAGGATAAAACCTTCATCTCCCCGGGCAAGATTTTGTAATCTTTGATCGCGATCCACAGGAAACTCCAGTGGTTCACGGGTTAAATCGCCCACAGGATGTTCTTCTTCATTTTCGGGTAGAGTTTCCGCCTGAATAAGACCCTCATTATTTAAAAGTCCCCCCAAGACCCTTGGCATTCCTGTATCGGATGGTTGAGTGGTTTTCTCAGTTTTCAGGCCCTCAGCATCTGTCGAAACTTCTTCGGACAGATCATCGTCAGAGGCTTCCATTAGATCAAAATCAAGAAGACGGTGTGTGTAATCAAAGGTTGGACCAAGGATTTGCCCACCAGGTAAGTCTTTATAGGTAGCCGAAACCCTGCGTTCCACGTTCATTTTGTCAGTTCTGATTGGAAGGCTATAGGCCAAGCGAGGTAATGTGGTTCTGTAGGCACGAATTAAGAAGATTGCTTCTATTAAATCTCCACGAGCCTGCTTGATGGCCAAAGCGGCGAGATCTTCATCAAACAATGATCCCTCGGCCATGACACGGGATACAGACAGACTGAGCTGTTCTTTTATCTGTGTAATGGATAGTTCTGGTATTTCTTTTGGACCGCGTCGTTTTTCTGCGAGAAGACGGTGTGCGTTTTTGATCGCTTTCTCGCCACCTTTTACAGCTACATACATTTTAAATGTCCATTTCTGAAGAACGGGGAAGGGCGCAAATATGAGTGGGAGAGGCAAAAATGACGTCAATGCCGCAAGGGAAGTAGTTTCTGTTATCCTTCATCCATCCCCAAAGCTTTGAATTGAGGGGAGAAGGAGACAGTTCGCTTGTGGTTTTGATGCCTGGTCCGCTCAAGACAGCTTTTTGTTCAGCATTGAAATGATCAACGGCAATGATAAGCGTTGCGGAACGATCAGGATTTTCAGCTGTACCAATTGGCAAGTTAGCAATCTGATCTGGACCTTCCGTGCCATTAAGAACGGCGAAGTCACAATGGTTCGAATTCTTTGTTAGCGAACATCCGGTATGGAATCTCAAATAATCAGCAACATTTGAGCACTCTGTTTCTGGAGAAAGCCAAATTGTCGTATCCATGTCTGCAAGAGCCAACAGAACAGACGCTGCAGATGAATTCAGCTTGCTTGGACTTTCACATTTGATCGGTGTTTCTATAACAGTTCCGGGGTGAGACATCGCATCCAGAATTGTTCTGAAAATTACCGTGGCATCAAAAACAGGATTATCGAAACCGGGAAGAGTTGTTTGACCAATATCTTGCGTAGAAAGAGAATTTGTTTGGAAGTCCATCACGCGTCTTCTCCTCGTACCATAGTGAAGAAATCTACCTTGGAAGTCGCAATTTGTGATTTACGGTCTAGTTTTGCTTTTTCCTGAGCAGATGCCAGTGGTGTAACAAAAATCTCCCGTATTTTTTGTGACCAGCGATTTGTCTGGAGTAGGGCGTCCAGTACAGCGACCAGTTCCGCCTTCTTATGATCCCTGCCTCGGATGTACGCGTATCCAATGTGGTCGCTATCAAGGCACACAGTACAGCGTGTTACGGATACTTCACCCAGATTGAATTGCTGCCCGTCACCGCCGGCTCTTCCGCGAACCATAACCAATCCGGTTTCCGCTTTACGCAAGAAACGATAGGGAAGGTTGTTTAGATCAGCTTCTGATTTTGTCAGCTCATTCCAATGGTGTTGTAAATCTTGCAATGTGCAACGAGCCAGAACAGATAACCATTTCTGTCGCTCACTATTAGTATCTTTCTGGTTTAACTGGTCTTTCTGGCCCGAAACATCGGTCACTTTTATCTCCTTTCGACAAATATTAAATTTGTCTAGACGTCTATACCTTTTTGATTTATAGAATGAAGCGTTAACGAAGACAATTGACGACTGATGAAAGTTTTATGAACTTTAAAGGACAATGAGATGGAGTGGGAAAAAGGTGAAGCAATCTGGAAACAGATTGGACGTCTTTTGCTTCAGGATATTACATCGGGTGTTTTTAAGCCGGGCGATAAACTGCCGACAGAAAATGAACTTGCAAAAAGATTTGGTGTGAACCGTCACACAGTGCGTAGTGCGATTGCTGCACTTACAGAAGATAATGTGATGCGTGTCGAACAAGGGCGGGGAACTTTTGTTCAGGAAAACCTGATGGATTACACCTTAGGAAGTCGGACCCGTTTCTCTCAAATTGTGTCGGGGCGTCATCGCCTACCGGATAAAACTTTGTTAAGCAGCGAAAAGGAAAAGGCAACAAAGCAAGTCGCAAAAAGATTGATGGTTGCCAGAGACGAAAAGGTCATTAAATTGGAAGCTGTAAGCCATGCAGATGGTATCGCACTGGCCTATTCCATAAGCTACCTGCCGGCACTCCGTTTTAAGGGAATTGAGACAGTCTTTGCCGAAACAAAATCTCTGACAGAGGCTTTCAAACATTTCGGATTAAATGACTATACCCGTAAAAATACAAGAATTACGGCGCAGATGCCCAGCAAACGTACGGCAGAATTACTGCAACAAGCTAAAAACAAACCTGTTCTAATTACTGAAAGTGTTGATGTGGACGCCACTGGCAAAGCAATACAGTTTGGTATTACCCACTTTGCCAGTGAACGTGTCCAGCTCTTTGTTGATAATGAGAGTGCACATCCGCTCTCTTAATCTATATTATTCAGGTCAGTTCCTCTTTCCAGGGGGGAACAGCTCCACTTTGCGTGACTGTAAAGGCCGCAACCTTGTTGGCTTTATTCAGCGCGGTAGATAGTTGCTGTTCTGTTAAATTCTTTAACTTAGATTTCGACAGAACGCCTTGTTCGCTTAAACTGGAGAGAAAACCCGCGTTAAAGCTGTCTCCGGCCCCGATAGTGTCTTTGACTTCAACCTTTTTGCTCTCCAGTTTTAAGGTTGCGTCCTTGCTGAAGACTGTTGCGCCTTGAGAACCTTCGGTAAAAAGAACGATTGCTGCGCCTTGTTGCAACTGTTGTTGCGCAAAATCTTCAGGTTTAGTCTCTGGTGAAAGCCATAATAGATCTTCATCAGAGACTTTAATAATATCGCTAATAGAGAGCAGTCGATTGATACGTTGACGGTACTCATCAGGATCAGTGATGAAACTTGTCCGGATATTGGGATCAAAAGACAGTACGCACTTATCTTTTGCGGATGTAACCAGTTCTTCAATAGATGTTCCACAAGGTTCCTGAATGAGGCTGATCGCTCCGAAATGGTAGGCCTCTAGATCGGCTGGTATTTCTTTTATGTTGTTTATTTGGAATAACTTTCCTGCTGTATTTTCATCATAAAAGGCATAGCTGGCTTGCCCGTCTGTAAACTTTACAAAGGACAAGGTTGTTGGTGCTTCCTGTCGATAGGAGTAACTGTAATCAACGTTTGATTCCGAGAGTGAGTGGCAAAGCTGTTCACCAAAGAGGTCAGTTGAAATTCCCCCGCAGAACCCTGTTTTAGTGCCCAGACGTCCCAGAGCGATGGCAGTATTGAAGATTGCACCACCCGAAACAGGTTGATAGGCGGTTCCTTTTTGTTCCTTTTTCGAGGAAATTTCCAAAGGCAACATGTCAATAAGGGCTTCGCCACAGCAAATGATCATGGGTTATTTCATCCATTTATCGTAATCAGAAACCAGTAGATGTTGAGGAGCTTCGTTTTCTTCTATTTGAGAGAAACGTCCTATCTTTGCTTGGAAGACATTATCAGTTAGATCGTCATTTACTGTTGAGACTTCTCCGATGAGAACATCTGCTCTTTCCCCCCAGAAGGCGTGCCAAACGCCAGGCAGGAGGGTAACACTCTCGCCCGGTGCCAATTTTAAAAGGCCACCAGCTTTAAGCTTTCTGTTAATGCCATCACAGGGAACGACAACTTCCGCTTCTTCATCAATATCACCGTTAGGATCAGACATAAAAAGCTCAAGGACAAGATCGCCACCGCCCCGGTTAATAATATCTTCTGCTTTGATATTATGACGGTGCATAGGAGAAATTTGATCTTTGCGAGAAATCATAATTTTTTCGGCATAGAGCATACCTTTGCCAGTTTCCAGATCCTCTGCAAATCCGTTTCTGACGGTAAAGAGAAATAACCCGAGTTCATCAAACTTTCCCTGACCGTAGTCAGTAATATCCCACCCCATACGGGCCTTTGTGATGCCTGTTAGTTCTTCTTTACGTGTTTGCATGTCCTGAGGAGTGAAATACGCAAAGGGGGGCAGGATATACCCGTGGGATTTGATGAAACTGTCTGATTGAGCAAGAATTTCATTGACTTCTGAGCGTTGCATTTTTGAGTTCTCGTTAGTTTTAATAGGGTTATTGATTAAGAGATGTATTTTGATCAACAAGATAGCGATCAAACAAAGGAAGACTTGCGCCACCTAAGGCACGGGCGACTGTTCCGAGTGATCCTTCACAGATAATCGGCTGTTCGATCCCCTGTTGATTGTAGTTTTTCAAAACTTCTTGGGTGGCTTTGACGATGCGATGACGAACGTATTCCGGAAAGGCCCCATCAATTACCGTTGCTTCCTGATCAATCAATGCTGTGGTTGAAATGATCGCCTGGGCCAAGCCATTTGCAACACATTCTATCCAGGGAGAAATTTTCTCATCGAAAGTTTGCCAGCCATTTTCTGTAGTCCATAGCGGAGAGGGATCTATATTGGCCTCGAGCAACTGTTTCTCGAAGGTGACGATTGAGGCTTCGTCAATTAGCTGTCTGGTATGACCGTTCTTGTCACTGATCAGCATGGAGCCCAAGGCACCGGCATTCCCGTTTTTTCCTATGAAAAGGCTACCGTTGATAACCAAACCTCCACCGATGAAGGTGCCGATGTAGAAGTATGCAAAGTCGCGTTTATTTTGGTTTGTTCCAAAAGCCAATTCAGCACCACAGGCGGCTGTTGCGTCATTTTGCACATAAACAGGGTAGGAACAGCTCTGACTTAATACCGTCTGTATGTCATATGTTTTCCAGTTTTCCATCCTATCAATTGATGTGCCAATGGCCTCAGCCCAATTCCATAATTCAAATGGTATTGCGATACCCAGGCCAGAAATTTTGGGTGCGTTTTCTCCTAAATCGGTCTCAAATTTTTTGATAGATTTAAGGGCAAACTTTTCAATGTCATCAGGTTCAGGAAAAGGGTAGGTGTGTATTACCTTTTGCTTCACTCGTCCTAAAAAATCGACAAGGATCAGCTCCGAACTGCGTCGACCTATTTTTAAACCCAAAAAACACACACCATCAGGATTAAGAGAAAGGGGGACCGATGGCTGGCCAACTTTTCCGCGTACAGGCTCGCCCTTTATAAGTAATCCATCGGCCTCTAATGATCGCATAATGACAGATACAGTTTGTGCAGATAATCCTGTCATCTGTGCAAGTTTCATTTTGGGAAGCTGTCCATTACGACGCACAAGCGAGAGCACGAGGCGTTCGTTATAAGCTCTCATATTACTTTGGTTAGATCCTTTTAGCGGTTGATCTAACTCATTAATATTTTTCGTTTCTTGACCCGAACCCAATATTTTGACCTTTGTTTTATCAGGGTGAAATGTCGTGAAAATAATGACGTCACACGCTTTTATTGCGATTAATATCATGAATAATTTCACTATGGTCAATAAATAAATAAGAGTGATTTATTTATTGACACTTGAACTTTTATGGTGTTGGAATTGAATTAAGCCGAATGAAAAGGCCAGATAAATGGTCTGAAACATTTCTACAGAAATGAATAATTTTTATATAAAGGGAGGAAGAATTGTCATGAAACTCAATTCTTTGAAATATGGACTTATGGGGGCCGTTGCCTGTGGTGCAATGAGCGTATCACCAACACTTGCCGATAACGTAAGTGCCTGTTTGATTACCAAGACTGATACAAATCCATTTTTTGTCAAAATGAAAGAAGGGGCACTTTCCGGGGCAGAAAAAAATGGTATTGATCTGCAAACCTTTGCCGGAAAGATTGATGGTGACGTTGAAACGCAAGTTGCGGCAATTGAAACCTGTATTGCATCTGGCGCAAAAGGTATTCTGATTACGCCGTCGGACTCTGTTGCTCTTGCGCCAGCAGTAAAGCAGGCGCGTGATAACGGATTGCTTGTTATTGCTCTGGATACACCTTTTGAGCCAGCGGATACAGCCGATGCAACGTTCGCGACTGATAACTTTAAAGCGGGTGTTCTGATTGGTGAATGGGCCAAAGCAAAAATGGGCAGCGATGCTGCGAATGCAAAAATAGCCCTGTTGGATCTCAATGTGTCCGAAGTTTCTGTTGATTATTTACGTGATCAGGGATTTCTGACAGGTTTTGGCGTTGATGTTAAAGACCCAAAAGACATTGGCGACGAAGATGATCCACGTATTGTCGGTAATGATATTACGCAGGGTAATGAAGAGGGCGGGCGTAAAGCCATGGAAAACCTTCTGCAGAAAGATCCTGAAATCAATCTGGTTTATACTATCAATGAACCATCCGCAGCGGGGGCGTATGAAGCTTTAAAAGCCGTTGGCCGTGAAAAGGACGTTTTGATTGTTTCTGTTGATGGCGGGTGCCCAGGTGTTCAAAATGTCAAAGAAGGCGTTATTGGCGCAACATCAATGCAATTCCCGTTGCTCATGGCATCAAAAGGTGTTGAAGCGATCAAAGCTTGGGCCGATACAGGAAAAAAACCTGAAAATACTCCGGGTCTGGATTTCTACGATACAGGTGTGCAGTTAATTACGGATGAGCCTGTTAAAGGGGTTGAAAGTATTGATTCCAAAGCTGGCCTTGGAAAGTGCTGGGGCTAGTTTTCCTACGAAGGACAGGGCTGGTTTGATTACCAGTCCTGCTCTTTTCCCATTTTCTTCTTTTTAGTTTTCCCCTTTTTACTTTTCGAGGGATATTATTGTTTAAATTACTTGATAATGACTTCTGCTAACGGTTTGCGCTGTTACAGATAAATGGCCCTATTAATTATTCACGATAGCAATGCCTTCATGACAAAAAACTACGAACACGCTTTACCCGATAACAAGGACGGTCCGGCCTCTTTCGAAGAGCACGACAGGTCATTTATAAATCATATTCAACATTTCTTTCACCGTAATCCAACAATGGTGCCTGTCATTGTTTTGGCGATGAGCATCGTTGTTTTTGGTTTGGTTGCGGGAACCAAATTTTTTCATCCCTTTAATCTATCTCTTATTATGCAGCAGGTATCGATTATTGGCATTCTCGCTGCAGGGCAGAGTTTAATTATTTTGACCGCAGGTATTGATTTATCTGTTGCTGCAATCATGGTTTTGACATCGGTTGTTATGGGGCGTTTTGCCGTTGTTTACGGTATCCCTATTTACCTTGCCATCCCGCTGGGCTTTGCTGTTGGTACTTTTTGTGGCTACCTCAATGGAAAATTGATCACGTTATTAAAGCTTCCCCCCTTTATTGTTACCTTGGGTACATGGAATATTTTTTATGCGCTGAACCTCTGGTATTCCGGTGCACAATCAATTCGGGGGCAAGATATTGATAGCACGGCGCCTCTGTTAAAATGGTTTGGTGAACGCATCGTATTTTTTGGTGCTCAGCTAACCTACGGTACCATCTTGATGATGGTTGTCTTTTGCGTGCTCTGGTATTGCTTGAACAGAACGGCTTGGGGGCGACATGTCTATGCTGTGGGGGATGATAAAGAAGCTGCTGAGCTTGCAGGTATTCGTACGGATAGAACACTCGTGTCGGTTTACATGGTTGCTGGCCTGATTTGTGCTGTCGGTGCCTGGGCATCTATTGGCAGAGTTGGCTCTGTTTCCCCGCAGAGTTTTTTTGAAGGTAACTTGCAATCCATTACAGCCGTTGTAATCGGCGGTGTTTCGCTTTTTGGTGGACGTGGATCAATTATGGGGCCTTTGATTGGGGCTTTGATCGTTGGTGTTTTTCAATCCGGGTTACGCCTTTCCGGTGTAGATGTTCTCTGGCAGGTCTTTGCCATTGGTTGGTTGATTATCATTGCGGTTGCGATTGACCAGTGGATCAGGAAATTATCGTCATGACAGAAACAATGAAACCTGTACTTTCAGCAAAAGGTCTCGTGAAACGATATGGCCGGGTGACGGCACTGGATCACGCTGATTTTGATCTATATCCCGGTGAAATTCTGGCTGTTATTGGCGATAACGGGGCAGGTAAATCATCTCTGATCAAAGCGATGTCGGGTGCCGTTCAATTGGATGAGGGGCAAATTGATTTGGATGGAGAGCCTGTACGTTTTCCATCTCCAATGGCTGCGCGCGATGCAGGGATTGAAACCGTTTATCAAAACCTGGCTTTGTCTCCGGCGCTTTCCATCGCAGATAACCTGTTCCTGGGGCGTGAACTCCGGCAGAAAGGGGTAATGGGATCGCTTTTTCGAAAGCTGGATCGGCGAGAAATGAATAGAATTGCACGTGAGAAACTGAGCGAGCTCGGTCTCATGACTATTCAGGATATCTCCCAAGCCGTTGAGACCTTGTCCGGTGGGCAACGACAGGGAATAGCCGTGGCCCGTGCTGCTGCTTTTGGTTCTAAGGTTATCATTATGGATGAACCAACCGCTGCATTAGGCGTGAAAGAATCCCGTCGTGTTCTGGAATTGATAAAGGATGTGAAATCCCGGGGTATTCCGATTGTATTGATTTCTCATAACATGCCACATGTTTTTGAAATAGCAGATAGAATTCATATCCACCGTCTCGGACGCCGATTATGTGTGATCAATCCAAAAGAATACACGATGTCTGATGCTGTTGCCTTCATGACGGGGGCTAAAGAGCCGCCAAAAGAGCTGGTTGCGTGAGCATTATAATGCATTCGGCAGAAGAACTCGCCGTCTATATTCTTAAGTTGAATAGAGATCGTGGACGTCTTGTGATTTCTATTGCAGGACCGCCAGGATCTGGCAAATCAACGCTGAGTGACACTCTTTGTGACTTAATCAATAACCAAATTAGTCGGGAAGAAGCCGTCGTGATGCCTATGGATGGATATCACCTTGATAATTCAATCCTGGAACGAAAGGGATTACTATCAAGAAAAGGAGCTCCTGCGACTTTTGATGTCGAAAGTTTTCTATCGGATATCCAGCAAATATATAAAAAAGATACCGAACTAACTATTCCGGTTTTTGATAGAGAACTGGATTGTTCAATTCCGAATGCCAAACATATTCGCAAAAGTCATGGCTTAATTTTGATGGAAGGTAACTACCTTCTGCTAAAGGATAACCCGTGGCATAAAATAAACAACTTTGTTGATTTGAGTATTTTCCTAAAAGTACCAATAGAAATGCTTGAAAAGCGTTTAATCAAGAGATGGTTGGATCATGGTTTGACTAAAGAAGAGGCAACCAAACGTGCTTTGTCCAACGATATTCCCAATGCCAATTTTGTAAATAATAACTCCTCACCAGCCGATATTATTCTTGACTTATAATCTTTAATTGTCTGTAAAATAAACTAAATCTCTGCGTTGACTTTAAATTTCATCCAACCTTGATATGTTTCTTGTGGCGCAAGAACATGAATGCCTGTCTCTTCCAAAGACATACCTTTTGATTCAGGGTTTAAAGCATCTGTTATATGTGATGTTGGCTCTACGCAGAAGTAATCTTCATCTTTGGGGGCGTAAACAATAAGCCGATTGAGGTTTGTACTGGCACTCAGGTCGACCTTGATATTATCTTCTGGCCAATAGATCTGTGCTTTGCCGTCCCATGGTTCAAACTGGTTGTCGCATTCTAGCGCTTCTACCAATAGACTTTCCCTTAAATCCCAATGTTCGGGACACTTAACAAGCTTTGTAGGGAGACAGGTTGGCTCTGTCATCCAGACATTTGGTACGTTTGCCTTTAAGCGCGTGTTTTTTCGTTTTGGGAAATAGGGATGCATCCCAAGACCAATGGGCGTTGGGCGATTACTGGTATTGGTGACAGAAATTTCTTGAGTTAAATCAGTCCCTCTGAGGCTGAAAGTTTGAATGGCATGAAAATCAAACGGCCAGTCCCCGGATTTTGAATTTTTTGCTGCGTAATTTAATTCCAACACGATTTGAGATTCATTCTGCTCTTTAACTTGCCAAAGCTTTTGCCAGGAAATTCCGTGAATGGAATGGGGGTGATCTGCAAAGTTCAAGGCAAGTTGATAAGACTGACTATCAAAAGTGAATTTTCCATGTTTAATGCGGTTGGAATAGGGGATTAACGGAAAGGAAGCCGAGTTCAGCGGTGAAAAGGTAGCCGCATTTTCTTGTTGATAGGGGCGTAGAATATCATACGCGCGTTCTTTCTTAATCGCATATGATGTAATACAGCCGCCATTTAAAGAAAAGGAGGCGACAGCTGTTTCAGTTTTAATAGTAAAATCTAAGGTCAAGAGTGACCGGCCTTTCGCCGTGTGGCGTTAACAATTATTTTAAAAGCGTCTTTGTATTGGTTGCGATACAGTTTTAATCAGATATTTTTTACAAGACTATAAAGTTTAATCCATTTTTCAAATCTAGATTTTCAAATATAAATACATACAAACCAAAAGTAACTGCGTAATGTGCCCGAATATTTTGCCATAACAGGTTTATGGCGTAAAACTCTATGTACGTCCCGTTTCAGTTATATTTTGGAATTTTATGAACGATCTTTGGCAGGCATTTTTCAAAGCCATATCGCTTGTCGTTACTCTTGATGACAAGTTGCTTGAAATCGTCTTCCTATCCCTGCGGTTAAGCTTGTCAGCGGTGGGGATAGCCTTGTTTATTGCTTTGCCCTTGGGAGCAGTTCTTGCGCTAACGAAATTTCCAGGTCGGCGTATCCTTGTTATTATTATTAATGTGTTTATGGGCTTACCCCCCGTCGTTGTCGGGCTTTTTGTCTATTTGCTGTTGTCTCGTAGCGGGCCCTTTGGAGTTTTCGGATTACTGTTTACGCCCACAGCTATGATTATCGCGCAGGTTATACTGGTTGTGCCCATTGTAACGGCAATTACCCGACAGGTTCTTGAAGAACTCCATCTTGAATACGACGAGCTCCTGAGATCACTTGATGTCCCATGGTATCGCAAGGTAACGGCCTTGGTATGGGATGCCCGGTTTTCACTGACAACGGCTGCGTTAGCCGGGTTTGGTCGCGCTATTTCAGAGGTCGGTGCGGTCATGATTGTTGGGGGCAATATCGATCACCTGACCCGTGTTATGACGACAGCGATTGCCCTTGAAGCAAGAAAAGGGGATTTGGTTATGGCTCTTGCCCTTGGCTTGGTGTTGCTGGCGGTTGCCCTTGGGATCAACCTTTTCGCTTACAGCATTACTGAAACGGTAAAGAGGCGGCATCAGTGATGACAAAACATCCTTCGATCTTACCGTTAAAAATTGAAAACCTTGAGTACGAAGCGGGCGGAAAGCATCTCGTCAAAAATATCAATTGTGAGTTCAGCCAAGGTAAAAGGTATCTTCTTTTGGGGCCAAACGGGGCAGGAAAAACACTTTTACTTCGACTGTGTCATGGTTTGTTGAAACCAAAATCAGGCAAAGTCGTGTGGTCTTCAGGCAAAGATATAAACCCCAAACACCATCAGGCAATGGTGACACAACGGCCAGTCATGTTGCGGCGTTCAGCCTATGCAAATATTGATTATGCGCTTTCAATTCGCGGTGTAGATAAAGCTCTGCGGCCCGACATGATTAACGCTGTTATTCAACGTACAGGATTAACACGGGTTGCTCATAAACTTGCGACAGTTCTCTCCTTGGGGGAACAGCAGCGTTTGGCGATTGCAAGGGCATGGGTTCTAAAGCCACAGGTTCTTTTTATGGATGAACCTACAGCCAGTCTGGATCCGCCTGCAACTCATTCTATTGAAGAGCTCATTCACGAAATTTCAGCAGAGGGCACGACGGTTATTATGACCTGCCATGATCTTGGACAGGCCAAGCGTCTGGCAACGGATGTTCTTTTCATGTTCAGAGGACGCATCAAGGAAATGTCTTCTGCAGATGAGTTCTTCTCTGGCCCGCAAAATGATCTGGCTCAAGCCTTTTTAGATGGTCAGCTGATTTGGTGGAAACGCCGACCTGACAAAGATGATGTTCAAATATAGGAGTTTTTATTTAAATGATTAACCGGTCTGTTTTTCGGGCGTTATGTCTTGCTTCGGTATTGTTAATAGGGGGATTTGGTTCAACCCTGTATGCCGATGAAGCTAAGAGCGAAATTACACTTGCATCAACAACATCAACTCAAAACTCAGGTTTGTTTGATTATCTTCTGCCGCTTTTTAAGAAGCAGACAGGTGTTGAGGTCCATGTTGTTGCTGTAGGGACAGGCGCTGCCCTTAAGCTTGCTCGTAATGGAGATGCTGACGTTCTGATGGTGCATCACAAAACCTCTGAAGAGAAATTTGTTTCAGATGGCTATGGCGTGGAGCGTTTTGACGTAATGTACAATGATTTTGTTCTTGTCGGACCTGATAGTGATCCGGCTGAAGTCAAAGGAACACAAACAATCGCCGAGGCGCTAAATAAGATTAAAACCAAGCAAGCGATCTTCCTTTCCCGTGGTGATGACAGTGGCACCAATAAGAGAGAGTTAGAGCTTTGGAAAGCCAGCGGGAGTAATCCAAAGTCAGCTTCGGGTGACTGGTATCGTGAAACCGGATCCGGTATGGGCGCAACATTAAACACGACGGTGGCGATGCAGGGTTATACACTTACCGACAGGGCGACCTGGATCAGTTATAAAAACAAACAAAATATGGAAATTCTTTTCGAGGGCGATAAGCGCCTTTTCAATCAATACGGCGTTATTGTCGTTAACCCAGAAAAGTTTCCACATGTAAAAATCAAGCCTGCGGAAACCTTTGTGAACTGGATAGTATCTTCAAAAGGACAAAAAGCCATTGCGGGCTATAAACTATCCGGAGAACAGTTGTTTATTCCTAATGCAGAATAAGTAAAGTTTTTAAAAGACGTAGAGGAGGGAGCCTTATAGGCTCCCTCTTTTTTTATTCGATCGCATAGAGAGTAATCGAATAAATTCTAAATGGTTCTTCCTTCTCAATTCCCATCTCCATACCAGGTGAGCCCATTGGCATCCCAGGTAAGAAAATACCCTTTACATCAGGTTTTTCCGATAGAAATTTATCTACAATATCGATGGGAACATGCCCTTCGATGACATAACCGTTGATTAATGTTGTGTGGGAAGAGGACATTTCACCTGTAATGCCATAAGACTTTTTAATCAGCGACATTTTTTCCGTCGGAACTTCTTTAACCTTGTAATCATTTTGGCGAAGATGCTCGGCATAGGCGCTGCAACATCCGCATTGCGGGTTTTTAAAAAGGGTGGCTTCAGTTTCACCAGCATGGGTGTGAATTGGCAAAATCTGGACAAGCATAGTGGCTGCGATTGTTGCCAAAGGGATAAAAGATCTCATTTTATGATCCTAGTGTATCTGTATTGTTATGATTTATAGATGTTTAATTTTACAGATTTATAGGGGGAGAAATCTCAACGGCAGGGGATAAGCCGACACATCGTTCTAGGTGAGGGCGGGCACCATCTGAGCGGAAACATTCATTTCTGAATGTAGTTTCAACGAGTATCGCAGGTGTCATTGATAGGCAGAAATTTTGGCAGATAACAGTGTTGGAATGCTCAACACATTCTTGGCAGCTTTCGATATCCGGAGCCATATCTTGTGCGTGAGATATGTTCTGAACAAACGTAACAATTATATTAAGGTCGTTTAACTCAAGCGCATGCTGATTGGCCTGAGCGAGTGGAGTGAAAAGCGCACTGAAGCTAAAGATCAAACAAATTATGGTATGCCAGTGTTTCATGAACCTAAAGTAGCCAGATCTATGGGGAACTGTCGAGCACCATTTTTGTCGCACGTATAAAAGTCGTAAGTATAAAAAAGGGTGTCATGAAAAACATGACACCCTTTTCCGTTTATTGCTGTTATGGGCTTAGCCGTATGGTCCTTTCAGACCAAGCTGCTCAACAAGCGTTATGTACTTGTTAGACTGCAGCGTTAGTTGAGCACCGTAGCGATCAATCAGTTCCTGACGGCGTGCAGCGTCTTTCGTGACAGACAGAGCCCCCCAAATTGCGGCCATATCTTCGGTGAGTTTGCGAAGTTCAGCAGCAGTTTTGTCTTCTGAAGCAACAGAAGCCAGTGCATTTGAGGTCACTTTACCAACACCGTTAACGGTTGTTGCGCCTGCATCTGTGTACCCGGCTGGAAGATCGCCTTTCAGGTTCATGATAGACTTGTACTGGATTGCATCGAAGATCTGATCAACAGCTTGTTTAGCCCCTTGAACACGGGACACATGTTCAGTATCTGCCGCAGCATGAGGCAGAAGCTCTAGCTTGTCAGCAAGACGATCAACAAGTGTCAGGTAAGGAACCATTGGTCCACTTAGTTCGCCTGTTTCAGTATTCTTGAAAAGATCTGCGTCAATAGCAGCGTAGGCAACTTTACCGCTTGTAAGTGCTGCATCAATGGCATCGATGTTGATCACTTCCCCACGGTCATAATTAACAACGATTGCACCATCATTTAGAGCGTTAAGTACGCCTTCGTTGACCAGGCTATCATTGGCAAACTTGCCTGTTTCAGCATTAAAAGCACCCAGACCAGTATGTGGGCTGATCACATCAGCGCCTTTTGCTGCTTCTTCAGGCGTTTCTGCGTAGATGAAACCTTCTGATTCAATCCATGCCTTGTGACGGGCACGGGCATAGATGGAAACTTCCATGCCAAAGGCTTTACCTAGATTTGCAACTTCACGACCGATGTTGCCATAGCCGATCACAGCAAGTTTTTTGCCTTCAAGCTTTTCAGTCGGGAATTTACACAGGTCTTTACCAGTATCAAAATCACCCGCACAGACAAGCTTGTGCATTTCTTCGACAGGCAGGTCAGGAGTTACTTTTAGAAGGGCTTTCATAGCCATCTGTGCTGTTGCACGGCTGTTAAAGCTTGGCGTGTTCATGAGGGCGGCTTCACCACCATCACCATTACCGCCGCCCCATGAATCAGAACCCATGTTACCGGTTCCTGCACCAATACGGACACCACCGTGTTTGAATGCAGAAGCCTTTGGCAGGAAGGTCGCCGCAACAATAGTTGCGTCATATTGGCCTTCGTCGGTTTGCGGCAAAAGCTCTTCTTCGGTACTCAGGTTTGGCTGGTATGAGAAGTGTAGTTTGCCGGTTTCGAGATTTGCATCATCTGCAATCGGGCCTTCGTGGAAAACACCACCCTTTGACTCGATATAGGCACGAACCTCTGAATGGTCAGGATTGCCATTTGCATCGAATTTTAATCCGACAAGATCGGCAACAAGCACTTTGTACGCTTTGTTCTGATCATCCTGACGAACTTTACCTGATGCATCATTTGCAGATGCTTCAAAAGTTACGCCTTCTTTTGCCAGAAGTTCTTCAAGCACGACAATTTTTGCGCGGTGATAGGCGTATTCCAGATTTTCCAGAAGAGCAATAACGTCTTCTACAGGGCGTAGACCGCCAATCCAGGCGCGGTAGTCGCCAGGTGTACCTGGGAAAGCATTGACATAACGTGCAACATCCAACCCTTTTTCATGATGACCATTCGGATGCGTTAGGCCTTCGTAGCCGAGCAACTGTTTGGATTTAGCAATGATGTCTGCGTGGATTGCAGGATCTGTGTTTACACCTTCTGTTACCTTGAGCAAGGTCACAGCAGCACCACGGTTATCTGCATCCGTAACACCCAGTTCTAGTGTCGGGTTGGTTGCAATCCAGTCGTTGGCTGTTTGGCGATTTTTGATCGAACGTTTGTTCAGATCACGTGCTGAGCCGATTGATTTTTCTGCGCGCAGAAGGCCAAAAGTTGTTTCAGCAAAAGCAAGGGTTGAGAAGGTATTGATGATACCGCCAAGCATCTTGTGTTCAGCAGGATCGTAAATTGGACCAAGTTCCCAGGTTTTTTCGCTGCTCATTGGCTCTTTTGGGTCCGCAGGAACAGCGATTTTCAGCTGACGCGGGATCGCCCAGGCAGGGTCTTTCTGGTTCTGGTTCATCAAAACCAGTGCTTCTGGTGTGTAGGAAGCAATGAAATAACCTGAAATACCACCGATTGCCTTTTGGAATGGCATGAACATACAGCATTTGTCCATAACCTCGAGAACAACATTCTCGGACCATGGCATTGCGCCCAGCATGGATGTACTGTCAATAATGGCGTGGTGTTCTGTGGGGTCCGCGTCGATCCACTTTAGAAGTTCGATGATTTCGGACTCTTTATAGGTCGTTGCACCGGTTGTTTCGTGACCAACACCAACAAAGAGCTTGATGCCCATAGAGCTTAGCTCGGCAGCAGTCGGTATTGCGCCTTCGCCTTCGGAGTAGTGAATGCGTTCGATATCACCATTTGCAGCGAACTTCTGCATTTCCATAATCTGGGAACCCCAGGATTGACGGAAGAAACCACCTGCTTTGCCTTCGGCTGATTCAGGTTTTGGGGTATCGACATAGATTTTTTGATCAGGGTTGTTTGCATTCATCAGGTGAAGAATGGAAACGGTAAAGCCACTGTGACCACCACCAAGGCCGATAGCCATTTTATTCTTTTTAGGGAATTCAAAGTAACGGTGAATTTCACGGGCCATATCCAGTAGAACTTTATCAGCTGGATAGCCACGGTGCATGCTGCGACCGATTTCAGCAGTTGTAAAACTACCAATGCGATTGCCGCGGTCATCTACTTTGGCATAATTTTCTTCAAGCCATGCATCAAATTGGAAGCGCAGGCGACGCCCGTCAACTTCATCAGATGTCATATCTGTAATGGGGCCTACGCCAAAGAACTGGTTAGACGTTCTTGTTGGAGCACCTTTTGCGGTGACTGCCAAGGACGCATCGCGTTGTGCCTTTAGGTCATCAATCGATACCATGATATTAAATTCCCTGTGTTACTCAATAGTGATGGCCTGCTGGGCGTGGTGAATGCACACGATCTATCGATTGTTGTCAATCTTAAGAAATAGGCTTAATTGGAATAATCCAGAGCCTAAAATGTAATTTGGTGTTCAATTACCAGCCAATTGCAGCACAAAATTTCAAAATTTTGCATTCCATGTGCTGTATATCCTCCCTGTAAATCAGGGGTATGCCGATCAGCGCAGCTAAATGTGGTAAATACGACCACTTGCTGTTTCGCTTGTGAGTATAGCAGGGTTTGATAGGCAAATCCTACTAAATGATTTGAGAAAACAGATAGGATCTGGGTGGGGTGACCTTCTTCTTTCAAAAGGCAAAAGCCAAAGAGCTATGTTGTTTTTATAGCTATTGATCTGAAAACAGCTCTGAATTTCACTTCGGAGCTGTTTTATAATTATTGGAGTAAGGAATATCAGAAACACAAAACCGATGACAGTATTGTTTAATTATTTAAGGCGTAGAGTATTCCACTATTTTCTGATCAATTTTCCCAAAGATTGATTGACCTTCTTTATCCAGCATTTCTATCGAAATAGTGTCACCAAACTTCATAAAAGGTGTTTGAGGAGATCCTGAATTAATTGTTTCAATCATACGGACTTCTGCAATACAGGAATAACCTACGCCACCATCATTAACATGTTTACCTGGTCCACCATTCAGTTTATTGGAAACAGTTCCTGATCCGACAATTGTTCCGGCCCCTAGCGGACGAGTTTTTGCCGCATGAGAAACGATCGTTGGAAAATCAAATGTCATATCTTCGCCAGCTTCTGGTTTTCCGAAAAGCTCACCGTTTAGTGTCGAGAGTAGGGGCAGATGTACCTTGCCGTTTTTCCATGCTGATCCTAGTTCGTCAGATGTTATAGCGACAGGGGAAAAGGCACTGGACGGTTTGGATTGAAAAAAGCCGAAGCCTTTTGCCAATTCTGCAGGAATTAACCCGCGCAGTGAGACATCGTTGACCAACATCAAAAGCTTGATGTGATCTGCGGCTTTTTCAGGGGATGTGCCCATAGGCATGTCGTTGGTGATTACAGCAATCTCTGCTTCAAAATCAATGCCCCAACTTTCTGATCCCAAAGGAATATCGTCTCTTGGACCAATAAAGCTGTCCGAGCCCCCTTGATACATCAAGGGATCTGTCCAGAAGCTATCCGGTAATTCGGCGCCTCTTGCTTTTCGGACAAGCTCAACATGATTTACATAAGCAGAACCGTCTGCCCACTGATAAGACCGTGGAAGAGGGGATGCACATGCAGGTTCTTCAAAGTCAAAACTATCTGCCAGATCTCCACTATTAAGAGATTGATAAAGCCTTTCCAGTTGAGGAGAGACATTATCCCAATCGTCCAATGCTGATTGTAAAGTTGGGGCAACTTTTGTTGCCTTTACACACTTTTTCAGGTCGCGACTGACAACAACAAGTTCACCATCTCTGGTGCTATTTTTATAGGTAGCGAGTTTCATTTTATTAACCGATACTTATGAGGCTATTAACCGTAATTTATGAGGAAAGTTCTTTTTGATGCATCCAGTCAGCATGCTTGGGGGCTTTTTTGGTTTTGGACCAATCTTCGAGCATTTGCCATTTTACATCGTCGAGCTTTTTACTCATATCCGGTGTTGCTGTATTAACCGCCAATTCAATACGATGACCACTTGGGTCAAAAAAGTATATGGATTGGAAGAGGGTGTGATCTGTTGGTCCTAATACATCAATACCATCCGCTTCGAGTTTGTCTTTTACGGCCAGCATTTCATCCATTGTAGCCACGGACAGTGCTAAATGTTGCACCCACTCTGGCGTATTCGGATCTTTGCCCATGGGCGGGGAATTCGGAATTTCGAAAAAGGCCAAGATAGAACCTTTCCCCGCATCCAGGAAGATATGCATGTAAGGGTCCGGGGCTTTTGTGGAAGGGACCTCGTTTTCAGCAATTGCGAGGATAAAATCCATATTGAGGTATTTTCCATACCATTCAACTGTTTCTTTGGCATCTTTACATCTGTAAGCGACGTGATGGATTTGTTCTATTTTCATGTCTAAGCCTCGCATCGTTCTTGGTATCGATTTGGTCAGTTCAGGAAACTGATTCCTAGAATTCACTTTGAGAATAGGAGAAAGAATGTCGCCATCTTCTCAGCCTTGTATCTTGATATGTAATATTAGTTGCAAATGAAACTAATGCAAGTTTAAACGAAAAAGAAGGATTTTTTGAAGGTAATATCAATTAGTAATTTAATTAATAAATTCAATTTATTGCATTAATATCAATAGCTTTTTTGATGTATGGCATTTAAATTGTTAAGAAATAATGCGGCGACTTGTTTTTGGTGCTTGTCCAAAACGGTTGCGATAGCTTCTGGCAAAAGATGTTGCCGAATTAAAGCCACAGCGTACAGCGATGTCGAGAATAGACAGGTCTGTTTGTTTCAGTAATCTTTGCGCAATATCCAAGCGGTGATTTCTGTAATAGGTAGCTGGTGACGTCTTTAAATGTTTCTTGAAAAGTCGTTCAAGCTCTCTGACGGTAGAACCGATCTGATGTGCAAGTTCTGTTATAAGGAGTGGCGTTTCGATGGTTGCCTCCATCGTTTCTATTGCTTTGGTCAGAACTTTATTATTTCGGATCTGCGGGTTATTAGAAATCAGTCGTTGTGGATTGTTTCCTTCTCGAAACCTTTGATAAATAAATATATCTGCAACATCCGTGGATAATTTCAAACCATGTTGAACCCTGATGAGTTGTAACATCATGTCCAGACTGGTTGTGCCCCCGCCTGATGTGAACCGGTTACGATCAACAATATAAAGATCCAATTCTGCCTGTACATTAGGATAGGTCTCGGTAAAGCTTTCAAAGTTCTCCCAGTGTACAGTCGCTTTATAGCCGTCGAGAAGGCCGGCTTTAGCCAGAATTTCGCTTCCTGCATCCATGCCGCCAAATTCGGTACCTTTTGAGCGAAGTCTTCGTAGAATTGCAGCTAATTTTTTTGTATTGCTCTCTTCCACATCATAACTGGCGCAAACGATCAAGACAGGAATGCTGTCGTCTAACGCAATTTCAGCATCAACATTAATGTCCATGCCGTTACTGGCGCGTACTGTTGAGCCATGAATGGAATATAACTTCCATTCATATATCTTTTCGCCAACTTTGAAATTGGCAGCACGCAAGGGTTCCAAAGCTGAGGAAAAACAAAGCATGGAAAAACCCGGTACAAGCAAAAACGCTATTTTTTGGGGCTTAGATTCTGCTTCTTTTCCAAATAGATACATCTTGGTGTTCTCATTTTTCAAGCATGGCGCTGAGTAAAATGTTTCATAATTAGTGCAAAATGTAAATTGAGGAAAAGAAATAGATTTAAACTAAGAGAAAATAAAAGAGGTCATTTTTCGAAGAAGTGTTCTCTTAAAAATAAAACCAAAGATGGGCTGGCGCCCCAAAAAATTGGATGGACGCCAAAGAGGGAATTATTATGAATAATGAAGTTATCATCACCTGTCCTGTAACAGGTTCTGGCATAAAAAAAGACCGACATACGAATGTTCCGGTGACACCAGAAGAAATTTCTGATGCTGCAATAGAAGCCGCATTGGCTGGGGCTGCTATTGCCCACTTGCATGTTAGAAATCCGGATACGGGGCAAGCCAGTAATGACCTGGAACTTTACCAAGAAACAGTTGGTCTTCTTCGTGAGAAAATGGAGACAAAAGGCGTGGATGTTGTCATCAATATCACTGCAGGTATGGGGGGGGAGTTTGTACCCGACGCAACAAACCCAAATGTTGGCGGACCGGGAACTGATATGCTCAGTCCCGTTGATCGTCTCAAACATATTGATGCTATTCGCCCCGAAATTTGCACCTTTGACTGCGGATCATTGAACTTTAGTGACTACGCCTATGTTTCAACGCCGGATATGCTGCGTGAAATGGCTGCAATCATTCAAAAGATGGGGGTTAAGCCCGAAATTGAAGCTTTTGAATTTGGTCATATCTGGATGGCAAAGCAGTTAATGTCAGAAGGCCTGATTGATGCACCACCTCTGTTTCAGCTTTGTCTCGGTATCCCCTTTGCTGCGGAGGCAAATGGTGAAACCATGCTTGCGATGCGTAACATGCTTCCGGAAGGGGCAAATTGGGGTGCTTTCGGGGTTGGCCCAACCCAAATGGCGATGGCTGCACAGTCAGTCATCTTTGGTGGTCATGTTCGCGTTGGTCTGGAAGATAATCTCTATCTGGAACGGGGCGTTCTTGCTAGCAATGGGCAACTGGTGAGCAGAGCCAAGGAAATCATTGAGCGGATGGGGGCAAAAACACTTACGGCTGAAGAAGCTCGTAAGAAATTCAATGCTGTCAAACAGTCTTAAATAATAATTCTTAGATATATAAATTAGAACAGGGTGTTGGAAAATGGCACGTGAAATCAGAACAGTTGCTATCGTTGGAGCCGGTGTTATCGGGGCCGGGTGGGCTGCGCGATGTCTCCATCGGGGAATTGATGTCATTGTGACCGATGTTTCAGCCGATGCAGAACGTGGCCTGAGAGAAGTTGTGTCTAATGCTGAACCTGCTTTAAATCAGCTTAGTCTTGCCCCTCGTACGGTGAAGGGCACACTTACTTTTACGACGAACCTTGCAGAGGCTGTCTCGAAAGCTGATTTTGTTCAGGAAAATGCGCCTGAACGGGAAGATCTTAAAAGAAACCTTCTTGCTGAGATAAGTAAACACGCGGCACATGATGTTATTATTGCATCCAGTTCTTCTGGTTTACTTCCGTCCATCATTCAGGCTGATTGTATCCATCCTGAACGTGTTCTGATCGGTCATCCTTTCAATCCTGTTTACCTCTTGCCACTGGTTGAGGTTCTTGGAGGGGAAAAAACAGAGACCCAATTCATTGAAGACGCGATGGTGTTTTATAGCTCTATCGGAATGAAGCCCCTTAAGGTTCGCAAGGAAATAGAAGGTTATATTTCAGACCGCCTTCAAGAGGCTTTATGGCGTGAAGCTTTGCACATGGTTGCTGATGGTGTTGCCACAACGGATGAAATTGATCAGGCAGTTATATATGGACCGGGGCTGCGCTGGGCTTTTATGGGAACCTGCCTCACATTTCATCTAGCTGGCGGAGAACAGGGAATGCGCCATATGCTGGAACAGTTCGGTCCAGCACTTGAGTTGCCCTGGACAAAATTAAAAGCGCCGGAACTTACGGATCAGCTTATCGACCGAATGGTAGAGGGCACGCAAGAGCAAGCAGATGGCTATTCTATCCGTGATCTCGAACAGCTGCGAGATAATTGCCTAGTGTCTATTATGCAATCTTTGCGCAGCTTTAACTATGCCTCAGGGAAAGTGCTCAAGGAAGATGATGAGCGACAATATGAGCAAACGTCTGGCTCTACAGAGTGGACTGATGGGGATGATTTGAGCCAGCCTCTGGATCTTCACGGGGATAAAGTTCATCCCGAGTGGGTTGATTATAATAATCATATGACTGAGTCCCGGTATTTACAGGTTTTTGGCGATGCTTCAGATGCGTTGTTTCGGTATGTCGGGGTAAATGCGGAATATCATGCCAATGGAAATTCCTATTATACGGTCGAAACTCATATCAATAATATTTTGGAAGTTGCGGTGCACGAGCCTTTGCGGGTGACAACACAATTACTTGGACTGGATGACAAGCGCCTCCATTTTTACCATCGAATGTATAACTCAAAAGATAACAGTTTGTTAGCTACAGCTGAGCAAATGGTTTTGCATGTTGATATGAAAGCCGGGAAGGCCTGCCCAGCCAAACCTGAAATACTGAATGTTTTAGGGAAAATACTGAATGCACATAAAAAACTGCCCGCGCCCGAACGCCTTAGTCGGCAAATGATGGTGCCACCACCTAAACAATAAACATAACTGTTGATCCGATTTTGTTAATAAAAATCTAATCGACAAATAAGTGCAGATACCGGTGTCGTCATGACACTCGGAAGTAATGACATTTAATTTACGTTGGTAATCAGGGTTGATTTTCAACGTGGAAATGCCTGCTTATGTCCTGATTTCGTTACAAAACCATAAATCAGGAACGGTTAAGGTTTAGGGAGAAGTAATATGGATTTTGGTCTTTCGCAAGAACAACAAATGGTTGTTGATACCGTCCGGGATTTTGTTGAAAAGGAACTGTACCCCCATGAAAATACTGTCGAAGAGTTGGGGTATGTGCCGTCTGAACTGACTAGGGAAATTCGTCAGAAAGTTCTGGATTTGGGCTTTTATGCGGCAAATATCCCCGAAGAATTCGGGGGTGGTGGATTGGACTATGTCACCATGTCCCTACTTGAGAGAGAACTAGGGCGTGCTTCTCAGGCATTGAGTGTTATTTTTGGGCGTCCTTCTAATATTCTTTGCGGCTGTAAAGGCGAACAGGTTGAAAAATATCTTATGCCAGCTATTCGCGGAGAAAAGATAGACTGTATCGCGATGACCGAACCAGATGCGGGATCAGATGTAAGGTCAATGAAGGCATCAGCCGTCAAAGATGGGGATGACTGGATACTTAATGGCACCAAGCATTTCATAACACACGCTGATGAAGCTGATTTTGCGATCGTTTTTATTGCAACAGGGGAAGAAGAGACGCCTAGAGGTAAGAAAAAACAGATTACCTGTTTCCTTGTTGATCGCGGTACACCGGGATTTGAAATTCGAGAAGGTTATAAATGCGTATCACATCGCGGGTACAATAATTCCATTCTTAATTTTGATAACTGCCGTATTCCTGCCTCGCAAATACTCGGGGAGGAAGGGAAAGGTTTTGACGAGGCGAACACATGGTTAGGTGCCACAAGGTTGACTGTGGCTGCGATGTCTGTCGGCCGAGCGCAGCGTTGTTTTGATTTGGCTGTTAATTGGGCTGCTGAGCGAAAACAGTTTGGGCAAGCAATTGGTAAGTTCCAGGGTGTCTCTTTCAAATTGGCTGATATGGCTACAGATATTCAGGCTGCTGAATACTTAACCATGGGCGCAGCCTGGAAACTGGATAAGGATCTTCCCGCAGATCAGGACATTGCCATGGCAAAAGTTCATGCGACAGAAATGCTGGCCAGAGTGACAGATGAAAGTCTTCAAATCTTTGGCGGGATGGGTTTGATGACCGAACTTCCAATCGAGCGGTTTTGGCGCGACGCCCGGGTTGAGCGGATCTGGGACGGAACCAGTGAAATTCAACGCCATATCATTTCTCGGGGCTTGCTTAGACCTCTTGGCGCGTGATTGACCTCGTCATTGATCTGGAGGGTTCTGTAATGTCAAAGTCAGCAAATATAAAACGGCTTCTTTGTCCTGAAAACATAGCTGTTGTTGGTGGAGCTGAGGCAGCTGAAGTCATTCGGCAAAGTCGTAAAACGGGTTTTCAGGGTGAAATTTGGGCCGTTAATGCGCGAAGAAGTGAGATTGAGGGGCTAAAGTGCTTTGCATCGGTAAAAGACCTGCCAACCGCACCTGATGCAGCTTTTGTCGCAATACCTCGCGAGCCGGCAATATCCGTGATTAAAGATCTGGAGAAGATGGGGGCAGGTGGTGTAATTTGTTATGCATCTGGCTTTTCCGAAACTTCCGATGGTCAAGAGTATCATACAGATCTTATGAACAGCGTTGGCGATTTGGCTTTGGTTGGTCCGAATTGCTACGGTATCCTAAATTATCTGGATGGGGCTGCCCTTTGGCCTGATCATCATGGCGGGCAGCATGTTGATAAGGGCGTTGCGATCATTACCCAAAGTGGAAATATTGGGATAAGCCTGACAATGCAGGAAAGATCTCTGCCAGTTGCCTATATGATTTCTGTCGGAAACCAGGCCGTTTTATCTATATCTGATTACATAGATGCACTTTGCGATGATGATCGCGTGACCGCAATAGGCCTTCATATGGAAGGTGTTGATGATGTCTCTGAATTCTGTGGCGCCGTGAATAAAGCTCGAAGTAAGGGCATACCAGTCATTGCCTTGAAATCAGGTGGATCCGATATTGGAGCTGAGATAGCATTGAGCCATACCTCTACTCTTGCCGGATCTGATGAACTTTATAGTTCATTGTTTCAACGCATTGGGATTGCCCGTGTTCGAACGCTCAGTGAAATGATCGAAACCCTGAAGCTCCTTCATGTGGCCGGACCTCTTTCGGGTAATAATATATCATCTCTTAGTTGTTCCGGGGGGGATGCAGCTTTGATTGCTGATTTTGGAAGTCAGCTTGGGTTAAAGTTCAACCCTATCCCGGATGTTCAGGCATCGCAGTTGCAGAAGCAACTTGGCGACAGGGTTTCTATATCAAACCCTTTTGATTATCACACCTATATCTGGGGAAATATTGAAGAAAAAACCAACTGTTTTACGCGCGTTATGCAAGGTGGATATGATATCAGTCTTTTGATTTTGGATTATCCAAAAAGCGATTTGAGCGAAGCCCATGAGTGGGATATTGCCTTGGATGCGATGATTGCCGCGCAGAGAAAGTCAGGGCATCAAGCTGCTGTTCTTGCAACATTGCCAGAAAATCTTCCGGCAAAAGCAAGGTCCACTTTAATCAGAAATAACGTGGTGCCACTACAGGGCGTCGAAGATGGATTAAAATCAATCTCATCTGCGGCATGGATATCTTCCAGATGGAAGGAGCTTACGAATAATAACGTATCTTCTATTGTCGAAAAGCCCTCTGAGATAGAAGGTGAAATCGTTTTGCTTGATGAAGCCCAGGCTAAGTCAATTCTAAACGAATATGGACTTCCAATCCCCAAAAGTGAGACGGTTTCTATTTTAGAAGCAGGTTTTGTCGCAGAACAAATTGGTTTTCCGGTTGTTGTTAAAGCTGTGAGTGCTGATCTTGCACACAAGACAGAGGCTGGTGGTGTTGCTTTGAACTTGCAAAGCGTAGCAGATGTAACATGTGCTGCGGAAAGAATGGCACATCTATCTGACGACGTTCTTGTTGAAAGTATGATCACAGATATTGTCGCTGAAGTTATTGTCGGGGTGACGCGAGATCCTCAATTCGGGCTTTCGCTTGTCGTTGGTTCCGGTGGTGTTTGGGTTGAACTGATGCAGGATGCAATACCGTTACTGTTGCCTGTCTCTCGTGATGATATCCATGTCGCTTTGAAGAAACTCAAACTCTACAAGTTATTGGAAGGCTACCGTGGCCAACCTGTCGGCGATATAGATGCATTGATAAATACGATCTTATCGGTTGCAGATTTTGCCCGGCATAATGAAAAGAATCTTGTCGAAATGGATTTAAACCCGGTTATGGTTCTCCCAAAGGGGAAAGGCATTGTTATAGCAGATGCCATGATCCGCATGGCTTCAGAAGAAAGAGTGAATTGATGTCTGATGTAGTAAAAGTTGAGAGACGAGGGGCCGTTCTGGAAGTGACACTGGATCGCCCAAAAGCAAATGCCATTGATGCTGAAACAAGCAAGGCAATGGGGAAAGTCTTTTGCGAGTTTCGTGATGATCCCGGACTTCGGGTTGCAATTTTAACTGGTGGCGGTGAAAAGTTTTTTTCTGCAGGGTGGGATCTGGTTGCCAGTAGCGAGGGGGAGGCCCCTGATACTGACTATGGTCCCGGAGGATTTGCCGGAATAACAGAGCTCCATGATTGCTATAAGCCAATTATTGCGGCTGTGAATGGCATGGCTGTTGGTGGCGGTTTTGAGTTAGCACTTGCCGCTGACTTTATTATTGCAGCAGATCATGCTCAATTTTTCTTGCCAGAAGCAAAGGTTGGCTTGATTGCTGATGCAGCATCTTTCCGTCTTCCTAAAAGGCTTCCCAGAGCAATTGCTATGGAATTACTTTTAACTGGGCGACGCATGGATGCAAACGAAGCAACGCAATGGGGGCTGGTGAATAAAGTTGTGCCAAGCGAAGACCTTATGACAGCAGCCAGAGCATTCGCTGATGAGATTTTAGAAGCCGCCCCTTTGTCTGTTATGGCAGTCAAAGAGGTTTTGCAAAAAACATCCGGTCTTGATGATGAAGCTTGCTATCGAGATATGCGCGCAGGGAAATGGCAATATTATGAAAAAATGCTTTGCAGCGAAGACTCTAAAGAAGGCTCACGTGCTTTTGTTGAAAAAAGATCTCCTGTCTGGAAAGGTAAGTAATTTAATTATATCAATAACATATGGTCTTTTAGACAAATCATCACACCTCTAGTAACAAATATAACGATGTCTTATTTGAATTAGGCAAAATATAGTTTGAAATACGTGAAATTTTGCTCATAAATGAAAAAAGAAATTCATTTAAGTGCGTAATTTTTCAGGTTTTGAGCCATGGTTAAAGAAAAGCGGTCTTTTGACTATATCGTTGTTGGTGCGGGGTCTGCGGGCTGTGTCTTGGCAAATCGCCTCAGTGAAAGCGGTAAGTATTCGGTTTTAATTCTTGAAGCCGGAGGAAGTGATAAACGCTTTTGGGTTCAAGTTCCAATTGGCTACGGAAAGACATATTACCAAAAGGCCGTTAACTGGATGTACCTGACTGAAGCAGATGAAGGTACAGCAAACAGGCAGAGCTATTGGCCTCGCGGAAAGGTGCTTGGTGGATCCAGCTCAATTAACGCCATGGTATATATCCGGGGCCATAAAAAGGATTACGATGATTGGGCTGCACTTGGAAATCCGGGGTGGAGTTATCAGGATCTACTGCCCTACTTTAAAAAGTCAGAAGTCAATCAATTGGGTGATGATGGCTACCGAGGAACGGGTGGACCTATGCATGTCTCTGATGTTTCGAAAGACTTACACCCTCTTTGCCAAAACTTTATCCGCTCGGGGCAAGAACTTGGTCTTGCCTATAATGAAAACTTCAACGGGGCTGAACAAGAAGGCATAGGTCTTTATCAGACGACAACCCGTAACGGTTTTCGTGAGTCCGCAGCCAAAGCATTTTTGCATCCGGCCTTAAAACGCAAAAACCTTAAACTTGTCACTCATGCCCACGTTTCAAAAATTCTTTTTGAGGGTAAAAAAGCCATTGGTGTTGAGTATGTTCGCAAAGGGAAAGCTTGTACTGTTACAGCAACAAAAGAAGTGATTCTGAGTGGGGGCTCCATCAATAGCCCGCAATTGCTGCAGCTGTCAGGCATTGGTCCCAAAGCCTTACTTGATGAAAATAATATTCCCGTTGTTCAGAATAGTCCGGCAGTAGGGCAGAACCTGCAGGATCATATCGGAATGGATTATCTCTATTCCTGTATCGTCCCAAGTCTTAATGACGAATTGCATTCATGGTGGGGAAAGCTGGTTGCGGGGCTGAAGTATGTATTATTCCGTCGCGGTCCTCTTAGCTTGAGTATCAATCAAGGAGGGGGCTTTATTAAAACCCGACCGGATTTGGAACAGCCGAATATACAGCTCTACTTTTCTCCTGTTAGCTATACACGGGCACCAGCGGGAACGCGGCCTATGTTAAACCCAGACCCCTTTTCTGCCTTTCAGTTGGGCTTAACAAATTGTCGTCCGACTTCACGCGGGGAAATTAAGATCAAATCGGATGATCCGTTTGAACCGCCAATGATAAAGCCTAATTATCTTTCTACAGATGAAGATGTCGCTGAGATGTTGGAAGGCGTGAAATATCTCAGGAAATTGGCCGAAACCAAAGCCTTTAAAGATATTATCATTGAAGAATTTCGTCCCGGGAAAGAGTGTAAAACGGATGAAGAGTTAATCGCCGATATTCGCGGGTATGCCTGGACCTGTTTTCACCCTTCTGGAACCTGTCGTATGGGACCTGATCCGGAAAATTTTGTCGTTGATCACAAATTAAAGGTTCACGGTATAGACGGTCTTCGCGTGATTGATGCGTCAATCTTTCCAAATGTCCCCTCAGGAAACACCAATGCTGCCGCCATTATGGTCGGTGAAAAAGGGGCTGATCTTGTTCTTAATGATGCTTAAGTACTTCTTGAAAGATGCCTTCAATATTATTGTTCTATCTGAACTTGGTCCAGTAACCAGTTCCTGAATAACAAACTTTCAGGTTTTGACTTCTCGTCTTTTATTGGTGTTAACAGGTAATGAGAATCATCGTAATCGAAATCTTGCTCGACAACTCTCATTAATTTTCCACTATCCAGATCCGGTTGGGCATGGGCCTTAAGTACAAGTGAAACACAAGCACCAGAGGAAGCGAGTTGTACAGAATTCAGAGAGGTATCTACCGTGATATTTACCTCAAGATCTGCGCCCTTAAGATGGGTGTCGAGTATTTTTTGCCAGCGACCTTCGCAGCCCATAATCCTGACACAGCTTAGATGATTGATAAGTGACTTTTCGCCTGTCTCAATGGACTGCTTGAGAAGCTTCACATTTTCGGGTGTCGCCACCAAAACCGAAGGTTCGGTGTGTATTTTTTGACTATGAAAACCGGACCAGTTGCCATGTCCACTTCGAATATCGATATCAATGTTGTCGTGGTCGAGTGATTCTGTCCAGATCGCGGTGTGCAATCTGATATTGATATCAGGATACTTGGTAAGAAAATCTTTTAACCTCGGTGTCAGCCAGGAAACGGAAAAGGCAACTGTGCAGAGAATATTGATGGTCTGCTTGCCCTTGGTACCGAAAAGCCCCGTAGTCGACACGGATATATCTTCAAATGCTCGCCGTACTGCTGGCAGGTAAGCTCTTCCCTTGTCTGTTAGCTTTAAACTGCGGGCTAATCGTTCGAATAACAAGAAATCCAACTCTTTTTCGAGAGATCTCACCTGATGACTAACCGCAGCCGGAGTGAGGTTGAGTTCTTTGGCAGCTGTTGTGAAGTTATTATAACGGGCAGCGGCTTCAAATGCGCGTAACCAGTTTAGCGGAGGAAGTTGATATGCCATGTCAGTACAGTTATTAGCTTCAAATAAAATGATGTCTTAGGCGAATAATACTTCGTTTGCTTTTATCTGCAAGCTTGGACAATAGTGGCGCAACAGATTTTATTATTCAATTTTTACTCGGTGAGTTAGGCGTGAAAATAGCGAGCATAGAAACCTTTACCAATGAGTACGTTGGTTTTGTTCGGGTACGAACTGTCGACGGTGATGAAGGGTGGGGGCAGGTCTCAACCTATAATGCAGATATCACATCGCAAATCGTTCACAGGCACATTGCACCACATGCACTTGGTCAGGATGCTTCTGACCTCAAGGCTTTGACGCAAACGGTACTTGAGCGTGAGCACAAATTTCCGGGAAGTTATCTCTATCGCGCCCTTTGTGGCGTAGATACGGCTCTTTGGGATATCCATGGTAAACGAGCAGGAAAAAGTGTTGCAAGCTTACTCGGAAGTACACGAAACAGCTTTCCCGTCTATGCATCAAGTATGCGGCGTGATATTACGCCGGAAGAAGAGGCCGAGAGATTTGTCGCCCTTAGGGAGCAATTTGGTTACAGGTCATTCAAGTTTAGGGTAGGGCGAGAATGTGGTCATGATGTTGATCAATGGCCGGGCCGTACCGAGGAAATTGTAAAAAGGGTGCGCGAAACTCTTGGTGATGATGTCACGCTTTTGGTAGATGCAAATAGCGCATATACACCGAAAAAGGCCATTGAGGTCGGGCATTTATTACAGGATTACGGTATTTCTCACTTTGAAGAGCCTTGTCCCTATTGGGAACTGGACTGGACAAAAGAGGTGAAAGAGGCGCTTGATCTTGATGTGTCTGGTGGAGAGCAAGATAACAATATGGTTGTCTGGGAACAGATTATCCAAAATAGAGTTGTCGATATTGTTCAGCCGGATATTTGTTATATGGGCGGCATTACGCGAAGTTTGGACGTTGCGAAACGGGCAGAAGAAGCTGGAATTCCTTGCACGTTACATTGTGCAAATCTTTCTCTTGTTACCCTGTTTTCTGCGCACTTTATGGCGGCAATAAATAACCCAGGCAAATACCTGGAATTTTCAATTGAAGGGTTGGATTACTATCCATGGCAGGCGGGTTTGTTTAAGCCTGGATATGAAATTGTGGATGGTAATCTTATTCTTTTAGATAAACCGGGCTGGGGAATTGAAATTGATCCCCTATGGCTTGCAAATGCGGATTATCAGGTTAGCTATAACGCTTCTCGCTTTTGATGAAAAGCTGAGCACTGAATATAAATTAGAATAAAACGATAAGGCCTTTAGGTGTGATTATGACGAAATCAACAGACGTATTGATCAGCGAATATTTTCAAACAGGTACACTACAGGGCTTGCCAAATAAATTGTTTATCAATGGTGAGTGGGTATCTGCTTCGACAACAGAAACAATTAAGAGTAAAGACCCGGGAAATGGTAGGGTATTTGCATCTGTCAGTGCCGGGCAAGACGAGGATATAGACAAGGCTGTTGAAGCGGCGAGAGATGCATTTCTCAATGTTTGGCGTGATATGAAACCCAGTAAGCGTGGCCTCATACTTTTCAAAGCTGCTGATATACTGGAGCAAAGGGCTGGCTATTTTGCCGTTGTTGAGGCCCTTGATTCAGGCAAACCATTGGATGAGGCGAAAGGCGATGTCGCGAGTTCTGTCGAGGCACTGCGTTATTATGCTGGTTGTGCCGATAAAATTCAGGGTGATACATTCCCTCTGGGCGATGGTGTCTTCTCTTTTTCTTCTGTCGATCCCGTTGGTGTCACGGCACACATTATTCCATGGAACTACCCCCTAGCGACAACAATCAGAGGTGTCGCACCCGCTTTGGCTGCAGGCTGTACCGCTATTGTGAAGCCAGCTGAGCAGACACCTCTAACGGCTTTGTTGGTGGCAGATGTCTTTGTTGAAGCCGGTCTTCCCAAAGGTGTTTATAATGTTGTAACGGGTACAGGGGCAGACGCGGGAAGTCCGCTGGTTAATCATCCGAAGGTTCAACATATTACCTTTACGGGTTCTGTTGGTACCGGAACGTTGGTGATGGAGGCTGCTGCAAAGAATATCAACAGCGTTACACTAGAGCTTGGCGGTAAATCACCGATTGTGGCCCTCGCTGATTGCGACTTGGAGAAAACCGCGGAAGGTGTTCTTTGGGCAATTTATTATAATGCCGGACAAATTTGCTCTGCTGGATCCAGGTTGGTCGTAGAAAGAACAATTCATCGTGAATTGGTTGATAAAATTGTTGAGAAAACCTCACAGTTAAAAGCAGGTCATGCTCTTACTAATCCGAATTACGGTGCCATCAATTCACTGGAACAACTGGAAAAAATAAATGGCTTTGTAGCACGTGCCAAGGAACGAGGAATCACCGTCGCTTGTGGTGGGGAACGTATCATCACCAAAGAAACTGAAGGTGGTTGGTTCTATGCTCCGACAATTATGGATGATGTGCCTATGGATGACGAACTGGTACAACAAGAGATTTTTGGTCCAGTGTTAACGGTTCAGGTCGTTGATAACCTTGATGAAGCTATTGAGGCGGCAAACTCTACTGATTTTGCGCTTGCCGCAGGTGTCTATACGCAAAACATTACTCACGCACTTAAGCTATCCAAAGCAATTGATTCTGGTCAGGTAACGGTAAATGATTATTGGGCTGGTGGTATAGAGGTTCCATTTGGCGGTAACAGATCGTCAGGTATCGGTCGGGAAAAAGGAATAGAAGCGCTTCGTAATTATGTGACGACAAAAGCAATAACGATGACGTTTTGATTGATTTTTTTTGATTAAATATATTGGTTGTTGTGGTCATTATTTCTCCCCAATTAGTAGTGTTTAATTGGTGAGTAAAAATAACTTGATTGATTTTTTTCATAAACCGACACCAAGATGTGGTTTTTTGATCAAAAGTTGACGTTTTTTGGATGGAAAGTCGCTGCCGTGGGTGTTGTTGTCTTTAATGCGACAAAGTTATGGGTAGATGACTCTATTCAAAATCAAGATTCTGAAAAACAGAATCAATGTTGGAGGTGCGTATAAGTAATTATTTTTTTCAGGCAAAAAGAACGAGGTTTGTCTCTCTTTTCGTTTTGAAGAGGCTATCCGGGTACGAACTGCAGGATTTAAAAATAATTAAAACTTATAATTAGTTGAATCATATGATAAAATAAAAGCGAATAAACGCTTATATGGTTCTCACCTAAAAGATAAATACAAACAGGGAGTAGAATAGGAATGACACAACACATTAATTATCTGGCAAAGCTTGCCGCTCAGGGGAAACTAGGTCGCCGTGAGTTCTTGGGCAAAGCTGCTGCTGTCGGTGTCTCTACCGCTGCTGCAGGTAGCCTGTTATCCAGTGCTGCCATGGCCGAAGGTCCAAAAAAAGGTGGAAAACTAATAGCTGGTCTTGGCGGGGGGGAAAGTACAAATAGTCTTGATCCCGCAACTTTTCTGACACAGGTTTCTCACGATTTTGGAAAGTGTTGGGGCGAAACGCTTGTTGAGGTTTCTCGTATAGGTGAAATTAACTTTCGATTGGCCGAGAGTATTGAACCATCAGCAGATGCAAAAACATGGCACTTTACAATTCGCAAAGGTGTGGAATTTCATAACGGTAAAACAGTAACTGCCCAAGATGTTCTGAAAACGATGCAACGCCATTCCGGTGAAGATACTAAATCTGGTGCCTTGGGCGTTATGCGTAATATCGAATCTATGAAGGCTGATGGTGATGTTTTCTCCGTCACTCTGAAAACGGCTAATGCTGATTTACCTTACCTGATGTCAGACTATCACCTGATTATTCAGCCGGACGGTGGTATGGATGCTCCTGATGCTGGTATCGGTACTGGGCCATATAAAGTTACTGTAAATGAGCCAGGTGTTCGTCATGTTGGCGAACGTAATCCTAATTATTGGGATCCATCACGCGGTCACGCTGATCAAGTTGAAATTGTAGTTCTAAACGATGCAACGGCCAGAACTGCAGCCCTTCAGGGCGGACAGGTTCATATGATCAACCGTGTTGAACCAAAGGTTGCGGACCTTCTGGAACGCGTCCCGGGTATTCAGGTGAGAAGTGTTTCCGGTCGCGGTCATTATGTATTCCTGATGCATTGTAATACAGCGCCATTTGATAATAACGATCTTCGCCTTGCACTTAAATATGCAATTGATCGTGAAGAAATGGTTGATAAAATTCTTCGTGGTTATGGATCTGTTGGTAATGATATGCCGATCAATGGTGGTTATCCGCTGTTTTCTGAAGATATCGAACAGCGTACTTTTGATCCAGATAAAGCAAAGTTCCATTATAAAAAATCTGGTCATGATGGACCTGTTCTACTTCGTACTGCTGGCACTGCATTTGCTGGCGCTGTTGATGCTGCTCAGCTATTCCAACAATCTGCTGCTAAATGTGGTATTACACTGGATGTTAAGCGTGAGCCTGATGACGGTTACTGGACTGAAGTCTGGAATAAGCAGCCTTTCTCTGCTTCGTACTGGGGTGGTTCACGTCCGGTACAGGATCAGATGTATTCTACAGCTTATCTCTCAACAGCTGACTGGAATGATACACGGTTCTTCCGTCCGGACTTTGATAAGCTCTTGATCGAGGCACGCGGTGAGCTTGACCAAGCGAAACGTATTGCGCTTTATCGTGAGATGGGTGTGATGGTTCGTGATGAAGGCGGTGTAATTGTGCCTATGTTCAATGACTTTATTGCTGCTGTAAGTGACAAAGTTGCTGGATACGAAGATGATCCAAGTGGCGAAATGATGAATGGTTTCGCCCTCGCAAAAACTTGGTTAGCGTAATCAGCGACCCATGGGACATCCCATTTTGAATCTGGTGGCTCAACGCATAGCGTTGGGCCTCCTTCTCCTCTTTCTGGCATCGGGGTTAATTTTTATCGGAACCCAGATTTTGCCAGGAGATGTCGCACAATCTATTCTAGGTCAGTCAGCAACACCGGAAGCTGTTGCCAATCTGCGTAAAGAACTTGGCCTGAATGACCCGGCTTATGTCCGCTACTTCAAGTGGTTAGCTGGTGTTTTGCAAGGAGATCTTGGAACTGCGCTTTCAAATGGCAAATCTATTGCCGAAGGTATATCTTCACGTCTTCAGAATACACTGTTTTTAGCGAGTTGGGCAGCAGCTTTGTCTGTTCCACTGGCTGTCGTTCTTGGTCTTCTTGCGGTTCAGTATCGTAATCGCTGGCCTGATAAATTGATATCTGGTGTATCTCTGGCGTCAATTTCTCTCCCAGAATTCTTTATCGGGTATTTGCTCATCTATTTTGTTTCTGTGCAATTAGGGTGGTTCCCATCTGTTGCAATTTTGAACGAAACAATGACTTTGGGCGAAAAGCTAAACGCGATTGCCTTACCTGTCGTCGTTCTGACAATGGTTGTTCTTGCGCACATGATGCGCATGACCCGAGCTGCGATTTTGAATGTCATGCAATCTGCTTATATTGAAACAGCTGAATTAAAAGGTCTTAATCCTTTTACAGTTATTCGAAAGCATGCTTTTCCCAATGCGATTGCTCCCATTGTCAACGTTGTGATGATCAATCTTGCGTATCTTGTTGTTGGTGTTGTGATCGTTGAAGTTATTTTTGTCTATCCTGGGATGGGGCAATATCTGGTTGACCATGTTTCCAAGCGTGATGTTCCTGTTGTTCAGGCATGTGCTTTGATTTTTGCCAGTGTCTATATCTCATTGAATATCATTGCTGACATTGTATCGATCGTGGCAAATCCACGTTTGAGACATCCAAAGTAGGGGATCGTATACATGAACTTTAAACGTATTCCCCTGAGTGCACTTGTTGGCATCATTGCGACAGGTGGATTTCTCTTCGTTGCTGTCTTTGCTCCGGCATTGGCGCCTTATGGTATGGCAGAGATTGTTGGTGATGTTTGGGAGCCGGCTTCTGATGAATTCCTGCTTGGCACAGATAATGTTGGGCGCGACCTTCTTACACGGATGATGTACGGTGCTCGTATCACAATCTTTATCGCTGGTGCAGCTACAATCTTTTCTTTTGTTATGGGATCTGTTCTTGGCTTCACCGCTGCGGTAACCGGTGGTTGGTTTGACATGGTCTTATCGCGTTTTGTCGATCTATTGATGTCAATTCCAACCCTGATCTTTGCGTTGGTTGTTCTATCCGTCTTACCTGGTAACCTTGTGACGCTAATTGTCGTTATGGGGGTTTTAGATAGTACACGTGTCTATCGACTGTCCCGTGCTGTAGCCGTTGATATCAACGTCATGGATTATGTGGAAGCAGCCAGATTACGTGGTGAGGGTACACGTTGGATTGTCTTCAGAGAAATCCTGCCGAATGCCTTGTCGCCTTTGGTTGCTGAATTCGGCCTTAGATTTATCTTTGCTGTTCTTTTCCTGTCTTCCTTGTCATTCCTGGGACTTGGCATTCAGCCCCCGGAAGCTGATTGGGGCGGCATGGTAAAAGAAAACAAAGAAGGAATTATCTTTGGTATTCCTGCGGCACTTATTCCTGCCTTTGCAATTGCTGTTCTGGCAATTTCTGTAAATCTTGTTGCGGATTGGATCCTCAATAGAACAAGTGATCTGAAAGGAGGGCGCGGATAATGTCTGATAATCTTCTTGAGATTAAGAACCTGAAAATAGGCGCTACTGTCTATCCTCCTGGCGAGAAGCCTCACGATATTACAATCGTTCACGATGTGTCTCTTGACCTGAAAAAAGGTCAGGTTATGGGGCTTATTGGTGAAAGTGGTGCTGGTAAGTCAACTATTGGCCTTTCTTCTATGAGTTATGGTCGCGGTGGGGTTGAAATTACGGGTGGTGAAGTTTTCGTCAATGGCCGCGATATCCTTAAAATTCAAGCTCATGGCTTAAGGGAGTTGCGGGGCAGGGAGGTAACTTATGTTTCCCAATCTGCGGCAGCTTCCTTTAATCCGGCCATGCGTTTGATGGATCAGGTCATTGAGACCACGCTGTTGCATGGACTTTCAACGAAGACACAAGCGGAAGAACGCGCAATTGAACTTTTCAGGTCTCTGGGGCTTCCAGACCCTGAAAACATTGGTAATCGCTATCCGCACCAGGTGTCTGGTGGGCAATTGCAACGTGTTATGACTGCAATGGCACTTTGTCCGAAGCCTGATCTGATTGTTTTTGATGAACCGACAACGGCACTTGATGTGACAACACAGATTGATGTCTTGGCCGCGATTAAAAAGGCAATTAGAGATACTGGTGTTGCTGCTCTGTATATTACCCATGATCTGGCTGTGGTGGCACAGGTTTCTGATGAAATCCTTGTTTTGCGTCACGGTAATATGGTTGAACACGGAACTGTTCAACAGATTATCGAAGAACCAAAAGAAGAATACACACAGGAATTGGTGAAAGCTCACTCAATAACACACGAAGAGAAAAAGCCGACAGACAATCCAATTCTTCGTGTTGAGAATATCACGGCATCCTATGCAGGAACGATTAAAGTTCTAAAAGATGTCTCTGTTGATATTCATGCTGGTCAAACACTGGCTGTTGTTGGTGAGTCCGGTTCGGGTAAATCAACTCTGGCACGGGTGATAACGGGGCTGCTACCACCAAGTGAAGGGCGTATTGTCTTTGATGGCAAAGAGCTGACACCGGCATTGCCAAATCGAAGCCTTGATGACCTTCGTGAACTTCAGATGATTTATCAGATGGCTGATGTGGCAATGAACCCACGTCAAACTGTCGGACAGATTATTGGGCGTCCACTTGAACTTTATTTCGGTATGAAAGGCGCTGAAAAACGTAAACGCGTTATTGAGCTGCTGGACGAAATCGAAATGGGTGAGAAGTTTATCGACCGGTATCCTGCTGAGCTTTCCGGTGGTCAGAAACAACGTGTATGTATTGCTCGTTCTTTGGCGGCGAAACCCAAACTGATCATTTGTGACGAAGTTACATCCGCACTCGATCCGTTGGTTGCTGATGGCATTTTGAAGCTTTTGCTTGATTTGCAAAAGATAGAAAATGTTGCCTATCTCTTTATTACTCACGATCTTGCGACGGTGAAATCGATATCTGATTCCATTGCTGTTATGTATCTTGGGGAACTGGTGAGATATGGAACCAAGTCCGAAGTTCTTTCACCTCCGTTCGATGACTACACGGATCTTCTGCTTTCTTCAGTACCAGAAATGAAGCTGGGCTGGTTGGAAGAGGTCTTGGCGGATCGGAAAATGGAAAGTGCCGGCAATTAGTCGGCACTTATATTCCACTGCCAATGGATAAGATTGGCTATTATCAGTGCTGTTTAGGGAGGTTATCTCTTGGCTCTTAAAAATAAAGTGTTGTTGATCATCTTGGATGGTCAACCATGGAGAGATGCGCGTCGTTACATGGGGAACCTGGAAGGTTGGGTTCAATCCGGCGAAGCACGTGTTTGGAAAATGCGTGCAGTGTTACCATCAACATCTGCATCTTGTTATGCGTCTATTCATACTGGCGTAACACCGCAACAGCATCATGTCGTGTCTAATCAGTCTATTTTCCGTGTGGAACAGGCTGATATTTTTAGTCAAGTTCGGGCTGCAGGTGGAAAAACAGGCGCTGTCACGCATTCATTCTGGTCTGAATTCTTTAATCGTGCGCCGTTTGATATGGTTCGTGATATTGAATATGACGAAGAGGATAGCCCGATTAATCATGGTCGTTTTCATACCATGACGGGCTATGGACACAAAAATCAGATGACCCCGTCTGATGCAGATTTGTTTGCCACACTGACAATGTTGACGGAACGTCATAAGATCGACTATGGCATTCTGCATACCTGTACCCTTGATTCCATGGGGCACAGATTTGGCCATGATTGCCATGAAATGGATAATGCCTGTTTTGCTATAGACGCGATGCTTGCGCATTTCCTTCCTCGATGGATCAAAAATGGTTATGAAGTCATTGTGACAGCCGACCATGGTCAGTCAGATCGTGGGCACCACGGTGGCCGCGGGGATGATCAACAGGATGTGGCGCTATATTGGTTTGGTGGCGGCAATGGACCTAAAGACGACGTCCTGCTGGATCAATTACAACTTGCACCAACGATTCTATCCAGAATGGGCGCCCCGATTGCGGATACAATGAAGGCAGAGCCTTTCTTGAAATAAACCAGAATATATTTGTTTGGTTTTTATTTGTAACTGGGTGCGAAAGCTTTTCATAAAGCCTTCGTATCCAGTTTTTTTTATGCCAGTTATCTTATGGCGGTTCATTATTACAGATATAGCTTTTTGAGGTGCAATATGGCGACAAGCTTTCAACCCCGATCAAATGTTACTCAACATGATGGCTTTTGCGTCTGGGAGAATATCTGGATCCCGCTAAAGGATGGCCGACAGCTATCGGCGCGTATCTGGATGCCTGATTTGACACAGGATGAAGAAGGTGGAGTTATACCCGTACCTGCGATTTTCGAATATCTTCCTTATCGCAAGCGTGATGGAACCGCACAGCGGGATGAAAGCACCTATCCCGTCTTTGCCAAGGCAGGGTATGCAGGTGTACGTGTCGATATATCAGGTACAGGTGAATCTGACGGAGTTTTTGACGATGAATATTCTCCTCGTGAACTTTCTGACGGCATCGAAGCAATAAACTGGATTGCAAAACAGCCCTGGTGCACTGGTAAGCTTGGGATGATGGGTATATCCTGGGGTGGCTTTAATGCCCTGCAAATTGCGGCTTTGCGACCGGAACCATTAAAGGCCGTTATATCGATTGGCTCGACTGTTGACCGGTATAATGCTGATATTCACTATAAAAGCGGCTGCCATTTGAATTCAAACCTGTCTTGGTCTGGTGTGATGCAATGTTTTGCCAATCGGCCACCAGATCCAGATTTAGTTGGTGATAAATGGCGGGATATGTGGCTAGAACGCTTAGAGGGCGCTAATCTTATTCTCGATGAATGGTTATCTCATCAACGCTATGATGATTTCTGGAAGCATGGCTCGATTGAACAGGATTATGAGGCTTTGGAAATCCCAAGTTTGGTAATTTCCGGTTGGGCTGATGCCTATAAAAATGCGCCCCCAGAAGCAGCCGAAAATATGCCCGGTCTTGCTAAAGCCATCAACGGTCCCTGGGTGCATAAGTACCCGCATTTTGCCTACCCACATCCCAGATCAGATTTCCATCAAGAAGCTTTGCGTTGGTGGGGTCGATGGATTTGTGATGAACAGAATAATGCAGAAAACTTACCAGCCTATCGTGCTTATATTTCAGAGAATGTAAGACCTTCGCTCTGGCGGGAACATGAAGAGGGGAGATGGGTTGCAGAAGAAGTTTGGCCATCCAATAGCATTGCGGTGCAAAAATTATACTTGAATGCTGATCACAGTCTTACTGAGACGAATGATAGTAATTGTAGAGGCCGGGTATCCATTTGTTCACCTGAAGATACTGGTATTGCCTGTGGCGAGGTCTTTGCCCTTAAGCCAGACACAGAAACTCCAGGTGATCAACGCATTGATGATGGGGGATCTTTGGTCTTTGAAACAGATATTCTTAGTGACGCAATTGAGATCCTTGGCCAACCAACGTTATCTTTGAACGTGGCAATTGATGCGCCGCTTGGAAATCTGGCCGTGCGATTGATCGATGTGCATCCTGACGGTGTTTCTCATCGCGTCTGTTTTGGTGTTTTGAACCTGGCGCATCGTGATGGTAACGAAACGCCAAAGGAAATGATTCCAGGGCAGGCAGAAGATATCAAGGTCATCTTGGATCATATTGGCTATCGTTTTTTACCGGGACACAAAATTAGAATTTCCATATCAACAGCCTATTGGCCATTGATCATGCCATCGCCGTATCATGTTACTGCCTCAATTTCTCTGGATAAAAATGCAGCTCTCTCGTTGCCTGTCAGAGCAACAGGTAATCAAATGGTCAGCGATGATGAAACCCATATGCCTGAACCCGAAGATGCAAACCCGCTACCTGTATATAGAGAAATAACACCATCTAAAACGGAACGCCGGGTTGAAAAGGATTTTGCTGGTAACCGGACACATTACATTACCGATGATGATACCGGAACAACGGAAATTCCGGGACATGCTTTACGTGTCAGGCATACAAGCTTAACAAAGTGGTCCATAAATCCCGATACACCCTTGGGGGCGGAAGCGACATCACAATGGTGTTGTTACATGTCTCGTGATGGCTGGTTAATCAAGCTGGAAACTGACGTTTCAATGATTTTAAATGCAGATAGTTTTGATATTTCAGGAAAGATGATCGCTTACGAAGGGGATAAGGCGATCTTTGCTCGCGATTACCAAAAATCTATCCCAAGAGATCACATGTAAAGTAATTATAAATCTATTCATAGGGCTACAAGAATAGCTTGCAGTATAGTTTCATATGAAACTATACTCTTTCTGCACATAAATAATTTAAAGATCTGTATGCATACAGAAATAAAAAAGAGCAGGAAGGTTATAGGATGAAACGTACACTCATTGCGCTGGCAACGGTTGCAAGCACTGCATTGCCAGCAATTTTTTCAAATGCTGTCGGGGCAGAGATTGAATTAAAGCTGAGCCACTTTCTACCGTCGTCTCATCCAACCCAAACCCAGTTTCTTGAGCCTTGGGCAAAAGAGCTTGAAGAGCGAAGCGATGGTCAAGTCAAGGTAACTATTTTCCCTGCCGGATCTGCCTTTGGTCATGTTGCTAAGCAATATGATCAAGCAAGAGCAGGTGTCGTCGATATTTCTCATGGTCTCACTGGCTTTCCTCGTGGTCGTTTACCACGTACCCTGATCATGGATCTTCCTTTCCTGGCAAAATCATCTGATGCTGCATCTCGTACCTTATGGGATTTGTATCCAACTTATCTTGCTGAAGAATATAAGGGATTGAAGGTTCTTGCCTTACATGCCCACAACCCAGGTCTTATTCATACACGGGGTAAACAAGTTAGTACCATGGATGACCTCGCGGGTTTACGGGTGCGCGCGCCTTCCGCGGCAACATCTATGATGCTCAAGCAACTTGGGGCAACACCGGTTGGACTTCCCCCTACACAGGTTTATGAAAACCTGCAAAAGGGTGTAATCGACGGAACCATTTTCCCCTATGACGGTGTTCATGGATTTAAGCTTGCCGAAGTTCTGGATTACCATCTTGATGCAAAGGCTTACACAACAAGCTTCTATTTCATTATGAACGAAAAGAAATATAACGCCTTGCCTGAAAAAATCAGAGCAATCATTGATGATATGTCTGGTGCATCCCTTGTCGCGAAGTTTGGTCCTTGGTGGAATAACTGGGACAAGCCCGGACTTGAAGATATCAAGAAAAAAGGCAGCCCTATAGTTGTCCTCAATGATAACCAAAGGGAAGAATGGCGGCGTGCTCTGGAACCAACAACAACCAATTATTTAAAAAGCTTGGAAGAGGCTGGCGTGGATAATGCTCAAGAAATTTACGATGCTGCAGTAAAGTCTGTCGCAAAATATGAACAGTAATTGTCTTTGAAATGGTCGCTTTAACAATGGGATAGAGCGACCATTTTTTAATATCAACAGAGCTGTTTGTGTGAAGCATGACTTTCAGTATATCTAAATATTTCAATCATCTAATCAAGTATGTTGCCTGGATAGGTATCCTGTTTTTGTTAGGTGCCATGCTCATTACAACAACAGATGTTGTGTTGAGGAAGATCGATAACGTGGGAATCTATGGAACGATTGATTTGGTCCAGTTGATGATTATGTCGGCGGCTTATCTTTCAATACCCTATGCTTTCATGAAAAAAAGCCATGTTGCCGTGGCGATCTTATCCGAACGTATGCCGAAAAAGATCGCCTGTTTTTGTCAGGCCTTGGGAATGTTGTTTTGTGTTATCTTTATGATCTCGATTGCCTGGTTTGGTTTTCTGCAGGCCCAACAACAGCATCAATACGGTGATATCTCTATCACTCTAGGTTTGCCGATGATTTACTATTGGGTACCTGTTTTAATTGGCTCAACATTGTCCGGAATAGTCTCTGTCGGACTTTTAATTACCAGTTTCTTTACCCTGTTTAGTGAAAAACAAGACCCATCTGATAAAGGTCCGCTTGATAAAGAGAGTGCGCAAATCTAATGGCATCCTCAACAATTGGTCTTATTGCCTTTGTAGCTCTTTTCGGATTGATTGCCATCAGAGTACCCATAGCCATAGCGATGGGTATTGTTGGCATGGTGGGTGGCTTAATTATTAATGGTTTTGATTCCGTCGCCTTTATTATGGGATCTGTCCCGTTTGAATCAATCTTTCCCTATTCGTTATCTGTCATTCCGTTATTTATCTTGATGGGCGTCTTTTCTTCGAAAGCTGGTCTATCAAGAGCGCTTTATGATGCTGCACACGCTTTTATCGGGCACTATAAGGGCGGGTTAGCAATGGCAACGGTTGGGGCTTGCGCCGCATTTGGGGCCATATGTGGATCGTCTTTGGCGACAGCAGCGACCATGTGCCGTGTCGCAATGCCAGAAATGCGTCGACGGAACTATGATGATGGATTGGCGAGCGCAACAATTGCGGCAGGTGGAACGCTTGGTGTTTTGATTCCTCCCAGTGTTATCATGGTTATCTATGCCATTTTGACTGAACAATCGATCGGTCGCCTTTTTGCCGCAGCTCTGATCCCCGGTATACTCGCGACGATACTTTATATGCTTGCTGTACGGATCAAAACCGCCAGAAATCCCGACTTGGCCCCGGCGGATGAGCCCGTTGACTGGTCTGGACGGATTGCTTCCATGCTAAATGTCTGGCCTGTTATTTTGTTATTTACCGTTGTCATTGGCGGAATCTATGCGGGGTGGTTTTCCCCAACAGAAGCCGCCGCAATAGGGGCAATAGGGGCCTTTATTCTTGCGCTCCTCAAAAGAAAAATGGACCGCCGAACATTTATTGAATGTCTGGAAGAGACAGCGAGTTCAACGGGGATGATCTTTATGATCCTGATTGGAACCGCCGTATTCAATTACTTTGTCGAGACGACAGGTCTTCCGCAAGCTTTGGTGGCTTATGTCAGTGAATTGGGCTGGAACGAATATACAATTTTGATACTGCTGATCATTTTTTATGTCATCCTGGGATGTTTTATGGATGCGTTGTCAATGATTTTGCTGACGTTACCGTTTGTTTATCCTTTGATTACCAACATGGGTTTTGATCCAATATGGTTCGGTGTGATTATGGTTTCCGTTGTCGAGGTTGGCTTGATAACACCGCCTGTGGGGATGAACCTGTTTATTATCATGGCTGGGACACCGGGATTGAAACTACAAACTATTAGCCGGGGCGTTGTTGCTTTTTTAATGGCAGATGTTGTTCGGCTGGCTCTCTTGATCCTTTTTCCGGCATTATCCCTATGGCTTCCGGCTTTATTGATGGATTAGCAAACGAAATATCGATTTGTTAAACAAACAAAAATGCAACTGAACTCATTCATAAAGAAACGTGGCGTATAAGACGAAATGACTAATAAGAATTCTATAAAATCAGACAATGACGTTTTGGATCTAAAAGACTTTTTTCCTTATAAAGTCCGCGTTTTTTATCGCTCTGTAAGCCAGTCCATTGCCGAAGTCTATACAAAATCCAAAGGGCTGACCGTTTACCAATGGCGTGTGATGGTTGTTTTGGGAAATAGCCAACCACTTTCTGCCAGTGAAGTTGTCGACTATTCCAGCTTGGACAAGGTGCAGGTTAGCAGGGCCATCAAAGGCCTTATGGAAAGAGATTTCATAGAACGCCACGTGGATGACGTTGATAAACGTAAGGTAAATTTACTTTTGACCGAGAAGGGCAGCGACACACTTCAAGAGCTTATTCCTCTTGTCTTGAAACGAGAGCAGGAAATCCTTGATGGTCTGAGTGATGCTGAAAAAGAAACGCTAGAAAACCTTATGGGGCGGGTGTTGAAAAACGCAGATCAATGCTTTGGTGCGGATAAACTGGTCGAGGATATCTAACTTATGAAGCTCTATAGCTACTGGCGATCAACAGCGGCTTATCGTGTTCGAACTGCCTTAAACCTCAAACAGGCTGAATACGATATTATTCCTGTTCACCTTGTTAAAAATGGCGGGGAGCAGCTAGGGGGTAAGTACAAAGAGATTAATCCGCAAAAACTTGTGCCTGCTTTGGAGACAAAAGAAAGCGGAACTCTAACGCAGTCGATGGCAATTATTGAATATCTGGATGAGATCCTGCCCGGGCATAATCTATTGCCAACTAATGCAGGGGATAGAGCATTTGTAAGAAGTTTATCCCAACTGGTCTGTTGTGACATTCATCCGATAAATAATTTGAGAGTTCTTAAGTATCTAACAGGAGAAATGTTACTTTCTCAAGATCAGAAATCCACATGGTACGAGCATTGGGTTCTAGAGGGATTATCAGCGTTTGAGCAGCGTTTAAAAACACGTCAGTCAGAGGGATCATATTGTTTTGGCTCTAAACCCGGAATGGCTGATTGTTGCTTGGTGTCGCAACTTTATAATGCCCATCGGTTTGATATATCGATTGCAGAGTTTTCTGAAATAAGAAAAATTGAAGAAAACTGTCTCAAGTTAGAAGCCTTTGATAAAGCGAGGCCAGAAAACCAGATAGATGCTGAGTAAGTTAAAGTAGAGAGCTACTCCATTTCGAAACAAAAAAGGGCGCCGATCATAAAATTAAGCGCCCTTTTATTATCTGACTATTAAGAGATTAGTCTGTTTTTAGCACACCACGATTAACCTGATCGCGTTCGATAGATTCAAACAGGGCTTTGAAGTTACCTTCGCCAAAACCGTCGTCGCCTTTACGTTGAATGATTTCAATAAAGGCAGGGCCAATAACGCACTTGGTAAAGATTTGAAGTAGAAGGCGCGGATCGCCAGCTTCTGTTGCACCATCCAAAAGAATACCAAGTTTTTTAAGTTTTTCAGGGTTTTCGCCGTGTCCGGGGAGGCGTTCATCCAGCATTTCGTAGTAGGTTTCTGGCGGGGCATCCATAAATTCAACACCATTGGCACGCATGTCTGATATTGTTTTATAGATATCGGGTGTTGTTAACGCGATATGCTGAATGCCTTCGCCATTAAACTTCATCAGATATTCTTCAATCTGACCTTTGCCTGCGGAAGATTCTTCGTTCAACGGAATACGAATTTTACCATCCGGTGCCGTCATCGCTTTCGACGTTAAACCTGTGTACTCTCCTTTGATGTCAAAGAAGCGGATTTCCTTGAAATTGAAGAACTTTTCATAAAACTCGGCCCAATAAGCCATGCGACCACGATATACATTATGGGTGAGGTGATCGATGATATCCATGCCATAACCAACAGGATTTTTCTCAACATCGGGTAAGTACTCAAAATCAATATCGTAAATACTGGACCCATCTTCATAGCGATCAATTAAATAGATAGGCGCGCCGCCGATACCTTTGATTGCCGGAAGTTTTAGTTCCATCGGACCACAAGGAATATCCAGTGGCTGTGCACCAAGTTCTAATGCTCTATTGTAGGCCTGGTGCGCGTTATCTACTCTAAACGCCATACCACAGGGCGAAGGACCATGTTCTTCTGCAAAATAATAGGCCGGGCTATTTTTCTCTTTGTTTAGGATAAAGTTTGTATTGCCCTGACGATAGAGGTCAACATCCTTTGAACGGTGTTTTGCGACAAGTGTAAAGCCAATTGTTGTAAAGAGGTCGATAAGAACTTGAGGATCTGGGGCCGCAAATTCTACGAATTCAAAGCCATTCAGGCCCATAGGGTTATCAAACAAGTCGGAACGTTCAGCCATTTTATTCATAGTGGTCATCTTTTTATCCAAAGAAAATAATCAAAATCAGGGAGTTTTTTTATTTTGATTATTGAGGGGATCCTCTGGATAAGCCTCTGTTTTCATTGGATAGGGCTTGCCCGATTGTCATAACAATATAGGGAGCAAGGATCTTTGCACGTGCAATCAATCGAAAAGCACCAACACCATAGAAAAGGGCTGTTTTTATACGGTGATATAGTTTCATCGCGTGTAACCCTTGGTTAAAGTGTTTATGAAAATAGTTTCATTTGAAATTATATTAACAAGCAATTTAATAGTCAAGAATAACCGGGATGCTTGCGACAGTATTTTTCAATAATATTTGCCGATAATTTCGTCGTGTGATGATCAAAAAATTTACCAACCAGAAAATTATTGTCTGACTTTTATGGACCTGTGTATGATCAGCTAACTTTAGACTTATCTGCCAGAAAGAATTTCGTGAAACACAATACAATTATGAACATTGGTTCTATAAACGTCGATCACGTTTATCGTGTTCCTTATTTCGTAAAGCCGGGCGAAACCTTGCCAAGTAAGTCCTATCAACGGGTCTTGGGCGGAAAGGGTGCGAACCAGTCTGTTGCCCTTGCCAGAGCGGGTGAAAACGTAAAACATATTGGTGTCATCGGTGATGACCACACTTGGATTATTGAAGAACTGCAATCTTCAAAAGTTGATACATCGTCCATTGAGGTTGGGTCTGTTGCAACAGGGCATGCCTTAATTCAAGTCGATGATAATGCGGAAAATTGCATTCTACTATTTTCTGGCGCGAATCATGAACTCGATATCAATAGCTTATCAGATAAGTTAACTGGATTTGAAAAGGGGGGGTGGGTCCTTTTTCAAAATGAAATGCCAAATCTGAACCAGATGATTTCTTTGGTAAAGGAGATGGGGGCTCGGGTTGCGGTTAATCCTGCCCCTTTTGATGATGCGGCAAAAGCAATTGATTATGACCTGGTGGACCTGTTGATTGTAAATGATCTGGAAGCAGAAGAGCTTGCTAAAACAAAGGGGCACGGAGATCTAGGAAAACTTGCTGAACTTTGCCCGGTTGTGATTATAACCAGAGGTACACAAGGCGCTATTTGCTATTCTGGAGATGAAACGATTGAAGTTCCGGCGTTTAAAGTTGATGCGGTTGATACAACAGGTGCCGGAGATACATTTGTCGGGTATGTGTTATCTTCTGTTGTACAAGAATTACCGTTAAAAGAAGCCATGCAACGCGCCAGCGCAGCCTCTGCGCTGGCTGTGACAAAAGCAGGAGCTTCCGTTGCTATTCCTACCTCGGCGGAGGTCGATCAATTTTTAAATACGATGAGTGCTTTATAAAATGAAAAATCCTGTAATTTTTGATACAGATCCTGGGATTGATGATGCTTTTGCAATACATCATGCTCTTTACCATCCAGAGATTAATTTGATTGGTCTTACAACCGTTTTTGGAAACGTGTCGGTAGAAACCGCCGCCAAGAATGCAAAAATTCTGGTGGAGATGGCTGGTCAGGACATTCCCGTTTTTCAAGGCGCTTCAGGGCCACTTGTCGCGCCGCACAAGGGGTTTCCCGACTTTATTCATGGGGCTGATGGTTTTGGAGATATTAATTTACCAGACCCTAAAGGCAGTATTGAAAAAACATTTGCCCCACAGTTCATTATTGATTCTGTACGCCAACAGCCCGGCGAAGTGACAATTATTGCTGTCGGACCTTTGACGAACTTGGCAATGGCGCTGCGTATGGCGCCAGATATTGCCCCGTTGGTTAAGGAAGTCATTATTATGGGCGGTGCGGCAAAAGAATATGGTAATGTTTCTGCCGTTGCTGAAGCCAATATATTCAACGATCCCCATGCCGCCGATATTGTATTTCGTGCTGACTGGCCCATGGTTATGGCCGGGCTTGATGTTACTCATCAAGTTATTCTTCACAGAAAAGAAGCCGAAGAACTTGCGCAAAAAGTACCCAGAATTGGAGGCTTCTTGCTTGATGCAGCTGATTTATATTTCAAATTCTATAATGGTGCATTTGGAATTGACGGGTGCTACTTCCATGATCCCTGTGCAACAGCGTACTATGTAAATCCAGAGCTTTTTGGAGCAATTGATGCAGCTGTGCGTGTAAGTTGTGAGGGGCCAGCTTTCGGGCAAACCTTGATTAAACCCAAAGGACACCCCGGACCGTCAACAGAGTGGGATGGTTGTCGTAATCACAAGATCTTAATGCAAGTTAAGGGTGCGGCAACAAAAGATGAAGTTTTAGGAACCATAGCCCAATTTGCAGACTAAAATTTGTCGGCAAATTTCTTTTATTATTATTCTACCTAACCAAAGGCGCTATCAAAATTGATGGCGCTTTTGTCTGTTCTCTTAATGAGGGAAAAATAATTACAAAACTTTACCAAGAATAAACCATTGGAATGCTTCACTGTGAACTCGAAAGTGAGAGGCAATTTAAATTGCCCATAATCTTTTCTCAGGGGAGAATTCATGAAAAATACCGCGTTTTCTATGACGCGTCGAAGTTTCATTAAAACCGTAGCAGGGGTGTCATTTACCATAAACATGATACCCGTAACAGAATTGCTTGCGGATGAAACGGACGAGATAACATCCTTAAATAGTGGCGATTGGTCAAAAGCGCCCGGAAAAGCCCGGTATCGAGTTGATGGACTGGTAAAGGTTACAGGGCAGAAGGTTTTTGCCCGGGACTATCATGCATGGAACCTACCCGGATGGCCAAAAGAAGAACGGCCAGTGATGATTGTTCGGGCAACTGATGTTAACAATCCATTTGAAGGCCTTGACCTGTCATTAATTCCTGATAAGTCGCAACCTGATGAAATACTCTATGGAGAAAAGATAACTAAAGAAGTTCTGCGGCCAAATAAGTTACAAGATCAGGCTGAGCCAGAAAACCAACCTGTAATACAGGACGTCAAAGTTAAACGGCCGAGTGCATTGACTTGGCCCTTTATTGTCTCAAAGGGTGAACGAGCAAGTTTTTACGGTCAGCCTGTGGCCTTTTTAATTTTTAAAGATAACAGAAATTATAGAGCGGCAAAAAAAGCAATACAGTTTAACTCTGATTTCGTGGTTTATGATAAAAAGCCGAGTAACAAGCCTGTATTTCCATTTAATCCTCTGACAAATTATGTCCGTGTCGCATCTGATGAAAAAGGTAAAGATGTTTTCTCATATGCTCAAAATGGGGATGATAAAAACTATTCTGAAAAAGCTTTTGTGCATCGGACACGCATTCAGGAACAAATGGCTTCAGGGAAATGGAAAACCTATGACGCCAGTTGCTCTATGCAGGCAATGGATCCCATGTTTATGGAGCCAGAGAATGGGCTGGGTTGGTACGATTCCAAGAATGAAACACTAAATTTATTGGTTGGCACACAATCTCCTGACGGGGATATGAATGACGTGCTTGAAATGTTTACCGGTGATAACCCCGCCGTTAAGGTCAAGACGGTCAACATTATCTCTTGTTATCCCGGAGGTGGTTTTGGTGGGCGAGACAGCTCGGTCTTTACCTTAAACCTTGCGATTGCCGCTGCTTATGCCGCAGGAAAACCAATACGGTTGGCTTATGATCGCTTTGAGCAATTTCAGGCGGGATTAAAACGCCACGCTTGTGAATTGACTGAAAGCCTATCCGTAGATGATCAAGGTAAAATTCAAGCTCTGAATGTCATGATGTCTTTTGATGGCGGCGGACGTGAAAACCTGAGTCCATGGGTTGCTCAACTTGCCGGGTTATGCGCAGGTGGATCGTACAGCATTCCGCGGGCTGCGATTAACTCCAATGCGATGTATTCAAAAAATATTTCTGGCGGTTCGCAACGAGGTTTTGGTGGCCCTCAGGCCTTTTTTGCCATTGAAACCCTTCTTGACGAAGTCGCAAAAGATAATAATTGGGATCCCATAGAACTGAGACGTAAAAACACCCTTGATGAAGGTGAAAATACTGTCGTTGGTGGCCCTATAACCGAAAAATTACGTCTACACGAAATTCTGGATAAATCAGAAGATCATGATATCTGGCGAGATCAGAAAAGAGACAAAGAGCGGTGGCGCAAGGAAGGACTGTTGTATGGCGTTGGTTTTGCAATGTCCATGCAAGCCTTTGGAACCTCTGGTGATGGACTTATTGGTTATGTTGAACTTGATCGTTCTGGTCGACTGACTGTGAAAACAAATGCAGTTGATATGGGTAACGGGTCGGCAACAACCCTTGCTGTTTCAACTGCCGATCATTTGGGTCGTAATGCATCGTCAATTGATATGGGGAACCCTGATCTCTATCCAGTCCTTAAAATGAGTTCAGACAAAAAAGGGTCTTGGAAAGAACCTGGCTGGACAGCTAATGGTGTAGGATCGTCCAGTGCCTGCCTAACCGCATTTCATCAAGTACATGCCATAAATCAGGCTTCAAAAGTTCTTTTTGATACGGCAATTGTTCCTGTTGCCCGCGAAATACTGGGATTACCAGATATTCCCGCGGCTGATTTTATCTGGAAAGATGAGCGACTATACGTAAAAGATCGTGACTTACCGCCAATCCCAATGGATATCATTGCAGATGTGATACATCGTACTGGTCGTATCAAAGGTGCCCTTGTGCATGCTTATTTTCAGGAAATTTGGGTGAAAGCCGATTTTGATGTGAAAGGCACGATCCATAACTGGGAAATAGATGGTTTAGCTGTTTATTCAGCGGGGCAAAGCAACCCTGAAATCATTCGTCGCGAAGTCAATACTGGTGTTTACCCATCAGCAGCTTCATCCCGTTATTCCAGAACAACCTTTGCCCCTTGTGGGAATATCATTGGTTTAACAGTTGATCCTGTTTCTGGAGAAGCCGTTGTCCGTAAGTCTTTATCAGTGCTTAATGCAGGCAAGATTATCACCGAAGAATTGGTGTCAGGACAAAGCCAGGGCGGCGTTGCCATGGCCATTGGGTACAGTTTACTCGAAGATATGCCACCGGGATTGGGTGGTCCTGCAGATGGTGATTGGAATCTCAATCAATATTCCGTCCCTCGTGCGGGTGACGTCGCGCTTGAGGGACAAGAACTAATCACACTTGATCCTCTCAAGCATGACAAAACCGGCAAAGGTATCGCAGAGGCTGTGATGTGTTCTGTAGCACCTGCAATATCAAATGCTTTGTATGATGCAACGGGGGTTCGGTTCCGTGACCTTCCCATAACAGCAGAAAAAATTCGTAAGGGGATGGATAAAAATGGCTGATATCTCTTTTTCCGTAAACGGTAAAGCTGTTCACGCCTCTCAAGACGAGGCTGACTTGCCGCTCATTGATTTCTTACAAGAAGATTTAAACCTGACGGGCACAAAGTTTTGTTGTGGTATTGGTGTCTGTCATGCCTGCACTGTATCTGTCCGGCGACAACCCGGGGCACCATCAGAACCAATGATTGCCTGTTCAACACCTTTATCATCTTTATCCGGTGTCGAAGTCTATACAGTAGAAAGTGTTGCCGAGGGTGGTAAATTACATCCCTTACAGCAAGAATTTCTGGATCATTTTTCTTTTCAGTGTGGCTACTGTACCCCCGGTTTTTTAATGGCTGCGATGACGTTATGGGATCGATTAACGGATAACCCGATCCCAAGATCTTCTTTGGATAAAGTTGTTGATGATGCCTTGAAAGATCATATCTGCAGATGCACGGGATATATACGCTATTACGAGGCGGTTAAAGCTGCCATTCTCAAACAACCGGGGATGGTGGCGTGATGAAAAAACTTCTTAAAAGCCTTTCTGGAGCATCTCTTCTTTTACTTCTAAGCTGTACGCCAAGCGAACAGCCGAAACAGCAAGAAGAAGGACAAGATCTTGCTTCCTATGGAAACATGTGTGCCGAAGCGATAAGAGATCTTCCTGCATTTAACTGTCAGGCTGGAACCATGATACCGATCACGGTTGATGGCGGGAAAACACCAAAAGAATATTACCCTAATATGGATTGTGATCGCCCTTCATTGTTACCGCTGGGAAAAGATGCAGATGGTCAATGCGTTCCTTATTCGCGCGTACTTGATTTATCTGAAGGGGATAATCAGGTCGCGGTCCTTTGCAGGCAAAAGAAAATTAGGACGGCAAGCAGCATCTATTATGATGAAATCGATGTTGTAGCCCATTCGGCAAAAGATGGCAGCACTTGTTGGTTCCAGGCCACGGGTTCAAACGGACTTCCCATTGATGGGTCCTTAGTACCATCACCGATGAAAAAAGCTCCCTTTGAGGATTATGAAGAAGCCAAACAGTTCTGGAATACACCTAAAGAAGTGTCAGACGACGGTTGCGGAAATTGCCATGATAATGACCCCTTCATGTACAGTCCCTTTATTGGTCAGGTGTGGGAGGAAGTTCCGACAGATCCGGAAGGGTGGTATAAGCATTTGGGACGTGATTTTCAAAAGTGGCAACCAATTTCTTTGAGCACCCGCGACAATCCGTGTGTTGGTTGTCATCGCCTTGGTGTTGATTTTACGAGTGGTCAGGCTACGGAAGAGGCCGTGGGAATGGTGGATATTCCAAATGCCAATACCTGGGCACAAACCTATCCTGCGTCACATTTCATGCCTGTTGGCAACTTTCATTCCGAAGCACAGTGGAATGTGATCTATGCCAAGTCAGTGTCTGAAATTCTCAGCTGTCATGAAGCTTATCACGAAGGTGACAAAGATGAATTGGCAAAGTTAGGCTGTGTGCTTGACCCCATAGGTGGTAAACCTTGATGTGAAAAAGCCCCGCTGAGTAGTGGGGCTTTTTTTATACGGGATATTTTCTTTGTATCAGTTATAAAAATTTCATTGTTGTGGCTTGGTCATAAAGGGCAAAGTGGATCTATACTTGTCTAGAGAACAAGCTTTTAAATAAGAAAATAATGCCAATCGCCAATCCGTTTGCTTCGGTGAAAACATGACTGATAAGAAAATTAGAAACATCCTGCTTATTTCCGTTGATCAATGGCGGGGAGAATGCCTGTCATCTGCCGGACACATGGTGCAAACACCCAATCTGGATAAATTGGCGTCAGACGGCCTGGCTTTTAGAAAGCACTATACGCAGTGTGTTCCTTGTGGCCCTTCCAGAACATCGCTGTTAACGTCAATGTACGCGATGAACCATCGTCATGTGTCAAATGGAACGCCATTGGATGCAAGTTTTACCAATATTGCTTTAGAAGCACGTAAAAAGGGCTATGAGCCAACACTCTATGGCTATACGGACACACCCGTAGATCCCAGAGGACGTGATCAAAACGATCCTGATTTAAAAACCTATTGTGGGGTAATGCCCGGCTTTAAGATTGGATCGTTGGTTAGTGAGGAAATGGCAGTTGACTGGTTCGGCGAACTGGAAGCCAAAGGATATCAGCTCCCTGAGAACCAGTTTGATATTACAATCGGTCAAAATGACTATCCGGGTGTCGAAGAAAGGGGGGTGAGCTTTGCGCCTCCTGCCTATGACAAAGACAGCAGCGATACGGCTTTTATCGCTGATAAGCTTATCAACTATATAAATATACACAAAGACCCCTGGTTTCTTCATGGTGTTTTCTTGAGGCCGCATCCTCCTTTGTTTGCGCCAGAACCTTACAACACAATGTATAATCCTGACGATATCGAAATGCCACATCGTTCAGAGAATGTTGAAGCCGAGAAAACGCAACATCCCTATTTAGCATTTGCATTGGATAACATGGCCAAAGTTGGTGCTTATATGGGGCATGAAGAAAATGTTCGCGACCTTCCTGATCATGAAATCAAGCAAATGAGAGCCGCTTATTATGGCTTGATTTCCGAGGTTGATGATCAGATAGGACGCGTTATTCAGGCCCTTAAAGATGCTGATCAGTATGATAAGACACTTATTATATTTACCTCTGACCATGCGGAACAGCTTGGTGATCACTGGCTGTGGGGAAAACTCGGTTATTTTGATGAGAGTTGCCATATTCCCCTGATCATTAGAGATCCCAGAGAAGAGGCAAATGCCACACGAGGGCAGGTGATTGATCGTCATTTTACAGAAGCGGTTGATATTATGCCGACCGTTCTCGAATTGATGGAAATGAAGCCCCCCATGCAGTGTGACGGGCACTCTCTAGGGCCATTCATTGAAGGAAGAAAGCCCAATAAGTGGCGAGGGGAGGTTCACTGGGAAGTGGATTTTCGTGATTTGAAGACGCTCAAAGCAGAAGAGAAATTCGGCTTAACAAGTGATCAATGCGTGATGACAATCATTCGGGATGATAATTATAAGTATGTTCACTTTACAACTCTTCCGCCTCTTTTGTTTGATTTGAAAAACGATCCGGATGAAGTTTTTAACCTTGCTGAAGATCCTGACTACACCACCATCGTATTATCTTATGCCCAAAAGATGCTCAGTTGGCGTCAGAACTATGTTGCCCGACGCATGAGCCATATTCAACTGACGTCTGATGGTATTTTAGAGCGAGAATATAATAGAATCTAAACCAGACAACGAGCTTAACCGAGCATAAAGAAGGCGATGATCAAGTAAATCATCGCCTTCTTATTTGGAATATATTTACAGCTTTTACTATCCTGCCTGATCCAAATGTTTTTGATATTCGGATAGGCGTTCACTTAGTTTTTCCGCTTCCTCGGCAAGTTCTTTGGATGTACCGAGAAGACTCTGTGCGGAACTACCGGTATTAATTGACTGCTGATGCACGTCGTTTACCAGGTCAACAATCTGTCGTGATCCCTGGGCCATGCTTTCAATGTTTTGGGCAATTTCACCAGCAGCTCGATCCTGTTCGTTAATAGAATCAGATATCTTGTTCTGAGTTTCTCCAACCTGCTGCATAACGGTATCAATTGATTCCATTTTGTCTGTTGTTGCCTGGGCATGAACCTGTAGTTCTTTGATCATTGCTGCAACCTGATCTGTCGCAGAAGCAGTTTGTTCAGCAAGGGCCTTCACTTCTGATGCCACAACACCAAATCCTCGACCAGCTTCGCCAGCTCTTGCTGCCTCAATTGTCGCATTCATGGCCAGAATTTTGGTTTGATTGGTAATTGTCGTGATCAACTCGTTAATCTGGTTAATCTTGTCACTGGAGTTACGTAGTTGGGTTACCGTTTCAGATGCCTGTGTTAGATGGCTTAAGGCTTCGGTTGACGTGCTTCTCGCGTGATCAGATTCAGTATTAATTGTTCTGATGTCGAGTGACATTGTTTCTGTTGTCTGTGTAACGCCCTGCGCAGAATCATAGCCACTTTGCGCAAGTTGTTGTGTGTTTTCTGCCTGTGAGGTAACTGTCTGTGATTGTGTGTTCAAAGACGTCGATGTTTCTTCAACATTTTTAGACAGGGCGCTGACACGGTCAGCAACACGCTGAACACTGCTGATCAATTCACTTGCGGCTTGCTTGTTGCTCTCGCGATCTGTCACATCCAGCCAGGTCAGCATACATGCTTTGAATTCACCAGCATTATCCATCACAGCAGATGCAGACACCTCCAGTTGACGGCCTTGGAATACAACCAAACGCGTCATAGGCAAGTTTTCCGGTGCGGTCAGCTCGTTAAATTCTGTTTCATCAAGCTGAAAGAAGTTACCAGTTGTTCCTGTTAAGTCGCTTTCAGTGTTTTCATCTGTGTTTTCTGGGCTTATAAAGCCTCTGGCTTTGAGGTTTGCAAAAGAAAGCGTGCCTTCAAGATCAATCATTACCGTAGACATGGGGCTTGTTTCCACCATGTTTTGCAGTTGAAAGACCTGGGCGACACTATTACTGAGTTGATCCAATGCGGTTGCCATGGTTCTGAATTCATCTGGCCCCACAGTTGGCGGGGTAATATCAACTTCGCCTTCACTGATGGATGTCATGGCTTTTGCAAAGGCTTTGAGTTTACCAAACACGGCAAAACGGAGCATGAGGAAGGCAACAAGCCAGGTTGTCAGGAAAACGCCCGCCAGAACTTTAATTGCATCCTCGGTTAATTGTTGAGATCCCTCTGCAAAGTCACTCACATCACGTACCAGGGTCGCTTTGGCCCAAACGGTGTCGTGAGTTCCCATAATAGTAGCTGTGATATAGGCTGTTGATCCATCAAGTCTTAGGCCGTCTTCTAATGTTCGGCTATCAACTGGTGTTTCCGCTTCTGTCGCTTCCGAGGCTTCACCTTCTTCGTTTTCAGTAGGGGCTTCGTTTTCAGTAGAAGGATTTTCTGTTTCAGTTACCTGTTCAGTAGCTTCGCCCGCTTCAGATTTTTCATGGCTATGTTCCTGAAAAGCGAACCCTGTTTCACTTGAGGGATCATAGATTGTTACATCTGCCCCCAATGTTTCACTAATTCCTTCAAGATATTGCATTGGGTCTGTGACCAACTCTACAAAACCTGCAACTCTAAAGCCCCCGATAGGGAAAACCGTAGAATGTACAGGGCGTCCATTGGGATCGGACCAGATATAAGAAATTGGTTTACGTTTTTCTTTTTTGTCTCTGGCTTTCAGCTCTTCCAATATCGTTGCATTATCGGTGATACGCCCATCCTGTGAAGAGGTAATTAAATCCATATCCGGAGTGTAAAAGTGCGTGGAAATGAGAGTAATTTCACCCGTTTGGATTTCTTTATTATCACGGTACCACTTGTCAAACGTAGCAATTTCTTCAGGATTATTGGCCTTCATTGCCTTTACAAGGTGCGCATATCTGGCCCAATCCGAGCCAAGGGTATTTAGCTTGGGTTCATACTTTTGAATGACACGTTCAAGTACCATGAGCTGGAATTGCGTCGTGCTTTCTTTTTGTAATGTATCAAGTGAAAAGTTTTTGTATTTTTCAAAGGACCAGAACTGGGCCGCTACAATTGCAGCAGAGGCTAAAAGGCCAATCAAAAGAAGAATTTTACGTAAAGTCCATATCGTGGACTTTTGGTGGTCCCCCGACCCAAGCATGATTTTTATCCCTATATACCGTTATGCGATGCATTTATTTTTTCCTATGCAAATTTGTTCATACAAGTGTTGCGATATCGTAAATAAAATGACTTTTATTCAATCTTCGCTCTATTTCGTATGTAATGGGCTTAAGGGGTCGTACTTCTGTATTTTTAAACGCGATCCTTTAAGATCTTTCGGCACAAAATTTACCGGACCGATACCCAAAGTTATTTTTTAAGTTAAATTTTAGTATTATTTTTCTGTTAACCTTTTAATATCATAATGTTTTTTGGTATTTTTGGTAAAGGATTTTGCCGCCTTTATAACCAGTAGGAACATCGAAATGCTTCCTGTTGTACAGACAAATATAAATTGCTCGCGGTTTCTCTTTGAAAGAAGTGAAATCATGATGTATAAATTCGCCCAGAATTATTTGCCATCCCATGCACAAAATTTCCAACACAGGTTATTTTGTCGAGATACAGACAAGAAGGTAAGAGGGGGGAAGAATGGACGTGCATGAGTTTGCGCGAAAAGCAAAGCTTAAAGTTGACCAAGTATTTGCTCAGCGTGAAATCCATATCCGTTCTCATGATCAGGTAAAGTTTATTCGCCTGACACCACGGTTACAGAAAACCATCGCGACAAGTGTCTTGGCTTTAACTGGGTGGATTGCCTTCTCTTCAGGGACAATGTTCTATACAGAACAAAGACTTACCCAAAAAGATACGATCATTGAAGAACAAAAACTCAACTATTTTGACCTGCTACAGCAGGTTGGTGAATACCACACGCAATTCTCTAAAATCACAAAAGATCTCCAGGAAAATCAAGATCAGCTTATCAGTTTGTTAGATGGTGATGAAGTTGACACTGATGAAAGTACTAAAGTTGTTAACCTTAAAAACTCAGAGAACGAGCGTGCACGTGTCGCGTTGGCTCGACAGGTTTTGGAAGACAAGCTTGATCAATTCGAAGATGATCTGGAAACAATAGCTGGACAGAGTGAAGCGCTTGAAACTCAGGCAAAACAACTTCGACAGGTCTTGGCAACATCAGAGGAAGAAAGATTTAAATCTGCTGAAGCAGGGAAAATGCTTGGTGGCAAACTTCTCAAACTTCAAGACGAGCTAGAGGCTGTTACCCTGGCAAAAGAAAAGCTGGAAAGTAATAAGATTACAATTCTGGCTAATGTCGAAAATCTGGAATCAGAAATTGTAAGTCTCAAAGGGCAGATTGCTGAAAAAGATGAACTCTTTGAAGAGCAACAAGCTCAAATGGATTCTTTAATGGAAGCAAGAAGGGTAGCAGATAAATCGTCCCAAGAAGCCAGAGACAAACTTTTTGAGCAGGTTTCTATCCTCGAAATGTATCGCGAAAATAACGAGGGTCTGGAAAACGAAGTTGATCAACTGCAGAATTCTTTAATCGAAGTTTCTAATATCCAACGCGAGCTTGTCGATCGTTTAACCGAGCGATCTAAATACAGTCTAGGGGTTATTGAAAAAACCGTAGAGATGACGGGCCTTAATCTGGATACCCTACTTGGATCTGAAGACTTGGACACAGGTCAGGGCGGTCCGTATATTCCTGTTGATGAAATCCAGGAAAGCGCCGATTTTGAAGCTTCGGTTAATATGCTTGATATGCAGTTAACACGTTGGGAAACACTTCAAGACGTTGTCGCAAAGTTACCGCTGACAACACCAATTGATCAGTATCGCATTACCAGTTCATTTGGAAAACGCCGTGACCCTGTGACAGGTAAAACGTCTGTACACAATGGCCTTGATATGGCTGCTCCGATGAAGTCATCTGTTTACGCGCCTGCACCAGGTAAGGTCGTTTATGCCGGTTGGAGAGGGCGTTATGGTCGATTGGTCGAAATTGATCATGGTAATGGTATCCGTACGCGTTACGGACATCTAAGAAAATTGCTTGTAAAACAAGGTCAGGAAGTTTCTCACCGGGAAAAGATTGCTCTTCTTGGGAATTCTGGACGGAGTACAGGGCCTCACGTTCATTATGAAGTTCTATATAACAACAAGCCCGTAGATCCCCGTAAATTTATTTTGGCAGGTAGACATGTTTTCAAAGTCCAGTAAAACAAACACAAAAGTTGCCACTACAACAGATAGTCCTAAAAAAATTGCTCCTTCGGGGATACCTTCTATTTTGAGTCCTGATTTAAACCTTGTTGGTGATTTGACCTCTACTGGCGACCTGCAGATAGACGGTAATGTGCAGGGTGATGTTATTTGCCGCGCTGTAACTATTGGTGAAAAAGCTGTTGTAACCGGCTCGGTAAAAGCAGATGAAGTCCGGGTCTGCGGCATGGTTAGCGGTCAGCTAAATGCCGATACCATTACACTGGCAAGCACGGCAAAGGTTGTCGGGGACATTCTGCACAAATCAATAGCCATTGAAGCTGGTGCACAGGTGGAAGGTCAGTTCAGACGTATTTCAGACAAGCCAGAGCCAGCAACAAATTCTTCTGTTAGCGCGCTTTCAGAAGCGGAAACAGCAAAGATTCCATCACCCACTGCTGTAAATAGTGGTCCTGTAAGTGCTGTGGAAGCTGCGTCAACATCATCTTCCGCTTCTCAATCAACGGCCTCATCTAGCCCTGTGACTGGTACGTCGCCATCTGCAACGCCCCTGACAGAAGTTAAATCAACCGAAGTTAAGCCTGAAGAAAAAGCGGACGAAAAGAAATCCAGCATTTACGGAGCTTCTTCATCGTGGAATAGCTCTAACTAGCTTTCCAGACACATTTTAAAGATTGAAGGGTCAACGTTTCCCCCGGACAGGGTAAGAGCGATGGCCTTTTTCTTTGTTGAAAGCTTGTTGTGCAGAACTGCAGCCAAAGCTACTGCTCCACCAGGCTCTACAACAAGTTTAAGTGTTTTAAAGGCAAACTTAACTGCGGCTTTTACCTCTTCATCTGTAACAACAAGACCTTGTTCCAATAACTCATTGCAAAGCGCAAAGGGTATATTGCCCGGAGTAGGGGTTAAGACAGCATCACAAATAGATCTGGCATTCGGATCATTGCTCACACGCTTTCCTGCTTCCAACGATCTGGACATATCGTCAAACCCCAGAGGTTCTGCAGAATAGATTTTAGTGTTTGGGGATTTCTCTTTAACCGAAAGTGCAATACCTGCTGTCAAACCACCGCCACCAAAGCAGGAAACCATTGCGTCTGGAATTACACCTTTACATGACAACTGTTCGATAATTTCTGCGCCGCAAGTACCTTGGCCAGCAATAATAAGTGGATGATCATACGGGGGGATTAACAAGGCGTCTGTAGAATTTACAATATCAGCGCCAATTTCTTCCCGATCTTCTTTGAAGCGATCGTAAAGAACAACCTTTGCCCCATAAGAGCGTGTGTTTTCGATTTTGATTTCCGGGGCATCACTCGGCATTATTATTGTGGCTTTGGCGTTAAGCAATTTGGATGCATACGCTACGCCTTGCGCATGGTTTCCCGATGAGAATGTAAGCAGACCTTGTTCTTTTTGCTTCGCAGATAGCGTACTGATGAAGTTATACGCCCCTCTGAATTTGAAGGAACCGGTATGTTGAAGAACTTCAGCCTTTAGAAAAATCCGTCCACCCGTAATGCGGTTTAATTCGGCATTTTCTATAAGCGGTGTATAGATTGCTTTTTCGTTTAGGTTCTCCCGGGCTTCACAAATATCGTCGTAAGTCGGAAGTGCTATGGGGGGCATTGTAAATAATTCCAAAAATATTAGTTGTTAGGCTGATAGAGTTGACTGAGTTCGGAAAGACTATCAATTATAAATTCAGGCTTGCCCGGTAAAATTTCTGGTGGACGCTTAAAACGATTGATCCAAGCTACTCTAAAGCCAAAATGATTTGCACCGGCGACATCCCAGGCATTTGCAGAAACAAACAAAATCTCTTCTGGCTGACACTTAACGTAATCAGTTGCCAATTTATATACTTGCGGGCTTGGCTTGTAGATCCCTACATCGTCAATAGAAATAGCTTTATCGAGAAAGGGTTGGAGATCTGAATTCTCCAAAGATTTATCCAGCATTTCCTGAGACCCGTTACTCAATACAAGAGAAGCGTGCTTGTATTTATTTATTTCTTTTAATGTACTTAGGGCATCTTGATAAGCTGTTAGCTCAAGATATAACGACATCAACTGCGCGTGCAAATCTTGATCTTCCATATCATGATATTTCAGGGCATAGGTCAGAGCATCTGCGGTTACATTCCAAAAATCACTATGTGATTCCATCAGGCTGCGCAGCCAGGAATATTCCAATTGTTTTGTGCGCCAGATATCCGAAATGCCTTGCGCATTAGGGCCAAGCTCTCGTGATAGTTTATGAACAGCTGAATGGACATCCAATAGAGTGCCATAAGCATCAAAAACAAATGCCTTAATATCACGTTGCGTCATGTTTGATTACCATGCAAAAAGTTAGCAGAAGAATGTGCTAAAATGGGGCGAAAACAAAGTACAGTAAAATATAGTCTGTCATTAGGTCACAGGATTGATGAATATAGCTTAGATATAATCACCCTCCTGAGTTTGTATGTCCCCACAAGGAAAAGGGGAGGTTACCTGTAATCGCTGTGTTGTTCTGTTTTAGTTTACTACGATATATAACATGGCTTTCCAATATACGCTGGACATAGTTCCTTGTTTCATTAAAAGGAATTTGTTCCATCCAGTCGATAATATTTACATTGGAATGTCTAGGGTCACCATAATCTTTCACCCATTTACGGACACGGTGAGGGCCTGCATTGTAGCCCGCCAGTGCCATAACATACGATCCATCAAAAGATCCGATCAGATCAGATAAATAGGCCGTACCAAGCTGTATGTTATAAGTGGGATCATCCGTTAACTGGCGTTTCTTATAGGATAGCTTTTCTTTTTTTGCGACAGATTTAGCCGTAGCGGGCATCAATTGCATTAAACCACGTGCGCCAGCATGACTTATGGCTTTGTGATTAAACTCGCTTTCTTGTCTGATGAGGGCAAGGACAAGGGCGGGCTCTGCATTGGAACCTTTGATCGCATCTATTTGCATTTCTGGATAAAGAAGATCCGGTAACAAAATACCTTTTTGACGCGCTGATTTTGCCGTTCTCAACGCGATATTCGGGTGAGAGACTTTATTGGCAAGTTCAGCTGCCAAGATATGATCTTCATCCGTCTGAGCATCCAGTCGAAGACGAGTCAGAAAAGTTATAACCAGCTTGTCTTCCCCCAATTGATCAAGGAGCTTTATCGTACGTACAATTTTTTTGTCACTAAAGGCTGCCTTTTGTGCTGCATCAATTTTCTTGTGCACGATGTTTATCGCAGGCTCTTGCCCAAGTTCATAGCTTGCCTGTTGGCCATAAAAAGTTGTTTGGTGTGTCGCGGCAAGGTTATACCAACGGGTCGCCCAATCGTCGTGACCTATATCTTTTGCGGCGCGCCCGGCCCAATAGGACGCTCTTGCCTTGCTGATCGGGGATTTGACGCCATTATAAAGATGGTGAAAATGGGTGTAGGCCCGACGAGGCATAGATAGTTTTCTGAGGGCTATCCAGCCAGCCAGGAATTCACCTTCAGCAAAGCCAACGCCCTGTGTCAGGCCATGACCAGATGCAATGCGATAGGCTTTTTCATGGTCTTTTTGTACAAGGACCTTTCTTGCGGCCCAATGTCGAATTGGCCACCACTTATCAGCTTGTCTGGCCGTCGGTATTGGTGGATCAAGAAGCTCAATGGTTTCTTGATTTTTATTTGCCCGTAAACGCCATCGCGCCCGTGCATAGATCAAGGCAGGATCTTTTTTTAATTCTGCGGAGACTTGATTGATCAAACCATCGACATTTCCCTTGTCTGTAAGTAAGGCTATTCGGGCTTTTGCCAGGTTCTGATGATCTTTGGATACTCTTGGTAATTGTCTTTGCGCCGCGACAAAATGCTTGTTCCAGATCAAGGTATCAAGGCGATCAATATGATTTTGAGCTGTGATAATATACTTGTATTTGTTGATAAATTTCTTTTCGTCAGTTTTTCCTAAATACTGTTCTATCCAGAATTTTTTTATCGACGTCGCTGACTTTTCTTTTTTCCCAGTGGCATCAAGCGCAGAAACATACCGCGTCAAACCATTATAACTTCTGGGGGCGCGATCCTTAAACCATTCTAGAACTTGTTGGTTCGTTAGCGTACCGGGAAGGACTTTCTCTGCATTTCGGGTGAGATTTGCCTGTCTTGGCCAGTTAAGTGGATCGTCCGTAAAGATAGAAAGTGCTTGAAAATCGCTTGTTGATCCATCTTTGGAATAGATCATCCAAAGCGCAATGTCTTGCATAAGAGGTTCTTGGATCTTTTGAGCTTGGGCAAGAGCACGCGTATATTGTTTTTGGGATACATGCTGAGAAACCGATTTGAAAATGGCCTTATCGGTCATAAAATCTTTAGTTTCTATCGTAGTATTTGCTTCTGCCTGTCCTATGAATAAGGGGAAGGACAGAGATGTCGATGTTTCCTGAAGTAAATTAATACTCCCAAGAATTCCGATTATCCCGATTACTTTTAAAGAATTTGTTTTCCGAAGCCGGCGCGTAATTTCAAACATGTTCAAACCTTAACAGTCACTCGCAGTCCTGACCACATAAGGATGATCACAAAATAGACAACAGCGATTCTATCGTTAAATCTGCATATATTTAGCCATATATTTACCAAGGATATCCCTTAACTATTAAAGAAATAACACCGAACCCTTTATTTAGCCTTTTCGCAATGCAAATCTGTCGCTATTCTCCGCCTTTCATTAAGGCATTCGGCCCTTTTGACAACGAAACGATGATATTTTGAGGTATCGCTATGACCGGCCCGCTTTTTAGAGGCTCTTTTCCTGCTCTCGCAACTCCCATGCTTGAAAATGGTGATGTTGACGAGAAACGGTTTCAGAACTTCGTACAGTGGCAGATCGATCAAGGGAGCCACGCGGTATGCCCCGTCGGAACTACGGGGGAATCGCCAACCCTAGGTCACGACGAACATAAACGTGTAACAGAACTTTGTCTTGAAGTTGCAAAGGGCAAGGTGCCAGTTATTGCTGGTGCCGGTTCAAACTCCACGCGTGAGGCAATTGATTTCACCCGTCATGCACAGGAAGTTGGTGCTGATGCGGCGCTTGTTGTAACACCATACTATAATAAGCCGTCCCAAGAAGGGCTCTATCAGCATTTCAAAGCTATTCACGACAACACTGATATTCCAATCATATTATATGATGTACCTGGGCGTAGTATTGTTAACATCGATGTTGATACCGTTAAGCGACTTTCAGAATTACCACGCATCCAGGGTATCAAAGATGCGACGGCTGATTTAGCCTTGCCTGTTCGAACACGGTTAGCCTGTGGTGATGATTTCATGCTTTTGAGCGGTGAAGATGCGACAATCGTGCCTTTCCTTTCTCTTGGTGGCCATGGATGTATTTCAGTAACGGCGAATATTGCCCCGAAACTTTGTTCAGAATTGCACGAAGCTTGGTGGGCAAGTGACTTTGAGAAGGTCAGCAAGATTAATGATCTGCTGACACCCCTTCACGAGGTTCTTTTTGTTGAATCAAGCCCTGGGCCTGTGAAATACGGGATGAATCTTCTTGGCTGGGGCGCAAATATGCTTCGTTTACCTTTGCTACCTGTAAGCAAAGAGACTGAAGATCGTGTTCGTGCAGCCATGGCGCATGCAGGCCTGATCGACGGTTAAGTTTATGGGTAAGTCAAAAAAGAAAAGTGCTTCGTCAGGCAAAGGCAATACGGTCGCGGTTAACCGCCGCGCCCGTTATGATTATAATATCGAAGACACTCTTGAGGCAGGCCTGGTTCTAACAGGAACAGAGGTGAAATCTCTTCGTACGGGGAAGGCATCTATACAAGAAGCCTATGCCAGTGAAGAAGAGGGCGAGTTCTTTTTGATTAATGCCAACATACCCGTTTATGAAGCTGCAAACCGCTTTAACCATGAACCTAAACGTCACAGAAAGTTACTTGTTCATCGTAAAGAACTGGCAAAGCTGATTGGTATGTGTCGCAGGGACGGATATACAATTGTCCCAATGTCTCTTTATTTCAATGATAGAGGCATTGCCAAAATTAATCTTGGTTTCGCCCGGGGTAAAAAGGCCGTCGACAAGCGTCATACAGAAAAAGAAAGAGATTGGAAGCGCCAACAGTCGCGAATTCTTAAAGATCGCGGGTAACGTTCCTCATCTTAATCAAGAAAAAGGCCATCTGATTAATATCAAGTGGCCTTTTTCTTTTTTACCGTTGAAGGGCAGTTGAGATATTAATCTCGGTCGTCCACTTCATCGTAATCGTCTTCATCGTCATAATATTCGTCATCATAATCATCTTCGTCGACGGGCTGATTATCCAGAGCCTGGATAGGATTAGGTGTAGCGGGACGATTGTCTGATACCTTGCGGCCAACTTCACTTTTGAGTTCTATCAAATCAAGGAAGATATCTGCCTGACGCCGTAGCTCATCGGCAATCATAGAAGGCTGGCTGCGAACTGTTGATACGACAGTTACCTTAACGCCTTTACGTTGAACCGCTTCAATAAGGCGGCGGAAGTCCCCATCGCCCGAGAAAAGGACGATATGTTCAATGTGCTCAGACATTTCCATGACATCAATTGCCAGCTCAATATCCATATTGCCTTTGATCTTTTTACGTCCAGCCGCATCGGTAAATTCTTTGGCTGGTTTGGTCACCATTGTGTAACCGTTGTAGTCGAGCCAATCAACAAGCGGACGTATCGGTGAGTATTCTTGATCTTCAATTAGGGCTGTATAATAGAAGGCACGAACGAGACTGCACTGTTCCGCAAATAATGATAGAAGCCTTTTGTAATCAATATCAAATCCCAGTGCGCGCGCGGTGGCGTATAAATTAGATCCGTCAATAAATAAGGCTACGCGTTCCTGAGGATAAAATTTCATTTTTAAATCCTTAAAAAAATATATTTAAATAACATTCAGAACATAAATTAACGGCGATTATACCGAGATATTTAAAAAGTAACAGATCCCGCGAAATTATATTCTTTTCTTATTGCCCTAAGCTTACTCTTTTTTGATCGCCTATCAACAATCAAATTAAAGTAAAAATACATTAAAAGGTAATTAAAATTATTATTTTAGCGATTTTCCAAAGCTATAAATACGACGTTCTAATTTAACAGGAATTACCCTGAAACTTACACTTTTCGCTTGTGGCTTATCTGCTTTCAAAAATTCAAAATGTAAATTGAATATCTTGTCGCCATTTTTGGATATTGGCGTGATTATCAAATTAATTCTCGTTTGTTTCACCTAGTTTACTCAAAACAGGAGATTAGGTATGAAAATCATCGTTAATAAAATCGATCTATCCGTCCCTGACCAATTAAAGAGCTTGTCGCTTTTAAATTATTTGCGGGATGTTCTTGGTTTAATGGGAACCAAATATGGTTGTGGGCAGGGGCTTTGTGGTGCCTGTACGGTACACTTGGATGGGCAAGCCGTTCGTTCCTGTCAGACCTTATTAGAAGAGATCGATGGACAGGCGGTCACAACAATTGAAGGGCTTTCTGTTAACGGATTACATCCTCTTCAAAAGGCATGGATCAGAAATGCTGTTCCGCAATGCGGATACTGTCAATCGGGTCAACTTATGTCAGCTTCAGCTCTTTTGAGGGAAAATAATCAACCATCAAAAGCTGAAATTAGAGAGGCTATGTCTGGAAATCTGTGTCGTTGCGGCACCTATCCCAAAATTGAAGCGGCAATTAATGAAGTCGTGCGAGGGAAAGAGTGATGGTTCATTCTCTAAAAGATATGTCTCTATCAAGGCGACGTTTTTTAAACGCGACAGGATGGTCAACGGTTGGCATCACCTTCCTGAGCTCCTGCAGTTCAATTTTACCTGCCTTACCCTCAACATCCGATCCTGTTGCTGAAAATGCGCTTTACTGGTTTCAGTTGTTGCCATTGGGCAAGGTTAAGTTCTTTTGCCCCAGAATAGAGATGGGGCAGGGGGTAACAATTGGACTTAGCCAAATCGTTGCCGAAGAGCTTAATGTTGATTTTACTGATGTAGAGTGCCTGACAGCTTCGACAGACCAGGTTCCCCCTTTTAAAATGACCGTTGGTTCAGAAGGGATTAACAAATTCTGGCAGCCTGTTGCCTACGGTGCAGCACACATGCGCGAAGCTTTAAGGGGACGGGCCAGTAATATTGCCGGGGTTGAAGCGGAAACTGTCAATGATGACAATAATGGATTCAAGCTTAGTGATGGTGACAAAATCTTTTATCGTGATTTGGTTTCGGACGAACCCTTCTTTCTTAAAGATACGGATATGGAAGAAAACCAGAATGTTGAATTATATTCCCTGCAAAACTCCAGAAAACATCATCATGTCGGGCATAATCGAATATCTTCTACGATGAAAAGTATTGTTACAGGAGCAGAGATCTATGCCCGTGATTTCAAAATACCTGATATGCTGTTTGGTCATTTTTTTCGACCTCCCGCATTGGGAGCAAATATCAAAAAGATCAATTTGAATAATATTGAGAATATAGAAGGCGTTATCAGAGTTGAAAAACAAATAGAAAAAAACGTGGTCGCTATTGTGGCAAAAGATCCGATTTCGTTACGTCTGGCGGTTAAAGAAATAAATGTTATTTGGCAATTGTCTCGAATTAATACAACGGAGTTGCTTGAGCGAATTGATGTAAATAAAGTTATAAAAAATAATGATTTAGAGCACATTCTTGTTAATAAAATTGATAATAAAGAGTTTGCCAGAAATTCAAAAGTTATAAAGTCCAGTTACTCTACCCCTTATATGGCACATGCGTCTATGGAGACCCGTGCTGCTACGGCATGGGTGCGGCAGGGCAAGGTTGAAATTTGGTGCGGAAGCCAGGACCCGTTTTTTGTACAAAACAGAGTTGCAAAACTCTTTGGTAATGACCTTCAGGATGTCGTCGTTCACTCGCTTCGTGTGGGGGGGGGATTTGGTGGACGAGTTCTATGTCAGCCCGCCGAGGAGGCTGCTTTACTTTCCAAGCTTGTTGGTAAGCCAGTGAAAGTGGAGTGGCAAAGAGAAGACGAGTTTCAAAATAACTATTTTCAACCGCCGTATTCTCATCTAATCGAGGCGAGCGTTCGATCAGACGGCAGTATAGATTATTGGCAACATGATTTTGCGTCTTCTCCAATTATCACTGGCCCTATTCCAAAATCGATAGCATGGGTGGTCGATAGTTTTAAAGCGGATGAAGGAACCGCCAGAGGAAGCCTTAATCCTTATAACATTACAAATCAGCGTGTTCGATACTCTGATATTAGAACAGAAGTGCCTATTGGTGCATGGCGCGGGTTGGGGTCAGCTCCAAATTGTTTTGCAATCGAAAGTATGATGGATGAACTAGCGCACAAAGTTGAGATTGATCCGTTAGATTTTCGTCTTCAAAACTTGTCATCAGATCATGTGCGTTTAAAAAATGTTCTGATAACCTTGGGGAAAATGATTTCTGGCCTTCAAAAAACTCATTTACCTGAAAAAGCTATAGAGCGAGACCATGGGTATGGCGTGGCCTGCTCAATTTATAAAAATCAAACGCCTGTTGCCGTTGCAGCCGAAGTCGATATAGATCATTCTGAACAAACTATTTTTATCCGTAAAATCAACTGTGTTCAGGATTGCGGGACTATTATCAATCCTCAACAAGTAGAAAGCCAGATAATGGGCAACCTTGTTTGGGGATGCAGTATGGCGATGAAAGAAAGAATAACTTTTGAGGAAGGGCGGGTTGTTGAAAATAATTTTGATGGATATCAGATTTTAAGGCATGACGAATGCCCTGAAATGTCTATTGAAATGATAAAATCTAAGCAACCAGCCACAGGCGTGGGAGAGGCCGCTTTGGCACCTGTGGCGGCGGCAGTTGCCAATGCTGTTTTTAATGCAACCGGTAAACGGGTTCGGAATTTGCCAATTACCTATGACGATTTGCTCTGAATGAAGCCTACTTTATTCTTAAGAGGAGGAGACACATTAAGAATTTTGCAAAAGCCAGCTTGAGTGTACTTGTTCAGGAGCAAATAAATTCTATCTATCCGGGATTATTGGCAATAACTGAGCAACCACTAGACCCTGTTCGTAATGCTTATGTTTCTGCGGATACGAAAAGAGAGCTTTTAAAAACGCTACTCGAGAAAGCCGGAGCCATCTCTCTGCTTTCTCTCGGACAAGCAATCAATACAATCGAATATGATCCTGTGTGGTATTATGCTTTACGGTCTCGAACACCTAAAATTCTATTTGATAAGTGGAACCGGTTTGAACGCTATGCGCATTCAACAAACAGATTAAGAATAGAAGAAAAATCAGATTACTCTGCCCTGTTTACGCGTTATGGCATAGAGGGACATCAACCAAGTACACCAGAGAACTTACTGATTTGCGGGATCATGATTGCCTTGCTTGAAATAATCGGCTGCCAAAACCTTGAATGTTATATGCAGGATGGAGAGGGGGATTGGCTTAAAGTAAGGGAAAAGTTGCAATTCACACTACCAAAAAACAACGGCATGTTGGCATGTGGATTGGACACAAGTCGTTGGCTTATTGCCTGGCATACAGTTATCCCACGCCAGATTGATCATGATAATTCTCAACCAGAGTTGAACTTAGAATTGCCTCCGATCAAGCCACTGCAAAACCGGGATAAGGTTAAAAGAGTAACTCGACATATCGCCAATGATATTAGCCGGATATGGAAGATTGAAGACGTTGCTTTTGAAATGGGGTATTCAATCCGTTCTCTACAGCGTCTTTTAACCCAGTCCAATCTAAATTTTTCGAAATTAATCAGACTCATTCGAATTCAATTCGCCTGTAATATGCTTTCCCATGAAAAGAGCTCTTTAACTGCGATCGCATTTTGCTTGGGGTTTTCTGATAGCGCCCATTTTAGCCGCGATTTTAAGGCTAGTATGGGGATCAGCCCTTCACAGTACCGGAAGTCGTTGTGCTCTTAGATTGTTACTAAATCATTCGGCTTTAAGTTTTGCTGAGATATGATAGTTAACTGTTCTATCGGAAAACGAAATATCATTTAAGGCAGTAACCAAGTGATCATCATTGCAATTGGGGCCAATCTCGAGAGCCCTGAACATGGCCTTCCTTTGCAAACATGTAAAAAAGCTCTGTCCAGATTAGAAGAGCTTGGGGTCGAAATTGTAAAACAATCGAGGTGGTTGAAAACGGCACCGGTACCAATTTCAGATGCACCCTGGTATGTAAACGCTGTTGCGCAAATTCAAACGGATTTAGCGCCAGATGAACTTTTAGAGCTACTGCATGACATAGAAAACGAGTTTGGTCGCGTCAGGCCTTTCATTAACGCGCCCCGTATACTCGATCTGGATATAATCGCTTATAATGATTTTGTAAGTTCTTCGGGGGATCACCTTATAATACCGCATCCACGCATGCATGAGCGGGCTTTTGTTCTTTTACCTCTACTCGATATTGATGAAGACTGGCGACACCCGGTTACAGATAAAACAGCAAAAGAGCTTTCCCTGACCATACCAGTTGATCAGGAAACAATTGAATATTCTGATAGTTCTTCTGAAAACTAGGCAACTAATTCGGGTGAAGTTTTTTTAACAGGATAATGTTGATTATCCTTGCGTTCTTATGAACTGCTTCATATATTGCATCGATTCAATACCCTGTTGAAGGGTTAACTACGACTACTGGAGTTATCATCTATGGCACGCGTCACAGTCGAAGATTGTGTAGAAAAAGTTCCTAATCGCTTTGAACTTGTTATGCTTTCAGCCCAGCGCGCACGAGAGATCGTATCTGGCGCTCCGCTTACTGTAGAGCGGGATAACGATAAAAACGCCGTTGTTTCTCTTCGCGAAATCGCAGAAGAGACCATTAGCCTCGACGCCGTGAAGTCCTCCTTGGTGCAAGGTCTCCAAAAACAGGCCGCGTTTTCTGAAGTTGATGAAGATGAGCCTGAATTTGATGCAATTGGCCCAGAAGCCCTTATCGCCGCAGATGCTGGCGAACAGTTTGCTAATGCTGATGGTATGTCTGTTGAAGATACACCAACCGAACTTGCTAAAGATTCTGAGTAAATAAACCCAGTTTAGCAAATAATTCTAAGAATATAGCCTTCCAGAGCTTGGCCTACGCCTTTTCACGGCGTATCATTTTCTGGAAGGCTATATTTTTGCATAAGGGCTGTTTGATCCACCATGATCCGTCAGTTTGAGTTGGTTGAGCGCGTTAAATCTTATGATCATGACGCAGATGAAGATGCTATAAACAGAGCGTACGTTTTTGCGACCAAATATCATGGTTCTCAAAAACGGGCATCTGGTGATCCTTATTTCTCGCACCCAGTCGAAGTTGCTGGGATCCTGACTGATCTGAAACTGGATCACAATTCCATTATTACAGCCTTGTTGCACGATGTCGTTGAAGACACCGAAGCCAGCCTGGAAACCGTTGAAAAAGCATTTGGGGCTCACATTGCCAGACTGGTTGACGGGGTCACAAAACTAACACGTCTAGAACTTCAATCAGAAGAAAGTAAATACGCCGAGAACTTTAGGAAGCTTGTTCTCGCCATGTCTGATGACATCCGGGTTTTACTGGTGAAGCTGGCGGACCGTTTGCACAATATGCAAACGCTTAAATATATCAAAAAAGAAGAAAAGCGTCGCCGTATCGCCCGTGAAACCATGGATATCTATGCTCCCTTGGCCGAGCGTATTGGTATGCATCGATTTAAAGATCAACTGGAAGATCTTTCTTTTGCCGAACTTAATCCAGAAGCTCGGGAATCTATTGTTAAGCGTTTGGAATTTCTCAAAGGTGAGGATAATGATAACCTTGCCAAGAAGATCATTGACGAACTTAACAGGGTTATAAAAGCCCAGGGCATTGAGGGCGAAGTCTTCGGGCGCCTGAAAGCACCGTATTCGATCTGGAAGAAGATGCAGCGTAAAGCTGTTACTTTTGAGCAGCTTTCAGATATCATGGCATTTCGTCTTATCGTTAAAGACATGTCGAACTGCTATCAGGCATTAGGTGTTATCCACGGTAGTTATCCTGTTGTCCCTGGTCGTTTCAAAGATTACATATCAACACCAAAACCCAACGGCTACAAATCGATCCATACCTGTGTAATTGGCCCGGAAAAGCACAAAATTGAGGTGCAAATCCGAACTGCCGAAATGCACGATATTGCTGAAATGGGTGTTGCGGCACACTGGTCATATAAACAGGGCGGAGAGCATATGGAGGGGCGGCAATACCGCTGGCTCCGTGAACTCCTGGACATTCTGGATCACGCTTCAAACCCGGAAGAGTTTCTGGAACATACCAAGATGGAAATGTTCCAGGATCAGGTTTTCTGTTTTACTCCTAAAGGAGCGTTACTTTCTCTGCCGAGCGGTTCGACCCCCATTGATTTTGCCTATGCTGTGCATACCGAAGTTGGAAATACCTGTGTCGGGGCCAAAGTCAACGGGCGTATGGTTCCTTTTCGATCGATTTTGCATAATGGTGATCAGGTTCAAATTCTTACTTCAAAGAACCAAAGCCCGTCGCCCGATTGGGAAAAGTTTGTTGTCTCAGGTAAGGCCAAAGCTTGTATTCGTCGCTATATAAGACTTCAGGAGCGCGATCAATACAGCTCTCTCGGGCATCAAATGGTTCAGAAAATTTTTCGTCAAGAAGGGTACGAATTTACGGAAAAGGGCATCGAAGGCATTCTTGGCAAGTTCCATATGGATCAGTCAGAAGATCTTTATGTCAGCGTAGGACAGGGGCACCACTCGGCAAGGGAAGTATTGGTCGCGGTGTATCCTGGCGCAAGGGTTCTGCCAAAATCCCCAAGCCCGGGCACACAACGTAAAAAGCAAAAGACATCAGGCACAAAAGACAATGCACTTCCGATCAAAGGGCTTATTCCTGGAATGGCTGTGCATTATGCCCGGTGCTGTCATCCCTTGCCAGGTGATCGTATTGTCGGGATTGTTACCACAGGTAAGGGCGTGACAATTCATACAATCGATTGTGATAATCTGGTAAACTATCAGGATACGCCTGAGCGATGGATTGATGTTTCCTGGGATGCCATGGAAGTTGAAGGTCCGCAACATACAGGACGGCTTAAGTTGATTGTTGCCAATGAGCCCGGCTGTCTGGGTGGAATTTCCGTCGTCATTGGTAAAAATCAAGGCAATATCAGTAACTTGAAGATCGTTCATCGCTCGATGGATTTCTTTGAAATGATGGTCGATGTTGATGTGACAGATGTTAAGCATCTGGCTGATATTACCGCTGCTCTTCGGGCTATGTCTGTTGTCAATTCTGTTGAACGGGCCCGAAATTGATCATCCTTTTTTCATTTTATAATATTCTGGCTGAGAGATTGCGATGATACTGGGGATTGGAAATGATCTCGTCGATATCAGACGTATTGAAAAATCTCTCGCACAGTTTGGAGATCGATTTACCAATCGGGTTTTTACCGAAGAAGAAAAGAAAAGAGCAGCCTCTCGCCCCGATCCGGCGGCAACCTATGCCAAACGTTTTGCGGTAAAAGAAGCCTGTGCCAAAGCGCTTGGTACTGGTCTTTGGCGACAAGGTGTACTCTTTACTGATATAGGTGTTACTAACAACGAAAGAGGGCAGCCTGTACTTAAACTTTCCGGGGTTGCCTTGGAGCATTTGAATAATATTACCCCTCAGGGGATGACAGCTCAGCTACATGTGACTATATCTGACGATTACCCGCACGCGCAGGCCTTCGTAATTATTTCTGCAGTGCCGAAGCATAATTAAAATAATCGGATAAAATTTGATTTTACCGATGAAATGATGGAATTAACAAAATGACGACTGGGTCAGAAGACGTGGAAAAAACAACAGAAGATGAAGGTGTTGTCAAAACAGTTGTCTATGCACTGTTGATCGCTTTAACGGTACGGACATTTCTTTTTGAACCCTTTAATATTCCATCGAGTTCAATGAAGCCGACACTCTTGATCGGTGATTATCTTTTTGTTTCCAAATATTCATACGGTGTCAGTAAATATTCTTTCCCATTTGGGGCTAAAATCTTTGGCGATAATTTCGAAGGGCGTATTCTTGGCAGCGAGCCTGAACGAGGGGATGTCATCGTTTTCAGAAAACCTACCGACACGAACATCGATTACATTAAGCGATTGATTGGCCTGCCTGGCGATACAGTACAGGTAAAACAAGGGCAACTCTACATCAACAATACTGTTGTCCCGCGTAAGATTGTAAAGATTGGTGATGGCCGAAATGGAATCCCCCTGAATACCAAAGAATACGAAGAAACTCTTCCCAATGGAGTAAAGCATTCAATATGGGAAAGAAGTGATTCTGAATATTTAGATAATTTTGGACCCTACCTTGTGCCAAAAGGTTATTACTTCTTTATGGGAGATAACCGTGATAATAGCTCTGACAGTCGAGTATTAAATCAAGTCGGTCCTGTGCCTTTCGAAAACTTTATCGGCCGTGCTGATGTGCTGTTCTTCTCTCATCGTGGCGATGATGGTGGTGAAGACTATGGCGATTGGTGGGAAGTTTGGAAATGGCCATCAATGATTAGATTTGGACGTATTTTTAATGCCATCGATTGATGAATTCCATAATCGTAACCTCGCTACAGTTACGATAAAAATGGAACATAAATTTGATCGACCACAGTTAGTCAAGCAAGCATTAACACACCCCAGTGCCTGTGGTCGAAATTTGATCGTTGCTGACAGCTATGAAAGGCTTGAGTTCCTCGGTGATCGGGTTCTTGGACTCGTTATCGCCGATATGCTTTTGCACTCTTTCCCCAAAGAGAGCGAAGGTTCTCTTGCGAAGCGCTTTACAGCGTTGGTACGTCGTGAAGCGCTTGCTCTTGTTGCACAGAAACTCGGTTTTGATAAACTTATTGTCCTTGCAAAAGGTGAAGAGGAAAGCGGTGAACGCGAAAACCCGGCACTTCAAGCAGACGTCTGCGAAGCATTGATAGGGGCTCTTTATCTGGATGCTGGGTATAGTGCCGCTCAACGGTTTATTGCAAAGAACTGGAAGCCCCTCTTAAATCAGGATCTTTCGCCTCCGCAGGATGCAAAATCAACCTTGCAGGAATGGGCACAGGGTAGAGGATTGCCTTTACCAACCTACAAAGAAGTTTCACGCTCTGGCCCGCCGCACGCGCCCCTTTTTAATATTCAGGTTTCGGTCAAAGGCCTTGATCCTGTCATTAAACAGGGTAATTCAAAGCGTAAGGGTGAGCAGGAAGCAGCAACAGAACTTCTACGGTTTATCAGCGAAAATGGCATGTAATAATGAGTAACAAAGATGAAACCCCTTCTGAAATAAAAGACGTGCTTGGCACAGAATTACCAGCAGATATGAGTTGCGGATTTATTGCATTGATCGGGGCGCCGAATGCGGGAAAATCTACCTTGATGAACCGAATGGTTGGAGGCAAGGTTTCTATTGTGACCCATAAGGTGCAAACCACCAGATCGCAAATTCGTGGCATCGCAATGCACAAGAATGCTCAGCTTATATTTGTTGATACGCCGGGTATTTTTGCACCGAAAAAACGTCTTGAGCGTGCTATGGTATCATCGGCTTGGCAGGGCGCGGGAGATGCAGAAATTGTTGTTGTGCTACACGATGCATCCAAAAAGAAGATCGGTGAAGATACCCGCGCAATTATAGCAGGGTTGGAAAAGCAGGATCGCAAAGCAATCTTGGCACTTAATAAGATTGATTCCATAAAACCGGAAAAACTTTTGGCCTTGGCGCAAGAGTTTATGGCTATGGGTGTTTTCTCGGAAATTTTCATGATTTCGGCACAAGAAGGTGACGGAGTAAATGACCTGTTGGATCATCTGGCCAACGCTGTGCCCGAAGGCATGTGGCTATACCCGGAAGATCAACTGTCAGATCACCCAATGAGATCCATTGCGGCAGAAATTACACGCGAAAAATTGTTTTTGAACCTTCATGATGAACTTCCCTATAACCTGACGGTAGAAACCGAAAGTTGGGAAGATTTTGACGATGGCAGTGTCAAGATATCGCAGACTATTTATGTTCAGCGAGAACAACACAAAGCAATGTGTCTGGGTAAGGGGGGTAGAACAATCAAGCTGATCCGATCTAAATCTCAACAAGATCTACAAGAAACGATTGAGCGAAAAGTTCATCTGTTTCTTTATGTTAAAGTTCGTGAAAAATGGGCTGACGATCCCGAAAGATATCGGGAAATGGGGCTGGATTTTAACAGTTAAGTACAAACATGCATCTTGTTATTTCTTGCACACTTTCTGGCATTCTTTTCTAGATCTCTGACTTGAAAATGACTAATATGTTCACCTGTTGTTCTTTTGTTTGTATTGGGTGAGGTTGCGTGATGATAAATTGGGAAGACGAGGGGATACTTCTTTCTGCGCGGCCTTTTGGCGAAAATGACCTCGTTGCACAGGTTTTAACCCGTGGGCACGGACGTCATGCAGGTTTGGTTCGGGGGGGGCAAAGTATCAAAAAACGCTCTACCTTTGAGCCGGGAAATCGTCTTCATGTGAGATGGAGCGGACGTCTAGCTGAACACTTGGGACATTACGATGCCGAAGTCCTCGATAATATTTCAGGCCGCCTTTTTGATGAACCGGGACGTCTTGCCGCATTACTATCAGCTGCAGCGATTTGCGAACAATCTGTACCTGAACGTGAAGAAAATTCATCCTTTTATGAAGGCTTTTTAGTTCTTCTTGAACACCTGGAAAGTGACTTCTGGGGAGAGATTTATGTCCGCTGGGAACTGGCTCAGCTATCCGCGCTTGGGTTTGGTATTGACCTTAGTGCTTGTGCTGGTGGAGGAAACAATGACCAGCTAGCTTACATTAGTCCCAAATCAGGAAGAGCAGTGTCTTTGGCGGCGGGAGAACCCTACAAAGACAAACTCTTTCCACTTCCACTGTTCTTGTTGGGACAAGGCGGGGGCGGAATGACTGAAATTTCTCAAGGGCTTGAAATTGCCGGACATTTTTTGGAACGTCATTTATTTCACCCTCATGATAAATCTTTGCCATCTGTACGTGATCGCCTTGTAGAGAATTTCATATAACTTAATAGTTTGTTGAGAACGCAAACATACGATAGTATGCGGCTTGTTAAGTTTAATTGGAGGCGATTTTGGCACGCAATTCAGTGCTTATTATTCTGGTATGGTGTTTTTCGGTTTTTTCTTTTTCGCTACTTGCTGAAGAGAAAAAAGTACTGCCATTCAAAATCGCTTATGCAGAATCCTGGGCACCGATTTCTGTTGGTTCAGCTAATACAGTAACAGGCATACTTCCACAACTCATGGAAAGTATTATTCAACAACGAATGGGTATCCCTGTTGAGCATCATGGTTTCCCTTGGGCACGGGCACAGCAAGCTGTTAAATCCGGTGAAGTAGATGCTTTTATTACCACGCCAACAGCCGAAAGATTAAAGTTTTCTCGGACATCACAAAGCATAGTTTTTCCCTTACGCTTTCAGCCAATTGTTCGCAGTGGCTCAGAAGAAGAGTTCAGGTTTAAGTCCGAAATAGATATTACAACAACGCTGAAATCAAAGCGATATTGTGACGTCCTTGGAAACGGGTGGGCAAAAGTATTTTACCGTAAAAAAAATATGAAATACCTCGTCGTGCCGACACTTGATATCTGCTTGAAACATTTGGCCCAAGGACAGACAGATATCATCATTCATGCAGAGCCCGTTGCCACCAGCTTTATCAAAAAACTAAGGTTGGAAGAGCAACTAAAGATTTTACCTATCGTGATGGATTCCAGTCCCAAATTCCCGCTTCTTGTGTCAAAAGAATCTCCTTTCGGTCAGGCTTTTATTGATAACTTTGATGAAACCCTTACCCATATGAAAAACGAAGGTTTGTGGGAAAGACTTATCACGTCATCTCCTTTTGCCGCAAAATGATGATTTCTTTATCTTAACAACTCTTTATTCGTCTCATAATTCGTTCAAACAAGTTGCTTCAACGGAACTGTTGAGTAAAATGAAACAAGAGTTTGTGAGGGGTATATGAGCAGTTCTTCAGATAGAGTTCCGTCCCAGGAAATTCGGGATATTCGTTTCGTTGATGCACTTTCTGACCGGTATCTCAGTTATGCACTATCAACTATCATGTCCAGATCTTTGCCGGATGTCCGCGATGGTTTGAAGCCTGTCCACAGGCGTCTTCTCTATGCTATGCGTCAACTGAAGCTTGATCCCGGGTCAGGTTTTAAAAAGTCCGCTCGTGTAGTCGGGGATGTCATGGGTAAATTTCACCCTCATGGTGACCAATCTATTTACGACGCCCTTGTCAGACTGGCACAGGAATTTTCGCTTAGATTTCCTTTGATCGATGGTCAGGGTAATTTTGGGAATATTGACGGGGATAATGCTGCCGCAATGCGGTATACAGAAGCCCGTCTGACCGCGATTGCCGGTGAACTTCTTAGGGATATTGATCAAGATACTGTCGATATGCGTCCGACATACGACGGTGAGTCTGATGAACCGTGTATTTTGCCATCTGCTTTTCCCAACCTGTTAGCGAATGGCGCGCAGGGAATTGCCGTGGGGATGGCGACATCAATTCCCCCGCATAACGTTGGCGAAATTTGTGATGCGCTCCTATATATGATCAAAACCCCAAATGTTGGTTTTGACAAACTCGTTGATTTTATCCCTGGACCAGATTTCCCGACGGGCGGCGTTATGGTCGAAGGGCGCGATGCTGTTTTGCAAGCCTATAGCACGGGGCGGGGATCTTTCCGGGTTCGGGCAAAGTGGGAAACAGAGGATCTCAAAGCCGGGCAATATCAGATTATTATCACTGAAATTCCGTTTCAGGTTCAAAAATCCAAGCTGATTGAGAAAATCGCCGAGCTTATTAACAATAAAAAGCTTTTCCTGCTCAATGACGTTCGTGATGAGTCTGCCGAAGATATTCGTGTGGTTCTTGAACCCAAAAGCCGTAATGTCGACCCTGTCGTCTTGATGGAATCACTGTTTAAGCTGACGGAACTGGAAAGTCGAGCAAGCTTAAATATGAATGTCCTGGATGCAGATCAGGTTCCACGCGTTATGAATTTGCGTGAAGTCTTGCAGGCATTCCTTGATCATCGACATGTTATTCTTGTTCGGGCTAGTAACTTCCGTTTGGGCAAGATTGCAACTCGCCTTGAAATTCTCGAAGGCTATTTGATTGCCTATCTTAATCTGGATGAAGTTATCAAAATTATCCGGGAAGAAGATAAGCCGAAACAAGCACTTATAAAACGTTTCTCTCTTTCTGAAGTGCAAGCTGAAGCCATCCTTAATATGCGCTTACGTGCGTTGAGAAAGCTTGAAGAAATTGCCATCAAGGGGGAGCATGCTGATCTAACAGCTGAAAAAGCAGATCTGGAAGATATTCTCGCCCGTGAAGAACGTCGATGGGAAATTGTTGGCAATCAAATCAAAGATTTGCGTAAAGCCTATGGTCAAAAAACCGACCTCGGAAAGCGTCGTACAGAAGTAACAGATGCTCCAACTGATGTTTTTGTTCCCCTTGAAGCCGTTATTGAAAAAGAGCCTTTGACAATCCTTTGTTCTGAAAAGGGTTGGATACGTGCGCTGAAAGGCCATCAGGAAGATACCAGTGATGCCAAGTACAAAGAAGGCGATACCGGGCGCTTTTCTATTCTTGCGCAAACAACCGACAAGCTCCTTGTCTTTGCCAGCAATGGTCGCTTCTATACATTAGGTGCAGATAAATTGCCCGGAGGTCGTGGTTTTGGCGAACCCTTGAGCCTTATCCTGGACCTGCCGAATGATCAGGAAATTGTCGATATCCTTGTGTATCGCCCAGGCCAACAACTGTTACTAGCTTCGACCGATGGCAGAGGTTTCCAGATAAACGAGAATGATGTCATTGCCCAAACGAGAACAGGCAAACAAGTTTTAAATGTGGCCGACGGGGCAAGCGCTTTTATCTGTTACCAAATTGGTGAACACGATGACATGGTGGCGGTCATTGGCGAGAACAGAAAACTGTTGGTTTTCAAACTTGAAGAATTACCGGAAATGGCTAGAGGTCGTGGCGTTATCCTTCAAAAATACAGAGATGGTGGTCTGTCAGACATCAAAACCTTTAAAAACGGTATGGAAAAAGGTGAGGGGCTGACCTGGTGCGATACATCTGGACGCACTTGGACCCGTAATGAGATCATTGATTGGCATGGGCGCAGGGCAAGTGCAGGACGTTTGCCACCGACTGGCTTCCCAAGAACGAACAAATTCAGCTAACTAAAAGGCGATATCATATGCTGATATCGCCTTTAGCTTTTTATCGAGCGAACTCATGATTTAAGCTGTTAGCTTTCTTTTTAAGGAAAATAGGTGCGTTATGTAGAGAATTAGGCCTCCTGCTAACAATCCCCAAAAAGCCCCGGAAATTCCAAAAAAAGTAACCCCAGAAGCTGTAATCAAAAAGGTGACAGCGGACGCTTCTCTGCTATCGGGATCACTAAAGGCTGCAAGAGCAGCATTGGAAAAAGCGCCTATCAAGGCAAGCCCTGCAACTGCAGCAATTAAAATGCTTGGTGCAATAACAGCAAATGTTGTCACAAGACCCGAAAGCAATCCAAATACAATATACCCAAAACCACTTATAACCGCCGACCAATAGCGTTTTGTCGGATCTGGATGTGCATCTTCGCTTGCACACATTGCTGCTGTAATAGCAGCCAGATTAACAGCATGTCCGCCGAAAAGAGCACTGATGCCTGAAAAGAGTCCTGTAATAGCAATCAAAGGACCTGAATTTGGCTCATAGTTATGAATTTTGAGAACTGTGATGCCCGGCACATTTTGCGAAGCCATTGTTACAATGAAAAGAGGAATGGCAATTCCGATTAACCCGGCTAAACTGAATTCAGGGAAAACCATTGTAAATGAAGGGATGATATTACTGAAAAGATCATCTTTATTTGCGGCTGTGAAATCTATGCCAAAAATCATGATGAGAATTAAAGCAACAAGGGCCGAGGGAACAGCGAGTAATTTATTTATACGTCCTGCTATAATCCAGGCTAAAAGAATGCATAGTCCAAAGACCGGCTTTTCTGCGATTGCTTTTACGGGTGCCAAACATAAACCCAGCAAAATACCCGCAAGCATAGCATTGGCAAGAGCACCCGGAATTTTATTGACGGCTTTTCCCAAGGGCTTCCAAAGGCCTGCTATAATAAATAAAATAGCACAAAGAATAAATGAACCAACCGCAACTGAAAAACCACCTGGTACAGTACTTGTACTCGCTAATAGTGCTGCACCGGGTGTTGACCAGGCAACACTAATAGGGAGCTTGCTGTAAAGGCTAAGAACAATGGCACATACCCCCATCGCGATAGATAAAATCATTAACGCAGTCGCTGCCTGTTCTTCCGAAGCACCAACAGCTCTTATGCCTTGAAGAACAACAGCAAAAGAGCTGGCAAATCCCACAAAGGCAACTAACAATCCCATAAATGTGCTTTGTAATGATAAATCACGTAACATCATAAGCTCTATTTGTATATTATAGATAATTTTTACATGCTATCATATCCCGCGACTTGATCCAATAAATTATCGCATTTTTTACCGTACCCTTATTTAAAATTTCTTACTTCAATGTAATAGCACAAAGAAAAAGCCGCTGAAGTTTTCCTCAGCGGCTTTTTGATGGATCTTTAAGCTGTTGTGTTAGCCAAAGATGACCTTTGGTAACCAAGTTGCGAGTTCTGGAAAGAGTGCCAGAATAAGCAGAGCAATGATCTGAATAATCACAAAGGGAATAACACCCTTGTAGATTTGCATGGTCGTGACTTCCTTAGGTGCCACACCTCTGAGATAGAAGAGGGCAAAGCCAAAGGGTGGTGTCAGGAAGGAGGTCTGCAGGTTCATGGCCATCATCACACCCAGCCACACCGGACTGATATCACTCATCAGCAGGATCGGGGCGACAATAGGCACCACCACAAAGGTGATCTCGATAAAGTCCAGAAAGAAGCCCAGGACAAACATCACCAGCATGACGATCACAAGCGCCCCATAGGTTCCCCCGGGCATGTGGCTGAGGAACTCATGGACCATGTCATCACCGCCAAGTCCTCTAAAGACCAGCGAAAAGACAGAAGCCCCGATCAGGAT